>LM655193.1 GCA_000824825.2 Mesorhizobium sp. ORS 3324
GATCGGAAGAGCACACGTCTGAACTCCAGTCACTGACCAATCTCGGATTCCGTCTTCCGCCTGGAAAAAGAGCGCGCCGACAGCGAGACCTTTCGAATTTGGCCGAGCAACCTGCCCGACACGCAGCGTGGTATGCGGTCGATGGTCACGGATTGCGATCTCTACGCCGCCGATCCCAACGATCCACAGCGAGCGGTGCCTGGTGTCACCAACGGGCTCGTCAACGTTCGGGACGCGTTGCGCGCTTGCGCCTTTGCACTGGCTGCCGACAGCGATAACCCGCGCTTGCAGTTTCAGTTCGGCCGCGTACTAGAAATCGCCAGGCGCTATAGCTGGGCTGAGCATTTCTACGAATTGGCCGGCAAACAGCAGTACAGCGCAGCGCTCATCAACATGGGCTACATGGCACGCGTCGGCATGGGGCGCGAGATCGACTATGGTCGCGCGTTCGATTTTTACCTTCGGGCCGCCGCGCTTGGCAATCTCCGAGCCAGGACCGATATCGGCTCCGCCTATATTGCTGGCCAAGGGGTCCCAAAGCTGCCGGAGGAAGGCGTGCTTTGGTACCGCTT
>LM655198.1:0-274 GCA_000824825.2 Mesorhizobium sp. ORS 3324
GCCGGATAGGCGGCAATGCCTCCTGGCTCGCCGGCGGCATGCTCGCCCCCTGGTGCGAAGGCGAAAGCGCCGAGGAGGCGGTTGTCACGCTCGGCATAACTTCGGCCGACTGGTGGGAAAGGGCACTGCCTGGACTCGTGACAAGGGCCGGCACTCTCGTTGTCGCCCATGCGCGCGACGCCTCCGAGCTTGCCCGCTTTGCGGCTCGCACGTGCAATTGTCAGTCCGTCGACGAAGAGGCGATTGCCACTCTCGAACCCGATCTTGCCGGCCG
>LM655198.1:374-1579 GCA_000824825.2 Mesorhizobium sp. ORS 3324
GCGCCATGGGCGTCGTATTTCTCTTCGAGGCAGGCGAAATTGCCTGTTCCGACTTCGATCAGGTGATCGACTGCACGGGCATCGCGCAAGGCGACGACGACCTGCGCGGCGTGCGCGGTGAAATGCTGCTCCTGAGCACACGTGATGTCTCGCTTGCCCGGCCCGTGCGTCTCCTCCATCCGCGCCATCCGATCTATATCGTGCCGCGGGCCGATCATCACTTCATGGTCGGTGCGACCATGATCGAAAGCGACCACGACGGGCCGATCACCGCCCGTTCCCTGATGGAGCTGCTCAACGCGGCCTACGCACTCCATCCGGCGTTCGGTGAGGCCGAAATCGTCGAGACCGGAGCGGGCGTGCGCCCTGCCTATTCCGACAACCTGCCGCGGGCAAAGCGTCGGAAGGACGGCACGATCACGATCAACGGTCTTTACCGGCACGGTTTCCTGCTCTCACCGGCCATGGCCGAGCAGGCTGCCAGCCTTCTCTTTAATGCATCTGCCGACAATTGATCTGTCGGCCTGGAGTTTGACAATGAAGCTGATCGTCAATGGCGAAGCGCTTGAGGTCGAGGCGACGACGCTCGCCGCCCTTTTGAAGGAGCTTGACTATGAGGGTGGCTGGCTCGCCACCGCGCTCAATGGCGATGTCGTGCCCGCCGCAGCACGCCCTGAATTCCGTTTGAGCGACGGCGACCGGATCGAAATCCTGTCGCCCATGCAGGGAGGCTAGCCGATGTTCGATCTTCTCGGGACAAAGTTGGCCTCGCGCCTGCTGCTGGGCACCGCCCAATATCCTTCGCCGGCGATCCTTACCGAGGCGGTCAAGGCGTCGGGCACCTCGGTGGTGACCGTCTCGCTGCGCCGGGAAACGGCCGGCGGCAGGGCCGGCGAACAATTCTGGTCGCTGATCCGTTCGCTCGGTGTGAGGGTGCTGCCGAACACCGCCGGCTGTCACTCCGTGAAGGAAGCCGTGACGACAGCCAAGATGGCGCGCGAGGTCTTCGGCACGTCCTGGATCAAGCTCGAAGTGATCGGCAACCACGACACGCTGCAGCCCGATGTGTTCGCTCTGGTCGAGGCGGCACGCATCCTTTGCGAGGACGGCTTCACTGTATTCCCCTACACCACCGACGACCTTGTCGTCGCCGAGCGGCTGCTCGAGGCAGGCTGCAAGGTGCTGATGCCGTGGTGCGCGCCGAT
>LM655198.1:1679-1805 GCA_000824825.2 Mesorhizobium sp. ORS 3324
CGGACGACCATCGCACGCGGCAACCGTCATGGAACTCGGCTTTGACGCCGTGCTCCTCAACACGGCGGTCGCCAAGGCTGCCGATCCGGTGGGCATGGCGCGTGCTTTCAGCAAGGCGGTCGATGC
>LM655198.1:1905-62515 GCA_000824825.2 Mesorhizobium sp. ORS 3324
CTCGGCGTCAGGCTGGTGCAGCTCCGCATCAAGGACATGGACGAGGGGAGGCTGCGCGCAGAAATCCGCGAGGCAAAGGCCTTGTGCGCACGACACAATTGCCAGCTCATCGTCAACGATCATTGGCGGCTGGCGATCGAGGAGCGCTGCGACTTCGTCCATCTCGGCCAGGAGGATCTGCGGACCGCAAACCTCCCTAAGATACGGGCGGCCGGCATCAGGCTCGGGCTGAGCACCCATGATCATGACGAACTGGAGATGGCCATGGCCGCCAGGCCCGACTACGTAGCGCTTGGTCCCGTCTATCCGACCATCCTGAAGAAGATGAAATGGGCGCCGCAGGGGCTCGAAAGGGTTCGCGCCTGGAAGGACGCCGTCGCACCCATTCCGCTGGTCGCCATCGGCGGTCTCAATCCCGAGCGGCTTGATGGTGTTTTCGAGGCCGGAGCCGACAGCGCGGCGGTGGTGACGGACATAACGCTGAACCCAGATCCCGAAGCGCGCACCGCGCAATGGATCGAAAAGACGGAGGAATGGCGCTGAGTCAAAACCTGAATGTGCTTGTCGTTGGCGGATCGGATTCTAGCGGGGGTGCCGGAATTGCGCGCGATATCGAAACGATCTCTTCACTCGGCCTGCGCACTTGCGTTGCTGTTACCGCCGTAACGGTGCAGACGCACCACGCCGTCGGGCATATCCGTCACATGCAACCCGGCCTGGTGGCCGATCAAATGCGGGCGGCGTTGCAGGCCAACGCGGTGGCGGCCATCAAAATCGGCATGCTCGCAACTGCGCAGATCATCGCTGCCGTCGCCGCCGTGCTGCGCGAAAATCCGCGCACGCCGGCAATCCTCGATCCGGTGCTGGCTTCCTCGTCAGGCAGGCCGCTGCTGGAATCGAGTGCGATCGACGTCATGAAGCGTGATCTCATGCCGCTTTGCCGCCTGGTCACGCCCAACCTCATTGAACTGGCGGTGCTGACCGGCTCGGAATTGGCCGCGGGCGACGATGACGCGCTGCGGCAGGAAAGGCGATTGCTTGCGGAAGGGCCGCAGGCGCTGCTCATCAAGGGCGGCCACGCGGAAGGGCCGAGGTCCACAGATATCCTGTTGAGCCGCGGCCGGGAACCCATCCGCTTCGACATGCCCAGGCTTGCCGGATCGATGCGCGGCACTGGCTGTATCCTGGCCAGCGCGATTGCGGCGTATCTGGCGACCGGGGATTCGATCGAGAAAGCCGTGCTCCAGGCCAAGCTTCTTGTCTTCGAAAAGATTTCGAAGAACCCCGTGTGAGGATCGGGCTCGCGATAGTCGCCCCTGCTTCGCCTCGAAGGATCATGTTCGCCGGCCGGTGTCTCATGACGAAAGCATCTGGACCCAGACCGCTTTTGTGGCTCTGGTTCGTCGATTGGTGAATGATTCTCGGTTCGGGCGACAATAAGCGGCGGGAGCTAGACGTGCAGTCCCCGAGCGTAATGGCGCATCGTCAAACCTCAGTCGACAGGGTGAGGATGCCCTATGGCAAATGTTCTTCACGGCAGCGCCCATACGACGCCGGTTTTGGAGCCGACCGCAATGGCTTTCCTCATCGATACAAAATTGGCGACGATCCTTGAGGCTCGCAGAATATGAGCAAGGTGGCGGGCGTATATTGAGCTCCTGAGCTGGCACCGAGGTTGGCAGGCACTCCTGATCAATGATGGCCACGCCCAGGACTTCCAATCGGATCATATCCCGTATGATGCCGCCTGCCGCTTCCTCGTCGGCCTCAATGCCACTGACTAGGATACCGTCAGACTGAACTGTCGTTGGCCTCCGCACCGCGCGCCAATAGCGGCCCGCTCGAACTGGCACCCTTCGTCAGCATTGCGCCCATGCCGACTTAGTTTTGCTCATTTCCCATATCAAGAGGTGGACTCATTGATCGATCCCGATGACGTCATCAGCCCGAAGTCGCAAAATCCAGCCTTCGAAAGGAGCCCTAGGATCAGTTCACATCTGTGCGACGACTGCGCAGACCTGCAGAGAGAGACAATTGGACGAGCACAATCCCAAGGAAGAACCGATCGAGACCGTCTTCCGCAACGGCACGATCACCGTCGTCGGCATATTGCTGGCGTTTTCCCTGGGTTTCGTCACACATTGGGCGGCAAACCCGGTGCCGTGGCGATTTTACGACCTGTTCGCAGTGGTCCCAATCCTGGTCGGCATAGCCTCGCAGATGCGGGCGCTGTCGCTGTTGCTCGACATCAGCTCGCTGCGACGCCACGTCTACGAACGGGCCAACCGCATTTTCATGGCCGGCCTCCTCCTGACCGCCTGCGGCGTCGGGCTGGCAATTCTGCTTGACGTCTTCGAAGTGGCGTCGACGGTCACGCTGCCTGGAGCGTAACGAAGGCACCACCATCAAGCGCTTTCACGCCTTATGCGTTCATCTCAGCGCGGTTGCGACTGCTGGCCCGATCTTGTCGAGCACGTCTTCAAAATCCAAAAGCCGCAGGCCCGTACCACGATCGATGCGCTTCGAAGCAAGGACGTTTTTGGCATTCTTCCATCCCTACCATGTTGTCCCATTGGTTCGAAACTTTGGGGCTCGGCCCATCTTGAGCGGCATCTCGGGGAGCAGACATTGCAACAGTTTCTTCAAAGAAATTCATAGACTCTTAGCAACCCGAAATCGCTAAGAATGGTAGGTTTATCTCAACGTATCAGGCCAGCCAGAGGACTCAAAACCGCGGTCCTTCCTATTCTGCGACCGCCGAACCGCACGAAACCTATGACTAGACGTGAATATCAAGAAGAGTTGCCGTCGTGGGTTGCTCCAACTCAATCACTGCTGGTTCAAAACAATACATGCGTGGAAATAAGTACGTATCCTCGCGATCTCGAAAGTGTCCGGTCTGTGATATAAGCAACGAGACAATATCGGTTCGAAAGTTGCTGGTCTGCGGAGAACGCCCAATGACAAATTCAGTGCAACGAGTGTCCATTCTTTCCATGCGGCTTGATGCAGAACAATGATGACACTGGTCAGTCGCCTACGGGCGGCAGCGCATTTTGATCGTCTTCGAATCCTGGGCCTTTGCGCGCATGCGGATCTAACAGTCTGCGAGCTGGCAGACATTTTGGATCTGCGTCGCGATCGCGTTGTGCGACACGTCCGGCTACTCGCCAGAGCCGACTTTCTTTGCTGCGACGAACAACGCCCGTGGCGCTCCTATCATCTCAAACCAGAAGACAAGCACGGCGGTCTGGTCCAATTGCTCGTCGATCTCCTGCCCCACTGCGATGGCCATCATGAACGAGACTTACAACGACTCGAAGCGATACGAAACGAGCAGCCGAAGGGGACAGCCTGCTTGATCGAAAAATAAATCGACCCAATTGGAGCGCGAGCCCATGATGGACAACTCTGCCGAGCGCGCCATCGCGCAGTCGAACTCTTATGTACGCTCTTCCTTAGCCTCGGTTGATAGCTGCGTGCACGAACTGCTCCTGAGACAAGAGCGACAGGAACGCACGACGCTCAAACTAATCGCTTCTGAGAACTTTGCCTCCTCGGCAGTGCTCGAAGCGACCGGGTCGATTTTCACAAACAAATACGCCGAGGGGTACCCCGGTGCGCGCTACTATGCGGGAAACGAGATCGTCGATGAGCTTGAGAACCTCGCCATCGAGCGCTTGAAGAGGCTATTTGGAAGCGAGCACGCCAACGTCCAGCCCTATTCCGGCTCGCCGGCCAATCAGGCTGTCTATCGCGCGCTTTTGAAGCCCCGCGACAAAGTCATGGGCTTGCCCATTCCGGAAGGCGGTCATCTGACCCATGGTTGGGCTATCAACTTTTCCGGAACCGACTACCGACGAGTCCCCTATGGGCTACACGAAAAGACCCAGCAAATTGACCATGACCTCTTGCGCGACACAGCTAAGCGGGAACGGCCGCGGCTCATTTGGATCGGCGGAACTGCTTATCCGCGTGTCTTTGACTATGAGGTAATGGCAGAAATTGCTCTGGAGGCGAACGCCTATCTCGTGGCTGATATTGCGCACATCAGCGGCCTCATTGCGGCAGGAGTTCATCCGAATCCCGTGCGCCATTGCGACGTCGTCAGCAGCACCTCTCATAAGTCGATCCGCGGCCCCCGCGGTGGATTCATTTTGTCGAGGAATGAGGACCGGTACCAGGCGCTCTATCATCCGAAAAGCAAATACAATCTCGCCAGGCGGATTGATCGCGCGGTCTTCCCTCACCTGCAGGGCGGGCCACATATGAATGTTATCGCTGCGCTAGCAGTCGCCTTACAGGAAGCGGCGACCCCGGCATTTCGTGTCTACGGGCAACAGACCGTCAAGAATGCCAAGGCTCTGGCCCAGGCGCTGCTTGAGCGAGGTTATGACCTGGTTACCGGTGGGACCGACAATCACATGCTCATCCTTGACATGCGCGATCGACCACTGTCGGGCAAGGCCTATGCCGAGCGATTATCAAAGGCAGGCATCATTACGAACTTCAATATGGTGCCGGGGGATCCGCGCGATCCGGCGGTTACAAGCGGAATTCGCTTGGGGTCGCCAGCAGTGACGTCAATGGGCATGCGCGAGGGGGAAATGGTGCAAATCGCTGCCTTTATTGACCTGGTCTGTCGCCAGCCCAACGATCCGGATGTTCATGCCAGCGTGCGAAAAGACGTTGCCAACTTATGCGCTGCGTTCGAGGTCCCGGGCATCACCGACAGATAAGGCGGGCTAAGAAAAATGCCCATGCAAACTCCAACACCCGAAGCGAGGCATTTCATGGCTAGGCAGTTCGTTTTCTCTTCCGAATCGGTTGGCGCGGGACACCCGGATAAGCTCGCCGACAACATCTCGGACGCAATCCTCGATGCAGTCTTGCGCTTCGATCCGAAGGCGCGCGTCGCTTGTGAAGCCCTGGTGAAGACATGTGAAGCCTTGGTGAAGACAGGAACCGTCGTTCTGGCTGGCGAGATTACCAGCGATGTGACGGTCGACTACGGCCAAGTGGCCCGCGATACGATTGTTGATATTGGATACGACGATGAGGCGGTTGGCTTTGACGGCCGGCGTTGCTCCGTCATTCATGCCCTCACCGAGCAGTCGCCCGACATCAGCCAAGGGGTTGACGAGGGTCGAGGGCAGGATCTCGAACAGGGAGCGGGAGATCAGGGCCTCATGTTCGGCTATGCATGCCGCGAGACCGATACTTTGATGCCGTTGCCGATCCAGCTCGCCCACGGCTTGACGAAAAGGCAGGCGGATGTCCGCAAGGGCGGACAGCTAAGCTGGTTGCGCCCTGACGTGAAATCCCAAGTCTCCGTGCGCTATGAGGGCTTGCGCCCCGTCGCCCTGGATACCATCGTCGTGTCGACGCAACACAATGAGCAGGTCTCGCAAGAGACAGTTCGCGAGGGCGTCATCGAGGAAATAATAAAGCCGGTCCTGCCGACCGACCTGGACACGGAAGGCATCAGAATTCTGGTCAACCCAACAGGGCGGTTCGTGGTCGGCGGGCCCCGCGGCGATTGCGGCCTCACCGGACGCAAGATCATCGTCGATTCCTATGGCGGAATGGGGCGTCACGGCGGCGGCGCCTTTTCAGGCAAGGACCCATCCAAGGTTGACCGCTCGGCAGCCTATGCCGCCCGATATGTCGCTAAGAATATAGTGGCTAGCGGACTCGCGGACGTCTGCGAGGTGCAGCTTGCTTACGCGATCGGCGTGGCCAGTCCGGTTTCTGTCATGGTCAATACTTTCGGGACAGCAAGGGTCGAGGAAAGAAGGATCGAGCAGCTCATTCCTGAGTTGTTCGATCTCAAACCGAAGGGCATTATCAAGATGCTTGATCTCTTACGCCCGATTTACCGCAAGACTGCGACCTATGGTCATTTCGGTCGCGAAGAGCCCGAGTTTACCTGGGAGAGGACTGACAGAGCCGACGACTTGCGGCGCGAGGCAGGGCTCGCCGCACCTTGAAATCCGGCGCCAAAAGGACGCGCAACACCCGCCTATGACCAGACTTTGCCGGTCGGCATGGAAGAAAGCCGGGGTCCACTGGCGAACCAAGAAAGCCATTGATGGTGAAATGTGACCTGCTTTGAAATCGGCGATTGCCATGTCGAAATCATCGCGCACGACGCGGACTTCCCCGAAAAGCCTGCATTGGCAAGTCGCGATGACCCTCGGTCGACACTCTGCGCGCCGAGCTGCTGATTTGTGAGCGTCACGATGCAGCCCGCATCTGACCTGCCTCTGTCAACCAACTACTCAGCCGCGCGGTGCTCGTGACGCTTAGCTGATTTTTGCAACACTCTTTTGCCGTGGCAAGTTGCCGCCGCAACACTGACGCATAGTCTGTCGCCTCTGGCAAGCCAACTCGCCCAAGCGCTTTTCCGACCATTTAGAAAACGGATACGTCTCATCCAAACAATCGATTTTACCGATCCAGGATAACCCCGCATAGTCCGCTCCCGCGATGCCCCGCATAGCGACGAAATAATCACCGCTGAATGCGCACGAAAAAGTAAATTGCATGACCGCTTCGTGCAATTGGTACTTTCTGCGCGGATACAAATTCGGGTGCCGACCTCGAATTTATCGGGCCGTGCCGGAGATCTACTAACGATTGGATTCGCCCTGATGACGAAAATGACTGCCTCGATGTTCCGACCTGAAGCTCGCGCAGCTTGAACGATTCGCCGGAGCAAACAAATGCAAATTCTCGATTTTAATCATATATCGCAGATCTTCGTGGACTCGCTCGAGCTGGTGGTGGTCTTCGCCACCATCTGCGCCGCGCTGGAGTTCACCTTCCCGGCCTATCGATACAGTCTTGCCTCATACGCTCGCGGGGTGCGGAATTGGCTTATTCGTCTCGGATTGGGTGCGTTTATCTGGCACTTTTTCGCTGTTGGTCTGGCCTGGCTAGGAGTAAAGCCGCTGGTAACGATCAATTTCGCAACGTTGCTCCACTCTGACAACGCAATCGCCAGCAGTGGGTTGGCGGTCCTTTCCGGGGTTTTAGTCGCGATTGCTGGCGATTTCTTTTACTATTGGATGCACCGCGCTCAGCATGCTGTTCCATTCCTCTGGCGGCTTCACGCTACGCACCATTCGATCCGCGAATTGACGGCATGGAATTGCAATCATCACATCTCCGAACCACTCGTTTACGCAGCGCTGGTAGCACTGCCACTCGCTCTGGTCCATTTTGAATCTGGCGTGGTGCCCATCGTTGCCATGACGCTGATCACGTTCCAGGCCCATCTTTCGCACTCCAGTACCCGCATCAATCTTGGGCCGCTTCGATACATCATTGGCGACAACAAATTCCACCGCATCCACCACTCGATGGAAGCGCATCACCGGCACCGAAACTATGGGTTTTTCACAACCCTGTGGGATACGGTTTTTCTAACGGCATACTGGCCAAAAAAGAATGAGTGGCCGGAGGTTGGCATGCGAAACCAGCCCGAGCCGCTGACCGTGCGGGATTACATTATGTTCCCATTTGATCGACGTCGCTGGCGTAAACCCAAAGTCGGAAATGCTGTGGAGGCCAGGGATTAGACGAGTGGAGGCTTACGCCTTGTACCTGACTGTGAGGCCAGAAAGCCAAGGATGAATGCATATTTGGAACATCCCACGGATACCCGACGAGCCTCCACCTAACGAGGACTGTTGCGCCTGAGCGGCAGCAGAGTAGGGAATTTTCCTATCGCGCTGCCGCGTTGGCGAGATTGACCGGAAATGGTCGTGTCCAGTCGCGTGACTTTGCCGGCGCTGCACCGTCAGCCAGCAATCCCTCTCGGGCCTCCGCGCGCTCTGTCTAAGCGGGCAAGGTGGGCACCTGTTATCTGCTTCACGACACGGTTAAATCAACTGAGACCAGCCAGACGGCGGAGTGCAAACCGGTCAAATAGCCGTTTTGCACCGCCCGTCGCGCGGTCCATCACCCCGCTACCACCTCGGATGGTCTCCGGCATAACGTTGCGTTTTCGGTTGAGCATTGTAACAGCTCCTTCCAGAAAATTCGCACAGGCTTTGCAACATCAAATCGCTAAGGAATGGTAGGAATCCCAAAGGGTGTTTGAGGTCAGCGAGGTCACGTCAGGTGCATTTATTTCCGGTCACAAAGCCGCGACGTATGAGCACTTCGGGTGCGAAGAGCCTGAGTCTAGCTGGGAGAGGCTGGCACTTCCGGCGCGATGCAAGTCTCGCAGCGCCGCGAGACTCGTGCCGAATAGATTGGCATGCGGAAAGCCCATCCCAACTGATCGCGCCCGGCCGGCGTGGCAGAAAGCCGGCAGTCGTTGGAGATTTTGATGCCGGATTATGACGTGCTTTGCATCGGCAATGCCATTGTCGACATCATCGCGCAGTGCGACGAGGCTTTTCTCGAGACCAACGGCATCATCAAGGGCGCGATGAACCTCATCGACACGAGGCGTGCCGAACTGCTCTACAGCCGCATGGGACCGGCGATCGAGGCCTCGGGCGGCAGCGCCGGCAACACGGCCGCCGGCGTCGCGAGCTTCGGTGGGCGCGCCGCCTTCTTCGGCAAGGTTTCCAACGATGCGTTGGGCGAGATCTATACGCATGACATCCAGGCCCAGGGCGTGGCCTTCGACACCAGGCCGCTTACAGGCCAGCCGCCGACGGCGCGCTCGATGATCTTCGTCACGCCCGACGGCGAGCGTTCGATGAACACTTATCTCGGCGCCTGTGTCGAGCTTGGCCCGGAGGATGTCGAGGCCGACAAGGCAGCCGGCGCCAAGGTGACCTATTTCGAGGGTTATCTGTGGGATCCGCCGCGCGCCAAGGAAGCGATCCGCCAGACGGCCAGGCTGGCGCACGCGGCGGGACGCGAAGTGTCGATGACGCTGTCGGATTCCTTTTGCGTCGACCGCTACCGCGACGAATTCCTCGAGCTGATGCGTTCGGGCACCGTCGACATCGTCTTTGCCAACAGCCACGAAATCAAGTCGCTCTACCAGACCGCTTCCTTCGAGGAAGCGCTCGCCGCCATCCGCAAGGATTGCGGAATAGCCGCCGTCACCCGTTCCGAAAAAAGCTCGGTCATCGTGCGCGGCGACGAGACCGTCACCATCGAGGCAACGAAGATCAAGGAGCTGGTCGACACGACCGGCGCCGGCGATCTCTACGCCGCCGGCTTCCTTTACGGCTACACGACCGGACGCAGTCTCAAGGATTGCGGCGACCTCGGCTCGCTGGCCGCCGGGCTGGTGATCCAGCAGATCGGTCCTCGCCCGCGCCAGAACCTGCGCCGCGAAGCCGAGCAGGCCGGGCTGCTGTAGGGGCGAGCCAAGGATTGCGCCCAAAGCACCGGAGCTCAATCGCGCTGGTCGTGAAACCTGAATTTAGACCCGCCGGTGGTGATGACTTTGCCGCTTGAGCAGGATGCTACGGCCGGCATTCCTTGTCGACATCCATCTTCCGGACAACAATCGTTTAGCGCCATGGCCGCTCGCGGCGATCTCCAGGCGCGCGGCATCAAATACAGCGGCAATCCGACTTCACGGATGTTTCCGTGATCGCGAACACCATTTTTATTTTTTCGGTCTCATGCGCACTGGGCGCCGGCGAGTAACGAACGTGGCTGAATTCGGTGTGGTCGCCCACAATCGATAGAACTTACGATATATCCACCTGCGACGTACCTGATCTGCATCCCGTCGACATCCAAGTGCCGGACGCGCTTTGTCACTCGGAGTGCATTTCCGATGGACGCCCCCGGCTATGAGCGCATCACAATCATTCGACCGTGACTGATTTTGCGAGGTTGCGCGGCTGGTCGACATCTGTGCCCATGAAGACCGCAGTGTGATAGGCAAGAAGCTGTATGGGCAGCGAGAAGATCATCGGCGCGATAATCTCGTCTACAGCTGGCAGCACGATCGTGTGCATCGTGTCTAGCTTCGATGCGGTTGCTCCTTTTTGATCGGTGATGAGGATAACCCGCCCTCCACGGGCAGCGACTTCCTCCATATTGGAGACGGTCTTGTTGAAAAAGCGATCAAATGGCGCGATGACGATCACCGGCATGTTCTTGTCTATCAATGCGATCGGACCGTGCTTCAATTCACCCGCCGCATAGCCCTCGGCGTGGATGTAGGAAATCTCCTTGAGCTTCAGCGCACCTTCCATTGCCAGTGGGAAACTGGTGCCACGGCCAAGATACAGGACGTCATGATACCTGGATAATTCGCGCGCCAGAAGCTCTATCTTAGGTTGGACGCTGTTCAGGACCTGGCTCATAATGCGCGGCATTTCGGCAAGGCTTCGGACCAGCGCCTGCACCTCAGTTTCGGTTACCGTTCCGCGGGTCCGGGCGGCGCTGATGGCAAGTGCGGCAAGAACGGCAAGCTGGCAGGTGAAGGCCTTGGTGGAGGCGACGCCGATCTCTGGGCCGGCAAGGATCGGGAAGACCGCGTCGGCCTCCCGAGCGATACTTGATTCGGCGGCATTGACGATCGCGCCAATTTTCAGTCCAAGCTTCTTGCAGTATCTCAGCGAGGCCAGCGTATCGGCGGTTTCGCCAGATTGCGAAATGAAAAGAGCAGCAGACTGGGGCGACAACGGGATCTCGCGGTAGCGAAATTCGGACGCAACGTCGATTTCGACTGGCAGGCGAGCATAGCGCTCGAACCAGTATTTTCCGATCAGTCCGGCGAGGTAGGCGGTGCCGCAGGCAGAGATCGCCAGGCTCGGAATGCTGGCAAAATCGAAGATAGGAACCGCATCGGCGCGATTCTCTATCAAGCTGACATAATGGGCTAGCACATGGCCGATGGCCTCGGGCTGCTCGTAGATTTCCTTCTCCATGAAGTGGCGATGTTGGCCCTTGTTGGCCTGATAAGCCGCGGCCATGGAGGTCTGACGCGGACGCTCTACGGGGTAGCCGTCGAAATCGAAGATATCGGCACCCCCCTTGCCGATTACGGCCCAGTCACCGTCCATGAGATAGGTGACTTCATTCGTGAAGGGGGCAAGTGCGATCGCATCGGATGCCAGAAACATCTCGCCGTCGCCGTGGCCGATTGCCAGCGGTGGTCCATTGCGCGCTGCGATGATGCTCGACGGATCGTCCTCAAAAAGGACGGCGAGCGCGTAAGCGCCTTTGACGCGTTTCAGCATGGCATGCATTGCTTCGCCCTGGCCCATCCCCTCCTGGCGGTGTCGCGCCAAGAGATGCGCGACGACCTCGGTGTCGGTGGCGGTCTGGAACTCGGCTCCCGCGGCCGTCAATTCCTCCTTCAGCTCGGCAAAATTCTCGATGATGCCGTTGTGAACAACGGCCACACCGCCGGTAAAGTGCGGGTGCGCATTGCCTTCCGTCGGCGCTCCGTGGGTTGCCCAGCGCGTGTGGGCGATGCCGATGGAGCCGTTCAGCGGCTCTGCCTTCAGTCTCGTCTCGAGATTGACGAGCTTGCCCTCAGCGCGCCTGCGCTGCAACGTGCCCTCGGTGATCGTCGCAATGCCGGCGGAATCATAGCCGCGATATTCCAGACGCTTCAACGCGTCGACCAACCGCTCCGACACGGGCTGTTGCCCAACGATACCAACAATCCCGCACATGCCGTCGCCGACCTCTTTCCGGCAGCCTTAGTCGACGCACCAATCACGACGAGGATACCCAACGCGCTGCAATTCAGGATCCTCTAATACGATTTCAATAGGACGGTAAAATTGATTGTTGGAATAACAATCATCCACCCGATAAATGGATCAAAGATGCGCGACGGCATTCCAACAGAGCCTTTCGATGTGCAGTGACGATTGACGTGGACATCGAGACGGCACTCGATGCGGATGGTGAATCCCGACTGCGGTCTCAAAACGCGCGGATGGGAGGAGGTCCGTCCTGCCCCGATGAACATAGTGTCGCAGGCCGAAGGATCCGGGAACGCCGGCATCTGCCAAGCGTGCCCGCAAGAAAGCCGCAGCTGACCGGACTTTTCAGGCTCGACTAAGCGGATCCGGCGCGATTTTGCAACTGCGAGATAAAATTTGTGCATTGCAATATACGTTGCTGTCGGTATGATCATGTTGTCGGCCGTCTACTCCTCCCAGATGTAGTGCCGACGACGCTGAGTGGGGCGCACCTCCTCCCGCGTCTCATTCGAAATAGAGCCCGCTGCCACCTCCTCCCGGCAGCGGGCTTTTTCTTTGTCTGAGGCGCGATTTCGGTTGGGCCAACGCATTTGGTCGGAAGCCGTAGCCCTTTAGGGATTGTACCACTGCCGTCCGGCAACAGGCATGATCGCTACCATCTGGCCGCATGGCGGAGGAATCATACGTCCAGCCAACACCAGGACCTCGACACTCTCGCCGATCAGGCGCCAGGGCACTGAGTGGCTGTTCGTATCCAGATCGATCGCACAGTCGGCCTGGACCTTGCGGATTAGGTCCCGCAGTTGCCCAACAGCGCCCTGCCGGAAAGCGCGCGGAGCGCTCGAGCTTCAGCGGCGAAACGTTCCACGGGCGCATGCCCCCCCTCCACGCGACTCGGAAATCACTGCGATAGTACAAAGTGCGTTCACATAATGACATAAAGATTTCTTTATGCGAGATTGACAAAAGAGCGGACTGCTGAGATTGTGTCCAAGCCATGGTTCTCCGTACGGCGCTGCCGCAGCGGAGCTAAGAGGGAAGCCGGTGCGATGCCGGCGCTGCCCCCGCAACTGTTAGAGGCGAGCCGACCCCACTCATGTCACTGAGGCAAACAGCCTCGGGAAGACGGGGAGAGGCTATGACCCCCGAGCCAGGAGACCTGCCACGGCGAACTATTGTCCACGGGCGGGGTGTCTCGGTGGCCGCTGCAGCCCGGCGTTCGTACCGGCCCACTGGCGCCTTCGTTGTCTCCCACGCCCCAACCATCGGGGTATCGCATGACTCTCTCTCAGCAAATTCCTGTAGCAACGCTTGGTGTGCCGCGTATCGGTCGCAGGCGGGAATTGAAATTCGCGCTTGAAAGCTATTGGTCCGGAAAATCTTGCGCCGCCGAGCTTCTCGCGACGGCAAAGGCGCTGCGTGCCGCGAGCTGGGAGGAGCAGCGCGATCGCGGTGTGTCGAAAATCCCGTCGAACGACTTTTCGCTCTACGACCATGTACTCGACACCGCCGCCATGGTCGGCGCCGTGCCGTCCCGCTACGCATGGAATGGCGGCGAGTTCCCACTCGAGATCTATTTCGCCATGGCCCGCGGCAAACAAGGTCAGACGGGGGATTGCGACACTGGTCGGGAGCATGCAGCTTGCCCTGCCCTAACCGCGATGGAAATGACCAAATGGTTCGACACCAACTATCATTACATTGTGCCGGAACTTGACGACGATCAGGCGTTCACACTCTCGTCGACCAAACCGGTTGATTATTTCCTCGAGGCTAAAGCCCTGGGCATTCATACACGCCCGGTCATCCTTGGACCGGTCACTTTTCTCAAGCTGGCGAAGTCACCTGCCGAAGGTTTCAATCCTCTCGCGCTCTTGCCGCGGCTTCTGCCGGTCTACGAGCAACTCCTGCGAAGGTTGAAATTTTCGGGAGCCGATTGGGTGCAGATCGATGAGCCAGCGCTTGTGCTCGATCTAAACCGGAACGAACGAGCCGCACTTGAATTTGCCTATGGGCAGCTGTCGAAGGCCGCGCCCGAGCTGAAGATCATGCTGGCTACTTATTTCGGGCCGTTGGGAGACAATCTCGAGACGGCGATATCGCTGCCTGTGGCGGGCCTGCATCTTGATCTCTCGCGTGCTCCCGAACAGTTGGAGACGGCTGGTCGGCTCGCGCCTAAGGATCTGGTGCTTTCGCTTGGCTTGGTCAATGGCCGCAACGTCTGGCGCGCAAATCTCACTGCCATTCTCGACCGCGTCAAGCCGATCGTCGCGGGCTGGCCCTTGGACCGAGTCGAGATCGCGCCTTCGTGCTCGATGCTGCATGTGCCGATCGACTTGCGTATGGAGACGGCACTGGATGCGAACATCAGGTCATGGCTCGCATTCGCGGCCCAGAAGATCGAAGAGCTGGTCATCCTGGCCCGGGCCTTGTCCCAAGGTAGAGATGCTGTGGCCGGCGAATTGAAAGCTTCTGACGAGGCTGCCGCGACTCGCGCAACATCCACGAAGGTCCATGACCCGCTCGTTGAAGGGCGGATTGCCGACATCAACGGCGCTATGAAGCAACGAAAGAGCGCATTTGCCGAGCGTTCCAGGGTCCAGGCCCGCACGCTCGGCCTGCCGCCATTCCCCACGACGACGATTGGATCCTTTCCGCAGACGCCTCAGGTGCGCAAGGCGCGTTCCGCTCACGCGAAGGGCGAGCTCAGCTATGTCGATTACGAAACCTTTTTGAAGAAGGAGATCGAGGCCGCTATTCGCTGGCAAGAGGAGATCGGGCTGGACGTGCTGGTGCATGGCGAGTTCGAACGAAACGACATGGTACAGCATTTCGGCGAGCAACTTTCCGGCTTCGCCTTCACCGAACATGCCTGGGTGCAGAGCTATGGGTCACGCTACGTGCGTCCCCCCATCATCTTCGGCGACGTATCGCGTCCCAATCCGATGACGGTGCGCTGGTGGCAATTCGCCCAGTCGCTTACGCAAAAGCCTGTGAAGGGAATGCTTACAGGCCCAGTGACCATTCTCAATTGGTCTTTTGTTCGCGACGACGTACCCCGCTCCGAGGTCTGCCGCCAGATCGCGCTCGCCATTCGCGATGAAGTGACGGACCTGGAAAGATCCGGCGCAAGGATGATCCAGATCGACGAGGCCGCGTTTCGCGAAGGATTGCCGCTGCGCAAGTGCGACTGGAAGGTCTATCTCGACTGGTCGGTCGAATGCTTCCGGATCGCTTCAACAGATGTAAAGGACTCGACTCAGATCCATACCCACATGTGCTATTCGGAGTTCAACGAGATCATCGACGCGATCGCTGAGCTGGACGCGGATGTAATTTCGATTGAGACGTCGCGCTCGGCAATGGAACTGCTGGACGCCTTTACGAGCTCTAAATATCCGAACGAAATCGGTCCCGGAGTCTATGACATCCACTCACCGCGCGTTCCGGAAGTCGCCGAGATTTCGGCCCTCCTCATGCTTGCCCGCGAGCGCTTGTCTGATGGTCAACTTTGGGTAAACCCCGACTGTGGCCTTAAAACGCGCAATTGGGAGGAGGTCCGCCCTGCCCTCGTTAACATGGTCGCTGCAGCACGCGCGCTCCGGGAGAGAGTGCAGGTCTGAGGGTTTGCCGAATTCTCGTCATGTGGCGAGTCAACGGCTACACTGCTGCCGCGAATTCCGCGAAAACGCCTCGGGTCGCAGAACGTCCTGGCAAACCCAACATGATGCCATTGCGACGAGCAGGCGACGGAAGGCGTCGTCTGCGCCTTTAGATTAGATCAGGGGACTTAACGGAAGTCGCGTGATCTCGCCTCTCAGCGATGGTTCGTCATCACCGTTGTATGCGACTCTCCGAAGCTCAGCCATTTATTTCCTGAAATCCGCGAGACAAGTCGAGGCGTTGTCGCGGGGAGCGCGCGGCACTTCTGCGCCGACATGGTGGGCAACAAGACGGATAGTGCGATCACCATCAGCCGTGTCAGGTACCCTGTCTTCCGTTTACGCGGCTCAGCTTCGTGGTTGGGATCTTATGAAAGGCCGCCGCACGGTCCAAGCCGTGCTAAGTCTCCCGATAGGCAGTCGCGTATATTTAACGCTATTGCGCATAGCTGCGGTTATCGCTTTCCCCGTCAAATTGATGCCGTGGTGCGGCGGCCTATGGCCGACATCCATCCTTGGCCGCATTTCGCTCGGCGGCACGGCGGGGCGTCGTGGGGCTTCAGGTGAGGTACTCCACATGATCGGCGCGCGCCGGAGGCTTCGGCCGCGGGGCTTCTGTCGGCGACTAGTCGAGACGCCGGCCGGCAAGACGCATGAAGACTGGATGGAGGCCAACCGCCTTCATCAACATCGACGATCAGCGAACAAGAAACGCGCCCCTGCGCAAAGCTCCAACAACCGATGGGGCTGTCGCCAGCTCCAGATATTCCCGATTGCGGATGACCAAGTATATTGAGAACCTCATCCTTGTGCGCTTGATCGGATTGACACCTTGGTGTGTTCACCAGCCGGCGCTGCAGTGAATCCCATCCTGCGTAGCGGCTTCTTATCTGTTACGCGTTTCGCCAAGTGACCATTGGAAATCGAGGTTTCCAATGGCGCGAACACGTCGCAACGGCGGCTCCAATCCAGGACCGGCCCGCCATTTTTGCGGAGCGATCCGCGCAATCGCCGAGTGTTGCCGCACGTCTCGTGCCCGCATCATTTGTCACAGTCCTCTTTTCAGCCAGTCGGCGGCCGGCCCGATTATGATTCCTCTGGAGCACTGCTTTTGTGTCGATCGTGGCTTGCTCACGTTTGCTACCCAGGCTGGCCTTGGCCACTCCGTGAATATGGGGCCACAGATGGCCGCGAGCTCCGCTGCTAAACTGTGTACGACGCTCCGTTTGCCCGCAGTCTTTGTCCTCATGTCGCGACATCACGCGGCGGGTTGTCTCCATTCTACCCTGCAATGTTTATGGGTAATGCGACAAGGAACCAAAAATATCCGATTGAGGCTAAAGACTTTTCGGCTGGCTGCGAAAAAAGGGAACCGGAGCCTCATTGATTTGGGAAGACGTCGACCGCCCGGGAGCACCAGCCCCACACCAAGTGAAATCAACGGGTTCGGACATCTGGCGAGAGCAGGACCCTTTTGCCCTAGAGGCCGATAGGAGCTGACGGCCTTTCGCTCAGTATGCGAGAGCCTGCCGACAAGCCACTCGTCGAAGGCAAGAGCCCAGTTAATTCACAGACAGCTGCCTCGAATACGGCCCGACTGGTAAGATTCGCGCGGTTTGAACAAACGTGGATCGCCGCGCCGACGCTTTTTGCACAGTCCGACACTGGCCAGAACCCATGCGAACTCTCACGTCGCCTGCAAACCCACAGCCACAACCTCAGCTTTCCCACCCCGGTCTACCGCACAAGCCACCAGACCACAGCAGCACGGTTTGCATCGGTATTGACATTGTGGATCGCGTAATCACTGGGCGGGCTTCGATGTTGTGGCGACCTGGGGCAAGTTCGGATATGTGACCTGAGGCTGGTCCCCTGTGAGCGTTTGCAGGAATGCAGTGATCTTGGCCACTGAGTCGGTGTGAGTCGAACGCCGAGCTGCGGCCTACTCATACCGCGACCGCTTGCTCGAGGTTCCACACGCGACCGCTGTGAAAACTAAGGAGCCGTAAAAGAGACGTTCCTCAAAGCTGGGGAACCTTGAAGACATATTCATCGTCCGGATTCTGGGTAACCTCGGCCCGCCCCCTGACCGCCGGCGGCAGCAAATGCTGACCGGGCCGCTCAACCACGCCAAACTGAGCATACATGCCACCGCCGACATTTCTGCCGTTGTGGCATGACGAGTATCCCTTATCGAGGCCTTCCTTCTGTTCTGCGGTGAGCGCGTTTTCGTCACCTTCGAGATAACGGTCGAACGGGGCGTTGGGCGTGATCAGCGTAGCCTCGAACACGGCAATGGCTTGCTCGATGTTGTCGTAAGTGACGGAATCGCTATGCTGGGAAGGCCTTGTCAAATGCGTCGACGTAGCTTGGGATGCCTTTGAGCTGCACCACTGCTTCATCGGGGGTGATGCCCATCTCGACCGGGTTGGCGATGGGACCACCGGCTTGCTCCTTCAGGTCAGCGGCGCGTCCGGCCCAGAACTGAGCGGCATTGAATACGGAGTTGAGCACGGTTGGTGCGTTCCGTCCGCCGTGCTGCCAATCCTGGCCCAAGGAGGTGGAACGGCCATCGGCGCCAGCACGCCCGATCTGATGGCAGGTGTTGCAGCTGATATTGTGTGCTCTGGAGAGCCGAGTCTCGAAATAGAGCATCTTGCCCAGTTCGACTTTTTCCGTGGTTGTCGGATTGTGCTCCAAGGCTTGGGGATACCTTGGGATGGGAGCGAACAGCGATTGGGCCTCGTTCAGAAGATCGGCCCGCCCGATGGTCGTAGACAGGAGCAGACACCCTCCCACTGCAGCATACGGAAAAGATCTGCGTCATCATGGTGACGAGATCCGGAACGCATAAGCATAAGGTTCTCCCATTTCCCACCGATCGGCCCCCTTTGCGCATCGTGCGCAGGCAAGTTTGCCAAAAATCCATGGCCAGCACGGGTTGCGCGCTTTATGCAGCCCTGGATGTCTCGATGGAATAGACTGCCATTTGCGTGGTCGACGGGAGCGGCAGTAGGATTGCCGAGCGGAGGTTCCGACCGACCCCGATGCCATCGCTGATTGGTTGGCCGGGACCTTGCAAGGATCGGCATGGAAACCGGCCCACTGGCAGTCTGGCTTTGGAATCAACTGACGGAGCGTTGCCGTCAACTCACCGGAGACGATTTCCTCGGCACGACGGGCAAAGCCGCCGAGCTTCTTGCCGATCATGATGCCGAAGGTTGAGCAGCCCACGGATCTCATTCTCGATCTTGCCGCGGATGCCGACCAGGACGTCTCGTGCCGACAGCAGCGCCCGCACGACATAGGCGCCGTAGCTCTTGATGCGGACTTCCCTGAACCATCCGGTTCGCACAATTCTGGGCCAGACCCGCCGCGTCATGACGATCCGTCTTGTTCGGCATCATGGAGAGGGCGCCGCTTGCGTGGCGCGCATCGAGACACACGATCGGCAATCCTTGCCGCCTGAGATCAGAGCAATCATCGAGGCGATGATCGAGGCCCGCCGATCCATCATCGAGCGGACCAGGGTGCTCGACACGCGCGTCCGCGCAGCCGCGAAACAGAATGCCATGGCCCGGCTGTTCATGACCGCACCCGGCGTTGGCGCGACTAATTGGCTTCTCTTCGCTGAAGGCCTGGGGCCTGCGGATTGCCAAGGGCGCCGGCTTGAAGAGGGCGAAGGTTGCGGTGGCGCGCAAGCTTGCCGCCATCCTCCACGCCATGTGGAAGACGAATGAGCCGTTCCGCCACGCCATCGCTGCAGCCTGACAAGGAGCTTTCGGTTCCCGATCAACTCCAGTTCCCGAGATGCGTCCTTGCCGGGACGCTACGCGGATGAGGTCGCTCCCACGCATGCGGTCCTACGGAACCGCGAACACCACTTCGACCTGCCCGTTCCAACGCAAACATGCGGCGATCCTTGCGATTGACCCCGGAGAGACCCCTGAGCCCGGCAGGCGCTGCAACAACGAGGAGAAAGAAGCCCATTGACGAAGGCGATTAGAGAACCTGATGGGACACGATCCCCGCGTCGACACGGCCCATCTTTGAATTACGCCGTCGAAGCTCGACCAAGCCGTGCCTTTGCGGATGGAAATCGATGGTGTGGTAAAAGCCATTTCCGCCTAGAAAGGCGATGTGCGCCTTGGAAAACTTGACCCTTTTCGAGGAATCCTTCTCCCGAATGCGCGATCATGCCCGGAAAGCCAGCCCTGAACGGTCCGAAAAACAGAAGGAAGCTTAAGGGTTACATGCCTACAAAGCTTAGACATGAAGCGGGTCTATATCAGACGATACCTTTTCTCTCTACGAGACCGTCAGCACATCATTTATTCCAGTGATGGCCGGGGCGACCGGGCGCCAGAGCGAACCGTATTCAACTCGCGCGCTGAGCCGCCGCGCGTCATCTTGGGGGCGGCGCTGTTTGTGCTTCACAGAAGTCCCACGATCGAATGCAGTCTTAGAGGACACATCACATGACACTTGCTCCGATTGCCAATCCTGACCTCGATACCGCATCCGGCAATAAGGCGCGCTGGTATCTCCCTGACCATCGTCGCCGCGGCTTCCACAACTTTCACACGACTGTGCGCTACGCCATGTCTTTGCGCGCCTCGCGTGTTCTACCGGTTACGAAAGACGTCGACTGGACCATCGGAGAGCGGCCTGAGGTTGCCCGCTTCCTCGCGATGCCGCATTTCTCTGCGTTCGTCGTGGCTCGAGGTGAGCGCATCCTCTACGAGGCCTATGCGTCTGACTTCGGCCCCGAAAAGCCGCATCCCATCATGTCTATTACCAAGACCACGCTCAACCTGATGCTCGGCCGTGCGGTGGCCGACGGCCTCATTAAACTCGAAGACAGGGTGCGCACTTATCTGCCGGAGATTGGGACGGGCTACGCTGAGGCGACCATCAAATCGGTAGCGGACATGAACGTAGCCAATGACTTCACTGAAGACTATGGCGACTCCTCTGCGAGAATCAACGCGATGAGGGTAGCCATGGGCTGGCGACTGCCTAAGGGGGATGAAAAAGAGGAGTCGATCCGTTCCTTTCTTTGCGGCGTCACAGGTGGCGACTTGGTGAATCGCACGGGGGATGTGATGTATAAGTCGGCCAATAGCCATGTCATTGGCTGGATCGTCGAGCGCGCCAGCGGTAGGATGCTGCGCGACTGGCTTATTGAGATTGTCGAGGCGGCGGGGCTCGAGGGATGCTTTCACATCACCTGCGACCGAGAGGGCGTACCGCAAATCGGCGGGGGCGCCTCTCTCTCTGCCCGCGACCTCGCGCGCTACGGCCTGCTTTTCGCGCGCAAGGGTGAAGCTGTAGATGGCCACCGGGTGGGCGACGCCGCCTTCATCGAAGAGACGCGCCGCAGTCCTGGCCCTTCCCTGCCAAAGCCGCGTGACTGGATGCGGTATAGCCGTCAATTGCAAACTAACGGGACTTGGTTGGGGCACGGCGGTCTCGGGGGCCAATATATGCTTGCGAACCCCGACACAGGCATTGTTGTGGTTTACTTGAGCGTACTTGAAAACGAGAGTGCCGACGACCCGGACTTCTTCGGGCCTCTGGTGCAGATGATGACCGAGGTGGCTGCAAAATGATGAGCGGTCATCGGCCCCAGACCCGTGAACCGCCCAGAGTTTGCCGGAGGCTCGAACTAAACGATGGTTAGACAACGAAGTCCTGCTTCAATGTTCCAGCCGGCAAAAGATCAGGGTTCGTCATAGTCAGGCTCCTCGGCCGTCCCGGCGCAGCTTGTGCGCTCAGGCAAGATCAAGTTCGGCGGCAAGCCCGCAATTTCGCGCGAGCGTGCGCAGCGTGTCCCAGGTCGCGTTCTCCAGTTTAATGCCGTGGACTATGCGCTCCCGCTCGCGCCAATATCCGATCTCGCCGGGATAGAACACGCCGGATGAGTCTTCCGACGGCGCCGCCGATTTCAGCCGCTGCGCAAAATCCGCAACCTCTTTCTTGAATTCATCAAGCGGGCGGAACGCTGCCACATTGAACACCGCTAAAAAACAACCGAACTTCTCCCGATCGGCCAGTTTGGCCCCGGAACCAGGGCCGGTCAGCAGTCGGCACAACAGTTCCACGATCGCTGCGAGGCCGCTGCCCTTGTGGCCCTCTGCGCCGCCGAGCGGCATTAATACGCCGCCATTTCGGTAGTCGCGCGGGTCGGTCGTAGGGTGACCCTCGGCATCGATCAACCAGCCCTTCGGAATTTCCTCACCGCGCGCGATCGCTAATTCGAGCTTACCGGCCGCGACCGCCGAGGTTGCCATGTCAAGCAAAAACGGGGCCTCGAGATCCGAGGGCACTGCGATTGAGATCGGGTTGGTGCCAAGCCGCGCCTCGCGTCCGCCGAACGGCGCGACAAGGTTACCGCCGGAAACAGCGGCCGCAAGGCCAATCATGCCGGCGCTTGCCGCCATCAAGGGATAGGCGGCGAGCCGTCCGACATGGCTTTGCGCGAATACTGTGCACGCCGCGACATTGGCGATCTTTGCTTTTTCGATAGCGAGCGCCATCGCCTTGGTGGTGACGTGAAAGCCAAAACCCCAGTGGCCATCGATAACCGCCGTGGTGGGGGATTCTCGCACGATTGTCCACTCCGCGCCCGGCACGATTTTCCCTTCCTTGATACTGTCGATATAGGTCGGAATGGCGATGACCCCATGCGAGTCATGACCAGCTAAGTTTGCATTGACGCAGCCGTTGGCGACTGCTCGCGCCTCGTCCTCGGAAGCGCCGGCAGCTTTCAGCAGCGCCACACAGATGCGGATAAGACGATCAGCCTTCACAACCGAAAAGAGTTCTGTTTTGTCCGGCTCGCGTAGCTGTAGGTCATCGATTGAATTCATAAGCGTTTCCTTGATTTAGGTCATCTCCGGTAATCCGATCGGCGCGACACGCAACGCAAACTTCGTGCCACCAACACCGTTGCCGATATTTTCGTGAAGGTGGCGTTGTTGCGTATCGCCAGCCCGAGAGTCGGACAGCATTTGTTGGCTTGAACGATTGGCTTCGGGAGCGTTTCTTTCGCCACACGGGAATGCGGACGTCATTCGGCAGGAGTTGGAGAGCGAGCATGACATCGTCATCGGGCCGCGGTCGGTAGAACTTCGAGTTCGACAACGGCGGCGCGATTTGAAAGCGCAGAAGCGGGCGACGGTGCGCTTCGAGACGGCGCCGGGTCATCAGATGCAGATCGACTTCGGCGACACGCGGGTATGGATCGGCGGCGAGCGGGTGCGGATCCATGTGTTTGTCGGGACGCTTGGCTTTTCGCGCCGGATGCACATCCGGGCCTCGCTCATGCAACGCTAGACTGACTGGTTCGAAGGGATGGAAGGCGCTTTCCTGCGGTTTGGGTGCGTGACGGCGGAAGTTCTGATCGATAATGCAAAGGCGCTGGTTGAGCATCACGACGCGGTGGCGCGCGAGG
Source organism: Mesorhizobium sp. ORS 3324 (assembly GCA_000824825.2). Lineage (GTDB taxonomy): Bacteria > Pseudomonadota > Alphaproteobacteria > Rhizobiales > Rhizobiaceae > Mesorhizobium. The sequence goes on from LM655198.1 coordinate 24,672, forward strand.
TGAGGTTCAATGCCCGGCTGCAGGCTTTTGCCCGATATTGGGGCTTCACACCGCGGATCTCGCATCTGGATCGGCGGACGCGCGAGATTGCCGACCAGCGAGAACACGTGCACCGCCGGTGGCTGCCATCCTCACAAGAACTTGACACACAACCCGCCGTCGCGACAGCCTCAGCCTGACAGCATATCCGGGGACACGTCGAACTTGTGGTCTGGTCGGTTTCCGCGCCGCTTATCGTCCTTGCAAAAGACAACCTTCGTCTTCGCGGGATGAAGTGGAAGCCCGCTGCTTGCTCCTCGCTTCGGCAATGGCCCATCGCATCATCGGCGTAGCGTTCGAAGCCTCCATCTTCGTCGTACCATCCACGTACGCTTGATGACTCAGATGTTGCAAACCCGACCGGCCATCCAACGGGCATGCTTAGAGATATGTACGCTTCTTACTCTCGTTAATTAGAGCGATCACGTTATGCGGAGAGCGGCTTGCGGGACATTTCCACGCCCGTGCAAGGTGGTCTTAGCGGTCGAACGGATGCCGACGATCTCCAGTTCCTCGCCGACCTTGACCACGCCGCGCTCGACGCGGCCGGGCATCACCTTGCCGCGGCCCTATATTGAGAACAAGTCCTCGATTGGCATCAGGAACGGCAGACCGGGGTCGGGATGCACGCTTGGCACGCAGATTGCTGAGCTGAGGCAAAGCACTGATGGTATGAGCTTCGACGCGTGCGAGCAATTCACCAGTCACCACGAGGCGCGCTAAATGCCTCAGAGGGACAATGAGATAACAAAAGGAGCAAAATCCATGAAGTTGGCTTACGGATACAAGGATTTTTGGAATGCCGCTCAAAATAACTACCCTGACGAAATAATACCAGGAGGTATTCTGGATCAGGCAGGAATGTTTGATGCAATTTCCAGCATCATCAATTGCGATGATTCCGATCGATTTGTAAAGCCATCGGAACGATGGTGGATGTCGTCTATTTACCCGAAGAATTTCCCTGACAGAGCAACAAAAGTTGGAGCCTTAGCGTTGACTTACAAAGGCCTGATACATATTAAAACCCCTTTCGACCTTGCTCTGTACACGAGACTCATTTGGGAGCTTCAGCCCAGAACAATTATAGAACTTGGTTCCTATCAGGGCGGGAGCGGCCTGTGGCTTGCCGATCATGTGTCGATGCTTTGTGACAAACCCGGTGAAGTTCACTCTTTTGACCTGCATGTCAATTGTGTCCACGAAAATGCCAAGCATCCACTTCTCACCTTTCATCAAGTTGATCTTTTCGACGCTGATAGCTTAGACAAAATCCTGCTGGCAAGGTTACCACACCCTTGGCTTGTTATTGACGATGCGCACGTGCAAGTGTTCTCTATCTTTGCTCATCTAAGGAAATTTATGTATAAAGGTGACTATTATATTATTGAGGATGTACCTATATACGCAAACAGGGAGATTATTGACGGGTTTCAGTTGATCGAAGAATCAGGATTTTTTATAGACACGTACTACACTGACGCGTTTGGAATCAACGTTACTTGCGCCCCAAATGCATGGCTTCGAAAGTCATAAGCCCTTGTCGTGGAGCGTCGTCCTCCTGACCGCTCTGCCAGTCGACTCAGTCGCCCCGAACCCCAAGAAGACGCGATTCGTCCGATGGGATACTTTCCGAACGATCGTGTCTCAGGAAGGAGATGCTATGGGGCGAGCGGCGAACGTGTGGCATCCTTCGGCGCTGTTGGATCGACCATCTGAAGGAGGCACCCGATGTCGCAGTCTTTTGAGGCAAGCCGGTCCCTTACCGCTCTTGAACAGGATAACACGATCGTCGCCGTCATCGAAATGAGCAAGGCGAAGTGGCTGATTGCCGCGCTTGTTCCGCGTTTCAAGCGCCAGCCGCTGAAGAAGATTGACGCCGGCGCGCCATCGTTGTTGAAGCTGCTGCAGGACTGGCGCAACGAAGCCGGCCAGGCCGGGCATACAATCATGCGGATCGCCGTCACCTATGAGGCGGCTTCTGGCTGGCGCGCTGGCTGCGGGCGCGCGACATCGAGGCCTATGCCATCCACCCAACCAGCGTTGCGGTGTCGCGTGAGCACCAGCGTGCCAAGACCGATCGGCTCGACACCGAGCTTTTGATGCGAGCCTTCCTCGGCGGGCTGCGTGGCGAGAAGCGCCATTGCAGTATGGCGGCGATACCTACGCTTGAAGAAGAGGACGCCCGGAGGCCGAACCGCGAGCGGCAGACCTCGGTCAGTGAGCAGACGCGGCTCATCAACCGCATCAAGGCGATTCTTGCCCGCTTCGGCATTCGTAGCTTCCGCTTGAGCTGCGCTATGCGGCCGACAGGCTCATGGCCATCCACACGGCGGAGGGAACACCGCTACCGGACAACGCCCGCGCCGAGTTGCACCGCTTGCTTGAGCGGCTCGCCGTCGTGCGTACGCAGATCCGCACCATCGAGGGCGACCGCCTGCGCAGGCTCGCCGTGGCTCAGGCTGCACCAGAAGGCCCGCATGCGATAGTGCGCCTCATTGCACTGGTCATCGACCTCGGTGTCGAGACGGCGGACATGCTGGTCCAAAAGATCCTGTTGCGCGGATGGCGCGATCGCCGCGCGGTGGCGTCCGCCCCCCCTTAGGATCTGTGGAAAATGGAGGGCAGTCTACCATCCAACAAAGGAGCCCGTGATGTCTGTCGTCAAGTCCGTCTTTCAAGTCCACGGGTGTCGATGCCTCTGGCACGCAGTTCTCCGATTCTATGAAGCGGCCAACGTCATCCTGACGCGACTAATTGGCTTCTCTTCCCTGAAGGCCTGGGGCCTGCGGATTGCCAAGGGCGCCGGCTTGAAGAAGGCGAAGGTTGCGGTGGCGCGCAAGCTTGCCGTCATCCTCCACGCCATGTGGAAGACGAATGAGCCGTTCCGCCACGCCATCGCTGCAGCCTGACAAGGAGCTTTCGGTTCCCAATCAACTCCAGTTCCCGAGATGCGTCCTTGCCGGGACGCTACGCGGATGAGGTCGCTCCCACGCACGCGGTCTGCACTCACTGTCTTCGCTCTCTTGCTGTGCTTAACTGTCCGGTTGATGACGTATATGTTTGGAACTTGACATACTGAGGCATAAGTATTCCGCCATAGCGGCGCGAAAACACCTTTTTCCCCTCTCGCTTTTACACCTCTTCGCTGGCACGACGCTTGCGCCGATATGGTCAGCGGCCTTGGTTCCTGTCAGGTTTGGATCGGGCCGGTGGAGACTCGGCGTGTGATGGTATGCTTCCGGCGGCTAGAGTGAATGGAGATGCGAGGCTCGCAGAGGTGAAGCGCCATCAAGCGGAGGCGACGTTCCACTTTCAACCGGGCCCGATACTCCGCCAGGTGAGTGATGCTTCCGGCAATAACCGATTATAGCTGCTGATTACGATCGTCTCTGCCGACCGGACTCTCGGGGCGGGTTCGCGGCCTGCAGACGCTCGTTCCAATCGATCATCGAATTCGAGCGCATAAACCTGATAGCGAGCAACACTCGGGGAGTAGCTAATGCGAGTAGCCGTCGTGTGGAATCATGATCGTACCGGCGTGATCAACCGGTTCGGACAGTCTCGTCCGGAAAACGATCATTGCGAGAAGGTCGAAACCGTCGAGGCAGCCTTACAAGAGGGCGGACACGAGACGCTGCTGTGCGAAGGCGACAAAGGACTGCTCAATACGCTTGAGCTGTTCATGCCACCCGATCCGCGGGCACGTCCATCCGGGATCGTCTTCAACATGGCATACGGAATCCAGGGCGAGTGTCGTCTCATCCACGTTCCAGCCATGCTCGAGATGGCCGGCATCCCGTACACCGGATCCGGCCCGCTCGGCCATGGGCTCTCGCTCGATAAGGTCATCACTAAGAGGCTCCTCCGCGATTGCGGCGTGCCGACGCCGAACTTTCGCGTGATGGGCCGGGGCACCGAGAGTGCTGGCGACCTACGTTTTCCGGTGATAGTGAAGCCGCGTCACGAATACTACAGCGTAGGAGTGCAGCTCGTGCAACAGCCCACTCAGTTAAGGCACGCCGTGGAAAAGATAATCACAGATTATGCTCAGGATGCGCTCGTGGAAGAATATATTGAGGGGCGAGAAATCACTATCCCACTGCTTGGAAACGAACAGCCCGAAGTGTTGCCGCTGGTGGAACGGGACTTCGGATCCCGCGAAACGCATTTTGCTACATGGCAAGAGACGCCGAATAGGATTTGCCCAGCACAAATCGGGAGCAAAGTTGCGAAAATACTGCGTGAGGTTTCAATTGCGACCTTCCGGGCATGCCAATGTCGCGACTACGCGCGCGTCGACGTCCGGATCGATCGCTCCGGCCAGCCTTTTGTCCTGGAGATCAACTCCTTGCCGGCGCTCGGCATCGACAGTTCCTGTGCCCTCGCCGCGACGGCCGCGGGTTACGATTTCTCGAGCTTGGTCAATCGTATCCTGGATATCGCTCATACGCGGTATTTCGGAATTAGCATCCGCTAGCACCACTTTGGCAGTTTCTTAGTTCTGGGAGCATTTTGACGAAGGAACGAAGCCGCTAACGCGACATTTGGCGGATCGGTTTCCGGGTGACGCTTCTGTTTTGAAGGATTGTGGCTGTTGAAGCGCAATCTCGAGAACAGGAGCAATGAAATGGTCGAGTTGAGCCCTCTCGCCGGCGCATGATCGAGGACATGACGGTCCGCAATCTGCCGCCGGCAACGCAGCGATCCTACATCCTCCTTCTGTAAACGGTCGCCGGATCAGCTCGGATGCGAAGAAGTTCGCACCATTTTGGTGAGCCGAAGGATCACTTGGGGCGCGCTAAACCAGGCAGTGTGCGCCCTGCGGTTCTTCTTCGACGTGACGTTGGGGTGGACGGATCTGCCTGAGCGGATCTCTTACGCTCGTGCGCCGCGCAAGCGCGCAAGCTGCCTGTCGTGCTGAGCGCCGACGAGGTGGTCGGCTTTGTTGAAGCCGTGGAACGGAGTGAAGAACCGGGTCGCGCTGATGACAGCATATGCTGTCGATGACGGTCGAGAACCGCTGATAAACAACGACAAGAGCTGAAGCGTTGGAGAGAGCAAAGGCGGTCGCCCGCGCGCTCTTCAACTAGCGCTGTAGCGGGCGACCGCCTTTGCGGCGCGGTGCTGATCATCTGAGGTTGGGAAGGCGATAGACGCGGGGCACGTCTCCAGTCGCCCTGAGGCGGCTTTCGACGTACCCCGCCATGCGCTGCCTTGTGGTAGATCTGCGGGTAATCAGCGCCGCAGAAACAATCCGGCGTAACACCGATCTCAACTGGCAAGTCCGGGCTCGGTGTCACGCTCCACTGACGGTGCGCGACCTGCATTATCGCATTGTCAGCGCATTCCGTCGACCTTTTCCCCGAACTCCCAGCGGCGCTCCGAAAGGACCGTCGCGGATGTTCACGGGCCGCTTCTTTCTGTGCGGCCGCTGCCGTTCGCAGGTAACGATCTGCCGCAGCTGCGACCGGGGACAGCGCTACTGCGGGGAGGTCTGCGCCCGTGCTGCCCGCCGCGAGAGTGTGCGCGAGGCGGGGCGACGTTATCAGCGCAGCCGCCGTGGACGCTTGGCTCATGCGACCCGGGCGCGACGATACCGGGCTCGGCACAATAAAGTGACGCATCATTCTCCACCTGCATCTCCTGCCGGTTCACTACTGCGCAGCCCCCTCGAACGATGTCGTCGCTGCTTTTGCTGACGTCGTCGGGCGGGCGACGACATCGGTCATGCCCACGCCGTGCTGTCGGCGCTGCGACTGTCGGCTGTCGCCGTTCGTTCGCACCGGCTTCGTGCGTCGCCGGGGGCCTCGTTATGCCCGTGAAGCTGACTATGCAGACGGAGAGCCCGCATCATGACCATCAGCCCCGAACTGGAAGCGCAGATCCTGCGCCTGTATCACGCCGAGAAGTGGCGCTGCGGCACCATCGCCAGGCAATTGCATGTCCATCACACGACGGTGCATCGCGTTCTGGCCCAGGCGGGCTTGCCCCGGCATAAGCCGCTGCAGAGAGCCTCAATCATTGAACCGTATCTGCCATTCATTGAGCAGACGCTGGAAAGGTTCCCCTCGCTGACCGCCAGCCGCCTTTATGCGATGGTGCGCGAGCGCGGCTACCGCGGCTTGCCGACGCACTTTCGGCACCTGGTTGCCCTGCACCGTCCACGCAAGCCGGCCGAGGCGTTCCTCAAGGTACGATGGAACTGCAGATTACGATACGAATAGCAGCTCTGCCTATAACCACGGCGGGGCAACCGTCGCTCACAAAGGGCAAAAAGTCGCTGCCGTAAGGAGCGTTCCGATACAAGGGACCTTGTCGCGACAGTAGGACTCATCTTTACACCACTGCCGTGAAGGCATTGAACGCATCTAGACGTGTTATGGTTGATAGCGCCGCTTGCGGATTCGAATTCTGCTTAACCGCATGGCAGAGGGCTCCGCCTCACGTTCGCGATCTCATCCCGCACGCGCAAGTTTGATGAATACCAGCGAAAAAGGGCGCCCGGGAACTGGGCACCCTTCTTATCCGGCGAATGCTCGGATTGGAGGTGAGGACCAAGCAATTCGCCGACAGCCAAGTTGAAGTCTCGCAATTACCGCTTTGAACGGGAAGCGAGCGGTTCAATCCTCAGAAGGAGCGCTGGAACCGAACAAAACCGCCCACGCTGTTCTTCTTGTCAGCACCGGTCCAGTTTAAGGCCGGAGCAGGTGAAGCAGAACCGAATTCGTCGAAGCGGCCTGCGTGCAGGTAATCGACTTCGGTCGTGACCGTGAGACCAGGAACGATATCATAAGCGATGTTCGCCGCGATACCGAGGTTCTTCCACTCGTCGTAGGACACCTGGGCATTGAACGAGGTCTTCTCATCGAACTTGTAGGTGCCGCCGCCCCACACGGCCCAGTTGCCACCCCACTGCTTGTAGATGCCCCGACCGCGACCCGGGATCGCCCAGGTTGGATCCGACAGGTTGTCGTCCGTACCGTAGCCGGCCATGACGAACAGCGAGACTGCGTCATTGACATTGACATCCAAACGGATCTTGCCTGCGACTTCCTCGTAGTTACTGTCGTAGGCGATGACTCCACTGATGGCGCCCCAGCCCTGCGTGTACTTCACACCACCGACCACGTGCGGTACGTAGCTGTCGATAGTGCCCTTAACGCCCGAGCCTTCTTCGAGCGAGACCACGGCGGAGAAGCCGTTGCCCCCGTCGAAGTAATACTGGATGACATTGGTGTTTAAATCGCCGTACGGCACCAGCGTGTCGTTGATAACGTTGCCGGCGTATCCAATGAAGCTCTCGAAGGCAGTGTCCGTCTTGCCAATGCGGAGACCGCCGAGCTGAATCCAGGCATGCTTCAGATCGACGGCTTTGTTCGCCGCAGGGTTCGGAGCGGTACCAAAGTCGCCAAAGCCATTGCCGAAGTTGAAGCGGGTCTCGGTGTACGTCTTCAACGTGCCAAGCTCGGTTTCCTGACCGGTCCAGGTCTTCAGCGTAAAGCGAGCATTCTTATAGTAAGTGTGATTGCGGCTACCGTCCTCATGGTCCGCATTGGTCGAACCGTCATATGAGCCGACGTCACCGAAACCGATATCGTAGCGAATATAGCCGCCGATTCGCAGGCAGGTCTCGGTGCCCGGGATGTAGAAGTAGCCCGAGCCGTACACGTCGCAGATCTTCACGAATTCAGCCGGTTCCGGCTCGACGACCGTCACCGCGTCGGCGGCGCGAGCGCCGGAAACTGCGAGCAGGGCCGCCGCGGAGCCGAGAAGAAGGCTCTTGATGTTCATACTTGATCTCCTTGAAATGATTTGAAAAAGGGCGAGGACGTCGATGGACGAACCGCTCCTGTCCGCACGATCGAAAAAGATGCCCGCATCACGAAGCATCCTTCCCGGCTCGGACGCTATTCACTGGGCGAGCAATAGTGCAAGTTCAAACTTGGTCGCCGGCCAAGTATTCAGTATAAGTTGTATTTTTATCACGAAACTTCTGGTATTACTTGGACAAACTAAACAATTATACATTTGCACAAACCGCACAATTGGGACATTGACTGCCCGCATGAACGTCGAATTTGCCCAAACAACCACCGACGCCTGATCAATCGTCAGACACATCCATTAGAGAAGTAGCCCGTGCGGCAGATGCAACAGCTTCTGTGCTCATGCCTTCCCTGAGCAATTCGACAGGAACGAGGCCCTTGAGAAGAGACGAGGGACTGATCAGCCATAGCCAAGCCAATCTGGGATCCGGGATCGAGGAAAGTACCTGCCGGATTCCGGGCACAGGCCTGCCGTCGATGAACTGAGCCAAGGGAAATACATGCTTGCGGGAACCTCTCCGGAAGGCAACCACATCATCGTGCCGCTGCCACCAATGCAACGTTGACCGCGGTATCCCGAGACGTCTCTCGAGGTCCGTCGAGCCCGCAACTGGACCGGCCCACTCTGCAATGCGCGCGCCCGCTCCCGGATAATCTTTCATTACGGGATGCCCGAGCGGATGATCGGCTCCCCGCGGTCGTGAAGCACTGTCAGAGGCGTGAGCATTCAGCCGTCGCGCTGCCTCCGCCTCGAGCCTATCAAGAAATTCGGCAGCCAAGGCGGTCAAATCGTCGGAAGGAGCGGCTGAAGACGCAGCCTTGCCACTCTGCCTAGCCTCGTTGCATTGGGCAAGAATGCGCTGCACCTCCTTCATGACAAAGCTTGAAACCTCGTTCTGGCGCTTTTCATTTCCAAAATCACTCGACCCGGACATATGGGCTTTCCCAGTGGCGTTCCCTCGGCAGTCGCCGGCAGAGCGTTGAAACACATTGAAGTTTGGAGGACAGCCATGCGTTACGTTTGCGTATGCTCGCGACGTACGACCGCCTTTGCCCTCACGATCGAAACAGACGCACTCGCAATGCATCTAGTGGAATGACCTGGACCTTCGCCAGCCCCAGCGCGGCGCCGATCGCGCCGCCGTCATGCTCACCCTCATCACCACGGCACGTCTCAACGACGTTGAACTCAACCGGTCGCATTGTCGGCCACGATTGCGCCATCGTGGTCGACATCAACAGCTCCTCGGTGCCGTGGCGGTTGATCGGCGAACGCGTGGCAGTGACGGTCGCGGCTGGCGATGTGCGCATTCGTCATGGCATACCGAGGCTGCGGCCCACAGGCAATGGAAGGGCCGCTGTCTGCGCATCGTTGACTCCACCTACCTCGACGGGTTGCCGGTCGCAATGGCGCTGTCTGCCGAGCGGAGACTGCGGCTTCGGCGCCTGCGGCGCAACAATTAGGCTGCTTGCGACGACAGCTGTTACACCAAATGACTGAAGATGTTACTTCGTGCGTACGTCAAGCCAGACCATGCCAAGGTCGATCTCGAATGCGGGATGCATTTCATAGCCCTTGACCTGCTTGGTCGAATGGTGAAACACTGAAAGCCAATAGGGCTGAATGAGGACACCGGAATCCTGCAGAAGTGTTTCTAGATCCTTCATGAGTGCCTTGCGCTTGTCTGGATCAGGCACGGTCAACGCTTCGTCCAACAGCCTGTCGAAATCCGGGTTTGACCACGACGACTCATTCCAAGCAGCACCACTTCGATAGGCGAGTGCCAAGACCTGAACTCCAAGCGGCCGCATGTTCCAGTTCGTGGCTGAAAGCGGGTACTTCATCCAGTTGTTATAGAACGTGCTAGTCGGCAGAACTGTCCGCTTCACCTTGAAGCCTGCCTCGCGCAATTGCGCAGCAATTACATCGCCCGAGTCCTTGAGCCAATCCGTTTCCGGACCGACAATCTCATGTTCGAATTCCATCTGACCGGCATCGGCCATCAGCCGCCTAGCAGCCTCAATATCGCGCTTTTTTTCTGGCAGCGGGTAAAACTCTGGATGTATTGGCGCGACATGATAATTTGCGGCAACGGTACCCTGACCATTATACGCAATCTGCAGCACTGCACTGTTGTCCACTGCCAACTGAAGTGCTTTTCGCACCCGCTCATCGTCGTAGGGCTTGCTCGTAACCTTTGTGCGGCACACGATCGTTGTGGCTGTGGTCGCCTCAGTTTTCAGCAGATCGAGGCTGTCATACATCGCGACATTACTCGGCGACGTTTGATAGTTCGCATCTATCTCTCCTGATTCGAAAGCGCTCTGAACAACAGATGCGTCGGTGCCGTAGTCAATGAATTGGACTTCGTCCAAATAAGCCTCACCGCCCCACCAGCTTCCGCTTGTCCGACGCTTCAGGACGGCCTTTTGGCCCACGTCCCATGACACCAGTTCAAACGGACCTGTTCCAACAGGATTCGCAACGATATCTGATCCGTTCTTTTCGTAGTCACGGTGAACGATAAGCGCGGGATAATCGGCGAAACCAGCAACGATAGTGATATCGGGTTTAGGCAGCTTAAGTTTGATCGTATAGTCATCAACTTTTGTGATGACGCCCTCCCTCGCTTTGCCTGTCTTATTATCGACGAGTGTAGTCATGCGAGCGGCCATCGAATTTCCAGGCACGGCTTTTTCACACCAGCGGTGCAGGTTAAAGAGCACATCTTCAGCGTTGAAGTCGTCTCCGTTATTCCATTTTACGCCTCTGCGAACGTGTAAAGTGTATTCAGTAGCATCCTCGTTGACTTCCCAGTTCTCGAGAAGACGCGGCTCGAAGGTGTATTCCCGCGTGTACTTCACTAACCCTTCAAGATACTGCCGGTAAATGTTGGCCATTTGAGGATAGTCGTTTACACGCGGATCTCTTGCTGCATGGACTTCCATCGCGATCCGTAAAGTTCCACCTCTCTTAGGCCTTTCTCCAGCATACGCCGGCGGCGGTAATCCAAGCATCGAATATGCTGCAGCCGTCGACGCACCCAAGATGGAGGCAAGCGCCAGGAATTCGCGCCTGTCCACACCGCCCCTTTTTACTTCACCTGCGAGCCTGTCAAGGCTCGTTGGCATGGACTTGCCATCTTTGTCAAAACGCTTCATCTCAACCTCCCATAGTGCTGATTTCTTATATTGCGCACTGTCCGGGTCCTCCCTAGACAGAGTCGGCTTTCCCTCAAGTGAGTTCGTTGATCAGCGTCTGCTCGAACATGCCTCGGCGTACGGGTTCGCCGTTTGTCACAAATGATCGGCCGCGAGCGATGATGTGAACGAACTCGAGATCTTTATCAAGAACCACCAGGTCGGCATCCTTTCCCGGGGCGATTTCGCCTTTGTGGGCGAGACCAGTGGCACGCGCAACATTGCTGGTCACGGCAGCAAGCGCCTCACTCACATCCACCCCTTCTTCGGTGACGACGCGACGCCAAGCCGCGAAAAGTGCGCGCATTGGCATGTAGTTGGCCACCTTGGGTTTGTTTTCACCCGTCTCCTCTTTAGGCGGTGCACCGTTGCCATCGGAACTCATCAGGATTTGTTCGGCTGGCACGCCAGCCTGACGCAGGCGCTTATAAGCTTTGTGCGGCAAGGTAGCCCGCCCGTAGTTGTTCTCGGGCGAGTAATTTGCACCTATATCCACCCACCCGCCTCTGAGTCCCCAGTCGATGGCATCCTGCATGTAGCCATCGCTCTGATTGACATGTGATGGAATGAATTGCGTTATCGGGATGCCGGTCCGGTCCACTACCTCAAACATAGGTTTGAGAATCTGTTTTAGATACGGCGGAACCTGAAGGCAGCAATAACCTGCTTTGCGGGAAAGTCTCCCTGCCAAAAGACCGGCCACGGCAGCCTCAGCGACGTATTGAGCACCTTTGCCGAAACTATCGTACCCGTAGCCCAGCTCCGAGATAGAGAGTTCGCCCACTCCAATGATTTCATCGATAAACGCGATGTCGGTGCGGATCTGGCCTGTCAAAGTCGGTACCGGATGCTCAAGTGTCGCCCCAGTCAGACAGTACGCAGACAGGCCGTCCTCTCTGAGCCCTTTTGTCTTTGTGACTAGCGCTGCCATATTCTTGCTGGTGGCGTCAAATCCGAGCATGCCGATGATGGTTGTGATGCCTGCGCGAGCCAGCTGCGAAGCCTGAATTTCAGGCGCGCGGCTGGAGAATCCAAGTCCACCGCCTCCACCAAGCGTGTGCACATGGTTGTCTACGAACCCAGGGCAGACGAGATGGCCTGCCGCGTCAATCTCCTCCATCTCGAGCCCGGACAACCTCGATCCCGCCGGTAGAAGCGCTACAATGCGCTCGCCGCTCACGACAATGTCACGCAGGCCGATCCGCGCAGGGGCCAGGACGTTAGCATTTCGCAGCACTAAGACAGGGGTAGAAGCTAGAGACAATGACATGACGAGCAGATGTTTACCTGGCTTGCGGCGCAGCGCTCATGGCAAGTACATGCGAGCTGCGCTGCCGCTGTTGCGTTCGGGTGGCTGACGTGCCTAAGGCAGAGCTGTGAGAAACGGAAGCCGTACGACCGATAATTAGCTCCCGTCTGGCTTTCTTGTGAAATACCATTTCACACGTTAATCCATACGAACTATGTATCAATCCTGGTTCCAAGATTTGCGAGACCGACGGGCCGATGAACAACTTTGAACTTCGCCGCTTTCGCTATTTCCTGGCGGTCGCTGAGGAGCTGCATTTCGCTAGAGCCGCAGAACGGCTTCACATGGCGCAGCCTCCCTTGAGTGTTCAGATCCGCAAACTGGAAGAGGAGGTCGGCTTCCGCGTTTTTGAGCGCACCAGCCGGAACGTGGCGTTAACTGAAGCAGGTCGGGTGCTGCTCGCGGGCACGCGCAATGCCATGGACGAACTTCAGCGAGCGGTCTACTCGGGCCAGCAGACGGAGCGCGGACATTTGGGACATGTGCGGATTGGGTTCGTTAGCTCGGGAGGGGTGACGTTCCTACCCAAGTTGCTGCGGCAACTAAGCAGGTCCTTGCCAGAGGTCCAGACCCAAACCCGCCAGTTCAGTAGCAATGGCGCTCTAGAGGCTCTCGCCCAGCGCAACATCGATCTCGCAGTGGTGCGGACGCCGTTCGTGGGGGATAAGCTGCAACATCGCACGATTCTTCGTGACCGTGTTGTAATTGTTTTGCCAGACGACCATCCGATGTGCAGGCGCAAGCGGATTCGATTGCATGAAATGCAGCACGAAAAATTCGTACTGTATCCGCCCAACGAAGGCTATGCGGCCTACAGTGTCGTACAGCGAGCCTGCCTAGCCGCTGGGTTCGCGCCTCTAGTGGCCGAATTCGTGGATGACGTTTATGGGATGCTGGGTCTCGTGAGCGCCGGGGTGGGTGTCGCTCTGATGCCCGAAGCGATCAGCCGTTTAAATGTAGACGGCGTTGTCTTTCGCCCGCTCCCCGAGATCGAGGAGCGCTTTGAGCTATCTCTAGTGTGGCGTGCGGAGGACAAGAGGCGTTTGATCTCAGCGGTCGTGGAGGCACTTGCGGAAATGGGCGATCTGCTTGGATCTCGCACAGTCGGCGATCACAGGGGCAAATAGTCCAAATGTACGCCTGGCGTACTTCAAAGGTCGGCGCCTATCCTGCTCTCCAGTGGACTCAATCCGGATCGCTGGCAGCACGGACCGTGTCGAGCGTCAATCCCGGGCCCAAATTCACAAGCATCTTTCCCAGCTCAGATTGCCAATAGCCTTCGGAACCTGCGGTCTGACGCCATTCGTGCAGCCGGCGTGTGAACAGCTGCAGATCGAATTCCTCGGTGAACCCGATTGCACCGTGAATCGAGTGCGCCAGCGCCGCGACCTCGAGCGCCGCCTCACTGGTGCGGGCCTTCGCGACGGCCACACGCAAAATCTCGGGCACGCAGCCGCTGGCCTGACAGCCAATCTGGGCTGCCGTGCGCGCAGCAAACGCATGCTCGGATAGTACGCTCAACTGGTGCTGGATCGCCTGGAACTTGCCGATCGGACGTCCGAACTGCTGCCGCTCGTTAGCATACTGCAGCGTACGGTTGAACACACTCATCAGCGCTCCCGCGAGCTTTGCGGCGGTCACGCACGCCTGCAACACCTGTACGTCGAGCGCAGCGGGAACGTGCCTAGCGGCCGCCAGCGCCGATGGACCCCATACCAGGGTTGCATCCAGCGGATATATGGTCGGAAACGCTTGCGCATCCGCGATAGACAGCAATAGCCACTCGGTTGGGCGCTGAATCAAGGCCCAATCGGCCACGCGCCCGAAAGAGACGTGCGCGCAGCGCAGGCCGGCCTTGTCCACCGCAGTTCCGCACGCGAGTGCGATGCTGCCTGTCGGCGGGTGGGCGCCGGCACGGGCAAGCAGCGCCCGCGCGACCATCGTTTCTGCGAATGGCACGGGCATGGCGTAAGTGCCGCAGAGCTCCAGCAGCTCGAACACGTCTCGCAATGCGAGACCGGCGCCGCCCTGCTCTTCCCCAACGAGCGCGTCGGCAAAGCCAGATTCCTCCAGTAAACCCCAGAACTCCGCCGGCGATTCGCCACCCTCAATGGCGCGCACTAGCTGCGGCTTACACTGGTCCTCCAGCAACTGGCCCAGAGCTTTGCAAAGCAGATCGTCCATATTCCTCTCCATTCAACGCAGTCCCAAACCGCGCGCGATCATGCCACGTAGGATGTCGCGCGCGCCGCCGCGCAATGAGAAACAGGGTGCTACCTGCGTCACGTAGTTCAGCGTGAGCAGCAATTCAAAGGGCACGGCTTGCGTGTCGCGGCAGTATAGGTCATTCGCGATCGCAGCCGGAATCAGCTGTTCGACGGCCGTGCCGAGATCCTTCACGAGCGCCGCCTCCACGACTGGGCTTCCGCCCTGCGCGAGCTTTCCCGTGACCGCAATGCACAGCGCCCGCAGCGGTGCGATCTGCGCAAGAATGCGACCGGCCAGTCGTACCGATTCCGGCGTGTTGCCAGGCTCGCTGCGGATAAACGCCAGCCATTCGTCGAATAGCACGATGCTTGAATACAACCGTTCTGGCCCACTGCGTTCGAACGCGAGCTCGGCAGTCACCTGCTCCCAGCCCCTGCCCTCCGCGCCGATCAGCGCGTCGGAAGCGAGTTGAACGTTCTCGAAGAAGACCTCGCAGAAATGCACATCGCCCGACTGGTCGCGAATAGGTCGCACAGTAACCCCAGGCAAATTGAGATCCACAATTATCTGTGACAAGCCCCTGTGGCGATCATCGGCCGTGCCTGAGGTGCGCACAAGTGCGATCATGTAATGGCAGTTGTGGGCGTTGGTAGTCCAGATCTTCTGGCCGTTAAGGAGCCAACCCTGCTCGGTTTTCGTGGCTCGCGTTCTCACGTTGGCAAGATCCGAGCCGGCATTAGGCTCGCTCATGCCGATGCAGAAGAACGACTCGCCACGACAGATGGGCGGGATGTAAAACTGCTTCTGCGCCTCAGTGCCATATTTCAGGATTAGCGGCGCACTTTGGCGGTCGGCGACCCAGTGCGAGCCGACCGGTGCGCCCCAGTTGAGCAATTCTTCGACCAGGACATAACGCGCGAACGGGCTCCGGCCTCCGCCACCGTACTCCTTCGGCAGCGTGAGCCCAAGCCAACCTCGCCGGCCGAGCTCACGGCTGAAATTCATGTCGCAACCCGACCAGGATCTGGCACGCACACAGGCGGGAACATCCTTCATCTTCTGTGTGAGAAATTCACGGATCGGCACACGCAGCGCCTCGTCTTCAGAGGGGATGGCCGTCAGCGTCAGCGAATTGAGAGCGCTCATTGCAGGGATCCTTGAGCTATTTTAGATTGGGCCATCGCGTCATCGGCCACCACGTGATGCAACCGCCGCCCCAGCAGGATAGCAACTCGGTATCGCCTAGCGCGCCCATAACCAGACTGGGCTGACGCTCGACCTCCTCCGCGGCGGCCCCCGATTGGCCAGCTTCGAGCGACTTGGCGCACATCAGATCCCCCGGAGGTGGAGGCCGCTGGTATACTCGCGAGGAGATGGTCGAAGAGATGGGCCTTCAGGCTGTCCTTGAGACGAGGGCACGCATCCAGGGTCGGCAGTTCAGGCTTGATCACCTGCTTGTGCCACAGTGTTAGCCAGTCCACTCGAACCGGTATATCGGGCGTGGCGTTCAAGCTAAAACTTGGATTTAGTAAGCGCGAAAGGTGAATGCCGCTCCATGTGGACGTTGCGCAAAACTCTGCTCGAGCAGTATGGTCGTCATTGGTAGCGTCGGCAGATCGTGCTGCGCTAGAATTTGTTAGGGTTGGTGTCATATCAGACGAGCGATCCAACCGGCTCAGCGGCCGACGAAACGGGGCGGCCTTTTCTCCACGAAAGCCAAAGCTCCTTCTGCGCGATCTTGACTCGAATAGGGATCCGGACCGACGTTCAGGCGCAATCCGGCGAAAGGCGGCATGCCCCAACTTCTCAGTGCCGTCTCCTTCACTTTCCGAACCGAGAGAGGCGCGTTGGCCGCAATTCGCTGCGCGAGCCGCGTCGCTTCGTCCTGCAAGCTGCTATGCGGCACTACCCCGTTGAGCAGCCCGAGACGCAGCGCCTCCTCGCACTCCATACGCCGCCCCGTGAACAGTAACTCCAAGGCAATCGCTCGCGGTAGCAGTAACGGCAGCAGCGTGGCGGCGAAATTGCCTCCCATGCCCACCGTCACCTCCGGCTGACCAAGTACCGCGCCGGTCGCGGCGAGGCGCAGGTCGCAGGCCAGGGCAAGCTCGCAGCCGGCACCAACCGCGGTTCCATTCAGCGCCGCAATCGTCGGCTTCCCAATCTCGAGCAACACCTCATGCAGGTTTCGGCCCATCTGCTTCATGGGATGGGGGTAGGCCTTGGGTCCACTCGCCTGCACAGCCTTTAAATCCACCCCCGCGCAGAAGTGGCGCTCGCCGGCACCGGTGAGCAGCACGACCCTGACGTTCGGATCGCAATCGGCCTGCAGGAAACTCTCAACCAGTCGCTCGGCAGTTGCGGAGTCGATTGCGTTGGCTCTTTCTGGACGGTTCAGGGTTATGCGGGCGATGTGACCGTCGATGCGGTACAGGACGGGTTTTTGTTCGACAGGATCGTTTTCGAGAATTGGCATGGTTTACTGTGGACTAATGAGCGTCCTCGCAACGTCGTGCGAGCTATGTTGCGACAACAATTAAGGGAGACTGACCAGCCTGTGAAATACCGTTTTTGGGCTGCATCCATATCTCTTTGGTATGGACGCTCAGGATGGCCTTGCTTCTGGGAGACTGGGGCTAACAACGTTTTTGTGAAGCCGACAAACAGCACCTCCCCGTGCGCCTGCTTTAATACGATAGTCGTCTTGATGGTGGCCCAAAAAGGTATTTCTCAACGCGAGAGGACCTTCGCAGAATGGGCCAAAATAACCCACTTCGGTAGCATGAAGAACACTCGCACAAGCAAAAGCGGCGCCTCCGGTGGACCTCTCCGGGGCCTGCGCATCCTCGACTTGAGCACTGTCGTAATGGGGCCCTACGCGTCGCATCTACTGGCGGACATGGGCGCCGACGTGGTGAAGCTGGAGCCGCCGTCCGGTGACCAGCTCCGCTACTATCGCCCGCAGCGGTCAGGAGCAATGAGTGGCATGTTCCTAAGCTTGCATCGCAACAAGCGCAGCATTGTGCTCGACCTGAAATCGGATGCCGGACGCGGCGCATTCCATCGACTCGCCATCAACTTCGACGTGATTCTGCACAACTTTCGGCCGAGCGTCGCGACTCGGCTTGGTGCAACCTTCGAGCAATTAAGAGCTTCTAACCCCTCTGTGATAGTTTGCAAAATCTACGGCTTCGGTGCAGATGGGCCCTATGCCAAGCGACCTGCCTACGATGACGTGATCCAAGCGGGCTCCGGCATCGCCGACCTATTCCGGCGCGTGCGCGGCGAACCACAATACGTCCCTTCAATGATCTGCGACAAAATCGTGGGACAGGCCGCCGCTATAGCCATTCTCGCCGCGTGCTATCAGCGGCTGACGAATGGACGCGGGTGCGAAATCGAGGTGCCGATGTTCGAGACCATGGTCGCGTTCAACTTGGCCGAGAACCTCGCCAGCGCTGCATTCGAGCCTCCGATGGGGCCTATTGGCTGGGCGCGCAACATGAGCCCCATGCGCAAGCCGTTCCGCACCGCGGACGGTTACGCCTGCCTGCTGCCATACTCGGACCGCAATTGGCGGGACTTCCTTGCCTTCGCGGGGTATCCCGAGGTCGCCGAGGACGTTCGCTTCCGCACCCTCGCCGATCGCGCCCAGCACATCGACGAACTGTATCAGTACGTGGAGAAAGCCGCGCGGTGCCGTCCGACGGCCGAGTGGCTCTCCTTCTGCTTAGCGCATGACATCCCATGTGGGCCGGTAGCTTCGTTGGACGAGCTCTGGAACGATCCGCACTTAGAGGCCGCAAAGATGTTCCAGCAACTGGAACACCCGACAGAGGGACGGTACCGCCTTTGGCGCAGCCCCATCCGATTCGACGAAATATCCTGGGAGTTGCAGCGGCATGCACCTCGGCTTGGTGAGCATACGGATGAAGTGCTGGCGGCGGCTGGCTTTTCCGCGGCGGAACGGGCCGCGCTTGAGGATAATCTGTCCGGCGGCAATCGCAGCGCCGCGGAGCCCTAAAAAAGCAGCGGCGCTCCAATGATGAGCGTCATGAAGATGATAGATCAAGCGAGGAATGATGGACCGCACTTCGCCCCTTTGACAGCGCCAGTGTACGGACCAGATCAAGAAGGTCAGCCTCGAGCTCGGCGGCAATGGGCCTTTCATGTCTTCGACGACGCAGACATCGATGCCGCCGTGGACGGGGCGATCCAGGCGAAGTTCCGCAATGCCGGCCAAACTTGCGTTTCCGCCAACCGCCTCTACGTGCAGTCGGGCGTTCATGACGAGTTCGTGGATAAGTTTGTCGAACGGGTTCGCCAGCTTCAGGTCGGTGACGGGTTCGATCCGGGCGTGGCCATCGGCTCGCTGATCGATGGACCACGCCTTGGCCAAGATCGAATCCCACATCCCCGATGCCGTGGGAAAAGGCGGCGCGATCCGCTGCGGCGGAGGTAGGATTGGCGTGGGCGGCACTTTTTTCCAACCGACGGTCCTTACAGATATCTCCAGCGCCACGACGGTTGCGCAGGAGGAGACATTTGGGCCATTGGCCCCCGTCATCCGCTTCGAGGATGCGGATCAGGTCGTACGTGCGGCTAACGACACGATCTACGGCCTCACGCCTATTTTTACGCCTCCAACCTGAAGCGAGTTGAGCCCCCGTGGGTCGGGTCAAATCTCCCGGGTATGGTCACTTGAAACTCCCCCACCTAATAGTGATCGGCAGCGCTGCTGAACAGCGGTAGCCGGTGAGGGAGGGCGTTTATTTTCGCCCCCTTCCATACCGCGAGGGGATCGGGAGTTGAACGTCTTGAAGGCACATCTGCAAAGCATTGCTTGAGACCGCAGGCCGTCGCCGAAGCCGTAGGCGTCTGCCCGCGGACTGTCCGAAAGTTGTTTGAGCGCTATCTGCGCGAAGGATTGTCGGGCTTGCAGGATCGCTCTTCCCGGCCGCTTCAGCGTCGCCGGCCTACGCCTGAGACACTGGTAGTAGAGATCGAGCGGCTGCGCCGCCAGCGCTGGAGGGGTACAAAATACAACTACCTCGCGGCGTGTACGGTGTGGTTGCACGCTCGAGTTCGATGGGGCCAAGGATTGGTTGGTTTGTGACGAGAAACCTTCCATGTACTCACCCGCACATCTGCTTTCGCATATGCGCATGGCATCTCATTCTTCCGCCGGGCGCTGATCGCCGCCATGGGTTTGAGAGTGCATAGGTCAGCGCCGGAAAAAGAAGCCCGTCGATTCATGTCGCCTGCGAGTCGCACCCGTCGGACGCTCGATCAAAAGGCTGGTGCAAGGTGGAAGCTCTCCCGCATGCAATTCGAGGAGTCGCTGATCCAGTTCCTTGTCGGTCGCTGTCAGGCGGTGGTTCAGGCGAAGGTAATCCATCCAGGTCGGCGTGCGAAATGTCTCGGTCCAAAGCGACGGCTCCCGCAGATCGCGCTGGATATTCCAATGCCGAGCCCCCACCCGCCTTTGCACTCGACGTCTTTCCCGCATCAGGTCCAAGAAAGTATCCACGTTCGGCTCGGGAATCGAATACTCGATCTTGACCACGATCGGGCCGCTTCTAGGCTTCAGCTCCAGCGCAATTGCTGGTGTTTCGAAGCCAAGAGGATCTTGGTCGGCCTCTTTCCATTCACGGATTGGAAGAAGCAAGCCAGTGCCGGCAACCAACAGCAGAGCGCCTGAGGAGCTTTCCAGCGCCAATGCGAGCGAATAGTTCTCAGCCACTGCGCCCCAAATCCAGCTCCCGGCGGCAAGGCCGCCGGAGCAAAGGGCATAGTGGATCGAGAGCGTCCGACCAACGACCCACCGAGGGCTCGACAATTGTACGCTGACGTCAAGCCCCGTCCAGGTGACGACCCAGGCGGCGCCGCCGAGCGTCAAGGCAACACTGGCCACCGCTAGAGAAGGCGTGAACGCAAGAGCCAGGCAGCACCCGGCAGCGGCTATGCACGCAAGCGTCGTTAACCGTTCCTGAGACAGCGACCTTCTCAGCAGATTGTTGGACAGGCCGGCGCACAATGCGCCAGTGCCGAAGCCGGCCATGAGGATGCCGTAATCGATTGGTCCCCCTCCCAGCTGATCGCGAGCAATCAGGGGAAGTAGCGCCAATATGGAAATGCTCGCCAGGCCGAAAAGCGCTCCCCGCGCGATTGCTGCCATGATCTCCGCCGACAGTGCCGTGAAGCGCGTCCCGTCATATACGGCGGTGGTTAGTGACTCACGTGGCAGGGGCGACGGGCGACCAGCCCATTTATAGCGTCCGATGACCCACAGCATGACGAGGTAGGTCAGCGTGGCCACTGCGAAAGCGGTTAGGGCTCCAAAGGACGCAACGACAACGCCGCCGAGCGCCGGACCGATACTTCGCACTGCATTGTAGCCCACCGAGATCAGTGTGACCGCAGCCGGAACTTCGCGTTTTCGCAGGATATCGCCGACCGAGGCGTGCCAAGCCGGATCGGTAAAGGCGGCTCCGCACCCAGCCAGGCAGCTGAATGCCAGGATCATCCATGGATTGTAAAACCCCAGACCCACAAGAGCTGTCAACATCGTTGATGATAGCGCTATAACGCACCAGCCCATCGTCATCACATTGCGCCGGCTGAAATTATCGGCGATAGCGCCAGCAAAGATCGACAGTATGAACACCGGCAGCGTTGTGGAAGTCTGCACCAGTGCGACCATCACATCGGAGCTTGAGATGGTCGCCATCAGCCAACCGACGGCAACAGTCTGCAATAGCCACCCAAAGCTGGACAATTGCGCGGCAATCCAGATGGAGCGAAAGGTTGAGTTTTCCAGCGGGGCAAACGTTGCCGACGAAACTGCCGCATCTCCACGCGTCACCCTGCTCATCCGGACGAGCCTCTTTCTGCGTGTACAGACTGCATGAAGGACTTCTCCTCGGTGCACCTGCGTGAGAGAGTGTCAATCCTCTACATCGGCACGGCGACCACTAATCACCTGAAGCATATTCCACGCACGCCATCTAGAACGCGGGTCAAGGACTCGCTGACTGCTCGCCGCCCGGCCCGCGAAACGGAACAGCAAGTTTGGGCGCTGCGATTGCGAGCCGGCCCGAGGCGATGGTGACGCTGACGGCGCCCTGCTCTACCGACATTCCTGTTATGCGGCCGCCTATCGGTCGCATGCATCCACAGCATCGATCGCAACATCGCGTTTCATTGCCTCGTGCTTAGCGATTGCGGACGACATAGCAGCGGTGATCTTGCGCAGGGAAACTGCTCCAAGGGGCTTGCCAGCGCTATCGACAACAGTGGCTTCGTAAGACGGAGAATTTGTAAGCTCCACGGCCGCGGTCTCCAGGGTCGATCCAGACATAAGCGTCGGCAGCGATCTGTTGACGGATGGCGGAATGGGTTCCATGACAGCATCCACTTTTAAGAATCGCGCACGATTGACGTCCTTTACGAACCTCTCGATGTAATCGTCGGCGGGGTTCAACAGAATGTCTTGGCTGTGACCTTGCTGGATGATCGAACCGTCCCGCAAGATGACGATCTGGTCCCCAAGACGCAGCGCCTCATCAAGGTCGTGCGTGATGAAGACAACGGTTTTCTTCAACTCGGCCTGCAATTCAAGGAGCATGGTCTGCATGTCGGTCCTTATCAACGGATCGAGAGCCGAGTAGGCCTCGTCCATTAACAGGATGGAGGCATCGTTGCTGAGGGCGCGCGCCAGTCCCACCCGCTGTTGCATGCCGCCAGACAATTCTTCCGGATAGCGCTTCTCAAACCCGACAAGCCCAACGCGCTCGATCCAGCGCATGCCAATGGCGCGGCTCCTGGCCTTGTCAATACCGCGCACCTCCAATCCAAAAATCACGTTGTCGAGAACGGTCCGGTGCGGCAGGAGCGCAAACCTCTGAAAAACCATCGCCGTCTTGTTGCGACGAAATTCCCGCAACTCCAGTTCGGACATCTCCAAAATGTTGCGTCCGTCAATCATGATCGAGCCAAACGTTGGCTCGATCAGGCGATTGATGTGCCTAATTAGCGTCGACTTGCCGGAGCCGGACAGCCCCATGATGACCTGGATTTTGCCGGCCGGCATGGATATGTTGATATTGTTCAGCCCCAGTATGTGTCCATGAACTTTTCCAAGCTCGGCCTTAGACAATCCACTGCGGACTCGGCCGACGTGTTGCTCCGGCGACCTGCCAAAGATCTTGTATAGATCGCGTATCTCGATCGACGCCTGGCCGTTAATCATGCGCGGGTTGCCTGACGCATCTGGAGCCGGCGGCCATAGGCCTGGCTGGTGCGGTCGAAAATAATTGCAATCCCAACAATGGCAAAGCCGTTGAAGATGCCCTGCGTAAAATACTGATTGGCAATTGCTTGCAGGACGTTCAGACCCAGCCCCTGCACGCCGATCATTGAAGCGATGACAACCATGCCGAGGGCCATCATGATCGTCTGATTAACGCCCGCCATGATCGTGGGCATCGCAAGCGGCATTTGTACCTTCCAGAGCTTTTGCCCCCGCGAACAGCCGTAAGCATCGGCGGCTTCCAGGACTTCTTTGTCCACCAGGCGAATCCCCAGGTCAGTAAGACGGATAATCGGTGGCACGGCGTAGATCACTACAGCAATGAACCCAGGCACGCGGCCGATGCCGAGCAGCATGACGACCGGGATCAGATAGACGAAAGGCGGCATCGTTTGCATTACGTCGAGTACTGTCTCAATCACAGCACCAACGCGCTGAAAGCGGTTCATAAAGATGCCGAGAGGCATACCGAGGGCGATGGAAAAGACCGTAGCTGTGAAGACGAGCGAAATCGTCTTCATCGCATCCTGCCACAGGCCAAGAAGGCCGATCGCGATCAGAGTTCCGACGACAGCCGCTACCACGGACCAACGCCGCGCCGCAAACCACGCCACACCGGCTAGCACAACAATCACGAGCGGCCATGGCGACCCGGTGATTATGTCTTCGAAGAAAATCAAAACCTGCTGCAGCGGGTAGAAGAAATTCTCGATCGTGTCGCCATAAAGTCTTGTGATGCTTCGAAGTGACCCGTCGGTCGCCCGTTTGATGGTCAGTAGAAAGTCAGCGTCTAACTGCGGAAATTTAAACAGCCATTCCATATCGCGTCCCTAGGCATGTTACCACTGAAATCGTGAGCACTCACGAGGTCATGAAAAACAGGAGGCGGAGGGGAGGAAATTTGCCATTCTCGGTCCACATGCGCAGGGCTACTGCACTCTCCTCATCCTCCAGCCACTAAAGTTAGCTGCTTCGATGCAATTCGCGACTTTACTTGGCCGCAGCCTTGACTTTCTCGGCGACGTCAGCCGGGACCCACTTCGTCCAGACTTCAGGCATGTTCTGGATGAACCACTTTGCGCCGTCCTCGCCGTTGGCCTGGTTCTCAGTCATCCATAGCATGACCTTGCCAACCTCGGCCTGGCTCCAACTCCGCTTTGCGAAATAATCCTTTGCCGGAGCCACATCGTCGCGCTTCAAGAATTTTCCGGAGGCGAGCGTGATTTCTTCGGCCGTCTTCCAATAATTCGGCTTCGGATCAGGACAATCTTGCTTTGTGGTGCAACGCACCCACTCGGCCTCGTCATGGGCGGCTTCAAGGCGCACCATCGGATACTTTACGAGAAGCGAAGTAGGAGCCCAGTACGCCGCGATGAAGCCCTTCTTGCCCTCATAAGCCTTGGCGATCGCGCCATCAAGCGCTGCTGCAGATCCGCTCGGCACGAGAACGAACCCCTTTTTGTCAGCACCAAGGGCCTTGAACAATTGCGCCGTCACTACCGTGTCGCCCCAGCCTTGAGGGCCCTGGATCACCCCACCCTTCGACGGATCCTCTGGGGACGGAAACAGTTCCGGATGCTTGATAGCATCCTCGACTGTCTTGATATCCGGGTGGGCATCGGCAACGTACTTTGGAATATACCAGCCGGAGACGGAGCCGTCGCTGATTCCAGTTCCAATTCGGCTGACCCGCCCTTCGGCGACGCCTTTGTCATAGAAGTCACTCAACAAACTCACGGCCACTGATGGAGCAATATCAGGCTGCCCCTTCTCGATCATGGAAGTCACGGTCGGAACCGTGTCACCCGCCACTGTCGTCGCATTACAGCCGTAACCGTTATTGAGGATGAACTGGTCGACATAGGCATTCGCCTCAGCAGACTGCCAGCTGAACAGAGCCAACGTAATGTCGCCACACGCCGCATGAGCAGGGCTGGCGCTCATCAGAGCCCCGATCGCTGCCAACGAAAGCAAGTACTTTCTCAATTGAACGCTCTCCCCTTGTCCGTGACACACTGCTGATGGTCCGCCGCAGTGACGTCCTTTGGTAATCCGGCCACCTGACACATCAAGGCCGAAAAAAATGGCGTTCTGATAAACTGGCTTTATAGCTGACAGGATTGTATCGGCGTACCCAGCATAGACTGAAAGTGATACCTCATGGCCTTCCCAGTCCGCGCGGATTTGTGCGCGCGCGACTGCCCCGCAGTCATCCCTTCAGTCGTCCGAGTCCTTAGATGAAGAAAATAAGAAATTCCGAGCAAATCGTCGCACACGGTGATGCGGCTTCAAGAAAGCTGGTGCTCGAGATCGCCGACCGAACGCTCGATAAGCTGGACAGTTACAGGCGGATCCGCAGCATCATGCGGATGGAAGGCGAGGTGCTCCACATCGGCGTGCGCTCCTGGGACCTTTCAAAGAAACGCAATGTGTATCTGTTTGGCGCCGGCAAGGCTTGCAACCATATGGCGATGGCGGTGGATCACGTGCTCGGCGAGCGCCTGACGCGCGGCATCGCGATCGTCAAGATCCATGAAGAGACCGACCGCTTCAACAAAACCGAAGTCTATATCGGCGGCCACCCGCTGCCCAACGAGGAGGGATTCCGCGCTTCGAAGCAGATCATTGAGGTGGTCGACAAGGCCGGCCCCGACGATCTTTTTATCGTTGTGATTAGCGGTGGGAGTTCGGCTCTGATGTCCTGCCCGATCGACGGCATCTCACTGCAGGATGAGATCGACACGACCGACGTGCTCCTAAAATCCGGTGCTGGAATTTATGAAATAAATGCAGTCCGTCGTCACATATCGGCATTGAACGGCGGGATGCTGGCCAAGCGCATTCAGGATATCGGGGCCGAGCTGATCGGCTTTGGTATCAGCGATGCCGTGGGTTCGCCGGCAACCGGCGACATCGCGGTGCCTTATGCGGCCTACAAGAGCACGCCAATCGGGCCCGACGCTACGACACTGGATGACGCGCGCGCCACGATTGTCAACTTTGACGTGGCAGGCCGCCTGCCGAAGAGCGTGGTGGACTACCTAATGAACGCTGGTCCCGAGAGGGAAACACCCAAAGCATTCCCCGATAACACCTATTTCCTGCTCAACACGCTGCCGGACTCCTGCATTTACGCGAAACAAGCGTGCGAGGAGATGGGCATTCCCGCCATCATTCTCACCTCATTCCTGGAAGGAGAGAGCCGCGACGCGGGCACCTTCTTCGCTTCCATAGCGCGCGAAATCCAAACCTACGGCAATCCGGTCAAGCCGCCCTGCGTGCTGCTCAGTTCCGGTGAAGTAACCACGCAGATCCTCGACAACAG
This sequence comes from Mesorhizobium sp. ORS 3324, assembly GCA_000824825.2. Classification (GTDB taxonomy): domain Bacteria; phylum Pseudomonadota; class Alphaproteobacteria; order Rhizobiales; family Rhizobiaceae; genus Mesorhizobium. The sequence continues at coordinate 50,894 of LM655198.1, forward strand.
TTCCATCAGAGGACACGGCGGCCCGGGTCAGGAAATGACGGTGAGCTTCGCCATCACCGCTGCCAAGACGAAGGGGGCCTGCCTTCTCTCCATCGACAGCGAGGGCACCGACGGCACCGCGAAAGTCGCGGGAGGCATTACGGATTCCGGCAGCTTGAAGGCGGCCACCGAAAAAGGGATCAACCTCTATCAGTCATTGCGCGAACATAGCTGCTTCGAGGCGCTCTCGGCGATCAGCTCCACCGTCTTCACCGGCAACACCGGCACCAACCTGTGTGACCTCAACATCCTCTTTGTCCCCGCGATCGAGAAGGCTCGCTAGGCATGGTGGACAGGATCAAATCCGTTCGGGCCCAGCAGATCATCGACTGCAAGTGCCGACCAGCCGTGGAAGTTGAGATCCGCACCGAAAACGGGGCAGTTGGCCGAGGCGCAGCCCCAACCGGAACCTCGGTCGGCATGCACGAAGCATTCGTCCTGCGCGATGGGAACCCGGCGAGCTACAAGGGCCTCAGCGTCCACAAGGCTGTGGACTACGCGGTGAAAATCATTGGGCCGGCGTTGATCGGCATGAATGTGGCCGACCAGCGCGCCATCGACCAGAAGATGATTGAGCTCGACGGCACGCCGGACAAGAGCAGGCTCGGCGGCAATACGATCTATTCAGCCTCGATCGCGGCTTTTCGCGCTGCGGCCGATGCGCGCCGCATCCCGCTTTACAATTACATCGCGGGCCGGGACATCCGAACTGTACCGGTGCCCTGCTTCAACGTGATCAACGGCGGCCACTACGAGACGTTGACCCAACCTTTCAACGAATTCCTGATCGTGCCCTATGGCACCGATAACGTAGACTTGGCTGTCGAGATGGCGGTCGCGGTATTCCAGCAGCTTGGTGAGGTCCTCACCAAGCACTTCGGCCACAAGCCGCAAATCGCGAGCTCCTATGGCTACGCGGCCCCTTCGGACGACCCGCAGGTAATCCTGTCAATAATGCAAGAGGCGATCGAGGTCTGCGGCTATGGGGGTCGCATCGCCTTTGCACTCGATTGCGCCTCGAGCGAAATGTACGATCGGGATACCGCCACTTATCTGCTGAAAGGCAAGCGTGTTTCAACGGATGAACTGATCGCGTACGCAAAAGGGCTCACCGAAAAATTCGATCTGGTCTTCATCGAGGACCTACTCGATGAGAACGATTGGGACGGCTACACCAAGGCAGCCAGGGAACTCACCCGGACGATCGTTCTCGGTGACGATCTGATCGTGACCAACACTGCTCTGCTCAGACGCGCCTATGCAGCCCGTGCCGTTCACGGGTTCATCCTGAAGCCCAACCAGGTCGGGACGATCACCGAGGCGATGGATGCCCATCGCTTTGCTAGCGAACATGGCATGATCTCGGTCCCGTCAGGGCGTTCCGGCGGCGTTGTCGACGACGTAGTGATGGATTTTTCCGTCGGCCTCGAAGTGCCTTTCCAGAAGAATGGCGCTCCGCGATCGGGAGAGCGCATCGAAAAGCTGAATTTCTTGATGCGTGCGAACGCGGCAAGCCCCGGCTGCCGTCTTTACGACATCAAGCCCCTTCTGCGCTTCTGACGCGGCCCAGCCGCGGAGGCAGGAAACACACACGTCAATGACTAAAAGAGGTTGCTCCATGTATCCCAGGATCGATTTTCTCTACCTCTCCGAGCCCGACATGATTACCGCCGGCGTTCTCGACGCGCAGCGCTGCGTTGCCGTGTGCGAGGAAACTTTCGGCCTCCTCGGCAAGGGCGACTATCTGATGGGGGGCGCCAACCACAACAGTCACGGCCTCAACATTGTCTTTCCGAAGGAAACGAAGTTCCCGAACATGCCGGTGGCCGGACCGGACCGTCGTTTCGCGGCCATGCCGGGGTATCTCGGCGGACGCTTCGACGTTTGTGGTAACAAATGGTACGGGTCGAACCATGCCAATGCTGACAAGGGCTTGCCGCGTTCGATCTTGACCATGATGCTCAACGACAAGGACACTGGCGCGCCGCTGGCGCTGATGTCGGCCAACCTCTTGAGCGCAGCACGCACGGGCGGTGTGCCGGGCGTCGCGGCCAAGCACCTAGCCAACAAAGATGCAAGGACCGTTTCAGTCGTCGGCTGTGGCCCCATTAACAAGGCGTGTTTTACGGCGATCATGACCCAGTTGGAAGCCGTCCGAAAAGTTGTCTGCTTCGACCTCTTTCTGGAGAAGGCCAATGAGTTCGCAGCCTGGGTACACAAGGAATATGGCGTCCAAGCCATCGGCGTAGACGAAACAGAGGCCGGGTTCCGCGATGCCGACGTAATCACCGTCGCCGCCTCACGCCTGAAGCCGCTCCACTTCAAGGACGAGTGGATCAAGGCTGGCGCGACCATTCTGGTCTCTGGCCCTTTCAACACCGAGGAGTCATTCCTGACCGACGCGAAGATCGTCTACGATCACACGGCCCTGCAGGAGGCTTATGTCGAGGATGCGATCGCCTCTGGCAATAAGGAGGCTTACTACAGCAGTGTTATCGGTGGGCCCTTCTTTCGTCTAATCGATGCTGGCAAGCTTCCGGCCCTCAAAGATTCAACGGGCCTCGGCGACGTTGTTAACGGCGAGAAGCCCGGCAGAGAAAGCTCGGAAGAGCGCGTGATATTCATCGCCTGCGGCATGGCTGTCTTCGACATCAGCTGGGGTTTCGAAGTTCTTCAAAACGCCAAGAGCAAAGGAATCGGCCAAGCCCTGAACCTTTGGGAACGGCCAAGCCAAGCTTAGCTGATCCCATTTAGTTCCAGTCCCTGACGATAAGCGGAGGCGCAAATGATCGGCGCGTTACCTACGGCCGCGTCGCTCTACGGGCGCGTCCGGCGCGTGATCCCGCCAGTCGAATGGCCGGCCTTTGCCGATGACATCGACGCCATTCTGGCGCTGAAACGCGAACGCAACGCCGTCATCCTGGCGCATAACTACCAGACCCCGGAAATCTTTCATTGCGTCGCCGACATTGTGGGCGACAGCCTGGCGCTTGCTCGCAAGGCAATGACGGTCGATGTGGACGTGATCGTGGTCGCCGGCGTGCATTTCATGGCTGAGACGGCCAAGCTCCTCAATCCTGATAAGACCGTGCTCATCCCAGATCCTGCCGCCGGCTGTTCGCTGGCCGATTCGATCACCGCCGAGGACGTACGGCTGATGCGGCAGCGCTATCCTTCCGCTCCAGTCATCACCTACGTCAACACCTCTGCAGCCGTGAAGGCCGAGTCCCACATTTGCTGCACTTCTGGCAACGCGCTTGCGGTCGTGAAGTCGCTCAACGCGCCCTGCGTCATCATGCTGCCCGACGAATATCTGGCTAGGTACATCGCGGCGCAGACGAAGGTCGAGATCATCGCTTGGAAAGGACGCTGCGAGGTACATGAGCGCTTCAGCGCGGCCGACATACGCGAGCTGCGCGAGGCTCATCCCGGCGTCACGGTGCTTGCCCATCCTGAATGCCCACCGGAGGTCGTCGCCGAGGCCGACTTCGCCGGTTCGACGGCGACGATGTCCGACTATGTCGGACGGCATAAGCCGGCGCGTGTTGTGCTGATGACGGAATGCTCGATGAGCGACAACGTCGCCGTCGATCATCCGGACGTCGATTTCGTGCGTCCCTGCAACCTGTGCCCGCACATGAAGCGGATCACGCTCGCCAACATCCGCAGCGCGCTCGAGGAGAACCGGCATATCATCAAGATCGATCAGCGTGTCGCCGAGCGCGCCCGCTGGGCCGTCGAACGCATGCTCTTCGTATGACGACCTACGTTCATGACATTGGCGGGGCTCCGGTCATCATCGGCGCTGGCCTCGCCGGACTGATGACGGCACTGCATCTGGCGCCAGAGCCGGTCATCCTCCTCTCCAGGACGCCACTTGGGACGGATGCCTCGAGCACGCTCGCTCAGGGTGGGCTTGCGGCAAGCCTGGGCGAGGACGACAGCCCTGATTTGCACCTTGCCGATACGCTTGCCGCCGGCGATGGGCTTTGTAACGAACAAATGGCGAGGCGAGTGGTCGAGGTCGCGCCTCAAGCTATTCAGAGCCTCGTTCGCCTTGGTGCTCCCTTCGACCGCGCTTTAGACGGAAAACTGCGGCTCGGGCTGGAGGCAGCCCATTCACGGCGCCGGATCGTTCACGCCGCGGACGCCACAGGTCATCAGTTGTTCCACGCGCTGCTTGCCGTGGCGCGGCGGACCCGTTCGATCACAATCATGGAAGACGTAACAGCCCTTCGACTGGTCGTCGCAGAAGGCAGCATTGTGGGCCTGCTGGCTGTCCTGCACAACAGCGTTTTCGCAATGCCCACCCGCCGTGTAGTGCTGGCGACCGGCGGAATCGGCGGACTCTTTCGCGATACCACGAACCCGCTTTCCTCTTTCGGGCACGGTCTTGCGCTCGCCGCCTGCGCCGGCGCGGAGCTTTCCGACCTGGAATTCGTGCAGTTCCATCCGACCGCGCTCGATAGCCCACGCCGACCGATGCCACTCATAAGCGAAATCGTGCGCGGCGAGGGTGCGGTGTTGGTCGACGAACATGGCGATCGATTCCTGACTGACACGCCGGGCGCCGAGCTCGCATCGGGTGACGTGGTCGCACGCTCAATTGCGCATTATCTCGCCGCTGGGCATCGTGTTTATCTCGACGCCCGGCAATGTCTCGGGAAAAAATTTGCGAAACGCTTTCCGGCAATTGAGGCCGCTTGCCGACAGGCCGGCATCGATCCAGCCGTTGAGCCAATTCCTGTTCGTCCTGCGGCTCACTATCACATGGGTGGCGTCGCGGTTGATGCCGACGGGCGCAGCTCTGTAGGCGGGCTGTGGGCGTGTGGCGAAGTCGCGTGCACTGGGCTGCATGGAGCAAACCGGCTCGCCAGCAACTCGCTGGCCGAAGCGGTCGCGACCTCCGCTTGGGTCGCGGCAAGCGTCGCGGGTACTTCTGCTGGCCGGCAATGGCCGAGGCTTCCCGCAACGGTGCCTGTTCGACCTGACCCTTCACCAATGGGCCAAATCGTTTCCAACGCGCTGGGCATCGTCCGCAAGGGCAAGGTTCTGCGTGAGACGATCGGCACGCTGCTGCCGATCGCTGTTGGCGAGACAGCGGCGGCCGATCCGGCGCTAGTATCCCTGTTGATCGCGATCGCGGCACTTCGGCGCGAGGAAAGCCGCGGCTCGCATTACCGTTCCGATTTCCCGGAACGCGATGCTGCCGCACTGCCCTCGCGTCTGACGCTCTGCACAGCGTTCGAGCATGCCGTCGCGCTAAGGTGGCAGAAATCCGGACGGAGCCGTTGATATGAGTCCACTTGCGCCGTTTCCCCAGATTATCATGGAGCCGATCGTCCGCGCTGCCTTGCTGGAGGATCTGGGCAGGGCCGGCGACATCACCAACGATGCCATCATCCCCGCCGACTGCAAGGCAACGCTCGCGTTGGATGCGACTGCAGAGCCTCAGCCCGCGCCATGGCGCGGGCATTGTCGCTGACGATGATCGGCAGGATCTGCGAGCCGCTGGCAGGTAGGATGAGCGCCTCGGCCCTCTTGCCTGCGAGCGCGACCAGCCGCGCCAGCCGTTCCCGGCGATCCGGTTCGTCAGCGACGATATCGAGGGCCGCTGCCGTATGGCTTTGACGTGCGCGGCATCTGCCCACCAACCGTGCCCGAAGGCACGGCGCGGCTTGGTACCTCGCTGACGCTGAATGTCGGCGAGGATGACCTCTCGGCGCTGTTCGATGCGCTCACCGAAAAATGGGAGCGCACGCCATGACGGCACGCTTCATCGTGACCGGCACCGACACCGGCATCGGCATCGGCAAGACGGTGTTTCCGCCGGTCTCGCGGGCCTGCTCGACGGCTTCTATGGGAAGCCGGCGCAATCGGGCCTCGACGGGGAAACCGACAGCGAGGTCGTTGCGCGGCTTTCTGGCCTGCCTTCAGGGCGCGTCCTGCCGGAAGTCTACCGTCTGAAGACGCCTCTGTCGCCGCATCGGTCGGCCGAAATCGATGGCATCGCGATCGAGGCGGCAAAGCTCTCGCTACCGGAGTTGCCCGGCCCGCTAATCATCGAAGGGGCCGGCGGACTGATGGTGCCGCTCAATCGGCAGATGAAGTTCATCTGTATCTTCCGGGACTGGCAACTGCCTGTCATTCTTTGCGCGCGTACGGCCCTCGGCACCATCAACCACACCCTGCTTTCGCTCGAGGCCTTGCGCGCCCGCTCCATTCCATTGCTCGGCATCGCCTTCATCGGCGACGAGATGGCTGACACGCAAAGGACAATCGCCGAGATGGGCAGGGTGCGCGTGCTCGGTCGCCTTCCGCGTCTGGATCCGCTGACACCTTTTCCGAAGACATGCGAACGACCTTCAACGTCGCCGACTTCACAGAGACGCCACAGTGAACCGCTCCGCTGTCTGGCATCCCTTTACCCAGCATGCCACAGAACCGGCTCCGCCGACGATCGTGCGCACCGAAGGCGCCTATGTCGAGACGCGCGAAGGCAAGCGCATCCTCGACGCGATCTCCTCCTGGTGGGTCATCACTATGGCCACCGCCACCCGAAGATCGTGGAAGCGATCCGGCACGCGACCGAAACACTCGACCCGGTGATCTTTGCCGGCCTCAGCCCAGCCGGCCAAGCAGTTGGCCGCAGCGCTGGTCGACCTGGCGCCGCCGGGGCTCGACTGGGTCTTCTTCTCCGACAGCGGCTCAACCAGCGTCGAGGTGGCGCTGAAGATGGCGCTCGGCTTTCACCGCAACAATGGCTTCCCGCGCTCGCGCATCGTCGTGATGGAACACAGCTATCACGGCGACACCATCGGCACGATGAGCGTCGGCGCGCGCGGCGTCTTCAGCGCCGCCTACGAGCCGCTGCTGTTCGAGGTCGACACCATCCCCTTTCCTGCCGCAGGCCAGGAGCAAAGGACGCTCGATGCCTTCGAGCGGCTGGCGCGTGACCGCGAGGTTGCCGCGCTGATCGTCGAGCCGCTGGTGCTCGGCGGCCGGCGGCATGCTCGTGTACCCCGCCTGGGTACTCGCCGAACTCAAGCGCATTGCCGAGCGCTCGGAGACACTTTTCATCGCCGACGAAGTCATGACCGGTTGGGGCGGCACCGGCACAATGTTTGCCTGCGAGCAGGCAGGGATCTTGAGGTGCTTACCGAATTTTCCCGCGAAATCGGCGGTATTTATCGGCACCGCCACCCAGTGCTAAGCAACCTTGGCGGCTACCGACAGGTTCCGCATGCCGCCAAAGACAATGCTTGATATTGAGGAGATAACCACTTGTCTCTACATCCGGAGCTGATCCGCCACCTGAAATCCCCCGACCTCTTTGCTGCGATCGACCGTGTGCCGGCGCTTGGCGCGCCGCTTGGTGGGCGCACATTCGAAGTCTTCAATCCGTCAACCGGCGAGCTGTTGGCGGAACTGCCCGATATGGGCGTCGAGGAGACGCGCGCGGCGATCGACAAGGCCTATGCCGCCCAGGCCGAATGGGCAGCGCTGACCGCCCGGGAGCGCAGCGAAATGCTGTGGCAGTGGCACCAGCTGATCGTCACCCACACCGACGACCTTGCCGCAATTCTCACCGCGGAGATGGGCAAGCCGCTTGCCGAAGCCAGATCGGAAGTCTCGCATGCGGCCGCTTATCTGCAATGGTACGCCGAGGAGGCCAACCGTATCTACGGCGAAACGATCTCCGCGCCCTCGACGGACCGCCGCATGCTGGTGATCAAGCAGCCGATCGGTGTTGTCGGTACGATCACGCCATGGAACTTTCCCGCATCGATGGTGGCGCGCAAGATCTCGCCGGCGCTGGCGGCGGGCTGCGCGATCGTGCTGAAGCCCGCCGAGCAGACGCCGCTTGTCGCGGGCGCCATGTTCGCGCTCGCCGCCGCGGCCGGTTTTCCCGACGGTGTCGTGAACCTTGTTTACGCCTCCGAGGGCGCTGCGGTGGGGCGCGAGCTCTGCCACAATTCCAAAGTGCGCAAGATCAGCTTCACCGGATCGACCGAAGTCGGGCGGCGGCTGATGCGCCAGTGCTCGGACCAGATCAAGAAGGTCAGCCTCGAGCTGGGCGGCAATGCGCCCTTCATTGTCTTCGACGACGCCGACATCGATGCTGCCGTGGACGGGGCGATCCAGGCGAAGTTCCGCAATGCCGGCCAGACCTGCGTTTCGGCCAACCGCCTTTACTTGCAGTCGGGCGTTCATAACGAGTTCGTCGATAAATTCGTGGAAAGGGTTCGCCAGCTTCAGGTTGGCGACGGCTTCGATCCCGGTGTCGCCATCGGCCCGCTGATCGACAGGCATGCCCTGGCCAAGATCGAATCCCACATCGCCGACGCCGTGGCAAAAGGCGGTGCGATCCGGTGCGGCGGAGGCCGGATTGGCGCAGACGGCACTTTTTTCCAGCCGACGGTCCTCACCGATATCTCCAATGCAATGACCGTCGCGCAAGAGGAGACATTCGGGCCGTTGGCCCCGGTCATCCGCTTCGAGGACGCGGATCAGGTCGTGCGTGAGGCCAACGACACGATCTACGGCCTCGCCGCCTATTTCTATGCTTCGAACCTGAAGCGCGTTTGGCGCGTGGCCGAGGCCTTGGAATACGGCATGGTGGGGATCAACACTGGACGCATGTCCTCTGAGGCCGCGCCTTTCGGTGGGGTGAAGCAGTCCGGCATCGGGCGGGAGGGTTCCCGCCATGGCCTCGAGGATTACCTCGAGATGAAATATCTCTGCATGGGCGGTATCTGAGGACCTACACGCTGTTCTTCTGACCAGACCGTCTGCCTGAGCCGGCCTTCTGCATAGCGGGTCATGTCATGGGGAGCATCCGCCTCCAATGCCCAGAAGCTCCGGTTGCCAAGCGCATGGCGAGTTCCGAACGCCCGGGCTGCTCGGATGAGCGCGCGAGCAGCATGTCTGGTCCACTTGTGCAGTTGATACAACTCCATCTGAGAATTTTTTTGTCCCTCCTGCTGCAGCGGCGAGGCGCGAGACCAGAAAAGGCGTTCGAAATTCTTCTGGTGATTTGCCCCTGAACGGTTAATTTTGGCGCGGCTCGGGGCTGGGGGCATTTGGCCCACAAGTGCAAGACATGTCTGCCCAAAGCTAGACGGAAAACAAATTGATATAGACGTGCATAATGCCGAAGCTTTAGCATCTCGATCCAGGTGGTCTTACTGTCAATTCGCCAGGGACCTCAACATCAACCCGCCAAGCGCCCTCCGCCCGATTAAGAAGCTCCAGAAGCACCGCATCGCCGGTTTCCGGACCGAGACTGGGATGCGGCTGACCACTATGGAGGCAGAGTTCGAGAAGTGCACAATTCCCCGCGAATTTGCGCAAACTGCCAACTCTCAAGTTTGCCGGGCCGCCAGGCATAAATTGAGTTTAGCGCCAGCTAAAAGTTTTAGCTATTCTCTTGGGGAAGCCTGATCCCCTATCATTAGTGTCACGGTGAGCAAAACCGCCCTACCGGGAGGTATAGTTCCTTTTGCCAGAGCGAACACTATTTATTCCGGCGCCGCAGCGAGGCTTTGATGAATACTGACCCTCCAGCATTCTGGGCCGCGAGAACCGGTTCTCGGTGGTTGCACCTCGCAAGACGCCAAGGGCTTTGCGTTTCCAGCGCTTCACCACGACGCCAGTATCGATTTCAACGCGAAACCACCAGGCGACAAAGGGCAGCGGGGGCCGATGTCGATGAGCCTCGCTCGTGTCCGCAAGGCGGGATGACAGGTATTCATCTCCAGACTGGTCTTCCCCTCAAAAGTACCTTTGGTGATGGTGACTCGGGGTTGCCTAAAGTAAGAGCTTCGGCGCTATAGCGTGTGACAGCCTCGGCATCGGCAATGCGGGCTTGAGAAGACCGACCATGTGGCGCGCCAATGCTCCGCACGGTTTCAGCAACGTTATCCGCCGGTGTGGCAGCGTCTAGCATCCGCGACCCTGCGGGCAGGCTATCCGAACGAACTGAGCTCGTCCGGCCCCCGCCCCGCACATGAAAGTCGCTAGTCTAGGTTAAGGAATAAGGAGCCAGGATGAAGAGGTTTGAAGGAAAGGTCGCCCTTGTGACGGGCGGGCGCAGCGGAATTGGTCAAGCCACCGCCCGACGACTTCGGGATGAGGGTGCCCGCGTCTTCACGGCGCAGCGCGGCGAGGATCTGGAGTTCGAAGCGATCTCGATCGACTTATCGGCTCCGGCTGAGGCAGGTCGTGCTGTCGAGGCAGTGGTAGGGCAAACCGGGCGACTTGACGTCCTGGTGAACAACGCGGGAATGATGGAGGAAGTACGGATCGAGGATATGACCCTCGCGGATTGGGAGCGCACGATGGCCGTCAATCTGACCTCACCGTTAATGCTGATCAAAGCCGCCCTGCCCCACCTGCGGTCAGTGGGTGGTTCGATCGTGAATGTAGGCTCAATCGAGGGCCTGGGCTCCAATCCGAAGCATGCGGCCTACGGCACATCCAAAGCGGGCATCCACGCCCTCACCAGGGCAGTGGCGATCGACCATAGCCGTGAAGGCGTCCGTTGCAACGCGGTGGCACCGGGTTGGATCGATACCGACATCAATGTGGAATTCATTCAGAACCTGCCCGATCCAAAGGGATTTCGCCAAAAGGTCGGGAAGATCCATATGGTAGGCCGCACCGGGAAACCCGAGGAGGTCGCAAGCCTGATTGCCTGGCTGGCCTCGCCCGAAGCTTCTTTTGTCACCGGACAGGTGTGGACGATCGATGGCGGCCGGATGGCAATGCTGAGCCTGCCGCAGTAACGGCAGGAGTGCGCTTTCAAAGCACGCGCTGTCCTGGAACAGCGCCAAGAGGCGCAAACAGGAATATGCAATACCAGCGTTTTGAACGGGCGCACGAAATCCAGCATTCATTAGCGATATGATGCTTCATTGCCGCGAGCCTTGGCGAATACGGCGTGGTTTTTCTGGCGCGTCTCGATGCAAACCTAACAGGAGGTAGTTAAATGGTGTCGAATGTTGCTTTGGACGAGCGCCGGAACGCTGCGGTTGCGGCTTCGGTCTCTCCGCCCTTTCCCATGTATGTCGAGCGGGCTCAAGGTGCAGAGATCTGGGACGTGGAGGGACGACGCTATATCGACTTCCTGAGCGGCATGGGCGCTCTCGCGGTCGGACACTCGCATCCAAAGGTTGTCGCTGCCATTCAGGCCCAGCTTACCAAGTTCAGCCACACCTTCTTTGGCACCGCTCCTTATGAGAGCTACCTTGCGGTGGCTGAGCGGCTGAACCAGCGTTGCAAGGTGGGCGGACGGGCCAAGACCCTGCTCGTCACGACCGGTGCGGAGGCGGTCGAGAATGCCGTCAAGATTGCGCGCGCCTACACCAAGCGGCGCGGCATCATTGTCTTTGGCGGCGCCTTTCACGGCCGCACGCTGCTGACCATGGCAATGACGGGAAAGGTCAATCCCTACAAGCAGTCCTTCGGACCTTTCCCCGGCAATATCTATCGCGCGCCTTACCCGGATCTCTATCGGGGTGTCAGCGTCGAGCACTGCCTTGCGGCCCTGGACACGCTGTTCGAATCCGAGATCGAGGCGAG
>LM655198.1:62615-63058 GCA_000824825.2 Mesorhizobium sp. ORS 3324
ATTGCCGCGGTCGTCGGCAAGGCTCAGATCATGGATTCGGTTGCCTCAGGCGGCCTGGGCGGCACCTATGCGGGCAACCCGCTGGCCTGTGCGGCCGCCTTGGCCGTGCTGGATGTGCTGGAGGAGGAGAATCTGATTGGCCGCGCCAATGAGATCGGCCAGCGTCTCACGGCTGGCTTGCAGCGCATCCAGAAGAAGCGGAACCGCACCGTGATTGGCGACATTCGCGGGCTGGGCTCGATGATCGGCGCCGAACTGGTCGAAGATGGAGAAACCCGCAAGCCGGCCCGCGTGCTCACCGCCAGGGTCATCAAGGAAGCAGCCAGCCGCGGGCTGCTGCTGGCATCGGCCGGCCGCCACTTCAACGTCATCCGCTTCCTTGTGCCGCTGGTCCTGACGGATGCGCTGGTCGACGAAGCCCTGGGCATCATCGACGAATCGAT
>LM655198.1:63158-81297 GCA_000824825.2 Mesorhizobium sp. ORS 3324
GAGGCCCTTGCACTGGCAAGCGAGTTCCGTCGGGCACCGTTCGGGCACCACAGCCCGAACCTGCAGAAGCTGCTGCGCATCTTTCGCAGTGTCCCCATCGCCGGAAAACACGCCTTGCTGACAATCCGGCCCAATCGCAGCTGGATGCTCGTCACCCTCACGGGGATTCCCGGCCGTCCCATGACAAAACATGAGGACATCATCTTTGAGGACCTGGCGGAGGCGGAGTGGTACGTGTTCCGGCAACGCTGGCGTCAACATTTCGGAACTGAGCTCGCCGATGGAGTTGAAGCATGAGGACGCTGGCGGGTTACACAAACATCATGAGCGCCAAGCCGGGCGACACCGTTGAATTCAAGGTCAGTTCGCACGGGCCGTCGGCCACCTTCTCGGCTCGACTGGTAAGGCTGATTACCACCGAAGAGCACCCGCGCACCGCCGGTTTGATCGAACGTGACGTCGATGCAGCCTTCAACGGGGAATACCCCGCCCGACGGCAGCCGATCCACACTGGGTCTTATGGCTATGTGGAGCATGCGACCGCGTTTTCCGGGTTAGAAGACTTCACCTTCCAGACCTGGCTCTGGCCAACCCTGCTTGGAAGCAGGCGTCAAACAATCGCCGGTACTTGGGACGAGAGCCGCAGCTTGGGTTTTGCGCTCGAGATTGACGAGGCGGGTCGACTAACGTTCCTGATGGGCGATGGTCAAGGGACCGTATCGACCGCCAATTTGCCCACGCCCTTGGTTGAGCGGCAGTGGGTCTTCGTTGCCGCCAGCTACAGCGCAAAAGACCGCACCGTCGTCCTGCACCAGAGTCCCCGCTGTGACATCGGTGATCTCGGCTCCGCGGAAACCCGCAAGTTTGACATTGCTGCCGTTCAGGGGAAGAGCGGACAAAGACATTTCTTCATCGCTGCCCACAAGGCGTCGGCTAGCGACGGACTGTTATTGGCAGGCGGGCACTACAACGGGAAGATCGATTCTCCTAAGCTTCACGCCGGCGCCCTTTCCATTGAGGAGATGGCCTCGCTTGCCAGCGGCGCCGCAGTCGAGCGGCTGAACGAGTGCGTTTCGGCCGCTTGGGATTTCAGCATCGATCAGGGCTCGGACGTCTTCAAGGATGTTTCGGGCAACGGGCTGGACGGCCGCCTGGTCAACATGCCTGCCCGGGCTATGAAAGGTTACAACTGGACCGGGCAATTCCATGACTGGCGAACCGCGCCACATGAATATGGTGCCATCCATTTTCACGACGACGACCTCTATGACGCCGGCTGGTCGACCGACTTTGCCTTCACGATCCCGAGCGGCCTTGAAAGCGGCGTCTATGCCGCGCGCCTCGACGCTCAGGATGCGAGCCCAGCCTATGTGATCTTCTTCGTGAGACCGCCGAAGGGCCAGGCCACTTCCGATGTGGTCTACCTGGCTTCGACGGCGACCTATATGGCCTATGCCAACCAGACGCTCATTGCGCGCGACCCGCTCGACGAGATGAGCATGGGTAGTCTTTTGGTCTTCGGCGAAGATGACGTTTTCCTCGACGAGAACCCGGAATACGGAAAATCGCTCTATGATCTTCACACCGACGGAAGCGGCGTCTGTTATTCCTCGCGCCTTCGACCGATCCTGAACATGTCCCCGAACGCGAAATATTGGTCGTTCGGTGACGGGTACCTGACAGGTTGGCTCGATGCGCTGGGCATCAAAGCAGACGTTATCACCGACGAAGACCTCCACAACGAAGGCGAGAGCATTCTCGCGCCTTATCGGGTCGTCTTGACCGGATGCCATCCCGAATACGTGTCTTTGGCAATGTGGGATGCGTTGAAGACCCATCTCGGCCGCGGCGGGCGTTTGATGTATCTCGGCGGCAACGGCTTCTATTGGCGAACCGCCTTTCACCCAACCCTGCCTGGATTGATCGAGGTGCGCCGCGCTGAAGACGGGTCCCGCGCATGGTCGGCCGAAGCGGGGGAATATTTCATGAGCACGACTGGCGAATACGGCGGTATGTGGCGTCGCCAGGACCGAACCCCCAACCAACTTGTTGGAATTGGCTTTTGCGCTCAAGGTTTCATGACAGGTTCATATTACCAGTGGAGCTCAGGCAGTTCGGATCCGCGTGTCGATTTTGTCTTCAAGGGCGTCAACAAAGGTTCCAAGTTCGGCGATTACGGCCTGTCTGGCAATGGCGCAGCCGGACAAGAACTGGACCGCTACGATCCGGGCCTTGGATCCCCGAGGCATGCTGTCGTCATAGCCACTTCAATCGGCCATACCGATAACATGGTCCTTGCCAAGGAAGAGTTCGGCGCGATGCATTGGATGATTGGCGGGACCGAGAACAAGAACGTTCGGTCAGACATAGTCTTTTTCGAAACCTCGGGCGGCGGAGCGGTTTTCTCCGTTGGTTCAATTTCCTGGCCCATGAGCCTGCCCATCGACAACTACCAAAACGATGTGTCTCACGTCACGCTAAACGTGCTCGAGCGCTTCCGCGATCCCAAGCCGTTTTCGTTACCTCAGTAGTAGTCGGTGAGAGCAGCCTCGACCAATGCTCCCCTCACCTGAGTAGTACGCCTTCAAAGAGAAACTGCACAGTTGAGCGCGAGACCAACAGACAGAAATTCAGACGGCGCTGGTTCTCTGAGGTGCGCCAACCCGTGATGCAGACGCAACCCTGTGCCGCGGCGACGCGCTGTGCCTTCAGCGTTCTCATGAACACGTCAGTCCGGCATATGAAACGGGCGCGGGTCGCGGAAGCGGCGTAGTACGTTGTCGGAAATGCTGGCGACGTTGTTGGCGTAGTGGGCGTGCGGCAGGCAGCTGCCCCACGCTATGGAGCCGACAGAAAAGACAGCGCCGCCCGCAGGCGTCTCGAAGAACGTCATATCAGCACGGATAGGCTCTCTGGGTGCATCGTTCCAGAGAGCTGTGAAAAACTCGCTTCCACTCATCCCCCGCATTTATGAGCTGCTATGGCCCTCTGAAGCGGCAACCACAAGGGCATGGCGCGGCGTGCCAAGTCCTTGCTCCGCAACGTCAAGCTCAAGACCCGCCGCTCCGCCCAATACACCAAACTCGCCGATGATGCTTTCGGTGATCCCTTCGAAAATGAAGCGCGCCCGCGGATTGTCACCTGCCGGCAGGCGACGATAGTAACTGGAGCGGTCAAAAGCCTCCGTTCGATATCCAACGCCAACCAGCGACTGCTCGGGTCTGCCCAAATCCTTCCATGCCCCGCAGAGCCGGCCTGTAAAGCTGCTATAAGCGTCGCCGGCGTCGACACGGCCCATCTTTGAAGTGCGGCGCCTGAGCTCGACCAAGCCGTGCTTTTGAGGATGGAAATCGATGGTGTGGTAAAACCCGTTGCCCCCGAGATACATGAGACGACCACCCCTGGCGAGAAAGCCATCGAGGGCCTGCAACATCGGTTGCGACCAATACTCTGGGTGGCTGCCCGTCACCAGAACGCGGCAACCCTCCAAGGCAGCCAGGCCCTCGCGATCGAGCTCCTCGTCCGTCAAGACGTTGTGATCGGGCGCTGCTTTGGCCAACCAGCCGAGGATGCATAGATCAATCTGGAAGTTCCAGAGCCAGCCTCCTGGCTGCCGGTTCAGCACCGGCCGGCGCAGCGATCCGATCCAGCGCCCGCTGCCATCTTCATGCGGATCGTAGAGTGACCTGCCGGGGCCTGGAAGACCAACAGCCAGAAGATCGAGCGGCGTGTAGGTGACGCCAAGGCAGCCGAGACCGTACTCTATTCGCTGCTGTTGGGACACCATGTTGACGTAGGCTGCATAGGTTGCCGTGGGCGCGAGGAAGGTTACATCGCTGGAAGCGTTTGCTGGCTGGCGAACGTAGAAGGGGACATAGAATTCGGCATCGTCGCCTTTCAGACGAGCCGCATAGCAACCGCTCGGCCACTCGTGCGGCACTTTGAGCCGCAGGTTCTCTTGCCAGCCGGGACTCTCAATGTCGTCGTGGTGGAAGTAAATGGCAGCATATTGTTCAGGCGCGCTACGCCAATCCAAGGTCGAGCCATCCCAGTTCGAGCCCTGGACAGCACGGGCGGGCTGATTGTTGCACAGGCCGTCGTGACCGGAGCCGGAGAGATCCCGGACCACGTCTGAGGCAGGTTCGTTCGCCAGGTCCCAATCGGCCACGCAGGGCCAGCTGACCGGCTCGTTCGGCTTGCATGCAGCCAGATTCTTGATTTGGTCAAGAGACAGCGCGGCGGCCAAGATGCGCGGGCGTTCTATTTTGCCGTTGAAATGGTGGCAAGGAAAGCCGTCGCCGCCTCGCTCGGCTGCGATTAGAAGGTGGCCATCACCGCCTGCTGGCGGACTAACATCATCCACGGTGAGCCAACTCGCGCCGGCGTGGTCGTGCATTCCGGATGCGAGGCGATGCACCGCAAGGAGCAAACGACGGCGTTCGGGATCATAGCTTAGTACAACGAAGCTCCAGCGACGCAAAGACAAAGGCCGGTCAAGGCGATAGACCCGCGCTCCATTGGCGTCCGCAAGGATTGCGGTCAGGCAGCCCTCGGCATCGAGCCGCAGGGCCACTCCCCCGCGCCCGTCCGCGGTCAGCGTACTCAACAGACAACGCGATTGGCCGTTGACCAGGGTCGGGAAAATGGTGCCGCAAATCATTATCGGGCCAAGATCCGTGAGACGCCGCGAGCCCTCGACCTCGATGTAGGAACCAGCCCGGATGGGTTGCTCGCGACCTGGATAACGCTTGCCCTCCGTCATTACGGACGGCTCAAAGGGCGGCATTTCCGGTCCGGCATCACAGCCAAGCAGGCGAACGAAATCGCACTCGAAGCTATCAAGTTTGATGCAACTCACGGCAAAGCCGATGCTTTCGCCCGGCTTCACGCTGTCGCGATCCGCATAGGCCAGAATCACTGGGCGATCAGGCTTCATCGTCACTTTCCTGCAATGGGAGTGCGCCGATCAGATGTCGCCAGCGCTGCTTGAAAACCCAGCGCTCAACGTCCTCGCGCGTTTGAAAACAGGCCGGCGCCATTTCGGCGATGTCCAAGCCGTCAGGCGACCAGCGCGCGGCGCGCCACTCGCTGTAGGGCTTGGTCATGATCGTGAACCACTTGCCGGCGGTCGGTTGGGAACGCATCACGTCCAGAACGAAGCGCAGATCGGCACTGTGGCGACCGAAGGGTGCGTCCAGGAACTCGCGCACCAAATCGAAGCGTTCAGCGAAAGCCGCTAAGGCGGCGCGGACTGCCGCCGTGCCCGCATCCTCAACGCTGCGTTCTACCCAAGATTTACTGAACTCAGCGCCCGGACCTTCGGTCATAGCTAGCCCTCAAAAACTTAGAATATTGATGCTTCTCCCCAAGGGCGCTCCCGCTGTCTGTTCGTGCTAGTTCCCTCCGGGCTAGCTGGAAACGCCCCGGCAACTAAGCCAGAGCCAGGCCGCGGGAGGCCTCGGCAGCCTTGCTAGCCCCACGAATGCCTTGAGCAGACGTGATGTCTTCACATCTGCTCAAGTCCGGCCGAGTCTCCGGTGGGTTGCGACCGATGTCGAAGACCTAGCCCATCAAAGCAGCGTCGAAAGGACATTTCGTGAGATTTTCGAAGCCGTTCTCGGTGACCAACACCTGCTCCTCCAATTTCACCCCTTCGCGCCCGCCGACAGCTCCAATGTAAGCTTCAACGCAAAGCGTCATGCCCGGCTCAAGGACGTAGTCAAACGCTCCCGGAATGAAATCCTCCGGATACATAATGGCAGGATATTCGTCGCATAGACCAATGCCATGCATCATGACACCGTAGCGCTGGTGGACGAATTCCGCAGGCAGCTTATGGCCTCGTTCCGTAAGCTCTGTGAACGAGACGCCGGGCTTCAGCAGCGCCATGTTCGTTTGCACATGCTCATATGCAATGGCATGCAACCGACGCTGCTCGTCGGTGGGCTTTCCATCGCCGCAGTACCAGGTTCTCGAAAAATCGGCGCACATGCCGTAAGGACCCACCATATCCGTATCGAAGGCGACCAAGTCGCCCGGTTCGATCCGGCGCGGCCCTGCCTCTGCCAGCCACGGATTGGTGCGTGGCCCAGAAGTGAGGATACGCGTTTCGATCCACTCGCCGCCCCTAGCGATGTTTTCGGCATGAAGCACCGACCACAGTTCCGTTTCGGCTATACCCGGCTGCAAGCGCTCGCGCATCTTGGCGACGGCAATCTCGCAAGTCGCGATCGAGCAGCGCATGGCGTTGATCTCGTCGATCCCCTTGATGGCCCTCGCATGCTCCATGAGTTGCATGCCGTTGCAGACTTCGATGCCGATTTCATCCAGAGCGCGCAGGCCAGGAATCTCGATCTTGTCGACGGCCAAACGGCGGTTCTTGCCTCCGCTTCGGCGCAGAAGCTCGTCGACCTGCCCGGCAAACTTCTTGGCGATCACGTCTTCTGCGTCGCCAGCGGCGAAATAGAAGAAGGCGGCGCCCCCGTCCCTGACTTCATTAACGAGTGGAAGGTGAGCCGAAAGGTGCTCGCAATTGTGCAAATCCCAGATTACGACATACCCATCCGCAGATATGAACGCCGCCCGATTCGCGTTGTGCGTAATCCAGAGCTGCATATTCGATGAGTCGGTGGCGTATCTGATATTCAGCGGATCGAAGCACAGCACGCCCGCGTAGTCGCGCTGACGAAGCTGCTGGACGATGCGGGCGAGCCGCGTCTCACGCATTCTCACCAGGTTTGGCGGCGTCAGCCCCAGTGCCGACCATTCGGCAAAGGCGACATCGGTCGGCCCGATTTCCACGCGATCGTTGTCATCGATGCTCCCGTCGGGCTTCAGCGCTGTTGGACGCCGGCTGGGGTCAATTTTGTGCGTCGTAACCGAGAAAGATGACATGGATTAGCGTTCCCTAGGTTGGTTTTGGGCAATTAAGGCTGAGATTCGCAGACTTCGATACGCGGAAAAAATACCGCGTGTTATAGAATGGATTTACCCGCGCGATGTCCTCCAGCCTCTCAGCGCCAGAGGTTAAGCTCGATATGCATTTGGATTGGCGCCGAACGCGAGGCGGAAGCACTTGGAGAAATGCGAGGCCGATGCGAACCCACAGGCTACCGCGACCTCAACGATCGGCAAGTCCGTCTGTTCAACGAGACGCTTGGCACGGGAAAGTCTCACATGGAGGTAATAGCGCATCGGCGAGGTTGACAATGCGCGCGCAAAGAGCCTTTCGATCTGACGTTGCGAGCGACCAACGCACCTGGCAATGTCGCGCAGGGGTATAGGGTCCTCGACATGTTCTTCCATGATGCGGATTATTTCAGCGATCGGCTTGGAAATGCCGATTTCGTTAGGGCTGATGGGCGACTGTCTTTCCGAGGTGGAACGCCAATGCCCGGCCGTGGTGTGCCGACAGACGGCCAATGCCACCTCCTTGCCGAGGTGCTCGCTGATCAACTCCATCACCAGGTCGAACGACGCGAACTCACCTGCACATGTGACTAGCTGGCTATCCCGAACGAAGAGTCGGTCGGTAACTTGGGGCCGTCCGAATGTCTCGGCGAATGCGGCGCGCTTGTCCCAATGAATTGTGCAAGGGACCCCATCGAGCATTCCAATCTCGGCGAGCAGCCACGTTGCTGTACCCAGAGCCGCTATGGGAACGCCGTGTCGTTTGTAAAGGCGAAGAAGATTTATAAGAGGAGCTGAAACCTGCTTTTCGACCATTTCGCCAGCCAAGACGACGACCATAGTTGGCCGATTTCCAGACTGCAGCATTTGGCTGGCGCATTTGAAGTCACCGTCCACCGACAGCCCAAAGCCGCTGGCGCATTTTACCGGCTGACCGTCTTTGCTCAGCAGGGACCATTCAAAAAACGGCCGTCCCAAGATCGAATTGGCAAGGCGAAGCGGGTCCACGAATGATGAAAGACTGAGCAGGGAGAATCCAGGAAGCGTCAAGATCATCAGACGGCACTGATCGGTTTGTGCATCCACCTGATTCTTTGCGGCGTCCCAAAGCACTGGGCCTGAACTGCCGGGCGGTGAAAATGGCGCGTTCATGGTGTCTAATCCGTCCAAAATATCGCGCCGGATTTAACTGCTGTCGGCGCGAGATCGAGCCCTCAGAGGTCAAGCGCGAACGTTGTGCTTGCGCTTCATGAAGTCCTTGGCGGTCTCGACAGCGACGGCCGCGTCACGGCAATAGGCGTCGGCGCCGACGGCCTTGCCGAACTCCTCGTTAAGCGGCGCGCCGCCGACCAGCACGACGTAATCGTCGCGGATGCCCTTTTCCTTCATCGTGTCGATGACGACCTTCATGTAAGGCATGGTGGTGGTGAGCAGTGCCGACATGCCGATGATGTCGGGCTGATGCTCCTCCAAGGCCGCCATGTATTTTTCGACCGGGTTGTTGATGCCAAGGTCGATGATCTCGAAGCCGGCGCCTTCCATCATCATGCCGACGAGGTTCTTGCCGATGTCGTGGATGTCGCCCTTGACGGTGCCGATCACCATCTTGCCCTGCTTGGGCGCGCCGGTGGCGGCGAGCAGCGGGCGCAGGATGGCCATGCCGGCCTTCATGGCGTTGGCCGACAGCAGCACTTCCGGCACGAATAGGATGCCGTCGCGGAAATCCTCGCCGACAATGCGCATGCCTTCGACAAGCGCCTCGGTCAGCACGGTGTAAGGCTGCCAGCCGCGCTCGAGGAGAATATGCGTTCCCTGCTCGATCTCTTCCTTCAGCCCGTCGTAAAGGTCGTCATGCATCTGCTGCACGAGCTCCTCGTCGGAAAGCTCGGAAAGAATGATCTCTTCATCAGCCATGTTTTGTCTCAATTCTGATTTCAAGGAGGTCGGCACCCCATGCTCAATGGGGCGCCGACCCGGCTTCGGACGAAGCCTTGGGAGTTCTTTGGCCACGAGACCTTCAACAGAAGCATCTCGAAACCTGAATGAAGTGCGCACCTCTGCTGCGCTGTTTCCACGCAATTGACCGGCACGGGAGCCTAGGCAATGCTTGGCGAGATCTCCTCCTGGCGCTTGGCGACGAATGCATCGAGTTCTTCTCGCAGGGCCACATTTAGAGGCGGCTGCTCATAGCTGGCGATGATGTCCTTAGCCTTCTCGCGACAGCGCTGCGCCATATCTTTTGATCCCTTGACCTTCCACTGCTCGTAGCTGAGATAGTCGAGTATTTCGGGCGCGATGAAAGCGTCCTTGAAGTGCTTGAGCGTGAAGGAATCCCCGAGATAATGCCCGCCGGGGCCGATCCGCCGGACCGCCTCGAGAGCGTCGTCGAAATTCTCGAAGGATATTCCTTTGGCATATTTCTCGATCAGCAAGTTCTGCTCTGCGTCTGCGACAAACTTTGCCATGCAGCATACTAGGCCGGCCTCATCCCAGCCGCCCGCGTGCATCATCAGGTTCGCGCAAGCACTGGCCCCTGACATGTATGCGACCGCCGACTCATACCCGGACTGAGCATCGAAGGTCTTGGCGGAGGACTGGGACGCCGTGGTTCGCCACGGAACGCCATACCGCCTGGCCAATTGACCGATAACAGCGTTGAGCAAGGTAACCTCAGGCATCCCGGACATCGGCGCGCCGCTACGCATCGACACCGAGACCGAGTATTGGCCGTAGATCATTTTCGCGCCGGGTCTGACCAGCTGGGTATATGCCAGTGCTGCGAGCGCCTCTGCGTTCAACTGCGCGATGGTGGCCGGGATGTCCGCAGGAGTGTTAGCTGCTCCGAGAACAAACGGCGAGAGCAGGACGACCTGGTTCGCCTCGACAAAAGCTCGAAGGCCCTCGAGCATCGTTGCATCCCAGACCAAAGGCGAATTTCCCGATACATGCCCCATCATCACGGCGTTCTGGTCCATGAACTCTTTGCCGTGGACGATGCGCCCCATGGCAATAGAGTCCTCGGCTCGCTCCCTCCCGGTGGTAAGACCGAAGAAGGGCATGTTCGTTTCAACCAGGCTTGAATGGTTGATGTGCAAGTGGCGCCAAGGCACCGCGATGTCAGTCGGCTCGCAGGTGAAACCTCCAGCGATGTGGAAGCCCGGCAGCATCTGGGTGAGCCGGTTCATGTCGCGCAAATCCGCGATTGTCGAAGCACGCCGGACGCCCTGCAGGTCGCGAACATTTGGCGCGCCCTGCATGGCCCCGAATGTCATCGTGTCGAGCCCGATCTCGAAGCGTTGGGACGGATCGCGCGATGTCATCTCAAAGCTGGAAGGCGCCTTGGCCAGGAGGTCCATGACCATCTCGCCTTCGAGACGGACGCGATGCTCCTTCACATCAGCTCCAGCCTCCTTCCACTGCCTGATCGCCGTCTCATCCCTAAATTCAATGCCGATCTCACGCAGAATTGCTAGAGAAGCTTGATGGATGCGTTCTAACTGTTCCGGAGAGACGACCTCCACCGGTCGAATCCCGTACTTAATGGTAGAAACGCGCGGTCGTTTCTCGGCTTCCCTCGCTGCAACCACAGAAGATCTGCCTCCGCGGCGTCGGATTGTGGGAGTATCAGCGTCCATCATAGCCTCGTCTGCGGTTCCGGTAATCAGCGGTCCACGATATGAAATCGAAAAAATGCCGCCCGAAAATGCGCGGCCTTGCTCACCATGACTTGATGGTAAGGACCAAGGCGCACCATGAGAATGCCTAAAAGTTTGAGGTGGCGCTAAACCCAGTTTATATCTAGCCAGCTGAGGCCAGCCGGGGCGGTGAGTGAGGAGCCTGGGCCGGCTCAGAAATCACAGGCGGAGCTCTTCGGACTGGGCGAGAAACCAGTCTACCAAGATCTTGCACCGCTTGTTCTTGCTGACGTCGTCGCTGGCCAGCAGGAAGAATGCTCGTTCGGTCTTGATCTCGGTTGGGAGCGGCCTCACCAGAAGACGGTTCTTGACGAGTTGCTGGGCCGTCAAGGACCAACCCAACGCTATTCCTTCGCCGGCCAGGGCCGCCTGAAGCGTCAGCTGGGAGTCGTTGAAGACGATGTTGGCCTGATCCCGCTCGCATCGCCACCGGCAAGCTCGACCCACTCGGACCAGTCCATGCGCTTGCGATAAGCATCCGATCAACTGATGGTGGACGAGATCGTCGACGGCCTGTGGAGCGGGATGCGACAGAAGATAGGCGGGTGAGCAGACGCGAAAGATGATCTCGTCACAGACGAACCAGCTATTGCCTCTGTCAAAGTCCCGAGGCCGCACCCAAACCGTGACGTCGACCTCGTGATCGGGATCAATGTCGCGATCGGTGGCGACGACCTTGATCCTGATGTCGGGATGTTCGGCCTGGAAGTCGTAGAGCTGAGGCGCCAGCCAATGTGCCGCCAGCGAGGTTGAGGCGGCAAAGGTGATGTATTGCGTTCCGCGCCCGGAGATCGCCTCAAGCCTTTGCTCCAGCCGGCGAAAGCCGACGCGCACCTCGTCGTAGAGCTGCCTTCCTGCCTCCGTCAGCTGCACGCCGCGGTTGTCGCGCACGAACAGACCGGTCCCGCAATGCTTCTCGAACATCTTGATCGAGTGCGAGACACTCGGCTGCGTCACATTGAGCTCGCTTGCCGCCCTCTTGGAAGCTTAATGAACGCGCAGCTGCTTCGAAAACAAACAGCGAATGGGTGGACGGCATAAGATCGCGCAGCTTGGACATGAAGCAGGTCTATATCAAATGCGATCTTTTCCGTCTACGAGCCCTGTGACCGATGCTCTATCGAATTTTGCTCTAACACCCACCTTGAGCGAGCTTTCAGTGAATCCATTCAACACAGGTGCCCTTCAAAAGCGGATCGTGGTTGAGCCACCTCATCCCGAACCGACCATGTGCGGCTGGTACACCGCGTCCGGTCCGGAGCTGCCCCTGTTACCTCAAAAAGGCGACGTCAACTGCGAATGTCTGGTCATTGGCGGCGGCTGGATGGGATTGCACGCGGCCCGTCGATACGCCGAACTCAATCCGGATTCATCCGTCATCTTAGTGGACGCGGGCCGCATCGGAAACAATGCCTCGGGACGCTGCATGGGTTTTGTCATTGACCTGGCCCACAACCCGCGGAAACAGGATTTCGTGGAGGACATCAAAGGCAACAAAGAAGAGCTCTTCGTCAATCTAGACGGAATCTCCTTTATCCGGAGCGCAGTCGACGAACACGGCGTGGAATGCGACTGGGACCCGCAGGGGAAGTACCACAGCGCCGCGACCGCACATGGCGTCGAAGATCTCAGACGGTTCTCCAAGGCGTTGGACACGCTCGGGCAGAGATACAGCTGGGTCGAGACTGACGAAATTCGCGCTATTACCGGCAGCCAGCATTATCTCAAGGCCCTGCACCACCCGGGCACCATCCTCCTCCAGCCGGCGAAATATCTCAAGAACGCCACCACGAGGCTGCCGGCGAACGTCACCGTTCACGAGAACACCCCTGTGGTAGCGGTGCAATTCGGCCTCCCTGAGCATGTTTTCGAAACGCCCACCGGAACGATCAGGGCTTCAAAGGTCATCATCTGTGCATCGGGCTACCTTACCAAATTCGGCTTCTTCAAGAACCGGGCGATCCCACTTTACACGTTTGCGAGCATGACGAGGCAGCTCATTGAGAAGGAGCTTGCCCAGGTGGGCGCCAAGCCAGCTTACGGGCTCATTCCGGCCAACAGCTTCGGCACGACTGTCCGGAGAACGATGGACAACCGGCTGTTCCTTCGCAACGTCTATTCCTACGCCACCGACTTCAAGACAACGAAGCGCGATGTAGCAAGGGCCAAGGTGCAACAACAGATCGCCTTCGACCGACGTTGGCCAGGGCTTTCAGCGATCGGGTTCGAGGCCAGTTGGGGCGGTCTTCTTACACTTGCACAAAACGGCGGCATGGTCTTCGGCGAGTTGGGCCGCAATGTCTACGGCGCAGCGTTCTGCAACGGAACAGGTGTGGCGAGGGGAGCCGCCTTTGGAAAGGCCGTCGCCGAGCTGGCAACTGGACGATCGTCACCCGTCATCGATATCCTAAAAAAGCGGGCGAGCCCCAATAAGCCCTATCCCAAGGCTGTGACTGCAATGGGCGTGCGCATCGTAACCGCGGTCCGTTTCAGACAGGCCGGCGCTGAAGTCTAGCACCAAACCGCGCGAATTTGACCGCCATTCAGGCCGGATGAGAGCTCGGCGCTGTAACTCAGGACGGCTGTCCGCGCCAGCGTCGGCCATTCACGGCTTCCATGTACGCTTCGATTGTGAATGCTACAGTGGCCAACACTTCCGACCGCGACATAGGGTGTATTTATATCGCAGAGCTTTTTTTCGTAGTTCAGCGACCTCTAATCGTCGCGTAAATTTGCATCAAGCCTCTCTGGCGCTTAAGCACATAGGGTGGTCTAGTTGGCAAGCGGATGGACAATCTCAGCAGCGCGCCCTCGTCTTCCATCGATAGGAATATTGGCCAGACCCGGGACAAGATATCTGGCCGGCGGGTCCATCGGCTACCAGTCGGAGGCCGCGGCGAGACGACGAAATTCAGGTCGGTAGGCTAGCTCCATAATATCAACCATAAACCTGGAGGTTTCAAATGGGATTTTTTAACAGGCTGGGCAAATCTATGCCCAAAATAATCGACAGGCTTGCCGAAGAGACAAGAGCAGGTGGAATGGATCGGCGCGAATTCCTGGCGCTCGCCTCAATATTTGGCGCTTCGACTGCTGTGGCGTACTCTATGATTGGGGCCATTCCGGCTGCACATGCGGAAGAGATAGGAAAGAAAGGTGGAACATTACGAATTGCCATGCCCGTCTACGGTGCCAAAGATCCTCGCGTAAGTGATTATCCCGAAATCGGTAACATTTATCGCCAATTTCTGGATCCACTGGTCAAGTATACCAACAAGTTCACTTTCGAACCTTGGTTGTTGGACCATTGGGAAGCCAAAGACGATGCGACGGAGTACGTACTACATGTCCGCAAGGGTGTGAAATGGAACAACGGCGACGATTTCACCGCCGATGACGTCATGTTCAACCTGAGGCGGTGGTGCGAAAAGGATGTGCCCGGGAACTCCATGGCAGCGCGTCTGGCCGCACTCATCGATGAAAAGACGGGCAAGGCGAAAGAAGGCGCCATCACAAAGCTCGACGACCATACGATCAAACTCACGCTGTCGAAACCTGACGTCACAGTCATCGCCGGTTTTGCGGACTACCCGGCTTTGGTGGTGCACCGCGATTTTGAAAAGAACGGGTCAAATCTGGTCACCCATCCAGTTGGTACGGGACCGTTTGAACTGGCCACATGGGAGGTGGGCCAAAAGGCCGTGCTGAAGCGCCGGACGAACGGGACATGGTGGGGCGGTGAACCGTATCTGGACGAGGTTCAGTTTATTGACTATGGCACCGACACATCTCTGCTTCAAAGCGCGTTCGAGTCAAAAGAGATCGACGCAAACTACCAGACGTTTGCGAACAACGTCGACGCGTGCGACGCGCTAGGCCTCGCCAAATCCGAGGCAAAGACGGCGACGACGATCGTGTGCCGGACGAAGGTTACCGCCAAGCCATATGATGACCAGCGAGTTCGCAATGCCCTGCAACTTGCCGTCGATAATGGCACTATCCTGCAAATTGGCTACAATGGCCGTGGTACGGTTGCCGCCAACTATCATGTAGCCCCCATACACCCGGAATACTATCCTCTCCCAGAGAAGAAGCGAGATGTCCAGGCTGCAAAGCAACTCATGACCGAAGCCGGTCAGATGGAATTCGAGCATGAAATTTTCGGCCCGGATGTCGATTGGCTCAAAGACTCAGCGGACGCAATTGCGCAGCAGCTCCGCGAGGCTGGCTTCAAGGTGAAGCGCACCGTTCTGCCAAGTAGCACTTTTTACAACGATTGGATGAAATACCCCCTTTCGGCCACGAACTGGAATATGCGGCCGCTTGCTGTTCAGGTCTTGGCGCTCGCCTATCGAAGCGGCGCTGAATGGAACGAGTCCTCTTGGTCAAACCCGGAATTCGATAAGCTCCTGGACCAAGCGCTAACCGTGCCGGATCCCGAGAAGCGCAAACCGCTCATGAAGGACATTGAAACGCTTCTGCAGGACTCCGGCGTTCTCATCCAGCCCTACTGGCTGTCCGTGTTTCACCATTCGACCAAGCAGGTGAAGGGATACGACATGCACCCGACATTTGATGTCGACCTCGCAAAGGTTTGGATCGATCAAACTGGCTGATGGTAAGCTTGACAATCGAGCGGCTTGCCGGAGGGCAAGCCGCTCAAACTCCTTCTGACTTTCAGCGGACACTCCGGAAGATATGGTCGTCCTGACGGCCTCCAAGACTGGCGTTGCCGACCCTAAGTCGCCAGTCGGGTCCAACATCTTTCGCGGCAGGCGGGGCAGTTTGGACCCAGAGACCGAGGCTCTGGCCCGGGTGTGGGCATGACCGGCGAAGATGCGCTCCCGCCCCTCCCCTATTTGTGATTCCTTCCGGGCAAGCGGGTCGAGATTCCACCAATTCTCTTGGGCTGCTGATGGAACGAAATCACATGACTTTGATCCAACACTCCAGAAACCTCTGGGAATTTCGTGACGCATGTAACGTGTACATCCTGAAGAGTGGTCGGAATGCCCTGTTAATCGATACAGGTTCCGGCGCTGTCATGCAGCACCTCGCTGAGATCGGGATCGACCGAGTTGATTGGGTTTTACATACTCATCACCACAGAGACCAATGCTGGGGAACAAGAAGCGTTCAGAAGACGGGCGCGAAGGTTGCCGTGCCGGAATTCGAGAGACACCTGTTCGACAATGTCGAAGCTTACTGGCAGGCCAGAGCGATATACGGCAACTACAACAACACGAATACATTCTTCTCGCTGGGCAAAAACGTTTCGGTAGACGCATTCCTGGAAGACTATGGTACTTTCGTCTGGAACGAGTACGAAATATTCGTCCTTCCAGCCAAAGGCCACACTTACGGCATGGTGGCCCTGGTCACGCACGTGGACGGCCAGAAGATCGCCTTTACCGGAGACTTGATGACGCCCGGCGGCAATCTCTATCAGCTGCATGCGATGGAGTATGCCTACGGCGATCTGGTCGGCGTTGAGTTCACAATGCAATCCATTCTTGCCTTAAAGAAGGAAAACGTGTCCGTCGCTTACCCTTCCCATGGAGGGATAATCAGCGATGTCAGGGCGGATATCGAAAGGCTGGAGCCAAAGCTAGAACAGCTTGCGAATATAGGCCGGCTTTTCACATCGGGATGGAATACAGGATTTGAGGATTGGAAGACGTTGCGTGAAAGCAAGCTGGAGCGCATTTCGGATCACCTGCTTTGGGCGGGCCCATACACCTGCTCGAACTTTTACATCGTGCTTAGCGGGTGCGGGCACGCGATGCTGATTGACTACGGATTGTCCTCACAGGGACACCTGCATTTCGGCAATGACCATGGCGCCATGCAAGCTCTCCGTTTTATCGAGCATCATATGGACCAGCTCCGGGATGATTATGGAGTGCAGCAGATCGAACTGGTTGTTCCCACTCACATTCATGACGACCATGTTTGCGGGATTCCCTTTCTTCAGCGAAAGTTCAATACTCAGTGCTGGGCTCTCGACTGTGTCGCCGAAGTCATTGCCAATCCATCTGCCTGGGCGAGTACGCCATGCTGTTTTCATAAACCCATTAAAGTGCAGAGAGTTCTACGCGATGGGGAGACGTTCCGCTGGAGAGGGTTTGAATTTCAGATTCACTATGCACCGGGCCAAACCGAATTCCATTCAATGATCTTGGGTCAGATTGACGGAAGGAGGGTGCTCTTTAGCGGTGATAATGTCGCCCTCTGCAATCCTCGCGCTGGGGGAATCCATCGCGAGATCCCTGTCCAGTTAACTGTGATGCGCAACAGCTTCCAATTGGAAATGCATCGACGTTGCGCAGACGTATTGCAGGCCACGAAGCCTGATCTCCTGTGTCCCGGCCATGGCCCGCTGATCGAGATGGGTCCGTCACAAGTCGCTGAGTATACGGGCTACGTCCAGCGGAAGGAGGCGGCTTTTCGCGATGTGGTGCGGGAACCTGCGGACCATTTCATCGATCTTTTTTGGGCGCGGATGTTGCCATACGTTTCAGAGGCCCGCCCGGACAGCGAAGTCACCTATACTGTGAGGATCCGAAACAACCTGAATCGCTCCGCAGTGTATGAAGCTCGCCTATTACCGGATTTTGGTTGGCGACCGCGCGCCGGAGTACAACCGATGACGCTCGCGCCGGCAGAGCAAGGCGACATAATCCTTCGCGCGACTGCACCATCGGACGCGGATCGAACGCGCAGGCTATTGGTTGCCGAGGTTTTTGTGGATGGCGTGTCGCACGGGCCTATCTGTGAAGCCCTCGTGACAGTCGCCAGCGGGCGTTAGGCTTGTGAGTTCCTTGCCGAGTAGCCGGTCGAGAGAGTGGCAAATTTCTGATCGGCCGGTTTTCCTCAAGCAGTTATGGCGACAGTCGATACAAAGTCACCGGGCGGGTTGGCGAATATGCGACGAACGCCGGCGACCGCGGCGGGTTCGTTCTCTTCGTGCCGGTGATGCGTAGCACTGACTGCCTTTGCAATTGGCTCGGTTCTGGGCCTTCGCTTTCCGTATCCTCTTAGAGGGGACGAGAATCTCTCCACGGATGGGGTCAACGGGACTTTTCTGAGCCAACGATGGCGGAACGCCCGATACGCAACATTGGTGCCAATCGCCCACCTTCCACGGCTCTGGGTCGCGATCGCATCAGCGCCCTATCGACGCTTCAGCAAAAATTCCGAAACCAACGCAAGCTTTCCGGGTTCGAAAGCAGGATGCTGGCGCGACCTACGATACAGACGCAGACCGAGCTCATCTGTCGAGGTTGGCTGGTTTAGCTTACTGACCCGACAATGTATGGACAGGCAGAATGCGCTTCACTGGGCAGGCGATTAGACCCTGCCCAGTGAATGCGCGTCACTCACCCCTGTGAGCACGAGGCGTGTTTTCCGGCGATTGGAACACTGCGAAAGGTGCGCAGGAGCTTCTGCAGGTTCGGGCTGTGATGCCCGAATGGTGCCCGACGGAATTCACCTGCCAGTGCAAGGGCCTCCGAGGGATCAGCAAAGTTCATGGG
>LM655198.1:81397-163184 GCA_000824825.2 Mesorhizobium sp. ORS 3324
CGGGTTTCTCCATCTTCGACCAGCTCGGCGCCGATCATCGAGCCCAGCCCGCGGATGTCGCCAATCACTGTGCGGTTTCGCTTCTTCTGGATGCGCTGCAAGCCAGCCGTGAGACGCTCGCCGATCTCATTGGCGCGGCCAAGCAGGTTCTCCTCCTCCAGCACATCGAGTACGGCCAAGGCGGCCGCACAGGCCAGCGGGTTGCCCGCATAGGTGCCGCCCAGGCCGCCTGAGGCAACCGAATCCATGATCTGCGCCTTGCCGACGACCGCGGCAATCGGAATGCCGGCTGCCAGGCTCTTGGCCATCAAGAGCAGGTCAGGCTCGATGCCGGTGTGTTCGATGGCAAACAGGCGCCCGGTTCTGCCCAGCCCGGACTGCACCTCGTCGGCAACGAGAACGATGCCGTGCTGGTCGCAAAGGCGCCGGATACCTGCCATGAACTCGACGGGCGCCGGAATGAAGCCACCTTCGCCCAGAAGCGGCTCGATGACGATCGCCGCGACCGCACTCGCCTCGATCTCGGATTCAAACAGCGTGTCCAGGGCCGCAAGGCAGTGTTCGACGCTGACACCCCGATAGAGATCCGGGTAAGGCGCGCGATAGATGTTGCCCGGGAACGGCCCGAAGGACTGCTTATAGGGATTTACCTTTCCCGTCATTGCCATGGTCAGCAGCGTGCGGCCGTGAAAGGCGCCGCCAAAGACAATGATGCCGCGCCGCTTGGTGTAGGCGCGGGCAATCTTGACGGCATTCTCGACCGCCTCGGCACCGGTCGTGACGAGCAGGGTCTTGGCCCGTCCGCCGACCTTGCAACGCTGGTTCAGCCGCTCAGCCACGGCAAGGTAGCTCTCATAAGGAGCCGTGCCAAAGAAGGTGTGGCTAAACTTGCTAAGCTGGGCCTGAATGGCAGCGACAACCTTTGGATGCGAGTGTCCGACCGCGAGAGCGCCCATGCCGCTCAGGAAGTCGATATAGCGTCGTCCCTCCACGTCCCAGATCTCTGCACCTTGAGCCCGCTCGACATACATGGGAAAGGGCGGAGAGACCGAAGCCGCAACCGCAGCATTCCGGCGCTCATCCAAAGCAACATTCGACACCATTTAATTACCTCCTGTTAGATCGCATCGAGACGCGCCAGAAAAACCACGCCGTATTCGCCAAAGCTCGCGGCAATGAAGCATCATCACTGTTCGGATGAAAAGTTCTGCAAGAGCAGGTCTCGATCTGAGCATAGAGAGTAGCGGACCCGCCGAGAACAGCTAAAAGTTTTTGTCGGCCCCAAATCCAGTTTATGCCGGACCGCATAGCGGGCGCGCCCAAAGCGTAAGTTGCGCAGCAGGATGTAAGTTAGAGGACAACCGTTTCCGTCACGCGCTCCCAAATGGGATGAACCCAGAGTCACAAGAATCTAACGGCGACTCAGGCGCAATGCACTACTGGAACTCCCGTCGGAGCGGGCTGGCGAGAAAAACAGTTTATATCTAGCCGGTCGGAGGCGCAAACTGAGCCGGGGTACCACTTGGATGTGCCGGCTCGAAAGTCACAGACGGAGCTCTTCGGACTGGGCGAGAAACCAGTCTACCAAGACCTTGCACCGCTTGTTCTTGCTGACGTCGTCGCTGGTCAGCAGGAAGAATGCTCGTTCGGTCTTGATCTCGGTTGGGAGCGGCCTCACCAGAAGGCGGTTCTTGACGAGTTGCTGAGCCGTCAAGGACCACCCCAACGCTATTCCTTCGCCGGCCAGAGCCGCTTGAAGCGTCAGCTGGGAATCGTTGAAGACGATGTTGGGCTTGATCTCGCTCGCATCGCCACCCGCGAGTTCGACCCACTCGGACCAGTCCATGCGTTTGCGATAAGCATCCGATGAATGGATCAGCTGATGGTGGACCAGATCGTCGACGCCCTGTGGGGCTGGATGCGACAGAAGATAGGCGGGCGAGCAGACGGGAAAGATGATCTCGTCGCAGACGAACCAGCTATTGCCCCTCTCGAAGTCCCGCGGCCGCACCCACACCGTGACGTCGACCTCGTGATCGGGATCAATGTCGCGATCGGTGGCGACGACCTTGATCCTGATGTCGGGATGTTCGGCCTGGAAGTCGTAGAGCTGAGGCGCCAGCCAATGTGCCGCCAGAGAGGTTGAGGCGGCAAAGGTGATGTATTGCGTTCCGCGCCCGGAGATCGCCTCAAGCCTTTGCTCCAGCCGGCGAAAGCCGACGCGCACCTCGTCGTAAAGCTGCCTGCCTGCCTCTGTCAGCTGCACGCCGCGGTTGTCGCGCACGAACAGCCCGGTCCCGCAATGCTTCTCGAACATCTTGATCGAGTGCGAGACACTCGGCTGCGTGACATTGAGCTCGCTTGCCGCCCTCTTGAAACTCAGGGTGCGGGCAGCTGCTTCGAAAACGAACAGCGAATGGGTGGACGGGACGAGATCGCGAAGCTTGGACATGAAGCAGGTCTATATCAAATGCGATCTTTTCCGTCTACGGCGTCGCCGCTGCATCGCCTATTCAAAGATGAAGCTGATGCGGTGTTGTGGCAATATGCCAGGGACAAACCTTTAGCCGGCTGTTCCAATCAGCTTTAAATCGAGGTGACGGAAAAGGTCGAGTTTGGCCCGGGTACACGCGCCGGTGTTGATGAGGATGTAATGCATAGTTTTATCCTGCGCCGTCTAGGTGTGATGGCGCTGACTATGGTCAGTTTGACGCTGATCGTCTTCTATATGGTCAACCTGGAACCGAACCTGAAGAAGCTAGCACTGAACCAGACCAATAATCGAGCTAGCGCCGTCGACGTAGAACACTGGCTTCAGGCAAATGGCTATCGCGAGCCCTTCTTCAAGCGATACGCCGAATGGGTCGGCGTCTGGCCCAAGGACCCCAGCGTCGATCCTACCACGGGCAAGCCGGCGCCGAAATTTGGATTTTGCAGCGGGCCGACGACTCGCCAGGTTTCCGGCGTGCTTCAAGGCGATTTCGGATGTTCGACGAAGTTCCGAACCGCCGTTTCCGCAAAAATTCTGCCGGCCCTGGCAGCTACAAGTAAGCTGATGTTCTGGGCGCTCGCGACGGTCATCCCAATTTCATTGCTGATGGGCATTCTGGCCGGAATGCGGGAGGGAACTCCAACGGACAGGACTCTTTCTGTCCTATCAATCGTCACAACAGCCACGCCCGAATATGTTTCCGGCGTCATCTTCACGGTGATCTTCGCTTCCTGGCTGGGATGGTTGAACGGCTCCGCCGCTTCGGCAACCGGACAAGGCCTTACCTTCTACAATTTCGCATTACCTGTGATGACAATGGCCATCGCGGACATCGGCTACATAGCTCGCATGACGCGAGCGTCGATGGTCGAAGTGATGACCCAACAGTACATCCGCACCGCGCGATTGAAGGGTCTCTCTTTTCCCAGAGTGGTGCTCAAACACGCCCTGCGAAATGCATTGATCACTCCCTTTACAGTGATCATGCTTCAGTTTCCATGGCTGCTCACCGGCGTCGTAGTAGTCGAGACCATGTTCCGCTACCAAGGGTTTGGCTTTATATTGAACGAAGCAGCGGCTAACAATGACATCGACCTTCTGCTTGGCTGTTCGTTAGTTTCTGTAGTGGTGGTGTTGCTGACTCAGCTGATCTCAGATATCGGCTACGTTTATCTCAACCCGCGCATTCGAGTGCAGTAGGAGGCATCAGTGCAGCTTGAGATAATTGGTTGGTTCAATATAGCCGTTGCTGTCCTGGGAAGGTTCTGGTCGGTCTGGATCACTATGGCTGTGTGGCTTGCGTTTAGCATTCGCTTCCGCAAACACCTTGGGCTCTATGGGGACCTGTTCAGAACAGGCGTCGGACTTTCTGGAGTCGTCATATGCCTCTTTTGGCTCTCTACAGCCATATTCGCTCCCATCGTCGCGCCATTCGATCCCATCAGCCAAATCGCAGCACTGAAGGGAGCGCTGCCGGGGACCATAGTCCCTGATGGCAGCGGGGTTTACTATTTCGGCGGCGACACACTTGCGCGGGATGTGTTCAGTCGCATGGTGTACGGCAGCCGAATTGTGATGTCGATCGCGCCCTCAGCTACAGCATTTGCACTAATTGCTGGGATCGGACTCGGCTTGCCCGCCGGATACTACGGCGGTCGCGTCGATTCTGTGTTATCCTTCTTTGTCAACCTCTTGTTGGCATTCCCTGTCATTTTGCTGTTTTACCTCCTGGTGACGCCGGACGTTCGGGAGTTGTCCTTTGACAATTGGTTCAGCGAGGCGACGGGCATTGGAGTCTCCATTTCGAGGTCGTTCGCCGCCGTCATCTTTTTGATCCCCATCGTATTCTTTTTGACTTTATTCCATACCCGATACAAAAGCCGCCCGGAGCGTTATTACCTTCTTATTGGAGCTACCATTCTTATTGGGGCCTGGATCTATGCGGGCGTGATATTTGACGCCGATCCGGTTGGCGTGATGCACGTCAGTGCGAACTATCTCAACATCTTTGTGGGCGTTGTCCTCGGGTCGTCACCCAGCGTGTTTCGCATCGTGCGCGGCCTCGTGATGGACATTAAAACGCGCGATTACATCGCAGCTGCCCAGACACGCGGCGAGAGCGCCTGGTACATCATGATTTGGGAAATCCTACCAAACGCTCGAGGCCCATTGATCGTCGATGCCTGCTTGCGCGTTGGGTACACGACGATCCTGCTCGGAACGCTGGGCTATTTCGGCCTGGGGGTTCCGCCCGATAGTCCGGATTGGGGGACCGCAATCAAGGACGCGAGCCGACTTTTGCGCGCTTATATCCATCCGGCACTGCCACCGGCCATCGCGCTAATGTCCTTTGTGCTCGGACTGAACCTTTTAGCTGACGCACTTCGCGAAGAATCGCTCAAAGATTGAGAGGCCGGCTATGAACGAAGCTGTCAAACTGACGACCGTAGCAAGCGCCCAGCCGATCATCGAGATCGAAAACTTGTCGATCTCTTTCTTTACCAAGAGTGGGGCGATCCCGGCCGTGATGGACTTTTCCTGCACGGTCATGCCTGGGGAGTCCATGGGAATCGTAGGGGAATCGGGCTGCGGCAAGTCTACGGTTTCCCTAGGCATTATGCGGGACCTTCCCGGGCTCGGGAGGATTGTTGGGGGCCGCATCAAATTCCAAGGCAGGGACATGGGCGACATGTCCGAGGCGGAGCTCCGTGCCATGCGCGGACACAAGATAGCAATGGTCTATCAGGAGCCGATGGCGAGCCTGAACCCTGCTTTGAAGATTGGCGAGCAGCTGATGGAAGTGCCGATCCTCCACGAGAAGGTCTCAAAGCAGGAGGCAAACCGCCGCTCGCTTGAAATGCTGAATGCAGTCCGCCTACCTGATCCGGAACGCATAATGCGCTCCTACCCTCACCAGCTTTCCGGCGGCCAGCAGCAGCGCATAGTGATAGCCATGGCGTTGCTGTCCAAACCGGCACTCCTCCTGCTGGACGAGCCCACAACTGCCCTCGATGTGACAGTCGAAGCGGGTATCATTGAACTGGTGAAGGATCTCGGTAAGCGCTTCGGCACCTCGATGATCTTTGTCTCACACAATCTTGGTCTGATTCTGGAAACCTGTGACCGCATCACGGTGATGTATTCCGGCGAGGCGGTTGAGACAGGGACTGTGTCCGATGTGTTCGACCGGATGCGCCATCCTTATACCCAGGGCCTTTTTCGGTCGATACCTCTGCCAGGGGCGGACAAAAATTCCCGGCCAATAGTAGCTATTCCAGGCCAGCTTCCTCTGCCGCATGAGCGGCCGCGCGGCTGCAATTTTGGTCCACGCTGCCAACACTTCGTGCGAGGCCGCTGCGACGCCGGAGAAATCCCCATGATTCCGGTCGAGGGGCACCAGGGCCATTACAGCCGCTGCGTGAGATTCAATGAAATCGACTGGGCTGCGCTCCCTGAAGGCGCCGACAAGGCCCGAGAGCCGGTAAAGCCTGGCTCGCCAGTGCTCAAGGTGAATAGCCTAAAGAAACATTACGAGGTCGCAGCGAACTCGATCTTGGGGGGCGGGCGAATGCGCACCGTCAAGGCCAACGAGAACGTCACCTTCGTCGCGAGGCAATCCGAGACTGTCGCCATTGTCGGCGAGTCCGGCTGCGGTAAGTCCACGCTGGCGAAAGTGCTGCTAGGGCTCGAAACGGCAAGTTCTGGCACCGTGAAGCTGTGCGAAAAGGAAATCCAATCCACAGGCATCGAGGCGCGCGACGTGGAAACGGTTTCTTCCATACAAATGGTGTTTCAGAACCCGTTTGACACGCTCAATCCAAGCCATACGGTCGGCTCGCAGATCGTCCGCACTCTGGAGAAATTCAAAGTTGGCAAAAATCGCGCGGAGCGGCGCCAGAAGATGCTAGAACTGCTGGACCTGGTCAAACTTCCCCGCGCTTTCGAAAAACGCAAACCACGCCAGCTTTCCGGCGGACAGAAACAACGGATCGGGATCGCACGTGCCTTCGCGGGGGGCGCTAAATTAGTGGTGGCCGACGAGCCAGTCTCCGCCCTAGATGTCTCGGTGCAGGCAGCAGTGACTGAACTGCTGATGGACATCCAGCGCAAGAACCAGACCACGATGCTATTCATTAGCCACGACCTGTCCGTGGTCCGCTATATAGCTGACCGTGTGGTGGTCATGTATCTCGGTCATATCGTGGAACAGGGCACGACGGACCAGATCTTTTCACCTCCTTACCACCCCTATACAGAAGCGCTCTTATCTGCGATCCCGATCGCCGACACCAGCGCCGTCAAAAAGCGCATCGTCCTCGAGGGCGATATCCCATCGGCCATGAGTCCGCCGCCGGGCTGTCCGTTCCAGACGCGCTGTCGATGGAAAAAGCTCGTTCCCGAGAACCGCTGCGACAGGGAGTTGCCGCCTCTCAGGGATCTGGGAAACAATCATCGTAGCCTTTGCTGGCTCAGCGACGAACAACTAGCCAGACAGGAGCCAGTGGTGAGCTTCGCTTCGCACGGTCCGGACGCAGAGAAGCCTGCGTGATCAGTCCGATAACCTCAGCAGGCGACGGGAATCCGGCGCAGCAGTGCTTCACGGCTAATGCGCAAGCGGCGCCTGCGGCAGTGCGGAAAAGTAGGCTTGTTCGAAGTCGCCCGTGAACAATGAAGCGCACCCGGCCTGGAGGATTCGGCGAGCTTTGGAGAGCGGCGAGGAGTTGCCACAAAAGTTTACTGAACCAGTTGAGCAGGAGCGAGAAGTAGCCAGCGCCAGGATCGGGTCGGGGGCTGCTCGGCGACGAGGTCGTTGCCCTTCGCTCGGTGTTCGGGCATCGCCGATATGGGACTCGACGACCGAGCGGCGGCCCATATGCGCCTGATGGCTGGGGTACTTCTGGCGGACGGTGATAACCCTCAATGCAGCGATCCGGGGATGAGGTCACGAATGATCCAGCCGATAGAACTTGAGCTTGCGGAGCGTTGTTATCCCGCTTGAACAGCTTGGCCGGGCGGCCCGCCCGGGTCTGTGGCAGGTTACGGACCATCAGTTCGGCCGGCTCTTGGTTTTTTGGCGCTGCCTGATTTGGGTGCGGGATCTCTGGTAGATCGCTTCGTTCGTTCTCGCCCGACGTCCGACGCTGAACTCTGGTCGCGTTCCCAACCCAACAGATTGCTGCATACGGTCTTAATATGGTCCCGCATCGCCTGCTCCGCCAATAGCGGGTCGCGCGCGGCGATAGCTTCAACGTAGGCGCGATGCTGCTGGCGATAGATGATGAGCCGCTGGCGGCTCAAGGCGGCCTGTCTCAACAGCCCCCAAGCTGCCTGGCCTCTTATCGCATTGAATGCATCAAACAGGGCGAGCAGAAGCTTATTGTGCGCTGCTTGCGCGACCGCCCGATGCAGCGTGCCGTCCCAAAGCTCCCAAGCCTTGGCGTCATGAGCGACTTCGCTCTTCTCCAGCAGGCGCCACATGTTCTCAATCTCCGTGGAAGTTGCCCGCCTAGCCGCATGTCGTGCTATGAGTGGCTCAATCAACAGCCGGACCTCAAGTACTTCTTCCGGGCTGGTCGCAGCAGATACGAACTCGATACCGCTCACCGCCCCTAGAGGTCTGGGGCCGACGAATGTACCCCGGCCAACATGGCGCCATATCCGCTCTTCAGCCTCCAGCATCTCCAGTCCTTCGCGTAAGCCGCTGCGGCTGACGCCGAGCATCTGTGCCAACTCGCGCTCAGGCGGCAATCGACTCTGTGCCGGATAGCGCCCGCTCGCCAGAAGCTGCATCAGCTTCTGCAGACTTCCGTCGCGTCTGTTCATCGGTACCAATCGCCATTTGGTTTCACCCTTTTGCCCTTCACCTATACGAAACCTTTCGTTTTCCGGGGCAAAGCTCAGAAGCCAACAACTAAACCAATTTCTCATTGGTATCAACTTCTTGCTAGCCAAGGCAGGCCCAGTATTCTATAAGGATGAGCATAAGAGAGCTAAATACTGCCGAGTTCGGGTAGCTGAAGAGCAGGTTACCGCGAAATGCCTGTACTCGGCGTGGTGCGCGCCATCTCTTTTCGCTGATCTCGGCTGCGGGTCGCTGGCTGCCGGTCCGCAGGAAGCACTGGTTACGGTATTCCTCGAACCGTTTATTCGTGTGAGCTCTCATGATAACGTCCCGTCCTGAGATTGTCGGCACATTCGGCGTCGTCACGTCGACGCATTGGCTTGCCAGCACGGTCGGCATGTCGATCCTCGAAAGGGGCGGCAACGCCTTCGATGCCGCGGTCGCGGCCGGCTGTGTCTTGCACATTGTCGAGCCGAACGAGAACGGTCCGGGCGGCGACGTACCAATCGTGCTCTGGAGTGTGGCGACAAAACGCATCGACGTTATTTGCGGCCAAGGGGTTGCGCCCGCTGCAGCTAGCGCGAGCAAGCTGCAGAACATGGGTTTCGACATCATGCCAGGCGCGGGACATCTGCCTGCTGTCGTCCCGGGGTCCTTCGGTGCATGGATGCTGCTGTTGCGAGAATATGGAACGATGCGGCCACGCGATGTCCTCGCTCCTGCCATCGCAATCGCGCGAAATGGCTTTATCACCAATCCAGCTGTCGCCTCAGTGCTGAATGCCGTATCCGATTTCTTCAAACAGTATTGGCCCAGTTCCGCAGAAGTCTTCCTCCCCGGCGGGAGTGCCCCGAGAGTGGGCACGCTCCTTTGTCTGCCGGCGCAGGCTGAGACTTACGAGCGGATCGTGCGGGAAGCTGAACAGGCGGGGTTAGATCGCGAGGCGCAAATCGAAGCAGCTCGGCGCGCCTGGTACGAGGGCTTTGTTGCAGACCGGATCGACCAGTTCTTCCGTCAGCCTGTCATGGACACCTCTGGAGAGGCGCATGCCGGGTTCCTCGCAGGCGAAGATCTTGCTCGCTGGCAAGCGTCAGTCGAAGCACCGCTGGCAATCGACTACAAACAGTATCGCTTGTGCAAACCCGGACCATGGGCGCAGAGCCCGGTGATGCTGCAGCAGCTTGCTCTGCTGGCGGGCTTCGACATCGCCGCCATGGATCCGCTCGGGGCGGAGTTCGTCCACACCGTCCAAGAATGCGCCAAGCTGGCCTTCGCCGATCGCGACGCTTTCTACGGTGACCCGAAGTTTGCTCACGTCCCTATCGATCGCCTGCTCTCAAGCGAATACAACGAGGAGCGCCGGCAGTTGGTCGCAGCCGAAGCGTCCCAGGAGTTGCGCCCTGGTCGTATTGACGGCTGTGGGGGAGAGATTTCGCTTCGTGCTGCTGGTTCGACGATTACGGCGCACAGCGAAATTAGCTTTGCCGCGAAGAGCGATACTGCCAAAACTGAAACCTTGTATCCCTTTTTGGCAGAAACGCATGGCGATACCTGCCACGTCGACATCATCGACCAATGGGGAAACATGGT
The DNA here is from genome assembly GCA_000824825.2 of Mesorhizobium sp. ORS 3324. Lineage (GTDB taxonomy): Bacteria > Pseudomonadota > Alphaproteobacteria > Rhizobiales > Rhizobiaceae > Mesorhizobium. The sequence continues at coordinate 91,321 of LM655198.1, forward strand.
TTCGGCGACGCCAAGCGGCGGATGGATGAGCGGATCGCCGGTGGTGCCTGGGCTTGGATTTAGCGTTTCCGTACGCGGGCAAATGTTCCTGCTCGACGAGCGCCATCCAAACGCCCTGGCACCCGGTAAGCGACCGCGTACAACGCTCACGCCCTCTTTGGCACTCCGGAACGGAGAACCCTACCTTGTCTTCGGAACGCCCGGTGGCGACTATCAGGACCAGTGGGCGCTCCACGCGTTTTTGCGGCATGTGGACCACGGAATGAACCTGCAGGAGGCGGTCGACGCCCCCAGCTTCCATTCGGCCCATCTGCCGAGTTCCTTCTATCCACGTGAGTGGCTACCAGGTCACTTGGCTGTCGAATCAGGGTTTCCGCGCCAGACGCTTGCTGAGCTACATCGTCGGGGTCACCGGCTAGAGATGTTTGGTCAATGGGAGCACTACAATTCTGTCACAATGGCTGCACGAGACGGCAATGTTATGCGTGCCAGTGCGAGTCCTCGGCGTATGAAATGTTATGCGATCGGACGTTAGCTCTATTGAGCCGAATTCGGGGTTGTTGAGATGACCGCGGGTTCACTGACGTTGATAATGGGTCATTGGTGAAAACCCGGCGATGACACGGGATTGCGGATTATAGTCCGCGCAAACTGTTTACGGCCATTCACATGAACCGCGTTGCTGGGCTGTGGGCTATGCGCGGGAGGAAAAACAGTCCGAGCCCCGAAGTAATACGACTACCTCGTCAGGTTTTGAATGTCAAAAAGCTGGACAAACGGAGGAGCACAATGAGGCTTTCAATTGGCAAGTTTGGTAGGCCGACACCTAATTTCCTGGAGGGGCTCGCGGAGGGCGCCAAGAGGGGTGACATGGACCGGCGCGAGTTTCTGGCGCTGGCTTCCATCTTTGGAGCCTCTGCCGCCATGGCATATTCGATGCTGGGTGAAACCCTGCCTGCATACGCTGCTGACGCGCCGAAAAGGGGCGGCACCCTGCGGATTGCCACTCTGATCTATACTCCGAAGGAGCCACGCGTAAATGACTACGCAAAGGCGGCACACATCTACCGCCAATTCCTGGAGCCTCTGGTCAATTATACGCGAGACTACACCTTTGAACCCTGTCTTCTCGAGAACTGGGAGGTCAACGCTGACGCCACCGAATACACGCTACACGTCCGCAAAGGGGTAAAATGGAATAACGGGGACGACTTCAATGCTGACGACGTAGTGTTTAATCTGCTGCGCTGGTGTGAAAAGCATGTGCCTGGAAATTCCATGGCCAGCCGCATGGCGGCGCTCGTGGATGATAAGACCGGCAAAGCAACACCAGGCGCCATTGCCAAAGTCGACGAATACACGGTAAAACTCCGGCTGTCCAAGCCCGACATTACGATCATTCCCGGATTCACTGACTTCCCTGCATTGATCGTCCATCGTGACTTTGACAAGAACGGGTCGAATATCATTGCGCGTCCCGTAGGTACAGGACCGTTTGAACTGGTGTCGTGGGACGTCGGCCAAAAGGCGATCGTTAGGCGTCGAACAAACGGAAGCTGGTGGGGTGGTGAAGCCTATCTGGACGAGGTGCAATTCATCGACTATGGCAGCGACCCTTCCACTGTCCAGAGCGCGTTCGAGTCAGGGGAAATCGACGCTAACGACCAAACATTTTCGAACTATGTGGCCATTTTTGACAAGCTCGGATTGATGAGACACGAAGCGAAAACAGCAACCACAATCGTGTGCCGCACGCACGTCAAGAGTAAGCCATATGACGACCAGCGCGTACGCAACGCGCTGCAGTTGGCAGTCGATAACGAAGCCATACTACAAATCGCTTACGCTGGCTATGGCACCGTCGCGGCAAACTATCACGTCGCGCCATTGCACCCTGAATACTATCCCCTCCCGCAAAAGAAGCGAGATATTGAAGCTGCCAGGCGCCTTATGGCCGAAGCCGGTCAGATGGACTTTGAACATGACATCATCAGCGGCGACACCGATTGGATGAAAGACACAGCCGATGCTATTGCAGCGCAGCTGCACGAGGCCGGGTTCAAAGTGAAGCGCACCGTTCTTCCGCTATCCACTTTCTTCAACGGATGGTTGGAGTATCCTCTTTCAGCATTGAACTGGAACATGCGGCCGCTTGGTGTACAGAGCTTAGCGCTTGCCTATCGCAGTGGTGCTGCATGGAACGAGTCGGGGTGGTCAAACCCGGAATTCGACAGGTTATTGGATGAAGCATTGGCCGTCCCTGATCCAGAGAAGCGCAAGATCCTTATGAAGGATATTGAAACACTTCTGCAGGATTCCGGAGTTATTATTCAGCCCTACTGGCTCACCCTCTTTAATCATTCTACCAAGATGGTTAAAGGATATGCTATGCACCCAACAGGCGAAATCAATCTATCCAATGTCTGGCTTGATACAGCCGCGTGAATCAGCGAGGCGGCTTCTGGGATAGCGCCGCGGCTCCTGTGAACCCGAGTTGCGGTCGTCGGCGAGGTAAACGCAAAGTGCCTCCTTGTGCGTCATGCCAGTGCTGAGCGCCAGGATCGGAAGCCGCGTGTCGTCGGTGTGTAGCTTGGTTCGGCTACGGCCAATCTCACGAAGGCGAGTGTAGATAAGATCGAGCAAAGCATCGGCGTAACCGGCGCTGCGCCAGCGTGGATCGCTAGATGTCGATGCCCTTGGCGGCCATCATTTGGGTTGGCGATAGTACGGAAGATCGTTTTCCCACTTCGCCATGATGCTATAGGCGAGCGCGGCAATCGACATGAATCAATAGGAAAGGGGCAAAATTGGCGGGCCAGACGCGGCCGATAAGTCTTGCTTAGTCGGCGCCAGTCGATCCCTTCCAGAAGTAGCACCCCCCGACTTTGTGAGCGAAACGGCGCCTGACCCCTGGTGGTCGGCCAGGCGAAACAGCGGTCGCTCAGCCGCTTTCCGTCCGAAACGGCCGCGACTCCGACGCATCCCATTACTCTGTCTGCGAGGTACCGAACTCATCACAGCCGCTCCGTCCCCAACCCAACTGTTTCCGCCGAAGCATCGCGAAGACCGTATGCGTACGCTGAAGGCCGCGGAATGAAGCGTCGCGTGTGCCCGTAGTGGTCGTTATGGTGAGGCGATCAGTTCAGGCTGAGGCGGTCTGCTGACCGGCCAGTTTCTCGGCGTCGCGCAGATTTTTCCATTCCCAGGGCAGCAGTTCGGTAAGCGTTGCACCAAGGCACCTTGCAATAGGCCGATGAACATGGAGCTTTCGCGCCATGACATTGGAACATGCAGACGGCGATGTGGTCGCCGAGGACAGCGGCGCCGCGGCGGCCGAAGATCGTGCAACGATGCCCGGCCGCGCGCGGCAACGGAGGCTGTGGAGTTGCGCGGAGAAACGCGCGTTGGTCGACCTTGCGAGCGCGGCGGGGTCGTCGGTGACCGAGGTCGCGCAAGCGTTTGGCGTAGCTCCTTCGCAGCTCTATGAGTGGCGCAAGCAGATGGCCGGCGGCGAGCACGATGTCGACGAGGCGGTGGTCACCTTCGCGCGCGTCGAGGTGAACGATCTGCCCGAGGTCGAACGCGCCGTCGCCGATTGCCCGGACCCGGCCGGCAAGATCGTGGTGGCCTTTGCGAACGGCGCGCGATTGCGGATCGACGGGACCGTCGATCCGACAGCGCTGCGCATCGTCCTGGCGGAGTTGAGCAGGTGATCACGGTGGTGCCGACCGACCGGATTTATCTGTGCTGCGGCGCCACCGATATGCGCCGCGGGATCAACAGCCTGGCGCGGATGGTGCAACAGGTGCTTGCGCTCAATCCGCACACTGGCGCGATCTTCTGCTTCCGTGGCCGCAAGGGTCATATCATCAAGATTCTGGCGCATGACGACCAGGGGTTCTGCTTGTTCACAAAGCGGCTTTCCGACGGCTGTTTTGCCTGGCCCGCCACCAAGGATCAGGTCGCCGTTTCGCTCACCAAGGCACAGCTTTTGCTGCTTCTAGAAGGGATCGACTGGCGCCGGCCGAGCAAGACCTATCGGCCGCGTCTGGCGGGCTAATTTTGCTTCGTTTCTCTTTGATTTTGTGTCGATTTTGCTTCCGTAACAGAGGTGTTTCGGGTATGTAATTTGGGTGTCGGAACAAGCTCCCTCAACCGCTGATTTCCTCGCCCGGATCGCGCTTCTGGAAGCGGCCGTTGCTGCCCGCGACATCACCATCGCCGAACGCGATGAGCAGCTGCGCAGAGAGCGCGCCGAGGCCGCACTTCGCATCCAGCGCTTGCAGCTGCGGATCGATTGCTTCAACCGCAAGGCCTTCGGCCGCTCGTCCGAGAAGCTGGGTCAGATGCTGCTCGAACTCGAAGATCTCGAGACCGATGTCGCCGCCAGTGGGCCCGCCATCGAGCTGCCCATCGTCGCCGACGCCGACAAGGTCCGGGTGCTGCCGGTGCGCAAGCTCAACCCGAACCTGCCGCGCAAGCGGGTGGTTCGCGAGCCGTCCTGCGCATGCTGCCCAGGCTGCGGCGGCGCTCTGCGCGCCATGGGCGAAGATAGCGAGGAGATGCTCGACCTGGTCGCCCAGGCCTGGCGGGTGATCGAGACCGTTCGACCCAAATACAGCTGCCGGGCCTGCGATAAAATCATTCAGGCGCCGGCACCCGCCAAGGCCATTGCACGGGGCAAGCTCAGCTATGCCGCGCTCGCCCATATCATGATGGCCAAGTGGGGCTATCATCTGCCGTACTACCGTCAAGCCCAAATGATGGCCGCCAAGGGCGTCGATATCGAGCGATCCACGCTGGCGCGCAGCGCCGGTTACGCCGCCGCCTTGCTCGATCCGATCTACAATCGCCTTCGTGAGATCGGCCGTACCCGCACCAAGCTACACACCGACGACACGCGGCTTCCGATCCTGGCGCTCAGCACTGGCATGACGCACAAGGAGGCACTTTGCGTTTACCTCGCCGACGACCGCAACTCGGGTTCGCAGGAGCCGCCGATCGCCTGGTATCGTGCCACCATGGGCCGCGCCGGCGAGAGCGTGATGAGCGAGCTCGCCGGATTTGCCGGCACGCTCCAGGCCGATGGGTTCACCGGCTACAATCAGATCTACAGGGGCGGCGCCATTCGAGAAGCCGCCTGCCTGGCGCATCTGCGTCGCAAGATATTCGACGTTCACGACAGCCAGCCGACCGAGCTCAGCACGACGGCGATGGCCGGTATCCAGGCGATCTACCGGATCGAGGAAGAGATACGGGGGTTCCCGCCGGCCGAGCGATTGGCCGCACGACGAAGACGAACCCGACCACTGGTCCGCGCGCTGCGACGACAGCTCATGCGCCAGGCCAACGGTTTGTCGCGCCATGCCGATATCGCCAAGGCCTTCGCCTATGGCACCAAGCGATGGCGCGCGTTCAATCGCTTCCTCTACGATGGCCAGCTCGAGCCCGACAACCTGATCGCGGAGCGCGCCATTCGTGGATTTACCGTTGGCAGGCGCAATTGGCTTTTCTCGGGCAACTTCGCCGCGGCCGAGCGGTCAGCGGTCGTGCTCAGCATCATAGAGACCTGCAAGCTCTGCGGCGTCGATGCCGAAGCCTACATGGCCGATGTCATCGAGCGCATCCAGAACGACTGGCCAGCCTCGCGCTGGGATGAGCTGATGCCATGGAACTGGGTGCGCCGCTACGAGATGCCGCTCCCCTTGGCGGCATGAGCGCGATCGATGACATGGCGCTGTCGGACCCGGCGCTGGAGGCCTGGATGGCCGCCAAGACCAACCCCCGCCCGCTGGTGCGCACCATGTCGGCGCTGGATGGCTTCGTAACGGCAGCGGTCACCGGCCCGCGGTTCGCCGACCCGCAAGACTGGATGTGCCCGCTCATGGGATTGCCGCGCGACGTCCTGGCCAAAGGCTCTGCAACCGATCACGCCGTGTTCGCCAGCCTCGCCAGGATCCACAACCGGATCAACGAGACGCTGTTCGACAGACCGCAGGATTATGCGCCACGCTTCACCACCAAGCCCAGCGGCGGCATCGACCCGCGGCCGTGGTGCCAGGGGTTCTACGCGGCCATGAATCTCAACATCAAACGCTGGAAACGGCTCCTCGACCTCAACAATCCCAACCACGGGCTGCTGCTGCCGATCCTGATCTACTGCGTCGACAAGAAGGGGCGGCCCGTCCTCGGCAAGCCCAGGCCGGGACCCGAGACAGCACACTTCATCGAGCACGAGGGCTACAAGGACATCGCTCTCGTCATCCCCGCTCTTCGCGAACTCCACTACGTCACCCGCTATGATAGCCCGCAGTAATCGCCGCCGGCGCGCTGACTAACGGCTGACCGCCATACACGCATTAGGCGACTTCGGGAAAGGTGCCTTGGTGCACCGCTTACGCAGTTCGTGCAGGCGGGAACTTGGCAGATCAGAGATCCGTGCGAGAACGTCGGCGAGCCAGGCTTTTGGGTCGACGTCGTTCAGGCGGCAGGTGGTGATGGACGTCAACATGACGGCAGCCCGGTCGGCGCCGCGCTGGCTCCCGGCAAATGTCCACGCACGCCTTCCGAGCGGATCGTCGTGTCGTCACCATGAAGGCGCTCGGCCGCGAACACATGAGCCTCGATGAGCTTGAAGAGCGGCATGAGGGCAAAGGTTCCATGACCAACCTGATCGGCCAGTGTCGAGATCGGCATGTCGATGCCCTCGCACCTGAAGCGCGTGCTCTGCCGGTTGAGCGGGATGTGCATGCCGAACTTGTCGAAGAGGATGGTCGCCAGCAGCTGTGGGCCGATGAAGCCGCGCGGCGTGACATGGAATGGCGCCGGCGGCTGGGTGATCGCCTCGCAATCCCGGCACGTAAATTTCTCCCGGACCGTTTCGATGACCTTGAAGCGGCGCGGGATCTCCTCCAGCGTTCCGGTCACGTCCTCACCCAGCTTGGACAGCCGCGATCCGCCGCAGCAGGCGCAGGCAGTGGGAGGTGCGATGACGACGCGCTCGCGCTCGATATTCTCTGGCCAGGGTTTACGCACTGGTCGCTTGCGCGTGAAGGAACGCACGCTCTGGGTCTTCGCCGCCGCGGCGGCTGCGGCAAGCTCATCCTCGGTCGCCGAGGTGACGAGGTCTTCGAGTTGCAATTCCAACTGCTCGATCAGCCGTGCCGTGCGCTCGGAGCGCTGCCCGTAGAGTTCGCGTTTCAGCCTCTCGATGCGCAGCTCGAGATGCGCAATCAGCGCCTCGTTGTCGGACAGCATGGCCTGCGCGTTGGCGGCTTCAGCCTGCCAGTTGGCAGCATCCGCGACAGCCACATCGCGTTCGGCCTGCAGCGCCTCACGCTCGGCCAGCAGCGCCATATAGGCGCTGGCAAGATCCGAGGGAAGATCAACCGGCTGCGAAGTCATGCGCCGATTGAATCACATTTCCTTGTATTTTCAATTAAAAAATGCTACCCAACCCGAGTTGGACGCCATGTTTCCTGAGGGTTTCGCCAGTCTATCCCCGATAACAGATAACTCAGCTGTGCAGGAGATACTGTCACTACGCCGCCCTCAACTGTTGGCCAGATGAAGCGACCGCGCTCAAGCCTTTTTGCGAACAGGCATGCTCCTTGGCCATCATGCCAGATGACCTTCAACAAATTTCCGCGTTTCCCCCTGAAGCAAAACAGGTTGCCCCCCAGGGGATTATGTTTGAGGACCTCCTGCACCCGTAGCGCCAGCGATGGAAAGCCACATCTCATATCGGTGTAGCCTGTCGCCAGCCACACGCGCACGCCTTCCGTCGGGATCATCGCAACATTTCCAGGCCCTGCAAGATCCGCATCAGGACACTTACGTCGACGGTGCGGTCAACGATCACACGCCGGCCGTTTGCACCGACGATTTCTATCCGGCCATCGGCAGACACCGCTTGGCTGGTAGCCGGCACTTCGGAGTGCGACCGCGCAGGAGGCGGCTCTTCCGCCTCCACATCGCGCACGCTGTGACCGACCACACCCATGTCAATGAAGGCGATTGGTGCGGTCTCGGATCGGCCACCCAATGTCTGTTCCTGGGCTTGCTTCATCCAGATGTGCAAGTGGTTCGCGTTCATGTCGTGACGCCGCGCGACAACCGCCACCGGATCACCGGACTCCTGCACCTCACCCACGATCGCCAGCTTCTGCTCGACCGTCCAGGAGCGGCGCGTCCGCCGTTGGCCCGCATCCGTCCGCGGCGCAAGAGCCGCCGGCGCGCTCGCCTCCACCCTCGACGGCGGCTCCATAGCCAGATACTTCATTGCTAAGTCTCCACTTAATCTAAGCGGACACTAACGCCACAAGGTACGCGTCAGTAGGCGGCCTTCAGCGTAGGCGTACCGAAGACCTCGTCGCCCACAGCATCATTCCACCCGCGGAAGTCGTGCACATTCACAACGGCCACCATTCGCCCCCCCAGACGGGGTTGCCAGTTCTCGTTGCCCGTCTGACTGTCGACTGACATGCCGGGCTATCGCCAACCTGGGCACGGTATCCCGTTTAGCTTTGTTTTGCTTCCTACCCGCCGAGAGTTGGTATTTTGCGATGTCGCGTGGCGGACTCATATGCGTAGGCGTACGCCAACAGTTCGGCCTCACTCCACATTCTGCCTACAAAAATCACACCGAAAGGCGAGCCCGACGCGTAGTACCCTGCGGGAACTGTGACTCCTGGAAGACCAGAGATGTTGATCTCGTCGACAGTTGTCGCACGAATGTGCTCCGGTCCGTGCAATAGTGGTAGTTCCTGAAACATTTGGGGAAAGACGCAGGCGTCGAGGCTATAGCGTTCGAACACCTCATTGAATATCGTGAGATACTCTGCCCTCAGAGCAATGAACTCGCTGATGTCCGGCGGCTGCGACGGGTCTGCCAAGTTGACGCCGAACTGCGGCAGACTGGAAATAAAATTCAGTAAGCCCGCCGGCCCAAACGGGCTTTCGTTCTCAGTCGCCCGGGCGAAGTCCTCAAACTTTCTTAACGCGGCGTTAGGCCCTAGCCGCTCGAGATACCTATGAATGTCGCAAGGAATAGACTCGAGCCCCCGGGCGTCGCAATCCGGAAATGGAGGGGTCGGCCTGCGGAGGTCTGCAAAACCCGAGCCGACAAATGGATCTTCGATCAGGACTGCGCCGAGGCTTTTGAGCTCTTCCTTTACTCTGCTGTAGAGGCCTTCAGCCACCGTTGAAAGAGGCTGATTGCGCCATCCGCTGCCGTAAAGGGCCAGCCGTTTGCCCTTAAGCGCATCCACCCCGAGCTTGGAGGTGTAGCCTCCTTTTGGTCTGTTGCCGACGCTTGCGAGCGTCTTGGGATCCTCTGAGGTGTAGCCGGCAAGCACATCCAGGCAAATGGCCGCGTCACGCACGCATCGCGAAAGGGGACCGACGACGTCGCGATTGGCCGATAAAGGAAAAACGCCCGCATTGGGCACTAAGCAGATACTTGGTTTGACGCCGACGAGGTCCTGCGCTGAGGCAGGTTTCTGGATCGAACCACCGGTCTCTTCCCCCAGGCCGAGCACAGCCATAGCAGAAGCAACCGCAGATGCGGTACCCGAACTGCTGCCGCCGGGCGCGCGGTCGGGCATCACGACGTTCAATGTGGGCCCTGCCCAACTGTCATTGGCATTGGATCCACTGCTACTGAGGATGGGAACATTCGTCTTCCCGATGATAACGGCTCCCGCTTCCCGCAAGCGGGCCACGACTGGAGCGTCCCGCTCCGGTATCAGATCGATCCCGCCCATTTTGCCGCACAGCAGGGACCATCCCGCAGTTGTGGGAAAGCCGGCCATGTCTATTGTGTCTTTCACGACCACCGGAACGCCCGCCATGGGACCAAGGCTCTCGCCGGCCGCGCGGCGCTTATCAATTTCCTTGGCGTCGTCGATCGCCGATGGATTCAAAAAAATGATCGCATTGTATTTCGTGTTGTATTGCTCGACCCTGTCGAGGCTTGCCGCGACCAGCGATTGAGCCGTGTAGATTCGCCTTGTGAAGCCAGCTTGGACGTCTTCGACAGTGAGTCTTGCAAGATCGTACATGGCGACGCCTTCTGAGCGACTTGATGACCCGTGACTCTCGACCGCGGACCCCGTGACCGGGCACATCCGCGCCGCCGCTCCGTCGGGTGGCAGAAGTCGGTTTCATCCCTGCCAAATTTTTCTCACAGCCTGTACCCACGGGCCGCCGAAGGACGCTGCCAGTTCCTTCTCCTGTTAGGTGCATGGCACGTCCTTCGACCAGTCTTGGTTAAGACAGCTTCTTCCCGCGATCTCGCAGGATCTCACGCACTGCATTGAAACCTGGTAGCCCACTGACGCTTCCGCCAGGATGACAAGATGAGCCACATTGATAGAGTCCTTTGACGGGTGTTCTGTAGTCCGAGTAGTGAGGGTACGGCCTACGCGAGAAGAGCTGATCTGGGGTCATCTGTCCATGCAGGATGTTGCCGCCCGGTATGTTAAGGATGTTCTCAATGTCCGTGGGCAATAGCACCTGGCAGTCGATAATGTCATCCGTGAACCCAGGAACGAATTCGTCGAGCACTTGCCATACGGTCTTTAGGAATTCAGGGCGGCGGCTCGACCAATCCCCCTCACGAAGCTTGTATGCGACATGCCCACCATAGAGGTTCACAACGTGTTTTCCCTCGGGCGCCATGCTCCTGTCAAAATGAGTAGGTGTAGCTATCGTCATCCATGGAAGTTGGGCGAAGCCGCCGTATTTCGCGTCGTCGTAAGCCTTTTCCAAGTAATCTATGGTCGGCCCGATATGCACGAAAGCCGGCACCAAGGAGCCATTGCTGGCTCCGAGCGCTTTGAGCTGAGGCGCCCGATTGCAAGCGACGTTGATTTTCCAGTTCGTGCCAAAGGTATTAAATTTTTCCAGCGACTGAACGAGGTCGTCGGGGAGGTGTTTATGGTCTACGGCCTTACCGAAGAGGATTTTCGCGTGCATGCTGCTAGCGACAACTCCGGTGCGATATTCGCGACCGTCCTTAGTCGCGACGCCTTTGACCCTTCCACCTTCAACAATTACCTGCTCGACCTCAGCATTGGTGTGAATCTCAACGCCCAAGCGTTGAGCGGACGCCGCCAGCGCCTTCGACACAGTTCCCATGCCCCCAATGACGTGTCCGTGCACCAAATCGTCGGAGTAGTCCGTAAGCATATTGTAAAGGCAGGCAAGCGCAGATCCCCTAGAGTGAGGGCCCACGAAGTTGCCTATGCCTCCCACATAGGCGAACAATGCGCGAACCGCATCGTTTTCGAACCAATGGCTTAGATATTCGTCTGCGCTTTGCGTCATAAGCTCTACGAAGTCGAACAGCTTAGTTCTTAAGCCAAAATTTCGCCAAGAGAAAGAAAGTGTCCTTGTAATGTCCTGGAAATTTGAAGTCGTTGGGTCTGGCGGAACCTCCGTGCCCAGGCGGCGCATATACTCCGCGAGTTTGTTGTGAAACTGCACAAATTTGGGGTACGCTTCAGCATCTTTTCTGGACAATTGCGCAATGCTCTTCGCAGTAGCGGCATCATCGTAATTTGTTATCAAGCAACGCCCGTCTTCTGTCGGACTGAAGAGATCTCCATAGGGAACGGCTTTCAAACCGAATTTCTCAAGTTCCAGGTCGTTAATAATTCGGGGGTACAAATGTTGGAGCCCGTAGGAAAACATAGAAAACTTGAAACCGGGAACGACCTCGTCCGAAAATGACGCGCCACCCACAGCATGCCGTCGTTCCAGTACAGCGGTTCTCATGCCGGATCGCGCTAGATAGGATGCGCACACCAAGCCGTTGTGCCCTCCACCCAATACAACCGCATCATAAACATTTGGCATTAAGTCAGCTCCTATTAGGCGCCTATGGCGTCGGACCGTGCATGGCCCTGTGTCCGCCCCGCGGCGGTTCATTGCAGAAAGGTCCTGCTCGGCTCGACAAAAGACAGCGGCACATGCGGCAGGCCCAGATCACAGCCGACCAGCATCACACTGGCGAAGCCGAGCGAGCAAGCGCGAAAGTCCGTAGCGCCCTTCGTCGCCTCCCATACTCCAGCGGGGATCATCTCTATCATCTAGTTGACCCGTAAGCGGGAGTTGCCGGCATCACAAATCATCAGGGCTAGGCGAGAGAAATGTTTCGGAGCTAGCAACAACCAACAGCTTCTCCCAAAGGTCGATTGTTGACCGCGACTGTGCCCACCAACCTGCCCTCTTCAAGCTATCCGATACACTAGCCGGCGAAGCTCTCAACACGAAAAAGGTTGTGCCTGATATAGATCAGCTTCACCTCTGAGTACCAGGCAGTGGTGTTGGTTCGGTGCCCTTCGCTGTCTTCGGAGGCTTTTGAAGCGTCGTTCACCACTTGCCGAGTATGAAGTGCCGAGGCGAAGCGGTCGTGTTCACCATAATGAAACGATCGCATCCTCCCATAACCAGCATCGCATTATATTTCTCAGGAAACCGGCCGCCGATCTGATCGCGCCCCTTCTCAAACTCAAAAGCCGCGCCGATGGCCGCACCGCGTCACAACGCGGCCTGGCATTTGGCGAGAGAGGCGAGCAACTGGTGCTCAAGCGTTCTCGACGTCTTAATAGCTCTGGCTCGCGCTCGGATATTAAACGGCGCGAGGCGGTGAGAAGCGCGGGCAACTTGTGACTAGACAGGCCCTGCTGGGATTTGCTGATAGGCTTCATAGGCGGCCAACACGAATTCTGTTTGTGTGTCATGACCAGAAATGAATGCGCGACCATAGATTGTTTCGTCGGGATACTCGCTCACGATTCGGAGGGGGACCGAGTAGTCGTTGTCCTCCCAAGTGAGGCAGGGAACGCCGTTGATCAGTCGCAATTCACTCTCACTGCAATGGCTTTGGTAAAGCCTAATTTGGGCTGCATTGAACTCGAGCAAACCGGGCAGCCGCGCGAGACGTCTCGTGACCTTATCAACCAACAACTCTGCAGCATCTGCCCAATCACGATGGTATTGTATGAGAAGACAAAAGCCCCGGGGAAGTGCCCACTCCTCGAACGCTCGCGGTAAATAGCCGGACAGAGGCCGAGACCACTCGTGGCAAGCGTAGCCGTGCAGGGCCAAGTGAAGTTTTGCCCCGCTGAAGCGCTGGGCTTCTTTGTGGATCAGTTTTTCAAACAGCGGTTCCGTCGCCCTGGTTAAGATGTCATCGCCCAGTGCGGTATAGCGCGCGGCGTGGTGCAGGTGGAACGGGTTATCTGTGCGCAGCCGCCAATGGAGCTGATAACCGTCCGGATTTTCCAACGGCGAGACAACGAAGTGCGCATTTGGGCGCGCTCCAAGTTCGCGCGCCGCCCTCAACGCGCCAACTATCCCCGTTGTCTCGTTCGCATGCTGCCCGCCGCTTATGATCACAGACCGATCCGAACCTTTCCGATAGAGCGCCATGACCGACCGGCCGGACCGCGAATGTGCCTCCAATGTCGCCCCGCCAATCTTGGCCAGTTCCGCCCGAACCTGTGCCGCCGAAATGGGCACATCCGCCTGGTTGAGCGGCATGAATTTACTCGGAGCTTCAGTTTGGGTCAGGGGCCGTGTCTCTATCCGCACCGCCGGCGTCGCCTTGACGTAGCGGACTTCTGGAACAATCTGGCCCGGTTTTCCCGTCCAATCACCAAGTGGGCGGCCCGACTTCTTCTGGAAGACCTCAAGGACGGAGAAATAGAGATCCTCATGCATCGCCTCCAACAAGGAGATCGCTTCTTGGCCAACCGGCAACCGCCGGTCCATAGTAGGGAGAGTGACGGCGATGTTCAGTTCCTCAAAGTAAGGCTCTTCTCCACTCCATTCGTGCGCAGCTACCGCCTGCACTGCAGCTTCGAACAATGTTTCGAAATCGGTTTGCAGCCGCTCGCCGGGGCTAGTCTCTTCGATCCTTAACCAACCAGTGGGTGAAAGATGGGTTAGGCCGATCGAATCGACATGCGCTCGATTGGGCGCGAAGACGGAATGCCCGCTCGCACTGCCGTTCATATATGTCAGCGTCACCTGGTAGAACAAATCCTTCTGAGTTCCGGCCTCGAATGTCAGGGCCGCGGTTCCAACGAGCGCCGCCAGCGGATATGTCTCGCATCGAAAACGATCCACGCGGCAAAGTGGATGCAATGGATAGACCACGTGGACGGCAGCAAGCGAAACAACGTCCACTTCCTCCAAAAAAAAGTGGAGTAGTGGTTTATATGCACTACGAAACCGCGCTCCAACACCGCGTTTAGCGAGTTGCAACTCGGCTCCGCGCCGACTTGTCTCGTCATCGAAAGTCCACGCCTCGATCCTCGATCCTTGCGCTTCCGCGAAGCGGGCAACGAGTTGATCTAACGTACGTTCAAAAGTGCCCTCGAAGATCATCGTCAACTGGAGATCCTCCTACAAATATCTGCGTTGTACACCAACCCTAAAGCGGCTAACCTGCCGAGGCTTGCGGCAAAAGATCTCCGGCGAAGAACCGTCGTGGGTTGTCCTCGAGGATAAATTGCACGTCTGCCTGGCTCACCCCTCGGGCGTGCAACATCGGGATGAAGTCAGTGAACAGGTAGGTATGTGGTGGCCAGAACTCCTGTGACTTCATATCTTCGGCCTTTGCTGCCTCGTCGCAGGTTAGCTGATGAGTCGTCGGCCTCCCGAGGGTGCTACAGGCGCAGTCCATGCTCATCATTATCTGCGCACGAAAGCCACTACGCACGAGCTTGGCGACATTGTCGGCGCGCACGACGTCCCGTTGAAAATTGTTATAACCAACTTGATCGAATCCAATATAGGAACCTCCGCCGACGATGCGCCGATGGTAAGTATGATCGGGGCTGGAACAGCAATGGCCAATGAGGCAGCGATGAGCATCAACACCACCAGCTGCAAACAGTTGCTGCTGTTCTGGTCCACCGCAACCTTGTGTAGTGTGCGTGATGATAGGCACTCCTGTCACCCTTTGCGCAATACAGGCAGCAGCTAGAAACTTCTCTTCCTGCTCGGTGACAGAAGGTGCGCCTGTCGAGACCTTGATAGCACCGGCTCTTACACCGGTGTCGCCGATCCCGTGATTGATCTCCCGAATATAAAGCTCGGCTATCTCATCCACTGTGCGTGCACGCCAGTATATCGGGAGCCCCCGCTCCTGGTAGTAAAAACCAGTAGTGCAAATGATTTGCACTTCAGCTCTTTCAGACACTTCCTTCATGATCATAACGTCCCGACCAAGCTCAATAGGACAAGGATCAACGAGGGTGCATACTCCATACTCGGCGCGCAGTTTCACTAACCGTGTAACCGCCTCCTCAATCAATGCTGGGCGGTCGAATTTCACGAATGGGTCAAACCAAGCCCCAGGAAACGCGATGAAGATGTGCTCGTGCATCAGCGTGCGACCAAGACGCTGGATGGAAATTGGCCCTGTTACTGACTGAACCGTTGCCGCCTGGACCATAAATCAGTTCCCAATCGCGTTAAGCGGTGCACCAGCTTCTTCACCAAACTTGGGTGCAGCAATAAGCAGGCGGGCCCACTGACAAATAAGCGGGCCCGCCGGTAAGGAGTTAAAGCCTGTCTAATATCAGCACACTCGTTAATGTGAAGGTTCAGCCATTACGATCCAGCCAAACCTTACCAAGATCTAGGTCCCATGTGGGGTGAACCCCGTAGCCCTTAACCTGCTTGGAGGAGTGGTTATATATTGAGCACCAATAAGGTTGAATGATGATGCCAGATTCCTGCAGGAGCGTTTCGATATCCTTCATTATTGTCTTTCGCTTCTCTGGATCCGGCATCGTCACTGCTTGATCCAGTAACTTGTCAAACTCCGGGTTTGACCATGACGACTCGTTCCATGCTGCACCGCTTCGATAGGCAAGCGCCAAGACCTGGACGCCTAGCGGTCGCATGTTCCAGTTCGTCGCTGAAAAGGGGTATTTCATCCAGTCTCCCCAGTAGGTTGCAGAAGGCAGAACCGTCCGTTTGACCTTGAAGCCAGCCTCCCGAAGCTGCTGGGCAACCACATCAGTGGAATTCTTAATCCAGTCGTCGTCCGAACTAAAAAGTTCGTGCTCGAAGTCCATCTGACCAGCCTCGGTCATCAATTGCTTGGCAGCCTGGATGTCTCGCTTCTTTTCCGGCAGAGGATAATACTCCGGGTGTATTGGCGCTACATGATAGTTAGCGGCGACGGCTCCACGGCCGCTGTAGCCGATTTGGAGTATAGTCCCATTGTCCACCGCCAGCTGCAGCGCGTTGCGTACTCTCTGGTCATCATAGGGTTTACTAGTAACTCTTGTTCGAAATAGCAGTGTTGTTGATGTCTTTGCCTCATGCACAACGAGACCAATACCATCAAGAATGGGGATATCGTTGATGTTGGACTTATCAATTGCGTCGATCTCACCTGATTCGAAGGCGCTTAAGACAGCGGAAGAGCCTTCAGAGCCATAGTCAATGAATTGCACCTCGTCTAAGTACGGATCCCCGCCCCACCACGCGCCGTTGGGCCGGCGCTTCACGACTGCCTTTTGGCCCACGTCCCATGACACCAGTTCAAACGGTCCCGTGCCAACAGGATGTTTCGCTAGACTGGAACCGTTCTTTGCGAAGTCACGGTGGACCACGAGGGCGGTCCAATCAGCCAAGCCGGCGATGATTGTGATATCGGGTTTCGGCAGAGTCAGTTTAACCGTGTGTTCGTCGACCTTTGCCACGGCCCCTTCTTTTGCTTTGCCCGTCTTTTCATCGACCAGCGTTGCCAGCCGCGCCGCCATCGAGTTCCCGGGCACATCCTTTTCGCACCAATGAAGGAAATTGAACACAACGTCATCCGCCGTAAAATCGTCGCCGTTGTTCCATTTCACCCCTTTGCGAAGATGCAACACATACTCTGTCGCCTCGTCGTTCACCTCCCAATTTTCCAACAACCACGGTTCGAAAGTGTATTCTTTGGTGTACTTGACCAATGGGTCTAGGAATTGTCGGGTTATGTTGGCAGTTCGCTCATCGTCACCCAAACGAGGATCTTTGTCACCGAAGACCTGCATAGCGATTCTTAATGTTCCACCTCTTTTTCCCGGTTCCTCGGCGTGCGCCGCAGGAAGGGCTCCCAGCATGGAGTACGCCACTGCGGTGGTAGCACCAAATGTCGAGGCGAGCGCGAGGAACTCACGCCGGTCCATCTGACCATTCAGTGTTTCTTCAGCGAGCTTGCCGAATATTTTGGGCATCGGCTTGCCCACCCGGTTAAAGAAACCCATTTGATCCTCCCAAGGTTGTGGTTGATATCGACGGTCGTCACCCGCCAATCAAGTCGCCTCACGCGATGAAGACAGGCCATTAATTAGGCACCGCACCGAGCCCGCGTACAGGTTGAGGCAGAACTTACGCGCCGATTTGCGACCACTGAACTATGAAAAAATTGCTCTCCGATATAGACGAAGTTTATGTCGGTTCTTACGCAGACGGCGGCATGTCTTGGCCCGGCTGAGAGGGCTTGGCAGCGCTGCTTGGATGAGGCCGTTGAAGAAGTCGCTACCCTGCAATTTACTGGCACGATCGTCCCCGTCCTTAGATCAGCCATGTGGCCATTTGCAGTGGTAATACAAGATCAATTAGCACGTGAACGCTTGCAAAAGCGTCGCGGTAAACGTCACCAGCGTAAGCATAATTCAGCAGCTGCGATGCTGCTTGAGGATGAGCCGCCGCAAGCTGCGAATGGATGAAATAAAGCCCAGCTCGCCGCCCTCTGGAAATCCTGCAAGAACGTCAGAGACCCGGCCTTCTGGGCAGCCAGGGGCAATCAGAAGCCGTAGGCGACGCCGTCTTGCCCCGGATCCGCACCACCGACCAAGCCGCCAGACGTGAATTCGAGCGCATGAACCCAGCTGAAGGTATAGCTGAACGGTCTATATTTCACGTCGTAGCCCATGTCCGAAAGATTGCGCGCAACCGAGCGGGGAATGCGATTGGAGAGGTCTATGGCATCGCTCGTAGATGAAAATCGCGGCGCGGCAACTGCCCGATCGATAGCCATGCCGAAATCCAGCACATTGAGAACTGTCTGAAGCACTCCCATCGGAATCTGTGGTCCGCCGGGCGCACCAACAACCATTCGCGGTTTTCCGGACTCAAAGACAATAGACGGACATAGGGAGGAAATTCGCATGCGACCAGGGGCAATGCTGCCAGGGCGATTGGGCCGGGGGTCGAACGCCCCCATCGTCCCATTATGCATGAAGCCGAGACCGGGGGTTACGACGCCCGACGGCATTGCAAGCGTGTGCGTCAACGCCACACAATTGGCGTTGGAATCCACCACGGTGATATGGGTCGTGTGTTTGGCCTCGTATTCGCCAGCGGACCGGGTGATTTTTTGTCTTTCGCCGCGATCTATCTCGTCCGACCAACGCTTGATTTTTTTGGGATCGAGCAACTCTGCGGCCGGATCAGGAAGAACGGCCGGATCGCCGATGAGCGCTTCCTTGTCTATCGTGGCTCGCTTCATGATTTCGGAAACAATGCGGATATAATCGGGCGAATTATGCCCGAGACCTACCAAATCATAATTCTCAAGAGCCTTCAGCATCTGCAGAAGCATCAAGCCGCTGGCCGGAGGCGGCACCGACACGACTTCATAATCCCTGTATTTTGAACGAACTGGCCTGGAAACACGTGCACGATAGGAGGCAAGATCCTCATGTGACAGTAGGCCTCCGTGCGCCGAAATGTCAGCAATCATGGTCTTTGCGATGTCGCCGAGATAGAACGCGTCAGCTCCATCTCTTGCGATCGCCTCCAGCGTCGACGCATAGTCCGCATTGACGATCTTTTCGCCAATTCTCTTGGTGCTTCCATCCGGTCGGCAATACAATCGCCGCCCTTCCTCCGAAACATGCAGGCGTTCCCCGGGATGTTCTTCATCCTCGCTCCAGAACCTGAAAACAGCCGGGCGGATCGTCCACCCCGCCCGCGCAATTTCTACTGCAGGCTGGATGATCTCCTTCCACTGCATCTTTCCGTAGCGGCTGTGTGCCAATTCATAGCCACGCACGGCGGCGGGAACCCCGATCGCACCATATCCCAGCTCGTTGACGCGCCCTTTTAGCTTGAACCCGAAACCGTCTTGCGATTGGACGTCGAATAGGCGCTCCCACATGGTCGAGGTAGCTGCGGCCGGCGCACGAGAATGAAAATCCACGGAAACCTGCTCGTTGCTTTGAGGCAAGTGGATGACCATGGTCCCGTAACCCGAAAGGCCGCACATTTGCGGATCAATTACCCCTTGTGCAAAAGCTACCGCAATCGCAGCGTCGATGGCGTTGCCACCCGCCTTCAGGATCTCGATACCTACCTCCGCTGCTTCGGGCTGCGGAGCGACCACCATCGACTTGTGCGTCATTTCGACCTCGTTGCTTGAACTGGGTATGTCAGAGGGCGTCGTCGCGCGGCCCTCGCAGCGATTACGGGGCTGAGATAGCGCCTGACCGGGCCCTTCTTGAATTGCTAAAAAGGACAGAATACTTACACGCCGAATCGCGGCCGCTAAATCATAAAAAGATTATTGCGTGATATAGATTATCTTTATGATAGTCCTTAGCGTCAGCGGTCTTGTTTTGCCACGGCAGCGAAGCGACCGGGCCTCGAATGTGTCCGACGAAGAGCAAGATCGAAAGCAGGTCGATGATGGATCTCGCTCCGACACTTGCAAAGGACCAAGTCGGCATTATCGCGCTCACAATGGCTACCACATCAGTAGTGCCTCGAAATTCCACTGCCAACATCGTGCTCGTCGTCCGGGCTCGAAACTTCGAGTACCCCTCGTACCACTGACCGATGGTCAACCTATCTTGCGCTGAAGCGCGGCGAGCACCCCCCTTTCCGACCTAAGTAAATAGGCTTCCAGTTGCAAAACCGCAGCCGGGATTTCGCCATCCTCCAAGGTGCGGACGAGGCAAGCGTTCAACTCAATGTAAGGCTCGTGGAGGTGCGCGGCATCTTTAAGTTGCCCGAAAACCAGCCTGAGTTCGGCGAGCACCAAGTCGAAACAGGCGCTCAGTCGAGGACTATCGGAGAGCTCGACCATGGCGCGATGGAACTCCATGTTTATCGTCCCTACCTGCCGCCAATTGCCGACGGAACTCGCCTGCTTTGCCTGCTCTGACAGAACGCGCATCCGCGCGAGGGCTGGATGCCCTTTGACCGTGGCTTGAACCGCCCCCTTCTGAATTACAGAACGTACCCGATATATGTCGATGACGGCTGCTTCATCCGGAGCGACGACAAAGACCCCGCGATTGGCTATGTGCTTCAGGAGTCTTTGACTTGTAAGCAGGCGGAAAACTTCACGTAGCGTATTGCGCGAAACTTCAAACTGCCCGGCGACCGTTTGCTCAGAAAGCTTCTGGCCCGGCGCGAACTCACCCGCGATCAGGAGTTCGCGCATGCGCGCCGCCACCGCTTCGGCAAGGGATCCATTTTGGAGGTCCTTGGTGCTTAGCTTTGCCATTTCCTCACCCGTGTCCGGCTGTCACCGTTATTAGAATTCATATTGTTGAACAATCATACCTGTGGTAGTAAACAATCGAGTTCACGCATTACCAGGTTTGTTTGTGACACAAGTCGATCTTAACAGCGATATCGGCGAGAGTTTTGGTCCCTGGCCGATGGGCGACGATGTGTCGATGCTGTCGATCGTCACAAGCGCCAATATCGCCTGCGGCTTTCATGCCGGCGATCCAGCCGGAATCTTCGCGGTCTTGAAAAATGCCGCGCGCCTTGGCGTTTCGGTCGGCGCCCATGTCGGCTACCGAGACCTCGTCGGTTTCGGCCGGCGCAACATGGATCCGTTGAGCGAGGAACTGACTGGCGACACGATATATCAAATCGGAGCTCTACAAGGGCTTGCAAAGGCTGCCGGGACGACAGTTCGCTATGTCAAGCCGCACGGCGCACTTTACAACACGATTGCTCACGACGCGCGTCAAGCTTCCGATGTCATAGCCGCAATCAAGGCTGTCGATCCATCTCTTCAGTTAATGGTGCTCTCCGGCACGCCCATTGTGGAACAGGCGCGGTCGGCCGGACTGACAGTAATATGCGAAGCTTTCGCTGACCGGGCCTACAATGCGGATGGCAGTCTCGTTAGTCGTCGCCTGCCTGGCTCAGTCGTCCATGATCCGGAACTGGTCGCAAGCCGGATGCTCAGCCTCGTCAGAGAGGGAACTATTCAGGCGATCGACGGCACGGAAATCGAGCTCGAGGCGCAATCAATCTGCGTTCACGGCGATACGCCGGCGGCCGTCTCGATTGCCCGGGCGGTTCGCCAGGCGTTGATTTCTAACGGCGTCGTACTGAAGACGTTCGCCCATGGCTGAGCGGCTCCGGTTTCTTCCTGCAGGCAACGACGCACTCCTCGTCGAACTCGGTGACCTCGAGACGACGCTAACCCTGCTCGGAGCGCTACAGAACGATCGCCCGGAAGGTGTTATGGATCTGGTGCCGGCAGCCCGCACGCTGCTTGTAAGCTTCGATAGGCTGATCACCAGTCGCGCTGCCTTGGTTCAAGCGATCTCCAGCATAGATTTCTCGTTTCGCAGCACCCGGCAGGGCAACACCTTCGAAATCCCCGTTGCTTACGACGGAGAGGATTTGAACGATGTCGCCGATCTCCTTGGCTGGTCGGTTGAGGACCTGGTCCGCCGACACACTGAAGCGACCTATACTGTCGCCTTTACCGGCTTTGCGCCGGGCTTTGCCTACATGACCTCGGACGATACGACCCTCGATGTGCCGCGTCGCAAGAACCCACGCGTGCGCATCCCGGCCGGCTCGGTCGCGCTCGGCGGAAAGTTCAGCGGCATTTACCCGACCGACAGCCCTGGCGGCTGGCAGATTCTGGGCCACACACCGCTCAAGATGTGGGACATGAGCCGGTCCCGCGCAGCCCTGCTCGAGCCTGGCGACCGCGTATATTTCCGCGACATGGCAAAGGGATCAACTGCCTCCCCGCCCCCGATGCAGTTTCAATCAGCGACTCCCCCTTCAATGTCAAACACCTGTGGAGGGCTGCTTGTCACCCGCGCAGACCGTCCAGCGCTATTCCAGGATCTCGGGCGGCCGGGTCGGGCCGGGCAAGGCATTTCGGAATCCGGGGCGCTCGATCGAACAGCATTGGTCGAGGCCAATCTCTGCGTCGGCAATCCTCGTGGATCCGCCGCCATCGAAATCACCTATGGCGGTTTTGCCTTCAAGACAGACCGGCCGGTGACGCTAGCGGTCACCGGCGCGCCGGCCCCCGCAACGATCCGCTCCCCCGAAGGCAAAATTGTCGGCGCGCCACTCGGCCAGCCGTTTGCGCTCGATACCGGCGACGAGTTGACCCTCGAATTTCCGCCGGAAGGCACGCGAAGCTATCTGGCGATCCGCGGCGGTTTTGCCGTCGACAGGCTCCTCGGCTCCGCCGCCACAGACACCTTGGCAAAGGTCGGTCCGGCTCCGATCGTAAAGGGTGATGTTCTCATGCCGGCGAACCAACCTGTCTCAGCCGTTGATCCCGCTCGCCCTCAACCAATGAAGCTGCCGAAGGAGGGTGATACGGTCACACTCGATGTCGCCTTCGGCCCACGCACGGACTGGTTTACTGAGAAATCGCTCTTCACTTTCCTAGCGCAAGAATGGCAGGTCACGGCAGAATCGAACCGAGTAGGAGTTCGCCTGGCTGGCGCTGAACCTCTAGAAAGGGCAGTTACATCCGAACTGCTGTCCGAAGGGACATTGCTCGGGGCCATCCAAGTTCCGCATAACGGCCAGCCCGTGCTCTTTCTGGCCGACCATCCACTGACCGGCGGCTATCCGGTCATAGGCTCAATTGCCCGCCACCACCTCGATCTTGCGGGCCAGATCCCTATTGGCGGGAAGATACGCTTCAACACCGTTTCCGCCTTCGACCAGTTCATCAGGGACACCGACCGATGAAGAAAGTCCTAATCGCCAACCGCGGTGAGATCGCCATCCGCATCGCACGCGCCGCACGCGACTATGGCATTGCCTCATCTGCCATCTATTCGGACGCGGATGCGGGCTCACTCCACGTCGAGCTTGCCGATGAGGCCTTTAGCCTCGGGCCAGGCCGGCCGGCTGATACCTATCTGAACATCAGCAAGATCCTGCATGTCGCCATGAAGGCGGGGGCCGATGCCGTTCATCCTGGCTATGGCTTTCTTTCGGAACGATCAGAATTTGCGCAGGCGGTGATCGATGCCGGGCTTATATGGATCGGACCAGCGCCGGATGTGATAAGAGCTCTTGGAGACAAAGTTGAAGCACGGCGAATAGCAGGCAGGGTTGGCGCTCCCCTCGTCAAAGGTTCGGATGGACCCCTTGGCTCAGCCGCGGAAGCCGTTGCGTTTGCGAAGCAGGTCGGGATGCCGATTGCCATCAAAGCTGCCTTTGGCGGCGGTGGACGCGGTATGAAGGTTGCACGAAAGCTGGAGGAGGTCGGTGAACTGTTCGACTCTGCCGTCCGAGAGGCCATCGAGGCCTTTGGACGCGGCGAATGCTATGCCGAGCAGTTCCTCGACAAACCACGTCATATCGAAGCGCAGGTGATTGCTGACCGCTACGGCAATATCGTCGTTCTCGGCACGCGTGACTGCTCGCTTCAGCGACGTAATCAAAAGCTAGTGGAGGAAGCGCCTGCCCCGTTCGTCACCGAAGATCAGCGCGCTCGCATCCACGCTGCGACGCGTGCGATCTGCGCCGAGGCCGGCTATACCGGCGCCGGCACGGTTGAGTTCCTGCTCTCCGACAATGGAGTTATCTCCTTCCTCGAAGTCAACACGCGCCTTCAGGTCGAGCATCCTGTGACTGAGGAGACGACCGGCGTCGACATCGTCATTGAGCAGTTGCGCATCGCAGACGGTCTGCCGCTCTCGATCGCCGAAACACCTGTTCCGCGCGGACATGCCTTTGAGTTCCGAATTAACGCCGAAGATCCGGGTCGTGGGTTCCTGCCGACGCCAGGAGTTGTCAAGCGCTTTCGGCCACCCGCCGGTCCCGGCATTCGCCTGGACGCCGGCGTTGAGAGCGGCTCTGAGATTCCTAGCCTTTACGATTCCTTGATGGCCAAGCTAATCGTTACCGCCGCAACACGCGATCAGGCATTGGTCAGGGCACGACGAGCGCTCGCGGAGTTCCAGATCGAGGGTGTTGCCTCGGTTCTGCCTTTCCACCGAGCCGTGGTCGAGGAACCGGACTTTACCGGCGAAGATGGCTTCAAGGTCTACACCAACTGGATTGAGACCGCCTTCACGAGCATTGAGCCCGCGCCGCGTGTCGAGCCGGTGGAGGGTGGCGTTATTCGAACTTCGATCGAGATCGATGGGAGGCTTCATCGGGTTGGCTTGCCCGTGGCGCTCTTTTCTGCAATGGCCGCTCCGCGGCCATCAGCAGCATCAACCGGGCCCCAAAAAACAAATTCGGTGACGGCCACCATCCCGGGCATCCTCCAGAAATGGCTGGTCGAAGATGGGACTCGAGTTGCTGAAGGCGAAGGAGTGGTGCTCATCGAGGCGATGAAGATGGAGACGCTCGTTACCGCTCCTCAGGCCGGTCGTATCCGCATCATGGCAGAAGCCGGAGCAATGGTTGCACTCGGCGACGAACTCGCGACGATCAACTGACCGACGATGTTCACGACCGAGACCGTGACAATTATGACCAAGCTCTAGCTTGAGCTTTCAGGAGATTGTCCATTCGGCCCGGGCCGGTAAAGCTGAGGTTGTCGGCGATTCAGCGATTCTCGGAGGGCCGAATGAACATCCATAAGAAACCGTTTGACGCCGTAGCGTCGAGAGGAGATGGCGCTCGCCGTTGTTGAAGGCGCCTTTCCAAAGCCACTGCGGCGCGAACCTATGGTGTGCGGGCGAAGGTCGTGGCGCGCTGAGCCGAGCGTTTCCGGTACGAAGGACGCGCCGGTATGGCGGATCGTTCGTCGCGACCGAATAGAAGCCCGGCACAGACCCCTGCAACGGTCGTCGACGAGGTCGCGACGCCGCGACGTCGTCGGGCGACAATGTCGGGACCAGCACCTGCTCGACATAGACAAGGACCACGTTGCCGTTCATTTGACGGTGAGCCTGAGGTGCGTCATGAACCTCCGCTCCAATCGCGGCTTCGCCAAATGGATCCACGCTGCTCGACAGGCTGCTTCACCCACCTCGGACATTCAATCGAGGGCTCCAGTTATCGGCTGCGCCAACACGCCGATATCGCCCCCGAGCACTGTCGATCATAAGTACCTCCGCATCGGCCGATCGACCGAACAAACTGGCTGATCACCGAAACCTTCACCTATCAGCGGGGGGAGATTGCATTCACACATTCGGGAAAGCTTCGGCTCACATTGACTTGGACTGGCGCTGCTTCATCGAGGCCATGAAGATGGAGACGCGCGTCACCGCTCCCCAGGCCGGCCGCATCCGCATCATCAGAACCCGGAGCAATGATTGCACTCAGCGACGAACTCGCCGCAATCAACTGAGCGCGAAATATAAAACCCTTAGAAATCACATGGAGCCGACGGTTCCGGGTCGTCAGCCATGGATGCTTCTGCCGGCTATTCCTGCCGAAGGGCGCGCAGTTCGCAGGCCTGAGCCTCTTCAACACCTTTACTGAACGGAAGCTTCTGTACGCATAAGACCCACGCGCTGAATTGCAACCCATACAGCTGGCGAACAGCTTTCTCTCCGATTTTCCTCAGCTGTATCGTTTCGAACCATCATCCACCACACGCTTGACCGGCATTGGCTTGGAAGGGCTCCGTCCCTGACCGGACCGGCACGGGCTGCGATCCCTACACCCACTAGGTCCTGAACCGCGGACCGGCAGACTTGAACGCGCACCCTTCAGAGATCAAAAGAATTTATATCGGCCGCCGTCTTTTTGATCTACGAGACCCTCGGCACATGGTTTATTCAAGGAGAAAATAAGGGACGTTGCCTGACTGCACCTATGGTTTTCCAGTCAGGCCAGCAAGACTGCTAAGCAAACTTTCGGTTTGCTCAAAGTGGTGACTTCTTCGTACGTCGAAAATGGGAGGTTAAAATGGAGCGTTCAACTAAGCAACATCGCGGCTCGATGCCAAAAGTCCTCGACAGTCTCGCCAAGGAGGCCAAGAGAGGCGGGATGGACAGGCGGGAATTTCTGGCGCTTGCTTCCATATTCGGTGCTTCGACAGCCATGGCATACTCAATGCTCGGCGCGACGCTACCGGCATATGCTGAAGAAACGCCCAAGAAAGGCGGTACGCTCAGAATCGCAATGCAGGTTTATAGCATAAAGGACCCACGCATAAGCGACTCTGCGGAGGTATCCAATATCTGTCGGCAATTTCTCGAAGGTCTTGTCAAGTACACACGAGAATACACCTTTGAACCCAAGCTGCTTGAAAACTGGGAGGTTAACGAGGACGCCACCGAATATACGTTGCATGTTCGGCGCGGCGTAAAATGGAA
The DNA here is from genome assembly GCA_000824825.2 of Mesorhizobium sp. ORS 3324. Taxonomy (GTDB): domain Bacteria; phylum Pseudomonadota; class Alphaproteobacteria; order Rhizobiales; family Rhizobiaceae; genus Mesorhizobium. The sequence continues at coordinate 117,852 of LM655198.1, forward strand.
CAACGGGGATGAGTTCAACGCCGACGACGTGATATTTAACCTTCTTCGTTGGTGCGAAAAGGAGGCGCCTGGGAATTCGATGGCCGAGCGCCTGGCTGCACTGATTGATGACAAAACCGGAAAAGTCATCGAGGGAGCCATCACGAAAGTTGATGAGCATACGGTGAAACTCAAGCTTTCTAGGTCGGACATCACGATCATCCCGGCGTTTGCTGATTATCCTGCGTTGATTGTGCACCGTGACTTTGACAAGGACGGATCGGATATCATAAAAAAGCCTGTGGGAACGGGACCGTTCGAACTGGTATCGTGGGACGTCGGCCAGAAGGCAGTCGCAAAGCGTAGAACCAACGGTAGCTGGTGGGGCGGCGAAGCTCATCTCGACGAAGTACAATTCATCGACTATGGCACCGACCTTTCCACTGTTCAGAGTGCATTCGAATCGGGCGAAGTCGATGCCAATGAGCAGACATACGCAAATTATGTCGCCACCTTTGATAAGGTGGGTTTGGTAAGATCTGAGGCCAAGACAACGGCAACAATCATATGCCGGACACAGGTCACGAATAAGCCGTATGATGACCAGCGAGTGCGCAAGGCATTGCAGTTGGCTATCGACAACGACACTGTTCTTCGGACGGCGCAGAATGGCTTCGGCACCGTTGCTGCCGATTGTCACGTAGGACCGCTACACCCGGAATACTATCCACTGCCTCAAAAGAAGCGAGATGTTGAGGCTGCCCGACGCCTGATGACCGAAGCCGGTCAAATGGACTTTGAACATGAGCTATTCAGCAGCGAGGCAGATTGGATAAAGGCCAGCGCGGACGCTATGGCAGCGCAGTTGCACGATGCCGGGTTCAAGGTGAAACGCACGATCGTTCCTGATAGCATATACTGGGTGAACTGGATGAAATATCCACTTTCAGCCACGGACTGGAACGCGCGTCCACTTGGGGTCCAGGTGCTGGCGCTCGCTTACCGCAGTGGAGCAATATGGAATGAGACGGGATGGTCCAATCCCGAGTTCGATACCAAGCTGGACAAAGCGTTGAAAGTGCCGGATCCGGAGAAGCGCAAAGCACTGATGCACGACGTTGAAACGCTCCTGCAGGATTCTGGCATTATCACGCAGCCCTATTGGCTTACTTTGTTCAATCACTCGACGAAACGAGTGAAAGGCTATGGGGTACACCCGATGTTGGAGATCGACCTCGGGAGGGTTTGGCTTGATCAAGCCTGAGTAAACAGACGTCGGCCGGGCTGGTGCTAAGGTGCACCAGCTTATGGCGTCATTGCATGCCCATTCCCCTGGTTCTGCCCAAAGCCACCTCGGGGAGCGTCCACGCCGATGTCTGGAGATCTCCCCTGATGTGTTGCCAGCGAACTGGCGGCTTACCACCATCGCCAGAAGCAGGATCTCGGCGGGGTGCTCCTATCGTACCGCCCATGGTTCGGCCGACGATCCCCTGAGCCACCGTCAGCCCGGCACCCTTGAGAACCCGCCAGTTAGCGGCTGGCTACACGTCGAGCTTCATAGCTTTTTCGTCAGCCGCTGCTGGCGGCGCAGCGCGAAGACACGCTGGGCCACGGTGTTCGATCAGCCCCGATAGATGCCGGAGCGCCACAAATGGTCAGTCAACGCGATGGCTGAAAATTGGCTGACGCAAAGAACGCATTCGCCGAGGAAGCGGAGAGAGCCCCGCCTTCCCGTCATCTGAAGGGCAGGCCCCAGACGTTAACGGGTCAGAACATGCATCTTTTAAGGGTTTCCATGTGGGTCACGTGCGATTTCGGCCAGCCCGAGCTCGATAGAAGCAAATCCACGCTCGAGGGACTTGAATAGCTTTTGACCACCGTCAGTTAGGATAACGCTATCGCGACGCCGATACAGCAAAGGTGTATTCAAGTGCTTTTCGAGCTTTTTTATCTGATAGGATACGGTGGCCTGATCCATATTTAGTTGAAGGGCTGCAGCATGAAAACTCCCACAACGCGCTGCGGATTCGAAGGCAGACAGCGCCACATGATATGAGAGCAGATCGCGTCCCCTGGTTGACATACGCCCTCAGGCAGCCCGACGGAAAGTACAGCCTTTAGCTATGCACATTCGGTGACATGCGTAAACACAGCGACCTACCGCGATAACCCACCGCTGGGGGCGGCAGACGCTGGGATGCCACCTTGCGACATCTCTGAAGCGCGTCTGCCTAATCTAGGATTGTTTCGCGCACGTGCTATGCGACGCAGTTCAATCCTCCGTCAACGTAGATTTCCGATCCAGTGATATAAGCCGAATCATCGCTTGCCAGGAAGAGAGCGGTCCGCGCTATATCCCACGCGGTGCCGGTTCTTCTCATGGGAACTCGGGCAGCACGTGCCTTGGCCAAAGCTTCAAAGTCAATCTCAGCCTCGGACTTGCCGCTTGTCTGAATGGTCGCGTCCCTCGCCATTGGCGTGTCAATAATCCCCGGAAGGATCGAGTTGGCCCGTATGCCCTTGTCGGCATAGGTCGCTGCAAGGTTTCGGGTGAACGATACGACGGCTCCCTTTGAGGTGTTGTAGGCAATGTAGGGCGCGCCGAGATTGCGGAAGCCGGAGATTGACGAGATATTGATGATCGAGCCGGATCCCTGCTTCAGCATTTGTGGCAGCGCATGCTTGCAAGGCAAGAAAAACGCCTTCGTATTGATGTCGAGTATCCGATCCCAGTCCTCAACAGTAGTGCTTTCGGGGCTTCCAGCTTTGAGAATGCCGACGTTGTTGTGCAGCACGTCCAAGCTGCCAAAGGCTTCAACGCACGCAGCTATCATGGCTCTAACCGACGGTTCATCGGTTACGTTCCCCACGAAGATTTCCGCGCGGCCGCCCTCGCCTCGAATAATCTCCGCAGTCTGCTCAACAGCATTCCTGTTGAGGTCCGCAGCCAGAACCTTGGCGCCTTCGCGAGCGAAGAGCACCGCAGCGGCCTTGCCGTTGCCCCATCCAGGGCCCATCGACCCTGCCCCGGTGACGAGCACCGCCTTACCATCAAGACGACCAGCCATAATTGTTCTCCTTAAACGCTGTGAAGGAAATGGCTCATGCCGCCGTCGACAAATAGCAGCTGGCCGTTGACGTACGACGAGGCGTTAGACAGAAGGAACACGGTTGGTCCACCGAGCTCCGACGGGTCGCCCCAACGTGCCGCTGGCGTGCGCACCTTGATCTTGTTGGCAAAGCTCTCGTCCGCGAGTCGTTCCTTGTTGATCTCTGTTACGAAATAGCCGGGGGCGATCGCGTTGACCCTGATTCCGAACGACCCCAGTTCGGCCGATGCGGCCCGGGTGAATCCTACGATCGCGCCCTTGGCCGAGGTATAATTGCAAATCCCGGCGCGCGGGCTGGAGAAGGCGATCGATGAGATGTTTACGATGCGGCCCCGATCCGCCGCATCCACCTTCCGCATTTCAGCGGCGGCCGCCTTCGTCAGCAGGAATGGCGCAACCATGTGGACGGCCATGATCCGCTCGTAAGTATCAGCGGTTTCGTCCCATATGGTGTTGTGCAGCAGCATGCCGGCGTTGTTCACGAGCCCCCAGATGCTGCCGTGACGCTGGATGATCGTCGGGATCGCGGCAGTGACAGCGTCGCGGTCGGCCATTTCGAAAGCCAAGTAGTCGGCCTTGAGGCCTCTCGCCTCGAGTTCCTGCTTTCGCGCCTTGCCGGCAGCTTCGCTGCGCCCGTGCAGGATAACTGTTGCGCCGGCCTCTGCGGCGGCTTGGGCGGAGGCCCAACCAAGCCCGCGCGTGGACCCCGTGATAAGTACGACTTTTCCGTCGAGTGAGAATGGGTTGTTCATGCAAGAATGCTCCAACTTTCTGAATTTCTTGGGGTCTCAGGCGCGCATGCGCTCTGATGTCGGGTCGTAAAATGGCTTGAGGCTGGCCTTCGCCGGTTCAGCGCGGCCGTTGACCTGGATTGCGAATTTGCCGCTGGCGACAAATTCGGCTGTGACGGCCTCGTCGGCGTTCACATAGCCCATGCCGATTGCCGCCCCTAGGTGATGCGCGTAGTTCCCGGATGTCAGATAACCGACCGCCTTGCCGTCCATGAGGATCGGCTCGTTGTGGAAAAGCAGCGGCTCCGGTTTCTCCAAGAGGAAGCAAAGCATCCGCTTCTTGCCGATCCCGGCCGCCTTCTGGTCCAGGAATGCGTCGCGGCCAATGAACGGCGTGTTCTTGTTCGGCTTGGCCGTGAAGGCCAACCCGGCATCGACCAGACTGTCCTCGTAGACGATGTCATGGCCCCAGTGGCGGAAGCCCTTCTCCATGCGCAAAGCATCGACCGCGTGCATGCCGGCAGGGCGAAGGCCGAAGCTTTTCCCGGCCTCCAGCAGTGAGTCGAGAAAGGCCAAAGCATCCTGTGCCGGAATGTAAATCTCCCAGCCGAGTTCGCCGACATAGGAAATGCGCTGCGCCCAAAGGCGCACGCCGCCGGCGATCATCCAGCGCCCGGTGCCGAAGCTGAAATGCTGATTGGAAAGATCTTCTTCGGTCATCGATTGGAAGACCGCACGTGCGTTCGGGCCCTGCAGCGCGATCACCCCGAAATCATCGGTGACATCGGTGATTTCGACATCTTCTTGCTTCCCGACATGCGACAGCAGCCAGGACCAATCCTTCACATGGCTCCCGCAGGGAGTGGCAATCATGAACTCGGCTTCGCCCATCTTGACTACTGTGAGATCCGCTTCGATCCCGCCGCGTTCGTTCAACCACTGGGTATAGACCAGCTTGCCAACCGGCACCGCGACGTCGGCGCAGCAGAGGCGCTGGAGCACAGTCTCCGCGTCGCGACCGGTGACTTTGAATTTCGCCAGGGAAGTCAGATCGTAGAAGCCGACGTTCTCCCGAATGTTGTTGTGCTCTTGCGCGGCGTACGGGAACCAGTTCTGGCGGGAATAGCTGTATTCGTATTCGGGCTTGACGCCCTTCGGCGCATACCAATTCGGACGTTCCCAGCCCGCGACCTCGCCGTGTACCGCGCCCAGTTCGACGAGACGGTCATAGAAGGGCGATTTGCGAATGCCTCGGCTGGAGCGGTATTGATAATAGGGCCAGTGCATGGCGTAGGAACGCTCAAGCGCCTCGGCGACGCGGTTTTCTAGATAGGTCTCGTCGCCCTGAAACGGCATGGCGCGGCGGCAATCGCTTTCCCAAACGTCCATTGGCGGGTAGCCAAGGTCGATCCATTCGGCCATCACCTTGCCAATACCGCCGGCGCCGCCAATGCCACGGCTGTTGAAACCGCAAGCGACAAAAAAGTTCTTGAGCAGCGGCGCTTCGCCCATCAGGTGCTGATTGTCGGTGGTGAAGCTCTCCGGGCCGTTGAAGAAGGTCGAGATGCCGATCTTCTCCAGCACCGGATACCTGGTCATGGCTCTCTCGAGATACTTCTCGAAATGCTCGAGTTCATATGGCAGGTGGCCGAAGCTGAAATCAGCGGGCACCCTGGACATCGGCAGGGGATTGGCGTTGTCCTCGAAGAAACCGATCAGGAGCTTGCCCGCGTCTTCCTTGAAATAGACGCCGTGATCGAGGTCGCGCATGATCGGCAGCTTGCTGGGCAAACCCGGGACCGGTTCGGTCACCACATAGTAGTGCTCGCAGGCGAACAGCGGCAGTACCACGCCGACCTGCTTGGCCAGATCGCGCGACCACATGCCGCCGGTGAGCACCACCTTCCTTGCGCGGATCGTGCCTTGGTTGGTCTCTACGCCCGTCACCTTGCCGCCGTCGGTCAGGATCCTGGTGACGGTCACGCCTTCGCGCACGGTCGCGCCGTTCATGCGCGCGCCCTTGACCAGCGCCATGGTGACATCGATCGGGTTGGTCTGGCCGTCCTTCGGCAGATGCAGCCCGCCAACCAGATCACTGGTGTCGATACCGGGATAAAGTTGTCCCAGAGTTTTTGGCCCGACCACCTCGACCTCGACGCCAAAAACGCGTGCCATTTCGGCAGTGCGCGTCAATTCCTCAAGCCGTGCCGAGGTCTGTGCAAGTGAGATCGACCCGTTCCGCTTGTACCCCGTTGCCTGACCGGTCTCCGCCTCGAGTTCCTGGTAGAGGCGGTGCGAATAGGCGCCGAGCTGGGTCATGTTTTTCGTGGGCCAAAGCGTGCCGACAAGGCCAGCTGCATGCCACGTCGTGCCGCATGTCAGCCGGTCGCGCTCTAACAAGAGAACATCGGACACGCCGCGCTTGGCCAAGTGGTAGGCAATCGACGCGCCGCCAATGCCGCCGCCGATGATGACGACCTGTACTTCTTCGGGAAGAGTGGACATATTGCTCTCGTTCAAGGTTTCAGCGCGACGTGAAACAGCCCGCCGGAATGGTCTACGCTGTGTTCCATCGCAGCCAGGATTTGATCGGTGTTGAAGATATCAGCCCGGAAAGGTGACAAATCGATCGTGCCCGCAGCGATAAGTGCCAGCACATCTGCGGCCAGTCCGTGAGGGAACCAGAATGAGCCCACCACCCTGTTGCTGTTGCGCATCAACAGGCTGGTGTTGAAGGCGGCCCGCTCGGTCAGTGCGCCGACAAACACGATCGTTCCGAAGCGACGCAGGCGCTCTGAGAGTGCGACCGATATCGCAGCGTTCTCGCCGCCGGAGCAGTCGAGGACGAAGTCGACGGGCGATCGATCGTCCGGCTCTTCGACCACGATGCGACTGTCTAGAGCTGCGAGCTGCTGCAGAACCGAAGTTCTGCGTCCCACAAGGCGAACTTGGCCCGCTCCGATGGCCAGGGCGATGACAGCAGCAGACGTGCCCAGCAAGCCCGCGGCGCCGTTGATTGCAACGACCTCGCCCGGTTTGAAGTCCCCTCGCCTGAAGCCGGCCAACGCCGTTGCGAACCATCCAAGCCGACATAGAATTTCGGGCGGCGTGCGTACGTTGGCAGGAATGGGTGTAAAGCAATGTTCCGGCCCAACGAACTCCTCCGCGAAGGTGCCATTCGGCCACTTGGCGAGATGCCGCCTTGCTGCGGGCGCCAGCCCGAAGCAGCCGATGAACCCATGATCGGCCTGGGGCCCAGGGCCTTCGATATACATGTCGCAATAGACTGCCTGACCGCGACGCAATGGGCAGTCCGGATCGGCTGTTTCCTCAACGACGCCAACCGCGCACTGCCCGGGAGTGAAAGGCCGCGGTGGTGTCTGCCAGCTGCCTGAGGGCAAATGCTCGAAATAGGGCGGCAAGAATGCAGCCTGGATCCGGACACGCACGGCGCCCGCAGGCAATGCTGGACGTTTTATCTCCTGAGAGACGAACTGCCTGTTCCCTTCGACGACTCGAACGGCCTTCATGTCTACGCTCCAGGCCGGGCCGGCGGCGCCAGATTCATCCACACCGTCTTCAGCTCAGTGTACTGCTCATGCGCCTCCAAGCCGTTGTCGCGCCCGCCGAAACCGGACTGCTTAAAGCCGCCGAACGGGGTCGAGATTTCGCCCTCGGAGTAGCAGTTTACCGAGACGGTACCTGCATTGAGCCGACGTGACAGCTTGTGAGCCTTGCCCACGTCTGTTGTGTAAAGCGACGCAGTGAGACCATACTCGGTGTCGTTGGCCAGATCGATCGCGTGGTCGTCGTCACGCGCTTCGGTGATGGTCAACACGGGGCCAAAGATCTCCTCGCGATAGATGGTCATGTCGGGCGTGACCCGATCGAACACCGTCGCCTCGATGAAATAGCCTGGCCGATCGAGTTGGTTGCCGCCGCAGGCGAGCGCTGCTCCCTCGGCACGCCCCGTCTCGAGGTATTTCTTGATGGTGTCGCAGTGGCTTGCACCCACCACTGGGCCGAGTTGGGTGGACGGCTCCAGAGGATCGCCCAATTTCCAGTTCCTGCAAGCAGCGACGATCTTTTCGGTCAATTCTTCCTTGATCGCCCTATGCACGATCAGTCGGCTGTTGGAGGCGCAGTTCTGGCCCATATTGGTCAAAATTGAGAAGGCCTGCTGCTCGGCCACAAAGTCGAGGTTTGGCGCGTCGGCCAGCACGACTGCGGGGTTCTTTCCGCCCAGCTCCAGCACGATCCGCTTCAGATTAGAACGCCGGGAGTAGTCAAGGAACATCCGCCCGACTTCGGTGGAACCGGTGAAGGAAATGATCCGGACGTCCCGATGAAGACCGAGCGCCTCGCCAACCTCACGTGACCCGGTGACGACGTTCAGGACACCCGCCGGGAGGCCCGCCTCGACCGCCAACTCGGCCATGCGCAGCGCGGTGATCGTGGTCATCTGCGACGGCTTCAGCACCACCGAGTTGCCGGTCGCCAATGCCGGACCGATCTTCCAGCCGGCCATCAGCATCGGAAAGTTCCACGGAAGCACGAGGCCGACCACACCCAGCGGCTCGCGTACGATCATGCCGAGTGCATTGCTGTCGGTCGAAGCGATCCTGGAGAACAGCTTGTCCTGGGCTTCGGCGTGCCAAGCAATGGTGCTTGCCGTGAACGGCACGTCGACCGTCATGCAATCGGTGATCGGCTTGCCCGAATCCAGGCTTTCCAGAACCGCGAGTTCCTGCAGGTTCTTGTTGATCAGCTCGGCAAAACGCAGCAGGACGGCTTTGCGTTCGGACGGGTGTTTCTGCGACCACACCCCGGACTCAAACGTGGCCTTGGCGACCGCAACCGCGGCATCCACATCCGAGGGGCTGCAGCTCTCGATTTGCGCAAGAACTTCGCCGTTTGCCGGGTTGATGCTCTTGAATGATCTTGCCGCCGAGGCGTTGCGGTACTCGCCATCGATAAAGGGGCGTGAAGGCAGCCTTAGCGCAGCAGCGATCGACAGAGCATCAGCACGAGTAAAAATTGTCATGGAAGTTCCAATTCTCAGGCAGCGACGGCCGGCTGCAGCAGGTAGCCCGGTTCTTCCTTGTCAAGGATCGAGACGAGAGCGCGAAAGTGCCCTTCGGAGAACCCTTGGTAATCCCGCCACTGCCGCGCCGTCTTAGCGGCTACTTCATGCGGCAGGCGCTTGACTTGTTTGCCGGTTGAATGCGCGAGCACAAGGTTCATGCAGGCCCGCTCGAGGTGATAGAGCGCATCAAAGGCATCTGCCACACTGCGGCCGACCACCATCACCCCGTGCCCACCAAGAAGTATGACATCCTTGTCACCGAGGAGACCGGCGACGCGCGCCGGTTCCTCGGAATCGACGAACATTCCGCCATAGTTTTTGTCGTAGGCCACGTTGCCATAGAACCGCGCCGAGTTCTGGCAGATTGGCAGGATCTCAGGATCTTCCTGGCAGCTCCAGGCTGTCGCGTAGGGCATGTGGGTGTGCATTATGCACCGCGCCCGCGCGACGTTGCGATGGAGGTATGAATGCAATTCCCACGCTGTGCGGTCGGGAGCGTCCCGACCTGTCGGTGTCTCGTCCGCCGAGGAACTGAGCAGGAGCAAATCTCGCGCCTTTATCTGCGAGAAATGCGCCATATTCGGGTTCATGAGAAACCGACCGCCCTCCTCATCCACCGCCACCGAGAAATGGTTCGCAGTCGCCTCGTGCAAGCCGAGGCGAGCGGTCCAACGAAACGCTGCGGCAAGGTCGTTGCGCAAGCGAGCTTCTTGGTTGTTCATCATGGGGATTCCAAACTGACAGTGTCGTGCCGGCTCGTTTGACTAGGTTGCCCTCGCCAGTTGCAACGGCTTGAGAGCGGCTTCGATTTTTACCTCTTCGTCTGGGCCGACCTCGCAGACGGGCGCGCGAACAGTGCCGCCGTCAAAGCCCATCTGTCGCGATGCCGCTTTGACAGCCGGGATGTAATCGTTCTGCCAGCAGTAGGCGACGATCGGGAACATCGACTGCCACAGCTTCAGGCCCTCGGCGTGCTTGCCGCTGTCGATAAGGTTGAAGAGCTGAACTGCCTCGCGCGGGAAGATATTGGCGCAGCCCCAAATCGTACCTGCAGTACCCAGCATGAAAGAGAACGGTGCGTTCGGATCGGCACCGTTCAGGATCTTGCCGCCGCATGCCAACAGCGCCTGTTGTTTGCAGAGGTCGCCTGAGCTGTCTTTGATGAAGTTGAAATTATCCAGTTGCAGCAAACGGGTATATAGCTTGGGAGTGAGCTCGATCCCCGTCGCTCCCGGAATATTGTAGCCTATGACGTCGATCGACACTTCCTTGCAGACCGCCTCATAGAAAGCGAAAATACCATCATCGTGCTTGGGGCCCTCGAAAAAGGGCGGCAGGATCATCAGCGCATCTACGCCCGCGTCTTGAGCGGCCTTGGAGCGACGGATCACTTCTTGCAGGTTCAGGGCCGAGGTCTGCGCAGTAATCGCTGCACGCCCGTTGATCCGCTTCACGCCCGTTGCGAACAGCTTGTTGCATTCTTCCTCGGTGAGGTAGGCATGCTGGCCTGTGCCGGAACTCAGCACGAAGCCATGCATACCGGTTTCCAGATATTGGTCGAGCAACCTGTCCCAGCGCGCGAAATCGATCGACCCGTCCTTATGGAAGGGAGTCTGCATCGCTAGGTTGATACCTCTCAAATTCGCCATGTTAGTTACTCCTGACCTAAATTTACCGACAGCTATACTTCACGCCCGGCTCTCCAGAGCCGGAACCTCGTTGAATATCGCACGCCGAGCGAAGTGATGAATTTTGGGTATGCCGGGCTTGGCCTTGCCTTGTTCTGCAAAATGCGGATTGACTTGCTGTCCTGGCCACAGGCGAGCTCGGCTACAGCCTTTCCGTAGATTGCGCCGCGCGAAACACCGGTCCCGTTGCAGAAGCCCGCCCCGAACACTCGATCACTCAGCCGACCGAAAACGAAACCCCCGTTCTGGGCCAGGCTAAGAGCGCCGCCCCAGGTGTATTCAAAGCCGATCGAAGATATTTGAGGGAACCGGCGATCGAACGATTTTTGATGGCTGCGTCTGGCGCGGGCGATCTGAGTTGCAGTCGTATGGAAACCGTCGGCGTAGTCGTAGATGTTGCGTATAAAAAGCCGGTTATCGATTGTCCGGCGAACTGTGGTCCCGAAGCTTTCCGCAGGGATCAAGCCGAAGGTATTGCGACCGCCAATTCTGGCCACTTCCGCGGCCGTCAAAGGCCGGGTCATGCTCGCATAGGTATAAACAGGGATAGCGCTCTTCTCGTAGAAGCCAAACTCAGAGATAAACCCGTTGTTGGCCAGAATAATGTTTTTGGCATGGATCTCGCCGTTCGCCGTGCGCAGGACATGGCGCGGGGAGCCGTAAACAACCTCCAGGATCGGCGTCTTTTCATATACTTTGGCGTTGTCTCCGAGATTGGCTGCGATGCCGCGGAGCAAGGCTGCCGGCTGCAGCAGAACGGTGCCAGGGGTGTGCAGGCCTTTCGTGTAGTAGGAGCTGCCAACCATCTCTCTCATCTGATCGGCGTTATACCACTGATATTCTGCTCCGATGCGATCGAGTGCGAGAGCGAAGGTTCTAAGACAAGCCTCGCCCCTCGCCGTCACAGCTGAGTGCGTCTTTCCTTCCGGACTCCAATCGCATTTGATGCCATACCTTTCTACAGCATCCCGCAGATAGGCTATGCCCTCCAGATTGATGTCGCGCTCTTCGATATTGCCTTTTTCGTCTTCGACGAAATTCGCGTTGCGGGGGTTGTGAGCAAGGTCGATCGCATAGCCAGCGCAGCGCCCCGCTGCGTTATTGCCAATTTCGACCGCATCGACCAGCAGAACCGAATCCTGGCGGCGAAGCTCTGCAATGCGTCGGGCCGCGTTAGTGCCGAACCATCCCCCACCCACCACAACCCAATCAGCGTCGACCCGCCCAGACAGCGGAGCAGCAAGATTTACATCTCGTAAATTCGCGAACCACCCGCTGACGGTCAGCTCTGAGGGCAAGTTGCTGATTTTGACCGTCCCGGTGGACGGTGAGGAAGCAATTTGAGGGTTGGTCTCACCAGGAGCCATGGCAAAACGTTCTATATCAAACATGGGGGACGCCCTTTGTCGCCCAGTGGCGGGCGTCTAGATAGAGAAGCTTACCGTATAATCTTTTTCGCCATTTGGAGAGGTCAAAACTCAGGGCTTGTGCCTTCATTATTTTGCCGCTGCTATAGAGAGAATTTATGTATCGTGGCGCGCTTGTAGGTTCCTAAGTGTCTGCAACGAGCAGAGGCCGGCCCTCCTCCTTTTTCAAAATCTACCGCCGACATCGCCGCGTCCTATCGCTGGATCGGATTCTTTGAGTGCAGCTACTGCGCGGGGCGCTTCGGGAACCGGATCGAAACCTTCGGCGGCCTTTGGTCTGGCTCAGAATTCCTGCTAGGTTTCACTGTCGCCCACGTCCTAGCCCGCGGCGGAATCATGATGGACGCGCAGAACTCGGCCGTGATTGTCGCGCTTCAGTTCCGAGCCGGCGCCGACCGGGGCCAGGACCAATCCTCCCGGTCCGCCGCGCAAGCAGCTGAGTTGTGTGCTTCCACGAGTCTAGAACTCGGCCCAGGTCAGATCGCTTGCGTGTGCGATTGCCTGAGCTGGCGCCAAGCATCTTCAATATTCATTGGCTTGCGCGCCATGGCCCGGTTAATGCCCGCCTGGTGAGAAGGTTTTAAAAGAGCACCACGGGGGAGGTCTTGTCGGCAGATCAGCTCGCAACAAAGAATCGAAAGCAGGACGGCGCAAAGATTGACTCTGGAAGTACCCTCTCAAAAGCGCCCCGCACAAGGCATGCAACTCATCAAGCGAAAGCGCCAACGCCGGGCCGAACAGACGCATTCCAGCCGCAAACATATTCCTGTCCCAATTCGACCGATTTCATTCCACGACTGCGTCATCCCCTTATCAGCCCGAGTAATGCAGACTTGCATCAATGGGCCATCGCTGGTCGCAGCACCATTCCGACAACCTACGGCCGTCCATGCTGCCTGGACTGCATCGATCGCTACGCAGCACAAATGGCCGAAGCCCGGACGCGGAACGGAACCAGCAAGCGGCTGTTTTTTTCACGAAACCCAAGTACGAATTCAAAACCTTTTGTTCTGATCCCCAAGGTTTAAAGACCTAGATCCAGGGCTTCTCTCGGCGCTTGAGGATGAAGCGGTGGACATGAGTTCCCTTGCAATCCAACTTGCCGGGAATTATCGTGAGCGGATCAAGAGAAGCAGCGCACGCTGTTTCGCTTGCGCGTTTGAACCAATCCTTCTGGGATTGAACTCATGTCGCTCGGATTCCATGTAATCTAAGGGGAAGAGCGATCGTCCGCAAGTACTATAACCTGCCACCATTGACGACGCTGGCCGTCTTTGAGGCAACGGCTCGCCATGCGAACTTTAAAAACGCCGCAGATGAGATGAACGTAACTGTCAGTGCGGTAAGCCGGCAGATAAAAGCGCTAGAGGATGAACTCGGTCTCAAACTTTTCATCCGACATAAAAATGGAGTGCAGCTGACCGCTGCCGCGCAAGATTTGTTTTCCGAAGTTGCCGCTAGCCTATCTCGTTGCTCTGAAGCTGTCCAGGCCTTGAGAATTGAGAAGGACGAGGAAATCGTCACTTTCGCCTGCACCGATGCTTTTGCAACCCACTGGCTTATGCCGAGGATGGGAGATTTCTGGGCCAAATTTCCGCACATTACGGTCAATCATTTCATCTCCGATGAGGTTCGCGACTTTCGAAACGCCGAAGTAGACCTCTTTGTAAGACCTGCAGCAGGAATATGGGCGAATGAAAGCACAGAGCCCTTATTCAAAGACCTTATTTATCCTGTTTGTGGCACAGCTTTCGCAGAAGAACACCGCTTTACGAAGGCCGCCGACTTGGCTTACCTTCCGCTACTGCACGTAGATTGGAATAACCGGCATTGGCCTCGATGGCATGATTTTCTGCAAAACGCATCTGTTCCCTACCAAGGATTGCGCGGGTGCAGATTTAACAGATATTCGGCTCTCCTTACGGCGGCTGAAGCAAATCAAGGTTTAGCGCTAGGATGGGATTCACTGGTCAGACCGATGGTCGACCAAGGAAGACTCGTGCGGTTTTCCGATGTCGCAATGCGTGATCCTGTGGGGTTTTGTCTAGCTTGGAACAACAGGAAACCACTCTCAAAACCCGCATCAACAATGCGCGCTTGGGTGTTGGACCAGGCACGCGCGGCAGCCTTCTAGCACCCTCTGCAAGCCGGGGATTTAATGCATCATGGCTGTTTGGGTGACCTTATGCATGAACGTGTTGTAGCGCTTGCGGCTAATGCTCTCTTTCGGACGTGAGCCGGAAAGAGATTCGCTGCCTACAAAATCTGGACCAGGATAGCCGGATGCAAGTCTGCAGCTGGCCGGGGGAATTCGAAGCCTCATTCGAAGTCATGAGGCCCGTCCCACTTAACGCGGTGGTCGCGACAGGCGAGAGGGACCGCCAGTCGAGCTCCATCGTCGAATAGATGCGCTTTGCGCAGCGTCTATTTGGCCTCTATCGGCGCGGTATCCCCCTCGGGATCCGTTTGCTCGGACGATTGGCTCGGCCTCAGTGCGCCACCGTGTACCTCCGTCCTCTTGACCGACTCGTTAGGGTTTCCGCCGTGCAGCCGGCCTACCGTCATGGTTTGACCCTGCGAGGTTGGAGCTCCAGCCAACTCAGCGCGACTCAATGCATTACGCTCAACTCAGGTTGATTTTATTTTCCTTTGAGCTCTGAGCATGCGCATTCTATGGTTCTCTCGTAAGCGGGTTGCAGGAGCAAAGGGAAGCCACGCGGGTCGAGGAGCTGATGTGTTGCAATCAGCGGCCTCCGATGGTTTTTTTGCTACGCGACGTGCCCGTCCCAATGGAACCCCAAAGCTGGAACTTCCGGGCTCCGCCCGGCGACACGGCCATGCTGGCCTTGCGAAGCCATAGATGAGTGACTCTCATGACACATGACACTACGACGCCGGATGTCAGGCTTCCGGGGAAATCGACCTGGAACTACCACCCTGACCTCCCGCTTGAGGACCGGTCGCTGTTTAACTTGAAACGCGGACTGATCCTTGGGCTGAAGGTGTTGTGGAATTCTTGGCTGCCAATATCGGATAGGTTGCTCATTGTTGGCTTGTCATGCCTAACGTGGTTCTACCTGTCGCCCTCGCTGGAAACAGCGCGAACTTTTGCTTTCGACTGGATCGCGGCCGTTTACCTGCGCAACCTCGCGCTGATGGTTTTCGTGGCCGGAGGAATGCATCTCTACCTCTACACCTTCAAGCGACAAGGCAATCATCTTCGGTATGATGCCCGGCCATTTCACAAAAAAAGCGCTCTATATACGTTCAGCAGCCAGATCTTGGACAACGTTTATTGGTCAGTCGCGAGCGGAGCGACGATTTGGACGGCATACGAAGTTCTGGGCCTCTGGGCGTATGCCAACGGCTATGCGCCGATGCTGAGCATTTCTGAACACCCGGTGTGGTTTGTACTTTGGTTTGTGCTTTTGCCCCTATACGGCGTATTCCACTTTTATTGGATTCACCGCCTACTGCATTGGGGGCCGATATACCACAAGATCCATTCTATTCATCATCGAAACGTGAATGTCGGCCCGTGGTCTGGCATGTCGATGCACCCAGGTGAGCATATAATATATCTGAGTTCGGTCCTGATCCATCTAGTGATCCCGTCTCATCCGATACACCTCATCTTTCATCTGCAAAACAAGGTGCTTTTGGCCATCAGCTCCCACAGTGGCTATGAAGCAGTGACCGCTGGAGAGGACA
This sequence comes from Mesorhizobium sp. ORS 3324, assembly GCA_000824825.2. Lineage (GTDB taxonomy): Bacteria > Pseudomonadota > Alphaproteobacteria > Rhizobiales > Rhizobiaceae > Mesorhizobium. The sequence goes on from LM655198.1 coordinate 133,584, forward strand.
GCGACGCTGGACTGAAGGTGGGAGACTTCTTCCATCAACTGCACCATCGCTATTTCGAGTGCAACTACGGTGAGCCCGAAGTGCCGTGCGACAAATGGTTTGGCACTTTCCACGACGGCACGGAAGAGGCCACGGCCCGCACTCGGGCCCGCTTGAAGGAAATGCGCAAGAGGTAAATACGCCGGCCGCGAAGCGCTGGGTCGTTAGTTGCTGCACTACAAGTCTAGGAAGATCGCAATGATCAAGATCACCTACGTTGAACATAATGGCCGGGAGCATGTTGTGGACGTTCCTCGCGGCGCCACGGTCATGGAAGGAGCCCGAGACAACGGTATCCCCGGTATCGAGGCGGATTGCGGTGGAGCTTGTTCCTGCGCGACTTGTCACGCATATGTCGACCCGAGTTGGGCGGGTAAGCTTCCGCCAAAAGAGTCTATGGAAAACGATATGCTCGATTTCGCGTTCGAGCCAGATCCTGTCCGTTCGCGCCTTACGTGTCAGATCAGGGTCAATGATGCGTTAGAAGGACTTGTTCTTCACATGCCCGCAAAGCAGGTGTGAATCCTCGGACGATCTTCGAACGCTTGGGCAAGTGCGATCTTGCGGAAGGAATTTGTGCATGACCGGTATTGTCGTGGTTGGTGCCGGTCAAGCCGGAGCGTCGCTGGCAGCCAGGGTGCGGGCCTTGGGGTACGATGGGTCGGTGACGCTTATCGGTGAAGAGCCCACCCCGCCCTATCAACGGCCGCCGCTGTCCAAGGGCTATCTTCTTGGAGATCTGGACCTGGAGCGGCTTTACCTTCGTGCATCATCTTTCTGGAAAGAGAACGAAATCGATCTCAAATTGTCCGCACCTGTGAAATCCATCGATCGCTCGGCTAGGACAGTACTCGCGGATGGTGAGCCAATCCCTTATGGGAAGCTAGCGCTTACAATGGGCTCCAGCCCGCGGCGGATGCCGGTGGCGGCGGGCGGTGATTTGAGGGGCGTGTACACGATCCGAACGCTCGCCGATGTCGACGCAATGGCTAGCGAATTCCAATCAGGACGGAAGCTGCTTGTTATCGGGGGCGGCTATCTCGGGCTCGAGGTCGCCGCCGTCGGGGTCAAGCTTGGGCTTGAGATCACGCTGATTGAGATGGCCCCCCGGATTCTCCAGCGCGTCGCGGCGCCGCCAACCTCGGACTATTTCCGTGAGTTGCACTGTAGCCACGGCGTCAATATCCTCGAGAATACAGAAATCGAGCGTCTGACGGGCGATGTCCGCGTGTCCGGCGCGGAACTCTCGAACGGCATTACGGTTCCAACCGACTTTGTCATAGTTGCCATTGGGGTCACGCCTAAAACTGGCATTGCTGAGGAAGCGGGGCTCGAGATCGAAAATGGGATTCGAACCGACTCTCACGGCCGCACGTCAGACCCAAACATATGGTCAGCCGGTGAATGTGCATCCTTTCCCTATAAAGGAAGGCGCCTCCGGCTTGAATGTGTTGGCAATGCAATCGATCAGGCCGAACTGGTCGCCCGAAACATGCTTGGTGGGTCCGAGAGCTATAAGGCCAAACCCTGGTTCTGGTCGGATCAATATGACGTTAAGCTTCAGATAGCGGGCTTGAATACAGGTTACGATCGGATCGCTCGACGAAAGGGCGACAATGATCGGTCGATGTCGGTGTGGTACTACAGGGGTGGACGGCTGCTGGCTGTCGACGCGATAAATGACCCGCGCGCCTACATGGCCGGCAAACGAATCATCGACGCCGCTCAGACTGTTGCACCCGAGCATGTGATGGATCTTCGAAAGATACCAAAGCTCTGTTGGCATACGCCATGAGCTCATGAAAGCTTTTTCCATGCAGCAAACTTGTCTGAAGATCCGTGAAGTGATGCCGGCGCAAAGCTCTGTCAGGCAAAGAGACATAAACTGCGATCATGTCTGGCACCTTTTTTTCGTCTACCAGAAGCTCGCAGTCGCAGCATATGATTTCGCCCTATTAACATTGGCGTGCTCCCTCAGGCAAAACCGGTGGAGTGCGCATTTGTCAGCTAACCGTCCTTCTATCTTCGGAGGGCCTGATGGTTACCGCGGCAGGAACAGCGGGTATCGCCAAGAATCCCAAGTTAGTTGGCATGGTGCGGCTTCGGCTCTATCCGCACTTTCTCGGGACTGTCTGCAACCCACCGTCGTTAACAGCGCAGTTTCAAAACCTACAATCTCAACGAGGATGCCAGTGAACGCACGCTGAAGGTTCGCAGAGGCATTGCAAAGCGAAAAGGGGAAAGCACATGGATATCTTCAAAAGCAACGGTGAGGGAGTTCCAGCTGCCATTAGGGCCATGGCGGAAGAAACGCGCGCCGGTCGTATGGATCGGCGAGAATTTCTGGCTCTCGCGACTGCCTTCGGAGCATCTACCGCAGTTGCCTATGGCATGATCGGCCTTGCGGCGCCCATGACAGCTGCAGCTGAAGAGCCGAAGAAAGGCGGAACGCTGCGCGTCTCAATGAACATTAAAGGCCAAAAGGATCCTCGGACCTACGACTGGACGGAAATGGCAAACGTCACACGCTGTTGGCTCGAGCCGCTCGTCCGCTACACGCGTCAGTTCACTTTTGAGCCGGTTCTGCTCGAAAGCTGGGATGTCAATGACGACGCCACCGAATACACGTTGCATGTGCGAAAAGGCGTCACCTGGAACAACGGCGATATTTTCAACGCTGAGGATGTGGTCGCCAACCTTAGCCGCTGGTGCGAGAAGAATGTATCGGGCAATTCCATGGCGGCACGTGTCAGTGGATTGGTCGACACCAAGACCGGCAAAGCTAGGAACGGGGCGATTACGAAGGTCGATGACCACACAGTGAAGTTGAAGCTCTCCGCACCCGACATCACCCTCATTGCGGGATTCACAGACTATCCCGCGTTGGTCGTACATCGAGATTTCGAAAAGGACGGCGCGGATCCGATCAAGAAGCCAATCGGTACCGGCGCATTCGAGCTGGTTTCCTATGAAGTCGGCGGCAAGGCCGTCGTGAAGCGTCGCGAGAATGGCAAGTGGTGGGGTGGCGAAGCGGCCCTCGATGGTGTCCAGTTCATCGATTATGGCGCCGATTTCAATGCCACGCTCAATGCCTTCGATTCTGGTGAGATCGACCTTAATTTTGAGACGCCGTCGGACTTCATCGACATCCTGGACAAGATGGCCCTGGTCAGGTCGGAAATCGACACCGCGACTACCTTGATTTGCCGGACCAATACTACCCATAAACCCTACGACGACAAACGGGTGCGCAACGCGCTGCAGATGGCAGTCGACAACAACGCCGTACTGCAGCTGGGCTATAGTGGACATGGCACAGTCGGCGAGAACCATCATGTGAGTCCCATCCATCCAGAGTATTATCCGCTCCCGAAAAAGGCTCGAGATATGGCGGGTGCCAAGAAGCTGATGGTGGATGCAGGACAGGCCGAGTTCGAACACGAGATAATCTCGGTTGACGACGAATGGCAAAAGAACACCGCAGACGCAATCGCTGCTCAATTGCGCGAAGCTGGTATCAAAGTTAAACGTACGGTGATACCAGCCTCAACCTATTGGAACGACTGGAACAAATATCCCTATTCTACAACGCAATGGTACATGCGCCCGCTCGGGGTTCAGGTCCTCGCATTGGCATACCGCACTGGAGAGGCTTGGAACGAGACTGCTTACTCCGATCCCAATTTCGACGCCAAGCTCAAAGATGCGCTATCGCTGATAGACGTTGCCAAACGCAAAGAGGTCATGAAGGACGTCGAGCAGATTCTGCAGGACTCCGGCATCATGGTCCAACCATTCTGGCAGAAGCTCTACTGCCACATGAACAAGAAGGTTAAGAACTACGCCATGCATCCAACCTACACAATGGAGTTCCAGAAGGTTTGGCTCGACGCCTAAGCTCTCTCCGGAGGCCGGCCCCTTCTTTCCATCCGGAAGGTGTCGGCCGATTTTTAACATCAATCCGCTTGCGTGGCCTAAGTGCAACCGTTCCGACGACCGGTAGACAGAGGAAGCCGCGGGTATCGTTCAATCCGACTCCGCCGCGACCATTATTCAGTTCCTCTAGTGCACCGGCGGTCGCGAGGCCTCTGCTAACCCATGGCGGGGCCAATTCTCCGTGCGGTGCCTTAATCGAAGGCCTTCTTCGTGAGAGGCCCACCTGGCGCTACAGGTCCGAACGATGGGTCGGTCGCTCGAGAGTCAAGATCTCGCGCAACCCGCATGGCGCCTCCTGCGCCGCAAGAGATAACCGGATATACGTGATGCGTCGGCCCAAATGGCAAATACTCTAGTTGATACTTGCAATGCACAGACAACAATACTGCCAGCGCGCAACTGATGCTACTCAACCCCCTAGCGAAGTCCCATCGGATACAGACCTAGAATCCGCCCCCCTGATCCAGAGAGAGAAACTCTTCAGGCCAGCCGATACGGGGGCCGCTGCCGCAATGATTGACTCCGCCATTGAATCGCACGGGGGTTAGGGTGGTCCTGAGCCATTCTCAAATTCCTATGGCCTCATATGCCGCAGCGATCCTTCGAATAGCAACAATGTAAGCAGCTGTCCTGTAGTCATCAAGCTCCGGCTGCGCCTCAAGAAGGTCGGCGATATTAGACCAAGCACTTCGCATTACGTCCTCAAGGCCGGAGCGAACCAGGTCGATCTCGGCACCGCCCTCTAGAAAATCGTCGCGCATGTCGGCGGGGAATGCCTTACCCGTCATTCGTTCGAGCGCTGTGGCAATGGTGTGGTTTCGCCTCTCGCGACGGCGCCTCTCCATCAAGCCGAATGGTATGTGAGTCAGATTCTTCACCCATTCGAAATAGCTAACCACAACACCGCCCGCGTTGACATACAGATCAGGCAGGATCGTCGCACCTCGAGAGCGCAGAATTCGGTCAGCCTGGAAGGTAACCGGGCCATTGGCAGCTTCGACGACGACAGGGGCTTTGATGCGCTCCGCGTTTTCGGCGTGGATCGCATTCTCCATGGCCGCGGGAATTAGGACGTCGCATTCCTCTTCAATTCCGCTCGTGTCGCCGGCGAAGGATTTAGCACCCTCAAAACCGAGAATGCTGCCGGTGCGCAAGTGATGCCGCTTCAGCGCTTCGATGCTAACGCCGTCTCGGTTCCAAACGAAGCCATCGCGTTCGGCAACCACTACGATGCGCGCTCCATCATCTTCGGAAAGAAACTTGGCGGAGTGGTAGCCTACATTACCAAAACCCTGGACAACGACACTTGCATCCTTCAGATCACGTCTGCCACAGATTCCCTTGGTACGCGGATCCCGGAGATAGCTTTGAATAGCGAACTGCACGCCCCGGCCTGTCGCCTCCGTGCGCCCGGCGATGCCTCCCTTGGAAAGCGGCTTGCCGGTTACGCAAGCGCGCGCATTCACGACATCAGTCGGATTTGCGCGGCGAAACTCATCGACCATCCAAGCCATCTCGCGCTCGCTGGTACCTACGTCGGGCGCGGGGACGTTGAGACCAGGCCCGATCAGGCCACGCTTGTTCAACTCCTGAGTGAAGCGGCGGGTGATGCGTTCCAACTCTTGCGGCGTCCACTCGCGTGGATCAATCTTGAGTGCGCCTTTTGAACCTCCGAACGGCACATCAACCAGCGCGCATTTCAGCGTCATCAGCGCAGCGAGAGCTTCCACTTCTTCAGCGTCGGCGTCCGGCGCGTAGCGAATGCCGCCTTTAACTGGCTCACAATGTTCGCTATGGACCGAGCGCCACCCAACGAAGCTGAACATTCGGCCGCGTAGTCTAACTCCGAAGCGGACCGTGTAGGTCGAGTTGCACTGAATAATGCGCTCAGCCAGTCCCTCGGGCAGGTCGAGGAACGACATCGCAGCTCGAAAGTTCAGATCGATACTTGCCAAAAAGCTCGACGCGGGATTTGAGACCAAAACATCCATAAGGCGCTCCGTAGATCAATTAGAGATCGCATCGCTCGCACTGCTCAATGAAAACTACTTTCCCCCGCTGCGGTCTTCATTCTGAAGCCGACCGCATGAGTGGGGGCGTTTCGCATGAACAAAACGTACACCAGCGTGAAAAGCTGGCGGGCGGTGTCGCTGTCGACAATCAGCTTGTCGGCAAGCCTCCTTTTTAGGAGTTCGGCCCCCTCGTCGCGAAGGGCACAGCGAGCCACATCAATCTTTGCGAGCGACGCAATGCTCGCTCGCGGCATGGAGTCGTAATAGTTCTCGCAGCTGAGGACGAAGTGCTTGAGAAACCCGCGCATCGGAATGAGCGAAATATGATCATTGATCACGATAGTGCGCTTTTCGGTGGCGATCTGGAAACCAAGCTCGTCGCCATGCAGCGCGAGATGCAGCCGGTATGGCCCGCGATCGTGGCCGACCGGGATAAAGACATTGCTTCGTATCAAATGGGCGATGGCAAGAGAACGCTCCCGCTCAACGTGTTCGTTGCGGCAGAACGGCCCCCTAAGCGAGACCTCACATAAGGAAGAATTCACGTTTTTTGCGCTCACCACCCGCGCGACCTCCATCGCGATCCGCTCCGCACATGCGCCGTCCTTCGATCCAATCTTCACCTGATTATTGCAGCCGATAGTGTCGTCTGGTTGCAAAGCGCGTCCCTTCTTCCGGATTCACTTTGTAGTTCACGGTAGAAACCGAGGAATGGCGGGCGTTTCCAGGTAGGCGAGGAGAAACCTGGATTTAGGCCAACATCTTGGACCCGGTAAGGGGGAAAAAACGATAGGTCGGTATAGGCTAGATTCATGTTAGTAGTCTCCAGACTGCTTCGGATGGGGGAAGCGGCACGCTTAAGCTGCTCAATTGTCGCGTTGCGATTGCCGGTCTGGCCGTAGCAAAGACTGCTATGTCGTCGATTGACTGGTTGCTCGATCGCAGTGCACCAGTTTCCCAGCCTGAGAGGATACAATATGCTCGCGACGCTAGACGTCATGTTCCGGGGCTGAGATCGGTGGCCCGCGCTTTCGTGCGATAAAAGACGAGGGTTGCTCGGATGGGCCGAGCCGATCCTCACGCACGGAGGGCGAGCCATGGGAGAGTATAGCGAAGTATTTGTCGCGTTTGATGTAGCCAAGAAGAAGCACGCGGTTGCGATCGCGGAAGGCGGCCGCACCGGCGAGGTCCGGTTCGTCGGCGAGGTCGAGAATAGTCCTGCGGCGATCGAGCGTACGATCAAGAGGCTGGGAAAAAAGTATGATCGACTGCACGTCTGCTTCGAGGCTGGGCCGACGGGTTATGGGTTGTGCCGGCAGGTCCGCGATCTCGGATGCGATTGCATGGTGGTTGCGCCGGCCCTGATCCCGAAGCGGCCGGGCGAGCACGTCAAAACCAACCGGCGGGACGCCGTCACGCTGGCGCGGCTGCATCGGGCGGGCGAGCTGATCGGGGTATGGGTGCCGGACGTGGTCCACGAAGCTGTCCGCGACTTGGTGCGAGCCCGCGAAGCCGCAGCCGACGACCTGCGCCGCAAACGCCAGCAGCTGCTTTCCTTCCTCCTGCGCCACGGGCGGATTTACGCGAGCGGCGGTCACTGGACACTGGCACACCGGCGCTGGCTTGCCCATCAGAGCTTCGACCATACCGCGCAGCAGATCGTGTTCCAGGAGAAGATCGACGCGATCGAGGACGCGGCTCAGCGACTACACCGCCTGGACGAGCAGTTGCGCGCCGTCGTGCCAACCTGGTCCATGGCGCGGGTCGTCGAGGCCTATCAGGCGATGCGCGGCGCTTCGTTCGCAGTGATCTTTGCGGCCGAGATTGGGGATGTGCGTCGCTTCGATACGCCGCCTCAGTTGATGGCCTTTCTCGGCCTGGTCCCGGGGGAGTGCTCGACCGGCGATACGGTTCGGCGGTCGAGCCTTACGCTCGCCGGCAATCGACGCGCCCGCCGCGCCTTGGTCGAAGCGGCATGGACTTACCGCTATCCTGCCAGGGTCAGCGAGGGCCTGAGGGTGCGGCTCGAGGGGCTGCCCAAGGCTGTCCGCGATATTGCCTGGAAGGGGCAAGTGCGGCTTTGCGCCCGCTATCGTCGCCTCAGCGCCGCCGGCAAGAAGCCGCCGGTAGTCGCCGCCGCAATCGCTCGCGAGATGGCTGCCTTCTTGTGGGCCATCGGCCGGGAAGTCGCGCCGTCTTAGTTAGCCGGTCTCGACCCAACCCGCTGCATAGTGCTGGGGGTGGGGCCACGGTGGGGAACTCCCGTCGCTAGTTATTTGGCCGAGCCGATGCGCCCGACGCCCGCCCTCTAGACCGAGGACAGCCCCGAGACGAAGACACGGAAGGCCGGTACCCAACCCGCGGATGAGAGTCTGATCAACCGTCGTCTCTGAGCTCCACCCCCAGCCCTGTGCAGCTTCAGCCGATCCGGCTGCTTCGCAAACCTGCCAAGCAGCCGATCTCCTCTCGCCCTCTGCTTGACAGGGAACATGAGAGACTAGTGCCAGCGGGAGGGGACACTTACTTGTCGTTCGCGGGAGCAGTACTCATCCAGATTTTCAGATCGGTATGCGAAGAGATTGTTACTGGGCCGGTCTTGTCCTTACGATGCGCCAAATAGGATACACGCGCGGTGATCGGAAAGCCCTTTGCCGCCCAGCTCCACTCCCGTTTCGCGATGCTCTTACAGGTTAGAAGCCTCCGCAACGTTCCGAAGCCGAGCAAGCAAGCGAATATGCATTCGAAGAGCAGCGACAACATTCCTGCCGAGTCGAGATTGAACGGACTGAAACGGAGACAGCTAAAGCTAACGCGCTGAAGCGAGGCCAGGAAAGCAAAAGCTGTGCAGATGATAGCTAAGAACATCTACAGACTGGGCCCATTAAGTCGGTCGTCCTTGGACAGGTCACGATGTTAAGCAGCACCGGCAGGCAACTCATCGTTGACGAAGATGAGCGGCGGCCTCCACAGCCAGGAAGCCGTCGCACCATTCGCTCAAGATCCGATTTACACTAGCATCTCAAAAGGATGAGAGCAAAAAATGCTGGCTGACTTACAGCAGATTTATGTCGAGCCGGGTTCCTAGAGATGTTTGATCCCAGGCTTTGATGGGTGCATCCTTGTCCTCCGAATCGAAGGAGGCACTATGGGCCAGGTTCTCCATGGGAGCGCCACGACGACAGAGGCGGTCCGTCGAGCGATACAACATAGTCATGTCTGGACGGCGCCCGCTGATCAAGGGTTTGTTTTCGGCGATGGGACGGTCGCCGGTGCGGTCATGTCTCCGGCCTGTTGTTGCGGTACTGTGACCGCTGGCCCTGATGGTGTCCGCTGATCCTTTGGCCTGATCAAGAGAACGAGCTCGAAGCTCCGACTATGCTGCAGGCTTTGGGGATGTGTCCTCGTCTGTTCCCATCACGTCATTGTCACCCTCGATTCCGGCTCGCGGCCTCAGCCGCTTCTGCTGTTACTCCGGTGTTTCGGCATAGCGTGCGTCATCACGCATGAGCGCGAAGGCGATGCGGGCAAGCTTGTTGGCAGTCGCCACGGCGACAAGCTTGAACGGCTTGGTCTCCATCAGGCGATCGGCCCAGCTTCACAACGCGTCGCTGCAGCGTTTGCGATGGAAGAGGACCGCGTGAGCGCCGACAACGAGCAGCTTGCGCAGATATCGGTTTCCCATCCTGAAACGCGCCCCAGCCGCTCCTTGCCGCCTGATGAACTTTGCCGGGGCGTTAGCCCGAGGAATGCCGCGAACTCCCGCGGGCCCGAGAACGCGGAGATATCATGGATACTTGCGGCAAGCGCAGAGGCGGTGACGGGACCGATGCCGGGAATGGTCATTAGACGGCGCGCGGTGTTATCGGCTCTGGCGAGAGCCAGAATGGCCTGATCGCTTTGTCCGATCTCATGATCGAGTTCATTCAGCCGACGCACGATAGCAACAGCGCCGGGCGTACGATCGCCGGGATCATGTCGTTGCCTTCCATGATGAGAACCGCCAGAGCACGGGCATTGTTCGGTCCCTGCGCGGCGATGATCCCGATCTCAGCGAGATGGCTGCGCAGGGCATTGAGCAGTTGCGTGCGTTGCGCCACCAAAAGTTCGCGCACCTTATGGCGCATGAGCGCAGCCTGGTTCTCGACCGATCGTACCGGTACAAAGCGCATGGAGGGCCGCGTCACCGCCTCTAGATGGCCGCTGCATCAGCGGCGTCCTTCTTCTGGCGACGGACACAGGCCTTCACGTACGCTGGCGGCATCAGCCGCACATCATGGCCAAACTTTGCCAGTTCGCGAGCCCAATGATGGGCCGAGCCGCATGCTTCCATGCCGATCAGGCACGACGGCAGACGCTCGAAGAATGCCAGCACATCTTGCGCCGTAGCGCACGAGACATGACGACACGGCCGGCAGCGTCGACAGCGTGGACCTGGAAGACATGCTTGGCCAGATCGAGGCCGATGGTGGCTACAGCATTGAGTTCGATGGTAGTCTTTTCCATGGACGGTGCTCCTTCAGATGAGTGCTCGACAGCAGCCATCTTGGCACGCCTCTCACGAGGAATGATGCCGTTGCGGGCGCCGTCCACCCCATCAAGAGAGCCTGAGAACCCTGGCCAAGCGCTACGGGATCAACCAGAAGACGGTCGCGAAGTGGCGGGAGCGCACCTCAACAGCCGACCTCCCGACGGGGCCGAAAGAGCCGCGGTCGACGGTTCTTTCCATCGAGGAGGAGGCGGTCATCGTCGCCTTCCGGCGCTACACGCTGCTGCCGCTCGACGACTGCCTCTATGCGCTGCAGCCGATGATTCCGCATCTGACGCGATCTTCATTGCACCGCTGCCTGCAGCGCCATGGCATTGGCCGTCTGCCCGATGTCGAGGGCGACAGGCCGACGAAGAGGAAGTTCAGGAGCTACCCGATCGGCTACTTTCACATTGACGTTGCCGAGGTACGCACCGAACAGGGCAAGCTGCACATGTTCGTTGCTATCGACCGCACCTCGAAGTTCGCCTTTGTCGAGCTGCACGAGAAGGCTACCATCGCCGTCTCCAGAGATTTCCTGCTGCGCCTGATCGCGGCAGTCCCTTACAAAATCCATACCGTGCTCACCGACAATGGCATCCAGTTCACCACGCCTGGTGCCGGAGGATCGGCCGTTCCCCTCATCAAAGAGGCCATCGCAAATGGGGAGCGCTTCCGGGCGCATGCCTTCGAATATGCCTGCGCCATAAACGACATCGAACACCGGACCACCAAAGCCAGGCACCCGTGGACCAACGGTCAGGTCGAACGGATGAACCGCACCATCAAAGACGCCACCGTCAAGCGCTTTTACTACGAGAGCCACGACCAGCTTCGCAGTCATCTCTCCGACTTCGTCGCGGCATACAACTTCGCCCGCAGGCTCAAGACCCTCAACGGCCTCACACCCTACGAGTTCATCTGCAAGGCGTGGGCCACTCAACCCGAACGCTTCAGGTTAAATCCGCTCCAGCAAATGCCGGGACTAAACATCTAAGTTCCGCGAGGGCGAGCGGCACCGCCGGCTGCCCGTGAGAAGCTTCTTGAGCAAGGATGAGCGGCGCCAAATCTTTGATCGCTTCAGTTGAAGCTACCCTGAGGGCTATGCCAATCCTCGTCAAAGGGGCCGGTGGGTCCGAGCACATGCGCGCCAAGCGCGGCGGCATCCGCGCCCTTGGAGACGATGACGTTGCGGATCATCGGATCGCGCGACGGACGCAGGCCGCCATTGGGACAAAGGTGACCATGACGCCGTGGCGTTCCGCGACCTTCTCGACCTCGGCCTTGACCGGAGAGGCATCGGCGTCGACGTAGATGATGGGTGCGGGCATCGTTGCGTCCAAAACCAATAAGGGGCCGGCGTGTCAGCCAGCCCCATGGCAGAAATCGCGGGATTTGTCAGGCCGGAAGCGCTCCCGACTTCTTGGCCGTCCAGGTGGCGATATAGTCCATCAGGCCGGGGCTGAGGCAGTCATAGGGCTCGAGCCCGATCGACTTCAGCTGGCCGCGGATGCCGGCCATGCGGTTGGGGTCGACGCCCGATTCGATGATCGAGGAGACGAAGGCGGCAAAGCCCGGCGGCGACCAGCCGTCCTCCTCGAAACGCTCGGGATGGATGAAGGACAGGCCCTTGAAGGGATGGTCGCGCTCGACCGGGCCGTACATGTGGACGCCGCAGCTCGTGCAGGCATGGCGCTGGATCAGCGCCGAGGGATCGACCACCTTGAGCTTGTCGCCATTCTCGGTGACAGTGACGTCGCCGGTGCCGGCAACGGCCACGACCGAGAAGATCGCGCCCTCCGGCTTCCAGCATTTGGTGCAGCCGCAGGCATGGTTGTGGGCGATCTGGCCCTTGACCTTCACCTTCACCGGATTGCTGGTGCAGAGGCAGACCAGCGTGCCGCCGGCAAAGCTTGCGCTTTCCTTCGGCAAGCCGTTGTCGATCGAATGATGCAGTTTTTCAGGCATTGCGTTCCTCCCTTGTTGAACCTGTGCAACTTCAGTCTCTGGCCATAGTCGGCGGCTTGTTTCCTCAGTAAACCACGACACTCCTGATCGACTTGCCCTCATGCATGAGGTCGAAGCCCTTGTTGATGTCCTCCAGCTTCAGCGTGTGGGTGATCATCGGGTCGATCTGGATCTTCTTGTCCATGTACCAGTCGACGATCCTGGGCACGTCGGTGCGCCCGCGCGCGCCGCCGAAGGCGGTGCCCATCCAAGTGCGGCCGGTGACCAGCTGGAACGGCCTGGTCGCAATGTCCTGGCCGGCGCCGGCAACGCCGATGATGACCGACTTGCCCCAGCCGCGATGCGAGGCTTCGAGCGCCTGGCGCATCACCTTGGTGTTGCCGGTGCAGTCGAAGGTGTAGTCGGCGCCGCCGATCTGGTCGGCGCCGCGCTTGGTCAGGTTGACCAGGTAAGGCACGATGTCGCCGTCGATCTCCTGCGGATTGACGAAATGCGTCATGCCGAACTTCTCGCCCCAGGCCTTCTTGTCGTTGTTGATGTCGACGCCGATGATCATGTCGGCGCCGGCAAGGCGAAGGCCCTGGATGACGTTGAGGCCGATGCCGCCGAGGCCGAAGACTATCGCCGTCGCGCCCTGCTCGACCTTGGCGGTGTTGATGACGGCACCGATGCCGGTGGTCACTCCGCAGCCCATGTAGCAGATCTTGTCGAAGGGGGCGTCCGGATTGACCTTGGCCACCGCGATCTCCGGCAGCACGGTGAAGTTGGAGAAGGTCGAGCAGCCCATGTAATGAAAGAGCTTCTCGCCATTGATCGAGAAGCGCGAGGTGCCGTCGGGCATCAGGCCTTGCCCCTGCGTGGCGCGGATGGCGGTGCAGAGATTGGTCTTCCTCGACAGGCATGACGGGCACTGCCGGCATTCGGGCGTGTAGAGCGGGATGACGTGGTCGCCCTTCCTGACCGAGGTCACGCCCTTGCCGACATCGACGACGATGCCGGCGCCCTCATGGCCGAGGATTGCCGGAAAGATGCCTTCCGGATCGGCGCCCGAGAGCGTGAACTCGTCGGTGTGGCAGATGCCGGTCGCCTTGACCTCGACCAGCACCTCGCCCTCGCGGGGACCTTCGAGGTCGACCTCCATGATCTCCAGCGGCTTTCCGGCGGCAACGGCTACGGCGGCACGCGTTTTCATGTCTATATCCTCATTCAAGCCGCAGCCTGAGCATTCGAGCGCTACTTGCTACCACGGGCTCCAAAAGTAGGCATATGTTCGCCGGTCGAGGAACGAAAACTTATCGCACTAAGCCCATGTTGTGGTTGCTAGAACACTCCGCATCAAGAAAGGCCCAGAGCTAAATAGCTTCTGCCAACCACGGCCCGGCAGGAGACTTGAGGTCACTGCCGGGCCGACGCCTTGGGAGGAGGCGGAGTTATGATGAAGCGTCTATCCAGCCTGTTTTCTCATCTTACTCCCTCTGCTCTCGATCGAGTAGGCAGAAGCAGCCATCTAATACATACTGGATCCCGCCATTTAGACGACTTGTTGAGCCCAACTTCCTTTCCGCTCGCGATACCGAATATACCTCCAATCGCTGGTTTCCTCGGTCTACGGCTCCAGGCCTGCGTCGATCCATTCGGAAATGGTTCCGAGTGAGCGGACAACGGCGTTTAAGGCGATGTACCTGCGGAGAAAGCAGTGGTCCGGCCAGGCACCTCGCTCCTTTTGCATAAACCATGTGCCGTGGGTCGCGTAGATCGAAAAGAATAACAGTCGATATAAACATCTTTCATCTCCAAAGTGGGTAATTGGCACTGAATTGGTCTCTCCGCAGAACTCCTACCCGAGGGATGCGGTGGCGAGCCTTTTCGGTGGTTCATCTGACATGAGACCGACGAAGTGTTCCAAATTGTCGCCTTACCCCGATTGTAACCGCTATTTGAGCCTGAGGATCGCCGGCCTTGGAAAGCAGCCGCAAAAATCCACCTTCGACGATCAGATCCCCATTGGCACGGGAACGTTGGAGATAGCCCACGACCACCGCCCTTCCGTCGGGGACGCTTGAGAAAGCGGCACCAAGAAACTCCGGCGCGACACCGACGCTGCCATGTCCTGAGTTGCAAGCCAGTCGCATCGGGGGTGTCTCTGGTTTCGCTCAGATAAGTCACGACGAACTGGGCTTCCTGGTGAATCTGCCCGGCAATCAGCTCGCGAGCCAAGGGAAGCACTTCGGGCGCATACAAGCCCAGTGCGCGAAAAGAAGCGAGAATCCTGAGCCTGGCTTGGCGCGAAGTCCCCGGGCAAGAAAACTCGGCATCAAAGGAAGCCCGTCATCTGGCATTCGGAGAAAGCTGGTCAGAGCGGCAGCGGTCTCAAAGGATTGCCCATTACCGGCAAGGAGGAGCTGCTGAATGCGCGAGCGAAGCGTTTACGTGTCCCGGCCATGGCAAGAGCGAATTCTTGCAGCATCCTTGATGACGAAACGGAACGTCTGATCGGCGTCCGGAACAACCGCGCGAAGCAAGTCCGGAAACACCTTTGAGGCAAACTCGCCGCTCGACCGTTTTCCGTGACCCGTGCGCATTTTGACCCGTTCGACGATTTGGGCGAGACCCGCGAGCGCCTTGTGGTCGCCTTCTTCGGGAGATTCCAGAGGCAGGAACATCCCAGGGCCACCGTCGGTTGGAGAAAGCGTGACCCTCAACGACACGCCGAGCTGAATCCGTCAAGATCTGAAGCAGAAATCCCGCGAGCGCGCGCCAGCCAGGTGTCTGCACGTCAAGGTCAATTTTAGCGTGGATCCCGGCTGAGTGTGGCGGATCTCCGTTGTTCTGCTCCTCGAATGCCCCCCCTTGAGGTTGCTGCGCTCATCAAGCTGCGACGCCGTCGCGGATACGAGACCGGCTTTTCCCTCTCGGCAGGGAGCCTATCTGACCTATTGCTAAGCCTTGCCGCTGAGGGGCAATATTGTCCAGAACTTCTGTAGATAATAATTGTAGACAGCTGCTTTAGTCATTTACTTGTCAGCCAAGTCCATCGTAAATGGAGCGGCTGCGAATCGGCGGCCTGCCTCCGTCTTTCGCGTCCCCGCGGTCTGTAGCGCCGGGGGGGGGCGATATGAAAATCGCCAGTTGGCCCCTAGGGTCGGCAACAGGCGCTTTGAGGCTGTGTGGGGTAAGTCACAGGAGTAGGACAATGCCGAAGAACGACGAAAACCACGGCGGCGGGGCCAGAAAGATCGATCTCACGGTCGTCGTGAATGGCCAGGCCACCGAGGTCGAGGCCAATCCGAACCAGCCGCTTCAAGTCGTTCGCACCAAAGCGCTCGAAAATACGCAGAACATCGCGCGACCGGCCGAGAATTGGGAATTCAAGGACGAGGCCGGCATCCGGCTTGACGTTAACAAAAAGGTCGGCGAGTTCGGTTTCGCCAATGGCCGTCATCCTTTTCCTCAGTCTCAAGGCCGGGGTCGCAGGTGCCTGAACTCCAAAGTACGGATCCTGACGTCTCCCGAGCGAAGTTTGATCGGGAGATCGGCTGGTTCCGCGACCAAGCAGATGCTTACCGAGCCCAGGGATGCTTCCTTATCGAGGCAAGCTTCCCAAAGGCCTTTTTGATCTTTGCAACCCCGAAGCTAAGGCTACGCATCATCGGCGCCTCAATGGAGGTTGATTTCACCAATTACGACTTGAGACCATTATCAGCAGTCTTCGTTGATCCCTTTACACGCCTGCCGGTTGCCCGAAAGGATTTGCAGATCAAGATGCTGAGGCGTCCGCCCATGCCATGAACTCCGCCAGAGGCGATTGTAGCCCTCATGCAGCAGAGCGCTCTGCCGATGTCCGACTTCCTCCAGGCTAACAGCCTCGAAGACGCGCCCTTCCTGTGCATGCCCGGTATCCGCGAATACCACGATAACCCAGCCCATTCAGGTGACTCATGGCTTCTCCATCGCCGTTCTGGCGAAGGCTCATTGGCTTTCATCGTGGACAAGATCATCAAGTACGGGACCGGCCCGATCGATCAGCTCCCGGTTCACCTGCAGTTAGCGGTGGGCGCGCCAATGGTGTCGCCACAGGCCATACCCGAATGACTGCTCATAAGGATGTGGCGACGGTCGCACTCCCGCAGCTCTGCGTTTCAAGGGTGCAGGCGCACCTCCGCTCTGTTGGACAGCAGGGTTATGAGGGGATGGGGCTTTGGGTTGGCCTTCAGCAAGGACAACGCTTTGAAGTCAAGGAGGCGATTATCCCGGCGCAGCGTCACATCCGGACCATTGACGGGGTTTGCGTCATAGTTCCGGCTGAAGAATTTCATCGGCTTAATGTCTTGCTCTACAATCGGAGTCTGAAACTCTTGGCTCAGATACATAGCCATCCGGGGCGGGCCTACCATTCGACGACGGACGACGCCTATGCGGTCGCTACCACAGTTGGGTGCCTGTCACTTGTGGTGCCGAATTTCGCCCGCGAGCCCTTCGACCTCGCCCGCGTCGCCGCGTATCGGCTGGAAGTGAGGCAAATTGGGGTGAGATCTCATCCGCAGCATTGGCGCGACTAATTACGATTACGGGTTAGAGATGGCACTTGCGAATTTCATCGACCGCGCTGCGACGGCAGCCGCTCGAGTTCTGTCCGACTTCCATCTAGGCGATTTCAAGACACTTCTTGAAAAGCAGGTCGTGGCTGTGGCTTTCGACAGCCAGGCCGCTTCGTGCCGAGGGCCAGGCAACGCTTGATCTCACGATCAGGCTTTTGGCACGCCTATACCCGGTTCTGGCAGTCCTCCCCCTAGATGAGGCTGCGAGGCCCCAAGCCCGCGTGCTCGAGCGACTGGCGAAGTCGATCAATCCAGGGATCGGCATCCGACGTTCCGGCAAGAACGCCACCGTGTGTGTGGCCGCGGGCGCGGCGCACCCGTCGCTGCGGTGCTCGACCTTCTTCATGGGGTCCAAGGGCTGGACGTCGCGCAAAGGTTCCGTACGTTCCGGCTCGACTTTCCTGCCCTATGGCGCGGGTGCCGGCAGCTGTCTTGCTGCTGCCAATGTGTTTCGAACCATCTTCGGCATAGCTCACCGGCGCAGACCTAGACGACAGCATCGATCTCTGCTTGCGCACCTAGGGAAGGGCAAAGCTGTCGATCCAAGCTCCTGTGATCTCTCCGTCGATCTTGGCGAGACGCATCTCGTAGGGCTCGGCGCAATAGGCAATGGCGCGCTTTGGGCATTCGCGCCAATCCCGTCTGTCCGGCCGCTTGCGTGTGATTGATCACGAGGCCGTAGACCTCTCAAACTTGCAACGCTACGTGCTGGCCGGCCAGGCGGATGTCGGCATGTCCAAAGCCGCACTTGCATCCGCCGCCCTTCGATCGACTGAACTCGACGTCGAGGCTCATCCTGTGAAGTGGGCGGACTAATATCGCGCCGAGGTGACTGGCGCCTGGAGCGAGTTGGTGTCGCGCTTGACACTTCTGCCGATCGGATGTCCGTGCAAGGGGCTCTGCCTCGATGGATCGCCAATGCTTGGACACAGGAGCACGATCTGGGAATCTCGCGCCATGGATTCGACGACGGCAAGGCCTGCCTTTGCTGCATTTACATGCCATATGGCAAGTCCAAGGACGAGCATGTGCTGATCGCGGAGGAGCTCGGGATACCAGATGCGCATGAGCAGGTCAAAACGCTCCTGGAGACCAACGATTGCGTCGACGGCGACTTTGTAGCTCGTATCGCCACAGCAATGGGTGTGCCGTTTGAGCCGCTCGCTACGTTTGTCGGCCAACCCGTTCGGTCCTTCTACCAACGGGCGATCTGCGGCGGACTCATTTTCCAGCTTAGCGGCGGAAGTCGCCTTGGACGAACCGTGGTTCCGATGGCGTTTCAATCGGCGCTCGCCGGTATTATGCTTGCCTGCCGAGTTGGTCAAGCATGCTGCAGGTTTGCCCGCGAACGCGACAACGAGCACCCGCCTGAACCTCTTGCGACCGTTGGGATCGCATCTCAACGATCCGAAAGCAAAAGATGCGAGCGGCCGTTGCATTTGTGCCGATGAGGAATTCCTCGTCGCGTTCCGGCGGAAATACTGCGATCCAGTTGCCGAATTTAGCAACGTGCCCGCCTGACCACACGGAAGGCCGCGTGGGCACCCCGCCGCTGTTCAGAACGGAATAAGACAAGCAACGTTTTGGAGCATTAGCGCCAGCGACCAGCCTGAGCAGGGCCGCGCGCGGCTGGAGGTGCGCCGCTCGTCGCGCCGGGCGATCTCGCGCGACACCAGGAAGCCCAGTGCGCGCGGCGACAACTATGGTGGCCGGTTCATCGGCGACTATGATGGCCGGTGGGATCGCCCGTCGGGCCTGGCCGTAGGGAGGGGCGGAGCCCCGACTGGAGAGAGGGTCTGACGGGCGGGCGCGACAGAAGCCCCTTGCGAGGGGATCTGATCGGCGCGCGTCGAACATAGCAGCGATAGGTACCGATGCCTGGCCTCCACATCACCGATCAACAGGTACATCGTTACATGTCTCTGCGTCGTCACCACACCCTGGCCGTTGCGGCCGCCAAGGCTGGTATCAGCGAACGTAGTGCACGCCGGATCGACAAGAATCCGCAGCTGCCATCCCAGAAGAAGCGCGAGCGGCACTGGCGTACCCGGCCTGCCCCCCTCGAACCGATATGGCCGCGCGTGGAGGAGCTGCTGAAGATCCCAGGATCGACAGTCGACTTCGCCAACTGGTTAGGATCGCGCGGGCGCTTTGGCTTAGGTCCGGTTTGCATACTGACAGCCTTCTAGCCTGCACAAATCCGCCTCGATTTCCTTAAGAATTTTCTTTCGCTTGGCGATCTCTTTAGCGTCGGCCGGCTTTAGGTCCATGCCTTCGACCCGCTCGATGCTTTGGCGGACTGTGTCGCGCAACCAGGTCATTTCCTTGATGACGTCGAACATGCCAGTTCCTCATGCTTCGCGTTGAGCATATAGGAGTTCGGCGTATCATGCGACAGGCGGTTAACGTCGAAAGACGGCGAGACAAATTTCAAACTGACCCACTATCCACGCGCGAGACCTCCCCCCACCCAGTATCGCTTGCGGAAAACGTCGAGCGCGCGCCGCTCAATCCTCTCGATTAGTTCCGCGCCTTCCAGGACATGCGCGGCAAGGGGATGAGCGAGGAGGAGATCGCGGCCGCCTTCGTCGTTTCGGCGCAAGTCGTTAAGCAGCGGCTTCGTCTCGCGTCGGTATCCCCTGCCCTGCTTGAGCCCTATACCGAAGACGGCATGACATTAGATCAACTGATGGCCTTCACCGTATCGGACGATTCCGCTCGGCAGGAACAGGTCTGGAAAGCGGTCGGGGATTCATGGTCGAAGGAGCCTTATCAGATTCGCCGCATGCTGGAACGACGGTGCGCGCCTCTGACAAGCGTGCAGTTTTCGTCGGCCTCGAGGCTTATCAGGTCGCCGGCGGCATCATCATGCGCGACCTGTTCCAAGACGACGGCGGAGGTTGGCTGCAGGATGTTGCACCGCTCGAAAAAATGGCCGCTGACAAGTTGAAAGGCGTGGCCGGGGATGTCGCGGCCGAAGGCTGGAAATGGATCGAGGTCACTGTCAGCTTTCCTTACGATGCCACGCGCGGTCTGCGCAGCCTGCAGGGTGAGCCGCTCGACCTGACCGCCGAGGAACAGGCGACAATTGACGCCCTCACTGTCGAGTATCAGAAGCTTGAGGCAGAGTACGAGGGGGCAGACGAACTGCTGGAGGGAGGTCGATCAGCGTCTCGGCGAAATCGAGAGCGCACGTACCGACGTGGCGCAAAGCCCATGCGCTTCATTCTAGTTTATACAGCCCTTGGTGGCACGCCAATTGCATAGATCTCGTCAATAACGCGGATCCAAAACGCGCTGCTCCGCACAACGAAGCAGGGATCCTAACGGCGAGAAATCATTATAGGAGTCGCTCATGCAAGTAGCCGTAGTTAGGAATTTTGAGTCCAAAGGCGTAATCAATCGGTTCGGTCAACCTCGTCCGCAGCCGCCACAGCCCTGGCCGGATACCACCGCGATAGTCGAACCAGTAATTGCGGCATTGCAAGAGCATGGCCACGAAACGCTGCTGTGCGAAGGCGACAAAGAACTGCTCACTACCCTCGGACGGTTCATGCCACCCGATCCGCAAGCCCGCCCGTCGGGGTTCGTCTTCAACTTGGCAGTCGGAATCCAGGGCGAATCCCGCTCCACTCACGTTCCGGCCATGCTCGAGATGGCAGGCGTTCCATACACCGGCTCGAGCCCACTCGGGCACGGATTGATGGACGACAAGGTCATCAGCAAGACGCTCATGCGCAGTTCCGGCGTGCCGACAGCGAACTTCCGTGTTATGCGTCGCGGCACCGAGAGTACCGGAGACCTGCGTTTCCCTGTTGTAGTGAAGCCACGTCACGAGGACAACAGCTTTGGCTTGCAGATGGTACATGAGCCGAGCCAGCTGAGACAGGCTGTGGAGGTGATTGTTAGCCAGTATGGGCAGGATGCGCTCGTCGAAGAATATATAGACGGACGAGAAGTTTGCGTTGCGCTCCTCGGAAACGAAGAACTCGAGGTGTTTCCATTGGTCGAGATCAACTTGGGTGAAGCCGGTTTTGTAACTTGGGAAGCGAAATACCTGCCTGCCTTGGCGCGGCCGCAAATTTGCCCAGCGAGAATCGTGGGCAGTCTCGCCACTTTGCTGCGGGACATTTCCGTGGCTACGTTCCGTGCCTGCGAGTGCCGGGACTATGCCCGCGTCGACCTCCGGATCGACCGATCCGGCCAGCCATTTGTCCTGGAGATCAACTCTATGCCGGGGCTCACTATGTTCTCCCCCTATACCAAAGCCGCCATGACTGCCGGATATAGCCACTCGAGCTTGGTTAATCGTATACTCGACGTCGCCCACACGCGGTACTTCGGAACCGTAATCCGGTAGGTTGCCGCCCATTGGGGAGTGGTTCTGCTTTCCAAATGAGGGCAGAATGCCCGTACATTCCTTGGCCACCTGTGATGAGGAATTAACGTGGCCATGGTCGAACCAGCAGCGCTGAACACTTGAGTTCTTCAGCCGACCACGAAGACTTGCTCTGGCTTGCAGTTTCCAAATGGATTGGAAGGCGCGGGTGATCCGCGCCGCACTACTGATTGGGCCACGACGGTCAAGACGCGGTCGTTACGCTAGGCATTTGATCATGTCCTTGCAACCTGTTCATGCCTTGTCCTCAGTTATAGGTCACCTTGCTGAGGTCCACGGGCTTCAGCCGCCGCTCTTTAACAACGGACATTGGTCGATGTTCGACTGCTCAGTGGATTTGAACCGATTGCCCATGACCCGCCCCAATGCACTGGGCATGACGATGGAAACAAAGATGCCGATCGCGGCTCCGCCGCGCTCGGATTTCTAGAACGCTCGTTTATGCCGAATCGCGTTTTCAACAACATGGCTTTGGTCGGCATCGGCCTGATCGGCTCTTCACTATAGCGCGCCTCACCTGCCCCCGAGGGATTGGCCGGCCTTATTTTCATTGCGACTCGTACAGAAGAGACCTTGAAGCGCGCTGAAGAGCTGAACCTCGGGGGTCATTACACGACCGACCCGAAGGAGGGCTCTCGGGGCAGGCCTCATCGTCCTCTCAGTCCCGGTCGGTTGCTCCAGCGTCGTGGCAGGACAATCTACCGGCGCTTAAGAATGGCGCTATCCACCGATGCCGACTCCTCAAAGGCCTCCGTCCTCACGGGTGTACATTTTCATTCCCGGCCATCCTTTGGCCGCCACCGAAAAGTCCGGGCCGGACGTCCGCTGGCCCGTTGCGATCTGCTGGCTCAGTGGCCGCTGATTTGGAACGGGTCGGGGTCAGGACCACGGATGGCAAGGGCTACCTGCGAAAGTGGGCCTGCGTTGTGCGCTTCTCAAGCGCTATAGTGAGCTGGGCTACCAGGAGATGGCGTTACATCCTCCGCCTGCTTTCGTCTTTGCCCGGCTATCATTCTTGCTCGAAGACCGCAGCGGTGCGGCTGGATCTGAGTCGAGAGATCCCGTTTCGTCGTCGTGCTCCCAACCACGCTGCTACAGATTCGAGCCCGACCTCCTGACCCTAACGGGCCAGCGGTCGTCGCACTACGGCGCCTTGGCAGAAAGATATTTGTGCGCAGCCTCAAGTGTTTCTTCGATATCGGTCAGGACATGTGGTAATTTTAACCTCATCTGCTTGTTATTGCGCTCAACCGCACGGAGAAACTCGTCGTCAAACACCGTGACATAGTCCAGGTTCGCCAATTGTTGACGTGAGAGCACAGGAACTTGTGACACATCTACTATGATTCTCGGTTCCAATCGGAGAAGCGCGCTCTGGAGAACGGCTTGGTATCCATCATTGACATCGACGCCTGAGATAACAACCATCGACCGGGGTTCGCGTACGTGCTCAATATCTGCCGGACGCACTATTGCGACGTCTATGTCAGTCCAAGCTCGGAGGCGTTTGCGAAGGTTCTTGGGGTTCCGCGTTACGATTGCTGTGGAACGAAATCGCTCTCCCACACCATTTCTGATCAGCTCGCGAGCTAGCTTATCCGCCCCGACCATGTAAAGGCGGTCGGGTATTTCGTCACTCAGAAATCGATCAGCAATGATGTCTCGGATAACGTGGCAGTAGTTGAACGATGCAATGAACCGCTGGCGCTCGCGCGCAGCACAACCTATATCAATTGCCAGCCTTACAATCTGGAAAATGGGAAGCTTTTTGTCAAGAGGCTTGATCGCTTTCACCAGCTGATCACCGATAAAGTTATCGCCAAGGACTTGGGAGCGAGCGCCGGATGCTATCTCGGCGAGCCGCTGGATAATATTAAATGACCCTTCTATTCGTCCAGGTGAAAACCCAGAAAATATCATGTTGTCGATACTTCCAAGTGCTTGCTCATGGCCATAGACCTCAACTCGCAAGCAAGATGCAACCAAGAGAACTCCGCTTTTTGCAAGATCGTTCGAAATTGGCTTGACCTTAGCTGATCGACGCGCCATTGCGAAAGGAGAGGTCATCTGGTGATCAACATAATTGCCAAGGAACTCGCTCATCGTTTCCTCCTGAAGTTGATTGAAAACTCAACTGCCTTTGAGGGCGGCACGTGCTGGGGTACAGGGTCTTGCACCTGGCCTCCCCCAGCCGCGAGATGGAGACTCGCATCCGCTCCCTCGAGAGCCGTGCTCTTGTTCCTCGTCCATCGAACGCAGGCCACGACCTTGACGATTTGGTCTGCGGCTGCTTCTTCCCACTGAAGCGAGCAAACCCCGTGCCAATCTCACCGGGCCGAAGAAGATTATTCTTTCCGAAGCGTGCTGCAGAACGCTAGTCTAGGCCGCACCGCACCGGGCGGCGGACTCGACGAACCCGACAGGTGGCGTCGGGAAGCCGACGTTTTGTAAGCGAACAGAGGAGATCGAGGCCAGCCAATGGGACGCTCTTCTATTAGGTCTATTAGGCGCTATGCGGTGCTGCGGAGGCTCGGGTTGAAGCGGAAGCAGAGCCAGAACGGGCTGCGATTTCGGTGGGATAGCGGATTGTCGTAGATCCGGCGTCTGCTGACGCAGGTGCCGTGATCGCGCGCACGCTGCGATCGGCTCCGGCTGAGCCACCACTGGTCGACCCGCTCCATGAGCAATGCCACTGGCTTCGCACTGCAATCCGCAGGATCTATACCGCGTCCGACTTGCAGCCGCGTCGCTCGCGGACCTTAGGTTTCCAGCGATCGGCTGTTCGTCGACAAAGTCGCGGTATGGTATCGTCGGCCTTTAGCTGCGGCCGCTCTACAGCGCTGGTCCTCAGCGCCAATGAGAAGAGCCAGATTCAACCCCCCCCGCCGGCGAGCGCACCACCAGTGACGCCCGCCCTGCCGAGCGCCGGACGGCCCCATCTGTCGGGGACGTGGAGGTGCAACTTCACGGCCATCAGCCGCGCTTGCAGGTCTTTTTTCTGTTTACACGTCACTTCGAAGAGCCGGTTGGTACGCCGATACCCACAAACTGTCGCGCCGTCCGAGCGGCGCGGGTGCTTCACTCTTTACTAAGTAAGGAGCACCGCATTCCGCATCTGGCATGCCGATTGCGGGAGTGAGGAAGCGCCGCCACGACAACCTTCGCAGCGGCCCTTACCAAGATCGCAGATAACATTGGAGTGCGAGCTATGTTGTCCCAATTTGAAAACCAGTCCATACTCCAGGAGGTCGCCAGGTTCAACCTACCAACCTCTCGGATCAAGCGCTTTGCTCCGATTAGTTACGCAATAGCTGGAGAAGACGTTATTGTCGAAGGAATATTGGCTGCACGACTCTGCAAGAGCCAAAGGTCTTGGGCCAGTGCATTCTACGTCGAAATCGGCGCTAATCACCCCATCTCCACATCAAGTACCTACCTCATGTACCAAAGAGGGGCGCGAGGTGTTCTAGTTGAGCCCAATCCTGAATTGGAAGCGCTGATCCGCACTGTGCGGCCGGAAGATGTTCTCGTGCGATCTGTCGTGTTGCCCGCTCCGCAAGCGTCTGCCACGCTCTTCATCGGGAACGCCCATGAGCTTTCCTCGGTGGACAAAGCACATGTTGAAAATTACGGCGACCTCGACGGAATAGGTGGCATCCGAGAACATATTGAGGTGAGCGCGATCGGGATCAATGAATTATTGATTCCTTATGCCAATAAGGTCGATTTTTTGTCCATCGATTGCGAAGGACCGGATCACGATCTGGTGAGGGCGATTGACTACGAGCGCATCAGACCTGCTATAATCCAGTGCGAGCCAAGGGAGTATTATCTAAAGGGCGCCACGGCTCAGATTATCAATCTGATGGAATGCAGATCATACCGACTTGCTGCAATGACTGACATCAACCTCATCTTCGAGCGATTGCCCTAGGTCGTGGTGAGGATTAACTTTTAACCTCAGCGCCGAGTGTGACGAAGCCCATGAAGTTGGCAAGCAGTCGTAGCGGGTTGCGATGCGCCGAAAGTCCTTGAGCTTGTTGAAGAACCGCTCGACCAGGTGGCGGCCCCGGGCTCGATGGCAGCCGCTGCGTCGGCTGTCGTTCCGGCTTCTTCCTGCCAGTGCGTGTGCTCTCCGCCTTGTTCCGCAGGCTGTTCCTGCAAGCCTTGCAGAGCGCCTTTACCGTCGACCAATTGCGCCTCTCTGGCGAGCTTGCCGACTTGGTTGATCCTTCTGACTTCGCTCACCGAATCGCTGAACTCAAGCGCGCCAGTGGGGTCGCCTACTCGAAGCCGCCTTTTTGGCAGACCTGAGCAGGTTCTGGCCCATTTCGGCCGCTACACCCACCGTGTGGCCACTACCAATAGCCGGCTCACTTCTCGGTCGAATGAGATAGATATTCCCATTGCTTAGTCAGTTGATATCGGCGTTCGTGCCACGTGGATAATGTGGATCGCTGCCCTCTATGGAATTATGGTAAAGTACATGTATGTTGGTAGTAATTTCCCAATTTGCTGTAATGTAATAATTACTTTTTCTTTTCATCTAGGCAATTACCTTCGCGAAGCGGGACAGAATTCAGCCAGTGATTGTAACAACTCGAGCGGCTGAAGCCAGCGAGCCAGCACGTCCTGTCGATTTGAATCCGCCTTGCGACAGCCGGTCATCATCTTGTCGACCCCGTTTCGCCAGGAGCGCTGCTCAGGATGGCGATGGCACTCTCCTTGCGCTGGTCGGGCATGACCTGGACGAAAGCGACGCGCGAGGCATCGTCGATGCAAACGTGGACGAACTCCCAGCCTATGCCGAGATGGCGGTTGACCACGCCAGGATATCGTCCGGTGATGCGATGTCCCACGGAGCCGATCCGGCCGCGCTTCTTGATATCGAGATGGATGAGCTCGCCGGGATGCTCGCGCTCATAGCGGCGCACGGGTTCCGGTTCCAAGGCGCTGAGCTTATTCAAGCCCAACCTGTGCAGAACACGGCTGACCGTCGCCGGCGAGACGCCGGTTTCGGCGGCGATCTGCTTGCCCGTCCAGCGCTGACGGCGTAGCCGCTCAATCTCCGCGACCACCGTCTCAGGCGTCGGCCGTCGCAACCGATGCGGCCGGGAAGAGCGATCCTGCAAGCCTGCCAATCCTTCGCGCTGATAGCGCTCAACCCATTTTCGAACAGTCCGCGGGCAGACGCCTGCGGCTTCGGCAACGGCCTGCGGCGTCTGCCCGCTGCCGACCTGCCTACAATTCGCTCTCGACCGCGCGGCGTCAGACGGGCATTCTTATGAATGTTCATCCGGTCCCCTGGAATCACTGAAGCTTCGACAACCTCAGCTTTCCCGGTCCGGACCGGATGGACAACCTGTTGGAACCTCACAGCTAGCTAGCAGCTCATCGAATACATCGGTCTGCCCGCAATCCCGGTGCCCCCGCCCCAGATGGTCGCACCATACGCCAAAAGTCTTTCATCTCCAGCGGGGATCAGCTGGCACCGTCATCATCATACGGTACGATCCGATCGAGCGCCTCAACGGCGAGATCAAGCGGGTTGGATCAGTCGATTGCAGCACCCCGGTGCAGTTCTCAGCTTCGAATGAGGTAACGGAAACGCCTTGGGATCGCGGAAGCGCTCAAGCACGTTCCGCGTGACGCGCGAAACGTCGTTGTCATAATCGTTGATGGGCAGGCTCATGGGCCAGGAAATTGAACCAACGGAGAAAACCGCTCCGCCGCCTGTGGTTTCAAAAAAAACAATGTCTGATCGAACGTTCTTGTTCTCGGTCCCGCCAATCATCCAATGCATCGCGCCGAACTCTTCCTTGGCAAGAACCATGTTATCGGTATGGCCGATCGACGTCGCTATAACGACAGCATGCCTCGGGGATCCAAGGCCCGGATCGTAGCGGTCCAGTTCTTGTCCGGCTGCGCCATTGCCAGACAGGCCGTAATCGCCGAACTTTGAATCTTTGTTGACGCCCTTGAAGACAAAATCGACACGCGGATCCGAACTGCCTGAGCTCCACTGGTAATATGAACCTGACATGAAACCATTGGCGCAAAAGCCAATTCCGACCAGTTGGTTGGGGGTTCGGTCCTGGCGACGCCACATACCGCCGTATTCGCCAGTCGTGCTCATGAAATATTCGCCCGCTTCAGCCGACCATGCGCGGGAACCGTCTTCAGCGCGCCGCACCTCGATCAATCCAGGCAGGTTTGGATGAAACGCGATTCGCCAATAGAAGCCGTTGCCGCCGAGATACATCAGACGCCCGCCGCGGCCGAGATGGGTCTTCAACGCATCCCACATTGCCAAAGACACGTATTCGGGATGGCATCCGGTCAAGACGACCCGATAAGGCGCGAGAATGCTCTCTCCTTCGCTATGGAGGTCCTCGTCCGTGATAACGTCTGCTTTGATGCCTAGCGCATCGAGCCAACCTGTCAGGTGCCCGTCACCACCAAATCTCCAATATTTGGAATTCTGCGACATGGTGAGGATCGGTCGCAGACGCGAGGAATAACAAACGCCGCTTCCGTCGGTGTGCAGATCGTAGAGCGATTTTCCGTATTCCGGGTTCTCGTCGAGGAAAACGTCATCCTCGCCGAAGATCAGGAGGCTGCCCATGCTCATCTCGTCGAGCGGGTCGCGTGCAATGAGCGACTGGTTGGCGTAAGCCATGTAGGTCGCCGTCGAGGCCAGGTAGACGACATCGGAAGTGGCCTGGCCCTTCGGCGGCCTCACGAAAAAGATCACATAGGCTGGACTTGCATCCTGAGCGTCGAGCCGCGCGGCATAGACGCCGCTTTCAAGGCCGCTCGGGATCGTGAAGACAAAGTCGGTCGCCCAGCCGGCGTCATAGAGATCATCGTCGTGAAAATGGATGGCACCATATTCATGTGGCGCGGTTCGCCAGTCATGGAATTGCCCGGTCCAGTTGTAACCCTTCATGGCCCGGGCAGGCATGTTGACCAGGCGGCCGTCGAGCCCATTGCCCGAAACATCCTTGAAGACGTCCGAGCCCTGATCGATGCTGAAATCCCAAGCGGCCGAAACGCACTGGTTGAGCCGCTCGACTGCGGCGCCGCTGCCAAGCGAGGCCATCTCCTCAACCGAAAGGGCGCAGGCGTGAAGCTTCGGGGAATCGATCTTCCCGTTGTAGTGTCCGCCTGCCAATAACAGTCCGTCGCTAGCCGACGCCTTGTGGGCAGCGATAAAGAAATGTTTTTGCCCGCTCTTCCCCTGAACGGCAGCAATCTCAAACTTGCGGGTCTGCGGGGAGCCGAGATCACCGATGTCACAGCGAGGGCTCTGGTGTAGGACAACGGTGCGGTCTTTTGCACTGTAGCTGGCCGCAACGAACACCCACTGCCGCTCGACCAAGGGCGTGGGCAAATTGGCGGTGGACACGGTCCCTTGACCATCGCCCATCAGGAACGTTAGTCGATCTGTCTCGTCGATCTCGAGCGCAAAACCCAAGCTGCGGCTCTCGTCCCAAGTGCCGGCGATGGTTTGACGCCTGGCCCCAAGCAGGGTTGGCCAGAGCCAGGTCTGGAAGGTGAAGTCCTCTAGCCCGGAAAAAGCGGTCGCATGCTCCACATAGCCATAGGACCCAGTGTGGATCGGCTGCCGTCGGGCGGGATATTCCCCGTTGAAGGGGGCATCGACGTCACGTTCGATCAAACCGGCTGTGCGCGGGTGCTCTTCAGTGGTAATCAGCCGTACCAGCCGGGCCGAGAAGGTGGCCGAGGGACCGTGCGAACTGACCTTGAATTCAACGGTGTCGCCCGGCTTGGCGCTCATGATGTTTGTATAACCCGCCAGCGTTCTCATGCTTCAACTCCGTCCGGAAGCTCAGTTCCGAAATGTTGACGCCAGCGTTGGCGGAACACGTACCACTCCGCCTCCGCCAGGTCCTCAAAGATGATGTCCTCATGTTTTGTCATGGGACGGCCGGGAATCCCCGTGAGGGTGACGAGCATCCAGCTCCGATTGGGCCGGATTGTCAGCAAGGCGTGTTTTCCGGCGATGGGGACACTGCGAAACATGCGCAGCAGCTTCTGCAGGTTCGGGCTGTGGTGCCCGAACGGTGCACGACGGAATTCGCTTGCCAGTGCAAGGGCCTC
>LM655198.1:163284-179398 GCA_000824825.2 Mesorhizobium sp. ORS 3324
CCCAGCGCTTCGTCGACCTGCGCGTCCGTCAGGACCAGCGGCACAAGGAAGCGGATGACGTTGAAGTGGCGGCCGGCCGATGCCAGCAGCAGGCCTCGGCTGGCTGCTTCCTTGATGACCCTGGCGGTGAGCGCGCGCGCCGGCTTGCGGGTTTCGCCATCTTCGACCAGTTCGGCGCCGATCATCGAGCCCAGCCCACGGATATCGCCAATCACTGTGCGGTTTCGCTTCTTCTGGATGCGCTGCAAGCCAGCGGTGAGACGCTCGCCGATCTCATTGGCGCGGCCAATCAGGTTCTCCTCCTCCAGCACATCGAGCACGGCCAAGGCGGCCGCACAGGCCAAGGGGTTGCCCGCATAGGTGCCGCCCAAGCCACCGACCGCAACGGAGTCCATGATCTCCGCTTTGCCGACGACCGCCGCAACCGGGATGCCAGCTGCCATGCTCTTGCCCATCGTGATCAAGTCAGGCTCGATGCCGGTATGCTCGATGGCAAACAGCCGCCCGGTTCTGCCGAAGCCGGACTGCACCTCGTCGGCGACGAGAACGATGCCGTGCTGATCGCAAAGGCGCCGGATGCCTGCCATGAACTCGACGGGCGCCGGAATGAAGCCACCTTCGCCCAGAAGCGGCTCGACGACGATCGCCGCGACCGCACTCGCCTCGATCTCGGATTCGAACAGCGTGTCCAGAGCCGCAAGGCAGTGTTCGACGCTGACACCCCGATAGAGATCCGGGTAAGGCGCGCGATAGACGTTGCCCGGGAACGGTCCGAAGGACTGCTTGTAGGGATTTACCTTTCCCGTCATTGCCATGGTCAGCAGCGTGCGGCCGTGAAAGGCGCCGCCAAAGACAATGATGCCGCGCCGCTTGGTGTAGGCGCGGGCTAGCTTGACGGCATTCTCGACCGCCTCGGCACCGGTCGTGACGAGCAGGGTCTTGGCCCGTCCGCCGACCTTGCAACGCTGGTTCAGCCGCTCAGCCACCGCAAGGTAGCTCTCATAGGGAGCGGTGCCAAAGAAGGTGTGGCTGAACTTGCTAAGCTGGGCCTGAATGGCAGCGACAACCTTCGGATGCGAGTGTCCGACCGCGAGAGCACCCATGCCGCTCAGGAAGTCGATATAGCGTCGTCCCTCCACGTCCCAGATCTCTGCACCTTGAGCTCGCTCAACATATATTGGAAAGGACCAAGCCCCCCCCGCCGAAACAGCGGCATTCCGACGCTCGTCCAAAGCAACATTCGACACCATTTAATTACCTCCAATTGGATTGCCTCGAGACGCGCCAGAAAACCACGCCTCATTCGCCGAAGCTCGGCAATGACGAGCGATGTTCATAGAGACTGACTGCGTCCCACCAAATGACTGCACGTGCCGCAGTGCTGTTTAACCGATAGCGCTTTGACGCTGCTTTCAAAGCGCGAATTCTGCCCTTACTGCGGCAGGCTCAGCACAGCCATCCGGCCTCCATCCGTGCGCCTACTGGATGGATTACTTCCGAACCTTTTGGTCGGAACCTGGGGATCGGCAGGTTCCTTATTAGATCCACGTTTATGTCGCAGTCGATCCACCCCGGCGCAACTCCGTTGCAACGGACGCATTCGCTATTGTCGATCGCCATCGCCCGCGTGAGCCAGTGGATGCCGGACCGGCTTTGGAAGTGCAGTAGGCCGCGAGTTTCGTATTGGAGCCAGCCCTTCGATTGAGCCGACGTTGGTGCCGCTCGCCGACCGTAGGTGGAGGCGTACATCAATGCCGCACGGCAGCGCTCTTTTAAGTTCCGTCTGGATTCCGCGGTTGTTCGTGCAGTCATGTCCCGATGCTCCCTGTGGACATACACGTTGCCTTGCGTCAGCCCCCCAGCAAATTGTGGGGTCTCTATTTCTCTGGTGATCTGCCTTTTTCAGGTATCCGGAAAACCCAGTAATGAGCGTCCTCCTCTGCGACGTATCTGCCGTCGTAAAGACATTGTGCAAGCACGAGTACACCCGCATCCTCCAGGCGCTTCACCTCGTCTGCGAAGCATGCGGCATCAGCATAGCTCCTGCGGGTGTTTGCGATGATAAACCCCTTCGGGCGCGTAACGCGGGCTAACTCACGCAGCCGATCTGGTTGGACATGCCCGAGCGTTAAGACGCCGCAGCACACGGTGATATCATAACTCGCGGAATATCCGGAGAGCGGCAAGCTAAGATCAACGTCGCCTCTGACATTGCGGTAGACGCGAGTTTCCCGAGCCTTTTCAGCCATCTCGTTGGAGAGGTCGAACCCATCGATTAACCGGAATCCGAGGCGTTCCAGTTCCACTCCGACGAGGCCCGTTCCACAGCCGGCATCCAAAATCGCGGTGGCTGCCCGTGCCTTGTCCAAATAGGCCATTTGTACAACAGCCGCGAGTTCGGCCACGATGGTCGGCGCGCAATATCGGTACTGAACAACGTCTAGATCGTAAGTGCTGGCCCATTGGCGATAAAACTTGGTTAAGCGATCGGCGTCGCCATCGAGGCTAAGGACCTCCTTGATGCGCTTGTGTGCGGTGTGCTCCAGGGCGGTTTCCTTATCGACAGTGTTCATCACGGCTCCTTGGCACGTAAGCAGATGTTCCTCGGCGGCGCCGCTGGCCACCTGCTAGCCAACCGGCCTCAAAACTCGTGCCAACTTAGTGAAGCTTGAGAGGTCCTTGTCGGACCAAGTCCGCCGATGACAGTCTCTTCTGCTTGAAAACGTTGAAGCGCTCCAACATTAAATGCCGCCAAGCGAAGTAAGAAATGTGTTTGCGCGATATGGCCTCAGCAAGAACGAGAGATTGCTTAGACCAGCAAGGGGCAGCAAACCGTACAAACTGGGAGAAAGGCGACAGATTGTAGGCTGGGGTGCGTGCCTCCCCGAGCAACCCGGATAGGGCTGCATTGATGGATGGCGCTACCTCACGGCGGCCAGCAAGGCAACCTAGCGGTTCAGCTCAGCCTGCACTGCCGATGCTCAGCTCCTATGCCGACGAGTCAACCACGATTTACAGAAGAGAACACATCCGAGCAGTCTTTTCGGTGCAGTATGTTGAGCCGCTGATCCTGGTGAAACGTCCGCGCAGATTGGACCCTAATCACTCCAGTGTGGTCTATGTCGCTTCATGTGTCGGGCTTCCACGCTGACCAATTGTCATCAAGTGCCCTCACCAATGGTCAGCCTGTTCGAAACGCATACGCCGTTAAAGTGGTCCACAACCTTCTGGATCATCTGTAACTGTCAATGACCACGGAATCGGGACCCCATTTTCGCGCATCGCATGAAAAATCAAATTGGAGCGAGTAAAACGTCGGTAGGCGAGGCATGTCGCCAGTCGGCTGCGGGCGCAGTAACGGTCAAGGCTGAGCCACAGGCCCCGATCGCGCAGCCACTCCCGCCTTGACGGTCGCGAGCAGGCGGTATGCTCGCTCGGTCGGCAGAGCGCCCTGCGAGGTGCCGCCAATCGATCCGAAACGGAGCTCGCCATAATTCAGCGCGGGTGCCGCGCCGATTGCGAGTGACTGAACCACACGCAAACGCGGGAGCCACTTTTCCATAGGTGCAATACCACAATAAGGATTTGTCTCTTTTACGTTAACCAAAATTCACATTGGCGAAACCATGTTTATCTTTACCTCTTGAAGCACACGACCTAGTTTTGGCCAAGTTTGTACACCTCTTCACATCGCCATTAGTGGTTTGCGGCTTTGGAGACGCGCGGTGCCGGCCGCATTCCTGGCTCGCGACCTCGGAAAAGAGTTCTGGTCCTGAAAGCCGAGCCGCAACGCTGGGAGTGCGTAAGATGAACGACGTTGGGCTGATATTCGGAACCCGATGCTGTCTTGGTCTAGGCCTCCCGGCGGCCACAGGCCACTCAGCGATCTTGGCTCACTGCTGCCGGGAGCGAGTATCTTCCGGAGTATCTACCTCCGACCTCGCGTAGCCGCACGACAAATAATGCAGTTAGAACTTGGTGAACTCATGACGAAATCAAATTTGGTCCAGCTCGATGACAGGCTTCATGCTCAGCGTCAGACATTCGATAGACTTCCAATTGTTGACGTGGGCCCGTTGTTGGACGGAAGCGATGCACAAAGTGTGGCGAAGGAATTTCGCTGGGCGCTCGCCAATGTCGGTTTCATGTACATCAAAAATCACCGAATTTCGGAGAAGTTGCTAGATGAGACCTTTGTGCAAGCTAAGGCTTTCTTCAACCTGCCGCTTGAAGAGAAAATGAAATTGCACGTCAGTAATTCTGGGGTCGCTCTGCGTGGCTATATCGAGATCTTCGGCGAAAACACGGACCCATCAAAAACCAAGGACCTAAAAGAGTGCTTTGACATCGGCCCTGAGCGGCCGAATGTAGAGAGCCCGTTCTTTGGACCCAACCAGTGGCCGGCCACCCTGCCGGGGTTCAGGGAGACCGTTTTCGCCTATCACGAGGCGATGAAGGAGCTATCGATAACGCTTCTGAGGGGCATAGCGCTCAGCCTTGATCTTTCACCAGATTTCTTCGAACCGAGAACCAAGGACCCCATCACGACTCAACGCTTGCAACGTTATCCGCCACAGACCGGCGTCGTGGACGAGAGGATCATCGGCATCGGCGCGCATACCGACTTTGGCAGCCTGGGCATTATCGCCCAGGATAGCGCTGGAGGGCTTCAGGTGATGAACCGGAATGGGATCTGGGTCGAGGGCATGCCTGTCCCTGGTACCTTCGTCGTCAACATCGGCGATTTGCTGCAGAAGCTAACCAACGATGTCTATCTAGCGAACCTGCATAGAGTGGTGAACACCTCCGGACGGGAACGCTATTCGATACCGTTCTTCATCGACGCCGACCATGACGCCGTTTTTGCGCCCTTGGAAAGTTGCGTCTCTGAGGCTAACCCGG
The DNA here is from genome assembly GCA_000824825.2 of Mesorhizobium sp. ORS 3324. GTDB lineage: Bacteria > Pseudomonadota > Alphaproteobacteria > Rhizobiales > Rhizobiaceae > Mesorhizobium. The sequence goes on from LM655198.1 coordinate 168,187, forward strand.
GGCAATATCCCCCGATCACTTGCGGAGCATACAAATTCGGAAAGTATATCAAACACTTTCCCCATTTGAGAGGGCGAGATGGGTATGGCACTGCTCCGCCCGCGATGAGCAGTAGTAATTCGGGATAGTCAAGCCAATAAGAGTGCGAAGAACTCTGCTGAGGCAATCCGCATGTTCGCGGACGGTGATCTCACGGGCCGGACTGCAACCGTGCTGTACGATGTTGGCCGCCTAAGGCAAGCTGGCAATAGGAGTCCTAAAGTGTCCTCTTTTTCCATCCTGAACCGCAAAATCGATCCGACACGAAGGGGAATTGCTCTGAAGCCGGACGGGAGCATCGACGACAACGATCGAGTGGAGATCGGTCCGACGGATCTGGCCTTTGCCGAGTGGTCCGCGCTGGGTCTTACACCGCCCAATTTAGACCGCATGCGTAGGACGCGGCTGGATCGTATCGTCCAGCAGCTCCGTCAGCGGGATTACATCGGAGTGCTGTGCTTCGATCCGCTGAACATCCGATATGCTACTGATTCTTCGAACATGCAAATCTGGATCATGCACAATACTTCCCGAGCCGTCTTTGTATCGGCGGACGGGCATGTGATTCTTTGGGACCTTCGCGGCTGCAGCCAGCTGTCGAGGCACCTCCCGCTCATCAACGAGATCCGAGAAGGCGGCGCTGGTTTTTACTACTTTGTCGCCGGGGACGAAGGAGAGGCCATGGCGAAGGATTTTGCCGGGCAGATCGATGAACTGCTGCGCCGCTTTGGCGGCGAAAACAGGCGTCTGGCTGTTGACAAGATAGAGATCTCGGGTCTGCGCGCTCTAGACGCCTTCGGCATCGAGGTGTGCAACGGCATGCAGCTTATGGAGCATGCGCGGGCTCTCAAGGGGATTGACGAAATCAACGCGATGCGCTGTTCAATCGCAACTTGTGAGGTTGCCGTCGCCAAGATGCGCGACCGTTTGCAACCAGGTATCGCCGAAACGGAATTGTGGTCTCTCCTTCATGCTGAGAACATCGCCCGTGGTGGCGAATGGATCGAAACGCGCCTTCTCACGTCGGGCCCTCGTACAAATCCGTGGCTGCAGGAAGCTGGGCCACGTCGGATTAATACAGGCGACCTTGTCGCATTCGACACCGATGTTGTTGGGCCTTACGGCATGTGTGCGGATTTCTCCAGAACGTGGTACTGTGGCGACGGCCGACCGAGTGACGAACAGCGAAGGCTGCATACAATTGCTTATGAGCACATGATGGCAAATATAGCCATGCTCAAGCCAGGCATATCGTTCACGGAGCTCACTGAACGCAGTCACAGGCTCCCTGCGGAATTCGTCGGGCAGCGCTATGGCGTGATGATGCATGGTATAGGCCTTTGCGACGAGTATCCTGCCATCCTGTATCCGGAAGATTTCATCCCAGGAGCGTTCGACTATGTGCTCGAACCGGGCATGACGCTTTGCGTGGAGTCATACATTGGAACGGTTGGCGGGCACGAGGGCGTGAAACTTGAAGAGCAGGTGCTGATCATAGAAAACGGCGTTGAAACCCTCACAAAATGTCCCTTCGATCCAGCTTTGATGGGCGCAGCTTGAGGCACCTCTTGTATTGCTAAATCACGTCCGCGGTTACGAATTGATTGTGATGAGGCGCCAGAGGCTGCTTTAATTCAACGCCTACTTGCCGGAGGCGGACCACTGGGAAGTTCTGCGGCATTGGCTCGGACTTTGCACGCAATCATGGGCTACTTCCGTAACCAGATTGGCGGGAGCATTGCCTGTTAGGTGCACTGAATCGAATATCATAATCACGGATACAATAACAATTGAGCCGATCGGCTTACCCGCCGGTCATAACCAAACTTGGGAAGGACATCGGTCGCAGGTGTTTCCCGTTCTTTTTCGTTTAAGGATTCGCTATGGCACTGGAGATCAGGGATGCGCGGCCGGAGCATGAACGTGCCTGGCGCAAACTGTGGGACTGCCATGTGCGGTTCTTCGGGATGACACTTGATCCCGAGGTGACTGCGACCGCCTGGAGGCGCATTATCGATCCGGCATCGCCGGTGAACATGCGGGTTGCCGAGCAGGATAGCACGCCTGTAGGCTTCGCCATCCATTTCCCTCACCCTTCGTCGTGGGTCAAGAGCAATGACTGCTATCTCGAGGATCTTTATGTTGACGAGCATTTCCGCGGTTCGGGCATTGGCCGGGCGCTCGTCGACGACCTCGTCGCAGTTTGCAAAAAGAACGGCTGGGAGCGGCTTTACTGGCACGCCGATAAGGACAACGCCCGCGCGCGCAGGCTCTATGATTCCTACGTCGAGGAAGATGGGCACGTGCGTTACCGGATGCGAATCTCTAAGTAGGAGGTATTCTCAGATAACTTCGAAGGAAGAAGGGAATGACACGAAGTGCGTCGTCGATGAACCTAGGCGATATCGGTCAGGCGAGCAACTTCGTGGGCCTCAAGACAGCCGTAGATCAACTTGAGATGCGGGCAGCGGGTGCAAGAGGAATGGCACAATATCACCTAAAGATGAACGTGGGCTGCGCTCGCTCACCACGATGTCAGTTCAGTCCGAGTCTCACCTGACAGCCATGCAGACCTGTTTGGAGCATTCACTGCCTGACACACGCGTCGGAACGTCGCTGCTGCTGTAGGGAGGATGCGGAGGGCGTGTCGGGGCGAGCGTTCCGGCCCGTAAGCCACGTTTCCAAAGCGCAGGATGTGGTGGAGAACATCTGACATCTGGCGGCAAGGTCCGTGATTACGTCGAAATGGGCAAGTTCGCGACCGCGAGGACAATGATCCCCACACAATGGCTTGTCCCCTGTGAAGCTCGGAAATATAGCAGCGCGCGGCATCCGCCCCAGCTCTCCGAATGCCTGCGGGGACCCCGCTCCGCGGCGACGTCAACGTGGTAGCCTCAAGTCCCACAATGTCAGGTCTGTCGTCAACCATACACGCCTGGCTAGAGCCAACCTATCAGCGCGCCTCAGCCCAAATATCGGAAAATACTCATAACGTGTTTTCTTGGACGACCTTTGGCCCAATTGGCACGAACTTTGATGCCCCGTTTGGCAGTTGGCAGCATGTGCAGACGGCGCGCTGCTCATGACGACCCTAAAACGCAAGAGCTGCCATGAATCCGTTGATAACACAGAACTGGGGCAAACCGCACGACAGCGCACCAAGGACGCCCCATCCCTCGACGCCGACGTTGTCGCTTGTCCCACTTCTATCGGGAATGGGCCGTTGCCTAAAGGACCGCGTCACTTATCTCGACGTTTTTTCACGTCTCGGCGCTCTACCACCCAGCGTAAACTTCCCATTGTTAAACAGGTAAACCAATGTCCAAAGATCTCTTAGTCAGTCTAGACGACAAGTTGCATGCGCGGCGGGAACGCTTTGACAGGATACCGATCGTTGATATAGGCCCGCTGGTCGATGGCACTGACAAACATACGGTTTCTCGGGACATACGATGGGCACTATCCAACGCCGGCTTCATGTATGTTAAGAACCACGGGATTCAGCAAGACTTGATCGAGTCAGTTTTCTCGGCGAGCCGCAGGTTCTTTGATCTGCCACTTTTGGAGAAACTACTACTGCACATTAGCAAATCGGACGTGGCCTTTCGTGGCTACATTGAGCCATTTGGGGAGAACACCGATCCTGGCAAGACCAAAGACCTTAAGGAGTGCTTCGACTTCGGCCCTGAGCGTTCGGTGTTGGAAGGTCCGTTTTTCGGTCCTAACCAGTGGCCTTCAAGTTGGCCCGAGTTTCGGGAGCTGACATATGGATACCATCAAAGGATGGTGGCCCTCGCAAAAAAACTTCTGCAAGGAATTGCCCTCAGTTTGGACCTGTCGGAGGGCTATTTCGAGAATCTCATGCGCAACCCGATAAGCATTCAGCGCCTGCTCCACTACCCGCCGCAGAGCGGCCATGTTAGCGAGGATATGATCGGAATTGGCGCCCACACAGACTATGGCAATTTGACCATACTGGCACAGGATGACGTGGGCGGCCTTCAGGTCCTGAACCGAGATGGCGATTGGGTGCAAGGCACGCCGATCCAAGGCACTTTCATAATCAACATCGGGGACCTAATTCAGCGGCTCACCAACGATGTCTACCTGGCCAACATCCATCGCGTTGTGAATAGCTCGGGGCGCGAGCGATACTCAGTCCCCTTCTTTATCGACGCTGATTTCGATGCGGTCATCGAGCCATTAAAATCATGTGTCACGGACAGCAACCCACAGCGCTACCACCCGGTAACTTGCGGCGAACATAAACTCCGACGTTTCGCAACAAGTTACGCTCATTTGGCCAAAGCGTGAGCAAGGCCGCAGGCATCTATCCCAACGGCGAAGGCTGGTGCACATCTTGTGATCGAGCTGCCCGCCAGACTTTGTCAGCTGCACTTCCCGGTTCTCGTGCAGAGAGACGCAAAAACTGCGGTGCTTTGGTCGCCCTCGGACTCCGTTTCGTTCAGAATTGTGCGACCCCGCCAGTTCAATGGCAGCTGGACGAGCATAGACCGCCCCTGCGGCGGCCGATCAAATCGCATCACGTCTCCTGCCCTCCACGGTCGGAGCCAGAGCCTCGTCCAGCACACTATGCGACATCTCGTGTCAGGTTTGTCAGGAACGCTAATAACCTCTCGTTTAGCCATTCTCTTGTTTGCCTCAGACAGATGGCCGCAAGGCATCACGAAATTTTTTCTCCGGCTCGACCCGTCAAATTGGCACGAACTTTGAGGGTTATTTGGTGGGGGAGCGGCGCTGTCGACAGGCATTCATGTCGGGGACTCGCCGAAGGAAGGAACACTACAAGCCATGGCGTGTAATGTTCCTTCGTGGCAAGTAGGATCGCCAAATCCACAGCTCGTTTGGGAATGCGAGCAAAAACGCTCCAGAGAACAGAGTGTCACTCTCTACAACTTAAGAGTCTCATCTCACCGGTATTACTCTTTGATTGAAAGGAAATAGGCCGTGCCAAGTTCCAACATAAGCGAAGGCTTGTCTATTTTAACGGATGATGTCGCCTGCGCAAAGCAGCTCAATGCCCACAACGTTAGCATCCTCAGCACGGGTGGCGATAGAGGGCGCGGGGTATTCACCGCCCGCGACTTCTTGCCAGGGGAGATTGTTATCATAGGGCTAATTGAGCGGATGGAGACGACACGAACGACGAATTCGTTTCAATTGGACTGGAATGTCCACGCTCTGTTTCAGGAGCCGGCTGTCATTGTGAATCATTCTTGTGACCCGAACCTGGCGATTGTGCCCAATCGCTTCGGCGCCTACGACTTTGTTGCCATTCGGCGGGTCTCTTCTGGAGCCGAAGTGACGTGGAACTACGCAACATCGGAATTCGAGTGCATCGGGGTATCGGAGTGTCTTTGCTCATCGAAAAATTGCCAAGGTTCAGCCGGAGGCTTCTCCACGCTGCCTCGTGATCATCCTTTGCTCGTGTCCGGATTCTACGCACCATACCTCAAGGAGCCCGTGATACCTTCCAAGAGAGATAGGATTGCTCCCCAAGCTCGTCGTTCATAGCAGCTGGAAATTCTCCAACACACGAGTCGACATGTCCATTATTTGCTTGTGGTGTTGCCTGAAAGACGCGAGGGTTTGTGAACGGCCCGCCGCATCCGCAAGGGGTATTTTGAAGATAACTCTGTTCACTCGGCGTCAACGTATCCGGTCTCGGGGTCGTGGTCCGGCCAAGATGGAGATCCGCGCAGGCTGGTCCTCATTAGAGCGTTCAGTGCTGCTGTGCCATTGCAGTGAGGCGACGACTCTACACGACTAGACCGCCATCGGCTGACAAAATGTCCGGTTCAAGTCAACCGGCAAAATGTCGGTTTCACTACATTCAGCCCTCTTGCGTTACAAGGTTGTCATTCAGGCCTATTATGCAGTCACTGGGCGTTCAGCACGCTGGCACGGCCCTTGCTAATCGAGATGCGGCAAGACTGATTGACGGCTGACCGCATCGCGGCCCGCATAACAATCGAAACGCTCCTTCAGTTGGCCCGGGTGCAACGTCTCTTAGGAACAGCTTGGGCCGTAAAACCGCGCGATGACGTTGGAGAGCAATATGTTTTTGCAGATGGGGTCGCCGCTTCCTCCGATCAATTTGAAGACTTGGCTGCGCGGCGATCCTATCGCACATTTTCAGTCGAGCAAAATGTACTTCGTCGGATGTTCGGCGACGCGCCACCCCATGCAGTTGCAGGAAAGCTTGAAGGACAGTTGCCTAGAGGTCATCGGAGCCGCAGTTCGTGAACGCTCGCTAACGATGGTTGAGGCGCCGGCCAAGCTGGACGCCGTTGACCCAGAACTGGTCCAACCGGAATTCCCCGATCGCGTTAGATGGCCGTATAGCCTTTATCGGTCACCGGACAGAACTCGATGACGCGTTGCGGAGAGTGCTCAGCGACAGCTGGCGCGGCTAAATCCCCCGCCAACGCGAAGCGGATCGCGGGCGGAGAACCCACAGCGAGCGAACAAGCGTTGACCAAATCGATCAATAGAAGATTTTGGGCGGCCGTGAGGAACCAGGACTGGAATACGGCCCTCTCGGCGGTCAAGGAGGGCGCCGCCTTGTTGCCCGGCGACATCAATTTCCGCCTGGCTCATGCGCACCTTTTGCTTCACAGAATGAAGGATATGCGGACCGGGTTGCCTATCATACGCCAATTGGTTCGCGACGCCATCGAAAGGAACTCCGAACATTGGATGTTGGCAACACTAGACCAACTCTTCGGTCCGGCGCATGATCACTCGCATTTTCCGTCACCTGAGCGTTTCGCACTCGGCAACGAGCTGGCAGAGCAGCTCCTTGCACTCAATTCACAACAAGGCGACGACCACAAGTTCCGGACGTATCCGGCGGTCGCTCGATACTATCACGAGAGCGGCAACCAAGATCGCGCGATCGAGTTGATCGAGCTCGCATTGAAGTCGCTGGATAGTCCAAAACCTATGCTGGACGAACTGAAACAGCACCTTCTACCGAATTTGGTGCAGGCCTTGGCCAACTATAAGGGAGAGAAGGTTTGTTACGGCAATGTCTGTGCAGTTCCGCAAACCAATTTCCTCAAGCCGCGTCCGCGGCGCGGGCCGAGGAGAAAGCATAAAACGGAGCGATAGCCGACTGGCTTTCCGTTTCCTTCAAACGGATCCCATCGCAGTGCTGAACGAGTTGGCATTAATTACAGTGATTTTTACACAAGGATCGTTCGCGGATGCTTTCGAAATCGTACTGAACGGGACGAAGGCTCAGCACGTAACGAAGAAAGAGGTTTAGCTAAGATGCTAGCATTTCAATTCGGATCGATTAACGGCAATCAATGGGGGCGCCAGATTGACTTGGCGCGACGTGCGCACGGCGGTCAGGTCAGGCCGTCAGCGCTGGTTGAAAATCTTGAGGTTAATACGGCGTTTCCGACGCGACAGGCGGTCAGCCATAAGGTGCCCGAGCCTTGTGAGGCAGGAACTCTGTTCGTCTGGCGGTCGCTCATGGCGATGCACAAGCCGGTGCTTGCTTGGCCGACCGAACGAATGGGTCGCCTCGACTATGCGTCAGAAGGTGTTCGGGTCAAACCGGGCTCCCGCGAGCGTCTCATGGACGGCGCGGTTGGCGGGGTGAACGGCGAGAGGGCACTCGCATGAAGCCTTTTGTCGGGAGAGTCGCCTTGGTGACCGGGGCCAGCAGGGGCATTGGGGCGGCAATCGCCGGAAGGCTTGTTAGCGGGGGAGCCAGGGTCTTTGGGGTTCAGCTTGAAGAGACCGGCGATGAAGAAGCGATCGTCGCGGATCTTTGCGATCCCGGGGTTTCGGACATGGTGATTGACCAAGTCGTTAAAAAGGCCGGGCGTCTGGATATCCTGGTCAACAACGCTGGGCGGATGGTTGAGGCAAAGGTAGATGAGATGGGGCTAGACGAGTGGCAACGTACAATGGCGCTCAATCTTGATGCTCCTTTTCTGCTGATCCGTCGCGCCATGCCTCATCTTCGGAGAAGCCGCGGCTCAATTGTCAATATCGGCTCGATAGAGGGATTGGCCTCCAACCCAGGGCACGCCGCCTATTGTGCCTCGAAGGCAGGACTGCATGGCCTGACGCGTGCCGTGGCAATCGATGGGGGGCCAGACGGCGTGCGCTGCAATGGCGTGGCTCCTGGATGGATCGATACGGATCTCAACGCCAATTTCGTCGCCGCATTGCCGAAGCAGGCGCGAGGAAGGCTGGGTACCATTCATCCGTTGGGACGAACCGGTAGGGTTGAGGAGGTCGCGGCTATGGTCGCATGGATTGCCTCCGACGAGGCTGCATTCGTCACCGGCCAGATCTTTGTCGTGGATGGTGGCCGCACTGCCAAACTAAGTCTTCCATGAAGGCAGTGGTAGTCCGACGTGGGTCGGCCCATTCTTCGCTCGGATGATGAGAGCATCGGGTTTTTTGAAGGCAATCCCACCCGCGGTTGGCGGATATTGGCGCCTGGTCGGCCGCGACTAACGAGGATGAGAACATCCGTTGGCTGACGAGCACTCGCCGCACCGGCGTGATCAAGCAAAGGCAAGAGTGTTCGCGCGCGTTGGTCAACCACGTTTTAGCAGCGCCTACACCTCGGCGGCGGAGCCTGTCGCCATGGCCTTACAGCCAAGTCTGAAAGCGGCAGCAGTACTTCCTTACTCTCCTGGCCGCCTCACAGAACGCACATCGGAGTCTAAGTCCGTGTTAAGAAAAGCGCTCATCCTGGTAGAAGGTGATAGGGGCAATGGTCCGCTCTGCATCCAAGCGGCTGAACGTCTCGGGCTTCACCCAATCACCTTGGCGGTAGACCCGGCTCGGTACGGATATGTTGCGGCGAGAAGCATTGAGGCTATTGGCGTTGATACAGCCAATATCGACGCTCTGATCCGCGAGTGTTACGGGCTGCGCAGAAGGTATGACATTGCTGGTATTACTGGACTTGCGAACGACGAGGTTTTAGTGTCCGCGACAGTCGGTAAGCTCTGCCGGCACTTCGGTCTACCGGGACCGAGCCCTGTTTCGATTGAACAATGCACCGACAAATTCACTCAACGTCAGCTTCTCTCGGAGGCCGGCGTTTCAGTACCCGCGTATCAGATGGCAGTGAACCGGATGGAGGCTGAAAGCTTTGCGAGTGAGATCGGGATGCCGGTCGTCGTTAAGCCAGCTTTAGGAGGAGGAAGCGCCCGTGCTAAATTGTGCAGAAATCTCGAGGATTTAACAGCACATACGGCCAATCTTTTCGGGGCGAAGCAGACCGCGCGTACCTCTCAACGGGTACTGGTCGAGGATTTTATACAAGCACCGCAATACAATGTTAACGTATTCGGGAATGAAATAATTGGCATTGCCATGGTTGAGTTATGTCAATCGTCAAGTCTCATCTGCCGTGAGTGGACCTATCCCGCCGTACTTACTGACGAGGAGCATGAAGAAATTTCCGACGTTTCGCTACATTGCTTGCATGCACTTGGCCTTGGCTGGGGGCCAACAAACATTGAGCTCCGGTTGACGAAGCATGGCCCAGTTGTGATTGGAGTTAGGCCGCATCTTCCAGCTTCGCCGGCTCCAGAATTGGTTCAGCTGGCTTATGGCGTGGATCTCATCACGGAGCACATCAAACTTGTGACCGGCGCCCAACGCAGTTTGCGGAGAAGCCCGACCGAAACGGCGGCCGCGCGGTTCCTGATTTCTGATCGCGACGGAACGTTCGATTGGATGGACGGCGACCCTCGGGTTTCTGCTGTCCCAGGCGTGTCCGAGGTCAAGTGGTATATCGAACCTAAGACGCGGATCGCCAGGAAAGGCGATTGCCGAGACTGCATTGGACATGTCATCGCCGTTTCACCTAGTCATGCTCAGACCCGGATAATACTTCAGCGGGCCGCAGATTCAATCGATTGGTCGATCACACCGTCTCACAATTTTGGCGAATAGGATCAACCTCCGGACCCTCTGGTTGTAGTCGTAAGAATCTGGAACCACGTACGGCAACGAGAGCATCGGAAAGGCTGGCCGTGGCGTTCGCCTATCGTCCGGCGTGCGATTGTCGCCAACTTGAGGCTGCCTGCATACGGCGCTCTTCGCGGGCGCATTTCACGGCCGCACGCTGTTGCCTCTCTGGACGAGGTTGATTATTCCTTCCATCGATTTGCCCTCATAGACGGGATCGGTAATCATGCTCTCGAGCCGAGCGCATAGGCAGATCACCTCTTTGGTTTCTTCGGTTGGAATGCCATAACGCGGATACACATTGTCCTCGAGCAAACCCGTCATCCCCAACGAGGGCCGTTCCGAGCTCAATGAGCATCGCTGTATGTTGAGTAACACTAAGCACCTTTGTCTTTGCAGGAGTGGCGTACGCCTCCATACCAATTATGTTGCGCTGTCGACCGTCCTCGGCGAATCCGACGATCATGCCGGCATGCGTTGAACCGGTGACAGTGCAAACGATGATGTAGTCAAAAGCAAACCCAAGCTGGTTTCTCCTGGGCGCGCACCTCACGGCAAACCCAGCATAGCCGAGGCCCGCCATTCGGGCGAACAGATGCGCCGGCTGGTATCGCATAAGGTCTGCCGCATCCCCTCGCCTTGACGTCAATAGAGCGCTTTTTCCCAACTGCGTCGAATGCCGGTGTCAAAGCCCTCGTCGACCAGGCGCACCTCTGCGCCCAAGATCCGGCTCAAGAGAAGTGTTGCCGACCCGGTCGTAGACGACATCTTAATGTGGAACCAGCTCTCCTGAACCAGAAGACATTCAATCCGATCTTGACGGATGATTTGCACATCGTCCCAACTCAACTGCCGAGCCAGCTCAGCTATGCCGGATTTGCTGGGCGGCTCGTCGGCCGGTGCCAGAGGCGCATCGGATCATAACGTTTGGACCAATAGCGTTTGCAAGATCGCCGCACCGCGACTTCTCGACGACGCGCCGTTGCCGCTGCCTCTGTTCGTCGGCGGAAAAGGTGTTAGGTCGGGCAGGTTTTCATGAATCCGTGTCTCACGTCGCGCGAGGTTGCTGTGACTGCAAGCGCCAGCCAGTAATCATCAAAGTCGAATGAGCGGCTGAGTATCCACATGTGGTGGAAATCTTTCATCCCACTGTTCGCACGTCCCAGAGCAACCATCGCTCTAAAGCGTGTCGCGTTTTAAA
>LM655203.1 GCA_000824825.2 Mesorhizobium sp. ORS 3324
TTCATCTGGCCCGGTGCGGCCACGGCGTCGGTCGATGCGCCGGCCGGCGAAGCTCCTGCCGCGGCAGGCGCTCCGGTCGACCCGGCGTCCCGATTTCGTTGTTCGGCCACCCAGGCCTTCACAGACGGATCGTCGAGAAGCTCGAACAGCTGTTTGACCTTTTCGGGTGGGACCGTCGCCGGCGCCTGCGCCTGTGCGGGGCCAGCCAACAAGAAGGCGATCCCAAAGACGAGCGACCTGGCAATCAGGACAAACATCGCGGTCAGATGTCCGGGACGTCGTGCCGGGCGCGCCGGATTCCCGGCTGCCAATCGTCGAATCTTGAGTCGCATCGCGCTAGTAACCTTCCGGTCAAATCGGCAAGCAACGACATCCATGCCCGCGAGCACTCCGATCGCACCAATCACGTTTATCCGGTTCCCCTTTGCCAGCGATCGATGAGACACCAGGCTGATCCGCGTTGGCGGCACGGTCGGTGCGATGCAAGTGCTGAAAAACTCCGCGGCATTGCCTGGAGACCAACATGTCAAGCTTCCAGGGGTGCTAGCCATCGCGCCCAAGGCGCAATCGTTCGATACCTTGGTCTATGGTTTTCTACGTGGGAGATTGACCAGGCTGCACGTGCGGCAGCGCGCGCCGACACCGGCTAGCCACGAGATGCTGGCCACGGTCAATGCTTCGCCGGCTCTGTCGGACCAAACGGCAACGGGCTTGACTGCGAAGGCTGAGCCCTGCTTTCGCGCAAGAAGTCGATCAACCGCAAGGTCACTGCCTTGGTCTTTGGCCAGTGCTTCCAATACTTCCATATGTATCCAACCATTCAGTCGTCTAATCGTCTGGATACAACCTGTTCCGTATCACTCTGGCGCAGTGTCAAACATTGGAGAAGAATAATGAAACTCATCGCACTTGCTGCCGCGTCTCTTGTTGTTTCTGCCGGAACCGCACTTGCCGGCAGCGATCACTACGGATCAGAAAAGGCGACTCCTCCCGATAGGTCGCATACCTCCTCGATGATGGATGGACATGCCAAACATGACGCCAGTCAAACGGTTCGAAAGCCGGTCACGCCTAACGACAAATACGGACAGGGTATTTGGGGGCGCTAGACCAAAGGCAGCAAAAGGACCGCTCGGTCTTTCCTTCAGATCGAGCGGCGAAACGGTAGAAGAGGCCTGAGCGTATAGGGCTCCGCGCCGCGCATTCGAAATTGTGTCCATAACCGACATCCTCCAGGCAACAAATCGAACTGCTGCCAATCGAGGCGGCAGTTACCATCGATGGCACGCGCCGGCCTTATCGCGATTTTCGACCGTCTGTCCCCGCCCTTCATTGCGGGAACAATGGACCAAGGTATGGAACGCATGCTTCCTCGGCACGATGGCGCGCACCTCGCAAAGCCCGGCATGGTTAGATCTCCCCCTAACGCGACAGAAATGGAGAATCGGAAATGACACCGCGTCCAGCTCTTTCGAAGGCGCTGCACATCCTCCTGAGGCTCTGCGGCATCGACATGGCTGCGCCTCGGGCAAGGCGCAGCGGCAGCGCTGCCCAGTTTGCTCGCGCGAAGGCTCAGCGAGTTTACACACGCAACGGGGTCAGAATGTCCATCTCTCCCAGAGATCATCGGGACCGCGAGTAGATTCACTCGGGAAAGCTCGGATCGCACGAGGTCCCAGCCAGTGCCGCACCTGTCATGCGATCGAGCTCAGGGCCTAGGGCGGCCTCGTTAGGCTCGGGATTAGAAGCAGTGGTTAGAGTCGAACAGGATTGGCCATGAACTGGTGGATCGCTCCCCCTCTCTACATGGCTCTGGTGGGCGTCGCCGGAATTGTTGTCTGGAACATCATTCCGCAGAGTCGCCCCAATACAAGGCTGGTCGTTCAGATTGCCTTCTTCCTTGCAATGTCGGTTCTCCTCCTGGACGGAGCCGTCGTCCCGTACGAGCTAACCCGGAGCGGAGAGACAACGGCCCGAGCGATACTCTTCGGGGTGGCGAAAGTGCTGTGGTGGGTTCATCTCGCGTGGGCGCTGATCGGGTTCGTCCGCATCTTTCTCGTCTTCGAGGGGAAGCCACGCGAGGCACGGCTTCTGCAGGATCTCGTCGTCGGCATCGTCTATATTGGAATGCTGCTGTCGGTCCTCGCTTTCGTCTTTGGCGTGCCCGTCGGAACCCTCATCGCCACCTCAGGTGTCTTTGCCATCATCCTGGGACTGGCCCTGCAGAATACACTGAGCGACGTATTTTCGGGCATCGCACTAAACCTCGGCCGTCCCTATGTGCTTGGAGACTGGATCGTTTTGAGTGACGGCACCGAAGGCCGCGTCGTAGAAACCAGTTGGAGGTCGACCCAGGTGCTCACGTGGGCACACAACGTCGTTGCACTTCCGAATAGTTTTCTGGCCAAGCTTGGGTTGACCAATGTGAGCAGGCCAGACGACAGCCATGGAATTGCTTTCACGATAAGAATCGCACCGACAAAAATGCCGGCCGTCGTCGTGGAGGTGATGCGTACAGCCTTGCTGAGCTGCAACTCGATCTTGAAGGAACCGCCGCCCTTGGTCATTATCCGGGATTTGAATGCCGTGGCGATCGAGATCGATCTGCTTGTGCATGTCGAGAATTTCGGCCGACGAATAGCGGCGCGGAATGAAGTCTTCGATCTTGTCTACCGCCATGCCAAGTCCACCGGCCTGCTGCTTGCGGCACCTCCCTCGTCGATCGCCGTGAGCAACCTGCCGACTGAGGAGACGGCGAGGCAACCAAGCGTCACCCCGATTGACCTTATAAGGGCCATACCGATTTTTTCGGCGCTGACGGACGACGAGCAGGAGGCCCTTGCCGCGACGACCTCGGTTCGCACCTACCGAAAGGGCGACATCATCGCACGACAGGGAGAGATGCTGCCGTCGCTCATGATCGTTCGTGCCGGTATCGTCGCCCGGCAACTGGGCGAGGGCGATGCCCGCATGCAGGATATCGCTCGCCTCGCGCCCGGCGACTTCTTCGGTGAGACAGGGCTGCTGGCCGGCATCGGCGAGACGTCGACATTGCGAGCGTTGACCCATGTCGTGGTCTACGAAATTGACCAGAAAAGCTTCGCTCCCTTGCTGCTCGCCCGGCCCGAAATGGCCGAAGATCTCGCGGCGGTGCTGGCGACCCGCATGTCTGCTTCAGGCGAAAGCGGCGCTCCGGAACAGCAGCACGCTCACTCGAGACCGGCGCTGATCAAGACCATTCAGACGGTCTTTCGCGACATCCGCTCAGACGCCTTTTGGACACCGGGGCTCAGGCCTCGCAAGAGGGGAGGAAGCGATCACCATCCCACGGAACGAAATACCTAGTTCGGGATAAGAAGGATTGCTTCCCACGGCCGCGGCTACGGAAGTTTATGTCTGGCGCGCGATTGTGGCGAAGGTCAAATCATCGCGACATCGAGCGGATCCGGCTCGTGGTGCCCTGAGGCTGGACGGGCGTGGCCTTCGTGCTCCATTTGCAAGCCCTCAGCCGTTCACAAGACAGGTTGATCGGTTTGTCCGGCGTCGAGTTCCGACCGTGCTGCCGGCACTCGCAGGATCACGGTCGTGCCAGCCCCCAGGACGCTCTCGATTTCGACGCTTCCGCCGTGCTCCGAGGCGAAATGCTTCACCATCGGCAAGCCGATGCCGCCCAAGCCCTTGGCATTCGTGGTGAAAAATGGCTCGAAGGCACGGGCAACGGTCTCCGGAGTCATTCCGATACCTCTATCGACGATGCGAAGCTCGATGAGAGCGGCACGGCCCTGAACGGCGGCGGCGTCGATCGAGATCAAACCGCCGCCCGGCATTGCGTCACGCGCGTTGAATAAGAGATTCAGGACCGCATTCTGCAGGCCCAGGCGATCGCATTTCGCGCGAGGCAAGTCGGATCCGACGCGGACCTCAAGCTGGATATCCGGCTCGCAGGCGCACCGGGCGAGGGCCTCGACCTCGGTCAGGCAAGCACTTAGGTTGGTTTCCTGAAGCTCGCCATGGCTCTGTTGAGCCCTGCTGATCGTCTCCCGGACAAGCGCGCCGGCCCGCTGCAAGGCCGTCCTGGCGCTGCCTATCACGGGCTCAAGCGCTGGAGCAACCGAGACGCCAGGGTCGCGTGCGATGCGGTTCAGCGCGGACAACGCGATCTGGATGAGATTGCCCAGATCGTGAACGGTGCCAGCTGACGGCTGTTTTGTTTGCAGGTCGTGCCGAGCGGCTTCGGCGGATGAATCACGGACATACTCGCCCGCTGGGTCGCCTTTAGTCTCTGCATGTAGCATCTCAACCCCGTTTGTTCAGTAGCGGCCTCTGTCTCCAGGGACGCTATTTCGACGGGCCTTTGCCATCGATTGGATCGAGGGAGAGGGCCAACCATACAGCGGTATATGTCCTGCTGCAGATATCGTTCGATTAAGCCGGTTCGATCGGAGCCAGGACTTTACTGAGTTGGTCGTCCGCTTGTCCGATTCCTGGCCGGCGACGACAGCAGTATTGGTATCTGCCGCCCATGTGGCGTTTCGCTCTTCAGCCCTCCGCTTTCGGCCCTGCCCATCTACCCTCATCGTCTGACCGATCGAAGTCCCGTGCGCTAGTCTTTGCCTCTCGTCGGCTAGGACTCCCCGTCTCCAAATGCATCCCCCCTAGACCTTCGCATCGGAAGACCGATGCCTCCGTAGAATAGTTCAGCGGGCAAGCTCGAAGCATTCTTCCGTGCAACTGGTCACGTTCCGGTCGCAAGGAGAAGGAAGTGCAAAGGATTACGAAAATTCTGACGCTCGCCGCGGCGTTTGCCGCTTCGGGTGACGCCATGGCCCAACCCGCGGGCCAGCGGGTCAAGCCGACAATCGTGCTGGTGCATGGCGCTTTCGCCGAATCGTCGAGCTGGAACGCGGTGATCGCCGATCTCAACAAGGACGGCTACAAGGCAATCGCCGCAGCCAATCCTCTTCGCGGCGTCGCGGGCGATGCAGCGGCGGTTTCGGCCGTCCTTCGCTCGATCTCGGGACCGGTCGTGCTGGTCGGCCATTCCTATGGCGGGCCGGTCATCACCGAGGCAGCCAACGGAAAGAACAATGTGAAGGCGCTGGTCTATGTGGCCGGGTTTGCGCCGGAGACCGGCGAGTCCAGTCTCACGCTTTGGGAAAGGTTCCCCGGCAGCACGCTGGGCGACGCCCTTCTGCCAGTTGCGCAGCCCGACGGAGGACAGGACCTCTACATCCAGCCGGAGAAGTTTCATGAGCAGTTCGCGGCCGACGTCCCGGCGGCCGAAGCTAGCCTGATGGCGGCGACCCAGCGTCCCGTCGCCAAGGCCGCTCTGGCGGAGCCATCTGGTGCCGCCTCGTGGAAGACGATCCCCTCGTACGCAATCTATGGCTCAGTCGATCGAAACATCCCGCCTGCGGTCATGAAATTCATGGCCGAACGCGCGCATGCCGTGAAGACCGTGGTCGTCGAGGGAGCTTCCCACGCCGTGATGGTTTCGCATCCCGACGAGGTCGCCGCGCTCATCGAGGACGCTGCCTCAGCTCGGTGAAGAGCCTGTAACGGCTGGCATTCCGTTCCCCAACGCAATTCAGAACGCAAGACAGGAGCTTGGACATGAAAATCGTCGTCATAGGCGGCACAGGACTCATCGGTTCGAAGACCGTCGAGAGGCTGCGCAAGAAGGGCCATGAAGTGCTCGCTGCTTCACCGAACAGCGGCGTCAACACCATCACGGGCGAAGGCCTGACGGAAGCCCTCGCCGGAGCGCAGGTCGTCATTGATCTCGCAAATTCGCCTTCGTTCGAGGACAAGGCCGTTCTGGAGTTCTTCGAGACCTCCGGCCGGAACCTCCTCGCAGCAGGCAAGGCGGCCGGCGTCAAACATCACATCGCACTCTCGATCGTGGGCGCCGAGCGCCTGCCCGATAGCGGCTATCTGCGCGCCAAGATCGTGCAGGAAAAGCTGATCCGGGAGTCTGGCATTCCCTACACCATCGTTCATTCGACGCAATTCTTCGAATTCCTGGGCGGCATCGCCCAGTCGGCAACGGCCGGCGATACCGTAACCCTTCCGTCAGCCTATTTTCAGCCGATCGCATCGGACGACGTCGCCGACATCATGACGGACGTAGCGCTCTCCGCCCCGATCAACGGCACCATCGAGATCGCCGGGCCTGAGCCGATCCGCATGAGCGATCTCGTCGCGCGATTCCTGAAGGCGACCAAAGATCCACGCAAGGTGATCGGGGATCCCCACGCGCGCTATTTCGGCACGGAACTGGACGACAGCTCGCTGGTCCCCGGTGACCATCCGCGCATCGGAGCGATCCGTTTCGAAGACTGGTTCACCCACGCTCCGCTCCCACGACACTGATCCCCCGCGGCCGCGCATCGTCCGATGACGCGGGTCCAGCTTCAACGCGAAAAGAGCGAGCCCATGAAAGACGACTTTTCTTCCCTCGCCGGAGCATCGCGCCGAGACATCTTGTTAGGCGCACTGGCCGCCACCGTGGCAACCGGCTTCTCCATAGCTGCGCCCGCGCAAGCAGGGCGGGCGAAAGACCTTCCCTCTCCCAGACCAGACAAAGGACCCAAGATCATGAGCACCATTACCACCAGGGACGGCACTGAGATCTACTACAAGGACTGGGGTCCGAAGGACGCTCAACCGATCGTCTTCCACCACGGCTGGCCGCTCAGCGCCGATGACTGGGACGCGCAGATGCTTTTCTTCGTCGGCCGGGGATATCGCACCATCGCCCATGACCGGCGCGGGCACGGCCGCTCCGCCCAGGTGAGCGACGGTCACGACATGGATCACTATGCCGCCGACGCGGCGGCGGTGATCGAACATCTCGGATTGAGGGACGCCATCCATATCGGCCACTCGACCGGCGGCGGGGAAGCCGCCCGCTACGTCGCCCGCCACGGCAAGGGGCGGACTGCGAAGCTCGTCATGATCGGTGCTGTGCCGCCGATCATGGTAAAGACGCCGGCCAATCCTGGCGGCCTTCCAATCGAGGTGTTCGACGGGCTGCGCAAGTCGCTCGCCGACAATCGGTCCCAGTTCTACATCGATTTCCCGTCGGGGCCCTTCTACGGTTTCAACCGACCGGGCGCGAAAGCGATCCCGGGCGTCATCCAGAACTGGTGGCGGCAGGGCATGATGGGCAGCGCCAAGGCGCATTACGAGGGCATCAAGGCCTTCTCGGAAACCGATTTCACCGACGACCTCAGGATCGTCGACGTGCCAACTCTCGTCATGCATGGCACGGATGATCAGATCGTGCCGTTCGCGGATTCCGCACCTTTGTCCGCAAAGCTTCTGAAGAACGGTACGCTCAAGGTCTACGAGAACCTGCCGCACGGCATGTGCACGACCCATGCCGAACTGGTGAACAACGACCTTCTCGCTTTCATCAAGTCATAGGCTCACGCCGTACCGCCAGCGAGAGCCTGCCGCCGGCTGTCCTCCCCTTCGGCCGGCGGCCCCCAATCACTCAAATCGCGACTGGAGCCAGACAGTGATCAAGACCATCCTCTGCAGTGCAGCAACCGTAACGATTCTCGCAAGCGCGGCACTTGCCCACGATACGATCGGCGAGAACGTCAAGCTTGTCTACGACCAGCCGCTGCCCAACGTGCCAGGCAAGAGCATGCGTGCTGTATTGGTCGAGTACGAGCCCGGCGGCACGTCCTCGGCACATACGCATCCAAAGTCGGCCTTCATCTACGCGACCGTGCTTGAAGGCGCGATCCGCAGCAAGGTCAACGATGGGCCGGTCACGACCTATCACGCCGGCCAAGGCTTCTCCGAATTTCCGGGCGACCGTCACGGCGTCAGCGAGAACGCCAGCGCGACTGAGCCTGCCAAACTGCTCGCCGTGTTCGTCGTCGATACCGACGAGAAGGAACTGACCACACCCTCCGGTGAATGAAAGCCTCTGGATCGGTTCGAGAATGGACACGGCCGCCGCCGGAGCATTCGGCGCTATGGTCGATAGGATAAAGATGATGCTTAACGAAAAACTAGGCGATCAGAGGTCGCCACGTCTTGTAAAGATGAAACCATACTGCAGCGCATTCGCCTGCAGCCTGGCCGATCACATCGCCCTGATCGAGTCCGGAACGCCGTTCGAAAGGGAAGGCGTCAGCCTCAAGATGAAACGAACTGCATCGGACGGTCGACTTCAACCCTGTAACGCGCAAGGGCTACGTCCCGGCGCTGTTGCTGGATAACGCAGAAATCCTAACCGAGAACAGCTTGCCGCGAAGCATCCGGCTCTCGGCGTTCCGGGAGCCTTGGGAGCCACGCGTTCTGGAAAGGCCGTCTTTCATCAATGCCCGCCAGGAGCAAAGCCATGTCCGCATTTGACAACAAGGTCGTCATCATCACCGGTGGAAGCTCAGGCATCGGTCGCGCAGCGGCGCTTGGCTTTGCCCGGCAAGGCGCAAAGGTGATGGTAACCGGCCGCCGCGCGACACCGTTAAAGCAGATCGTCGCCGAGCACCCGAACATTGTCAGCCTCGTCGCCGACGCTGCGGAGCCCGAAGATGCCTCTCGCACCATCGCCAAGGCAATCGACACGTGGGGTCGCCTCGACGTGTTGGTGAACAATGCCGGCGCGGGTGCTCTTCTGTCCCTGCATGAAGCTGCCGCTGGGCAGGTCGCGAGCATATTTGCCGTGAATGTCGTCGGGCCCAGCCTGCTGGCGGCGGCAGCACTTCCGCATCTGACGGCGACTAAGGGAGCGATCATCAACATTTCGAGCACGTTCGGTCACAGGCCGGCGGCTGGGCTCTCCCACTACGCCGCCAGCAAGGCGGCGCTGGAACATCTGACCCGCTGTTGGGCGCTCGAGCTCGCGCCTGAGGGTGTGCGCGTTAACGCCGTCGCTGCCGGCCCGACTGAGTCCGGAGCGCTGACGGGCATGATGGGGCTCTCCCCGGAGCATGCTGCCGTCATTGAGGAAGCGGAGCGCGCGCAGATACCGCTCAGGCGACGCGGCAGTCCGGATGACGTGGCCTGGTGGATCGTCCAACTGGCCGATCCGGTGTCCGAGTGGGTGACCGGGCAGGTGATCGCCGTCGACGGAGGCCTAGGCCTCACATGACCTGCCTGCTTCAGATCCTGACGGCCTTGGCGGACAATGACTTCCGCCTGTCCCACCGCTGTCCGAAACCCCGTTGGAGACCATAGAGATGAACGGTACAACCAGTCGGATACTTGCAGGAGTTTTGGTTCCCGATACGCCGCTTGTGGAGCGGGCCTTCGATCATGCTCGCCGGGAATGCGAGCCTTATCTGTTCAATCACGTCGTCCGTTCCTGGTTGTTTGCGACGCGCATAGGACAACTTCGCAACATCGGTCACGACGCGGAAGTCGTTGCCTTGGGAACACTGCTCCACGACATCACGCTAAACGAGCGCTTCAACGGTCCTCGCCGTTTTGAAGTCGAGGGTGCGGATCTGGCGCGGGTGTTCGCGCTCAAAGGAGGCGTCGACGAGCGCCGAGCCCAATTAATCTGGGATAGCGTCGCCCTGAACTCGACGCCGTCGATCGGTCTCTACAAGGAGGCCGAGGTAGCGCTTTGCACCGCCGGGATCTGCCTGGATGTTGTCGGCCTGCAATACGAGATCGTCCCTGCCGCAGAGGTCGCAAGGATCGTCGAAGAATTCCCGCGGCTCGACATGAAGCGGCGCATGACGCGGTGCTTCTGTCGCATCGCCGAGTCCAGACCGGAAACGACGTACGACAATTTCGTCCGGGATTTCGGTGAGCGCTACGTCCCTGGGTACAGGGCGCCTTCTTCCGTCGACCTGGTATCGAACGCGCCCTTCGACGAATAGTCCGGTAAAACAGATATTTGGAGCGGATCAGCCGCTCTGCAAGAAGCTGACTCGCCTCAGTCTGCTCTATTAATTTCATCCACGAATTCGGCTTTCAGCCCTCGGCCCTAACCGGTCCTCTTCGTCCATGGCTGGGACTGCTCAGGCCAAAGTCTTGCCCGCTCCGGCCTCCCGCATCGGCGCGGGCAGTGTTTCCCACGCCCGGATCAGCTCGCCGATGGAGGCCGCCTCCATCTTGCGCATGACGTTGCCGCGATGCAGCTTCACCGTCACTTCGCTGATGCCGAACTCGAAGGCAATCTGCTTGTTGAGGCGTCCGCGCGCAACGTGATGCAGGACCTCGCGCTCACGGGGCGTCAATGTCTGAAGGCGTTCGACATTTCGCTTGACCACCTCTGCCTTCGCACGGCGCGAGGCGTCCATCGCAATGGCCGCGATTACGGCGTCAAGCAGCGTTTGGTCCCGCACCGGCTTGGTGAGAAAATCCACAGCGCCGGCTTTCATCGCCTGGACGGTCATCGGTATATCACCGTGACCAGTGAGAAAGATGATTGGCTTCGGGTTGCCATTCTGGGCCAGGTGATGCTGCAGATCGAGACCGCTCGCCCCTGGCATGCGCACGTCAAGGATCAGGCAGCCGGGTTTGTGCAGTACGTCGGCTTGGAGCAATTCGCGTGTCGAGGCAAAGCAGACCGGCTGGAAACCTGCCGACAGGATCAAGTCCGACAGTGCCTCCCGAACCGCTGCATCGTCATCGACAATGATCACGAGCGGCTGCTCCGCCTCGCCTTTGTGCGGTGACGGTGCCGATCTCGGTTGGAGCGGCTGGTCAACTCTCATCATTACCCTCCATTTCTCGATCGTTTAAGGCGCTGGCAACGGCAGCAAGCAGGGCTTGACCGTCGAATGGCTTGCGGAAAAAACCGCTGATGCCCTGGGCGCGAAACTGATCCGCTATCTCGTGGCGGCCGGTGATAAGGAACACCGGCAACTCGGGACGAGCCTTCTTCACCCGGTCGCGAAGTTCGAAGCCATCCGTGCCAGGCATTCCGATGTCGGTGATCAGCACGTCTACGCCCGACAGCCTGCGGTCGAGCAGCGATCCCGCCGACGAGAAGCACCAAGCGACATAACCCGCGGATTCCAGCAGGTCCTCCAGCGACTCGAGGACTCTCGGATCGTCGTCGACAACCGCCACGACAGGTCGCACCGTGCTCACACTCAGTTCCCTCCCGTTCGTCGAGAGTGGGTAATCGGTATCTCCAGTCGTTCCGCCATCCGCACGAGATCGGCGAGCGACGCCGCCATCATTTTCTGCATCACGTTCCTTCTATGGATCTGCAGCGTGACCTCGCTGATCCCCAACTCAGCGGCGGCCTGTTTGTTGAGTAGGCCACTCACGACGAGCGGCAGCACGTCACGCTCGCGTGGCGTGAGCCCTAGATAGCGTTGCCTCAACATGGTGAGTTCGGCGCGCTCTGATCGCCTTTCCCGATCCTGGGCGATCGCCGTCTCGATTGCGGCCATGAGGTCCGCGTCGCAAAAAGGCTTTGTCAGGAAGTCCACGGCGCCATGCTTGATCGCGCGCACCGAGGATGGGATGTCGCCGTGCCCTGTTATGAAGACGATCGGCGGATGATCGCCCTCGGCGATTTGCTTCTGCAGATCGAGGCCGTTGATGTCCGGCAATTCTACATCGAGGATGAGGCAGGCGGGGACGTCCGGCTTGTCCGCCAGGACATAGTCGCCGGCCGATCCGAACGCGATGGCGCGCATGCCATGCGACTCCAGAAGCTCACCAAGCGCTTCACGGATACGCACGTCGTCATCGACGATGAAGACCATGTGATTGTAGGTCGTCATGCCGCCGCTTTCATTTCAACGGGCATCGTGAAGACGAGCGTCGTTCCGTGCGGCTCGTTCTTCTCCACCCACAACCGTCCGCCGTGCGACTCGACGATGGAACGGCAGATCGCGAGCCCCATGCCCATGCCGTGCTCTTTCGTCGTAAAGAACGGCTCGAATATTCGGTCAGGAAATTCGATGCCCGGGCCACGATCGCTGATTTCGATCTGGATCGCGTCCCCTATCCGGCGCGCGCGAAGGCCAAGAACCCTGTCGCCCGCAACAGAGTCCATCGCGTCCATGCCATTGCGGATGAGGTTCACCAGAACCTGCTGGATCTGCACCCGATCGAGCGCGACAATGGGAAGGTCGCTTTCGACATCGATGTCCATACGAACTCGACGCCGCACCGCCTCTTCAGCGATGAGGTCGCGCGCCTCAGCGATAACGCTGCCGAGTGTTGTGTAGGCCATCGCGTCCGCAGACCGCTTGAACAAGGCGCGGATGCGGCTGACGACATCCGCCGCCGAGTTGGCATCCCGGATAATGCGCTCCACCGTCTTCTGCGCCCGCTCGATATTTGGCGGTTTGGCCGTGAGCCAGCGCTGGCAGGCGTACGAGTTGGCGACAACAGCCGCCAGAGGCTGGTTCACCTCATGCGCGATTGAGGCCGAAAGCTCGGCAAGACTCGCCGCCTGGCTCGCACGTGCAAGTCTCTCTTGCGCCAGACGCAGCTCTTCATGCGCTCGAACTTCACCATCGATGTCCAGACAGACGACGTTCCACTGAACAATGGCCCCTTCGGCATTGCGCATCGGCGCCGCGCGCGTATCGACCCAGCAATATTCGCCATCGAAACGCCGCAGACGGTGCCTCCGCGCATACGGTTCGCCGGTAGCCAACGAATGGGCATAACTCGCTCTGACGCCCGCCAGGTCGTCAGGATGAACGCCGTCGTCGAGTGTGCCGGCCAGTCGGGATCTTCCCTTGCCGCCCAATGACTCCAACTCATATCCGAGGAATTCGCGGAGCTGACGGCTGCGATATATCGGTTCGCCGTTCGGCGCGGCGCATTCGATCATCACCGGCAGCGTTTCAACCAGCTGCCACAGCGAACGTTCTCTCTCTCGCAGCGCCACCTGTGCGCGCATCTCATCGTCGATGTCGATGGAAACCTGGTACCAGTGCACGATCGTTCCGTCCCGATCGCGCAGAGGCTCGCAACGTCCCTCTATCCAGCGATAATTCCCGTCCTTCCAACGCCGGCGATACCGCATGATGAAGGAGTCGCCAGTTTTGAGGCAGTTGGCTGACGTGCTCAGCACCTTGGGAGCATCTTCGGGATGAACAAGCTCTTGCGCCACCCTGGTGAAATCTTCGAAGCTCGCCCCGGAGATGCCGAGATCCTCCAAAGACCGCTTGTTGACGTAGGCCAGCTTGCCATCGGGCGTCCAGCTCCAGACGTGGACCGGCAAGGCATCGACAAGCTGCTGAAGCTCGCGTTCTCTTTCGCGCAATGCCTCCTGCGCTCGCATCTCGTCTTCGATGTCGATTGAAGCCATATACCATTGCACGATCGCGCCATCGGCATCGCGTAATGGTTGCGCTCGCGCTTCTATCCAGCGGTAGACGCCATCCTTCTCGCGACGACGAAACCGGTTCACGAAAGGCTGGCCGGTCGCAAAGCCATTCGATGCCCTCCGGAACATTGTCGGAAAGTCTTCAGGGTGGGCCAGGTCCCGAGCCAGGGCATCGAAGTCCTCGATGTGCGTGGGTGGCGAACCGACCTTCTCCAGATATCGTTTGCTGGTGTAGGTGATCTTACCTGAAGGAGCGAAGCTCAGGATATTCAGGGGCACGGCGTCAATCATCTGTTCCAGCTGGCGTTTGCTGCTCCGCAGCGCTTCTTCGGCCCGCACCTGATCATCGATGTCGTGTGACAGGCCGTACCATTGGACGACGGATCCCTCCTCATTCCGCATCGGCTCTGCACGGCTCGACATCCAGCGATAGACGCCATCCGCGCGACGCAGGCGATAGTTCAGCGAGAAGCTCTCGCCGGAGGCCAAAGAGCGATCAAGCGCCGCTTCCAGCTTGGCCGCGTCGTCTGGATGGACGACAGCCGCTATCGCGGCTGCCAGTGCACTAACTCCCGGCCTTTCATATTCCCCTATGTCGAGGCCGAGAAATTCAACCATGCGCTTACTGAAGAAGACCGGGTCGCCGGTGGAAGACAGCCGCCAGAGGAAGCTTGGAACCATATCCACAAGTTGCGAGAGCTCGCGTTCGCGGTCACGCAGCGCTTCCTGGGCGCGCATCTCATCGTCGATATCGATGGAAATTGCATACCATTGTACGATCGCGCCGCTATGATCACGAAGCGGCTCCCAGCGACCATCCACCCAGCGGTAGGCGCCGTCCGCTCGACGCATGCGATACTTCATCGAGTGGGGCTCGCCGGTAGCCAAGGAATGATGGAGCCTTTCCAAAAGGCGGGCAGCATCTTCCGGATGGACGAGAGACTGGATGGCTGCCGCCATCCGGCTCATTCCCGGCCTATCCAATTGCGCCACGTCGTTCAGTCCGAAGAAGTCGAGCAAGCGTTTATTGAAGAAGATCGGCTCACCTTCGGGTGTCAGACGCCTGATCTGGACCGGTACCATGTCGACGAGCTGAGAAAGTTCCCGCTCCCGGCCACGCAGCGCCGCCACGGTCTTTTTGTAGACGTCATTGTCGAGTGCAATGCCATACCATCCCACGATACGACCGCGGCTGTCGTGTGCCGGCCGCGCGGCTGCTCGAGCCCAGACATAGATGCCGCTCGCGCGCCGAAAGCGAAACTCGACATTGAAGTGATCGCCTGTCTCTAGGCAGTGGCGCCATGTGGCTGCGATCTGCTCATAGTCGTCCGGATGAAGCAGACGCCTCCAGGCGGTATGCCCCTCGTCCAAAGACGCGTTCAGTTCTTCCAGCGTCACCCCAAGAGAATTCTGTGCAAACGGGTGCAGGTAAATCCATCTGCCGGCCGCGTCGAATGCCCAACCGTTCCCGAATATGCTCTCGACGACCTTCGCCGATCGAATTGGTTCAGCCTCGTTTTCTACCGACGGGTCCAACCCTGCCGAGGCGAGTGGCTCCCTGTCCGTGACCAGATCGTCGATGTCGACACTCACGCTGTAGCCTGGTTCTGACCGCGTCTCGTTCCAGCGATAACTACCGTCGAGCTGGAGTTGCCGATGTCTCGTCACCTGTGGAACGCCCGTCCAGAAGGCGCGGGCGGCAGCGTGAGCTGCGGCAGTCCGGTCATCTGGATGGACAAGGCTCAGCAAATGCGGAGCGTCGGAAGCAGCCCTGTTTTCGAGCGCATCACTGATGACGTCAGCGAATTGTTCCTTGGCCGAGGACGGAACATCGCCGTCGATAAGTGTACCGTACCATGCAAAGATACGACCTGTACCATCGCGCAACGGCTGTCCCGAACTCCTGCTCCATCCGTATGCACCACTAGCGCGCAATACGCGGTGCTCCATATTGTAGTGATCACCTGTTTTCAGGCAGTGGCGCCACATTGTGACGGCGCCGTCGTAATCGTCTGGATGGATTAGCCGCTTCCAACCGACCGCGCCTTCTTCCGAAGACGAATTGAGTTCCTCTAGCGTTGTGCCGAGGAGCGACAGCGCGCTAGGCGTCACGTAGGTGAATTTTCCCGCGGCGTCCGTCGCCCACGCATTGCCGACCACGCCCTCGACGATCCGAGCGGCTCGCAACGCTTCGGAGTCGATTCCGCCAATGGACTTAAACGCTGTCGTCATTGTCTTCTCCTCCCGGACAAAAGAAAGCCGGAGACCGTCAGCGCCTTGTGTAGCACTCATCCTTGGATCTGGGTGGCGATTTGGCTTGCCAGCTTAACCGGCTATGCCCTCGGCCGCACCTCATGGAAATCCATGAGCTGTGGCCGACCCTGCGTGCCGACAAGGCTGTTAGACCTCCCGAGTGAAGGTTCAAGCAGTCAGGGTGAAGGGACGCTGACAGCGGGTAGCGAGCTTGTCTTAGCGGGTCGCCACTCGCCGGCCAAAGATGCCGTTCAGGACACGTCGGTCCTCCATTTCGATATCCCGCAACCTATCCTGTGGTGTGGCCCGCCCTGTCCCTCGACACAATCGATCGCAAACGCGCCTGGATGTACGTCGTCGATGCCGCGTGTAAGGCGGCGGTCAGCAGGAGATAAACATGATGCTAGACAAAACCTCACACCCCCACAGAACGGGATCCGAAGAGCTGGTTCCGTCGCGCTATGCGGTGCGAGTCGGCGAGATCGAAGTGCTGGTGGTCAGCGATGGGGTGCTACCGCTTCCAACCAACATGTTGGGATACAACGCCGACCCCGCCGTGCATGCGGCCTGGCTGAAGGACATGTTCCTGCCGCCGGACGCTTTCGACTGGGCGCTGAACGCTGTCGTGGTGCGCAGCGGCGGGCAGACCATACTCATCGATGCTGGGCTAGGATTGGACCCGGAGTTGAACTTGCCGCGGGCTGGGCAGTTGATCAAGCGACTGGAGGCCGCCGGCATCGATCTTGGCTCCGTGACCGACGTGGTGCTTACCCACATGCACATGGACCATGTTGGCGGGCTGCTCGTCGATGGGGTGAAAGAGCGGCTGCGTCCGGACCTGCGGATCCACGTGGCGGCTGCCGAGGTCAAGTTCTGGGAGTCGCCCGATTTCTCCCACGTCTCAATGCCGCCCGGGTTCCCGGACGCGCTTCGTGCAACCGCCAAGCGGTTCAAGAAAGAGTACGAGAGCAAGCTGCGGCTGTTCGATGAGGAATACGAGGTGGCGCCGGGCGTGGTCGTCTCTCGAACGGGCGGCCACACTCCCGGGCACAGCATAGTCCGCGTCGCGTCCGGCAAAGACCGACTGATGTTTGCTGGCGACGCCGTGTTCGCGGTCGGATTCGAACACCCCGACTGGTACAACGGTTTCGAGCACGACCCTGAGGAGGCGGCTCGCGTTCGGGCTCAGCTTTTGCGAGAGCTGGCGGAGACGGGAGAACTGCTGGTGGCCACTCATATGCCATTTCCCTCCGTGGGCCATGTGGCGGCGGACGGAGATGTCTTTCGTTGGGTGCCGGTCTTCTGGGATTACTGACCGCTTGTCGGGTAGGGCCTAACCAGGGCGCGTACTCATTGAGCTAATGAGTTCGCGCCCTGGTTTTCCCTCAACCTCGCCGTTCGCATCACCTTTTGTAGCTCCCATCCTCGGGCCGGCTTCCGCCATGACGCCCGGCGATCTGACGTCTGCTTTTTGCCTCTGCGCCAGAACTCGCCAATCCGCTTGCGTGAAGAGTTTCGGGCGCCGGCAGGCGTACGAAAGTCCCCGAGGAAGGAACCCGCGGGCCACAGGCGACGGCTATGGGGATTTCGGATTTCGGCAGATGTCGGCGATGGCGCGACCGCCGTCGGGAAGCGCTGGAGTGAATGAGGACAGACCGCTTCGTTGCGCCTCCGCGCGGTGTTGTCGGGACGCTGGCTGCTGGGCACGGCTCTGTCGGAGACGATAATGTCCAATGGGCTTGCGTCGAGCCGTTGCCGGAGGCTGAGTGCCTGCGGCTGAAGGCTGAACCATTCCATGCCGGGTCATGGCGTTTTGCTTCCGGTTGACGGGGAACCGTGTGGCGCCCCGCGCGGCTGCCTCCACATTCGAACACCTCGATCACGATCATGCGACCGGCATGGCGGGCGGAAGTTGTCCGGTTCGTCTGTGGTGTCGGACGGTGCGGCGACGTTCAGGAGGTCACGAGCAAGCGCGAGACTGGCCTTGCGAGCGGATGCGATGGAAGCCGCGCGGCAGGACGTGCAGCAGGAAGCGGCGGATGAACTCATCGGTCGCGAGCGTCATGATCTGCTGCCGGTCGGCGCCTTCGCGACGATAGTCCTTGTAGCGGAAGGTAACGTCGCTTTCATCGGGCGGATGAGGCGGCTGTCCGGGATCGCGACCCGATGCGTGTGGCGCGGCGGATAGGCGAGCACCGCCTCCGGGCCGGCGAAGGGCGCCTTGGCGTAGACCACCCAGCACTTCTTCCGGACTGGCGACAAGTGGCGCAGGAATGCCCTCCGTTCCGCGAGATGAGCAATTGCGCCAAGAAGGCGAGCCGGCCAGCATCGTGCAGAGCGACCAACCGGTGAACAGCTTGCCGAGCACGCGCACCGGCAGCAGGAAGGCCGGGCGCGACGAGACCCAGCGCTTCCCGTCGAGCGCGATGCCACCGCCCGGCCGATGATCATGGACCACGCCAGCAGCCGATGCGCTTGCGATCTCTGAAATCAGCGGCGAGATGATACGGAAGGATACGAAATGCATTCTGATTTTGGCCCACGAAAAATTCAACAAAATCAGGGTTTCCGGCACCTCCTCCGGGCCGACCATTGTCGTTATTTATCAATGACTTAGCATATTTCTTCCTTCGGTTAGCCAAGTCCCGTTGGCGAACCTCCGCGCATCGCTTTGATTTTGTTGACTTATGGTGGGCTCCTGAGGCCCCCAGAGGAAGTAGAAGGGGATCGCGGCGACCGGCGGCCGAGCGCGACCTCTTGCGATACGCCGTCCACATTGATTGTCGTTTCTAGAACTGCCGATACAAATTTCAGCGATTCAGTCCGCGACGGGCCCTTGCGCTCACTCCAATTCAATCGTCCCCTCAATGCCTGCCTTCTTCGCAGGGAAGGAACCTTTGATCCAATCTGCGAAGGCCTGGGCGGCAGCGGAGGGGATCGATAGCCGGGGAAGCAAGAGGTGAAAAGCATGACGGACCACGGGCCTGGCATTGACGGGTTGAATGAGCGTCCCGTTCGAGAGGAATCTCTGAACCAGCGGCGGGCCGATCAAGGCAAATCCCTGACCTTCGAGCGCGGCCTGAACCAGGTTCGTATAGGAATTCACGGTTATTCCGGCCTTCGCTCTTGCCAGATCAAGTCCGTGAACACGTAGCCAGGTCGACCACCTGGTGTGTTCGTCATATGGACCTTCCAGGTGAATGAGCGGATAGGTCAGGAGTTCGGACGGCTCGAGCATCGTGCCCGCGGGAAGAAATGTGTTCGCGCAGGTAGGACTTATCTCCTGCCGAACAAGGAATGTCGTCTCGGCGTCATCAAACGGTGGGGAACCGTATCGGATCGCGAGGTCGATATTGTCCTCGAACTGCAAGTTGCCGTCGGAGACGATAAACCTCAGTTCGATGTCGGGGTGGATCGCCCTGAACTCGCCGAGTCTCGGTGATAGCCAATAGGTCATGAAACCCGGTGTAGCGCCAACATTGACGACGTTGGTGTCTGAGCGCCGGCTGATTTCGAGCGTCGCGCGCAGCGCTCGTTCAAGCACCTCGGAGATGGCGCGGTGATACCTCTCTCCTGTCCTTGTCAACCGAACCGAGCGTTGCAGCCGTTCGAACAGCGGCACTCCGAGAAATCTCTCCAGGGCATGAATCTGCTGGCTGACCGCGACACGCGAAACATTCAGTTCCGACGCCGCTTTGGTAAAGCTAAGCTGACGTCCAGCAGCCTCGAAAGTGATTAGAAGATTGGGCGGCGGCAGCTTGTAGCGCAGTTTTTGCATAAAGCCCAGCTTACCCATTGCGTAGGAATTAAGCAACTTGTCAACTGGCCGCTGGGCCGTAATCTGCCTCCTGCTTAATAAGCCAAAAAAGATCCGATCGCGCGCCGCAGCGAGGCAGCAGCAATCACGCTCGCCGCGATCGGTCAGGCATAACTTCGCCAAAGGGGAATGACATGAAATCTCTTCTTGCAGCAGTCGGCATGATCGGCGCGAGCTTTCTGGCAGGCGCATCGCCCGCCAGCGCCGCGTGTGGCACGGTGACGATCACCGAAATGAACTGGGCCTCGGCCGCCGTGGTGACCGCCGTTTCGAGCTTCCTGATGGAGCAGGGCTACGGCTGCACGGTGAAGAAGGTGCCGACCTCGACGGTCCCGGCGCTCACTTCGCTTGCCGAAACGGGACAGCCCGACATCCTGACCGAAGTCTGGCCCGGCGTTGCGGATATCTATTACAAGCTCGAGAAGGAGGGCAAGATCGTCAAGGTCGGCGACGTTCTCTCTGATGGTGGCGTCGATGCGTGGCTGATTCCCGACTATCTCGCCGAGGCCCATCCCGAACTGAAGACGCTTGACGGCATCCTGGCCAACCCAAAGCTCGTGGGCGGCCGGTTCAACAATTGCCCGGTCGGTTGGGGTTGCCGCACCTCGAATGACAACCTGATCAAAGCCTTCGAACTTGAGAAGCATGGGATCGAGGTCTTCAACCATGGTTCCGGCGAGACACTCGCCGCTTCGATCGCCGCAGCCTACACCGCGAAGGAGCCTTGGTTCGGCTACTATTGGGCTCCGACAGGCGTGTTGGGCAAGTACAAAATGGTAGAGGTCGACATGGGGCCGGTCGACAAGGACAAGGCAAAGTGCAACGCCACGGCCAATTGCCCAACCCCAGGCAAGACCGGTTGGCCGAAGGCCACGGTTTTGACCACGATGTCGAAGCCCTTCTATGACAAGAACCCCGAACTGGTCGCGCTCATGAGCAAGGTAAGCTTCACCAACCAGATCATGAACGAGCTTCTTGCGTGGCAGGAGGACAAGAAAGCAACCGCCGACGAGACAGCCGTGTATTTTCTGACAAAATACAAGGATGTTTGGCAGAATTGGCTGTCTGACGACGCCAAGGCGAAGGTTACCGCCATCGTGAAGTAACGTTTTGGGTTCGCGGGCAGTTACTGTCTGCGAACCCATCGCCGTTGTTATGGATCCTGGGTTTTCGAGATGGCATTGCGCTGCGCCAATCCGATACCAGACTGAAGGCGCCCCATGGCTTTTTACGACAGACTATTCAACCAGCTCGGGCTTCGCGGGTGGTGCGATGCCTCGGACTCCACAGGTCCGATGAGCATGGCCGAATTGCTCAAGAAGAGCAAAGAAGCCAATGCGGGCGGGCAGGCTCCAGAGAGCGTTCCGTTCCCCTCGCTCGACGCGCTGCATGACGCTTGTCGCGCCGTGCCGCGCACCAGGGACTTCACTGCCGGCATCGAGAACAGCTTCCTCCACGTTCGGGTCGCGTTGAAGACGGTGCTCGATCCGCTGACACAGCCGCTGTCATGGCTTCTGGATTTCTCACTCAGGCTGGTCGAAGTCGTCCCGTGGTGGGCGCTGGTGATCGCGCTTCTGCTGCTTGTCTATTTCGTGTCCCGGTCATGGTCTATCCTGTTCCTGGTCGCCGCGACTTTGTTGCTCTTTGGTTTTATCGACCATCTTCAGTACGCACTGCAGACGATGGCAATCGTCTTTACGTGCACGTTCATCTGCATCCTGATTGGCATACCCATCGGCATACTGATGGCGAAGAGCAACCGGTTCGAGAGACTCTCGCTGCCTGTCCTCGACATGCTGCAGACGCTTCCGTCTTTCGTTTACCTCATTCCCCTGATCTTCCTCTTCTCGGTCACCGAGTCGAAGCTCTACGGGATTGCCATCATTCTTTACGCCGTCGTTCCGGTAATCCGGCTCACGAATCTCGGCATCCGGATGGTCGACGGCAATGTCGGCGAAGCCGCGGATGCCTTTGGCATGGACCGCTGGCAGAAACTGGCGAAGGTGGAGATGCCGCTGGCGCTTCCGAGCATAATGGCGGGCGTCAATCAAACAATCATGATGGCGCTTTCGATGGTCGTGATCGCGTCTCTGGTGTCGGCTCCGGGGCTGGGCGTCCTCGTCCTGCGCGGCATCAACAACCTCGAACTCGGCGTCGGACTGGTCGCGGGCCTCGGCATCGTGCTCTTGGCCATCAATTTCGACAGGGTGAGCAAGGCCTCGATGACACGTGTCAATGGAACGCTTCAGCCCCGGGGAGAAAGCCGTTGACCGAACAGCCGAAGATTTCGATCCGGAACCTGTACAAGATATTCGGTCCCGATCCGCGCTCCATGATCTCGAAGGTGCACGGCGGGATGGACAAGGCCGAGCTGCTTCGCAAGCATGGCCACGTCATCGGGCTTCAGAACATAAACGTCGACATGCGCAGCGGCGACATCACCGTGATCATGGGCCTTTCCGGTTCGGGCAAGTCGACGTTGATCCGCCATCTGAACGGCCTCATCAAGCCTACCGCCGGCGAAATCCTCCTCGACGGCGTCAATGTGGCGGGCCTCACCGGCGCGGCGCTCCGCGAACTGCGCCGGTTTCGAATGTCGATGGTGTTCCAGAGCTTCGCTCTGATGCCGCATATGCGCGTCCTCCAGAACGTCGAGATGGCGCAACGCGTCAGAGGCGACAGCGAAGCGGATGCCCGTCACAACGCAATCAGATGGCTGGAGCGGCTCGGCCTCAAGGGGTTCGAGAACCACTATCCTCACCAGCTCTCCGGCGGCATGCAGCAGCGCGTGGGCATAGCGAGAGCGCTGGCGTCCAATTCCGATGTCATGCTCATGGACGAGGCGTTTTCGGCACTTGATCCGCTGATGCGGACCGACATGCAGAGCCTTCTGCTCGAACTTCAGGAGGAGTTGTCCAAGACCATCGTCTTCATCACCCACGACCTGGACGAAGCGCTCAGGATCGCGGATCACCTGGTAATCCTGAAAGACGGCGTGGTCGTCCAACAAGGTGAGCCGCAGAGCATCATCCTCAATCCAGCCGACGCTTACATTGAGAAGTTCGTGAACGACATCAATCGCGCACGCGTGCTCCGTGCAGAGTCTGTCATGGTTCCGGGTGTCATTGTCGAGTCCGGCACGTCGGGGCAGGTCGACGTGGACGACAACCTTGAAACGGTGATGACGCGTTCGCAGGGCGATCTCAGGAAGACCTTCGTGGTCGTCAGGGACGGTGTTCCGGCTGGGTTGATAAAAATGCAGGACGTCTTCAAGGCACTGGTCCCGCGACATGCCGGCCCGCAGGCCCGCGCTGGTGGCCCGGTCGCAGGGGCAATCAAAGAGGCACAGACATCTTGAAATACCTCGACCATTTTTACGTCGACGGCCGCTTCGTCCCGGCGAGAGACAGGCCGCAGAGGGTGGTCATCAACCCGGCGACGGAAGAACCGGCCGGAAGCATTGCGATGGGCACCGCGGAGGACGTCAACGCGGCGGTCGTGGCTGCCCGGAAGGCCTTCGGCACCTATGGTCGCTCGTCGCGCGAGGAACGCCTGGAGATGCTTCGGCGCGTGCTTGCGCTGTTCGATGAGCGTGCCGAGGAGTTTGCGCAACTGACGACACTCGAGATGGGCGCGCCGATCGCATTCGCGCGGCAGGCCCAGATCGCCGGATCGAGGGCGCACATCGCCGACACCATTCGCATTCTCGAACATTTCGAATTCGAGCGGCTGGCCGGCCGGACGCTGTTGGCGTTTGAACCGGTCGGCGTCTGCGCCCTCATCACGCCGTGGAACTTCCCAGTGCTCCAGATCGTCACGAAAGTCATGCCGGCGCTGGCGACCGGGTGCACGGTCGTGCTTAAGCCCAGCGAATACGCACCGATCAGCCCGATGCTGTTCGCCGAAGTCCTCCACGATGCCGGCGTGCCGCCAGGTGTCTTCAACCTGATCAACGGTGATGGTCCCACCGTCGGCGAAGCGCTGTCGAGCCATCCGGATGTCGACATGGTGTCATTCACCGGGTCCACCCGTGCAGGCGTTCAAGTCGCGAAGAACGCCGCCGATACCGTCAAGCGCGTCCATCAGGAACTCGGCGGGAACTCCGCCAACATCCTGATGCCCGACGTCGACCTGGAGCCGGCCGTGACCAGGGGAGTTCTCGGCGCTTACCGCAACGCGGGCCAGTCATGCACCGCGCCGACACGGATGCTGGTTCCTCGGCAACTGCACGAGGAGGCGATCGGAATCGCCAAACAGGCGGCCGAATCCGTGATTATCGGTGACGTGAATGACGAAGCTACAATGCTCGGCCCGGTGATGAATGAACGGCAGTTCGAGCGCGTCAATTCACTGATCGAATCCGCAGTTCAGGAAGGCGCAACCCTCGTGACTGGCGGGTCCGGCAGGCCGTCGTCGCTGAACCGAGGATATTTCGTGAGGCCGACGGTGTTCGGCCATGTGACGAGGGAGATGACCGTGGCTCGAGAGGAGATGTTCGGCCCGGTCGTGAGCCTCATCCCCTATGACAGCGTCGATGAGGCGATCGAGATCACCAACGACACTCCCTATGGCCTCGCCGCTTACGTGCAGGCGAAGGATCTTGGCGCGGCCAAACACGTCGCTTCGAAACTTCGCGCCGGACAGGTGATGATCAACCACCCGGCCTGGGATGCGTCCGCGCCGTTCGGAGGTTTCAAGCAGTCTGGCAACGGTCGCGAATGCGGGGAATTCGGTTTCGAGGCATTCCTCGAGGTAAAGCGATCGGCGGACTTCACGAAGGCTGAGCCAAGCAGCTCCAGCATTCGGGCTCAGCGCACCGCGGCGACAAGCGTTCCCACGGCCGCCTGGATTCGCTGACGCAGTCCCTCGGTCGGTTCGTTCTCCGGCCCGAAATCGTGGTCCAGGGCATAAACGGACCCTGGCACCACGTTCGCCCGAAAGAAGGCAAACAGCGGTCGAAACTGGTGGTCGATCATCAATTCGTGGCTCGGCGCCTTGGCAGTCGCGGCGACCAGAACCGGACGCTCGCGAAGAGCGTTCATGTCCAGCACATCGAACAGATGCTTCAGCAGGCCTGTGTAGGACGCCTTGTACACCGGTGATCCGACCACGAGTGCATCGCATGCTTCGATCGCCGCCCAAATCACGTCGATCTCGGGCGGCGCCTGTTTCCTTCCGAAGGTGGCGCCAAGCGACGGCCCCGCATCCACCAGATCGAAGACCCGGGATTCCCAATTCAATTCTTTCGCCGCCGCGTCGACAATCGTCTCCACCATGCTGCGGGTCTTCGAAGGACGGCTGAAATTGCCGCTGATGCCGACTATGGTTGCCATGGAGCCAGCCTCCTTTCCACTGTGTTTCGCGTGCGTCACAAATCGGTCGCGGTTGATGACGCGACCGACGTCAACCGAGCAGAAAACGACCATCGCGAATCCGTTGCCGCCAGCTAGACCGGTGCGCTCCGCGGCAATGGACCGGTCGACGGGCTGTCAGTCATACATGCGTCCCAAAGATGCGCGCGATCCAGCCCGTCCGAGAGAAGGAACGTAGGCACTTCGTGGGCGCTGCGCTCGCATCCGCTGCGGGGAGACGCCATGGAATGCTTTGTAGCACTTGGCGAAATGGGACCCCGAGACAAAGCCGCACGCTACGGCCACGTCGATGACGGCCATGTTTGATTGCAGGAGCATCAGCCGTGCTCGATCCAGTCGAAGCTCGAGAAAGTAGCGGGAGGGAGATGTCGCGAGCTCTCTGGCGAAAAGACGCTCCATCTGCCTGCGGGAAAGCCTGATGTGCTTCGCCACCGCGGCGATATCCGTCTGATCCGCGATACTGTCTTCCATGAACTGTACGGCCGACAGCACAAGCGGGTTAACGCTGCCCAATGTCCTCAACGGACTGGGCTGCCGTTCAATCGGCTCCCTTATGCGGTCGACAATTGCCTGTTCGCATATCGCCAACGCCACCCGTCGGCCGCAGTCCTTTTCAATAAAGTGGAGCATCATGTCGAAGGAGGCCGTCCCGCCAACGCAGGTATGGATGTCGTCGTCGCTTTCGACGAGGCCGCTGCCGACAATGACAGACGGAAACGTCTCTCTGAAGATTGGAAGGTTCTCCCAGTGGATGGTGCAGCGCCGCCCAGCCAACATTCCAGCATTCGCGAGGATGTGCGCACCTGTACAGATTCCCGCCACGGGAATGCCGAAATTCCGGCTTTGGCGCAGCCACCCCGCGACAGATTTGTCCACCGCATGCTCGACGTGCCAGCCGGTGCAGACCACGATCATATTTGGCCGCTCCGCTGGGATGCTCGAACGCTCTGCAGCAACAGAGCGATCAGGTGAAACCGACAATCCGCAGCTGGATCGCACGGGGTTACCGTCCACGCTGACGA
This sequence comes from Mesorhizobium sp. ORS 3324, assembly GCA_000824825.2. Taxonomy (GTDB): domain Bacteria; phylum Pseudomonadota; class Alphaproteobacteria; order Rhizobiales; family Rhizobiaceae; genus Mesorhizobium. Next base: position 25,738 of record LM655203.1, read on the forward strand.
TTCGCCATCGATAGACTTCTTCCCCCATGACCGCATTCGCCAAACGCAACGCTTCGATCGCGGACGCAAACGCAAGCATGGTGAATTCGGGCACGATGTAGAAAACGAAGGTCTTTGACACGGGCGCTTTGGTCATTGTCAGATCACTCGAAACTCGAGCGGCAGTCACGCTTCCGCGCGCCAGTCCACTCGCCAATCATGCCGTCGCGTAGGCGGTTTGTTTCTGAAGGATCAGATCGGCGCCCTTCTCGCCGATCGCCATGCTGATGGCGTTGAGATTGCAGCTCGGTATCTGCGGGATGATGGAGGAATCGACGACGCGCAAACCTTCCACGCCGATGACCTTGAGATCCGGTGTGACGACTGCTGCGGGGTCGATGCCCATCTTGCATGTGCCGCACGGATGGTAGCTGCCGCTCGCGTTCTCGCGCATATAGGCGATCCACTCATCGTCCGTTTGCACATCCTTGCCAGGCTTGAACTCGCCGGTGACGTATGGTGCGAACGCTCTCGAGTTCAGCGCGGCGCGGGCTATCCTGCCGCCAGCCATCAACGTCTCGATGTCGTAGCGGTCGCTCAAGAGGTTCAGCTGGATCTTGGGTTGCTCGTATGGGTCGGCCGACCGCAGTTCGAGATAGCCCCGGCTTCGTGAATTGTTGACGTTGGGCTGGAGGTTGATCGCGGCCTCCTTCTGCATCTCAATGCCATCATGGGTGTAGTTCGCCGAGAAGGCCCCGAAATGGTACTGGATATCGGGATACTCGAGTTCTGGCCTGGTCCTGATGAGACCTACGCCCGTATAGGTGTAGGTGGCGTAACCTGAGCGGTCGAGGAGGAACTGAGCGCCGTATTTCAGTTTTCCCAGGAGGTTGAACTCCTGGTTCGCGGTCTTGACGCTGACGTAGGCCTTCACCTGCGTGCTGGGGTGTTCCTGGAGGTTCCGGCCCACGCCGGGGCTGTCGTGCAGTACTTCGATGCCGTGCTCCCGCAGCTGCTCCTGCGGACCGATGCCGGAGAGCATCAGGAGCTTGGGCGAATTGACCGCGCTCGCTGACAGGAGGACCTCGCCGACGCACCGCTCAATCCGCGTCTTGCCACCTGCATCGAACTCGACGCCCGCCGCGCGGCGTCCGTCGAACACGATCCTGCGCACCACCGCGCCTGTTACGATCCTGAGGTTAGGCCGCTTCTTGATCGGGTCAAGGTAGCCTCTGGCCGCGCTGAAACGAGTCCCCATGTGCTGAGTGACATGGATGATAGCCGCGCCGTCAGTGGGTTCGGCGTTGTAGGCAGGATTGTGCGGATAGCCGAGTTCCTTCATGGCTTCGACAAAGACGTAGGCAAGCTTGGGAGGCTTGCGCACGACACTGACGACGACTGGGCCGTCCTTGCCGTAGATATCGGTCACGCCGTCCCGATTGCCTTCGACCTTCTTGAAGTAGGGCAAGATTTCGTCATAGGACCAGCCACGGTTCCCTAGCTGCGCCCAATGGTCGTAATCGCCTCGGTTTCCACGGACGTAGAACATGGCGTTGATCGAGCTGGAGCCGCCGAGTCCCTTGCCGCGGGGCATCATGTCCCGGCGGTTGTTCCGCGTCGGGTCCGGCTCGGTCATGAATTTCCAGTTCGTGCGCTCGTCTGCCATCGCCTTGAAGGCCAACGCGGGCATGATGATGTTCAATCGCTTGTCGCTTCCGCCGGCCTCCAGCAACAGTACTTTCGTGGCTGGGTCAACGCTCAGCCTGTTGGCGAGCACGCACCCTGCCGAGCCGGCGCCTATGACGATGTAGTCCCAGTTCATCATTTCGCCGGTCTGTTCTGGGCAATCAGCTTCGAGAGGGTTCGCAGCGTGGCGCGAAGGTCTGCCTCCGGTATGCCCTCCAGCTGATCTTTCTGGAAATTCTGCCAACGCGCTCGGATCGCCTCGCGCCTCTGCCGCCCGGCTTCGGTGAGAATCAACTGTCCGTCCGCCGAGCTGACAAGCATCCCGCGCTCGACAAGCGTGGCCAAGGCGTCCTCCGTGTCCCGCTGACCGAGATATGTGACCCGCGCCACCTGGTCGACCTTCAGGCCCGGCATGTCGTATACGCAGGCAATCACCCGGGCCACCGAGATATCGAGACCTTCGGCATGGCGGTGCTCGTCGAAAACGGCCGAAAGGAGATGGTGCGCTTCGAATATCTGAGGAATGATCGTTCCTTCGGTGGATGTCTCGGGCGTCAAGCGGCCGACCTCAGGCGCAGGCGAAGCCTCCGGATGAGAGTAGGCGACGCTGTACTGGCCCTGGGCAAAAAGCAGCGGCTCCCCCTCGAAGCGACTGGCGCGGCGCACCAAACCGATGAGGATGGTATGGTCGCCGCCTTCGACCTGCGCGTAGGTTTCGCACTCAAAGTGTGCCAGACAACCGTGAAGCAAAGGGGAGCCGAACTCGCCGGGCGACCATGAGGCATCCGCGAACTTGTCCTCGACCTTACTCGAGAAATGTCTGGAAACATTCATCTGCGTCGAGGCGAGGATGTTTACGGCAAAGCGCTTGCTGTTCGTGAACAACGGATAGCTGCGTGAGGCGCGACTAATGGACCAAAGCACCAGCGGCGGATCGAGTGACACGGAAGCGAAGGAGTTGACGGTGACGGCGGCCCGCTGCTCTTCCATCTCCGTGGTGATGATCGCAATACCTGTGCCGTAAAGGCCGAGACACCTGCGGAAGAGACGGCTGTCGTTCGCTGGATCGCCCGCCTCGATCGGCTGGCGAGCGGCGTCCTCAGTAAAGAGCGTGTCTTGGCTGGCGGTCGTTTGCATATCCGTTTCTCGTCCAATCAAACTTAGCTGGCGAGACGCTCATCCAAGGGAGCCTTGCCCTCGTAGCGGCTGGCGGGAACCGGGAGGCCGAGATTCTCGCGGAGAGTTCGTCCTTCATACTCATCGCGGAAACGGCCGCGTTTGCGCAGTTCCGGAACGACAAGCTCGACGAAGTCGTTGATGCCGTGTGGGAGAAGGCTCGGCGTTATGTTGAAGCCATCGGCGGCGCCCTGTTCGAACCAGGACTCCATCTCGTCGACGACGTCGGCCGCGGTTCCGACGACGGTCTTGTGCTCCTGGGCCATGCCGATCTTCTTGTAGAGCTGACGTATTGTCAGGCCCTGCTTCTGGGCGAGGTCGTAGTACATCTGAGCGCTGCTCCTGAGGCCGACCTTGTCAAGGTCCGGCTTTGGCACCGGGCCGTCCAGTGGCAGATGTGAAAGATCGCCGAACGATCGGTAGAGCATCGAAAGGCCAACGATCGGATCGATGAGCGCCTCGAGCTGTTCGTATTTCTCTTGTGCTTCCTCGCGGGTGCGGCCGACGATGGGTGTCAGGCCGAGCATCATGAGGAGATCGCTCCTCTTGCGGCCGAAGTGTTCCAATCGATCCTTGACGGAAGAATAGTAGTCTTGAGCGGACTTGAGGTCGTTCTTGGCCATGAAGACCATGTCGCAATACTCTGCCGCGATCTGCTGACCAGCCTCCGATACGCCAGCCTGCACCAGGATCGGCCGACCCTGCGGCGAGCGTCGGACGCTCAACGGTCCGCGGACGGAGAAATGCTTGCCTACGTGGTCGAGGACATGCATTTTCTTTTCGTCGTAGAAGACCCCGGATTCCTTATCGAGAAGAAACGCGTCCTCGTCCCAGCTGTCCCAGAGACCAGTGACCACCTCGACGAACTCGTGCGCGCGCTCGTAGCGGGTGTCGTAATCGAGCTGCTTGCTCATCGAGAAGTTCCAAGCCTCCTGATCCGACCAGGAGGTCACCACATTCCAGGCGGCGCGGCCTCCGCTGATCTGGTCGAGCGAACCGTATTTGCGCGCAATATGATAGGGCTCGTTGTAGGTCGTCGACGCCGTGGCTACCAGGCCGATGTTGCGGGTAAGAGGGGCCAAGGCTGAAAGGAGCGTCAGCGGCTCCAGTTCCACGTTGTGGCGCGATCTGCACATCGACCCCTTGGGCTTGTCGTCCAACCGGACGCCTATACCATCCGCCAGGAACAGCATGTCGAACTTGGCGCGTTCGGCTGTCTGCGCCACTTCCAGAAACGATTGGAAGAGAGAGGCGCCATCCGCCGGCACGTCCGGATGCCGCCATGAGCCGACATGGTATCCCATGTACCGCATGGAGAGACCGAGCTTCATCTGCTTCTTGCTCATTAAGAAAACCCTCCGTTGGCATGCGTGGCGGCGGCGATCTGGCGATGGCACGACCGGCGGACATGCTCTTGTTGAGGGCAACGTCCGACTTCGGCCGGACATTGTAAACGCCGAAAAAACTGCCGTCTTTGTTAAGCAGAGCTTACGCCTGCGATGGGCTGAGGTTCTAGAAAATGTGAGGAAAATGCTACTCGCCAGACTTCTCGACCACGGCGGCTGGTGAAGATCCACCGGGAGAGGCGGGTGATCGACTGGGCACCGAGCACCCAAGCCCAGCGCCGGCTTCGATCACCCGCGCACTCGGCAAGGTGGCGGTCAGGCCATCTTTGCCAATATCTTGGTCATATCGGCCGTGTCGAATGCCCTCAGCGTCTCGGTTCTGATGTTGCCCATTGATGCGATCGATAAGGAAAGTGCGGTCGCAGCAATGTCGTCCTCTGCCTCAGCAATCACCACGACATCATGTTTGCCAAGCGTCCACAGCAGAGTGTGAACCTTGACCCCGCTTTTGCTGGCCATCGCCTTGAAGGCCTCAGCACGCTTCTGAGTATCCTTGATGGTCCTGATACCTTGATCAGTGAAATTCGAGAGTAATACGTAATGAGCCATTGGTTCCTCCCACAATGGGGAACCGGTGGGACGCTCACGGCGCGTCCGCCGTTTCCCGGAACCACGATAACACGTGCCGGGTGCGCGAACCACAGGCGGTTAAGAAACGACAACGGCGCTCGGTGGCGTACACTGAGATGCTCTACCTGCAATCTGAACAGCTTGGCCACAATTAAGGGGGATGAGGGTAGGGGCGCATGAGGACCGTCCGAGCTTCATCTCAATCGGCCTGCATCGCAGCCATCACATGCGGCGCATCGTCAACGACGTCCACTGGTAGAATCGCGATCTGCTGCAATCGGCTCATCAATCCCCGGATTTCCCAGGGCCAATTTCGATCAGTTGCGGAGAAGATCGATTCCAATCTGTACGAGGCTACCCACGTGGCAGATATTGGTCAGCAGGCGTGCCGTCCCCACGACCCGGACGGCTGGGTCGAATCGGCCGAAAAGAGCGTTGGGGTGTCGAGTGCCTCTTTACGAACGGGCGATGAGGTTGATCTTCGCGGCCATGATGAAGTCGTTCTCGTGCAATCCCTTGATCTTGTGAGTCTGCAGCGAGACTGCCGCATAACCCCAGCCGAAGCAGATGTCGGGATGATGCCCTTCTTCTTCCGCCAACCGCGCAACTTTGTCGACGAAGCCGAGCGATTGACGGAAGTCCGCGAATTTGAAGCTGCGGCGCAGCACGTGCGCTTCCTCCAGTTCCCAGCCAGGGGTCTGGGGCAGATAGCCCTCGGCTGCCTCCTGCGTCAGCGGCGCGACGCCGCCGCGGCAGGGCGTACAGGTTTTCTGAGCAATGCCATCGGCCATGACAACCTCCCTTCTTCATTCCGGGTTAGCGATCGCGTTTTCACCTTGCCCGGTATTTGCTCGCATAGTGCTTGGCAAGAACCTTGCGAATCTGCTCGGCAAGGCGCTTGTTGCTGGTCTTCGCCCGCGCCTTGTCATCGCCTTTTTGCAGCTTCGGCGGATCGGCGCCGGGGCCTTGTTTCGTTGACTTGCGCATCGCATTAGATCAACGCCGTGACTGACAACGGGTTTCGTTCAAAGGACGATCTCGACAGGACTGCCGATCGCGAGACCGAGCTCGCTGTCCGCGCGCCCTTGATTGACGGCAATCTCGGCAAGCCCGTTCGAGTTCTCGTACCAAAAGGCCGTGCCCGGTGGCCGATCGCTGAAGGTCGTCGCGGCCTCCAGCACGCGATCCGCTGCGGCGAGCCTTGCACCCGCCGGCAGCCTGGCCGCCCTTAGGCCGGTCAGGGCATTGCCGAAATGGTCGATATAGACGATCTCGGCGAGGTCCTCCGGCCAGTCTCTACGGCGATCTGCTTCATCCAGGCGCGGCCTTCCGGGCGGCGGCTCACGGCGTGCCAGCATGGCCGCGACGGGGGCAAACAAGTCACGCCCGTGGAAGCTGGCAGACAGGGCCTTTGGCTTCCAGTCGATATCCCAGCTGAACGTCTCAGCCGCGCGGCGCTGGATCAGCTCGAAGAGGCCGTTGCCGGGGCCGACATACAAGCGACCGTCGGCCTCGACGATGACCGACGGGCGCGTCCCTCCGACGCCTGGATCGACGACACAGAGAAAGACGGTTCCCGCGGGAAACCACTCCGCGTAGGCCGCCAGCAGGTAGGCCGACGCCTTGGGATTGCCGACCGGCGCGTCGGAGAAGAGGTCGATCGCGGGGATGCCCGGCGCCATCTGGTGCAACACAGCCTTCATCTGACCCGTGTAGGGGCCGTGCAAGCCGAAGTCCGTGAACAAGACAATCATAAATTAGTGCCGACTGCGCTGCGATGGACATACAAATAGTCAGCCGGAAGGCACATCCGCCGGCAGGCCTGAACGGCTGGGCTGGATTCCATGACGAGGCGATCCGCCAAAGCCCCTGCCTGCCGGACTGCCCCAGATTCCCAAGTGTGCAATCCGTGGCCGGTGAGCCCCAACAGCGCCTGCACCCAACAGGGCACCAGATCAACGGCGGCCGCCACCAGCAGGTGCTGCGCCGGCCTCAGAGGCAGCGGCAGGATAGGCGCTGAACGCATGATCGCGAGGAATTCGCACACTATGGCCGAGCGCTCCAGCCGTCCGGCGGTCGCATGGAACAGCGCTTCAAGCTCGGCTTCCGATCCCGGCGCGCCTGTGGCGCCGAAAAGGCGCGCAGCCGGTACGCCCTCGGCGTAATAGCGGTCGCGCTCCGATGCGGAGAACTGCTGCACATAGACGTGATAAGCCTGGACAAAGCCGTACGCCGCCGTGGCCTGAACCCAGTTCAGAAGGTTGGGATCGTTGGCGTGGTACGTCTCGCCTGACGATGTCACGCCTTCAATGCGGTCGTGTATTCGCCGAACGCGGGCGATCATGGCCTCGGCCATGGTGCGGGGGCCATAGACCGTCACCATCGCAGCCAGCCCCGTGCTGTGCAGTCGTTGAATTGGATCAAGGCGGAAAGAGGTATGCTCCCATATGCCGGTGCGCACGCGCGGTTCAGCAAGCTCCAGGATCACCGCGGTGACGCCGCCGATGAACAGCGAGAGCGGGTTCTTGAACACGCGCCACGAAATGGAGTCCGGCGATAGGAGTCCGGTCTCGCCGGTTGGTCGCGAGAAATCGATTTGAGGCAGGTCACCGGTTTGCAGCACCGCCCGCGTTACCGCCTCCAAGAGACTTTGCAACGGCCAAGGCAGGACGATCGGCGTGGTCATGGCACGAGCGCCATTCACAAGAAACGCATGCTTCCGCGAAGTCTGGCCGCTGACGCGCTTGGCGACACTACGGACACTTTCTGCGGTGTTCGATCCACGCACAGTAGCCCAATTGAATGACGGTGCCTACCGCGAGTCCGCCCGCCAGCACTGTGGGCGCCATCGAGGCGACAATTGCGAACATGGCGATCGCGGCCAACGGCGAGACGGCATCGCGAAGTTTCTCGCGCTTGTCTAGAAGGAGTACTGCAAGAGCCGCAAGAATTGCAACGGCGACGGCAAGCAGTGGCCGGATCGATATCACCGGCTATCCTTTCATAATGGTCACTTCGTCGACCTGAGAGTGGACTTGTTCCTCGCGAGGGCGACCAAGATACCAAGGGCGACGGCAACCTCCGCCGCAGTGAGGACTCTCTCTTGGCGTGCGAGATCGCTGTCAGATTGGAACGCGACGGATCGTTGGATGGTCAGGTCTTGGTCGAATTCTGGAGCATGGCCGCAGGCGGCACGCACCAGCGGCAGCCTATTTACTTGGACAGGCTTTGGGCGGATTATTGCTTAACGGGAGGAAGCACTCGGAAATCTCCTTAGAAATTGCGCCCGAACGGCTTCCGCCCGTTGGATGCAAGGGAGGATAATCATGAGACGTTCTTTCCCGCTCGCGGCATGCGCCGCGGCGTTGTTGCTCGGCGCTCCCTCCGCCACCTTCGCCCAATCCGGAGGCGTCGAGAAAGCAGTCGGCGGCTACAACTTCGAAGAAGCCGCCAAGGAGGCCCCGACAACCAAGAATTTCCATTCGGCCGACGGTCACCTCACTTTCGCGATCGTGACCCATACAGCCGGCAACGGCTTCTTCGATCCTGTCTATGTCGGCGCGACCGCCGCCGGTAATCTGATTGGCGCCAAGATATTGCTGCTCGGCTCGGAATCTCCGACCGACGACCCAGCCCGTGAGATCGAGATCCTGAACCAAATCGTGCAGGACCCCACAATCGATGGGCTGATCATGACAACGCCCCAGGTCGGCGCCTATAACGACATCGTCAAGGCCGCCGAGGCCAAGGGCATACCGGTCGCCACGACCAATTCGTTCGACGCGACGATCCTTGACCGCAGCGGTATCAGCCACACTGGCCAGGATGCCTCCGCCGCGGCAATCGCCGGTGAAGCACTCGTCAAGTGTCTGGCGGATAAGCACATCGAGAAGGGCTCGATAGTCCTGCCGTCATCGACCGCGATGGGCAACATCGAGGTGAACAATCGCGTCACATCGGCCTTCAACGCGATCGTCAAGGGCCTGAAGGCCGCCGGCAAGCTCGACGCCTTCAGGGTCGACGCGGGACCCGAGAACACTGGCATCGACACAAATCCGAACGATCCGGTGAACGGCATCGTGACGCTGTTCGAATCGCGCGGTGACGTCGTCGGCGCGTTCGCCGGCAACAACGTGTTCACGCCGGCGCTGGCAAAGGCCGTCGCCCAGACCGGAAAGACCGGCAAGATCTGCGCCTATGGCTTCGATCTCGGTCCGGCCCAGCAGGATGCGTTGAAGAGCGGCGACCTGACCGGTGCGCTCGGGCAGCAGCCCTTCCTGCAGGGCTTCTATCCGGTCATGCAGCTCTATCTGCAGATCGACCGCGGCATCTCGGCCGCCAATCTGGACACGCGCGCCCAACTCGTGACGAAGGAGACTGTGACAAAGGTGGGCAAACGCTTCGAGAACTGAACCGAGAAGCGATTCTAAAACCGCGCGGGGGGCGGCCATCCCATCCTCCCGCGCATTTGCTCTTCGGACCCGCGTACATATGACCGCCGAAGCTCTCTTTCGCCGCCTTCCCCCCCAGCTCGTTGGCGGCTGGGAAATGGGATTGCTTACCCTCTTGGCGCTGATCTATCTCGGCGGCGCTGTCGTCAATCCGACGTTCTTCGGCTCGTCGGAGGCGTTCCATGCGCTGCTTCGCGACACCTCGCGGGTCGCCATCATCGCCGTCGGCATGACCTTCGTCATCATCGACAAGGACCTCGATCTTTCGGTCGGCTCCATCTATGGCCTTGTGGCCGTCGTCTTTGCCAGGCTGTTCGCGCCGAGCTTTGCCGATCTGGACATCGTCACATCGGTGATTGTCTGCGTCCTTCTCGGCGTCTTGATCGGCCTTGTTAATGGCGTACTCGTTACCATTCTCAAAGTACCGGCGTTCATCGCCACGCTGACCACGTTGCTCATCGGCCGCGGCTTTGTGCTCGCGCTGACGCACGGGCAGGCGATCTACTATCCAGGCAAGGCGAAGGAGGCGCCTTTCTTCTTCTATCTCGGCGAAACGAACCTCTTCGGCTTCAACAACCAGATCATATTCTTCGCCGTCGTCGCCGTGATCGGCGCATATGTCCTCGCCAACACCCGTTGGGGCTACGAGACCTTTGCGACCGGCGGCAACGAGCAGGCAGCGGTCTACGCCGGCATATCTACCAGCTGGGTGCGCATACGCGCCTATCTGCTCTCGTCGCTCTGCGCCACCGTCGCCGGCCTGCTTTCAGCCGCCCAGGACAAGGGCGTAACCCCGCTTTACGGGGTGAGTGGCGAACTCACCGTTATCGCCGCAGTGATCATCGGCGGCGCTTCGATCCTCGGCGGTCGCGGCCGTGTTGCCGGGTCCTGCCTCGGCGCTACGCTGGTCGTGCTGCTCGACAAGGTGCTGCGGGAGGGCTTGCCGATCACACGCACCATCAAGATCGGGGAGGAGGAGGTGACGGTCAACGCCGTCTACTCCCTGCCGGTGGGTGCGGTGCCGGTCTTCCTCGGGCTGCTGCTTGTCGTCGCCGTGCTGATTGAACCCTATCTCATCCGCCGCCAGGTAGCGGCGCGGCTCTGGGCATGGCTGCGTGGCAAGCCGCCGCCGCCCGCCTTCGAGATTGGCGGCGTCGCGCTCGAGGGCGTCGTGACAAAGGGCGCGATGGCGACTGACATCGCGCTGTCGGCAACCGGGTTCGGCAAGTTCCTCGCCCGGCGCGATGCCCTCGCCGTCATCCTGACGGTGGTGCTGTGGCTCACGGGTCTCTTCCTCAGGCCGGATTACTGGTGGAATCTGTCGAACACTTTCGCGATCCTGCTCAACTACACCGAGCTGGCGCTGATCACGGTGGGGCTCACCTACGTCATCGCGGCCGGCGATATCGACCTCTCTGTCGGAGCGGTACTCGCGCTCGCCGGCAGTGCCGCAGCCTATTTCCTGAAGGTTCTGGGCGCCGATCCCGTCACCGCCATCGCGATGGGTCTGCTGGCTGGAATGATCGCTGGCCTTATCAACGCCATCGTTGCGGTCGGCCTGAAGCTACCGGCCTTCATCGCCACGCTTGGGATGTTCTATATCGCCCGCGGCCTCGCCGCATGGTTCGTCGCTGGCCAGCAGCTAACCGGCTGGCCGGAGGGCTACAACCTGCTTGGCCGCAAAGTGAACGACATCCTCCTTCACTTCGGCATCCTGCTTCCGGATGGCATCCTCAGAACGCTCGCCGAGGTGGTCAGCGTGCAGACGGTGTGGATGATCTTGGTCGCCCTGATTGCCGGCATTGTGCTCGCCTACACACCGTTTGGGCAAAAGGTCTATGCGACTGGCGGCAACATCCGCGCCGCCGCCTATGCCGGCATTAACACAAACCGGACGCGCTTCATCTCGCTCATGCTGTCGGCGTTCTGCGCGACCATGGCCGGTCTGATCAACGTGGCCTATTTCCGAAGCTTCAACCCGGTTGCGGGCCAGTTCCGCGAGCTTGACGCTATCGCATCTGTGATCATCGGCGGCGGCTCAATCTTCGGCGGCTACGGCACCATGCTGGGCTCTCTCGCCGGTGCTGCGGTGATCACCCTCGTTCGGACGCTCCTGCAGCTCAATGTCCAGGGCTTGAGCATGCCGCAGCATTGGATCAACGTCTTCATTGGCATCATCCTGATTGCCGCCGTGCTGATCGACATCTGGGTGCGCCAGGCCAACATCTTCGGTCGCCTCCGAGCTCGCCTCGCGCGACGCGCACGAATGCCGGAAACCACTCATGCCTGACACAACATCGCCTGCACCGATCGTGGAAATGCGGGGCATCGAAAAGGCCTTCGGGGCCGTGCAGGCGCTGCGCAAGGTCGATCTGGTGCTTTATCCCGGGGAGATCCTTGGCCTGGTCGGCGACAACTCGGCCGGCAAGTCGACGCTCATGAAGATCCTGACTGGCGCCTATCAGCGCGATGCCGGCGAAATCTTGGTCGCCGGCCAATCCGTGCACTTCAGGAGTCCGCATGAGAGCCGCGACGCCGGCATCGAGATGATCTACCAGGATTTCGCTCTTTGCGGGAACATGGATGTCGGCCAGAACATCTTTCTCGGCCGCTGGCCTCGCAAAGGCCCCTTCGTCAATCGCCGCAAAATGTACGCCGAGGCCGACCGCGTATTGAAGCGGCTCAAGGTCGACGTGAATTCCGTCTTCCAGAAGGTCGAGAGCCTGTCTGGCGGCCGCCAGCAATCCGTGGCGATCGCCCGCGCTATCTCGTTCGAGCCACGCGTCGTGATCCTCGACGAACCAACCGCCAACCTCTCGGTGATGGCGACCGATCGGCTCCTCGAGACCATGTTGGAACTGAAAAAGCAAGGCGTCGCCCAGATCATCATCTCGCATCGGCTTGTCGATATATTCGCAGTGGGCGACCGTGTGATGGTGCTCAAGCGCGGAGAGAACGTCGGCGACCGCCACATCAGGAACACCGACGAGCATGAGGTCCTGGAGATAATCGTCTCTGGCACTCGGGAGAGGGCGCTTACGGCCGATCAGGCAAGGGCAATCTGACCGACGTCCGCTATTGGGAGAGGTGCGCGCCATAGCCTTTGATTTTGTTGCTGAAACTTGCCGCCGGCCCCCCTGCGGTGAAGCGACCCGGACCGAGCCGGGGCGCCACGGCTCGAAGTTGATCGGGGAGCGCCGCAGCCAACTCGACGCCCCAAGCTCTGCGAAGGTGTCGTTTCCGACACCACCAAACTTGGACAGGCCGACACAACCCCTCGACGGGGCCGCTAAGTAGCGAGATCCATCACTACTCAGTCAGCCTACCACTGCGGTGCCCAAGCGCCTGCCTGGCCGCGTACATGGTCGGCGAGCGCTTGCCGGGAAGGTTAGCCTCAAGAACAAGTTGTTCGACAAAGCCTTGGTTCATTTCGAACTCGACGCATTTGTCCAGTTTATCAACGATCCAGACAGCATAACCTTCGTCTTCTTTCAATTTGTAGTCAGAGTCATCCTTTGGGATCTCCCATTCTGGGAATTTATTTAAAAGCATTATCTTGGGTTTTGGTAAGTCAAATGTATGACCTTCGTAGGCATAACCGACGATCAATCCGCAAGAAAGCTCTTTCTCTGGCTTGTTGCCCAGCATATATGTATCTGTAGTCGCAGTCACAACGGCTGTGCCGAATTCCTTCATATCCAATTTAATACTGAAGCTAACTCTTATCGCTATATGAGGAAAATTGCCTATGCCGAGAATTACGCCGCGGCGGGCCTTATTCGATGTGGCTTTCTTAAGTTGCTCTTTCGCTGCGTTGATGTCCCGTTCGTCGGCGTCAACGTCATCTGCTGCTTGGACATAAATGTTGGTGTCTGAGATTTCGCTGGCCTGTCCGGGAAAGGAAATACCAATTTCCGCTTCAATTCCGTAGAGCCTGACCTGCGTTGCATTATATGCCCCGTTGGGGAATGTCAGTGTCGGACGGTGATAGTCGTCGCTCATGATGGTCCTCCTCGCTTTGGCAATTCAGTTCATGAAATTTCTCGCCATCTGAAGTTTTCTTCGAACTTTTCGCGCAACGCCGGCGCGATGCGACCGCCGGCTTCGGTTACGGCCATCGCGGCATTCTCAAATGTCAGATCGTCCGCTTCGAGGCTGGACCAGGTCCGGGCAAGGGTTAGCGCCACATCGTCACGCGCCCGGGTCAGCGCGCTCTTGAACAGGAACGGCCTGGCACGGAAGGCCAGCGTCGTGAAATCCGAGATGCGGCGCATGGCGGCCTCGTCGATATCCCTGATGTCGATATCGAGAAGCCGCTCGTCGGCCAGTCCATCAGCCACGAGATTCGCGTGATAGGTGTCTACGATGGTATCGAATACCGCCCCCGTGAAAGGCCGCGACCTGTCATGGATTTCGTCGGAGACTTCAGACATGCGGCGCGAATTGCTGGCGAGGCGAATCTGCCGGTCACCGATCAGTTCGGCGATGCGGTTGAGCTCGTTGAGGATGAGGAGATTGCCATTGCAGTGGCGCAGCAGCCGGTCGAGACCGCTGTCGAAATGCAGGAAAGACAACAGCGACGTAATATCGGCGCTCGCCTCATGGAACGACGCGAAGTCGCCGGTCTTCAAGCCATTTGTCGGCACGCCAAAAAGGGAAAACAAAATCGCATGGCCGACCTCATGCGCAATCGTATCGAAGTTGAGGGCATAAGGATAATTTCGACCGTCGGGCGCCTTGTCCGCGCCGAGTTCCAGATAACCATAGCCGGACTGGGCGTTGTTCCAGTCGACCCACGGGATGATCTCCAGCCGCTCATAGGTTTCGGCGAAGTACCAGGTAATCGGCCGCCCAAGGTAGCTTTCCCATATGTCCAGGACCCGGCTGACTGCGCCGAAGGCGTGTGCCGCCAGGAACTGACGTGAATTCAATGAAATCTGGTCGAAGTGACCGTCGTAGGCGGGTTCCGCCGGCGGAAAGACCTCGCCAACGAAGGGCGGCAGATAGGGATATTCGTAAGGTTCCTTGTCGAGAACCGGATCGCGGACATAGATGCGATGATCCTCCGGACCGGGGCGTAGCCGGCCCGGCGGGGTCGATATCCAGACGGTCTCGGGTGTACCGTAATCGGCAAGGTGGGGCACCTGAGGAAATAGCAGGAAGCGCGTGCCGACAGAGCGACTTTGGTCGCTGGACCGATCGAGCGTCCCCAGTAGCTCAGCCCCTCTCATTTCAATACATTAGCAAATTGGCATACGTATTGTAAATTGAGATTGAGAATTCTCGCCCTGATGCTTTCAAACCTCCAACCCGGCTTCGTCGAGATCCTTCAAGAAAGCCGCCGTCAATTGAAAATCCGTCAGGGGTGCGGGCTGCTTGAATAAACCGTGATGCAATAGCCGGAGTGCATCACGCGCATCCTGCTTCTTTTGCTGAACGAAAGCTGCGGCGAGGATCTCCTGATATTTCTCGACAACGAGATCACCTTCGCATGACAAGGCGTCACGAACCATGCGGGCGAGCGTGCGCTCGCGAAAATTGAGAGCTTGCGCGGCGCGCTCCAGGCTGGTCCGGTATTCATCCGAAATGATGCCTCGACGGCTGGCTCTGCGAACCGTCATGCGAAGATCGATCAGGGCGTGGGTCATGGGCGCGGAATTTACCTCCCATGGTCCGTGCAGCACGGCCACCGCATCGTCAGGCGCAAACGCAAAACGACGATACCACCGGTAGATGAGCCCCACTCCCTGCATGTATGGAAAAAGTTCCGCAGCGCGAAGAGCCCCTATGCTCGCTGCGCCTATTACCGGAACACCTTTCGCGATTGCCCAAAGGATTTCCTTGTGCCTGACCGCCGGCTCCGACTGAAAGCCGCCGTCGATGATGACTATCGCACTCGGATCAAAATGCTGCACAGCCGCAATGATCGAACCCTGCACAGCCGGCGGAAGGCAGATCGCCTCCACCACTTCCAGCACTTCGCTGTGTGACAGGGTGGGACCCGCAAAGACCAGCTTCGGACGCATTCGCCTAGCCATGCAACAGCGGCATCAAGGCCGGTATGACGATCCTGACGACCGACAGGTCGTCGAGCGGTCTCGTGTCGAGCTGAATCCTGTACACTGTATCGATTCCTGCGCCCTCGATCTGTGCGAAAAGGGCGGACATCCTATCTCCCGTGCTGGTGCTATCCTGCCCAGCAATCGCATGGAAATGAACCTCGCGAGGGCCGTCGGACAGGAGGCGTCGGTGCGCCGCAATTTTTTGCCAATCCGGATATTTGGGATAGAACGCGCGTGTCAGGTCGTCACGGGCGCCGGAGATCGCCGTCAGTCGCGACTGCGCCGCCTCGTAGATTGCGTGAGCGATCGCGGACGCGGCATCGAAACCTGCAGCCGAGCCCTCAGCTGGGTGGTGAAGAATTGCGGTTTCCGGTGGCCGATCCTCCATGAGATGGCACCAGATCACCGGCAGCCCCAGCGGTGAGGGGGCCTGCCAAAGCCCTACCAGCAGGCCTTTGGTTTCCAGGCTTTCGAGAAGGCTCGCAACTGTCGGATCGTCGATCGTTCTCGGTTCAATTCGACGGCGCTGGAAAAAGCCATGGATTCGCTCCGCCCGCGTGAGCGCGTCGCGCTCGATGCATTCCATTATCCCGTGCAGGGTGGAGTCCGTTTCCTCGAAGGACGCCGCCAGGCCGGACGTCGATGAAGCGAAGATTTCCTCTTGCGGCCGCGGGGGGAATACGTAGGCAGTGTGCACGAGCTCGAAGGGGACCCAATCCTGCAGACCGCCCTTGAGGATATTCTCGGCATCAATCCACGCTATCTCTCTGCTGCGCCAGCCCGGGTCGACGCCAGGCTGGAGATGGGCTTCGAATCTTTCGGGAGGGATATTCAGAGAGTCCGCGGAGGCCGCGATGGGGTCGTAGTGCGCCAAGCGCTCGGCAAAGTAGGACTCTGCGGTCTCGAGAATGGCCGATACCGCAGCTTCGGTTCTGGTCGGCCCCTTGCCTTGCGAAACGGAATTTAGAAGGGAGAGAGGCCTGACCGCCTGAACCACGGGTATGTCGAGCACGTCGAGACCTGTGATGTCTGCAATCCGTGTGATGCCCAAGAGCTCGCGCATCGTCATTAGCCGCTTGAGCGCTTCGTGCGGCGGCGGACCCGAGCGCTCGTATCGTTCCAGCATGGAAGTTCCCGATCTCCCGGTCGCGCGGGCTAGTGGCGCAGGCTCGGTTCTCGATTGACGAACAGCGCCGCGCCTTGTTCGATGGCTGATTTCGCCAGGCCGACGCGACTGCGGTACTGCCGGGATAGTTCCTCTGACACGCCCCATGTCCTGAGCATCTCGTATGCATTGAGCAGGATTGGGACCGCATTTTGCTCATCGGCGATAGCCAGGCTTTTGGACAGCGCGGCAACAACTTCCATCCCTGATGAACCTCTAAGCAGAAGGAGATGGGCCTTTCGCCGATAGAGTTCGGCGAGCCAAGACAGACTGCCGCCTGCTTCGGCTTCCGCAGCCGCTGAAGAGACAAGCGCGAGGGCCTCGTCAGTCTCGCCGGTCCGGGCCAGAAGCTCCGCCAGCATGCCGTAGTAGACAGGATAGTCCTCCGGCGTCTGGAGTTCGGCGTGGATTGCGAGGCCCTCCTTGATCTGGTCCCTGCCTTGCTCAACCCGAGCAGCATTTCCTTCGCACCAGCCTTCGAGAATTTGCGCCAAGGCGGCAAGGGAGGGCAGATGGTGGCGCTTCGTCAATTCCCGGATATCGGCGATGACGCCTCGCAGCGCCGAGAAATCGCGGCGATAGCAATCAAGCATCGCTTCGTTGATGTAGACATGGGCGATACTACCAACATGCGCCGTTTGCATTGCCCAGCGCCTGGCTTCAGCCAATGACCGAACCGCGCTTGCGGCCCGGCCGGTAAACCATTGAGAGAGGCCCCTATGCGACAGGCCGCAGACCCTGGCGTCATGGCCGCCGAACAGAGTCGCATTCCCTGGCCTTTGGCCCGTCCCATAGCGCGCAAGTCCTTCGTCGACCGCCGCTATGCAGTTTTTGTGATGCCCAAGATTGAATTCGATTGCCCAAACACAGTGTCTGGCCTGAAACTGCACTTCGGGGTCGTCGACGTCCCTCAGGTCGGCAAGGACGGCCTGTGCGCGTTCCCCGTCGATGGTGGGACCGGTGAACCACCAACCCCAGTAGATCGGAAACCACTTCGCACGCTCGGCGAGTGGCCGCCGCCTGGCGATCTCCACCCCGTCCTCGTAAAGTTTGCGGGCCGGCAGTGAGTTTGGACCTTCCGTGGCTGTAAGTACCGGCCCGAGCGGCATCATCGCGGCGAGGCGCAAAACATCCTGCTTGTCCGGCCTTCTCACGCGCTGGCAAAGGGTCATGGCATGGTCGAGGATCTGTCTCGCCTCGGCCATTGCAGAGCGGTCGTAACTTTCCCGCCCGGCTGCGATGAACTCATCGATTGCTTCCTCGATAAGGCCAGCGCGCTCAGCATGTTCCGCCAATTCAGCCGTACCTAGCCATGGGCACAGATTTCGGTCGCGGCCGACAGCGGAGAAAAGCGACTGATGGAGGGCCTGCCGTCTCCTCCGCAGCAATGCATTGTAGATTGTCTCCCGGACCAGGGCATGACGAAATCCATAGTCGGGCTCGCCGGAGGGCCTCACTCGGATCAGGAATCTCGCCTCGATGAGGGTGTCCAGTGCATTCCCGATCGTCTCGTCACTGTGTTCCGGCAGCAGCTTCCGGAGCAATCCCAGATTGAAACGATTGCCGGCGACGGCGGCCGCTCGTGCCACGTCTTTTGCAGGGCCCAAGGCTTCCAGCCTGGCTTCAAGGATGCCTTCAAACACCGATATCCGGCTTGATGAGCCGGCTGGCGCAAGGCGATCCGTTATGGAGGCTGCGTCCTCGGCGATCCATTGGCAGATTTCCTCGATGAAAAGAGGCACGCCCCCGGTTACCTCCTCTACCATGCCAATGAGTTCCGAATGCGCGGCTGACCCGATTTCCGGCCGAATGGCCATGATGGCCTGTCGTGTTTCGTCGCGATCGAGCGGCTTCAGAGTAATATGCGGCAAGTCCCGGAACCCTGAATAAGTCTCGGATCCAGGTCGTGCAGTCATTATGAGAAGCACGGGTACACGATGAATGAAGAGGGCGAGTTCCGCCAGCAATTGCCTCGACGTGAGGTCGATCCAATGTATGTCTTCGACCACTAGGATGAGCGGTCCGCGTTCGCATATGGCTTCGATGCTTCTGCGAACCGCCCAGGCGGCTTTCTCCCGGATGACCTTGAGATCAGCTTCCTTCAGAGTGGGATTCGATCCTTCAGCCCCAAGCAGAAACGAGAAGATGTCGACCACTTCGTCATCGTGAACGCTTTGATTTGCGAAGACCTCCGCTACGTCTGAAGCCTCCAGCCGACCCTCTTTGCCGGCTAGGTCACTCCGAACATTTTGCAGCAGGGGATAAAGGGCCGAGTGGGAGCCGCCGGGCTGACATTGAAAAAGCAGTAATTTTGCCCGCTGAAAGCGTGTCCTCTTGCGGACTTCATAAACCAGGCGGGACTTGCCGATGCCGGCCTCACCCTGAACTAAAATGACGCTGCCCTTGCCGGCGACGGCATCATGCCAACGGGCGGCGATGGTGGCCAGTTCGTCCCCACGGCCTATGAACGTATTGTTCAAGCGCCCGAAGGCGAAGAAGCGGTCAACGTCCCGCTTGTGGCTGATGGCACGCCAGGTCCGCTCCGGCTCCGCGAAACCCTTGATAGTGTGAATGCCACCAAAACTGAAAACGTGGGACCGCCGCGCCAGATTTCGGGTCTCGTCGGACACCAATATTGCATCCGGCTGAGCCATAGCTTGGAGCCGCGTCGCCATGGCCAAGGCAGGGCCCGTGACGCTGGCATGCGCCGGGTCACCGCCGTCGCCGTGAACGAGGGTCACGGATGTGGCAATCCCGACCCGAACGTGTAGGTCCGTATGGTCTTTCTCCAGCCCGACCCGCTTGCACGCTTCAATGATTTCAAGTCCTGCCCGGATCGCTTGCGAGGCCGCGTCCTTTGCCTCCATCTCTGCTGGAAAAAGTGCGACACCGCCGTCGCCGGCCTCGCTCACGATAACGCCCGAGTACGATGATATCGCCTGTCCTGCCTCACGCCTGAAGGCCGACATCAGTTCGTCGTAGTCCTCGATATCCAGAACTGCGAGCAGATCGGTTGATCCGACCAGATCATAACAGAGAGCTGTCATAACGCGCCGCTCGCTGCGAACGTCGGACTCACTACTGTCGTCCTTGCTCAGAGCGCCCTTGGCAAGGGTCACGAGTGGAGGCTCTACACGAGGCTTTTCCGACATGCTCAGTGCCTTGGCTGGCAGGGTGGGAGCGATACTATCAAATGCGCTAATATTCACCAGAGCGCTCGGACGGCCGTCATCTCCTCATAAGCAATACTTCGGACGATGTGCGCGTCACGCTCCTGACGGCCCAATCTCACGATTGCCGAGAGCCGGATGAGTCTCTCGCAGTTTGCCCAACTCAGCCGCGTGCCGCCTGTCTGAATCCGTGGCGCGGAGGAAACATTGGGTGCGCCAAAGCTAGATTTTACGGCTCGCGGAACCATACGGAACGATACGGGAAGGAGGTCCGACCTGTGCCTACAAAAAAGACAATGAAATCAAACAATTGGCGACGCCCTCCGGGCCCACCAACAATTTAAGCATTTGATTTTATTGTATTTTCTAGCCAATTTGGACTCAAACCCCTTGGGTCTTCGTAGAATCATAAACCCACGGGGCGCTGGTTGGTAAAGGCTCCTTCTATACCCGCCTCGAGAACCTGAATGACTCAACAGGCCCTTTGACAAAACGGGAGCCGAGTCTTCAGGAAGGCGCGGGGAGACATCGCAGCGGGTCAAAGGTGTCGGAGCGTAATCAGTCGGTGAAGATTGCCCAGAAGCCGGGCAGCATGCGGCTTGCGTCGCTCGCCGGCGCAGCCTCACCGACCGGCGCGACGCCGCCTTTCGAAATCGGAAGTCATGACCCAAAGCCGTCTCGCAATCCCGAGCGGGGAATGGCTCTAAGCTCCGGAAGGCCGTCCTTCGGTTCCCCTTCCTGATTGGCTTTCTGCCTTCCCCAAACTGAGCTCCAGCCGCTCGATCAGCGCCAGATAGCGTGGATGATCACGCAGAGGATTCATATCAACGTCCTGCGCCATCCAGTGCACTTGCTGCAATCCAAGCTGCGGCACGCAGTGCTGCAGCGTGTCGATCGCCTTTTCGACGGCGCCGATCGCCGCCAGGAAACACGCGACATTGTAGTGGCTGTTATAGTCCTCCGGGTCGATGGTGATCGCGCGCTCGGCCCACTGGAGGGCCCGTTCGTCCAGCCCGAGATTGTGGAGGATGTAACAACCGTAGGCATAGGCTGCCCCATCGTCCGGATAGAGCTGCATGGCTTTCTCGATGCGGATAAGCAATCCCCTGAAAGCCTGTGGGCTTCCTCCTCGTCGCCCAGCGTCTTGCGGCAATTCCAGAGCATGCACATCGCACCATAGCTGTTGCGATCAACCTCCACCGCCTTCTCGTAGGCGACCGCGGCCTCTGCAAACTTGCGCTCCATGCGCAGCACGTCGCCCATGGTCCTGTGCGCCTCGTAGAGATCGGGATCGAGCGCGATCGTCGTCTGCCCGCGGATCACAAGATAGCCGCCAACGATCAGGACCATCAGGGACCCCACCGCGTTGGCTATATTCAGCAACGTCTTCAGCCCGAATTTCAACAAATAGAATTCAATGCGGTTGCTGAAGATCGTGCGTATGGTGCGAAAGGCTGTTCGGCGCTTCGTGGAGTGGCTGGCGAAGGAATTGACTGCTTGGTTGCCAAGCTTTCGGACCAGCGCGACCTGCCGTTCCACGAGTGTGTTCAGGTCCTTCTGCATGTAAAGCGCAAGCAGGATCTGCGGCAGGAGTCACACGCCGCTCACCAGAGCGATCACCGGCTGCATGTAGATCATGTAAGATACGACGGAGATCATCATCGTGACGTTGACCACGCATTCAGAGATGCTGGTGCCGACAAATACGCCAACATAGTCGATCTCGTTGCCGATGATGCTGGCGGTCTGACCACTCCTTGCGTGCTCCTGCGCCGACCTCTGCGTGGCGACGAGAGCGAGTTGGTCGCGGGCCGTCTTCACCACGCTCTCTCCGACCCAGCCCTGATAGACGATCAGTGCGTATTTCAGCCCCGCATGCAGGAGTATAGCCGCAAGATACAGGCCGCCGATCATCAAGAGCGCCCGTACATTCTTGTCGGCAATCGTCTCTGCAGGTCGATGGGGATAAAGTTGGCCAAGGCAACCGAAATTGCGATCACGCTGACATAGACCTGATGCATGCCGCTGGCGCGCCGGACAAAGCTGGGAAACTTCTCGCCAGGGCGCATCGCGTCGGCCATCGGCTCAAACGGGGCGAAGCGCCGCGCAATTGTCGCGAAGATTCCGCTCACCTTCGGTGCGCCTCCGTTGCCTCCATTTCCGGTCCAGCCGATAAGGGCAACGCACCCTGTCGGTGACCAGCTGAGCGGGCATCCTCAATCAGGCCGGGGACTGTCACTCGGCCATGCCTTGCGCGCCGGCGTGGCCCGGGGCGGCGCCGGTCGTGCTCGAAGAAGAGCCTCTTCGACCATTCCGAGACCAGGCATAGGCGATCCTGATGCGCTGCTTCGACGCGTCGACCGCGCGAGACGCGCCGTATTCCTGACTGAAGCCGAGACCGCAACTCGCTAGGACGATTGCTCCGATGATGACGGCCTCGCGGCCTTCACCGACAACGCCGGAAAAGATCGCCGCGACAATCAGGATCAGAACCAGCGGATTGCGACACTGCCACAACAGGACCGCCAGCGCTTGTTCCCGCCGATGATCGGCCAACATGTTTGGCCCGTGGCGCGAAAGCCCGCTGCGCGCCTCGGTCGAAGTCAGCCCGGTAGACCGAGAGCGGCATTCCTGCAGCACCTCGATAGCCGGTCGCGACCAGTAGGGCACGCCCATGCCGCGCCACGTTGGGGAGGAGGCTGAGTTCTCGATCATCACGGTTTGGTAGCGAAGAAGGCCGCGAGCCCCCTTGATCGGCATCAAGGCCGGGAGAATTCACGATCCGAGCTGAAGCAGGCAGGCTGCGCGATGCGCTGGAGAGCTCAGGGCGTTGCGTGAACCGGGACCATCGTCTTGCCGGCGTCGCTGCTAGGACAGGCTTATGAAGGGAGGCCAGATCGGTGAAGTAGAGCTCCGGAAAAGACCTCCTTCGGCGCCGTTGATCGCCGGGACGGGCTCGAGTCCGCCCCGGCGATCAATGATCCCGCAGAGTTCGTCATCGTGCGTATGTTCGGCAATCAATTCGCTGGCATTGATCCCAGGCAGTTGGCCGCCATGGAAGTCGAGTTTGCTGAGTTGAGCGAGGAGTCTCTCGGACGGCTGCCGACTCACACGGCGCTCGTCCGTTGGAGCTTGTCGTGGTCCAAGGATATCTCGACCGGCTGATGGAAAACCCCGAGAGTGGTTCGGCATCTCGCGCGCGACCGGGCGAATTCGCTCACGATAATGAGCCTCTGGCAGAGCAACTATTTCGAGACGATATTGCAGCGGACCTGAACCGTGGTTCGAGCTTCAGCGATGGGCCTTTGCAACACCTCATCGCATCGTAGGCGAGCTCGGAGTGCATAGGACGGGGCACGACGTTCGCAGCTTTGAATCACTGCGACTTCTCGGACCGGATGAAACTGCGAGCTGCCGATCTCTTTCATCTGCTGCTGCGAACGATACGGAATGGTACGGGAACGCCCCCAATGCTGGCCCGTAAAAAAACAAAGCGAAATCAATCGTTTCCATACGTCCTTGGCCGCTCGTGGGGTCAAGGCCTCGCATATCGCAGTGTGGCAATTCCTGCGGCGAGCACCATCTCGGCTGGACGGCGCGGCGAGAATGGCAGGTCCGGCCCATAGCCGAACCTCATGATGATGTCCGGCCGCCGTCCGTTCTCTCCAACCAGTGCCGCTAGCTCGGGACGCAGGCTAGCGACCTCGACCGGCTGGTTGATGAAGGCGTGCTTCAGGCCGAGGCTGGTGGCAGTCAAAGCGAAGCGCTGACAGGCGCGGCCGACCTCGATCCAGTGCGCCTTGTCCTCGCGCTCGGCAAGGAATACCGCGACGCCCGAAGAGGACGCGATATGGCGCGCATACCTCTCGTTCTCAGGGCCGGCCCGAAAGAATTGGTCGAAGGCGAAGTCGCCCAGCACGGTCGGCAGGACGGGATTGCCACTCGCGGCGGAGAACAGACCGTCGCCGGACGCCATCGCACTGCGTGGGTTGAACCGCACCCATCGCTTCAGCTCATGCATGAACGCCGGGTCGGCCATTTGCAAGCTGTTGCCGGCAATGACGAGGTCGCGCACCCGGCCGATCCGCGCCCGGTCGATGAGGAGAACCAGTCGAACCTTGAGCCCCGCCGCAGCCAGTTCGAGCCTCGAGAGATCGGCGGCCGGAACGGAGCGTCCGTCAAACTCGGCGCGAGTCGACTGCCGTCGCGGGATCGCGGCAAGCAGAGGATCAAACCTTTCCGGACCCTTGGAAAAGACGTAGTGCGCGCCGTTGCCGTCGAGATCGACCTCGATCTCGCCTGGTCGCCCGGTTGCTGCAGCCGCAATCGACAGGTTCTCGGCTGCGCATCCGAGGCTGACGAACAGGTGGTGATCGTCCGGATCGACGGCGGGTGTCCGACGGGACCTATCCGGCAGGATGTCGATGACGCTATCGCCTGCATGGAACCGCCAGGGTTGGGTGTTGTGGCTGTTAGCGGCGAGCGTTGCATAGCGGATGAGATCACGAATATCCGGCGCCGTCGTCAAACCGGCGCGCACCCGGCTCGCATAAGCGTCGTAAGCGGTCATCGATCCGACCGCCGACGTCCAGGCGGCCGTGCCGGCTCCTGCCAACAGAAGCGCGCCGCCAGCGCCGATCAGAAGGTTTCGCCGATTCATATCGTGCCTTCGCCACACCGAGTGCCCGTCGCATACACGCTAAGCCACGATCGCGCTTTCGGCGGCGGATCCCGGTTGGCGGAGGCGTCCATGCAGTGCATCGAGGCGGGCCAACAACTCGACTGGCACGGTCTCGGCAATGTGTGCCGCTCCCGAGTAGATCTTGCCGCTGTTGCCATCCAAGGTCAGTGTAGCGCCCTCGGCAAGAACCGTGCCGCCAAAGGCGACCTCCCTTCGCGTGTCGTCGATCGTCATTGTCTCGCATCCCACCAGGCACACCTTGCCAAGCTGCCTCGCGACTACCGCAGCATGCGACGTCCTGGCACCATGCTGCGTCAACAGACCGTCAGCAAGGGCGAGCGCAGCGATGTCGCTGGTCTCGGCATCGCGGCGAACCAGGATCACGCTCGCACCCGCGGCCTTACGCTCCCGAACCCTGGCTTCCTCAAGCGCGATCTCACCGCAGACGACGCCGTTGGCTGCGGATGCTGCCGACGCGATCGGCGGCAGTGCTGCGCCATCGTCGGCCGCGATCGTGAGAACGGTCAACGCCTGCCGATCGACGCCGCAAGTCCGCTCGCGTGCGGTCCCGGCGTCGATCAAACCCTCGGCGAGCAAATCGACTGCAATACGGGCGGCCGCGAACGGCGTGCGCTTGCCGGCGCGTGTCTGCAGCAGGAAAAGGACCCCTTCCTGGACAGTAAACTCGAAGTCCTGCATGTCAGCGAAATGACGTTCGAGCAGCGCTGCCGCATCGACCAGCTCATCCCAGACGCGCGGCGCGACGGCTGCAAGTTCTTCATGGCCGCGGGCCGTGCGGCGTCCGCTGACGACGTCCTCGCCCTGAGCATTGAAGAGGAAGTCCACCCAAGGATTGGGGTCGCCGGTGCTGGGATTGCGCGTGAAGCCGACACCAGCGCCGGAGAGGCCGCCGGCGTTGCCAAATACCATTCGCTGGACAGTCACGGCGGTTCCCATGTCATGCGACAGGCCGTGAAGATTGCGATAGGCCACCGCCTTGTCGCTTCCCCAGGACCGGAAAACGGCACTGATCGCTTCGCTGAGCTGGGTTTCCGCGCTTTGCGGGAAGGCCGAGCCGGTTTCGCGCTGGAATGTTTCCAGATGCCGATGCGCGATTTGCCGCAAGGCCGCAAAGTCGAGCGTTCCTCCTTCATCCTCACCCTGCCGGACGGCGGCAAGATCGGCTTCGAAATGCGCGAAATCGATGCCGGCGACAACCTCGCCATAGCCGGCGATGAGGCGGCGGTAGGCGTCCCATGCAAGCCGCGGATGCCCAGTCAGCCTGATCAAACCGGGGACGGTCGCGTCCGTCAGTCCGATATTCAGCAGCGTGTCCATCATCCCCGGCATCGACACCGCGGCGCCTGATCGCACGGACAGGAGCAGCGGACGGCGGGTGTCTCCCAGCTTCAGCCCGGTGAGTGCTTCGAGCTCGACCAGCGCCGGCTGCCAAAGTTGTGGGCGGACGGCTTGGGGATGGATACAAAATCCCGTCCCCAACACGAAGGCCGGCGGCACGTTGAGCCCAAGCGCGGACATCCGCGCAAGATTGTAGGCCTTGAACCCGAGCGCGGCTTGAGCAGCTGTCTCGGGCAACTGCTGCTTACCGCCGATCAAATACACGCACTCCAGGTTTTCCCTGGTCGCGGGCCGATCAGCCGCCTTCGCGGAAGCACTCATGCCTCAGTCCCCAGGCGGCTGAACGCCAGATCGCGAATCCGGTAGGCGGTCGCAAGCAGCACATCCGTCGCAAGTTCCAGTGCCGCGGCGAAATCGGTGGAGAGGTTGAGCGTCACGGCATCATCGATATTGCGCACCAGCAGCCGCCGCACGTCGCGCAGCAACTGGTCACACTGCTGTTCGGCATTGAGGACGCGCCAGGAGACAGCGATGAAATCCTCGTGGTCGCTGGCGTCGCTGCCTTCGCCGAGGGTGCTGGCGATCGCCAGCAGCTTGACGTGGTCCTGCGTGGCTTCGAGGACCTTCTCCGCGAGCTGCTGCATCCCCTGGCGCACCTCGACCGGCCACTCCTTGTGATGGTTCTCGGCGATCAGCGATAGCAGGAAGGCCGCCTCTTCCATCGCATCGGCAATGTCGTCGGCACGTTCGATTAGCCGTTTGAACGGCAACCAGCGCGGATTGCGTTCGGCTCGTGCGCGCGAGCGCACGACGAGCAGGTCCGCCTGGCGTTCCCATGCCTTGGCTTGCTTGGCCAGCTTTTGCGCGTCGTTGGCGGAACGCTCGTGGCCGTGCGCGATTGCGTCACGAATCCCTTCGGCCAACGCGTGGCAAAACGATGCGTGTTCTGCGAGCAACGCGAATTCGTCATGATGGCGCCCGATATGGCGTATCAAGAGCAGCCGGATCGTGTCTGTTATGCGCGACACAGGCTGATGCTGCTGCATCGCCAATGACGATGCCGCCAACGCCTCGACCAGGAAATCCCGCGCGGGTGCATCGCCCATAACGGCGTCAAGCCTGTCGCCAATGCGAAAATAGTCGCCGCCGATTGCTTCCATGGCTGCAAAGATCAGCGATTCGCCGCCCGCCTCCAGCCAGCCCCGGTGGCCGATTTCCCGGCGGGCGCATTCGTTCAGCACGGCGCTGGCTCCGGCCTTGCCGACGATCTGCTGCAGGCGCTTGCGGGCGCGATTCCAGTCGATCAGAAACACAATCCGCGCGCCCAGCCCCTCCAGCGCCTTGCGCAGTGCTGCCTGGTCGGAACAATCAAACGTTGCGGTGCCGACGTAGTATGCGTCGCCCAAATTGAGCCCCTCGGTCATTTGTGAGCCGACCGCCGACCATTTTGCGCCGATCTCGGAAAGCATGTCCTGGAAGAATACGAAGCGCTGCCGGTGCAAATCCGAGTACGTCAGCGTCAGTTTCAAGCCTTCGATCTGCGCGACAAGGACATGCGCATCATTGGTGCCTATGTCGTTCTGTATGAGAAGGCGTTTGCCGTCGCGTGTTGCAGCCGTTTCCAGGCCTGGATGATGAAGTTTCAGTGCTCGGGTGCGATTGAGGCCGCGCATGAACGCTGAAACCAGCGGCCGGTCTTCCTGTGCCAATTGCCAGACATGGGCGCCGTCGATCGCTTCGTCGGATAGCGAGGCCGCCAGCTGGTTCAGCGCCTTGTGCAAGTCCATCACAAGGATGTGGAAACTGTCTTCCCCGCCGCGCTTGCCGCTGGTCAAGCCATTCAGATGCGTTGCGTTGAGCGTATCCCCTGAAAGGCCGCCGAGCCATTGGCACCACTGCTCGACACGCGTGCCAAGTGCGACATGCGCCTCATCGGTGCTGCCCTCGATTGGCCGCGCCATGGCAAGCAGATCGGCGCGCAGCTTCTCCACGAGCTTGGGCAGGTTTGCGAGATGCAAGGTGGAACCTTCGAGACAAGCCGAGCTGGGAAGGTCGAGAATCCATGGTGCGTCAATGCGCGCAGCGGAATATTCCCGATGCAGATCGAGTTGCACCGTTCCTGGGTGATCAGCATGAGCGTAGGCCGCCTGTACCACCGTCAGATAAAACTTGATCCGGTCGTTGGCTGCCAGCGCTGCCTTGATCCAGGCAGGGCGCAATAGTTCCGACTGTCCAAGCGCTGCAACGACGCCGGTCTTCTCCATATTCAATCCTCGCTCACCGGCCTTTTTTGGAAGTCTGATGCAGTGCTCAAAAGTAAACACGCACCTCTTGAGATCAGCCTTGACGTGGATCAAGGAATTCCACCAGCAAAGGATCGATTTCTTGTGGCTTTGGCGGCCGACAATAATTAGCCGGCATAGAAAGTATCTTGACAACGATAGTGTGCGAAGCGGCCGTCAGCGCTGAAACGCTTCCCACCTGCGATACCTGACTGCCTTCCGCTTCCACCACTTGCGGCCCATGCGTCTACCGCGTTCGGGGAGATAGAAGCGTGCCTGCCGCATGTGGGCGGCGACGTCGGCGAGCGTGAAGGCCTTACGCCGGTTATGGCTCCAGCAGAGCGCCGCAAATGGCCGTCAATACGCCATCTCAAAGGATTGGCCCGCGACAATACTCTCTAAGAGTCGCGTCACGGCGGGGGAGCCGCCGTGAGCGGCAATCCACCTGCTCACCCGGCAGGCAGCTTTCGCGTACAGGCTGGTCGATGCTGCACTTTCAATCCAGGCGCTCCGCGTCGTCGGCAGCGCGCCATCCGGCTCCACCAGGCAACGATCGGATGATGTTGGCCTCAGGTAGCGGCTGTCATCCGAAACGAGGACCGCAACGCCCTCATCAAACCATTGCGGCACGTCACGACGGACAGTCTTGATCAGTCCGATCCGGGTATGAAGTTCGATGTGCGACATCTCGTGCGATGCAATGGTGATGGTCATTCCTTCGGGCGAGAGAAACAGCGCGAGATTGAGGAGCGCCATGCCGCGCGATTGGCCCCCGCCGATCTTGCGGTAGCAGTCATCGTCGCCGCAGACGAAGATCTCGGGATCACGCGCGGATATGAGAGGTGGAGCCGACGAACCCATTTCGAGGCATGTGAAAAGGGGAGAGCGCTAGGACCCCGCCGCATCGCCGACGCTGGACGAAACCGCGTTCAACTGAGAACGCGCGAGCAGATAGAAAGCGGTGAGATGTGAGATCATCTGCAATGGCATGTAGATGACCAGGAACGCGTATAGGACGCCAAGTTCGCCTGCGACTGCGGGAAGGTTGACCTGGACCGCGTGGTAGAAGTCGACGCCAATGTCCGCCACCCCTGCAAGGTTGAAGGCAAGCACGAGCAGCCAAAACAGCGGACGCATCCTGACTGCGAGCAGCGCCAGCATGGCCAACAGCCCTGTCGCAAGATTGCCATAGGCGGCGAACATCGCGAAGCCAACGGGCAAATTGGGGCCGACGACGCCTGGAAGAAGGAAGGCAAGCCCGAAGAAGCGGAAGCTGTGCAGGGCCGCAATGGCCCGTTGCACATCGACGTGATCCATCGCGTTGAGCCTTGGCCAGATGTACGCGCCAAAGAAAAGCAGCCACGGAACACAACCCAAGACGAGATGGGTCAGGAACACGATTTGCGAAGACATGTGAGCTCCTACGAGGTGGTTTCGTCCGGCAAGCTGCCGCGGCCTCAAACGTCGCGTCCGGTGGCCGAGCCGCCTTCCTCGGCTAAAGGCTCCGAAGGAAGTCGATCATGGCGGCGTTTACCTGCGGCGCACATTCCTGCTGGGTCCAATGGCCACAGCCCGGCAGCATGATCGCCGGCCGGAGCCCGGGAACCATTGCCGACTGCTTGGCAATGATCGGTTGAAACACTTCGACGATGATGTCGTGATCGCCCGCAATGTAGAGCGCCGGAACAGTCACCACCGCCTGGCTAAACGCGGCCATGAGTTCCCAGCTGCGATCGATGTTGCGCCACCAGTTCAGGGGCCCGCGGAATCCGCTCCGCGTGAATGCCTCGACATAGATATCGATGTCGGACTCCGTGATCCAGGAAGGCAACGATACCGGATTGGTTAGAAAATCCCCGTTGCGGGGCACCATCCCGGCGGCAAATCCTGCGGCCTCTGCCGGCGGCGGGCTGTCGCCCGAGAGGGAGTAGAACATAGAACGAAACGTGCGACGCAGATCCTGCCCAAGCGCCGCCTCGGCCTCCGCGGTCTGGAAGTAGAGCTGATAAAACACGGCGTCCTTGGTGCGCGGCATGAGCGTTGTCGGCGGCCCCGGGTCGCCAAACCCACGCGAACGGAACGGCGGGCTGAATGCGATGACAGCGCGGAAACGGTCGGGGCGCAGAAGCGCCGTTTGCCAGGCTATCGCGGCGCCGATGTCGTGGCCGGCAATCACGGCTTGTTTTGCGCCCAGAGCGTCGACCAGATCCACCATGTCGCCGATGTCATGGAGGATCGTATATTTCTCCACCTCCGCCGGGCGGTCGCTCCGCCCGTAACCGCGCAAGTCGGGCGCCACCGCACGGAACCCGGCCTTCGCCAGCGCGCCTAGCTGATGCCGCCAGGAATACCAGCATTCGGGAAAGCCGTGACACAGGATGATGAGCGGCCCTTCTCCTTGCTCGGCCACGTGCAGCCGGATGCCGTTCGTCTCGATCATGCGATGCCTAACCTCGGGCATCGCCGGATCCACCCAGGATTTCGGCTCCGGGCCGGCTCCGCGGATTTCAGCGGCAGCGGCTTTGTGCGGGTCCGCGAAAGCAGCACCGAGGGCAAGCGCGCTTCCCGCCCAGAGGATGTCGCGTCGGGAAAATGTCGCGTCTGGCATTGTCTCTCTCTTTCTCTACGGAGCGTCGCGCATCTGGGGCCTCGATGGCGCGTCCAGGCTCCCGAATTGCCGGCGCTAGTCCAGATTTGCATGCCAGATGTACCGCCGCTCCCCGCGATCGACTATCGGCGATAACGTCGATGGGTTATGAAGCAGATCTTCACAATCGGGCAGAACGCGCTGGACGACGTGAAGGGCATCGAGCGCCTAAAGCGCTGCGCGATCTTTCAGGGTCGGTCCGTGCGCTTTAGGTCGGATACGGATGGCGAACCTCCGAGCACCGTCTTGTTGACTGTTGCGGCCCCCTATCAGAAGGACGCGGTCGGTGAGCAACGGCCTCCGCTGTGTCGCCTATTCCGCAGCGTGGACAAGCGAGATCGTCAACGGCCGTGTCGGCGCCTGGAGTTGCGCCACTCCTCGTATTCCCCGCGGGCATCGTCATGCAGCGGATAGTAGCGTTGCAGCGGCGCGCCCTGCAGGAGCTTCTCCCGCGAGAACTCTTCCCAATCGTGATGCTTCTTCGCTTCTTCGATCACTTGCTGGGCCATTGAGACTGGAACCACCACCACACCATCGTCGTCGGCGACGATGATGTCGCCGGGGATCACGGTGACATTGCCGCAGGCAATCGGAACGTTGACGGCGTTGGGATAGATGCTGGTCTGCACATGATAGTTGGGGGTCCAGCCGCGCAGCCATAGCGGCAGATCGAGCTTCTCGACATTGGGCCGGTCGCGCATGCAGCCGTCGATGACGATGCCCGCGCCGCCTCTGCCCTTGAAATAGGTCGACATCATATCGCCGAAGACGCCGGAGCTCATGTCGCCGCGCGCGTCGACGACAACCACGTCGCCCTCCTGCGCGTGATAGAGCACGTGCCGGTGCAGCTGCGTCTCCGGATCGGCATATTCTCCCTCGGTGAAGAGGTCCGGCCGCTGCGGCAGGAACTGCAGCGTCAGCGCCGGCCCGACGATCGACTTCTCGTGGTTCTGTGCCACTGGACCGACCATGTGCGGATTGCGGAAGCCCATATGGCCAAGCGTGCCGGCAACCGTCGCGGCGCCGATCCCCTTTAGAGCATCAATCAGGTCCTTGGGCGGACGCGTAATGTCGGGAATATGCGTCATTGTGGACTCCAGGTGAAAATGAACTACCAGTTCGTGACGGAACCATCGCGGCGCCTGAGGTGAGGCGCTTCCCAGAAACGGAAGCTCTGCGCCCTGATCGCCTCCTCGTTGACCTCGACGCCCAGCCCCGGCAGGTCGCTGACCGGATAGTCAGCGCCATCGAGGCGTGGTTGCACCGGGAAGAACTCGGAATCGTCGAAGCCCAGCTTTCTTTCGGGTGCCCTGGTCTCGAGCCACGCGAAGTTCGGCACCGCGGCGGCGAGATGCATGGTGGCGGCCGTGCACACCGGACCAAGCGGATTGTGCGGCATCAGGTCCACATAATGCGCCTCGCTCCAGCCAGCGACCTTCATCGCCTCGGTGAGCCCGCCGACGTTGCAGACATCGAGCCGGTTGAACTGATGGATGCCGCGCTCGATGTAGGGCAGGAACTGCCATTTGCTGGCAAATTCCTCGCCGATGGCAAAGGGGATGTCGGTCATCATGCGCAGGGATTCGTAGGCCTCCGGCGTCTCGTCCCGAATGGGCTCCTCGAGGAAATCAAGCACGCCGCGTCCGAGCTTGTTGCAGAAGCTCGCCGCCTCGGCCACCGACAACCGATGATGATAGTCGATGCCGAGCACGGCGTCGTCGCCGAGCGCCTCGCGCGCTCTGTTCAGCATGCGCGCGGTGGCGCCAATCGACTCGCGCGGCTCGAAAATGTCCCTGCTGTTTTGCCCCGCAGGGAAGAAGCGGATCGCCTGCCACCCTTGGGCGCGCAGCTCGCAGGCTCGTTCGATGGCAACATCGCCCTGGGCGTCGTCTCCGGTCGAGGCGAAGGTCGGGATGCGGTCGCGCTGCTTGCCGCCGAGCAGCTCGTAGACCGGCACTCCCAGCGCCTTGCCCTTGATGTCGTGAAGGGCAATGTCGATGGCCGAAATCGCGGCCTGCAGAACACGCCCGCCTTCGAAGTACTGGCTGCGATAAATCTCTTGCCAGATCCGGCCTATCTGCATCGGGTCGCGGCCGACGAGAAATTCGCGATAGTGCTCGAGCGCGCCGGCCACGGCCCTTTCGCGACCGCTCAGGCCGCTCTCGCCCCAGCCGAAGATGCCCTGGTCGGTCTCGACCTTGACGAGCATCTGGTTTCGCGTTCCCACCCACACTGGGTAGGGCTTGATCGCGGTGATCTTAAGCCTGGTGATCATTCGCGCCCACGGTCCACGCGCATTCGTCCTGTCTCAGTTGGCCTCGAGGGCCGTCTGCGTCTCGCCGTCGAAAAGGTGCACGCGCTCCTGGTCGAACTCGAGCCAGATCCGCTCGTCGGGTGCAACGGCGATGTTGGGCGATACGCTGATGTTGACGATGGCGCCGGAGAGGAAAGCCTGCACGAAGGTGACGTCCCCGGTTGGCTCCACCGTATAGGCCTTGGCCGGGATGGCGCCGGGGACGGAGCTCTTGTGCAGCTTGATCGTCGAATGGCGTGCGCCGAGCACGATCTTGTTGGTGCTCGCTCGCAGGATCTTGCGCGCGTTGGGTTGCGATAGCGCAAGGCTCCAGCCCTCCGCGCTCGTCAGAACGGTATCGCCGTTTGCCGTGGATGCCTCCAAAGGAATAAGGCTCATCGCCGGGCTGCCCACGAAGCTTGCGACGAACATGTTGGCGGGATGGGCGAAAATCTGCGCCGGCGAATCGTATTGCTGCAGATAGCCGCCGTTCATCACAGCCATCCTGTCCGCCATGGTCACGGCCTCGAGCTGGTCGTGCGTCACATAGATGATCGTCGCCTTCAGGTCCTGGTGGAACCGCTTGATCTCGGACCGCATCTGCACGCGCAGCTTCGCGTCGAGATTGGAGAGCGGTTCGTCCATCAGGAACACCGCCGGATCGCGGACGAGGGCGCGGCCAAGGGCCACGCGCTGCTGTTGCCCGCCCGAAAGCTCGCGCGGCTTGCGCTCGAGCAGCTGTGTCATGTCGAGCACGCGGGCTGCTTCTCTGACCTTCTTGTCGATCTCGTCCCTGG
Organism: Mesorhizobium sp. ORS 3324; assembly: GCA_000824825.2. Taxonomy (GTDB): domain Bacteria; phylum Pseudomonadota; class Alphaproteobacteria; order Rhizobiales; family Rhizobiaceae; genus Mesorhizobium. The sequence goes on from LM655203.1 coordinate 59,462, forward strand.
GCAGCTTGCGCATCTGCAGCGGGAAGGCGAGGTTCATATAGACCGACTTTTGCGGATAGAGCGCGTAGTTCTGGAACACCATCGCGATGTCTCGGTCCTTGGGGTCGAGGTCGTTGACCACCCGGTCGCCGATGATGATGTCGCCCGACGTGACCGATGTCAGGCCGGCGACGAGATTGAGCGTGGTCGTCTTGCCGCAGCCCGAAGGACCGACGAGCGCGACGAACTCGCCGTCATTGACGGTCAGCGAAACCTCGTTGACGGCTTTGAAGCTGCCGTAGGTCTTGACGAGATCTTTGAGGACCACGTGGGCCATCGGCAGCTCCCTAATGCTTGACCGCGCCTTCTGTGAGGGCGCGCACGAAGTATCGTTGCAGGACCAGAAACAGCACCACGACGGGCACGCTCATCATGAAGCTGGCCGCCATCAGGCCCGGAAAGTCCGTCGTGTTTTCCGAAAAGAAGCGCTGGATGCCGACCGGCAATGTCAACTGCTCGTTCTTGGAGAGGAAGGTGTAGGCGTAGATGTACTCGTTCCACGCGCCGATGAAGGAATAGATCGCCGTGGCGATGATTCCCGGCGCCGAGAGCGGCATCACGATCAGGATGAAGGCCTGCAGCCGCGTGGCCCCGTCGATGCGGGCCGCCTGCTCGAGCTGCACCGGGATGTTGTCGTAGAAACCCTTGAGGAGCCAGATCGCCAGCGGCAGGCCGAAGGTGAGGTAGGTGAGGATGAGCGATCCGTGCGTGTTCACCAGTCCGATGGCGCGCATGAGGACGAAGAGCGGCACGAGAAAAATCACCGCCGGGAACATGTTGCGCAGCAATACGGCGAAGAACAGGAAATTCCGACCCGGGAAGGTGAAGCGCGAAAACGCATAGGCCGCAGGGACCGCCACGATCACCGAAAGGATGGTCGTGGCGGTCGAGACAATAAGGCTGTTCCAGAAGAAGCGGAGGAAATCCTGGCCGACGCTGTTCTGCGGATCGAGCAGTTTTTGATAACTGGCAAGGGTAGGCTGGTCGGGCCACCATTGCGGCGGGAGTTGCATCGCCGCGAAGCCGGACTTGATCGAGGTGAGCAGCATCCAGACCATCGGCAGCGCGGTGTAAAGCAGCATGAACACCAGGAAGACGCGCCCGCCCCACCGCCATCCGTCGATGCGCACGCGGCGGCGGGTCTGGCCTCGAGAGGTTGTCTCGGCAATCGTGCTCATGCGCTCCGATCCTTCCGCTCGTTGCCGCTCAGCGCACGGACATAGAAGTAGCCAAGCGTCATCAGGATGAGGAACAGAAGCACCGAATAGGCCGATGCCACGCCCCAGCGCTGCCGGCCGAAGGCGAGCTCATAAATGTGGGTGATCCAGATATGCGATGCGTTCGACGGCCCGCCGCCGGTCATGATCCAGGGGATGATGAAGGAATTGAAGTTGGCCACAGCGAGCAGCAGGATCGTCACCGTCGAGACGTTTCTCAAATGCGGAAAGGTGACATGCCAGAAGCGCTGCCATGCATTGGCGCCGTCGACTTTTGCGGCGCGCAGCAACTGGTCGGGGACCGTCTGCAGGCCGGCCATCATCATGATCATGGCGAACGGAAACTCGCGCCAGATATTGACGACGATCAGGGAGGGCAGCACCGTGCCGACGCTGTCGATGAAATTCGGCGGCCGGTCGGCCAATCCGAGCTCGACCATCACAGCGCCGATGATCCCGAAGTCCGAATGGTAGATCCACTTCCAGATGTAGGAGGCGGCGACCGCGCTGATGACCCAGGGGATGATCAGGATAGCGCGCAGGACGCCACGGCCGATAAAGTCGCGGTGGAGCGCCAGCGCGGCGGCAAACCCCAGGACAAAGGAGAACAAGGTGGAGACAAATGTCCAGATCAGGGTGTTCAAGGTGACTTGCCAGAACACCTGACTGGTCAGGATGGCTGTGTAGTTGTTGAAGCCGACGAAGGTCTTGTCGCGCAGCTGCAGGCCAGGCGGTGTGTTGAAGAACGAAAGCTCGATCGTGTAGTAGATCGGGTAGGCGATGACGACGAGCATCACGGCTATCGCCGGAAGCACGTAAGCGTAATCGGCGCGATGCTCCCAAACCTTCCGGAAGACGCCGAACCCGGCGGATTGCAATGTTCGGCGAGCCTCGGCCTTGCCGCTCACGATCGTCACTTTGGCGTGCCCTTGTTCATCGGAACGAACCGGCTGCGTTGTCGGCGCAACCGGTGAGATCGCAGGTCAGGCTTCTGCTAAAGTCCACCGCCCATCAGGTCTTTGACCTTCTTGGCCGCGTCGTCCGCCGCCTGGTCGACGGTCATCGCTCCGGTCAGGGCATTCTGCAGCATGTCCGGGACGATGATGTTCATGATCTCGGGAGACTGCGGCAGCGCCGGGAACGGGATGCCATATGGCAGCATCGACGTCGTGACATCGAGGAATTTGATGTTGTCCAGACGCTCCTTCATCCATTTGGTCTTGAAGCCGTTGAGGTTGCCCGGATTCGAGCCGGCATAGGCCATCTTCAGCGACCATTCGGGGCTCGTCCACATGCAGATGAGGGCCTTTGCGGCCGGCTCGTCCACCTTGCCGCCCTCGACATATTCAGGCTTCAGGATGTGAATGTTCGAGCCGCCGAACACGACTGCCCGCTTGCCGTCCGGGCCTGTCGGAATCAGGCCGTAGCGCATGTTGTCGATGACGGTCTGCGCCTTTTCCTTGTCGGTGCCGGTCGCCTTCTTCTGCAGGTCGAGCATGACGTTGTAGTCGGACGGATGCGAGATCATCATGCCGAGCTGACCGGCCAGGAACAGGGGCTGGTTGTCGGCCTGCTGGTTGGTGAGTGCCGAAACCGGGACCGATTTGTCGCGAACATACATGTCGTAGGAGGCCTGCAGCGCGGCCTTGCTCTGCGGGCTGTCGAGCTCGATCTTCTTATAGGTCGGGTTTGCCGTTGCTTCGTCGAAGACGCCGCCGCCATAGGCCCACAGCTGCGGCATGAAGCGGTAGGGCGTGTTGCCGGCGTTCTTGCGGGCCACGAGACCGTACCCGGCAATGCCGAGCTTGTCGTGGATCTGCTTGGAATATTTGACGACGTCGTCCCAGGTTGCCGGAGGCTTGTTAGGATCGAGGCCCGCACGCTTGAAGATGTCGGCGTTCCAGATGAACGCCATCGTTTCGTTGTTGGTTGGAATGCCGTAGGTGACGCCGTCCCAGGTTACCGCCTTCATGGCGCCAGGCCAGAAATCCTCGGTCGAATATCCCACATCCTCGGGCTTGAGCGGCTGCAGATAGCCCTTCGAGGCGAACTCGGTGCCGCCCAGGATCTGCAAGCGGACCGCCATCGGCGCGGCATTGCCGAGCAGCGCCGTGCGGAACTTGTCAAGAAGGTCGTTATAGGTGAGGGCTTGGTCCTCGAGCTGAATGTTCGGATAGGTCTTGCGGAAGGTCGCGAAGAAATCTTTGTAGTACTGGCGCAGAAGATCGGGGTCACCCTCGAACACGCCCTGATACCAGAAGGTCAGTCGCCCCTTGTAGTCGAGCGGGGTGACTTTGGCGCAATCGGCCGCCGTGTCAAAATCCTGCGTGCCCGCAATCGAGCGCACATATTCCGGCGACCACTTGCTCAGATCTACCGGCGGTGCACCCAGCGCCGGTGCGGACATCAACGATGCCATTAAAGCAGTGGAAACAGTGCCACGCAGGACGGCACCGCCGAGTGTAATCCTCGCCATAGGTATCCTCCAGGTTCTCTCCCACGCCGCTTCGCTTCGAGGCAAGCGGTCCTCGCTCATTCGACCGCTGGACACTCTTCTGTGTATTCCATCGGTGTTCTTGTACGTTTTCAGATCGTGAATTGTCTGTCAACGATCCAGATCGTACATTGTTTATCGAAACTTTGCGTGATAATCGGGCAGAGTGTGTATTAGCCTAGGGGAGCGGGCCTTGGCCGAACCAAGCGAATTTAAAGCCGAGCCACCTGTGGGGATTGACCCCATAGGAGCTTCCAGCGAGGGCGCCTCGCTTTATGAGTTGATCAGGGAAGACATCATCGAGGGACGGCTGGCCGCCAACGAACGGCTTGTGGTCACCGATCTCGCGCGGCGTCACGGCACTTCGACCAATCCCGTGCGCGAGGCCCTGCAGCTGTTGCGCGGCGAGGGCTTCGTCACCTTTGCTCCCAACCGCGGGGCGCGTGTCCGACCCATAGATCAGGATTTTGTCCGGGATATCTACGAGATCGGCGTTCTGATCGAGCCGGCCCTGACGCGATGGTTTGTGAACATGGCCACCGTCGAGGACATCGCCGAACTCGAACGTATCCAGGGCCTGATCGAAGAGAACAACTTTGCCGACACATTCAGGCACAGCGAGCTGGATACCGCCTTCCACACCGTGATGTACCAGCGGCACTACAACCGCCATGCCGCCGAGCTGTGGTGGAAGCATCGCGAAGTGCTGCGTGCCGTGAGCCGACGCTTCGATTTCACGCTTGCGCGGCGTGCCGCGATTCTTCGCGAACACCGCGAACTCATCGCGCTCGTGAAGGCGGGAGATGCAGACAAGGCGGCCGAACTCGTTGCTCGCCATGTCGAGGGTTCCGGTCGGCACATCCTCGAACACATGCGTGCGCGCAACGCCGCCCGGGCCGGATAGGTTATCCGGTCCCGAACATCGTCAACCTGGCCATTCGATAAGGTAGTTCAGATGAAAATCACGAGCGTTCGGCCGTGGCTGATCAAGTCCGCTGCTTCCTATTGGGGAGAGTACCTGTTCGTCGAAGTGACGACCGACGAGGGGGTGAGCGGCTGGGGAGAGATCACCACCACGACAAAGCTGGCAAATCGCGCGCTCTGCACGATCCTGCGGCAGATCGGTGCCGCCGTCGCAGGAGAGGATCCGGCGCGGATCGAGCATCTCTGGCACAAGATCTTCCGCAGCTTCACCTACATGGGCAGTCGCGGCGCCGCCGTCGAATGCGTGAGCGCCATCGACATAGCGCTCTGGGACATCCGCGGCAAAGCCCTCGGCAAGCCGATCTACGAACTGCTGGGCGGACCCGTGCGCGATGAGATCGCGCTCTACACCCACCCCAACCAGGCCAAATTCACCAGCAAGGAGGCAGTGGTCCGCGAAATTCAGGACATCGTCGAGTCCGGACACACCGCGCTCAAGTTCGATCCTTTCCCCCATCAGGGCCGCACCGCCGATGGCCTGTCGCGCGAGCAACAGGACGGCTACCTCGATGGCAGCATGACCCGCAAGGACGAGCGCGAAGCGGCCGAGCTCACCGCTTTGATCCGCGAAACGGCGGGTCCCGATGTCGACATCCTCATCGATGCGCATGGCCGCTTCGATGTTCCGACCGCCATTCGCCTCTGCCGCAGCCTCGAGGAAGCCGGCCAGATCGACTGGTTCGAGGAGCCTTGCCCGCCCGAGAGCCTCAACGCCCTCAAGCAGGTGCGCGAGAAGGTCAGCGCCGCTATCTCGTGGGGCGAGCGCGGCCACACGAAGTGGGATTTCGTGCCGGTGCTCGAGAACAAGCTCGCCGACTACATCATGCCCGACGTCACCTGGACCGGCGGCATTACAGAGCTCAAGAAGGTTTCCGCCATCTGCGAAGCCTACTACGTCCCCGTCTCGCCACACGATGCCGCGGGACCGATCAACGTGGTTGCCGGAGCGCAGGTGATGATGACGGTTCCCAACTTCTACAAGCTCGAAACGTCGGAGTGGAACCTCTCCAAATACGATCATCTCATCGACAGACCGCTCGACGTTTCGAACGGCAGCCTCAGGCTGACGACGAAGCCGGGCCTCGGTGTCGAGATGAACCGCGACTATCTGCAGGCCCACGAAGTCGAGCTGGCCTAGCAGCCCTCCACGTCCAGCATGCGGGGCAACAGGCCTCGCCAAACAGAACGAGGATAGGCCATGCCAAAAAACGATGGAGCCGACGAGGCCCTCGATCGGGTGAACACGAATTCCAAGCCGTCAGAGCTTCGCATCACCGACATGCGGGTGGCCGAGATCGTCGGCGCGCCGTTCACCTCGGCGCTGCTCAAGATCTACACCAACCAGGGCATCGTCGGGCTTGGCGAGATACGCGACGGCGCCAGCGCCACCTATGCGCTGATGCTGAAGAGTCGGTTGCTCGGCGAGAACCCCTGCGATGTCGACCGCCTGTTTCGCCGCATCAAGCAGTTCGGCGGGCACGGCCGGCAAGGCGGCGGCGTCTCGGCGGTCGAAATCGCGTTGTGGGATCTCGCCGGCAAAGCCTATGGCGTCCCCATCTACCAGATGCTCGGCGGCAAGTTCCGCGATCAGGTGCGCGTCTATTGCGATACCGATGCGGAAAAGCCGAGCGGCACCGAAACCGGCAAGCGCCTCAAGGAACGCATGGAGCGCGGTTTCACCTTCCTGAAGATGGACCTCGGCTTGATGCAGATCGCTCATGTCCCGGGTGCGGTGGTCGCGCCCGCCGGCGCGCTCGACGGGTTTCGCGGCAACCCGCGCGGCCGCGGCGGCACGTTCGAGGAGCGCAAGGTCCGCAATCTCGCCTACGATGCGCAGAACGTGCGCCATCCGTTCACGGGCCTGCATTTCACCGAGAAGGGGATAGATCTGCTCGAGCAATATATCCACGAGGTGCGCGAGGTCATCGGATACGAGATCCCCTTGGCCATCGACCATGTCGGCCACATCTCGCTGCAGGACGGCATACGCCTGTCGCGCCGCATCGAGAAATACGTCCCTGCCTGGCTCGAGGATGTGATCCCATGGCAGTACACCGAGCAATACCGGCAACTGCAGGAAGCCACCACGGTGCCGATCTGCACGGGCGAGGACATCTACCTCAAGGAGGCCTTCGAGCCTCTGCTGAAAAGCGGTGGCCTCTCCGTCATCCATCCGGACCTGCTCACCAGCGGCGGCATCCTCGAGACCAAGAAGATCGGCGACATGGCGCAGGACCACGGCGTCGCCACGGCCATCCACATGGCGGAGAGCCCGATCGCCGCGATGGCCGCGGCGCATGTCGCGACCGCGACCGAAAACTTCCTGGCGCTCGAATATCATTCCGCCGATGTCGACTGGTGGGACGACATCGTCACGGGTCTCCCCAAGCCGCTTGTGAAGGACGGCTTCATCACCGTTCCGGACAAACCGGGGCTGGGCATAGACGATGTGGTCGACGTGGTGATCAGCCAGCATCTGCAGCCCGGTGTCACGGGGATATGGCAATCCACCGAGCATTGGGACAATGAATATAGCTGGGACCGGACCTGGAGTTAGCCCAGGACCGCCTGTCCTCATTCCCCAGGTTCACAGGGCCAACGACCGACCATTCGTGTCGACCTTTCCCAAGGGAGAGGCGAAGAAAGAAACGGACGAAACCATGATCTACGAACTGCGTATCTATGACTGCCTGCCGGGCAGGCTGCCGGCTTTGCTCAAGCGCTTTTCCGACCAAACGCTGGCCATCTGGGAGAGGCATGGCATCCGCCAAGCCGGGTTTTTCACCACGGCGATCGGCGAAAACAGCAATCGCCTCACCTATTTCCTCGCCTGGGAATCGCTGGCCGAGCGTGAGGCGAAATGGGCGGCTTTCGTCACCGATCCGGCATGGCACAGGGCCCGGGACGAGTCTGAGCGCGACGGGCAGATCATTGCCAATATCAGCAGCCAGCTGCTCACGCCGACAGCTTTCTCGTCTGTGAGATAGGACTGCGCCATGAAGATCACCGACCTCCGCTGCGCCCTCATCGGCAAGCACCCAATCGTGCGCATCGTGACCGACGAGGGCCTCTATGGCCTTGGCGAGGTCGAGTTCACCAAGACCTACCTCAAGCCCTTTGTGCTGCATTTGCGCGAGGCGCTGATCGGCGAGGACCCGACCGACGTCGAGCGCGTGATGCTGAAGATCCGCCAGCGCGGCTCCTTCAAGCCCTATGGCGCGGCGGTGAGCGCGATCGAGCATGCGCTGTGGGACATTGCCGGCAAGGCTGCGGGCGTGCCGGTCTACAAACTGCTTGGCGGCAAGGTGCGCGACAAGGTGCGCGTCTATAACGGCTCGATCCGCCGCAAGCGCACGGGCGACCGGCCGGAGGATTACGCCGCCGACGTCAAATGGATGATGGAGCAGCCGCAGAACTTCTTCATGATCAAGCAAGGGATATCGTTCCACTCCAACATGAAGGACTCTATCGAATGCTTCCATTACGGCGTGACGCAGAAGAAGTCCGGCTATCACGGCGCCATGGATCAGGGGGTGATCAGCGAGCGCGGTTTCAATCACATGCTCGACTGTGTGATCGCGATGAAGGAAGTGCTGGGCGACAAGGTCAGCCTGGCGCTCGACTGCGGCCCGGGCTGGATGCTGCCCGACGCGATCAAGTTCGCTCGCGCGGTCGAGAAATACAATTTGATGTGGCTCGAGGACATGCTCACCGGCGACTACGTGCCGTGGGTCAATCCGCAGGCTTATCGGGAGCTGACCACCTCCACCTCGACGCCGATCCATACCGGTGAGCAGATCTACCTGCGGCACAATTTCAAGGAGCTGATCGAGACGCAGGCGGTGCGCGTCATCGGCCCCGATCCAGCCGATATCGGCGGCATTGCCGAGCTCAAATGGGTCGCCGAGCACGCTTACATGCACTCGATCCTGATGGCGCCGCACGGCACCGCCAACGGCCTGCTCGGCCTCGGCGCGCTTATCAATGTCTGCGCCACCTTGCCCGCCAACTACATCGCCTTCGAGTACCCGAGCGCCTCCGACCCCTGGTGGGAGGACCTCGTAATCGGCCTGCCGTCGCAGATCGTGAAGGACAGCATGGTTGACCTGTTGGAGGCACCGGGGCTAGGCCTCGATATCGACGCCGAAGCGGCCAGGAAATATCTCAGGGAAGAGGATGCGGGCTTCTTCGACTGAAGAACCGCTCTTCTTTCGCCAACCCGCACGACGGGACCGCTTCACGAATATTGCCTGTCAGGCCGCTCTGGGCCCTACTCAGCGCATTCCGCGGCTCACAGCGGGCTGTTTGCGCTCGAACTCGGCGTAAGGTCCGACGCTGCCGCCCTTCAAGGGCTGCCCTTCGACTGTTGGCCGACATCACCAGCGGCTGTGCCGCGATTCTCGTGATCCGGGCCGTTCCGGCAATTTTACTCGGCGGCCTGGACGTGGCGGGCCTCGATGATCGCTCTTATCTCCGAGCGGCAGGAACCGCAATTGGTGCCGGCGCGCAGCGTCGAGCCGATAGCCTCCAGACTGTCGCATCCGCCGGCCACGGCCGAAGCGAGCTGGTTGACGCCGACGTGGAAACATGAGCACACGACCCGCCCGATGGCGGGCATGGGCACCGGCGAGCGGCCCGACAACAGCGCGTGGCGGTCGGCGGCCGACAGCGGCTGGCGCGTGGCGAGCAGCGACACCAGCCAGTCGCGCATCGGCAACTGGTCCGGGGCGGCGACCAGCAAGGCTTCGGCCATGGCGCCGCCTTCGTCGATGGCGGCGGCGCGATAGACGAGGCCGCGCCGGTCGGTGTACTCCAGGAGTTGATCCTGCCGTTGTACGCTTAGCAGCTTGCGCGCCAGGAGAATGCCCTGGTCCGGCGGCTCGGTTCCGGTCAGCTCATAGACCCAGCCGCCCTCGACCGCGTGGCGGCTCCAATGGACGAAACCCGTCGGCCTCAAATCGCGCCGCGTGATGAGCACGCCGGCCCAGCCGGTGTTTTCGCGCACGATTCTCGCCGGCACATGTTTGAGCTCCGGCTGGCCGGAATGCGGATCGGTGACGGGCGAGGACAGGAGACCGGCGGCGGCCCTGGCCGCGAACTGCCCGCTCCAATGCATCGGCATGAAGGCTTGGCCTCGCCTCTGCGTCTCCGTCACGCGCACCCTGGCTCGCACGAAACCGAAGCGCGTTGACAGATGGGCGAGATCGCTATCCTTGAGATGGTGCGCGGCCGCATCAGCAGGGTTGAGGTCGACCGCGGGCTCCGGCGCGTTGGCCATCAGGCGCGGCACATTGCCGGTGCGCGTCATCGTGTGCCACTGGTCGCGCAGCCGGCCCGTGTTCAGGGCGATCGGATAGTCGGCATCGACCGTGAATGCCGTTGCTTCTTGCCGCACCGGCACGAAACGCGCGCGCCCGTCGGGTGTTGGGAAGCGGCCGTCGGCAAACAGTCTTGTCCGCTGCTCGTTCGGGTCCGGCTCGGGCCAGTGGCGCGGCGCGAAGGAGGCGTAGTCAGCGTCGCCGAGATCGGTCAGGCCGCCGAGATCGAACAGGCGTTCGCCGTCGTTTTCGAAAGCGGAGAGCGCGGCATGCTCGCGGAAGATCTCTGCCGGCGTCTTGTAGGCGAAGGCATCGCCAAAGCCCATGCGGGCTGCGACCTCGCAGATGATGCGCCAGTCGGCCTTCGCCTCGCCAGGCGGCGGCAGGAACGGCCGCTGGCGCGAGACGCGCCGCTCCGAATTGGTGACCGTGCCGTCTTTCTCGCCCCAGGCGGCGGCCGGCAGCAGCACGCCGGCATAGCGTGTGGTGTCGGTGCGGGTCACATCCGAGACGCTGACGAAATCGCATTTGGCGAGCGCGGCGCGCACACGCGAGGCGTCCGGCATCGAGACGGCCGGATTGGTGCCCATGACCCAGAGGGCCTTGATGCGGCCGTCGGCGACCGCCTGGAACATGTCCACGGCCTTCAGGCCGGCGCGCCGCGCGATATTGGGCGCGCCCCAGAAGCGGGAGACTCGCTCGATGTTCGCCTCATCCGCGAAGTCCATATGCGCGGCAAGCTGGTTGGCCAGACCTCCCACCTCGCGGCCGCCCATGGCGTTCGGCTGGCCCGTGACCGAGAACGGCCCCATGCCGGGCTTGCCGATGCGGCCGGTGGCGAGATGGCAGTTGATGATGGCGTTTACCTTGTCGGTTCCATGCGCCGACTGGTTGACGCCCTGGCTGTAGACGGTGACGGTCCGCTTGGTCTCGGCGAATAGATCGTAGAAAGCCTGCACATCGGCGGGCGTCAGCCCGCAGCCTTTCGCGACGCGCGCGATCAACGGCGCGTCGGCGCCGGCCAGCGCGGCCGCGGCGTCGAAGCCGGACGTATGGTCGCGGACGAAGGCGGCATCGATCTTTCCGGCCTGGACGAGATGCGCGAGCAGGCCGTTGAACAGAAGCACGTCCGTGCCCGGATCAAGCGCCAAGTGCAGGTCGCACTCGTCGGCCGTGGCGGTGCGGCGCGGGTCGATGACGAGGATCCTGGTTCCGCGTTCCTTTCGCGCCGCGAGCATGCGCTGGTAGAGCACGGGATGGCACCATGCGGTGTTGGAGCCGGTGAGCACGATGAGATCGGCGCACTCGAAATCCTCATAGACGCCGGGAACGATGTCCTCGCCGAAAGCGCGACGGTGGCCGGCGACGGATGACGCCATGCATAGCCGCGAATTGGTGTCGATATTGGCCGAACCGATGAAGCCCTTCATCAGCTTGTTGGCGACGTAATAGTCCTCGGTGAGCAGTTGCCCGGAGACGTAGAAGGCGACCGAGTCCGGTCCGTGCTCGGCAATCGCCTGCGAGAATTTCGCGGCCACGAGGTCGAGCGCTTCGTCCCAGCTCGCCTGCCTGCCTTGGATTTCCGGCTGGAGCAAGCGGCCTTCGAGGCCGAGCGTCTCGCCAAGGGCGGACCCCTTCGAGCAGAGCCGGCCGAAATTGGCCGGGTGGTCGAGATCGCCGCGGACGGTAGCCTTGCCGTCCGCGGCGATCCCGGCGAGCACGCCGCATCCCACCCCGCAATAGGGGCAGGTGGTCCTCACTTCGCGTGCTTCTTCCATGCCTCAGGCCGCTTTCGAAGCCAGCGCTTCAAGCGCGATGAAGAGCCGCTCGCCTTCGGTCCGGACCGGGATCGTCCTGACCGAGCCTTCGTCGGCGCCGAGCGCCTTGCCGGTCTCCAGCGAGATCACCCAGTTGTGCAGCGGGCAGGTCACCGCCGCGCCATGGACGATGCCTTGGCTGAGAGGCCCGCCCTTGTGCGGGCAGTGATCTTCGATGGCGAAGACCTGGTCGTCCGCGGTGCGGAAGACGGCGATCTTGCCCTGCGGGGTTTCGACACAGCGCGCGCCACGGCGAGGGATGTCGGCGATGGTGCCTATTGCTATCCAGGTCATTGGGTCGCCCTTGCTTGATATGAATGCGCCAAGGCACCCCCCTTTGTCCTGCCGGACATCTCCCCCTCAAGGGGGGAGATTGGCAGCGTCGCCCTTGGCGCTCGTCCTGCAACGTTGAAGATTGGCGAAGGCCGCAATGAAAGCTGATCTCCCCCCTTGAGGGGGAGATGGCCGGCAGGCCAGAGGGGGGTGCCTGGCGCCAACCTCTCCATCATTCCGCAGCCTCCGCGAAGCCGACGGTGGCAAGTGGCCGGAACTCGTGCTTGTCCTTGCCGGAGACGCGTTCCGACCAAGGATCGACCTGCGCGAATTTCTGGCTGAAGACGAAGCGTTCGAAATAGGCGCGGCGCTTCTCGACGTCCTCCAGGATCTGCTTTTTGATCTCGGCGGTGCCGACGCGCTTGGCCCATTTGTAGATGCGCTCGAGATAGCGGGCCTGCTCGCGATACATCTGGACCAGCGCAACGATCACCTCCAGCGCCTCGTCCTCGGTCTTCACCAGGCCGAGCACTTCGGTGCCCTTGATGTCGAGGCCGGCAGCGCCCGCGAAGTGGATCTCGTAGCCGGAGTCGACGCACACCACGCCGACATCCTTGCAGGTCGCTTCGGCGCAGTTGCGCGGACAGCCCGATACCGCCATCTTCACCTTGGCCGGGGTCCAGGAGCCCCACATGAACTTCTCGATGCGGATGCCGAGCCCGGTCGAATCCTGCGTGCCGAAGCGGCACCAGTCCGAGCCGACGCAGGTCTTCACTGTGCGCAGACCCTTGGCATAGGCATGACCGGAGACGAAGCCTGCCTTGCCGAGATCGGCCCACACCGCCGGCAGATCCTCCTTGCGGATGCCCAGCATGTCGATGCGCTGGCCGCCGGTCACCTTCACGGTCGGGATGCGGAACTTGTCGACCACGTCGGCGATGGCGCGCAATTCGCTGGCGCTGGTCACCCCGCCCCACATGCGCGGCACGACCGAATAGGTGCCGTCCTTCTGTATGTTCGCGTGCACCCGCTCGTTGATGAAGCGGGACTGATAGTCGTCGGCATATTGGTCCGGCCAATCGCAGACGAGATAGTAGTTGAGCGCCGGCCGGCATTTCGCGCAGCCGCAGGAGGTCTTCCACTCGAGCTCCTGCATGACGGCGGGAATCGTCTTCAGGCCCTTTGCCTTGATCAGGCGCCGCACGTCATCGTGGCCGAGGCTCGTGCAGCCGCACATGGGCTGCACCGCCGCCGGGTTGTAGGCCTCGCCCAGCGTGAGCTTCAGGAGCTGCTCGACCAGACCCGTGCACGATCCGCACGAGGCGGAGGCCTTGGTGTGGGCGCGCACGTCGTCGAGGCCGGTCAGCCCCTTGCTCGTGATCGCGCCGGTGATCTTTCCCTTGCAGACGCCGTTGCAGCCGCAGATTTCCGCATCATCCGCCAGTGCCGCAACGGCCGCCAAAGGGTCCGAGGAAGCGCCTCCCTGGAACGCCTGGCCAAAGATCAGCGTGTCGCGCATCTCCGAGATGTCGGTCGCCTTCTTCTTGAGGTCGTTGAACCAGGCGCCATCTGTGGTCTCGCCGAACAGCACCGTGCCGATGATGCGGTTGTCCTGCAGCACGACGCGTTTGTAGATGCCCGCGGATGCGTCGCGCAGGATGATCTCCTCGCGATCGTCGCCGTCGGCGAAGTCGCCGAGCGAGTAGAGGTCGATGCCGGTGACCTTGAGCTTGGTCGGCGTTTCGGAGTGGACGAAGCGCTTGTCCTCGCCGTCCGCCAGCCTGGCAGCCGCGACGCGGGCCATCTCGTAGAGAGGCGCGACCAGCCCGTAGACATGGCCGCCGACCTCGGCGCATTCGCCGAGCGCCATGATCGCCGGATCGGACGTCTGCATGCGGTGGTCGACGACGATGCCGCGATTGACCTCCAATCCTGCGTCCTTGGCCAAGGCGCTGTTCGGCCGAATGCCGACCGCCATCACGACCAGCGTTGCCGGGATGATCGTGCCGTCCATGAGCTCGACGCCTTCGACCTTGCCATTGCCGAAGATGGCCTTGGTGTTGGCCTTGGTCATGACCTTGATGCCGCGCGCCTCGACGGCCTTCTGCAAGAGGTAGCCGGCCGCCGGATCGAGCTGGCGCTCCATCAGCGTCGGCATGACGTGGAGCACGGTCACGTCCATGCCGCGCTCCTTGAGCCCGGCCGCGGCTTCGAGGCCGAGCAGGCCGCCGCCGATGACGATCGCCTTGGCGCGCGACTGCGCGGCAAGCAGCATGGCGTTGACGTCGTCGAGGTCGCGATAGGTGAGCACGCCCGGCAGGTCCTTGCCCGGCACCGGAATGATGAACGGCACCGAGCCGGTGGCGATGACGAGCCTGTCGTAGCTCTCGGTCACGCCTTGGTCCGAGGTGACGGTCTTCGCGTCCCTGTCGATGGCGACGATCCTGTGGCCCTTGTAGAGGGTGATGCCGTGCTTGATGTACCAGCCGTCGCCATGGATGACGATTTCCTCGAATTCCTTCTCGCCCGAAAGCACCGGCGACAGCATGATGCGGTCGTAGTTCACGCGCGGCTCGGCGTTGAAGATAGTGACGCTGTAGCGGTCGGGTGCTGCTTCCAGCAGGTGCTCGAGCATCCTGCCGGGCGCCATGCCGTTGCCGATGATGACGAGTTTTTCGCTCATGTCCGGTCAGCTCCGATCTATTCGGCGGCGTAGGAAAGGGGCGCGGGCTTGACGGCGGCCGCGCGCTCCATCCGGCGGATGGTGACGTGCATCCAGACGAGGCACGAGACGACGATCAGGAAGAGCAGCATGAAGCAGCTCGACCAGACGCCGGTGAGGTCGTTCAACGCGCCGAAGGCGATCGGCAGGATGAAGCCGCCGAGGCCGCCGATCATGCCCACCACGCCGCCGACAGCGCCGACGCTCTGCGGGTAGTAGACGGGGATGTGCTTGTAGACGGCAGCCTTGCCGAGGCTCATGAAGAAGCCGAGCACGAAGGCGACGCCGATGAAGGCGAGCGGGCCGATCTCGAAGTGGAAGGGGATCGGCCCGCTGATGCCGCGCACGACGTAATCTGCCGAGGGGAGAGACAGAACGAGGGTCGCGACGGCACAAACGCTGAAGGTCCAGTAGAGCACGGTGCGGGCGCCGATGCGGTCGGAAAGCACGCCGCCATAGGCGCGGAAGATGCTGGCCGGAATTGAATAGGCGGCGCCGATCATGCCGGCGGTGGCGATGCCGAAGCCATAAACGCCGATGAGGTAGCGCGGCAGCCAGAGCGACAGCGCCACGAACGCGCCGAAGGAGAAGAAGTAGTAGAAGGCAAAGCGCCAGACCTGCAGGTTCTTCAGCGGCGCGAATTCCTGCCAGAAGCTTCTCGCCGGTGCTGCCTTGCCGGCGCGGCGCTCACGGATGACCGGATCGTCGTCGGTCGTGAGCCAGAACACGGCCGCCATGACTACCAGCGCCGCCGCCCAGATCAGCGCTACCGACTGCCAGCCCCAGGAGAGCAGCACGAACGGCGCCAGGAATTTGGTGACTGCGGCGCCGACATTGCCGACGCCAAAGATGCCGAGAGCCGTTCCCTGCCTGCCGGCGGGAAAGAAGCGCGAGACATAGGCGACGCCGACGGCGAAGGAGCCGCCCGCGAGCCCGACGCCAAGCGCGGCAAGCAGCATCTGCTCGTAACTATGCGCAAAGGCGAGCAGGAAGGTCGCGACCGCCGCGGCGAGCATGGTCATTGTGTAAACCAGGCGGCCGCTATAGCGGTCTGTCCAGACGCCGAGCACGATGCGCACGAGCGAGCCGGTCAGAATCGGCGTGCCGACGAGCAGGCCGAACTCGGTCTCGTTCAGGCCGAGCTCCTGCTTTATGCGCACGCCGATGATGGAAAAGATCGTCCACACCGCAAAGCACACGGTGAAGGCGATGGTGGACATGACGAGCGCCTGCCGGGAGCTGCTGTCCTGGCTTTGCGCGGCTGGGAGGTTAGCGGTCATGGTCGGCTCCGGTTTGCGGCGTGGGAGGCGCCGTGTGTTGTGTTGATCAAAGGCGCGGTATTGGTCAGCGCGGCGAGACCGGGAGTTGCGCGGTCATTTGCGGACCCTTGCCCTCGGTTTCGTGATTGGCTGGGAACAGCAGGAGCGCTGCGATGAACAGCGCCGCCGTCAGCGCGCTGCTCGCCAGGAAATCGCGGCGGGTGAAGTCTTTCAGTGAAGCGCCAGTTCCGATCCGTTTCGTCATCGTCGTCTCCGGTTGGCGCCGCCCGGAGCGGCGCCGTCGATCGCGTGTTCGAAAAACAAAAAAGCTGCCGTCCAGGCCTCTCGCGTCCGTACATCCGGGATCGCGTGGTGACCTGAGCGGCAGCTTTGCCTGTGGCGCCCGCCATTGGACGCCTGTTCTATTGCCCGCGAGGGGCTCGACTATCTCAAAGCACGAAGCGTGCCAGTTTTGGCCTGAAGACGAATTTCAAGGAAAATCAAACGGATAAGCGCGCCAGGGGTCGACCCGGCCGAACGAGAGCGCGGTCAAACATTGATCAACGGGACGGGCAGGTCGCATAAATTTTGTGCAATGCACAAGAATGGCGCGCAAATGTTCAGTCGCGCTTCTGGCCTGCGATGTAGCTGTCAATCCGGTCTGGATCGAAGATCTGGCCGTCGAAAAATCCATCCGGGCCGAGCACAAGGCTTGCCCCAGCCGAGCCGACCGGCGTCGCGACCTTCAGCGCGCCTTCGACCTTGGCATTGGCGCCGGGCAGGGCCACGCCGAGCGGCTTCAGCGCCGAGCGGTAGAGGTCAGGCCGATAGCAGTCGCGGGCGATGGCCAGGTTTTGCGGCGTGTGCGGCAATTGTCCCCAGCGCACCATCTGCGTGTAGAACCAGAGCGCGTGGCTCTTCCAGGGAAAGTTCGCTGCCTTGTCGAAGGGCAGGAAGAAATCCTCGACGCGCCGCTCCGCGCTCCCGCCGAGTTGAAGGCGTCCGGTGAGTGCCGGCATCTGGATCGACTCCGACTGGCCGAGGAAAGCGGACCTCGCCATCAGCGTGGCCAGTTCGCCTCGGTTCACCGGATCCTGGCACCAGCGGGCGGAATGATGCAGCGCCCTCAGCAGCGCCGCCAGCGTGTCCGGGTTCTCCTCCGCCCAGCTTCTACGCGCACCGATCACCTTTTCCGGGCTGTTGCGCCACAGCAGCGCCTTGACGGTGACGATGCGGCCGGTGCCGGCTGCGACGGCGGCGCTGTTCCAGGGCTCGCCAACGCAATAGCCGTCGATGCGGCCGGCGGAGAGCGCATCGGCCATGAAGGGCGGCGGCACGATGACGATCTCGATATCGCGATCGGGATCGATGCCGCAGGCGGCGAGCCAATAGCGCAGCTCGTAATTATGGCCCGAATGCGGATGCACGACTGCAAAGCGCAGCGGCTCGCGGGGGCCGGCAACTGCCCGCTCGCGGATCAGCGCGCCGAGTGCCGCCCCGGCACGCGCCGGGTCGAGGTCGGGCGCGGCGCCATGCGCCGCCATGCCCTCCCACACCGTGTTGGACACGGTGATGCAGTTGCCGCCGAGCCCGAGCGAGAAGGGGACTATGGTCTCGGAGGCAAGCGGCGTGAGGCCGAGGCTGCAGGCGAGCGGCATCGGCCCAAGCATATGGGCGACATCGAAATGGCCGATGGCGATGCGGTCGCGGATGTTGGCCCAGGAAGTCTCGCGATTGAGCTTGAGCTCGATGCCCTCGCGCGTGGCAAAGCCCATCTCGCCCGCCGCGACCAAGACGGCGCTGTCGAAGAGCGGCATGAAGCCGGCGGTGATCTGGTGCGTCGTATTCATTCGCCCTCCAGCGGGCCCAGCAGCCCTGCCGCCGTCACCAGGCTCTGGGCGATCTCGGCGATCTTGCGGTTCTGGTTCATGGCGGTCTTGCGCAGAAGCGCGTAGGCGGCCTCCTCGGTCAAGCCGCGCGACTTCATCAATATGCCCTTGGCCCGGTCGACAACCTTGCGGTTCTCCAGCTCGCTGCGCGCTTCTTCCAATTCGCGCGCCATGCGCGAGAAGGCGTTGAAGCGGCTGATCGCCATGTCGAGGATCGGCTTGATCCGCTCCTTCTTCAGCCCGTCGATCACATAGGCGGACACGCCGGCATCGACCGCCGCCTCGATCGAGGCCCTGTCGGAGCGGTCGACGAACATGGCTATCGGCCGCTTCACCGCGCGCGAAAGCTGGAACATGTTCTCCAGCATGTCGCGGTTGGGATTTTCGAGATCGATGACGATGACATCGGGCTCGAGCTCGGCGATGCGCTTGGCGATGCCTGCCACGTCATGGACCACGGTAACATGCTGATGGCCGGCATCCCGCAATCCGGCCTCGATGATCGAGGCGCGAATGCGGTTCTCGTCGATAACAAGGATAGTCAACGAACCGGCCAGCATGCCTCTATTGTGCAGGCGGCCCGGAATTGTGCAATGCGGTAGTTGGCCGACAGCGAACTTTGCGGCCCGCTGTGGATCCTGGCGTATCCCATGTCGAGCCGCCGGATTTTCGAAGACAGGTCCTTCGCTGGCTCAGAACAGTCAAAAAAGTATCGGTCGGCGCGGCGTGGCGAGGTGGCGGGCGTCCTTGGCCGACTTTAACGTGACCCTAGATGAGCCGGAATAAACGGCCTTGGTTCGAAGGCTGAAAGCATCCCGACAGCCTCCGGGAGGAAGCAATGGGACTCGATCTGAAAGTCGCCGAGCTCGGGGCCATTCCCTTGCTGCTCGACCGCATCTATCTGGCCTGCCAGATGCCGATGAGCGACGAGCCGGCGCAGGTATTGGATACCTGCTTGGTGATCGGCCTCAACAATCTGTCGAATTTCAACCGCCGGTTCCTGGCTGGGAAGAGCATGCCGCCTTCGCAGTTCGGACGAACGGCTGCGGACAATTTCGCGGCCGCGCGCGCCGCATAGAAAGGAGTTTGGGAGGAGAAACAAGCCTTAAGTAAGAACAAGGACGAAACGATGGGTCGCGCAAGCGAACCAGCGATGGAAGAGTATTTCCTCGTGTCGTGGCGGCGGGAGGAAGCCGTTAGGCCGCTGCACGAGTTAACTAGACTACCGGTCGGGTGGCGCAAGCATCCGCAACCTGATGTCGAGGTCTATTACATCAAACAACGGGAGTGGAGAAGACCTTATGTCCAGATACATGTCCAGATTGACCGCAGCCGCGATGGCTGTATCGAGCCTCGCTTTCGGCGCGACGTTCGCCAACGCGCAGGATATTGCCGGCTCCACGGTCGCGTTCCTGATGCCCGACCAGGGCTCGACACGCTACGAAGAGCATGACCATCCGGGCTTCGTCGCTGAAATGAAGAAGCTCTGCGACAGCTGCAAGGTGCTCTACCTCAACGCCGACGCCGACGTCACCAAACAGCAGCAGCAGTTCAATTCCGTCATCACCCAGGGCGCCAAGGTTGTCGTGCTCGATCCGGTGGACTCCGCGGCGGCAGCGTCGCTGGTGCACAATGCGCAGGCCCAGGGCGTCAAGGTCATCGCCTATGACCGTCCGATCCCCGACGCCAAGGCCGACTTCTACGTCTCCTTCGACAACAAGGCCATCGGCAAGGCGATCGCCGCCTCGCTGGTCGAGCATCTCAAAGCCAAGGGCGTGTCGAGCGACGGCGATGTCGGTGTGCTGCAGATCAACGGCTCTCCGACCGACGCCGCGGCGGGCCTGATCAAGGACGGCATCCATGAGGGCCTGAAGACCGGCAGCTACAAGACGCTTGCCGAGTTCGACACGCCGAACTGGGCGCCGTCGAATGCCCAGCAATGGGCGGCGGGGCAGATCTCGCGCTTCGGCAACAAGATCGTCGGCGTAGTCGCCGCCAATGACGGCACGGGTGGCGGCGCCATTGCCGCCTTCAAGGCAGCCGGCGTCGATCCGGTGCCGACGGTGACGGGCAACGACGCCACGATCGCCGCCTTGCAGCTCATCATTGCCGGCGACCAGTACAACACTATTTCGAAGCCGAGCGAAATCGTCGCCGCGGCTGCGGCGAACGTCGCGGTGCAACTCCTCAAGGGCGAGACCCCTAAGGCCGAGACGAAGCTCTACGACACGCCCTCGAAGCTCTTCGTGCCGGCGGTGGTGACACAGGGGAACCTCAAGGCCGAGATCATCGACAAGAAGATCCAGACCGCAGCCCAGCTCTGCGCCGACCGCTACGCCGAAGGCTGCAAGAAGCTCGGCATCGAATAAGAAGCGATGCGGCGCGCCGCATCGTCTTCAAGCGACGCAGCGCAAGCCGTGTCGTCTTCAAGCAATGCCGCCCCGGCGGCATTGTCTCCAGAGCGATGCGACGCAAGCCGCATCGTCTCCTGTGACGCGCCCCAGCCGCGTCGCCAGCAATATGCCCGGCACGCCGCCAAGGCGACAGCCGAGCGTGTCCGGCCGCTCCCTCCTGGCGGCCGGACATATCGACCGAAATGCGGGAAGAGAGACAGGCCATGGCAATACCCGACACGCCGACCACGACAAGTCGCCCGCCGGTGCTCAGCCTGCGCGGCATCTCGAAGAATTTCGGCGCGGTGTCGGCCCTCACCGATGTCGATCTCGACATCAATGCCGGCGAGATCGTCGCGCTGGTCGGAGACAACGGCGCCGGCAAGTCGACGCTGGTGAAAATCCTCGCCGGCGCGCATATGCCGAGCTCCGGCTCGATCACCTTCGACGGCAAGCCGGTGACCTTGGCCAATCCCGCCGCGGCGCTGAAGCTCGGCATCGCCACCGTCTTCCAGGACCTGGCGCTCTGCGAGAATCTCGACGTCGTGGCCAACATCTTTCTCGGCCGCGAGCTCCATCCGCTTCGGCTTGACGAAGTCTCGATGGAGGTCCGTGCCTGGAGGCTGCTCAACGAGCTGTCGGCGCGAATTCCCAGCGTGCGCGAGCCGGTGGCCTCGCTGTCGGGCGGGCAGCGCCAGACGGTGGCGATCGCCCGCTCGCTGCTGACGGAGCCGCGCGTGATCCTCCTGGACGAGCCGACCGCCGCACTGGGCGTCGCGCAGACGGCCGAGGTGCTCAACCTCATCGAGCGCGTGCGGGATCGCGGACTCGGCGTGGTCATGATCAGCCACAACATGGAGGATGTGCGCGCCGTGGCCGACCGCATCGTGGTGCTGAGGCTCGGCCGCAACAACGGCATCTTCCTGCCCGGCGCGTCCAACCAGGAACTGGTCACCGCGATCACCGGCGCCGACGACAACGCGGTCTCGCGACGCGGCAGACGCACGGCCGAGAAGGCACGGGGAGAACGGCCATGACGACGGCTTCCGACCGCAATCCCGGCGCGCTGCTCGATCGCAGCGACGAGCGGCTGAAGGATCGCAGCGGCGCCAAGGGCGCCATCAAGGGCTTTCTCGACCGCGTCCGCTCCGGCGATCTCGGCTCGCTGCCCGTCGTCGTCGGGCTGGTGCTGATCTGCACCATCTTCCAGACGCTGAACCCGGTCTTCCTGTCGCCTAACAACCTGGTCAATCTTCTGTTCGACTGCTCGACGGTCGGCATCATCTCGCTCGGCATCGTCTGCGTTCTGATGGTCGGCGAGATCGACCTGTCCGTCGGCTCCGTCAGCGGCCTGTCCTCGGCGCTGCTCGGTGTGCTGTGGGTCCAGTGGGGCTGGCCGGTCGCGCTTGCCATCGTCGCGGCGATGGCGGTCGGCTTCGTCACCGGCTGCGTCTACGCGCTGCTGCTCAACCGGCTCGGCATGCCGAGCTTCGTGTCAACGCTGTCGGGCCTGCTCGCCTTCCTTGGGCTGCAGCTCTACATCCTCGGGCCGACCGGCTCGATCAATCTGCCTTACGACTCGCCGCTGGTGAATTTCGGCCAGCTGCTGGTGATGCCGCATTGGGTGTCGCACACACTGGCGGTGATGCCCGGCGTGCTTGCCCTGGCTCTCGGCTACCGCAAGGCGCAGCGCCGCCAGGCCGCCGGGCTTTCCTCACGCTCGTTCGGCGGGCTTCTGCTCCAGGCCGCGGCGATCACACTCGCGCTCGAGCTGGTGACCTACTACCTCAACCTGTCGCGCGGCGTGCCGTGGATGTTCGCGCTGTTCGTCGGCCTGGTCGTGGCCATGAACTATGCGCTGAAGCGGACCCAGTGGGGCCGCTCGATGACGGCCGTCGGCGGCAACCGCGAGGCGGCGCGCCGCGCCGGCATCAATGTGCGGCTGATCTATGCCAGCGCCTTCGCGCTCTGCGCCACGCTTGCCGCGACCGGCGGCGTGCTGTCGGCGGCGCGGCTTGCCAGCTCCAGCCAGCAGGCCGGCACCGGCGACGTCAACCTCAACGCCATCGCGGCGGCCGTCATCGGCGGCACCAGCCTGTTTGGCGGCCGCGGCAGCGCCTATTCGGCGCTGCTCGGCATCATCGTCATCCAATCCATCGCCAGCGGCCTGACGCTGCTCGATCTGTCATCCTCGCTCCGGTACATGATCACCGGCTGCGTCCTGGCGATCGCGGTCATCGTCGATTCTCTCGCCCGCCGCTCGCGTGTTTCACACGGCCGCGCCTGACGGCTTATCGAAGAGGATCGCTATGTCTGAAAGTCTCTCCGGCAAGGTTGCCGCAATCACTGGTGCTGCCTCCGGCATCGGGCTGGAATGCGCCCGCACCATGCTCGCCGCCGGCGCAAAGGTCGTCCTGGTCGATCGGGCCGAGGATCGGCTGAAGGAACTTGTCGCGGAGCTCGGCGACAATGCCTCCGCTGTGGTCACCGACCTGCTCGAGCCGGCGAGCGTCAACCGCATGATGCCCGAGATCCTGAAAAAGGCGGGCAAGCTGGACATCTTCCACGCCAATGCCGGTGCCTATGTCGGCGGCGAGGTGGTGATGGGTGATCCCGACCAGTGGGACAAGATGCTCAATCTCAACATCAACGCTGTCTTCCGCACCGTCCACGCCGTGCTGCCGCATATGATCGAGAAGAAGAGCGGCGACATCATCGTCACCAGCTCTGTCGCCGGTCTCGTTCCGGTGGTCTGGGAGCCGATCTATACCGCGTCGAAATTCGCCGTGCAGGCCTTCGTGCACACGGTTCGCCGCCAGGTGCTGCAGCACGGCATCCGCGTCGGCGCGGTCGCGCCCGGTCCGGTGGTGACGGCGCTGCTCAGCGACTGGCCGAAAGCGAAGATGGAAGAAGCGCTCGCCGCCGGCAGCCTGATGGAGCCGAAGGAAGTGGCCGATGCCGTGCTCTTCATGCTGACGCGGCCGCGCAACGTCACAATCCGCGACCTCGTCATCCTGCCGCAGAGCGTGGACATCTGAGCCTTCCGAACAGGGTTGCTGCGGCGCCGCTTTTCCTGTGCTCTCCTGCTTCTAGCTATGTGACCGGCGAGGTGCCGGTCATCGATGGCGGCCATACCACCCGCTGAAGCAGGAGAAGCGACATGAAACTGAAGGACAAGGTCGCCGTCGTGACCGGCGGCGCGCAAGGCATCGGGGCGGCCATCGTGCGCGGCTTTGTCGCCGAAGGCGCTCAAGTCGTCATCGCCGACGTAAGCACAGACAAGGCGGACGCATTGGCGCGCGAGCTGGGCAGTCAGGCTTCCGCTATCCGGCTCGACGTGCGCGATCTCGCCTCGATCGAGGCGATGGTCGATTCGCTGACAAGGACGCATGGCGGCATCGACATCCTGGTCAACAACGCCGCCGTCTTCGATATGGGGCCGCTGCTGGAGATTTCGGAAAAAAGCTTCGACCTTCAGTTCTCGGTCAATGTGAAGGGCCTGCTGTTCACCCTGCAGGCGGTTGCCAAAAGCATGGTCGCGCAAGGCCGCAAGGGAAAGATCATCAACATGGCCTCGCAGGCGGGCCGGCGCGGCGAGGCGCTGGTCGCGGTCTACTGTGCGACTAAGGCCGCGGTCATCAGCATCACGCAATCGGCAGGCCTTGCTCTCATCAAGCACGGCATCAACGTCAACGGCATTGCCCCCGGTGTGGTCGACACGCCGATGTGGGACCAGGTCGACGCGCTGTTTGCGCGCTACGAAAACCTGCCGATCGGCGAGAAGAAGCGGCAGGTCGGGCTCGCGGTGCCGGCGGGACGCATGGGCGATCCCGACGACTATCGGGGCGCGGCCGTTTTCCTGGCCTCGAGCGATTCCGACTATGTCGTGGCCCAGACGCTCAATGTCGACGGCGGCAACTGGATGAGCTGATTAAACGAAGCTGCAACCATCCGTGGCCGATTGCGAGGAACGATCTCACGACTGGCGCATTTTGGTTCCCGTCAACAGTTTGAGGGAATCCATGCGCATTGCCCATGTCGCGCCGCTTTACGAATCCGTTCCCCCGAGATTTTATGGCGGCACCGAGCGCATCGTCTCCTATCTCACCGAAGCGCTGGTGGAGTTGGGGCACGACGTGACGCTGTTCGCCAGCGGCGACAGCGAGACCTCGGCGCGGCTGGTGCCCGGGCGCGACCAAGCGATCCGTCTCGATCCGCGGCCGAAGAAATCGGAAATCGCGGCGCATCTGGCGATGCTTGCCGACGTGCGCGAGCGGGCCGACGAGTTCGACGTCATCCACTTCCATCTCAGCCATTTCGCGCATTTTCCGTTCTTCGAGCACATGGCGGGACGGACGGTGACGACGCCGCATGGAAGGCTCGACTATGTCGACCTCGCCCCGGCCTACAAGCGCTTCCCGCGCTTTCCGATGATCTCGATCTCGCATAGCCAAAAGCGCGGATTGCCAGATGCCAACTGGGTTGCGACGATCCATCACGGCATTCCGCTCGGTGCCTACCCGGCAACCTGCAGCCCATCGACTGAAGAGCCATATCTGGCATTTCTCGGGCGCCTCTCGCGCGACAAGCGGCCGGACCGCGCCATCGAGATCGCGCGCCGTTCCGGTCTGAAGCTGAAGCTTGCGGCCAAGATCGGCGACGACGACCGCGCCTATTTTCACGACGAGATCGAGGCGCTCATCGACGGCGACCGCGTCGACTATGTCGGCGAGATCGCGGAGGACGAAAAGGCGACGTTTCTCGGCAACGCCGCGGGCCTTTTGTTCCCGATCGACTGGCCCGAGCCGTTCGGCCTCGCCCCGATCGAAGCCATGGCCTGCGGCACGCCGGTGATCGCCTGGGATTGCGGTGCGTTGCCGGAGATCATAGATCAGGGCGTGACAGGCTTCGTCGTCGATAATGTCGAAGACGCGGCTGCGGCGATGCCCGCCCTCCTAAAACTCGACAGGCGGCAGGTGAGGGCGGTCTTCGAAAAGCGGTTTTCGGTCACCAGGATGGCGCGCGACTACCTTGCCGTCTATGCCCGCCTGATTGGTGCCCATCAGGCAAAGGCTTCCTGAACGCTATTGTCTCGGGGGCGCAATTGCAGTGGGGCGCAGCAACGAAGAGGTTGCGAATGATGGAACTCGACGAGCGCAAGCTCGATCCCGCCGTGGCCCTTGCCTCGCTGGACGAAACGGCGCCACGGGAGCCGCATCGGCTGTTTGCTCTCAAGCAGGGCGACTGCTTTGCCGTCACGGACGCCTATGGCGACATCAGGGGCGCCGGCGACGGTTTCTTTCGCGACGACACGCGCGTCCTTTCCGAGTTCCGCCTGACCGTCGGCGGCCGGCAGATGTCGCTGCTTGGCGCCTCGCTCAGCCAGGACAACGTGCTGTTCACCAGCAACCTCACCAACCTGCCGATCCAGAGCGCCGCTGGCCGCGACATTCCGCAAGGCGCAATCCACATCGAGCGCGTCAGGCTTATCTGGCAGGACAGGCTGTTCGATCGCATCACGCTTTCCAACTACAGCCGCGAGCATTCGACGATTGTCGTTTCTCTGCATTTCGCCGCCGACTTCCGCGACATGTTCGAGGTGCGCGGCTCGACACGGCCCAGGCGCGGGACGGTCCATGTCGCCAAGACCGACAAGGCGTCGGTGCTGCTCGGCTATGACGGCCTCGACGGATTGCCGCGCCTGTCGGCGATCTCCTTTTCGCAGGCCCCCGAAAAGTTGAGCGACAATCGCGCCGACTTCCTGATCGCGGTCACCAAGCGCAGCAGCAAGGTGCTCTATGTCGAAGTCGGTCCGGAGGTCGCCGAGACACCCGGACGCGACCGCTTCCGCGCCGCCGCGGCTCGCGCCCGCTTCGGCATGCGCGCCAAGCGCCGGCATGGCGCCACGGTGTGGAGCTCCGGCCGCGTCTTCAACGACTGGGTCGAGCGTGCCCGCGCCGATGTCGCGCTGCTCACCACCGAGCTCCCGACGGGGCCTTACCCCTATGCCGGCATCCCCTGGTTCTCGACGGCCTTCGGCCGCGACGGCGTGATCTCGGGGCTGCAGATGCTGTGGCTCAATCCCGGCCTGGCGCGCGGCGTGCTGGCGTTTCTTGCCGAGCATCAGGCGAAGGAGACGTCGCCCTTCATCGATTCCCAGCCAGGCAAGATCATGCACGAGACGCGCAAGGGCGAGATGGCGGCGTTGCGCGAACTCCCCTTCGGCCGCTATTATGGCGGCGTCGACACGACCCCGCTCTACATTCATCTCGCCTGCGCCTATGCCGACCGCACCGGCGACATGGCCTTCATCGACACGCTCTGGCCGTCGCTCAAGGCGGCCGCCGAATGGACGGAGGAGGCGAGCCGGGCCACGGGTTTCGTCACCTACCAGCGCGCGGCCGAGTCCGGCCTCGCCAACCAGGGCTGGAAGGACAGCATCGACTCGATCTTCCATGCCGACGGCCGCATGCCCAAGGGTCCGATCGCGCTGGTCGAGGTGCAGGGCTATGTCTTTGCCGCCTACCGCGGCCTTGCCGCGCTTGCGCGCCGCCGCGGCGAATTCGCCGATGCCGAGCATTGGGAAAACCGCGCCGAGGAAATGCGGCAGGCCGTCGAGCGCGATTTCTGGATCGACGATCTCAACTTCTACGCCCTTGCCATCGACGGCGAAGGCGAGCCCTGCAAGGTGCGAACGTCGAACGCCGGGCATCTGCTCTATGTCGGGCTGCCGCAGGCGGAGCGTGCCAAGATGGTCGCCGACCAATTGCTGTCGGCCTCCTTCCATTCCGGCTGGGGGCTGAGGACGCTTGCCGACGACGCGATCTTCTTCAACCCGATGTCCTATCACAACGGCTCGATCTGGCCGCATGATACGGCCCTCTGCGGCGTCGGACTGGCGCGCTACGGCGAGCGCGACGGCGTGGTGCGGCTGATGAGCGGCACCTTCGAGTCGGCGGTGCATTTCAACATGCGGCTGCCGGAACTGTTCTGCGGCTTCATCCGGGCGCCGGGCGAGGCGCCGATCGCCTATCCCGTCGCCTGCCTGCCGCAGGCCTGGTCGGCAGGCTCGACCTTCATGCTGATGCAGGCCTGTTTGGGATTGGAAATCGACGGCTGGGAAGGCGAATTGCGCGTCACGCGCCCGAGGATGCCCAACGGCATCGACACGCTCACGCTCCGGCATCTGTCCGTCGGCGACAAATCTGTCGACCTCACTTTTCAGCGTGTCGGCGAGCGCGTCGTCGCCTTCCTCGCCGACCGGCATGAGGGCATGGTGCCGCTAATTGTCCGCACCTAAACAGAATTCCGCAAGTACGCGTTCAACAATCGAAAAATGTCGGAACCGACGACCGCTTTATGCGTTTGCCAACTTGGACCGGCGTACCGCTCCGCAGCCGGCAAGAACGAAAACAAATTGCGGACAGCCGGAGGCAACCTGGCATTCAATGATACAATATGGCGTCGACTTCTTGTGGGTTCTCATCCTCGTAAGTCTCGGACTTTCCGCTCTCGCAATCTTCGTTTCAATATCCCGGTACCGGCAACACCATTCTAGGGCGGCAAGCATGCCTGCCCCGGGTGACGACGTCGCTTCGGAAGCCGCGCGCAAGGTGCTGCGCGAATTCGAGAAGAACGGGCAGTCGGTCGACGCGGCGCTCGTCACCTGGTCGCCGGAGACGCTGCGCAAGATCCTTACCGAGGATCTGCCGGACGCGCAGGTCATCGTCGTCTCCAACCGCGAGCCCTACATCCACAACGAAAAGAACGGCGAGGTCGAGCTGGTCGTGCCGGCGAGCGGGTTGGTCGCGGCGCTCGAGCCGATCACGCGCGTCTGCGCCGGCACATGGATCGCCTATGGCGGCGGCAGCGCCGACCGCGAGGTGGTCGACAGCAACGACCGCGTGCAGGTGCCGCCCGGCAATCCCTCCTACACGCTGCGCCGGGTCTGGCTGACGGACGAGGAATATCAGGGCTACTATCTCGGCTTCGCCAATGAGGGCCTGTGGCCGCTCTGCCATATCGCCTTCACCCGTCCGATCTTCCGCGATTCCGACTGGGAGGCTTACGAGGCCGCCAACCGCAAATTCGCCGACGCGGTGGTTGCCGAGGCCCGCAACGAGCGGCCGATCGTGCTGGTCCAGGATTACCACTTCGCGCTTCTGCCGCGCATGATCCGGGAGCGCCTGCCGGATGCGATCGTCATCACCTTCTGGCACATTCCGTGGCCGAATTCGGAGGTGTTTAGCATCTGCCCGTGGCGCGAACGCATCCTCGACGGGCTGCTCGGCAGCTCGATCATCGGCTTCCACACGCAATTCCACGCCAACAATTTCACCGAAAGCGTCGACCGCTTCATGGAAAGCCGGATCGAGCGCGCGGACGCGGCCGTGTCCTATGGCGGCCAGACGACGCTGGTGCATGCCTATCCGATCTCGATCGAATGGCCGGTCGAGTTGCTGAAGGCCCTGCCTTCGGTCGAGGACTCCCGGCGACACATCCGCGAGCGGTTCGGCATTCCGGCCGATGCCAAGCTCTGCGTCGGCGTCGAGCGTCTCGACTACACCAAGGGCATCCTCGACCGCTTCCATGCACTGGAGGAGCTGTTCATCCGCCATCCCGAAACAATCGGCAAGGTGGTGTTCCTGCAGATCGCGGCGCCCAGCCGGGGCACGCTGCCGGCCTACAAGCAACTGCATGAGGAATGCCTGCGCTTCGCCGAGGAGCTCAACGAGCGCTACGGCAGTGAGACCTATCGCCCCGTCGTCCTGGTGGCCCAGCATCACTCGCAGAAGGACGTCTATGAAATCTACCGGGCGGCCGACATCTGCCTGGTCACAAGCCTGCATGACGGCATGAACCTCGTCGCCAAGGAATTTGTCGCCTCTCGCGACGACGAGCAGGGTGTGCTCCTGCTCAGCACCTTCGCCGGCGCCTCGCGCGAGCTGCTGGAAGCGCTGATCGTCAATCCTTACGACGCGGCGATGATGAGCGAGACCATGCTGCAGGCACTCACCATGGGACCGGAAGAGCAGCGTGGGCGCATGCGGCGCATGCGCGAGATCGTGCGCGACAACAATGTCTATCGATGGGCCGGCAGCATGCTGCTCGACGCGGCGCGGCTGAGGAAGCGCGACGAGCTCGACCGGGTCACGGCTTTATCCGACCGGCCGATGAATGGCGACAACGTCGTCTCCATGTTCGAACGCAAACAGGCAGTCGGATTTCGATGAATCTACAGACAGATTTGACGCCGCGCCTTCCCGGTGGCCGGTGGGCGCTCTTCCTCGACATTGACGGCACTTTGCTTGAGCACGCGGCCCACCCGGACAGCGTATCGGTCGGCGAGGAATTGCGCCTGCTCCTGGAGACGATCGAGCGGCGGCTCGACGGCGCGCTCGCCTTCATTACCGGCCGCTCGATCGCCGCAGTCGACCGGCTGTTCGATCCCCTGAAGTTGCGGATCGCCGGCCTCTACGGGCTGGAGCACAGGCTGACACCGGGCGGGCAGATCGAAGCAGCCGACGAGCCGGCCGACATGGCGGCACTCGCCGACGAGATCGAGCTGGAGCTGGCGAGCAAGGCTGTCTATGTCGAGCGCAAGGGTCCGGTGCTCGCCATTCACACGCGGGCGGCGCCTCATCTTCTGGCGCGCGCGACGGAACTGGTCGAGGCAGCGCTTGCGCGCCTGCCGGAAGGCTACAGGGTCATTGCGGGTAACGCCGGCGTCGAGCTGATGCCGCTCGAAGCCGCCAAGGGCGCCGCGATCCGGCGCTTCATGCAGCTCGATCCGTTCACCGGCCGGCGTCCGGTATTCCTCGGCGACGACACGTCGGACGAGAACGGCTTCGACACCGTCAATGCCGCCGGCGGGATCTCGATCCGCGTGAAGCCGCAAGGCGAAACCGCGGCGCGTTTCGCCATCGCCGACGTTGCCAGCGCTATCGCCTGGCTCGAGGCGAATTTCGGCGACTATGCCGAACAGAGGGCCGGCAGCAATCTCATCGCTTGAATCAGCTCAAGATTGCTGTAGCGCGGCTATTTGCTGCCGCCGTTCGCCTTCACGCTGCTGCAGAATTCCGGATGCGTGTTGGTTGCGTTGGCTTTCTTCGCCTCATCGGCACAGGCCGCCACAATCATCTTCTGATCCTCGGCCGTCAGCGCCTTCCACGCCCTGGTGAATTCGTCGCTGCTGCGCATCTTCTTCATGGTGGAGTCGGTATAGAAAGGCTGCATCTTGGCCGGATCGTCGAGCGCCGACGTGCCGGTGCCGGTCGCGGCGGCGAGCGCGGAGCCGCTAGCCATCGAAAGCGCCATCGCGCCAAGGCTGATCATCTTGATGTTCATGACATAGACCTCCTGTTTCTCCGGATCGTTCGAGAAACGATCACGTCACCAACGGCAGGTCTGGATCAAAGTTCCTCTATTCCCATGAAATGTAGAAAATAATACCGGATAAAAGCATACTCACGAGGGATGTCGAAGCTTCCCAACGTCTGCTTTTAAGTTTGGTTGCGCTACATCATGATGCAATCATTGGCGGGAACGCCGCTGGCTCTAGCTGGCAAGGCGCGATCAGTTCCTGTCGACGGGCTTGGAGCGCATCCGCGACACGGTCTCGCGCTCGGCGCGCTTGGAGCGCATCGGCGGCAGGCCGCGGTCGATGAGGTCCATGTCTTCCAGCACCATGTCGCCCATGCGTTTGAAGGCGACATCGAGCGCGCCGGCGCGGTGGGCCGAGCGCAGGAAGCCGGGGAGGGTGCGCACCGGATGATCCTGCGCCAGCGGTTCTTCCGGGAAGACATCGCTTGCGGCAACGATATGACCGCTCTTCACCGCCGCCATCAGCGCCGGGAAATCGACGACGCCGGCGCGGCTGAGCAGGATGAAGGCGGCGCCCTTGCGCATTTTGGCGAAGGCGTCGGCGCCCAGAAAACCCTGGTTCTCGCTGGTCACCGAGGCAACGACGAAGACGAAATCGCTTTCCGACAAAACCTTGTCGAGCGAGGCCGGCTCGACGCCGTGCTCGGCAAGAACGGACGGCGGCAGCCATGGGTCGTAGACCCTGGTGCGCGTGCGGAAGCCGGAGAGCAGCCGGTTCAGCGCGCGGCCGAGATCGCCGAAGCCGATGATGCCGACATCGGCGCCTGAGAGCAGGCGTGCGGTCTGGTTGCCGTCGCCGCCCCACAGCTCCTTGCCCTGCCGGAAGGCTAGGTCGGCATCGACGATGTTGCGCGCCAGGTTGAGCGCCATGGCAAGGCCGAGCTCCGCAACCGGCTCCGCAAACACCAGGCCGGTGGTGACGACGTGGATGCCGCGGGCGAACAGCGTCTCATAGGGCATGTTGTTGATGAGGTTGGTCTCGACATTGAAGATGCAGCGCAGGGCCTTCAATTTCTCCAGCGTCTCCGGGGCGATCGGCGGCTGGCCGACGATGTAGCGGGCTTCGGCCAGCACATTGGTCGGCAACTCCGAGACACCTTCCGGCGTTGTCTCGACGATGCGATATTTTCTGCGAAAATGCGCCAGCTGCGGCGGCGTGAAGATCAGGTCGAGCGTGCGCGGTTCGGGCGCGCTGATGACCAGCGGCATGGACTTTTCGGACATGAATCATCCTCCCAGCGTGATTGGATCGTGTCAATCACGTCGGTGTTTTACCCCGGATGAAACGATTTACAATAGCGAAAAATCGATTTATCGGTTAGTTTAGCAATGCCGCCCAAATGGCTGCCCGCTCTTGGGAGGAGGTCAATGGCGAACAAGGAAGCCCAGCAGCGGCGCCCGTCGATCCACGACGTGGCAAGCCATGCGGGTGTGTCCGCCGCCACCGTCTCCAAGGTCCTTTCCGGCGTCACCACGGTGAAGCCGGAAAACGCGCAGCGCGTCCTCGATGCCGTCGAACTGCTCGGCTACCGTGTCGACCCGCTCGCCTCGGACATGCGGCGGGCCAAGCGCCGCATCATCGGCGCCATCATGCCCGAATTCGAAAGCGAATTCTTCGGCCAGATGGTGAGCGAGCTCGAAGGTCTGGCCGAGCAGCGCGGCTACACGCTGGTCGCCGCCTCCAGCCGTGAATCGGAAGCGCGGGAGAAGGAGGTCCTCGCCCGCATGCACGACTGGCGCGTCGCCGGCGTCGTGCTGGCGCCGGTGCGCAACGAGCACGGACCGGCGGCCGCCTTCATGAAGGCGAACGGCATGACGGGCGTGCTGATCGACCGCGTGCTCGCCGACGACGCCTTCGACACCGTTTCGGCCGACAGCGCCGCGGCAAGCGCGGAAGTGGCGCGCGCGCTGGTCGGCATGGGCCATCGCCACGTCCTCGTCGTCGGCCTCGGCCAGCAGGCAGCCACGGTGCGCGCCCGCCTCGACGGATTCCGCAGCACCGCGCTGAAGCTTGCGCCCGACATCCGCATCGACGTCGTGCTCTGCGAAAGCGATGTCGGACCTCTGCGGGCGATGCTTCACGACTATTTCTCCAAGGGTACCGAGCGGCCGACGGCGGTCTATTCGCTGTTCCTCAAGGGCACGCTGGTAGCGCTTTCCGAATTCCGACGGCGCGGCTGGCATTGCCCGAACGACATTTCGCTGGTCGGCTTCGACGACGCCGAGTGGATGCAGGTGACATGGCCGGCGATCGCCGCGGTGGTGCAGCCGGTGCGCGCGATCGCCAGCAATGCGATGGAGGTCTTGTTTCGCAGAATCGAGGGCGAGGGTGGTCCGCCAACAGCGCGGCTCGAACCTTGCAAGGTGTTGATGCGGGAATCCGTTGGCTCGCCAGGCAACGTCCCGCATTCCGGGGGAGGAGACCGACAATAGCCCCCATTGTCGATAACGGAAGAAAGCGCCGGCCCTGGCCGATGCATCCGGTGCAAACAACAAACGGAGGATGGAATGACATCGCTTTTCCTGAAGATAAATCGATTTACTCTTGCGTTGGGCGTCGCCTTGGCAATGTCAGCGGTCGGAGCGGCCAGGGCAGAGGACGGCGAATATGGCGTGCTGATGAAAACGCTGGCCAATCCGTTCTGGGGCGCCATGGCCCAGGGCGTTGCTGACGGCGCCAAGGAAGCCGGCGTGAAGTATTTCCAGCAGGCAGCCGAAAGCGACCAGGCGGCCGAGCCGCAGCTCAACCTCTGCAACACGATGCTGGAACGCAAGCCGGTGGCGATGATCACCGCCGCCATCAACTCGACCAACCTGCTGCCTTGCCTGAAGTCTGCGCAGGCCGCAGGCATGAAGATCGTAGACCTCGATAATAATCTCGATCAGGCGGTCCTCGACAAGGAAGGCGTCAAGGTTACCTTCCATATCGGTTCCGACAATGTGGCGGCTGGCGCGCAAGGGGCTGAATATCTGGTCTCCAAGCTCGGCAAGGACGCCAAGGGTCCGGTGCTGGTGATCGAAGGCCTGTCGGGCAACATCACCGGCGAGAAGCGCGCCAAGGGCTTTGCCGACAAGCTGAAGGAACTGGCGCCCGGGCTGCAGGTCGTCGCATCGCTGCCGGGCGACTGGGATCGCGGCAAGGCGGCCTCGATCGCCACCGACACGCTGACCGCACATCCCGACCTCGTCGCCATCTTCTGCGCCAATGACGGCATGGCGTTGGGCGCGGTGGAATCGGTCTATGCAGCCGGCAAGGGCCAGCAGGTGACGATGATCGGCGTCGACGGCAATGTCGATGCGGTGAAGTCGATCAAGGAAGGGCGTCTCAACGCTTCCGTGGCGCAGCTTCCCTATCTGGTCGGCAAGCAGGCGGTCGAGAACGTCAAGAAGGCGCTGGCCGGCGAAAAGGTCGAGGAAAGCATTGCCGTGCCCACCCTGGTGCTGACCAAGGAAGTGCTCGACGCCGGCAAGGAGCCCATGCTGCAATATGTGAAATGAGGGAATAGGCAGTAGGCTGTAGGCAGTAGGGGAACCTGGCATGTCCCTGTCCCGTATCACCTACTGCCCTACTGCCTGATCCCCACTGCCTAACCCCTACCCGAAGGGTGATAAACATGTCTGCCGAAACGGCGCAGCCCGGGTTCTGGACCCGTGTCCAGCGCGCATCCGTCGAGAGGCTCCATATCAGGCTGGAGTCGCTGCTGGTGCTTGTCTTGCTGAGCACGGCGATGGCGCTGTTGTCGCCCTTCTTCCTGTCGCTCAGCAATTTCCTCAACATCCTGCTCGCCACATCGACGATCGGCGTGCTGGCGATCGCCGCCACCTTCGTCATCGGCTCGGGCGGGCTCGACCTCTCGCTCGGATCGGTCATGGGGCTCTCCGGCGTGGCCGGTGCCTATGTCGCGGTCAATCTCGGCTGGCCGTCGGTCTTTGCCGTGATCGCCTGCATCCTCGCCGGAGCGATCGCCGGCTACATCAACGGGCAACTGGTGACACGCGCCTTCGTGCCGGCCTTCATCGTGACGCTCGGCATGCTGGGCCTGGCGCGCGGCCTAGCGCTGGTCATCTCGCAGGGCAGGGCGATCTACGGCCTGCCGCTGGAGATCGTCTACATCGGGCAAGGGAGGCCGTTCGGCGTGCCGATGCCGGTCATCATCTTCGTGCTGACGGCAATCGTGGCGCATGCGGTGCTTGCCTATACGCGCTTCGGTCGCCACACGCTGGCGCTGGGCGATAGCGAGGGCGCTGCGCGCGCCGCCGGCATCCGGGTCGAGCAGCATCGCCGCATCATCTACACGCTCTCCGGCGCGCTTGCCGGCCTTGCCGGCCTGCTCTTCACCGCCCGCGTCAATGCAGGCGATCCGACCGCCGGCATCAATTACGAGCTCACCGCGATCACCGCGGCGATCATCGGCGGCACCAACCTGTTCGGCGGCCGCGCTTCGATCCTCGGCACGATGATCGGCGCGCTGATCATGGGCGTGCTGCAGAACGGGCTGACGCTGCTTGCGGTGCAATCCTACTACCAGCAGATGGCGATCGGCGCGGTGCTGATCCTTGCCGTCTTCATCGACCAGTATCAGGTGCGGAAGGAGTCGCGCGTATGACGCTTCTCTCGCTCCACGGCATTCGCAAGAGTTTTGGCGCGGTCGACGTGCTGCATGGCGTCGATCTGTCGGTCGCGGCCGGCGAGGTGGTCGGTCTGGTCGGCGACAATGGCGCCGGAAAATCGACGCTGATGAAGACCATCACCGGCATCTACCAGGCCGACACCGGCTCGATCGAATTCGACGGCAAGGACATCCTTGCGCTTGATCCCGGCCAGCGCCGCCGCCTCGGCATCGAGATGATCTATCAGGATCTGTCTTTAGCCAAGCAGCAGGATGTGGCCTCCAACATCTTCCTTGGCCGCGAGCCGACGAAAAGGCTGCTCGGCCTCTTCCCCGGCTTCGTCGACAAGGCCGAGATGGATCGGCAGGCGGCGCGGATGATCGACCGGTTGGGGGCGCATCTGCCGTCGATCAACCGCTCGGTCGGCTCCTTCTCGGGCGGCCAGCAGCAGACGGTGGCGATCGCCCGCGCGCTCACCTTCAATCCCAAGCTCGTCATCATGGACGAGCCGACGGCAGCGCTCGCCGTGCGCGAGGTGCAGAGCGTGCTTGACCTGATCCGGCGGCTGAAGTCGGAAGGCATCGCCGTCATCCTGATCTCGCACCGGCTCAACGACGTGTTGTCGGTCACCGACCGCATCGTTGTGCTGCGCCACGGCAGGGCGGATGCCGATCTCGTCACCGCCAGGACCAACATGAACGAAGTCGTCAGCCGCATCGTCGGCGGCGGCGACATCGCCGCCGCCGCGGCGCATGAGCAACGAGGCTGACATGAACGTTTTCGGACTGCATACATTCGCCATCGCCCCGGTCTGGGACCTCGCCCGCATCGAGCCGCAGATGGATAGGCTGAAGGAGCTCGGCATCGGCCTGATGGAGATCCCGCTGCTGCGCCCAGAGGAGATCGACACGAAGCGCACGCGCGGTTTCGCCAACCACTATGGCGTCGAGCTCATCCCGTCGCTCGGCCTGCCGCGCGCGCTCGATGTGGTCGAGCGGCCGGAGGAGGCGCTCGACTTCCTGCAGCCGGCCTTCAAGGTCTGTAACGAGGTGGGCAGCGAAGCGCTTGGCGGCGTCACCTATGGCACGATCGGCAAGACTACCGGCCGCGCGCCGACGCAAAGGGAGATCGACGGCATCTGTCGCTTCCTCGAGCGCGCGGCGAAGTCGGCGAAGTCGCGCAGCCTGAGGCTCGGCATCGAGCCCTGCAACCGCTACGAGACGCATCTGATCAACCGCGGCATCGACGCGGCGCGGATCATCGAGCGGATCGGCGCCGACAACATCTTTATCCATCTCGACACCTACCACATGCATATCGAGGAGGAGAGCTTTGCCGCAGGCTTCGAGGCGGCAGCACCCTTCCTCGGCTATGTGCATGTGTCGGAGGCCAATCGCGGCGTGCCGGGGCGCGGCATGCTCAACTGGGCGGCCTGCATGAAGGCGATCGCCGACATCGGCTACGAAGGCGCGATCACGCTCGAAAGCATGAACCATGTCGACGTCGACATCGCCGGCGGGCTCGCCGTATGGCGCCCGGTGGCGGAGGACCCGCGCGACGTCATCGAGGTCGGCCTGCCCTTCCTGCGCGAGGAAGCGAGGAAGGCCGGGCTGACGCTCGGGTGAGCCGTTAGAATGGATAGTGCTGGCCCGGATCCTCGATCGTCACCCAGCGCAGATCGGTGAATTCGGCGATCGAGGCCTTGCCGCCGAAGCGGCCGTAGCCGGAGCCTTTGACGCCGCCGAACGGCATCTGCGCCTCGTCCCCGACGGTCGGTCCGTTGATGTGGCAGATGCCGGCCTCGATGCGCGCGGCTACGGCCATGGCGCGGCGGATGTCCCGGCTGAAGACGGCCGACGACAGGCCGTATTCGGTGTCGTTGGCGACGCGCACGGCTTCGTCCTCGCCTTTCACGCGGATCACCGGCTTGACCGGTCCGAAGGATTCTTCCGCATAGACGCGCATCGAAGGCGTCACGCGGTCGAGCAGTGTCGCTTCCACGACGGTGCCTGTGCGCATTCCGCCGGCCACAAGCTTCGCGCCCTTGGCGGTCGCATCGGCGATCAGCTCTTCCATCTTGTCGGCGGCCTGGCTGCTAATCAGCGAGCCGAGCACGACATGGCCGCGCGGATCGCCCGCCGGAAGCTGCGCGGCGCGGGCGGCGAGCTTGGCGACGAACGCGTCGGCGACCGCCTCGTCGACGATCAGGCGCTCGGTCGACATGCAGATCTGGCCCTGATGCATGAAGGCGCCGAAGGTCGCGGCATTCACCGCCGCATCGATGTCGGCGTCGTCCAGCACGACCAGCGGCGCCTTGCCGCCGAGCTCCAGCAGCGCCGGCTTGAGGTGCCGCCCCGACAGCTCGGCGATGATGCGGCCGACCTTGGTCGAGCCGGTGAAGTTGACGCGCTTGACCGCCGGATGCGCGATCAGCGTCTCGACGATCGCCGCCGCATCCTTCGGATCGTGGGTGACGACATTGACGACGCCCTTGGGCAGACCGGCCTCGACCAGCGCCTGGCCGATCAGCCGGTGCGTGCCTGGACACATCTCGGAAGCCTTCAGCACCACCGTGTTGCCACAGGCGAGCGGCATGGCGAGAGCGCGCGTGCCGAGGATGACCGGCGCATTCCACGGCGCGATGCCGAGGCAGACGCCGGCCGGCTGGCGGATCGCCATGGCGAGCGTGCCCGGCTTGTCCGACGGAATGATCTCGCCGGAGATCTGCGTTGTCATGGCGGCCGCCTCGCGCAGCATGTTGGACGCCAGCATGACGTTGAAGCCCGCCCAGGGGCCGGTGGCGCCGGTCTCCTCCATCATCAGGCGGGTGAACTCGCCGACCTTGGAGGCTATCACGTCGGCCGACTTGGACAGCAAAGCGCGGCGCTCGCCGGGGCCGGTGTTCGACCAGGCAGGGAAGGCGGCTGCCGCGGCCTCGACAGCGGCGTTGGCATCGGTGATGCTCGCCGCGGCGGCGCGCGTCGCCAGCTTTCCGGTGAAGGGGTCCATACGCTCGAAAGAGGCGGAACCCGTTGCCGCCCTTTCGTCGCCGGCGATCAGAAGTCCGATATCCATTGTCTTCTCCCTCGCTCCCCATGGAGCGTCGCAGATTGTTTCAGAAGCCGAGCACCTCGGCGTTTATGGACGCTTCGAGGCCGCCGTCGACGGGCACGTTGGCGCCGTTGATCCAGCGTGCGCCGTCCGAGCAGAGAAACAGCACGACGGGCGCGACGTCGCCCGACGTGCCGGCGCGGCCGACCCGCGCGATGTCGCTGTCGACCTTGGCATCGCCGAGGAC
Organism: Mesorhizobium sp. ORS 3324; assembly: GCA_000824825.2. Taxonomy (GTDB): domain Bacteria; phylum Pseudomonadota; class Alphaproteobacteria; order Rhizobiales; family Rhizobiaceae; genus Mesorhizobium. Next base: position 98,159 of record LM655203.1, read on the forward strand.
CGTGCGGAACTGCTTCAGGATCGGCGTCTCGACCGGCCCGGGGCTCACCGCGTTGACGCGGATGCCGCGGCGCTTGAACAGCTCTTGATGCGCGGCGCGGAAGGTCCACAGAAGCAACAGTTCCTTCGAGACGGGATAGCTTTCTTCGTTCTTGACCGCATGGTCGGCGACGGCCTTGGCGACGTCGGGAAATCCCTCGACGCTTACCATCGAGGCGGCGCGGTTCAGATTGGCGCGCCAGCCGAAGCCGGCGATGGAGGCGACGTTGACGATGACACCGCCCTCGCGAATCCTTGGCGCCACGGCCTCCGAGAGCGCGCGCAAGCCGTAGAAGTTGACGGCCAGTGTCGCCGCTGCACCCGTGTTGCCGGATAGGCCGGCGACGTTGCAGAGCGCGTCGAGGCGCTGCGGTAGCCGGGCGACGAGATCGTCGACGCCGGCCCTGGAGGCGATGTCGGCCTTGACGAAGACGCCTTGATGCCCGTCCGGCTCGCGCAGGTCGGCGCCGATCACGTCGGCGCCAAGCTGGCCAGCGAGTTCTGCCGTGCGCGCGCCGATGCCCGAGGCGATGCCGGTGATGAGGATCGTCTTGCCGAAAAGCATGCTCATGCCTTCTCCCGAGATGTGGCTGATTGTGCCGGCGCAGCAATCGCGCCGGCCGGGTTCTCCGCGATGCCGGGAAGCCTGACCCGGTAGCCGACCGACAGCAGACGCCAGCCGAAGCGCTCTTCGAGCGTACCCCAGAGGCCGCGTGGCAGAAGCAGCGAGAAGACCAGCGCCGTTGCGCCGAGCCCGATCAGGTACCAGACGCCGGCGCCGCCGAACCAGGTCTCGATGAGGAAGAAGAGCAGTGCGCCGAGGATGGCGCCCTCGAAAGTGCCGATGCCGCCGACCAGCACCATGAAGATCATGTAGGCGGTCCACTGCACGTTGAAGTAGGTTTTCGGCTGGAAGGTGATCGCGGTGGCCAGCCACAGCGCGCCGGCGACGCCGATGCCGAAGGCGGCAAGCACGAAGAGCAGCCGCTTGGTGCCGGTGACGCGCACGCCGACGGATGCGGCGGCATCCTCATTGTCGCGGATGGCGCGTATGGCGGCGCCCGTGCTGCCGCGCAGCAGGCCGAACAGGACGGCGAGCAGCGCGGCCATCGAGGCCAGAGCCAGCCAGTAGATGGTGAGCCGGCGCGTCGAGGCGTCGTAGACGTTGAGCGAAATCAGCGACGTGCCGGTCTCGCCCTGCACCAGGCGGTCGAGATTGACGAGGAGATGGGTCAGCGCGGCGATCACCCACATGCCGATGGCGAACTCGCCGTTCTTCAAGCGAAGCATGAACAGCGAGATCGGCCACGAGACCGCTCCGACGACGACCGCCGAGACGAACAGCGAGACGAAAGGATTGAGCCCGGCATTGGCGAGCCGGATGGTGAAATAGGCGCCCAAACCGAAGAACACCTGCTGGCCGACCGAGACCAGCCCGCCGAAGCCGGCCAGCGCGTTCCACATCGCGGCGAGGATCACATAGATGAAGAGCGCCGTCATGCGGTCGACAGCGCCGGCCGAGAGGAATTGGGGCGCGAGCGCAAGCAGCGAGATGATCGCCGCGACGGCAATTGCGGCGATGCGCGAGGCGGCGGTGCCGCGCGCGATGACCGCGGCGCTCACGGCGTCTTCCCCGTGGGCAGGCTGAGCAGGCCGCGCAAACCGAGGCCGGACATGTAGAGCCGGATGAACAAAACGATCAGGAAGGCGACATGGCCGCCGATGAGGAAGCCTTGCGGATGTATCTTGGCGCCGAGCGTCTGCGCCAGCGCCAAGACGATGCCGCCGATGAGCGTGCCCCAGAGCGAACCGGCGCCGCCGATGACCGCCGCTTCGAAGGCGAACAGCAACTGGGTCGCGCCGGCATAGGGGTCGAAGGTGGCGCGCATGCCGAGGAAGGCGCCGGCGAGGCCGACGGTGACCATGGCGATCGCGGCGGCGAGCGCATTGGCGCGGCGCGCGTCGACGCCGACCAGGCCTGCGGTGTCGGGGTCTTCCGAGGTGGCGCGGATCGAGCGGCCGAGCCCGGTGCGGGTAAGGAAGAGCTGCAGCCCGCCGAGCAGGACGACGGCGGTCGCGAAGATGATCACCGCCAGCTTGCCGACATAGAGGCCGCCCGGCCATTCCCAGGAATCGTAGGACAGCCTGCCGATGAAGGGCGCCAGCGAGCGCGTGTCGGCGCCGAACTGCTCGAACAGGACATTGTCGATGACGATCGCAAGGCCGAAGGTGGTGAGGATGGGCAGCAGCGCGCCGCCGCGCGCGCTGCGCTCGAGCAGGAAGCGCTGCAGGGCCCAGCCGATCGCCGCCATCAGCGCCAGCACGATAGCGAGGCCGTAGAAGGGCGGGATGTGGAAGCGCGAGGCAAGCAGCCACAGCGCGAAGGCCGACAGCACGGCGAGGCTGCCATGCGCCAGATTGATGATGCGCATGACCGAGAACATGAAGGAGAGGCCGCAGGCGATCAGCGCGTAATAGCCGCCGAGCAGAACGCCCTGGACGATCTGGTTCATCATGCCGGCACGCCTCCGGCGCCTTTGCGATGAAGGCCGAAATAGGCTTTAGTCACCTCGTCGCGCGAAACGTTTGCACTGGCGCCGGCGAGCGCGATCCGGCCCTCGAGCATGCAGATGACCTTGCTGGAGACAGAGAGCGCGCGATCGAGGTCCTGCTCGACCAGGACGATCGTCGTGCCCAAATTGATCAGTCCGTGCAGTGAGGCATAGACGCGGTCGACGACCAGCGGCGACAGGCCGAGCGAGACCTCGTCCAGCAGGAGCAGGTCCGGATTGCTCATCAGCGCGCGGCCGATCGCCGTCGCCTGCTGCTCGCCGCCCGAGAGATGCCCGGCCTTGGCGTGGCGGCGTGGCTTCAGATTGGGGAAGGTTTCGAGGACCCGCTCGACGTCCCAGTCGCCAGGGCGGCCGGCAGTGCGGCCGAGCAAAAGATTCTCCTCGACCGTCATCTGCACGAAGAGCCGCCGCCCCTCGGGCACCAAGGCGATGCCCTTGCGGACGCGCTCGTGCGAAGGGACGCCGGACAGGTCGGCGCCATCGAAGAGCACGCGGCCGGAAGCGGCCTGATGCGCGCCTGCGATGGCCCTGAGCAGCGTCGTCTTGCCGGCGCCGTTGGCGCCGACCAGTGCCAGCGTCTCGCCGCGCTCGACGCTGAAGCTCACGCCGCGCACCGCCTGCAGCAGTCCGTGGCGGACGACGAGATCCTCGACCGACAGCAGGCTCATTTCGGGCCTCCGCCGAGATAGGCGCCGATCACCTGCGGGTCGGCCATCACCGCCTGCGGATCGCCGTCGGCGATGATCCTGCCGGCGTCCATGCAGATGAGGCGCTCGGCCACCTGCAGCAGGATGTGGACGATGTGCTCGATCCAGACGATGCCGATCTGGCGCCGGCGCAATTCGCGGATGGTCTCGACGAGCTCGCCGGCTTCGCCGTCCGTCAAGCCGCCGCCGATCTCGTCAAGCAGAAGCAGCGTGGGCTTCGCCGCCAGCGCCCGCGCCAGCTCCAGCCGCTTGCGGTCGAGCAGGCCGAGCGTCTCGGCGCGCCGGTTGGCCACACCGAGCATGCCGCAAAGTTTCAGCGAGGCGAGCGCTTCTTCGTAAGCCTCGTCGCGGCCGAGGCCGGCGCCGTGCGAGGCGGCAACGAAGACGTTCTCGAAAGCGGTCATGCCGCCGAAGGGTTTCGGCACCTGATGCGTGCGCACCAGGCCCAGCCGGCAGCGCTGCGTCGCCGGCAGCGCCGTCACGTCGCCGCCCTTGAAGGCGATGGTGCCGGCGCTCGGCGGATAGGCGCCGGAGAGCACGCTGAGCAGCGTCGTCTTGCCGGCGCCGTTCGGGCCGACGATACCGACCGCCTCGTCGGCGCCCATGGCGAAATCGACGTCGTCCAGCACCACCAGCGCGCCGAAGCGTTTATGGATGCCGGCGGCGCTGAGGATCGCACCGTTGGGCGAAGCGTTCACGATGCGGTCCTCATGCCCTGCGGATCAGCCGTTGTACGGCTGGAGCTTGGCCCCGACCGGCACCTTCGGGTCGGTGGCGTTCTCGGTCACGACATAGTCGAGCGGGAATTTGCTGCCTTCCTTGGCGGCCACCCATTGCGTGCCGATGATCGGGCCGGGCGAGACATTGGCGACCGGGCCGCTGGTGAAGTCGACCTTGCCGATCATGGTCTCGGTCTTCAGCATGCTCAATGCCTTGGCAACCGCTGCCTTGTCCTTGACGTTGGAACTCGCCTTCAAGGCCTCGAAGCCGGCGTCGAGGAGCGACATCGAGGCGCCGAGCTGCTGCGTCCATTGCTTGCCGCTCGCCGCCTCGTAGCCGTCGGCAAGCTCGGTGCCCGAGATGCCGGTCAGCGGCGACTTGTAGGGGAAGGCCTTGTGCCAATAGGCGGCGCTCGAGATCTTCGTGCCGAGATCGCCGAGCGCCTCGATATCCGACGGGAACAGGCCGGTCTTGGCGACCTGGGCGATCTTGATCTGCCGGGTCAGGCCCTGCTGCGCGGCCTGGCGCCAGAAGGCGGCGAAGTCCGGCGGGATCGGGAAGGAGTTGAAGATCTCGACGCCTTCCTGCTTGAACAGCGCGATCTGCGAGGAATAGTCGGTGGTGCCGGTCTCGTAGGCGCCCGGATCGACGATGGTGAAACCCTGCTTGGCCAGCAGCGGCGCCAAATTGGCGCGGATGGCGTTGCCGTCGGCGTCGTTGGGGTACATGACGCCGACCTTCTTATTGGTCTCGATGAGGTTCCACTGCGAGATGTAGGTCTTGAAGAACTCGCCGACGCCGAAGCCGAAATGATAGGTCCATTTGAATGGCGAGGGCGCACCGGGCTTGGCGCCGCGGCCGAAATACCAGGCCTCCCAGGGCATGACCGTCGACAGGCAGGGCACGCCGGCCGCTTCGCAGGCGTCGGCCACAGGGTTGATCACCTCAGGCGTCGAGACGGCAAGCATCAGGTCGATGGCCTGGTTGTTGATCAGGTCCTTGGCGAGCTGGCCGGCGCGGGATGGGTCCGACTGCGTGTCCTGGTCGAGGATATCGACGCTGTATTTCTTGCCGCCGAGTTCGATGCCGTTGGCTAGTGCCTTGCGGGCAAGGTCGAGCACGTAGCCGTCGGTCTCGCCGAAGCCGGCGAGCGGCCCGGTGCGCGGGCTGACGAAGCCGACCTTAAGCGTCTCGGAACCTTGCGCGAAGGCCCTGCCGCGGCTGAGCGCGAACGCCGCGCCGCCGGCCACCGAGGTGGCGATGAACTGGCGCCGTGACATGCTGGAAATGGCGGATTTGCCGCCGATAATGCGAGACATCTGCTCCTCCCTCAGTGGCCATTCCACCCGGCGGCGAACGGGTCCTCCGGTTGCAGCCGAACGGCGTGGGTCTCGATCCTTCGAGGTCACATTGCACTAGCGGTTTGGTTCGGTAAAATGATATTTTGCGGTGTTTTATTAACCGTCAGGTTAGGTAAATGCCGATCGCAGCATCACGCGTGATGCCGTGCCGCTTCGCGAATGGTCTGCAACAGGATGGTGAAGGCGGGCGAGGGGGCGGTGTCGGTGCGCATGGTCAGGCCCACCGGCCCCTTGGTCTCCTCGGTGTCGACGGGCAAGGCGACGAAGGCGCCGCTGGCGATCTCGTTGGCGACGACGCCGGCCGAGATGATCCACACCGCGTTGCTCTGGCGCATGAAGGCCCGGCCGAAGGAATCCGAGACGGTTTCGATTTCGGTCGCCGGCGCGGTCGTGCCGTTGGTGATGAACAGGCGGTCGACGAAAGGCCGGATGACGGATTCCCTGGTCGGCATCAGCACCGGGAACTCGTCGAGGCGGGCGAAGATGTCCGCCCCCGGCTCCGACAGGGGATGCCCGGCCCGCACCACGAACAGCACCTGCTCGGAATAGAGATGCTCGAAGAAGAAGCCGGTCATGTGCTCCGGCGCCGCGAGCCGACCGACGACGAGGTCGAGCGCGCCGACGCGCAACTGTTCCAGCAGCACCGCGTTCTCGCCGGTGACGATCTTGATGGCGGCACCGGTGTTTTCTTCAAGGAACAGGTTCATGGCGAGCGGCATCACCCGGGCCGAGACGGTCGGCAGCGCGCCGATGCGGATCGGATCGCGATTGACCGCGCCGTCCTGGCGCACCGAATCGACGCCGCGCTTCAGCGCCGATATCGCCGAGCCGGCATGGCCGAGGAAGATCTCGCCGAGCCTGGTGACGCGGATGCCGCGGCCGTCGCGCTCGACCACGGCGATGCCGAGCGCCTCTTCCAGCTCGCGCAAGGTCTTGGTCACGGCCGGGGCGCTGACATGCAGGAAGTCGGCGGCGCGCGCCACGCTTCCCTGCCGGGCCACCTCGAGAAATGTCTGCAGATGGCGGAAGCGAATCCGGCTGTCGGCCATGATCTGATAACCTTGGAGTTAATGAAACGCCGCAAAATATCATTTTACCGAACCAAACGGCTCGTGCAATGTGGCTTTGGAGGATCGAAACCGTGCCATTCGTCAGCATACGCGGCGTCGCGCTGCATCACCGCTATATCGAAGCGAGCGGCACCGCGCGCCCGATCATCTTCATCAATTCGCTCGGCACCGACTTCCGCATCTGGGATGACGTCGTCGCGCGCCTCGAAGGCGAGATGCCGATGCTCGTCTACGACAAGCGCGGCCACGGGCTTTCGGATATCGGCGGCGGCGTGCGCTCGATCGACGACCATGCCGATGATCTCAACGCGCTCATAGACCATTTCGGCTTCGACAAGGTGGTGCTCTGCGGCCTGTCGGTCGGCGGCATGGTCGCGCAGGGGCTCTATGCGCGGCGGCCCGATCTGGTCGAAGCGCTGATCCTCAGCGATACAGCGCACAAAATAGGCACTGCCGAGAGCTGGAACAGCCGCATCGCGACGGTCGAGCGCGACGGCATCGAGGCGATCGCCGACGGCGTGCTGAAGGTGTGGTTCACGCCGGATTTCCATGCGAACCGACCCGCCGACCTTGCCGGCTGTCGCAACATGCTGACCAGGCAGGCGCTGCCCGGCTACACCGGCACCTGTATGGCGGTGCGCGACGCCGATTTCACCGACAGCGCGCGCCGCATCGCGGTGCCGACGCTGTGCATCGTCGGCGACCAGGACGGCTCGACGCCGCCCGATCTCGTCCGCGCGCTGGCCGACCTGATCCCCGGCGCGCGCTTCGAGGTGATCCGCGGCGCCGGGCATATTTCCTGCATCGAGCAGCCCGACGCGCTTGTCAGTCTGATCCGCGACTTCGTCGCCTCGTTGCCTGAGGGAAAACATGCTCATGGATGAGGACCCAAAGAACACCAGCCGATACCAGGCCGGGCTCGAAGTGCGCCGGTCCGTGCTCGGCGATCCGCATGTCGACCGCGCCGAGGCTGCGGCGAGCGATTTCGACGGGCCATTCCAGCAGCTGATCACCGAGGCCGCCTGGGGAACGGTGTGGTCGCGACCCGGCCTGTCGAAGCGTGAGCGCTCGATCGTGACGCTGGCGCTGCTTGCGGCACTCGGCCATGACGAGGAACTGGCCATGCATGTGCGCGCCACCGCCAACACGGGGGCCTCGCGCGACGAGATCCGTGAGGCCTTCCTGCATGTCGCGATCTATGCCGGCGTGCCGGCCGCCAACCGCGCCTTCAAGATCGCCAAGGAAGTGTTCGCGCAGATGGACGACGCCCATGGCTGAGCCAAGCTCCAACAAGGCGCCGGAGACCGGCGCCTTCTTCCAGCGCGACCGCCAATGGCACCCGCCGGCATTCACGCCTCCCTACAAGAGCTCGGTGCTGCGCTCGCCGCAAAAGGCGCTGGTCGCCTTCGACAACACGCTGTCGGAACTCACCGGGCCGGTGTTCGGGCACGCCATGCTGGGCGAGCTCGACAACGACCTGATCCATAATTTCGCCAGGCGCGGCGAGAGCGCCATCGGCGAGCGGATCATCGTCCATGGACGCGTGCTCGACGAGCGCGGTAGAGGCGTTCCGGGTGTGCTGCTCGAGTTCTGGCAGGCCAACGCCGGCGGCCGGTACCGCCACAAGAAGGACGGGTATCTTGCGCCGCTCGATCCGAATTTCGGCGGCTGCGGCCGCACCATCACCGGCGAGGATGGCGGCTACGCCTTTCGCACGGTCAGGCCCGGGCCCTATCCATGGCCGAACGGCCCGAACGACTGGCGGCCGGCGCATATCCATTTTTCGGTGTTCGGCCACGGCTTCGCGCAGCGGCTGATCACGCAGATGTATTTCGAGGGTGATCCTTTGATCTGGCGCTGCCCAATCGTCGGCGGCATTTCCAACAAGGCGGCCATCGAAACGCTGATTGCCGCGCTCGACATGCAGTCGACAATCCCGATGGACGCGCTTGCCTACAAGTTCGACATCGTGCTGCGCGGGCGGCGCTCGACGCTGTTCGAGAACAGACCGGAGGGCAATTGATGGCACAGTCGCTCGACCGGCTGAAGGAAAGCCCTTCGCAGACCGCCGGGCCTTATGTGCATATCGGGCTGACGCCGAATTTCTGCGGCATCGACGGCGTCTACGAGAAGGACCTCGGCTCGGTGATGGTCAACGGTGAGACCAAGGGCGAGCGCATCGAATTGCGCATCCGCGTGCTCGACGGTACCGGCACGCCGCTCAAGGACGCGCTGATCGAGATCTGGCAGGCTGATGCCGACGGGCTCTACAATTCGCCCGCCGAACTGCGTGGCACCGCCGATGCGAATTTCCTTGGCTGGGGCCGCCAGCCGACCGACATGGAAACCGGTGTGTGCCTGTTCCGGACGATCAAGCCCGGCCGCGTGCCGTTCCGCGACGGCCGGCTGATGGCGCCGCATATCACGCTGTGGATCGTGGCGCGCGGCATCAATATTGGCCTGCACACAAGGCTCTATTTCTCGGACGAAGAAAAGGCCAATGCCGAGGATCCGATCCTTCTCCGCATCGAGCAACGCGTGCGCGTGCCGACGCTGATCGCCGAGCGCCAGGGCAACACGTACGTCTTCGATATCTACCTGCAAGGCGAGAAGGAGACGGTCTTCTTCGACAGCTGACCGAGGCCGACATGACCGTTTCGCCCTTCGACCATCCGCTGCTTTCCGGCCTGCTCGGCGACGAAGAGACAGCGCGGCATTTTTCCGTTGAAGCGGACATCGCCGCTATGCTCTCCTTCGAGCGGGCGCTGGTTGAAGCCGAGGCTGAACACGGCGTGATCTCGCGCGAGGCCGAGGCGGCGATTGTCAAAGCGCTGGCCTCCTTCCGGCCGGACACGGCAAAGCTGCGCGCCGGCGTCGCCGCGGACGGCGTCGTGGTGCCGGAACTGGTGCGCCAGATCAGCGCGATGGTCGGCGAGCCGTATGGGGAATTCGTTCATTTCGGCGCGACCAGCCAGGACGTCATCGACACCTCGCTGGTGCTGCGCCTGCGTGCGGCTGTCGACCACATCGGCCTGTTGCTCAGCGAAAACACCGTGCGGCTTGCCAACCTGGAAGCGGAATTCGGGGGCAGGGCTTTGATGGCGATGACGCGCATGCAACCGGCGATCCCGATCACGGTGGGGGACCGGGTCTCCTCGTGGCGAGCGCCGCTCGAGCGTCACCAGCAGCGTCTGAAGGAACAGTTCGGCAGGCTGCTCGCGGTGCAGTTCGGTGGTGCGGCCGGCACGCTCGACAAGCTCGGCGACAAGGGAGCGGCCGTGCGCGCGGCGCTCGCGTCCAAACTCGGCCTTGCCGACGCGCCGCAATGGCATAGCCAGCGTGATGCGCTCGCCGAGTTCGCCGGCTGGCTGTCGCTGGTCGCCGGCAGTCTCGGCAAGTTCGGCCAGGATATCGCGCTGATGGCGCAGGGCGAAACCGACATTAAGCTTTCCGGCGCTGGCGGCTCGTCGGCCATGCCGCACAAGCAGAATCCGGTGAAGGCCGAAGCGCTGGTGGCGCTGGCGCGCTTCAACGCCACGCAGCTTTCCGGCATGCACCAGGCGCTGGTGCACGAGCAGGAGCGCTCGGGCGAGGCCTGGACGCTGGAGTGGCTGATCCTGCCGCAGATGGTGGTGGCGACGGCGGCTGCCTTGAGACTTGCCGCCGAACTTGCTGCGCAGATCGAAAGCCTCGGCCGCTGATGCGCACGCAGGTCGCCATCATCGGGTCGGGACCGTCCGGCCTGCTGCTTGGCCAATTGCTAGCCACCATCGGGGTCGAGACGATTATCCTCGAACGATCGACCCGCGAGCATGTGCTTGGCCGCGTGCGCGCCGGCGTGCTCGAGCAGGGCACGGTGGAGCTGCTCGGCGAGGCGGGCACCGCGGAGAGGCTCCACGCCGAAGGCCTGCAGCATTCGGGCATTTCGCTCGCCTTCGACGGGCGCCTGCACCGCATCGACCTCACCGCGCTCACCAGCGGCAAGCATGTCACCGTCTACGGGCAGACCGAGGTGACGCATGATTTGATGGACAAGCGCGAGGCTGCCGGACTGCTTGCCGTCTATGAAGCGGCCAACGTCGCGATGCATGATTTCGACGGCGCAGCACCGTTCGTCACCTATGACAAGGACGGCGCCACGCATCGCATCGACTGCGACTTCATCGCCGGCTGCGACGGCTACCACGGCGTCAGCCGCGGGTCAGTGCCGGAAGGCGCGCTGAAGACTTTCGAGCGGCAATATCCATTCGGCTGGCTGGGTGTGTTGGCGGAGGTGCCGCCGGCGGACCACGAGCTGATCTACGCCAACCATGAGCAAGGGTTTGCGCTGTGCTCGATGCGCTCGCCGCGCCGCAGCCGCTACTATGTGCAGGTTCCGGCCGATGAGCGCATCGAGGCCTGGTCGGATGACCGCTTCTGGGACGAGCTGCGCCGCCGCCTGCCACCACAAACCGCGGCGGCTGTGACCACCGGGCCGTCCTTCGAGAAGTCGATCGCGCCGCTGCGCTCCTTCGTTGCCGAGCCGATGCGCTTCGGAAAACTGTTCCTGGTCGGCGACGCGGCTCATATCGTTCCGCCCACCGGCGCCAAGGGCCTCAACCTCGCTGCCAGCGACGTGCGCTATCTCTTTGGCGGGCTTCGCGAATTCTATGGCGATAAATCCGAAGCCGGGCTCGACGCCTATTCAGCCAAGGCGTTGGCGCGGGTCTGGAAAGCGGTGCGCTTCTCCTGGTGGATGACGACGATCCTGCACCGCTTTCCGGAGACGGGCGAGTTCGGCCAGCGCATCCAGGAAGCGGAACTCGACTATCTCGTGCATTCCAAAGCTGCGTCGACCGCGCTGGCCGAAAACTACGTCGGTCTTCCCTATTGATCGGCGGAGGCCGTCAGACCCGCTCCAGTGCGATGGCGATGCCCTGGCCGACGCCGATGCACATGGTGGCCAAGGCCAGCTTGCCGCCGCGCTCGCGCAGTTCCAGCGCCGCGGTGCCGGTGATGCGTGTCCCCGACATGCCGAGCGGATGGCCGAGCGCGATCGCGCCGCCATTCGGGTTCACATGCGCGGCGTCCTCGGCGATGCCAAGCTCGCGCAGCACGGCGATGCCTTGCGAGGCGAAGGCCTCGTTCAATTCGATGACGTCGAACTGTTCGGGCGTCAGGCCGAGGCGGGCGCAAAGCTTCTTCGTGGCCGGCGCCGGTCCGATGCCCATGATGCGCGGCGCGACACCTGCGACGGCGCCGCCGAGAATACGGGCGATCGGCGTCAGGCCATGTCTCCTGGCCGCCGCTTCCGAGGCGACGATGAGGGCCGCGGCGCCGTCATTGACCCCGGAGGCATTACCGGCAGTCACCGTACCGCCCTGCCGGAACGGTGTCGGCAGTTTGGCCAGCGCCCCGAGCGTTGTGCCTGCGCGTGGATGCTCGTCCTTGGGCACGACGATCGCGTCGCCCTTCTTCTGCGGGATGGTCACCGGCGTGATCTCCTTCGCCAGCCGGCCATTGGCTTGCGCCGCGACAGCCTTGTCCTGGCTGCGCAAGGCGAAGGCGTCCTGGTCGGCTCTGCTGACAGAAAAATCCTCAGCGACATTCTCGCCGGTCTCCGGCATGGAATCGACGCCATATTGCTCCTTCATCAGCGGGTTGACGAAGCGCCAGCCGATGGTGGTGTCGTAGATCTCGGCATTGCGCGAGAAGGCGGTGTCGGCCTTCGGCATGACGAAGGGCGCGCGGCTCATCGACTCGACTCCGCCGGCAATCATTAGGTCGGCCTCGCCGGCCTTGATGGCGCGCGCGGCGATGGTGACGGCATCCATGCCCGAACCGCAGAGGCGGTTGACGGTCGAACCGGGAATGTCCTGCGGGAGGCCGGCAAGCAGCAGCGCCATGCGCGCCACGTTGCGGTTGTCTTCGCCGGCCTGGTTGGCGCAGCCATAGACGACGTCGTCGATCGCCGCCCAGTCGACGCCGGCGTTGCGTTCGATGAGAGCCTTGAGCGGAATGGCAGCGAGGTCGTCGGCGCGCACCGAGGACAGCGCGCCGCCGAAGCGGCCGATCGGCGTGCGGATGTAATCGCAGATGAAGGCTTCGGTCATCTAGGCAGCTTTCCCTTTGGCGGTTCCTTGATGCGCCGCCTTGGTGCGGGCCTGCAGGTCGCGCAATGTCTTCAGCTCGAGTTCCGTGGGCGCCGGCGTCGCATCAAGGGCCTCGGCAAATCTGACCGTCCAGCCACAGGTCGCCTGCACCTGCTCGCGGCTGACGCCGGGATGCAGCGACACGACGGTGAACTCCTTGGTCACCAGGTCCGGCTTCCAGACGGCGAGATCGGTGATCAAGAGCGTCGGGCCTGCGGTGTCGATGCCGAGGCGCTTGCGGTGATCGCCGCCCTCGCCATGGCCGAAGGAGGTGAAGAAGTCGATCTTCTCGACCATGCCGCGCTTCGACTGCACCATGGTGATGTAAACCTGCTTTGAGGAGGTCGCGATCTCCGGCGCGCCGCCGCCGCCGGGCAGCCGCGTCTTCGGATGCGCATAGTCGCCGATGACGGTGGTGTTGATGTTGCCGAACCTGTCGAGTTGGGCCGCACCCAGGAAGCCGATCGAGATGCGGCCACCCTGCAGCCAGTAGCGGAACATCTCCGGCACCGCGACGGTGGTGACAGCGGTCTCGCACAATTCGCCGTCGCCGATCGACAGCGGCAGAACGTCGGGCGCGGTGCCAATGGTGCCGCTCTCATAGATCAGCGTGATGTCGGGCGCGTGCGTCAGCCGCGCGACGTTGCAGGCGGCCGACGGCGCGCCGATGCCGACGAAGCAGACATCGTCGTTTCTCAGCGCGCGGCTGGCGGCGATCGTCATCATCTCGTTGGGCGTGAAGCCCAGATCCGGCGCGTTGCTCATGCGGCTTTCCTCAGATGCTCGACGCGGGCAGCGAAGTCGTCCGCACTGCTTTCGAGAACATTCTTGCGTATCCATTCCTGGAAACGGTCGCGGTCGGCGGCGATCTCGTCCCATTCGAGATAGGCGGCGTTGTCACGTTCGTAATAGCCATGCGTGTAGGAGGGGTGCGAGCCGCCTGGAACGACCGAGATCGCCGCGATGGTCCAACTCGGCAGCACGGTGAGGTTGGGGTGGAGGTCGTCGAAAGCGTCGACCACTTCCTCGACCGTCACCACGGCGCGCTTGGCCGCCAGCACCGCTTCCTTTTGGATGCCGATGATGCCCTCGACCACCACATTACCTTTCCGGTCCGCCTTCTGCGCGTGGATGAAGGTGACGTCCGGCCTTATCGCCGGCACGGCGGCAAGCACCTCGCCGGTGAAAGGGCAGGTCACGGATTTGATGTTCGGATTGACTGCTCCGAGACCGGCGCCTCGATAGCCGCGGAACACCGCGCAGGGCAGGCCGGCGGCACCCGCCTCATAGGCGTTGGCCATGCCGGCGTGGCTGTGCTCCTCGACCTCGATGGCGCGCGGAAAACCGTTCTCGATGGCGTCGCGGGCGCGCCTGAGCAGCCCGACGCCCGGATTGCCGAGATAGGAGAAGACGATCTTGCTGGCCATGCCCATGCCGATCATCTGGTCGTAGATCAGGTCGGGCGTCATGCGGATCAGCGTCAGGTCGCGAAAGCCCTGGCGGATCGCCTCATGCGCGGCGGCGGTCGGGATCAGATGGGTGAAGCCCTCGAAGGCGACCGTGTCGCCGTCATGCAGGTTTTCCGCGACCGCCTTTTTCAGCGGCAGGAACTTGACCATCTCAGGGCTCCATGATGCAAAAAGTTCGTATTGCGAACATCTGTTTTATATGAGATACTTTTAACTCCAACCTTTGCATTGAGTCAACGCCGGTCTGGAGGCGCTGGTGGAAGAGGAAGCCGTTTCACGCGATCATGTCGGCTCGCTGGAGCGCGGCCTGGCGGTGATGGAAATCCTCGCGCGCCACCCGGCCGGCATGACGCTGACCGAGATGGCCGAAGAGGCTGACCTCACCCGTGCAGGCGCCCGCCGCTTTCTGCTGACATTGGTCGCCACCGGGTATGCGACGCAATCCGGCCGGGTGTTTTCGCTGTCGCCTCGCCTTTTGACCGTCGCGCGGACCTGGCTCGGCGGCGCATCGCTCTGGACCTTCGCCGCGCCCATCATGCGCGAGGTGGCCGGGAAATTCGACGAAGCCTGCAATGCGGCTGTGCTGTCGGGCGAGGACGTCGTCTATGTTGCGCGTATCCCCGGCCGCCGCATCTTGAGCGTCGCGCTCGACGTCGGCACGAGGTTGCCCGCCTACTGCACCTCGATGGGGCGTGTGCTGCTCTCCGGCCTGGCGGCGGATGAATTGAAGACCTTCCTGACGCAAGCGAGGATCGAGCGGCGCACGCCGAAGACGATCACCGGCCGCGCCGCGCTCGGCAAGGCCATCGACGAGGCGAGGGCGGATGGCTTCGCCATCGTCGATGAGGAATTGGAACTCGGCCTGCGCTCGATCGCCGTGCCGATCCGCGACCGCGCCGGCCGCACGGTGGCCGCCATCAATGTCTCGACGCAGTCGGCGCGCTTCTCGGTCGAGGCGATGGAACGCGAGATCCTGCCGGTGCTGCTGAAGGCAAAGCAACGCGTGGAGGAGTTTTTCTTCGTTTGAGGGCGGCCAACACCGCTCGCTGGCAGGTTTGGCTCCCTTCCAGCATGATATCCTCAACTACGGCTATGTGCCTGGCTGCAAAAGCCATGACGCTGCTGAGTGGAACCGTCGAGAGACCAGACCGGTGGAGCGGATACATCCGGCGATTTTTCTCTTTGCCGCCCGCGCCCTGCGGGATTTCGGCGACGGCTTCGTGGCAGTGTTGCTGCCCGTCTACCTGCTCGCCCTCGGATTCACGTCCCTGCGGGTCGGTATCATCGCCACGGCATCGCTGCTTGGCTCCGCGCTGCTGACCATCGGGGTCGGGTTCCTCGGTGCCAGACGCGATCATCGTCAACTCTTGCTGGCCGGCGCCGGTTTGATGATCGCCACGGGCGTGGCCTTTGCCGTCGTCCATGACTACGCTTTGCTGCTAGTCGTCTCGCTCGCCGGCACGATCAATCCCTCGGCCGGCAGTGTCAGCGTGTTCGTGCCGCTGGAGCACGCCGTGCTGACGCGCGAGGTCACGGAGACCGAGCGTACGCGGATGTTCGCGCGCTACAGTCTCGTGGGCGCGTTCGCAGGCGCCACAGGCGGACTCGCTGCGGGGATGCCCGACCTTCTGGCACCGGCTGGCCTCGACCGCCTTGCCGGCATCAAGGCGATGTTCGTGCTTTACGCGCTTCTCGGTCTGCTTGGTGGTTCGCTCTACGCGTGCATCCCGAGCCGCCCGGCATCGACTACTCGGACAACCGCCGCGCTCGGCCCCTCGCGCCATATTGTCCTCAAGCTTGCGGCCCTGTTCAGCCTCGATGCTTTCGCTGGAGGCTTCGTCGTACAATCGCTGCTCGCGCTTTGGCTCTTCGAGCGATTCAACCTCTCGCTTTCGCAGGCAGGTGTCTTCTTCTTCTGGTCGGGCGTGCTGTCGGCGCTCTCGTTTCCTGTGGCGGCCCGGCTGTCGCGGCGCATCGGCCTGGTCAACACGATGGTGTTCACGCACATTCCGTCCAGCATCGCCCTGATGCTGGCGGCGCTGGCGCCAACACTCCCCTTGGCGCTTGTCCTCCTGTCGATCCGGGCCGCTCTGTCGCAGATGGATGTGCCGACCCGCTCGTCCTACGTCATGGCCGTTGTCACGGAGGCGGAGCGGGCAGCCGCCGCGAGCTTCACGTCGGTGCCGCGCAGCCTGGCCGCCTCGGCGAGTCCTGCCTTGGCGGGCGCTCTCTTCGCGGCATCGTTCCGGGCGTGGCCGCTGCTTATCTGCGGGGCGCTGAAGATCGTCTACGATTTGCTGTTGCTGATGCAGTTCCGGGGGCTGAAGCCGCCGGAAGAACGCTGACGCTGCTCTCGGACTCAGGATCGAAAATTTACCATCCTCGTGGATTCTTTTCTCGATTGACGCCACCTTCCAAATCCAATATTGAACAGGATTATACAGGTTCATTGAACAGGTATCGATATGGCCCGTCGCGCGATGCAACTCACCCCCGGCACGGGCAAGCCCGAGCAGATCGCGACGGTTCTGGAGCATGAGATCCGTTCCGGCGTGCTGGGCTTCGGGGACCGGCTGCAGAGCGAGAACGAGCTCGTCCAGCGCTTCTCCGTCAGCCGCAACACGGTCCGCAAAGGGCTGGAAGAGCTATCCAACCGCGGGCTGATCACCACCAAGGTCGGCATCGGCTCCTTCGTCACCTTCGACGGCATGCCGGTCGATGATGCCGTCGGCTGGTCGCGCGCGCTCGCCAATGCGGGCGCCAATGCCGAGACCCGCACGCTGCGGCTCGAAGTAATCGAGGATGCGGAACTGGCGGCGCGGCTCGGCGTAGGCAATCCGTCCTTCATCGCTGTCGATCGCGTGCGCACCAATGCCGATGACGGCCATGCCATCTCGATCGAGCGCAGCCGCCTGCCGTTGTCGCCGGAGCTGGAAGAGGTGCCGCTGCGCGGCCTGCGCGAAGGCACGCTGCACCAGACGTTGCGCGGGGCAGGGCTCGTTCCCGACCATGGCGAGGAATGGGTCGACATCGAGATGCTGAGCGCCGCCGACGCCGCCATCCTCGATTGCGCGCCGGGCACGCCTTTCCTGCGCACACGGCGCCTGACGCGCGCCGCCGACGGCCGCGCCATCGAATTCGTCACCAGCCTGCTCAACCCGGCGCACTTCGCCCTGCATCTGGAGTTCTGAGCATGGCGGACGCGGCCGAGATGATCGACCGGGCGATGGGCGCGCTGATCGGCGGGGCGCTGGGCGATGCATTGGGCATGCCGACACAACTGCTTTCGCCGGCCCGCATCGCCGGGCTCTACGGCCATGTCGAGGACTTCGTCGCGCCGGCCGCCGATCACCCGGTGTCGAAAGGCCTGCCCGCCGGCACCATTACCGACGACACCGAGCAGGCGCTGCTGCTTGGCCGTATCCTGGTCGAGGCCGACGAGCGCTTCGACCATGCGCGCTGGGTCAACGCGCTGCTCGACTGGGAGCGGGACGTCAAGGCGCGCGGCAGCTACGATCTGCTCGGGCCTTCGACCAAGCGCGCCATCGACGCCATCAATGACGGCGTGCCGGCGGAAGAGGCGGGACGCAGCGGCGACACCAATGGCGCGGCGATGCGCATCGGCCCGGTCGGCATCCTGATGCCGCCGGAGCCGCTCGACGCCCTGGTCGCCAAGGTGGCGGAAACCTGCCGGGCGACACACAACACTTCGATCGCCATCGCCTCGGCCGCCGCGGTCGCCGCTGCTGTCAGTCTCGGTGTCTCGGGTGGCGACTGGCGCGCGGCCTCCGGCCAAGCGGCCGCGGCGGCAGGACTTGGCGCGACGCTCGGCTATTGGGTCACCGGCGGCGACATCGCCGCTCGTATTGTCTGGGCACAAGAACTTGTTCGCGGCAAGGCGGAGAAGGAAGCGATCAAGCTGATCGTCGACCTGGTCGGCACCGGTGTCGCCAGTCAGGAATCGGTGCCGGCGGCATTCGCGGTGCTGGAAGTCGCCCAAGGCGATCCATGGCGGGCGGCCGTCATCAGCGCCAATCTCGGCGGCGACACGGACACGATCGGCGCGGTTGCCGCCGGCATGGCGGGCGCCTGCGCCGGCCTGTCGAAGCTGCCGCAGGATCGCATTTCCATGTTGAAGGGGATCGATCTCGGCGAGGTTCGTGCCCTGGCCGCCGATCTCGTTGCGGCGCGCGTTACGAGGGCCGGGTCGGGCAAGGAGGCTGCCGCATGAGCGGTCGGCTCGTCCATGTCGGCAGCGCGGTGGTCGATTACGTCTACCGCATCGACGCCTTGCCGGCGCCCGGCACCGAGAAGACCGCGTCGAGCTATGCGCGCGTCGCCGGAGGCGGTTTCAACATGATGGTCGCGGCAAGCCGCACCGGCATGCAAGTGGCATTCGGCGGTCAGCTCGGCACCGGGCCGGACGGCGATTTCCTGCGCGCGGCCTTGGCCGCCGAGGGTATCGCGACGCTGACGCCGCCATCGCCCGCGATGGACAGCGGCAACTGCGTCGCCATGATCAGCGGCGACGCCGAGCGCACCTTCGTCTCCTGGCCCGGCGCCGAGAGCGTGCTGACGCGCGACATGATGGCGCCTATCAAGCCAGCGCCGGGAGATTGGGTTTTCACCTCGGGCTACACGCTGAGCTATCCCGGCAGTCGCGACGCGCTCGCCGACTGGATCGCGGCGCTGTCGCCGGAAATTCCTTTCGTCTTCGACCCGACGCCGGTGATCGCGGAGATCCCGCGCCAGATCCTGAACAGGGTGCTGGCGCGTACGACATGGCTGAGCTGCAACACCAACGAGGCCGCCGAAATCGCCGGCGCCGGCGATGCCCAGACCGTTGCCGTCCGATTGCTCGCCGAGCACTGTCCCAAGGCCGCGGGTGTCGTCATCCGGGCCGGCGCGCATGGTTGCCTGGTGCGTCTGGCCGACGGCGACACGCGCGCCGTCCCCGGCTTCGCGGTCCACGCCGTCGACACCAACGGCGCCGGCGACGCCCATATCGGCGCCTTCGTCAGCGCGCTGTCGCGCGGCCTGTCGCCCTGGGAAGCGGCACGCTACGCCAACGCGGCGGCGGCGCTTTCCGTCACCCGTCACGGCGGATCTTCGGCGCCGACCGGCCATGAAATCCAGGAATTCCTTGCCCTTCGCGACCAAGCGACGGCAGCGCGGGGTGAGGGGCGAGAGGCCACAACTTAACAAGCCCTCGAACCGGGCAAACAATGAGAGGAAAGAAAAACATGCGCATGCCCAGACTGACCGCTTTGCTGACGGCGACCGCCGTCTTCGTTTCAGCCATCACGCTTGCTGCCCAGGCCGCCGAGGAAGTGCATGTGCTCAATTGGAAAGGCTACGGCGCCGACGAGCCGTGGGCAGTCGCCAATTTCGAGAAGGCCACCGGCTACAAGGTGGTCAACGACTTCTTCAACTCCGAGCAGGAGATGCTGACCAGGATCCGGACCAATCCGGGCCTTTACGACGTCGTCATGATCAACGCCGCCTTCAACGACCAGGCGATGGCCGGCAAGCTGATCCAGCCGATCGATGTCTCGAAGCTCTCCAACTATGCCGACATAGCCAAGGACAAGGCCGGCTCACCGATGCTCAACCACGACGGCAAGGTCTATGGCGTGCCGTGGGTGTGGGGCCTGACGGCTCTGGCCATCAACGAGAAGTCCTTCGACAAGCCGCCGACGTCGATCGCCGAGATGTGGGACCCGGCGCACAAGGGCCGCGTCATCATCCGCGACGACGCCGTTGAGGCGGTGCAGTTCGGCGCGATCGCTTCAGGGCAGAACATCAACGACATCAAGGACATGGACGCGGTCAAGGCGAAGCTCACCTCGCTGATGCCGCAGATCAAGACCTTCTGGAGCTCGGAGAACGACTGGAACCAGATGGTCGCCTCCAACCAGATCGACATCGGCACCTATTGGAGCGGCTCGGCCGATCGCGCCAAGACGCATTTCAAGCTGCCGGTCTCGCTGGTCATCCCGCAGGAAGGTGCCGTCGCCTGGCTCGACGCCTTCTCGATCCCCGTCGGTTCCAAGAACGTCGCCGGCGCCGAGGCTTTCATCAACTACATGATCGATCCGAAATTCTATGTCGAATGGGTCACCAAGGTCGGCGCGCCGGTCTCGGCCAACACCAAGGCTGTCGACGCGCTGCCGGAAGACGCCTTCAACCGCAAGGTCATGGGCAGCCCGGACGTCGCCAAACGTATCCAGTTCCAGGCGCCGGTCACCGATGAGCAGCGTGAGAAGTATCTGGCGCTGTGGCAGGAGCTGAAGGTCAACGTGAAGTAATCGATGTCGTTCGGGGAGGAGAGGCAGAATGGCTGACCAGCTTGCGATCGGTTCGCGCCGCGGACTGAGGCCGGCCCTGCCGCTTCTCCTTCCCGCCTATCTGTGGCTGACGGTGGCGATCTTCCTGCCGCTGTCGGCCATGGTCTTCTTCTCCTTCATGACCGACCTGCCGCTGGCAGGCAAGGAGTGGGCCTTCACGCTCGGCAATTACGCGGCCTTCTTCTCGCAGGGCCTCTATTCGACTCTTCTTCTTGCATCGCTGCGGCTCGGGCTGGAGGTGACGCTGTGGTGCGTCGTCATCGGCTATCCGGCGGCCTACGTGCTCGCCAAGGTGCTCAAGGGCCGCAGCCGCGAGGCGATCTTTCTGCTCGTCATCCTGCCCTTCTGGTCGAACGGGCTGGTGCGCATCTTCTCCTGGGCGATGGTGCTGCGCGAAGGCGGCATCCTCGACACCGCGCTCAACGCGGTGCTGCCGTTCAAGATCAACATCGATCTCATGTATTCCTATCCCGCCGTCATCATCGGCCTGGTGCACTCCTATGTGCCCTACATGGTGCTGACCTGTTACCTCACGCTGCAGGCCATCGACGACTCGCTGATCGAGGCCGGGCGCTCGCTCGGCGCCTCGCGGCTGCAGGTGCTCAAGCGGGTGATCATCCCGCTGTCGATGCCCGGTTTGATCGCGGGCGCGGCGCTGATCTTCGTGCCGGTGGTCGGCTCCTTCATGGAGCCCCGCATCCTCGGCGGCCGCACCGGCACCTTCTATGGCACCGTGATCGAGGACCAGTTCGTCGCGGTCTTCAACTGGCCGCTGGGCGCAGCGCTGTCCTTCATCCTGCTTGCCGTTGTGCTGATCATCCTGGCGCTGGCCGCTCCGGTCCTGCGGAGGGCCGGCTGATGGCGACGACGCGCATCCTCGAATGGCTCGGGCGCTTCTACATCGTGCTACTGCTTGCCTTCCTCTATTTGCCGATCATGATCATGGCGGCAATGTCTTTCAACGCCTCGCCTTTCTACCAATTGCCCTTCGAGTGGACGACGGACTGGTACGCCTCGCTCTGGCAGAACGACCAGCTGATCGCGGCGACCTGGAACAGCATCGAGATCGCCATCATCACCACCATCATCTCGACGGTGCTGGGCTCGATGGCTTCGCTCGCGCTCTACCGCTACGAGTTCCGCGGCAAGAAGCTCCTGCAGGCGCTGCTCTTTCCGCCGATCGCCATTCCGTGGCTGATCACCGGCACGGCGATGCTGATCTTCTTCTTCGGCGTCGGCATCGGCCGCGGGCTTGTCGCCATCCTGCTCGGTCATGTCGCGTTGGCGCTGCCCTACGTGATCGTCGTCGTGGCGGCCCGGCTGCAGACCTTCGCGCCGGAACTTGAGGAGGCGGCGCGCTCGCTCGGCGCCAACCAGTTGCAGGTGACGGCGCGCGTCACCTTGCCGTGGATCATGCCGGGCGTCATTGCCGGCGGGCTGTTCGCGTTTGCCGTGTCGTTCGATCAGTTCGTGGTCTCCTACTTCCTGTCGACGCCCGGCCAGACGACGCTGCCGGTCGAGATCTACGCCGCGATCCGCAAGGGTTTCACGCCCGAGATCAATGCGGTCTCGACGATCATCATCGCTGTGTCGATGGCCCTCATGCTGCTCACGGCGCGTTTCTTCAAATTCGGCGGAGAGAAATAATGGCAGGCGTGACGGTGGCGAACGTCTCCCGCAGCTTCGGCGCCCACCAGGCGCTGGACGATGTCTCGATCGACTTTCCGGACGGCGGTTTCTACGCGCTGCTCGGCCCCTCGGGCAGCGGCAAGACCACGCTGCTCAGGCAGATTGCCGGCTTCGATTTTCCGGACACGGGCCGGATCGCCATCGGCGGCGAAAGCGTCGAGCGCGTGCCGGTCGAGAAGCGCCGCATCGGCATGGTGTTCCAGAACTACGCGCTGTTTCCCAATATGAGCGTCGCCGACAATGTCGCCTTCGGCCTTTCGGTGCGCGGCGAGCCGAAGGCCATGATCGCTACGGAAGTGCGGCGCGCGCTCGACCTCGTGCAGCTCGGCAAGCTCGGCGGCCGGCGGCCGCACCAGCTTTCCGGCGGCCAGCGCCAGCGTGTGGCGCTGGCGCGCGCCATCGTCACCAAGCCGCGCGTGCTCCTGCTCGACGAGCCGCTCGGCGCGCTCGACAAGGCGCTGCGCGTCGACATGCAGATCGAATTGAAGCGTATCCAGCGCGAGATCGGCATCACCACGATATTCGTCACGCACGACCAGGAAGAGGCGCTGACGATGAGCGACCGCATCGGCATCCTGCGCGACGGCAGGCTGGTGCAGGAGGGCCCGCCGGAAGAGATCTACGACCGGCCGCAAAGCGAGTTCGCGGCGACCTTCCTCGGCGATGCCAACATTTTTCGCGGCGATGCGACCGGCTCCGGGATCAAGCTGCCCGACGGCACGACGATCGCGGCCTCGACAGGCGCATCGGTGCCAGCCGGCGCCAAGGCGAGCTGTGCGGTTCGGCCGGAGCGCATCCAGATTTCGACGGGCGCGGCAAAGCCGGATGTTGGCAACGCAAACATGCTTACGGGTCAGGTCTCAAAACGCATCTTTGCGGGCAACAACAGCACCTACTTCGTCGACCGCGAAGGGCAGACGCTAAAGGTGATCGTTCAGAACACCGGCGCGGAGAGGTTGGCCGAGGGGCAACCGGTCGTGCTCTCCTGGTCACCGGAAAGCACGGTGCTGATCGCGGCATAGGCCCGACGCAGGCACTGATGGGAAATGATGGCGCTGGCCTTGGCTGACCCGTAGACCATGGCGTTATATCCAGTCTTCGACGGAGGAATGGATGGCGAGCATGGGTTTCGAGCCGGACGTAAAGGTCCGGGTCAAGGACTACCGGATCGGCTGCATCGGGGCCGGCATGATCATGGCCGAATGCCATCTCGCCGCCTATGCGCAAGCCGGCTTTCCCGTGGTGGCGATCGCCTCACGCACCAAGGCGAATGCCGCGAATGTGGCGGATCGCTGGCATATCCCGACCGTCCACGACACGCCGGAGCAATTGATCGAGGACGATCGCGTCGAGATCGTCGACCTTGCCTTTCCTCCCGACCAGCAACCGACGCTGATCCGCCATGCGCTGAAGCAGAAGCACATCAAGGCGATCCTTGCGCAGAAGCCGCTGGCACTCTCGGTCGAGGAAGCGGTGAGGCTGCGCGACGAGGCGGCTGCCTCCGGCAAGATCCTCTCGGTGAACCAGAACATGCGCTATGACCAGTCGATGCGTGTGCTGAAGCAGATCATCGACAGCGGCGCGCTGGGCGAGATCGTCTTTGCCGAGATCGACATGCACGCGATCCCGCACTGGCAAACCTTCCTCGCCGACTACGACCGGCTGACGCTCGCCAATATGAGCGTGCATCACCTCGACGTGCTGCGCTTCCTGTTCGGCGATCCGGACGAGATCACCACGTTGACACGCAAGGATCCGCGCACGCGTTTCGAGCATTCCGACGGCATCACCGTGTCGACGTTGCGCTTTCCCTCCGGCGTGCTTGCGGTATCGCTGGAGGATGTCTGGTCCGGTCCACGCCAGCAAGGCTACGATGACGACCAGCACATCGCTTGGCGCGTCGATGGCACCAAGGGTGTTGCCAAGGGCACGATCGGCTGGCCGAAGGGCGTCGCCTCGACGCTGACCTATGCCTCGACCGAGACGACGGGCGGGAAATGGGTCATCCCAAGCTGGGAGACGATGTGGTTTCCACACGCCTTCATCGGCGTCATGGAGCAACTCCAGTATGCCTTGAAGGCCGGCACGCCGCCGGCGCTGCCCGTTGCCGACAACGTCAAAACTATGGCGCTGGTCGAGGCCGGCTACCGGTCCATGGCCGAAGGCCGTACTGTCAAGCTGTCCGAAATCCGCGTCGACTGAGGCAGCCGAAAGACGCGGCGACTGAATCGCTTACCCGGAGGACTTCACCTCATGATGCAGGCAGGTATCTTCACAGGCTATTTCCCCTACGGGTTGGAGGAATCGGCAAGGCGCATTCGGGCGCTCGGTTTCAACACAGTGCAGCTTGACCTGCACTTCAAGGACATCGACTTGTCGGCCGGGCAGATCACGAAGGACAAGGCGAGGAAGGTCCGCGACACGTTCCGTGATCACAATCTGCCGATCTGCTGCGTGTCCGGCTACACCAACATCGTTCATCCGGACAAAGCCGAACGCGAGAAGCGGCTTGCCTATCTCAAGGAGATAATCCGCAACGCGCGGGAGTTCGGCTCACCCTATGTGATCTCGGAGACTGGCACCTACAATACAGAGTCCGACTGGATGCACCATCCCAGGAACAAAACCGAGGAAGGCTTCGAGGAATGCCGAATGGTCATCTCGGACCTTGCCCAGACGGCTTATGACCATGGCGCGGTTTTCCTGCTCGAAACTTACGTCAACAACGTTGTCGGCTCGGTCGAGGAGACGGTCAGGATGTTCGCTCAGGTCGATCACCCGGGCCTTGGACTTCTGATGGATCCGACCAACTATTTTGAGGCACACAACATCGACCGCATGGATCAGGTGCTGAACCAGGTGTTCGACACGCTGACGGACAAGATCAAGATCGCGCATGCCAAGGACGTGAAGCGCTCGGGCAGCGACAAGACGGAGAAGCATGCCGACATCGGCGATGCGGATGCGCATAAGGGGCTGACCTTCCGCGGCGTTGGCGAGATCGAGCTACCGGCACCGGGGCTTGGTTCCCTGAACTACGATCTCTATCTCAAGCGGCTCAGCGAAAAACACCCAAATATACCAGTGATCATCGAGCATCTGTCCGAGGATGACGTGCCGCGCGCCAAGGCATTCCTCGACGGAAAATTCCGCGCAAACGGGCTCTAACAGCCGCGGGAGGTGACGATGAGGGCAGCCGTCGGGAACAAGCGCGACTACAGCCTTGTCGGCGAAAGCACGCGGCTTGCGATCGAAACGGGGCTGGCTTCGGCCGAGTGGTATCACACCGATGTGCCGCGCAAGGTGATGAAGGAGCTGATGCAGCGCTCCGACGGGCGGGCGATCCGCGACACCATCATCTGGATCGTGCTGATCCTGGGCTCGGCTGCCGGCACCGTCTGGTTCTGGGGGACGTGGTGGGTCGTGCCGTTCCTGTTCGTCTATGGCGTGCTCTACGGTTCGTCGAGCGACTCACGTTGGCACGAATGCGGCCACGGCACCGCCTTCCGCACGCGCTGGATGAACGACATCGTCTACCACATCGCCTCCTTCATGCTGATGCGCAATCCGGTGCAGTGGCGCTGGAGTCATGCCCGCCACCACACCGACACCATCATCGTCGGCCGCGATGCCGAGATCGCGGTGATGCGGCCGCCGGACCTCATCAGGGCGGGGCTCGCCTTCACCGGCATTCTCGATTTCCGCTATTCGCTGCCGACGCTGGCGCGTCAGGCCTTCGGCAAGCTGTCGGACGACGAGAAGAGCTACATCCCGCAGATGGAGCAGCATAAGGCCGTGATCGCGGCGCGCTGGCATATGGTCGTCTATGCCGCGACGATCGCTGTCGCGATCGCGCTTGGATCATGGATCCCGCTGGTGCTGATCGGCCTGCCGCGCCTTTACGGCACCTGGCACATGGTTATGACCGGGCTTTTGCAGCATATCGGGCTTGCCGACAACGTCGTCGACCACCGGCTCAACTCGCGCACCGTCTACATGAACCCGATCAGCCGGTTCATCTATTGGAACATGAACTACCATGTGGAGCATCACATGTTCCCGATGGTGCCCTATCACGCGCTGCCCAAGCTGCACGCGCTGATCAAGCACGACCTGCCGGAGCCCAACCCGTCGATGTGGCACGCCTATCGCGAAGTGTGGCCGGTGCTGCTCAGGCAGCTGAAATATGAGGATTATTACCTCGAACGCGAATTGCCGCCGACGGCGAAGCCCTATCGCGGCGAGTTCCACGAGGTCGACATGACGGCTGCGGCCGCCGAATAAGGTCCGGCGTGCTGTGTGGCGCGAAGCAATCAGGAGAAGGGACGATGGCGGAGTGGGTTGAAGCATGCGCGGTGGACGACGTGGACGAGGAGGATGTGATCCGCTTCGACCATGGCGGTCGCACCTTCGCGATCTACCGCTCGCCCGACGACGAGTTCTTCGCCACTGACGGTTTCTGCACGCATGAACAGGCGCATATCGCCGACGGGCTGGTGATGGACGACATCATCGAATGCCCGAAGCACAATGGCCGCTTCAACTACAAGACCGGGCAGGCCAAGGGCGCGCCGGTCTGCGTCAACCTCAAGACCTATCCGGTCAAAGTCGAGGCCGGCAAGGTGATGATCGATATCGGCTGAAAGCCCCATAGACAAGGATATACCGATGAGCCGAAAGAGACCGACCGTCGCCGATCTGCGCGCCATGAAGGGCAAGCGGCAGCTGACCATGCTGCGCGTGCTGACGCTCGACGAGGCCGAAGCCGCCGAACGCGCCGGCATCGACATCGTCTCGGTGCCGCCGGAACTGGTGCTCAATCCGCAGTACCGTGATGCGGCGCCGAGCCTCTTCAACATGCCGGGCGACAATTTCTTCGAGATCGGCACCGCCGACGATTTCGTGCGCTGGGCGTTCCGGCTCTACAAGGCGAGCGCCGACGCCGTCTACTGCAGCGCCGGCTACGCCACCATCAAGCGCATGGCCGACGACGCGATCCCGGTGATCGGCCATGTCGGTCTCATTCCTTCCCGCGCGACCTGGACCGGCGGCTTCAAGGCGGTCGGCAAGACCGCCGACACGGCGATGAAAGTGTTCGAGGCGGTGAAGCAGCTGGAGGCCGCCGGCGCGATCGGCGCCGAGATCGAGGTGGTGCCGGTCGAGGTGGCGAAGGCGATCTCCGAGCGCACCTCGCTGATCATGCTGTCGATGGGCGCGGGCACGGGCTGCGACGCGCAATACCTGTTTGCCGAGGATATTCTCGGCACCAATCGCGGCCACATGCCGCGCCACTCCAAGGTCTATCGCAACTTCGCCGCCGAATATGACCGGCTGCAGGCGGAGCGGGTCGCGGCGTTTTCCGAATACATCGCCGACGTCAACAGCGGCGCCTATCCGGAAGACAGGCACATCGTGCATATGGACCCGGACGAGCTCACCCTCTTCATGAAGAAGGTGGACGCAAGAGCGTGAGTGGAAACCTGCTCAGTGTCGGCGACACGATCATGTCGAACCTGCGCTTCCAACACCCACGTGCAGATGACCACGCCGAGCGGATTGGATCTGCAGCACTTCGCCGAGACGGCGCTCTACCGGTCACCTTGTTTCATTTCGGCACCAACGGTCGGCTGAGGGCCATTCGTCAGCGGCTGAAGGTGGCAGGATCTCGCCGGCCATCACCAGCGTCTGGTTCCCTCGTATGCCTTTGGCATCCTTCTCCGAGATCTTGCGCAGCCGCCGACGACGACGAGGTAGATCGTCGGCCAGTTGTCGGTCGAGATGAAGACTCGGCCGTCGGTCATTTCGATTTTGGCTGCTCCTTTCGGGATCATCTGCTTGAGTGACCGAGAAGCATCCGGCGATACTTTTTCCACCCCCACTCCAGGCGCTTGTACCAGAGCGGTTGCTGCTTGTCGGAGATCGATGTGAGGAAGCGGCCGTTGTGAGTGCCCTGTTCGACGATCGGGCGCTCGAACCAGAGGATCTCTACCCCGGCGTCTCGATCGCTGAAATTGACTTCATGGTCGATTGGGCGGGTCACCCGCCTGTTCGCAAACCATTCGCATCGCGCCTGTGCGGCCGATCGGGTGAGGATATAGGAATCGGTGCAGCGGCTGTGTGTCGCCGGGTACAGGGACTGGCCGTTCTTCAAGCTATACCATGGGGTGTAATAGTTGCCCCCGTTGCCGAGATAGACGACTGCATGACGACTGGGATCGAGTTCGTGGAGGCAGTCAGCCAGGCGTGCGGAGAAATTACGCGCCAGGAACACGTCATCCTCGAACACGAGGCAGTAGGGCAGGTCAGTCTGCAAGAATTCCTGCCAGATGCCGAGGTGCTTGAGCGTCAAGGAAATCTCCGCCGGCTTCAAGCCAGACCGTAGATCCTCGGGCGAAAGGTCGGCAACGTCGTGATCCAGATACCAGTTGACCGGAATCCCGTGCCTGTCGAATTCATCGTAGATGTGGCGCTCCCGGTCTTCATAGCCGGTTTTTACATGGCAGATGCGGGTGAAGACTTGATCAAGCATAGGTCTTTTCGTTTGTTCCGCGAGGTGCCGGCAGGGTTATCTCCCTTCCGGCTGACCGGTGTGGCCCGGATGTTGACGCCTTTGGCGCTGGATCCGGCACCGACCCCTTGTCTTGTGTGGCTATGTGCGAGCCGTCGATAGGTTTTCGAGGTGCTTATAATCCTCATCCGCCCATCTGCAATCTGAAAAAGATCGAGTTCCGAAGCACGGAATTCCCGACGAGGATCCAGGAACATCACCGTGGACGGATATCATACTCGATCCGGCCGACGTTCTCTGTCGGGGTGGGATAAGTACCGCGATGCTTCGACGGTTTGATGCGCTGGCCGTTGTTGTGGCGCGGAGCGGGAAGCGACGCGCGTAGACCCAAGGATCCTGTGTGTTGGTTCAGT
>LM655208.1:0-17236 GCA_000824825.2 Mesorhizobium sp. ORS 3324
ATCCACCTTCTCCCGCAAGGGGAGAAGGAGAGGCGCTAACCAATCCCGCCCGTCACGACATACGAGCCGGCGGCACACCCATCCGGCAGGCGCACGATGGCGGTGACGATCGAGCCGTAGGCGCCGCGCCAGACGCTATGAAAACCCTGGTGCGTCGAGGCCGGGACCGCGACCCGGCCAGTGTAGCGTTTGCCGCTCGCCTGCATGGTGACCGGCTCGCCATTGAGGTGGACTTTGACAACGGCTGCTTCCCCTTCGGCTTCGCCAGCATCGATCTGCAGCGTGATCGCGATCTCATCGGCGGCGCCGGCGTGGGTCGTCTCGGCGGTGAGCGCCAGCGAAAGCGGCCCATCGCCGGAGCTGTCCGATACCGCCCCACCCGCCGCGAACACATCATCCGCCAACGGCGGCGTGCGCGGCGGGGCGGTGCGGCGCTTTGTGGCGCGCTCGTAGTCGCCGGCGAAGCGCAGCAGCGCGACATCGTCATAGGCCTTGCCGGCGAAGGTGAGGCCGACCGGCATGCCGATATCGGTCATCGTGCCCATCGGCACCGTCACCGTCGGGATGCCGAGATGGCGCCAGACGAGATTGCCGTTGGCGACCCAGGTGCCGTTGCGCCAGGCGAGCTTCGCGGACGCCTCGTTGACGTCGGCATCGGCCGGGCCGACATCGGCGACGGCCGGCAGCACCACGGCGTCGAGCCCGTTCGCATCCAGCCAGTCCTCAAAATCGACGCGGCGCGTTGCCTCCAGCCCCTTCAGGCCCGCCTCGATGGTGGGGATATCCTCGAGCGGCGCCACGCCCTGCTTGGCCCGCTCGACATATTCGGCGAGATCGAAGCCATCGTCGCCATAGCGATCGGGCAGCGTGCCCGGCGGCTGCGGGAAGATCTTTGGGCCGTCGACCGCGGCGAGGTCGGGGATCGCCGGATCGGCGTTGGCGCGCAGAAAGTCGTCCCATGACCAGATGGAGAGGTCCCAGAGCTCGCGCTCGGCAAACTCTTTCGGCACGATCCCGCGATCGGCCATGGAGCGCGCGCCCGGACGGTCGCGCTCGTAGTTGGAGACGACGGGGAAATCGACCTCCACCACCTCGGCGCCGAGCGCTTCCAGGTCGCGCGCCGCCTGCCGCCAGAGCTCCAGCACCGAGGCGCGGGTCTCGATCGGCCGGTCGGCGCCGTCATCCTTGCCGATATACTTTTTGGGAACGCCGAGCCGCTTGCCCTTGAGCGCCCCTTGCAGCGGAAGCGCAGTGTAGCTCGCCGGCCTGAGCTCGGATGCCTTCGGGATATTCACCCAGGGCTGCACGCGCCAGAAATCGCCGCGCGCCTCCTCATCGTCGGCGACGATCACGTCGAGCAGCTCCAGCATGTCGGGCACGGTGCGTGTGTGCGGCACCACCACATCCATGGTCGGCACCAGCGGCCAGTTGCCGCGCACCGAGATCACGCCGCGCGAGGGCGTGTAGGCGACGAGCGCATTGTTGGAGGCCGGCGCGCGGCCCGACGACCAGGTCTCCTCGCCGAGCCCGAAGGCGGCGAAGCTCGCCGCGGTCGCCGTGCCCGAGCCGTTGGAGGAGCCGGAGGCGAAGGCGGCGGTGAGGTAGTCCGCATTGTAAGGGCTCTCGGCGCGGCCATAGACGCCGCGCTGCATGCCGCCATTGGCCATCGGCGGCATGTTGGTGAGCCCGACGAGCACCGCGCCCGCGGCGCGCAGCCTGGCGATGGTGAAGGCATCGTCTGTGGCGACGAGATGCTCGAAGGCCGGCGAGCCGGCGGCGACGGTCAGGCCTTTCGCCTTGTAGCTGTCCTTGGCGGTGTAGGGGATGCCGTCGAGCGGGCCGAGCGTCTTGCCCTCGCGGCGGCGACCGTCCGAGGCTGCCGCCTCCTCGAACATTTTTGGATTGAGAATGGGCACTGCGTTGAGCGTGATGCCGTGCCGGTCGTAATGGGCGATGCGGCGCAGATATGCGGCGGTGAGCTCGACGCTGGTGACGGTGCCGTCTTCAAGCGCGTGGCGCAGGTCGGCGATCGAGGCTTCGACGATGTGGAGGTGGGGCATGATGGCGGGCGAATTCCTTGCATAGATTGCATTCCGTCACACCCCCCTCTGCCCTGCCGGGCATCTCCCCCGCAAGGGGGAGATTGGCCGGCGCGCAGGCTTTCGCCAATCACCGGCGTTGCAGGACGAGCGGGACGCCGAAACCGGCGATCTCCCACCCTTGCGGGGAGATGGCCGGTCCACCCTCCGAAGCTGCAGCGCAGCTGCTGCGGAGGACGGGCAGGCCAGAGGGGGTGCTGTCCCTGCCGGCGACTCACATGATCGATCAGGTGCTGCTTCGGTGTTTTG
This sequence comes from Mesorhizobium sp. ORS 3324, assembly GCA_000824825.2. Taxonomy (GTDB): domain Bacteria; phylum Pseudomonadota; class Alphaproteobacteria; order Rhizobiales; family Rhizobiaceae; genus Mesorhizobium. Next base: position 2,349 of record LM655208.1, read on the forward strand.
CCTTGCGTTCGATCCACCAGTCGTTCTGCCAATCTTCATAGCCGAGAAGCGAGCCCTCCATCCGTTCGAGAGCTTCGTTCCAGCCGGTTTTGGCGAACACTCTCAACAACAGCAGAAACGCGTCTATCCGCCACTCCTCCCCGGGGAGTGAGAAGAAGGCGCGTCGCCATCCTTGGAAGGTTGGGAAGCGAATGCGCTCAGCCTCGGTAAATGGCGTGTCGATGATGCGGCGCGCCAAGCGGCCTGAGCGCACAAACGGATCGAAGCGCTCCAGCGTTTCAGTCAGCCACTCCACCGGATAAGCGTCCTGAAACACCGCCAGCGGCTTGCGGCCCTCCAGCATCAATGGCAGCTCGAAATTCGTGTGAACGAGATACGGGGCCTCACGGATTGGATGCCAGGACTCGATGCGGTTGAGCCTTCGGTCAAGCTCGCGAGGTGGAATGCATATCGCTCCCAGCCGCTCGAGGTCTTCCGGCTCCAAATGCCATGAACCTGATAGCTGTGGATTGTCGCACGCCAGAACAGAGCGAAGCTCTTCCAGGTCCGAGACGTGAATTCGAGCCTCGGCAACCGCTGAACCGGTCGCAGGATCGATCTCCTGCAGGACAAAATCGATGGATTCGGCAGTGTTGCTCACATTGCGACGATGGCTGCTCGGACAATACTTGTACAGGCTTTCTTCAGACAGGCCGTGTTCCTTCGCGCCCCCCTCTGCCCTGCCCGTCTTCCGAGCAGCTGCGCTGCAGCTTCGGAGGGTGGACCGGGCATCTCCTCCGCAAGGAGGAGATTGGCGTCCGCGGGCTTTCGCTAATCGCCGGCGCTGCGCAAACAGCGCTCACAGCGTCTTGCTGTCGAGCTGGCCGTTTTCCTTCATGAGTTCGATATAGGTCTTGGCCTGAGCATTACCGTGCTCCGCGGCCTTGAGAAACCACTTGGCTGCTTCCGGGTAGTTCGGCTTGCCGTCGATCCCGAGATAGTAGAGCGTGCCAAGGCTAAACTCGGCATCGACATTTCCAGCCTTTGCAGCCTCCAGCCACTAGGTCTCGGCGGCCTTGTGGTCCCTGGCCGTACCTTTGCCATTGGCGTAGGCGTATGCCACCCACAATTGGGCTGAAACATCGCCCTGCTTGGCCGCCTTCAGCCACCATAGCACCGCTTCCGCTTCGTTCCTGGTCACGCCTTTGCCTTGCGCATACATTCCGCCCAGACTCGATTGCGCAAAAACATCGCCTTGATCGGCCGCCTTCTTCATCCAAGCAAATGCCTGAATGTCATCCCTGGCGACGCCTTGGCCCATAGCGTAGGCGCCAGCAACGCTAGACTGCGCCTGACGCACGCCGCTGATCGCGGCCTTCATCCGCCATTGAAATGCTAGCCTATCGTCCTGTGTTGTCCCTTCGCCCAAGTGGTAGAGGACGCCGAGCATAATTGGCCGTCCGCATTCCCCTGATCCGCAGCCTTGCGCGCCCAGGTGGCGGCGAGCTGGCTGTTCTTGTCGACACCGAGACCGAACTTGTAAGCCTTGCTGAGAACATAGGCGGCCTCTGCATGCCCCTTGTCGGCCGCCCTGCGAATCCACATCGCTCCGATCTGGTCGTCCTTCTTCACCCCCAGACCATCAAAGTAAGCCTGACCGAGACTGTACGCGGCCTCGACACTCCCCGCATCGACCGCCTTGCGCCACCAATAGGCCGCCTGCTCGTCGCTCTTGGTCAGCCCGCGGCCTCGAGAATAGAGAACGCCGAGCTGATACTCGCCATTTGCATTGCCCTTGTCCGCTGCCTTTCTCGCCAAACTGGTGGCAAGCTGATCGTCCTTCGCGATACCGCGGCCGAGAGAATAAGCCTGGCTAAGCGCAGCTTCAGCCTCCGCATTTCCGCCGTCCGCGGACTTGCGCCACCAGTAGACCGCCTGCTCATCGTTTTGTGCGGTTCCTTCGCCGCGCCAGTACATCGCGCCTAGATAGCCCTGCGAATCCCGGTTGCCCATGTTCGCCAGTAACGACAACTGATGGAACTCTTCGTCATAGTCCTTGGCCAGGGCGGCGGCTTGCATTCTCCTGATGGCGGACCACTGTACATAATAGTTTCGTGCCGGCCCCAACAGCATATAGGCAGCTAGCAGTAGTAGGGCGATCGGGAGAATTCTTCGGCGGCGACGCGTCGCCGTCCTTGCAACAGTTGTATCCGCCTCAAGCGGCCAGTCGTTATTGCTCACGGCCCCAACCCATTTGCAACCCACGAGTAATCACTAGCGCAAGCCGCGCCGTTCTGGAATATCCCCGGTTGTGGACGTCTCCCTTTTATTCCGGCGCCCCTGCAAACAGCACCGTGCCCTCCCCGCCGGCCGCCGGCCAGGCGCGGATGGTGCGGTCGATGCCACCCGTGATGAGCGTGCCGTCGGCGGCGAAGGCGACCGCATAGAGCGGGCCGGTGCCGGGGTCGAATTCGGCGATCTCGGCACCGCTGTCCATGTTCCAGATACGCGCCGTGCCGTCGAGCGAGACCGAGCCGAGCCGCCTGCCGTCGGCCGACAGAGAGAGCGCGTAAACGGTGCCGGAATGGCCGTCGAAGCGGCGCAGCTCCCGGAAGCTGTCGAGGTCCCAGAGCTTGATCGTGGTGTCGCCGCTGCCGGTCACCGCGTGGTGGCCGTCGGTGGTGAAGAGCGCGCCATAGGCGCCCTGCTCATGGCCGTGCCAGCTGCGCAGCTGCTTGCCGGCGACGATGTCCCAAAGTTTCAGCTCGCCGTCGATGCTGCCCGTCAGCGCCCTGGTGCCGTCGGGCGAGACGGCGACCGAGCTCACCGACCAGTCGTGACCGGGCAGCACATGCAGCACCGCGCCCTTCTCCAGATCCCAGACGATGACCGAGCCGCTGTCGTGGCCGCTGACGGCGCGCTTGCCGTCGGGGCTGACGGCCAGTTGCCGGACGCCACCGTTCTGGCCGGAGGAAAAGACATGCAGCACCGCACCGTCGGCTAGCTGGCGCAACGCGATCTCGCCGTCGTCGCCGGCCGTCAGCGCGGTTTTGCCGTCCGGCATGAACAGCGCGGTGCGCGCCATGTCCTTGTGCTGCCCAAGATTGCGGATCAGCCGCTTGCCGTCGATGTCCCAGAGCTTGATCTGATGGTCGGTGCTGGCGCTCATGATCTCGTGCCCGTCGGCCGATACCGCGAGCCAGACGACGGCGTCGCGGTGGCCATCCGGGGCGGTCGGTGGCGTCGGAGGTGCCGGCGGAGGCGGCGCCACCGTCTCGGGCGGCGTGGCCATTTCAGGCTGCGCGGATGGGGCCAGCGCAGTCTGCTGGACGGGTTGTGCCGGCGCGGCGGGCCGTGCCGGCTGTTGGACAGGCGCCGGCGCTGACACGGGCTCGACGGGCGGTGCCGGCTTCTGTTCCTGCGTGGCCGTCGGCGGCTGCCCGGCCGGCTCGGACGCCGATGCGGGCTCCGCCGGTGGGGTCGCGGGTTGTGCCGGGGCAGTGGCGACCTGCTTGGCCGGCGCGGCCGGTTCGCCGCCGGGCCAAGCGCCGAACTGGTCGGCGACGAGTGCGAGAAGCGCAATAAGCGGCATGGCGAGCGCGATACGGCGCAGCCCGGGACGCCCGGCCGGCACTATCTCGGCGTCGCGGCCGAAGAGGGGCGCGGAGGGGTCGTGCCTTGCCGCCGCTGGCAGCAGGCCGGCAAGAAACAGCAGCCCGGCGAGGACCGAAAGCACGCCCGCCACGCCGAATATCCAGGCGCTCGTCATGGCCGGCGGCGTGCCGCCCAGCGCCGGATAGAGCCTGGCGAAGCAGGCAAAGCCGATGACGAGCGTCGTCAGCGCCAGCAGCCTGTCGGTCGATTTGTTCATCAGCGTCCCCCGCACCCTCCCCGTCCGGGGAGCGGTCTCAACATCCTAGCCGAGCTTTTGGCGGAGGCTAAGTGCAAGACATCACATGACGAAGGATAAACTGGCTCGATTGACCATGTCTTGCGCGGGAAGCGTTTCGGATCTACTCGGCGGACAGGCCGATATCCCGATACCCGGCGCGCCCGCTGGTTGTCTTTCGCACAGTGAATGGCCGATCTGTGCGCGGAAAGCCACATTCGCCAAGAATCGAGAGCACTGCCGGCCGGTTTGATTGACAGGAAAGGCCCCTGTGACATTATCCGGCGGGGATTTGCAGGAGAGCTTGGGCATGAGGAAGATTTACGAGAGGCCTTCCCTGGTGAAAAAGGGCCGGCTTTCATCGGTTACTGCGCAAGTGGCGTCCTCCGGCGCCAATGGAGCCTCCCTCCCTAGTTGAGGACTTCTACCGACGCGTTTCACAAGTGGGCGAGTTGCATGCGTGACTTGAAGAAGACCTATGTGAAGCCGAGCTTCACCAGGAAGGGCAAGCTCTCGGCGATCACGGCCGCAAACAGCGCTTCGGGCGCGCCGGTCTGATCGGACTTTCCGAAGCCGTCTTGGAATAGTGGCGTAAATACAAACATTTGGAACGGTTTACCGATAGACGCTGAACCGCTCTCTTCAACGCGCCAGCACCAGTTCGTCCAGCACAAGCTGCCAATAATGCCTGGTGGAGAGGCGCACGCGCGTCGCCGCCTTCAGCATCGGCGCGTAGTGCACCGGCGCCAGCGCCGACAGCACGATCTCGTCGCTGGCGACGAGATCGCCGCCGAGCCAGCTTTCAACCAGCGCCACCTCGCCTTCCGCATTCAGCCATGCGGCGGTGAGCTTCACCGAATGGAAGCCGAACGGCGTGGCGCTTGCGAACTCCGCCGGATGGCCGCTGCTGGTATAGGTCGTGTAGCCGTCTGAGAGATTGCCGTTGAGATAGCCCTGGCTGTCCTTGATGTAGAGGCTGGTCAGGGCGTTGAGGTTGCGCCAGTCGAGCCCGCCATGGCCGCAAGGGACTTTCTGGAAGGGCAGCGCGGTGACGCCGTCGAAGCCGATCGTCTCGAGCGCCACCTCCGCGGCGATCGCGCCCGCGCGCAAAAGGCCGAGATCGGCCGGATAGGGCGAGAGCGCCAGGCGCCGGTCGAGGCCGGAGCCGGAAATCGTCAGCGCGTCGGCCTCGGCGGGAAGGTCGAGGTGGAAGCTGCCCGGCGCGATCTGGCTGGTCTCCAAAAGCCTGCCCTTGCCCAGCAGCGAAAGCGTTACCCCGGCTTCCGTGACGCCGCGCACGAAGCGCGCCGGCGAGAGGCCGACCATTGCGGGCAGGTCCTCGCCGGCAAGTCCAGCGGGGGAGCCCGGCACGGCATTGAGGCGCATCAGCTGGTCCTCGTTGCCGGTGGTGACGCGCCAGCCTTTCGGCACGGAGACGCAGAAGCGGTAGGTGCCGGGCGCGCGCAGCACGGCCCGGCGTTTCGTCGTCGACATCGGGAAGTTGGCGAAGCCGCCATTGTTGGTGCGCAAGGCGGCAAGCAAGGCGCCCTTCCCGTCATAGGCGCGCACCACGATCCCGCTCATCGGACGGTCCGCCTGGCCGAATTTGCCGTCGCCGTCGACATCCATGAAGACGAAAGAAGAATAGTTGAGCTGCCCGCGGCTGCCGCTCCAGTCGGTTCGCGGCGCGTAGTCGCGGGCGGGATCGGGACTGCCGCGCACCTTGCGACGCCTGCGGCGCCAGCGCAGGGCAGGTGCTACGAGGGCAACGGCGCCGGCAAGGACGAGGGCCGAGATGAAGAGGATGAAGGCCTCAGCCATGGAGGGATGGCGATGGGCGAGAAATAATGTCGAAGATGGAAAGCATAAAGTCTGAGATCCCCCCTTACTATCCGAGCAAACTAGCGTGAGACGCAGTTGCTGCACAGCCTTTGCGGGCGCGGTGCTGGTTTGAGATGTTGGCGGGACAGCGCCCTTCCCTTCTCCCACAAGGGGAGAAGGTCAAGTCGCCAGTTCCACCCACACCGGGGCATGATCGCTGGCATTATCCTGCCCCCGCACATTCCGATCGATGCCTGCCCCTTTCAGCTTCCGCGCCAGCTTCTTCGACAACAGGACGTGGTCGAGCCGCAGCCCCGCGTCGCGCTGCCAGCGGTTCCGGCGGTAATCCCAGAAGGTGTAGAGCGTCTCCCTCGGGAAGATTTTGCGCAGCGCATCGGTCCAGCCCTGCTCGATCAAGGCGGCGAAGGCGGCGCGGCTTTGCGGCTGCACCAGCGCGTTGTCGTCATAGGAGCGGGTGGCGTAGATGTCGCGCGGTTCGGGCACGATGTTGAAATCGCCGGCAAGCACAACCGGCAGGCCGGTATCGAGAAGCTGCCCCGCATGCGCCGCGAAACGCTCGTGCCAGGCGAGCTTGTAGGCAAATTTCGGTCCGGGCTGCGGGTTGCCGTTCGGCGCGTAGAGGCAGGCGATCACGATGCCGTCGACCGCCGCCTCGATGTAGCGCGCCTGGCGGTCGGCATCGTCGCCGGGCAGCGCGTCCCTGGTAAGCACCGGTTCTGAGCCCCGCGCAAGGATGGCGACGCCGTTCCAGGTCGGCTCGCCCTTCCACACCGCGCCATAGCCGGCCTTGGCGAGCCTGGTCAGCGGAAACTGGGTGTCGCGGGACTTCAATTCCTGCAGGCAGACGACATCGGGCCTGGCCTCGGCGAGCCAGGCCAAAAGGTTTTCCAGCCGGCTGTTGATGTTGTTTATGTTGAAGGTGGCGAGTTTCATCTCGGGCATGAAGCAGGAAGGTGGAGACGGCTGCAATAGGGCGCCATGGGTGCGCTTCACGCGCTTGCGGATCAGCTTTCAGCGTCGACGCTGCCCCTCACCCTTACCCTCTCCCCGTGAAGAACGGGGAGAGGGAGAGCCGGCGTTGGAGGTTGTCCCTTCTCCCCGTTCTTGACGGGGAGAAGGTGCCGGCAGGCGGATGAGGGGCAGCGCCGACGCCGGCCGCCAGACTATCCCCTCGCAGCCGCACCCCCTGCTACTGCCCTATCCACGCCTTTACCGTCTCCGCCACCGTCTTCAGATGATCCGCCGTCGAAAAGCCGGAGATCGCCTTGCGCGGCTTCAGGTCGTGGTCGCCGTCCTCCAGCCAGACCACCTGGATAGCCTCGGACAGGCCGTAGGTGGCGACCTCGTCCTTGGTGCCGAACTCGTCGCGCGTGCCCTGGAAGATCAGCGTCGGCGTCTTCAAGTCGGCGAGATGTTTTGTCCGGAGCTGCTCCGGCTTGCCCGGCGGATGGAAGGGATAGCCGAGGCAGACCAGGCCGGCGATCTCGCCCTTGGCAAACATCTCGTCGGCGACCATGGAGGCGACGCGCCCACCCATCGACTTGCCGCCGATGATGAGCCTGCCGGTCACGCCCTTGGCGCGCAGATCGGCGATCGCCTTGATGTATTCGGGGTTCACCGTCTCGGCGCGCGGCGGCGGCTTGCGGTGGCCGTAGCGGCGGGCGGCCATGTAGTGGAACTCGAAGCGCGCGACGCGGAAGCCGGCGGCAGCGAGAGCTTTTGCCGTGGCGGCCATCGAGGCTGAGTCCATCGGCGCGCCGGCGCCATGGGCGAGCAGGATGGTGACGGGGGCGGCGTCCGGGCCGTCGAAGAGGAAGTAGGTCATGGGATGGGCTTCCTGGAAAGGTCGCGCTCCGTCCCACCCCCCTCTGCCCTGCCGGGCATCTCCCCCGCAATGGGGGAGATCAGCAGTTCGGGAGCCCCGCCCATTCTTGCAACGTTCGAGATTGGCGAAAGCGATTGAGCGAGCAATCTCCCCCCTTGCGGGGGAGATTGCCGGCAGGCCAGAGGGGGGTGCTCAGGCGCGAACATCTCGCTCACCTGCCATATGCAAATCCACGAACTGTATCCCCCGCGCCGCAATCCGTGCCCATTCGGACTCCGCGTCGAGCTCCAGATAGCGCGCCCAAAGCCGGCGGGCTTCGGCAAAATTGCCGGCATCGAACTCCAGGCGAGCCAGGTTGAACACCGGGTCGGCATAGGTCTTGTCGAGCGCTATCGCCTTCTGCAGGTGGCGCCGCGCCGAAGCTACCTTGCCCTCGTCGCTCATCAGCCCGGCGAGGTTGAACCAGGCTTCGACGAAGCCGGGGTCGAGCTTTATCGCACGCGCATAGTCATGCGCGGCTTCCGCCACGCGGGCGGCTCCGCGCAGGCAGTTGGCGCGGTTGAAGGCGGCGATCGCATCCTTGGGGTCGATCGCCATGCAGCGCTGGTAGAGCGCTGCCGCATCATCATGGCGGCCCTCCTCTTCCGCGGCTTCGGCATCCGCGAACAGCTCCTCCAGCGTGTCGTCTCCAGACATTCCTGAAATTGGGGAGCCGAGATCGAACAGCAATTGGCCGTCGAGCTCGCTCGTCCCATCGTCGAGATAGATCGCGTCGGGACGGCCGTGCTGCGAGCCGAGATTGAGCGACTTGGCGGTGAGCGAGGCGACCGGGCCGGAGCGATGCACGGAACGCGCGATCGCGCCCCAACCGGCGCCGCTGGCGATCAGCCCGGCATATTTCCTGGCCAGGATCAGGTCGCGGAAGGAATAGGGTTCCGCGTCATGCTCGAAGGCGTCGAATACCGAGAGCATATCGAGATCGTTTCCAGCAAGCCGCGACTGGTCGATGAGAGACTGCCTGGAGAGCGACGATGCCTCCGGCGCCTTCATCAGCCCGAGCAGGCGCAGGAAGCCGTTCTCGCTGATCAGTTCACGGCCGGCAGCGCGCTCGGTTTTCGCGCGGCGCTCGATCTCGGCGTCGCCGGCCTTCGACAACCCGGCCCTGGCGAGAAGCGTGCGACCGAACACGACATGCGTGGTGCGCCGTGTCACCCCGCGCCTCAGCTCGGCATGGCGGCGCTCGACCTCGCGCGCGGCAAGCCTGAGCGGAAAGGCCGCCAGCGCGCCGACGACGCCGAAGACGGCGCCGGGAACGATCCCCGGCCCGCCCGTCACTTCTTGCTCTTGCCGACGGCCTTCAACAGGTTCGCCTTCAGCGGATTCTCAGGCGTGCCGCCGGAAGCCGCCTTCTTGGCAGGTTTTGCGGGCGCCTCCCCGGCCTTGCTTTTCGACTTGGCCGGCGGCTTCGCCGACTGCGACAGGCTCGCCTTCAGCGCATCCATCAGGTTGATGACGTTGCCGCGCTGCTCGGGTGCCGCCGCAATGATCGGCTTGTGGCCTTTCAGCTTCTCGCGGATCATCGCCATCAGCGCCACCTCGTAGCGATCCTCGTAATTCTTCGGATCGAAGTGCGTTTCCTTCTGCTTGATCAGCGCTTGGGCGAGATCGAGCATTTCCGGGTCCGGCTTGCCGGCCGGGATGTTGCCGAAATATTCAGCCGTGCCGCGCACTTCGTTGGGATTCCTCAAGGTGCAGACGAACATGCCGTTCTCGCGCGCGCCGATCGTCACCACGCGCTCGCGGCTGGAGATCACCAGCCGCGCTATCGCCAGCTTGCCCGACTTGCGCATCGCCTCGCGCAGCACGACGAACGTCTCCTCCGCCATCGCGCCGTCGGGGGCGAGATAATAGGGCGTGTCCTGATAGATGACGTCGACCTCGGCCTCGTCGACGAAGGCCTCGATGTTCATCGTGTGGTTGGATTCGATCCTGACCGCCTCGAGGTCCGCGTCATCGATGATGATGTACTGCTTGTCCTCGTATTCGTAGCCCTTGACCAGGTCCGAGCGCTCGACCAGGCCAAGCTCGGGATCGACCGGCTTCATGTTGATGCGGTTGTGGGTCTTCTTGTGCAGCTGATTGAACGAGATGCGCTCGCTTGCGCTGGTGGCCGGATAAAGCCGGACCGGACAGCTGACGAGGCTGAGCTTGAGGTAACCTTTCCAACTTGCCCTGGGCGCCATGATGAACTCCTACGCGGCCATGCACTGACATTCTAGCTTGAGCATGATCTTCTCCAAAACCGGTTCCCACTTTTTGGGATCATGCTCACTGCAGCGCTCCCGCTCAAGGACGAGCGACGCTGTGGAAATCCTACACCGACCCCTGATGGTACTGCTGATTTCCTAGCGAAGTGTTTTCGGGGCGGAGTTGGGCGGAGGATAGTTCAAATTGTAGGAAGCGTCGATGGAGATGGAACTGAGACGCTGGCGGAACAGCACCCCCTCTGTCCTGCCGGACTGTCCGGCAGGACAGAGGGGGTGTGACGGAACTCGACGCCTGTGATCTAGCTCCTCTCCATCACCGGCAGATCTCGCGCGAACTCATCGATCTCCGCCCACGGGTCGCCCGAGGTCTCCAGCAATCCCGGCAGGGAGGCGTAGTTCAGATCCTCGGGCGCGTCGATCGTCTCCAGGTCGGCCCAGCTCACCGGGGTCGAGGCCGGCAGGTTGGTGCGGGCGCGCAGCGAATAGGGGGCGGCGGAGGTGTGGCCGCGGGCGTTGCGGTGGAAGTCGATGAAGATGCGCTTCTTGCGGTTCTCCTTGCCCATCGTGGTGGTGAAGGTGTCGGGCGCGGTGGCGGCCAGGAAAGTCGAAATGGCGCTCGAGGCCTGGTGCAGTTTCTTCCAGTTCTGCTTACGCGTCACCGGCACGGTGATGTGGATGCCCTTGCCGCCGGAGGTCTTGGCGAAAGGCACAAGGCCGAGGCTCTCCAGCCCGCCCTTGATGTGGATGGCCGCCTCCACCACTTCGCGCCAGGCGATCCCCTCGCCGGGGTCGAGGTCGAAGACGATCTGGTCGGGCTTGTCGAGCTTGGTGCGGTGCGTGCCCCAGGTGTGGAACTCGACGACGCCGAACTGCGCCAGCGCCAGATAGCCCTTGGCGTCCTCGACCGAAAGATAGGTCTTGGTCTCGCCTTCTGAATTGATGCTCTCGAACACGGCCACCGAAGGCGGCATGCCGGTGAAGGCATGGCGCTGGAAGAAACAGTCCTGCGGCCGGCCGGTCGGGCAACGCACCAGCGACACCGGGCGGCCGATGATGTGCGGCAGCATGAAGTCGCCGACCAGCGCGTAATAGACGGCGATGTCGAGCTTGGTCGGCCCGGTCTTGCCGAACAGCCGCCGCTGCGGATTGGTGACCCAGATGGTGGCGAGGTCAGATTCGGCGATCAGCCGCTTGCGCTTGACCGGCATCGGCGTGGTGAGGCCGCCGACATCGCGCAAGCCGCGGAAGACCGGGTGGCGCAGCGCATTGTCGGCGGTAAGGTTGGAATAGTGGATGCGCGCCGACAGCAGCGGCTTCACCCAATGCATCTCGCGCATCACCTCGCGCGGCACGCCTTCGGGCGGCGTGGCGCCCGCCGTCATCCGCTCGAGCCGGGCAAGCAGATCCGTCGCCATATCGCGATCGAAGCCGGTGCCGACCTTGCCGCGATAGTGCAGCTCGCCCTCCTCGAACTCGGCGAGGCCGAGTGCGGCCAGCCCCTCCGCCCGGTCGGAGACGGTGTAGCCGGCGATGACGAAATCGCCTTTCTGCAGCGCCTTGATCTTGGTCCAGCTCTTGGTGCGGCCGCTCTGGTAGGCAGCGTCGGCGCGCTTGGAAACGACGCCTTCAAGTCCCAGCTCCGTCGCCTGCTCGTAAAGCCCCTGCCCGTCGCCCTCGACATGGTCGCTGAACTGGATGGCGGAATTGGCGGCGTGGCCGGCGAGCAGCTCGGCAAGCAGCGCCTTACGCTTCTCGAGCGGCGCCTTGCGCAGGTCCCAGCCGTCGAGGTGCAGGAGATCGAAGGCGTAGAAATGCAATTTGGAGCCGGCGCCCTGGGCCAGCGCATCCTGCAGCAGCGCGAAGCGCGAGATGCCCTTGTCGTCGAGCACCATGATCTCGCCGTCGATGATCGCCTGCTTCACCGGCAGGCGCGCGAAGGCCTGCGGAAGGTCGCCGTAGCGTTTCGTCCAGTCGAGGCCGCCGCGGGTGATCAGCCGCACCTCGCCATCCACGACATGCGCCATGGTGCGGTAGCCGTCGAATTTGATCTCGTGCAGCCAGAGCGTGCCCGTATCCTCCACCGGTCCGCCCGGCGGCTTCGGCACCTGTGTGGCAAGCTGGGGCTCGATGCGGCTGGGCGGCTCGGCCTTGACGGCGCCCGGCAGAGCGCCCGGCTTCAGCGAGCCGGGTTTCGGCGGCAGGCGCTCCGGCTTCTTCGGCGGCGCGACCAGTTCCTCGATGCGGCGGCCCGACTTCACGCTTTCCGGCCGGGCTTCGAGGATGTCGAGCTTGGTGTCGGAGGCGAGGTCGCGCTCCTTGAACAAGAGCCAGTTCTTCTTGTTCTCGTCCTCGCCGGGCTTGGGCTTCAGCCGCGTCAGCATCCAGCCGCCATTGAGCTTCTGGCCTGCCAGCCGGAACTTGAAGGCGCCGGTACGCAGGCTCTTCTCGACATCGTCCATCGGCGCCCAGGTGCCGGTGTCCCAGACGATCATCGGGCCGCCGCCATATTCGCCCTCGGGGATGACGCCCTCGAAGTCGATATATTCGATCGGGTGGTCCTCGGTCTCGACGGCGAGCCGCTTGTCGGCCGGGTTGAGCGAGGGCCCGCGCGGCACCGCCCAGCTCTTCAGCACGCCGCCCACTTCGAGGCGCAGGTCGTAATGGTCGGCGGTGGCGTGATGCTTGTGGACGACGAAGCGGTTGCCGCCTTCGCCCGCCGCCCCGCCCGCGGGTTCCGAGGTGCGGGAGAATTCGCGCTTGGCTCGGTAGGTCTTGAGTTTCGAGGGCATGGGTCAGGCGGAGGTGGTGTGGGCACCTTCCCGGCGCCGCGTTCCGTCACACCCCCCTCTGTCCTGCCGGACAGTCCGGCAGGACAGAGGGGGGTGCTGTCCCGCCAGCCTTGCTGTCCTGATCCTGGAAACCGATAAAACGCTCAATCGTCGGCAGCCGGCGTCAGTTCCAGCTCGGCCGGCGTCAACCCCTGCCGCAGTTGCGAGAGCCGGAACTCGTCGACCCAATAGGCTTCGCCGTCGACCAGCACACGCGCCTGATAGGTGCCGCCGGAAAAGCTCTGCGCGGTGACATAGACCTTGTGACGGTCGAGCGCCTTCTTCACCGCGGCGCGGCGGGAATTTTCTCTGGCGACGGGACTGGCCATGGCTCACTCGAAACACGCTGCCGCTGGAAGGGCGGCTCCTATAAGGATGGCGGAGAGCGGGAACTGAGTCAATTTGGCGGACGATGAGGCGGTGATCTCCCCCTCCGGGGGGGAGATTGGCTGTCGCCGACCTCTCGCTATATTTTCTCGAACAAGGCAAGGAGAGGAAGATGTCCCACATCCGGGCGATGACGAAGAACGATCTGGCGGCCGTCTCGCGGCTGCTGGGAGGGTCCTGGCGGCGGACCTATTCGCCGATCCTGGGGGAGGAAAACACCGCCCGGCTTTCCAATGAAAGGCACTCTCCGGAAAAGCTCGCCGCCGAGCTCGAGGACGACAACAAGATGTCCTTCGTGGCGGAACGGACCGACGGCTCGATCGCCGGCTATGCGATGGCGGCGATGGATGAGAATGGCGACGTCACGCTCAACCGGCTGCATGTCGAGCCGCAGGAATTCGGCAGGGGGCTCGCCGTCGATCTTCTGCACGCCGTGCTTGCCGCCCATGCCGGCATTCCCAGCATCGCGCTGGAGGTGATCGAGGGCAACGACCGGGCCATCGCCTTCTACCGCAAGCACGGCTTCGAGGTGGCAGAGCGCCGGCCGGCGGCACATGGCGTCGGCGGCCATGCCTCGCTGATCATGCGCCGGCTGCTGCCGATGGCTTGAATTTCTGGCGGCGGGCGGTGCAGGTGGTTCCGTCAGGGTTCCGAGGGAGTGGAGTCGGCCGGAACCACCGGCCCGCCTTGCGTCCTTCCCAAGACAGGTCGGACCGTAGAACCCTTCCCACCTGCCTTCCTTGATCCCGATCAAACGGCGGACGCTGGACGCATTTCGTCTCGGCCCTATAATTTCGCGAGCGCTAATTTTTGACCGGAGACAGACAGATGAGCCTGGGCAAGCGGAAACTCGGCAGCCAGGGGCTCGAAGTCTCTTCGATCGGCCTCGGCTGCATGGGCATGAGCCAGGCTTATGGGCCTGCCGACGAGGCGGAATCGATCGCGACGATCCACCGGGCGATCGAGCTCGGCTGCACCTTCCTCGACACGGCCGAAGTCTACGGCCCCTTCATCAACGAAGAGCTGCTCGGCCGCGCGCTGAAGGGCCGGCGCGATCAGGTGACGATCGCGACAAAATTCGGCTTCCGCATCGTCGACGGCAAGCAGGTCGGCACCGAGCGCGACAGCCGGCCCGAGCATATCCGCGAGGTGGTCGACGCCTCGCTGCAACGGCTCGGCACCGACCATATCGACCTCATCTACCAGCACCGCGTCGATCCCGCCGTGCCGATGGAGGATGTCGCAGGCACGGTCGGCGAGCTGGTGGCGGAGGGCAAGGTTCGCTTCTTCGGCCTGTCGGAGGCGGGCATCGCCAACATCCGCCGCGCGCACGGCGTGCATCCGGTCTCGGCGCTGCAGAGCGAATATTCGCTGTGGGAGCGCAACCTCGAGCCCGAGATCATCCCGGCGCTGAAGGAGCTCGGCATCGGCCTGGTGCCCTTCGCGCCGCTCGGGCGAGGTTTCCTTGCCGGCGACGTCAAGCGCGCGGAGGACTATCCGGAGGGAGACTTCCGGCGCGGCGACCCGCGCTACCAGGGCGAGAATTTCGATGCCAATGTCGCGGCGGCCGCGACGGTGCGCGACATCGCCAGCGCCAAGGGCGTGAAGCCCGGCCAGGTAGCGATCGCCTGGCTGCTCGCCAAGGGGCCGGAATTCGGCATCGACATCGTGCCCATCCCCGGCACGAAACGGCGGACTTATCTCGAAGAGAATATCGCCGCCGCCGACATCGAGCTCGACGCCACCGAGATGCTGGGGCTCGACATGGCGCTGACGCCCGACAAAGTGTCAGGGCCGAGATATAACGAGCGCACGATGTCGATGGTGGATCGGTAGGATCCTGGTGAATATCCGATCCTTCTAACGCTGGC
>LM655208.1:17336-32231 GCA_000824825.2 Mesorhizobium sp. ORS 3324
GCAGGACAGAGGGGGGTGTGACGGAACGCGGCCTTGTCGGTTGATGAACTGGGGCGCCCTCAGCCGCTGATCAGCCAGCGCCCTACTTCTTCTTGCAGTCCGGCAACGCCTCCATGGCCTTCCTCGCCTCCCCCTCGCTGGCGTATTTCTTCTTTCCGAGATCGACGACAAGCGTCCCGTCGGGCTTCTTCGGCACGATCTCGCACTGCTTCGAGACGGCGTCCCTGGCGACCCAGTATTGCTCGGCGGCCATGGCGGGGAGGCCGCCGATGCCGGTGACGAGAATTGCGACAGCGATAGTGCGAAACATTCCTGGCCTCCATTGCTGGTGTTGCTGGAAAGCAGGCCGGAACTGCCGACGCCTTGCGTGGAAGGCGCCGGCACACTGCTTTTCGGAAACGCCCTGCGCGGTCTTCTGTTCCGGAGCTGGGGCTCCGGAAGACGCGTCGCCAGCCGTCGGGCCGTGCGGTTCGCACCATCGCAGTCGCAATTCTCGTCACCGGCATCGTCTGGAGCGGTTCATGGAACCGCCGATCCGCTCCAAATGTTTGTTATTGCGCAATTCCGGACGGCAATTCCGGACGCAATTGCGCCAGGCAGAAGGAGGATATTGAAATGGCAATTCGTGATCTCATTCCGTGGAGCCGGGAAGGAAGTCAGGCTCCGGCCTTCTACCGCGACAACGATCGCGATCCCTTCATGGCGCTGCATCGCGAGATGAACCGGCTGTTCGATGATGCGTTCCGCGGACTCGGCGGCGGGCTGCCCTCGCTCGGCGCCTTTGGCGGGCGCACCGGGTGGCCGAGCCTGGAAATCTCCGACACCGGCAGCGAAATCCGCGTCATGGCGGAAATCCCCGGCATGGAAGAGAAGGATATCGAAGTGATGCTGGACGAGGGCATGTTGACGCTGCGCGGCGAGAAGCGTTCGGAGAGCGAGGACAAGGACAAGCAGTTCTCCGAATGCTTCTACGGCCGCTTCGAGCGGCGCATTCCGGTCGGCACGGAGATCGAGGAAGACAAGGTGAACGCAGCCTTCCACAACGGCGTGCTCACCGTGACCTTGCCGAAGACCAAGCGCGCCCAGGCGAAAGCGAAGCGCATCCCGATCAGCGGCACGGCACCGACCTCGGGCAAGAGCAAGCACTGACCGTATCTAAAGCGCGTCGCGATCTTTGCAGATCGCTCCATGCGCTTCAGGTTTTTGGTTTTGCGCATGTCCTTGTCCCGAAACCGGGCCCACGTTCGGGAGACATGCTTTAGTCCCGGCTGCTCGGCTCAGCCGCCCGAATGCGGGTCGATGCTGTAGGGGTGGACGGGATAGCCGGAGCCGACCGCCTCGCCCACCCGGTCCACCCAGGCGCTGAGCGCCGGATAATCGGCAAGCGCAAAGCCGCAATCCCCGGCGCGGTGGCCGTAGGCATAGACGGCGATGTCGGCGACGGTGAGCGCATCGCCGACCAGGAACGACGCGTCCTGCAGGCCGCGCTCGAGTGCCGCGAGCGCGCGGGCGCCTGCCTCGCGCTTGCCGGCGACCATCGCCTGGTTGCGCTCCAGCCGCCCGGTCAGCGTCCAGAAGCGCAGCGAGCCGATCACCGGCTCGACATGGTACTGCTCGAAGAACAGCCACTGCATGACCTTGGCGCGAGAAAAGCGGTCCGCCGGCAGGTACGGCGTGCCCTCGGCGAGGTAGGTGAGAATGGCGTTGGATTCGGCGATCGCCTCGCCATCCTCCAGGCCGAGCACCGGAACGGCGCCGGCCGGATTGAGCTTGAGGAACGCCGGCGTGTGGCTCTCTCCCTCGAAGATCGAAACCATGCGGGTTTCATAAGCGATGCCGAGGAGCCCTAGCAGGACGCGAACCTTCCAGGCGTTTTGCGACGGCAGATAATCGTAGAGCGTGAGCATTGGTGGGTCCCCGGTTTGACTGGCATTGGCCTCGCATGGGGTGATCCAAGGCGCCACCCGATTTATGCGGCGCGGGCGGCCGGCGCCTAGCCTTTCCAGGTCATCGCGAGGCACCCCCCCTCTGTCCTGCCGGACATCTCCCCCGCAAGGGGGGAGATTGGCAGTTGCCTCGCCGGCACTGATCCTGCAACGCTGGCGATTGGCGAAAGCCCACGCGGCATCCGATCTCCCCCCTTGCGGGGGAGATGTCCGGCAGGACAGAGGGGGCGCGAAGGAACTCGGCCTATGCGTTGACCGTCCCTCGCCCCGCAATATCCTTCGCCACCGCCTTCGCCTCGATGCCGATCTCGCGCAGCAGTCCGGTGACCGGGTTGTGGAAGCCGACGAGATAGACGCCGAGGGCGGCCGCGCGGGCATTGACGCCGCTCTTCCCCGGCCGCAGCTCAGCCGGCAGGAAGCCTTAATAGCCCGGCCGGTAGCCGGTGGCGAGGATCACCGCGTCGAACTTTTGCTCTCGCCCGTCGGCGAATTTCGCGCCATCCTCGGTGAAGCGGACGATGTCGGGAAGGATGCCGATCCGGCCCGCCTTGATCGCCGCCACCGTGCCGACATCGATCACCGGAATGCGGCCGGCGTCGATCTGCCTGAGGATACCTTCCTTCGGCCGGACGATGCCGTATTTCTCCAGCTTGCCGAGCGCCAGATCGAGGATTTTCGGGAACATCCAGTCGTTCAGCGCCTGCGGCATCGGCCGGCTGGCGATGCCCACCATCTGGATCGGCACGCCGAAGAGCTGGCGCGGCACGACGTGGACGCCCTTGCGCACCGAGATCGTCGGCCGCGCGCCGGACTCGGCCAGATCGAGCGCGATCTCGGCGCCGGTGTTGCCCATGCCGATGACCAACACGCTTCGGCCGACATAGGGCGCGGCCTCGGTGTAGGCGGCGCTGTGCAGCACGTTTCCCTTGAACGCCTCGATGCCGGGAAAGCTCGGCACGATCGGCTCGGCATTGTTGCCGGTGGCGATGACGACCTTGTTGGCGCTGAAGGGGCCGGCGTCGGTCTCGACCAGGAATTTTGCGCCCTCGCGACGGATCGATTTCACCGTCACCCCGAAGCGCGGCCTCAGGCCGAAACGCTCGGCATAGGCATCGAGATAGGCGACCACCTTCTCGCGCGGCACATAGCGCGGATGGCTTTTCGGGAACGGCACGAAAGGCAGCGAGGAAAACGACTTCACCGTATGCAGATGCAGCCGCCGGTAGTGCCTGCGCCATGCGGGCGCCACCTCCTGCGCCTTTTCGAGGATGACGAAATCCTGCCCCGCCTCCTTCAGGCAGGCGCCGACGGCCAACCCCGCCGGCCCCGCGCCGACAATGACGACATTGGTGTCCATGCTCCCCTCCTCCCGATGGCGCCCCATCTCCCCCCTTGCGGGGGAGAAAGCGATTTCAACATCTTAGCGAAGCTAAGTGTTAGAAATCGCAAGAGAGGGGATTTTCACGCGATGCGTCAACAGGTTCCGCCATCACATCGCACCTTCGCTCGAACCATGCGTGCCGATGCCACGAAGGCAGAAAACATGCTTTGGCAGGCGCTGCGCAACAAGCAGCTCGAAGGCCTTAAGTTCGAGCGGCAAGTGCCGCTCGACGGCTATATCGTCGATTTCGTCTGTTTCGAGCTAAGGCTGATCATCGAGGTCGATGGCAGCCAGCATTCGGAATCGCAGCGAGACGTAGAGCGCGATCGGCATTTCGCGATGAAGGGGTTCACGACGCTGCGTTTCTGGAACGATGAGGTGGTGCGAAACATCGATGGGGTCTGCTTGACGATCCTCGCAGAAATCCGGAAAGGGAGTTCCCCAGCAAATCCCCTCTCTTGCGATTTCTAACACTTAGCCTTCGGCTAAGATGTTGAAATCGCTTTCTCCCCCACTAGGGGGGAGATTAGGCGCTACTCCATCCCACCCGGCACACCGGGCTCATCCTCGGGCGGCTCCAAAATCTCGATCAGCTTCGCCACCCTGGCGCTGGGCAACGCGTGGCCCTCATTCACCAGCGCCTCGTCGGCGCCGATCCAGGCCAGGGCCTCCTGCAATTCCTCGAGGCTGGCGCCGGTGAGGGCGATATCGGCGATAACGGCCTCGTCGACCGGTCCAAGCACCGAAATGATGTCGTTGCGGGTCATTCTTGTCCTCCCCGTGGGTCGAGACGATGACAAGGAAACGGGGGATGAGCGGGGCGGGTTCCGAGGGCGCCCTCTTTGCTCCCACCACCGTTAGCGGCTATGGACAGGCCCCCTGCCCGGATTCTCACAGCCGCTCCATGAAGCTCACCCTCCTCCTCGCCGCCCTGCTGGTCCCCTCTTCGGCCCTCGCCGACTGGAAGCCTGTCGAGACGGTCGCGACCTATGCGATCTCGGGCCAGACGGTGGAAGAACTCTATGTCTCGATCGGCGACAAGGGTCCGGTGATCGGCAAGGACAGCGCGGGCAATGAGCGGCGGGCGATCGCGCATACCAATTTCAAGCTGACCTGGCAGCGGGACTACCAGCCGCAAGGCGGCGCCTGCGTGCTGAAGACCGCGCGGCCGAAGCTCGTCATCACCTACACGCTGCCGAAGCCCGCCGTAAAACTTGCCCCGGAGGTGCGGGCCCGCTGGGATGCGTTTGCCGCCGGGCTCGCCGCGCATGAGAAGGTGCACGGCGCCGGCATCGTCGACATGGTGGACAGGATCGTCGCCTTCAGCACCGGCCTCACCGTCGCTGACGATCCCGGCTGCACAAAGATCCGGGCCGAGCTGACGAACTATCTCGACCAGCTTTCCAAGGCGCAGCGCCAGGCCAGCCGCGACTTCGACAAGGTCGAGTTCGGTCCAGGCGGGAACTTGCAGAAGCTGATCGCGACGTTTCTGATCGGGGACTAGAGGACTGGCACCAGCTTCGCCGCGTCGCGGATGGCGCGCACGGCGCCCGGATTGGTGACGGGATAGCCCGCTATGAAGCCATCCACCGAAAAGCCGGGAAATTCGGCCCGCAGCCTGGCCGCGATGGCTGCGGCCTCGGGGCCGTCGCCCAGCATGGCATGAGCGAGCATCTGGAAGATCAGCACATGCGGAGAATCCGGCGTGCTCCGCCGCAGCGCGGCTATCGCCTCGCGGTACCTGCCCGCCGTGAACAGGACGCGGCCCTGCATGCCGAAATACCAGCGGGGGGCGAGCGGATTGAGGCGAATGGCGCGCTCGATAAGCGGGATCGCCTCCGCCGGATCGCCCGCGACCAGCGCCTTGCTGCCGGCAAGCAGGGCCAGCGTGTCGGCATGGTTGGAGCCGCATTCGAAGGCGCGCCGGTGGGCACTTTCGGCCGCCTCGAGATCGCCGAGGCAGCCCATGAGATCGCCGAAGCAGGTGTACGCGGCGCTGTCGGTCGGGTCGAACCGCAGCGCATTCTCGACCGCCCAGCGCCACTTCCCGATCGAGGCGTTCAGGTCATCGCCGTAGCCGTTGCACGCCTCGATCGAATAGGCATAGGCGAGTTCGGTCCAGGCCCGGACCAGCGTCGGGTCGAGCTCGAGCGCGCGTGAAAACAGCCTGATGGCTTCCCTGTTGCCGCTGCGGCTGAAGGTGTTGTGCTGCTCGACGCCCAAGAGATAGCAGTCATAGGCGCGCAGGCTGGCCGGCGGCTTCCGGCGGATCGCGTTGCGGCCGACCGTGGCGATCGCACCGAAGCAGCCGGCAAGCACGTTGATGACGCTTTCGGTCAGGCTGTCCTGCAGCGTGAAGATGTCCTCTACGGGCCGGTCGAAGCGTTCGCTCCACAGGCTGACGCCAGTCCGCGCATCGGCGAGCTCCATCGTCAGCCGCACCCGCTGCGCGTCGGCGCGCAACTGGCCGGACAGAATATAGGCGGCGCCCAGCGCCTTGCCGTCGGCGGCGAAATCGGCCGGCTTGCTGCCCAGTGCCTTCATTGTGTGGAAGGCAATGACCGGCAGATCTGCGTAGCGCGCAAGGTCGACGGTGATGTCCGACGACAGGCCGTCGGCAAAGCGGCGCCAGTGCTCGTCGGTGCTCAGGCATTCGATGGGAAAGATCGCAAGCATAGGCGAAGCGTCGGTCGCGGTCGGCGGGCCGGCCGGCGCGGCGCCGATGGCGTTGATATGCATGGCCAGCGCGACCTTGCTGCGCACGCCGAGCTTTTCGTAGATCGCGGCGAGATGGGTACGCACGGTGGACGGCGCGATGAATAGCGCCTCGCCGATCTCGCGATAGGTCAGGCCGGCCGCGAATTTTTCCGCCACCGCGCGCTCGCGCTCGGACAGGGCCGGCACGGGCTTGCCCGGCGAAGGCGTGGCCGCTGTGGGCGTCGCGTTGTGGTTCATCCCGATCCCCTGCCGCGGACGGGAACATTATCAAACGCCCGCCGCAGCAAAATACTACAAATGCAGGACCCAAAACACTGCATGCGGCCGATTCCGGCGCAGGCCGGGTCGGCGCAAGCTCCCTTCAGCAAGATCCCAATCAGCCGACGGAGGACTCCATGCGCCGTGTTTCGATAGCAATGGCTTGTGCAATTCTGAGCTTGCCCGCCGCCGGGCGGGCCTCGTTCGCAAACGAATGCCGGCAGCTGTCGGAATCGAATGTGAAGATCGCGAGCATGCGCCAATATGCCGACGTCCTCACCAGCGCCGCCCGCAACGGCTGGAACTTTGCGCCGGCCGCGATCGACAGCGGCTCGAAGCGGCATTTCGAGGAGACGAAGCTGCAACTGATCGCTGCCGGTTTCGAGGTGGTGCCGGTCGGTGCCCAGCCGCGATGCTCCGACGAGGTAGCTCGCAAATAGCGGGTCTTGCCCGGGGACGGTGCCGGCAGGCGGGGCAAAGATCGCCGCCTATCTCGCATCGCTCGAAACCGGCGCGTCACTGCCGCCGCCAATCCTGGAGGTCAATCATGCATGTGAGGGATGAGACGCCGATTGCACCAACGCGGCTTTCGCCAGGGGAAGCGCTGAGCATCCTTTCGGCGGGAATTGCCGGGCCGTGCTGCGGCGAGGCCAATGAGATGCTGGCATGGCTCTACCTGCTGGGGTCCGGCGAGCCGGCATCCAGTGGGACGGGCGCCGAACAGCCCGTCGAACGCCCCCGGCCGTGGCCTCGCCTGCGCAGCCTCTTTCGGGCTTGACCTTGCCGGCAATTGCCGGTCCCGTGGAAGGCGTGCAATCAGGCGTATTGGTGGCCAGGGGCTTAGCGCTACGGATCGGCGGGCCGCGCCATTTCTAAAAACTAACCACCACCGCATCCGTACTCCGCTTCGCCTCCCCCTGGAACACCGCTTCGATGTTGTTGCCGTCGGGGTCGAGCAGGAAGCAGGCGTAGTAACCGGGGGTGGGGGGGGTGCTCCCCCGGCGCGCCGTTATTCTTGCCGCCGGCGGCGAGCCCTGCGTGATAGAAGGCGTCGACCATGGCGCGGTCCTGCGGAGTCACAATGCAAGCACCAATTCAGCAATGGCCGCGCCCTGGACGGGCAGCAGTCAATGCCGATGCTGCCTGAACGGGCAAGGGCCATATTTTCCCCTGCAGGTTGAAATCTACCATCTTAATAATCGCTAATGTTTTCCCGCCACTATTGGACGACCAATCGACAGCAGCCCGGTCTGGCCCGGTTCAACTTCTCCTTGAGGCCGAGCTTCGATCATCTGTCCTGACCGGCGAAAGAAGAACCGTTAGCGCGCCGCTTTACAGGCAGGTTTGGTAGCGCTACCGTTTCTCAGTCGCGTGACCCGGGGGGAGCTGGGGCAAACGTCGCCGACTTCAGTGGTGGACTGCCGACTTGCCGGCATCCGTTTCAACCACAGCTGATAGAAACGGCTCCCCGCGAGGCTTCGCAGGGACCATCGGGAGGAGTTCGATGGCGTCTGTCGCGATTGGCGATGTCTACAAATCGTTTGGAGCCACCGAGATCCTGCATGGCGTCAGCGTCGGCATAGACGACGGCGAGTTCGTCACGCTGGTCGGGCCTTCCGGCTGTGGAAAATCAACGCTTCTCAGGATGATTGCCGGCCTGGAAAAAATCTCGCGCGGCCATATCTCGATCGGCAGCCGTATCGTCAACGACGTTGCGCCGAAGGAGCGCGACGTGGCCATGGTCTTCCAGAACTACGCGCTCTATCCGCACATGACGGTGGCCGAGAACATGGCGTTCTCGCTCATGCTCAAGGGTGTCCCAAAAGCCGAAAGCGATGTCGGAGTGAAGCGGGCAGCCGAGATCCTGGGGCTGGTGCCGCTTTTGTCGCGCTATCCGCGCCAGCTTTCCGGCGGCCAGCGCCAGCGCGTCGCCATGGGCCGCGCCATCGTGCGCAATCCGCAGGTGTTCCTGTTCGACGAGCCGCTCAGCAACCTCGACGCCAAGCTCAGGGTGCAGATGCGCGCCGAGATCAAGGAGCTGCACCAGCGGCTGAAGACGACGACGATCTACGTTACTCACGACCAGATCGAGGCCATGACCATGGCCGATAAGATCGTGGTCATGCATGACGGCATCGTCGAGCAGATCGGACCGCCGCTCGAGCTCTACGACCGGCCGACCAATCTCTTCGTCGCGAGCTTCATCGGCTCGCCCGCCATGAACCTGCTCAAGGGCACGTTCGCCAACGATGGCGCGCCGTCCTTCCGGGGCGCCGGTGGCGTTTCCCTGCCTTTGCCGAAACCACCCTCGATCGGCAATGGCGAAGCGGTCGTCCTGGGCGTTCGGCCCGAGCACCTGCGGCTGGCCGACGACGGTATTCCGGTCACCGTGGCGGTGATCGAGCCGACCGGTTCGGAAGTGCAGATCATCGGCCGGACGGCCGGCGGCGAGGACATCGTCGCCAACTTCCGCGAGCGCCATTCCTTCGCGCCGGGGGAAACCATCCGGCTGTCGGTCGAGCCCGGACCCATCCATCTGTTCCATGGCGAAACGGGCCGGCGGATCGAAGCGGCGCGCTAGCGCCACGCAACTAGAAACAAACAGGAGGAGACGAGCATGAAGTTCACCAGACGCGACGTGATCCGCACGACCGCCGGCGCGGCCGCCGGAGCCTTGGGCAGCCGCTTCGTCGGCTCGAGCGCCTTCGCCCAGGAAAGCCTGACCTACAAGCCGGAGCAAGGCGCCAAGCTCAGGCTGCTGCGCTGGTCGCCCTTCGTGCAGGGCGACGAGGACCAGTGGCTGAAGAATACGAAGCGGTTCACCGAAGCGACGGGCGTGGAGGTGCGCGTCGACAAGGAAAGCTGGGAAGACATTCGTCCCAAGGCTGCGGTCGCGGCCAATGTCGGCTCCGGCCCGGATCTGATGTTCGTCTGGTTCGACGACCCGCACCAGTACCCCGACAAGCTGCTCGACGTCACCGATCTCGGCGAGTATCTGGGCAAGAAATATGGCGGCTGGTACGATGGGCCGCGGCAGTATGCGACGCGCGAAGGCAAGTTCCTCGGCTTGCCGCTGGCCACCATCGGCAACGCCATCGTCTACCGGGAAAGCTGGGTCAAGGAGGCCGGCTTTTCCGAATTCCCGAAGGACACAGCCGGCTTCCTCGAGCTTTGCAAGGCACTGAAGGCGAAAGGCCATCCGGCCGGCTTCACCCATGGCCACGGCGTCGGCGACGGCAACAACTACGCGCATTGGCTGCTGTGGAGCCACGGCGGGAAGATGGTCGACGAGAGCGGGAAAGTAGCGATCAACAGCCCCGAGACGCTCAAGGCGATCCAGTATGCGCAGGAACTCTACAAGACCTTCATTCCCGGCACCGAAAGCTGGCTCGACGTGAACAACAACCGCGCCTTCCTGGCCGGTGAAGTGAGCGTGATCGCAAACGGCATCTCGGTCTACAACACCGCCAAGGTCAATAAGGACAAGGATCCGAAGCTGGCCGAAATCGCCAAGGACATGCGCACCACCAATTTGCCGATCGGTCCGGTCGGGAAATCGGTCGAGCTGTTCCAGGTGACCACGGCCGTGATCTTCAACTACACGCCCTACCCCAATGCGGCCAAAGCCTATCTGCAGTTCATGTTCGAGGAACCGCAGATGCCGGACTGGATCACGTCGTCGGCTGCGTATTGCTGCCAGACGCTGAAGGCCTTCGACAACAATCCGGTGTGGAAGGCCGACCCCAACAATGCGGCCTACGCGAAGGCCTCGGCGACGCTGCGCACCAACGGCTATGCCGGGCCGCTCGGCTATGCCTCCGCCGCGACCATGGCCGACTATGTGCTGGTGGACATGTTTGCCAAGGCGGTGACAGGCCAGGCCACAGCGCAGGAAGCAATGGAAGAGGCGGAAAAACGCGCCAACCGCTACTACCGCGTCTGATCGCTGTCGCCTCAACCGGGGCGGGCCGCACCGGCGCCTTTCGGAAGGATCCGGAAGAAGGGCTGCCGCCCCGGCCGCTCCACCAGAGTTCAAAGGGAGCCACGCATGGCCGTGCCATCCGTTGCCGTTCAGCGTCGTCCGTCGATCCTGTCGCGCCTCGCCGGGAGCCGCAACGCGCTCGGTCTTGGCTTCATGCTGCCGGCGGCAGCCCTGCTCCTGGTCTTTCTCACCTATCCGCTGGGGCTGGGCGTCTGGCTCGGCTTCACCGACACGCGCATCGGCCGCCCCGGCATCTATATCGGCATCGAGAATTACGAATATCTCTGGAGCGACGGCGTCTTCTGGCTCTCGGTCTTCAACACGCTGCTCTACACCGTCAGCGCTTCGATCCTGAAATTCGTGCTCGGCCTGTGGTTGGCTCTCATCCTGAATGAGAAGCTGCCCTTCAAATCGTTCTTCCGCGCGGTGGTGCTGCTGCCATGGGTGGTGCCGACCGTGCTGTCGGCCATCGCCTTCTGGTGGATCTACGATTCGCAGTTCTCGATCCTGTCCTGGGCGCTGCAGCAGATGGGATTGATCGACCACCGCATCAACTTCCTCGGCGATCCGACCAACGCGCGCGCCTCGGTCATCGCCGCCAATGTCTGGCGCGGTATCCCGTTCGTCGCGATCACGCTGCTTGCCGGCCTGCAGACGATCCCGCAGTCGCTCTACGAGGCCGCCACGCTCGACGGCGCCAGCCGCTGGCAGCTGTTCCGTCATGTGACGCTGCCGCTGCTGACGCCGATCATCGCCATCACCATGACCTTCTCGGTGCTGTTCACCTTCACCGACTTCCAGCTGATCTATGTGCTCACCCGCGGCGGACCGGTGAACGCCACCCACCTGATGGCGACATTGTCCTTCCAGCGCGGCATTGCCGGCGGCCAGCTCGGCGAAGGCGCGGCGATCGCGGTCGCCATGATCCCCTTCCTGCTGGCGGCGATCCTGTTCAGCTATTTCGGCCTGCAACGGCGCAGGTGGCAGCAAGGCGGCGGAGACTGACATGGCCGCGATCAAGGAAGTCGAGCGTCTGGACACCGATGAAGGCGGCATGGGCTACCTGCAGAGCCTGCCGCGCAAAGTGGTGACGGTCTATCTGCCGCTCTTGGTGTTCGTCATCGTGCTTCTGTTTCCATTTTACTGGATGACGATCACGGCGGTTAAGCCGAACGTCGAGATGACGGACTATGTGAACTACAACCCGTTCTGGGTGGTGCATCCGACACTGGAGCACATACGCTATCTGCTCTTCGAGACCTCCTATCCCGGCTGGCTGCTCAATACGGTCATCATCTCGACCGCCTCCACTTTCCTGTCGCTGTTGGCCGCCGTGCTTGCCGCCTACGCGATCGAAAGGCTGAGGTTCTCGGGGGCGCGGCAGGTCGGGCTTGCCGTCTTCCTCGCCTATCTCGTGCCGCCGTCGATCCTGTTCATCCCGCTGTCGGTGATGGTGTTCAACCTCGGCCTCTACGACACGCCATTCGCGCTGATCCTCACCTATCCCACGTTCCTCATCCCGTTCTGCACCTGGCTGTTGATGGGCTATTTCCGCTCGATCCCGTTCGAGCTGGAGGAATGCGCTCTGATCGATGGGGCGAGCCGCTGGCAGATCCTGACCAAGATCTTGCTGCCGCTTTCGGTGCCTGGCCTGATCTCGGCCGGCATCTTCGCCTTCACGCTTTCCTGGAACGAGTTCATCTACGCGCTCACCTTCATCCAGTCGTCCGAGAAGAAGACGGTGCCGGTCGGCGTGCTCACCGAGCTGGTCCGCTCCGACGTCTATGAATGGGGAGCGCTGATGGCCGGCGCGCTGATCGGCTCGCTGCCGGTGGTCGTGCTCTATTCCTTCTTCGTCGAGCACTATGTTTCGTCGATGACAGGCGCGGTGAAGGAGTAGCAGCGCCTCGCACCCGCTTTGCCGCGTCGACAGCGGCGTCGGGATTGCCGACAGGATAGCCGGCTATGGCGGCACGGATGGGCATGCCCGCCAGCCGTTAGCCGGATGCGGCGATGGAATTCAGCAAAAAATCAGCAGCCGTTCAGGACAAGGACGACTTGTCACGGTGATGCTTGTGCATACAGCCCGATCAGCAACCCGCGGCGAGCAGCCCCGCCGTCGCCAATCCTGGAGGTTGGTCATGCAAGCGAACGCCGAGCCGCTGTTCCCGCCCGCCCAACGGGCACGTGAGGAACTGCTTCGTTTCCTGTCGACCGGCTTTGCCGGCCCCTGTTGCGGCGAGAGCAACGAGATGCTGGCCTATCTGGAAAGGGTGGCGTCCAGCGAGGAGCCGCCGCCCGGCAAGGACGCTCCGGCCGCCGAGCCGCCCGGACCAAGGTTTGGCCTTCGCGACCTTGTCTCGCGCTTGAGCTTGTTTCCGGCTTGACCTTTGCCGGCATATCCCGCTCCAATGACCCTTGCGCAATCAGGCGTGTCGATGGGGCAAGGGCTTGGCGCTACGGATCGGCTGCGCAGTTCTCGATCTTGACCGGGGTACGCTCCGGCGTGACGGCGAGATCGTGCCGATCCGGCCAAAAACCTTCGAGCTGCTCGCCTTCCTGACGCGCAATCCCGGACGGGTGCTGACCAAGGATGAATTGCTGGAGGCGGTCTGGCCGGGCATCGTCGTCAGCGAGGATTCGCTCACCCAATCGATCCGCGACGCGCGCAAATCGATCGGCGACGAGGCGCAGGCGCTGATCCGCACCGTGCCGCGCCGGGGCTACCTGTTTCAGCCCCCCGACAGCCGGGCAGCGTCGCCTCCCGTTGCCGAAGCGGCCACTGCCCGCGCCGAGCCGATGGTGGCCGTCCTGCCGTTCCATGTCGACCCCGCCGACGCCACCGCCAAAGCGCTGTTCGACGGCGCGGTCGAGGAAATCACCAACGCGCTTTCCTATTTCAAGACGGTCGCCGTGCTGGCGCGCCATTCGGCCTTCGCGCTGGCCGAGCATTCGAACGAGGATGTCAGGGCGACCGCCGAGCGCCTGGGAGCCGACTACATCGCCGAAGGCAGTGTCGAGGCCGCCGGAGGCGATTACAGCGCGCGCGTCGTGCTCACCGAGACGGCGTCCGGCCGGCGCGTCTGGGCGCAGGGCTTCACCTTCGCCAGGGACGATATCTTCGCCTTCCAGAAGACGGCGGCGCAGCGGATCGCGACGGCACTGGTCGCCAATATCGAAAGCGCGGCGATGCGGCGCGTCCAGCCCGCGCCCGCCGCCAATGTCGAGGCCTATCTGCATTTGTTGCGCGGCATGGCGCTGCTGCGCAGCTATGGCGAAAGCGTCAACCAGGAGGCGCGCGCGCATTTCCGCAAGGCGCTGGAGCGCGATCCGGATTCGGGATTGGCTCATGCGTATCTCGCGCTCGCCGACGTAATCATCGGCGGCTACGCTGGCGCGCCGCGCGCCGTCCTCGAACAGGCGCGCGACCGGGCGCTGCACGCCATCGCACTCAGCCCAGACGAGGCGCGCTGCCACAGGATTCTCGCCCTTACCCTGCTCTATCTGGGGCGCGACGAATACGACGCCGCCGAAAAGCACTTCGTCCGCGCTCTCGAACTCAATCCATACGATGCAGACACGTTGGCCCAGATCGGCCATTTCCGGGCGTTGCGCGGCGACGGCGAAGCCGGCCTGGTCCTGCTCGACAAAGCCATCCAGCTCAATCCGATGCATCCGGGTTGGTACTACGCCGACCGGACCGCAGCCCTGTTCGTCCTCGGCCGCTACCGGGAAGCGGTGGCATCCCTCTCGTGCCTGCCGCGCAGGAGTGGCTGGCAATGGGCGTGGCTGGCCGCGTGTCACGCGCTTGAGGGCGATACGGAGAAAGCCAGGGACTGCGCCAGGCAAGGCCGCGCGCTGGAGCCAGGCCTCACCGTGGCGGACATTCTCGCCGGGTTGCGCATCGAACGCGCCGAGGACCGCGAGCGGATGCGCCTGGGGTTGCAGCGCGCCGGCTGGGACGACGCCCTTCCCTAAAAACTGATCTCCACCGCCGGCGCGCTCCGCTTCGCCTCGCCGTGGAACACCGCCTCGATGTTGTTGCCGTCGGGGTCGAGGAGGAAGCAGGCGTAGTAGCCGGGGTGGTAGGGGCGTTCGCCCGGCGCGCCGTTGTCCTTGCCGCCGGCGGCGAGCCCCGCGGTATAGAAGGCGTCGACCATGGCGCGGTCCTTCGTCTGGAAGGCGAGATGGTGGCGGCCGGTGAGCGCGCCGAGAGCCGCGCGGCTGTCGGCGCTGGAGACGAACAGCTCGTCGGCCCAGAAGAAGTGCTCGGCCTCGCCGCCGATCGGGATGCCCAGGACCTCGAACACCGCGCCGTAGAAACGCCGGCTGGCCTTGAGGTCGCGCACCACAAGCTGGATGTGGTCGATGAGCCGGCCGCGATAGAGTTGCATGGCGTGGTGCCTCCTGTTGAGGGGCCAATCTAGAAGGGACCAGTGTGCGGTCAATGCGGGGTGCTGTTGACTGCTGACATGCTGAAAGGCTGGGGGGACAGTACCCCCCTCTGTCCTGCCGGACATCTCCCCCGCGGGGGAGGTTGGCTGTCACGCTCGTTTTCGCCAATCTCCAACGTTACAAGGGAAGCGCTTGCGCCGAAGCTGCCAATCTCC
>LM655208.1:32331-49527 GCA_000824825.2 Mesorhizobium sp. ORS 3324
AGAGGGGGGTGTGACGGAACGCCAGTGTCTGCGCTGTTCCCCTCTCTTGCGATTTCTAACACTTGGCCTTCGGCTAAGATGTTGAATTCGCTTTCTCCCCACAAGCGGGGAGATCAAGCGCCGGCTTGCTAAAAAAATCCGGATAAAAAATGCAACCAGATTGTAGGATCGGGATCCGCCCGGGCGTCCTTCGGACGCAAACGGCACGGAGAGCCTGGAAAAACCGTGCCGCATCAAACAGGATGCCTTACGGCATGGGAGAAAACCATGAAGCTTTCCTATCGTTGGGTCATCGTCGCGGCTGGCGCGCTGATGACTTGTGTGGCGCTCGGCGCGATGTTCTCGCTGGCGATCTTTCTCGAGCCGATGTCGCTCGACACCAACTGGTCGCGCGCCGGCATTTCCAGCGCCATGACGCTGAATTTCCTGGTGATGGGCGTCGGCGGCTTCGCCTGGGGCGCGATCTATGACCGCGTCGGCGCGCGCACTGTCGTGCTCGCCGGCGCGGTGCTGCTCGGCCTGGCGCTGGTGGTGGCGAGCCGCGCCGGCTCGCTCATCGTCTTCCAGCTCAGCTACGGCGTGATCGTGGGGCTGGCGGCCAGCGCCTTCTTCGCGCCGATGATCGCGCTCACCACCGCCTGGTTCGACACCAACCGCAGCCTTGCCGTGTCGCTGGTCTCGGCCGGCATGGGCGTGGCGCCGATGACAATCTCGCCCTTCGCACGCTGGCTGATCTCGGCCTATGACTGGCGCACCGCCATGTTCGACATCGGCATCATGGCCTGGGTGCTGCTTCTGCCCGCCGTCCTGCTGGTGCGCCAGCCGCCGGCTGCGGTCGCGGCCCACGACGGCAGCATGCCGGCACCGGCCGCCGACGATCCCGGCATGAGCGTCGGCCAGGCTCTGCGCTCGCCGCAATTCATCGTGTTGGCGCTGACCTTCTTCGCCTGCTGCGCGGCGCATTCCGGACCGATCTTCCATATGGTGAGCTATGCGATGGCCTGCGGCGTGGCGCCGATGGCCGCCGTCTCGATCTACAGCGTCGAGGGCCTCGCCGGCCTCGGCGGCCGTGTGCTCTATGGCGTGCTCGCCGACAGGCTGGGCGTCAAGCCGGTGCTGATCGCCGGCCTCGCCATCCAGGGCATGGTGATCGCCGCCTATCTCGGCGCCGCGCGGCTCGAACACTTCTACGTTCTCGCCGTCATCTTCGGCGCCACCTACGGCGGCGTGATGCCGCTCTACGCAGTGCTGGCGCGCGAATATTTCGGCGGCCGCATCATCGGCACCGTGCTCGGCGCCGCCACCATGCTGTCCAGCCTCGGCATGTCGTTCGGCCCGCTCGCCGGCGGCATGATCTACGACGCCTATGCCAGCTATTCCTGGCTGTTCATCGGCTCGGCGCTGGTCGGCCTGGGTGCAGCCGGCATCGCGATCGCCTTCCCGCCGCAGCCGAGCCGGCAGCGGCTGCAGATGGCGTGAAGTGCCGGCGCTCGAACTGCCAATCTCCTCCCTTGTGGGGGGATGTCGCCGGAGGCGACAGAGGGGTCCCCTCGCGTGAAGCGCCTGCGCCTTGCTCGACGAGAAGATGCTGGCGATCTACGTGAGACCACCCCCTCTGCCCTGCCGGCCATCTCCCCCTCAAGGGGGGAGATTGGCTAATCGCCTCACGCCGTCCCCGAACGCCGCACTTCCCGCTCGCCGTTGTCGCGGTGCAGCCGCGCGTCGGAGACCAGCACCACCGGGCATGGGCAGCGCTGCAGCACGCCGCTCGTCGTCTCGCCGAACATGAGTTCTTCGCCCGGCCGCCGCGCCACGCCCATGACGATCAACGCCACACCCCTGCCGGCCTGGCGGGCAATGGCGTCGGCGGCGGCGGCCCTGCTTCGGATGGCGGTCTCGACCTCGACGCCATAGCGGTCGGCAAGCGAGACAATGTCCTTCAGCACAGCCTCCCTGCGGCGGTGCGAGACGGTGTCGCGCGGTTCGTCGCGACCGGGGCGCGCGACATAGAGAACCTTGACCGGCGCGCCTGTGACGGAGGCGATGGAAAGAGCGAGTTCCGCGCCGCGGCGCGCGTTCGCCGTGCCGTTGACCGGCACCAGGATCTTGTGAGAGCCCGGCCCAAGGCGCGGCATCTGGCGGCCAGCGCTGGACGGCTTCAGCACCAGGCAGAGCGAACCGTCGAAGGCGCCGGCAATCTCGTTCAGCCGGTGCGAGAAGCCGCCCTTCGAGGTTACCGCGCGGCCGAGGCCGATCACCAGCATGCCGTAGCCCTTGCGCGCTTCCTTCGCCACCGCCTCAGCCGACAGCGGGCCATCGTGCTGGCGGCGGGTGAGCGGCGCCTCGCGGGTCGGCTGCTCGTCGGCCACATTGGCCGCCTCGCGGCTGTCCTCCGCACCCTTCTCGATTTCCGTGACGTGCGCCACCTCGCCAGGGTCGGCTTCGCTTTCGCCGCTTGTATGGAGCACCGTCGTCGGCTTGCCGGCGCCGATGACGCCGGCGAGGTAGGCTGCGAAGCGGCCGACGACGCCCTCGTCCACCACCACCAGCAGCCGCTCCAGATTGGCGACGAAGCCGCGCTGGTCGATCTCCTCGCGCTCCAGCCGCTTCTTTTCCGCCTCGCCGACCGGCAGCCGGCCGAGCGCCCAGCGCAGCGTCGGCGGCATCGCGAGGGTGGTGATGACGGCCATGGTGACGATCATGGTGAAGAGGGTGTGCGAGAGCACGCCGATCGACAGGCCGATCGAGGCGACGATCACCTCGGTCGAGCCGCGCGCATTCATGCCGCAGCCGACCGCGATCCCTTCGGCGCGGTTCATGCCGGAGACTTCCGCGCCGATGAAGGCGCCGCCGAACTTGCCGATGCTGGCGATGGCCACCAGCGCCACGGTGAGCAGCGCGAGCTCGGGGTCCATGAGCACGGTGAGGTCGGCGGACAAGCCCGCGACGCCGAAGAACACCGGCATGAAAAGCGCCGTGATGACGCCGCGCAGCTGACCCTCGATGTGGCGCGACAGGATCGGCGACTCGCCGACCAGTATTCCGGCCACGAAGGCGCCGAGCACGGTATGGACGCCGATCAGGTCGGTGATCAGCGCCATGGCGCCCATGATGGCGAGGATGACGGTGACGACCGCATAATCCGAGCGAAAGCTGTCGTTGGTCCAGCGGATGGCGTCGAAGACGATGCGGCGGCCGAGCGTGAAGGAAAATGCCATGAAGGCGGCGACGCCGGCGAGCGTGAAGGCGAGGCTGCCGGGCTCGATGCTCCCCTTTGTGGCTATGCCGATGGTGATGGCGATGATCACCCAGCCGATCGTATCCTCGATGATGGCCGAGGAAACGATGATCTGGCCGAGGTCACGGCGCATGAAATTCATCTCGCGCACCACCATGGCGACGATCTTGACCGAGGAGATCGACAGTGCCGTGCCGAGGAACAGGCCGGCGACGATGCGCTCGCTGCCGGCGGCCAGCAACGAATCCGGCATGAACTGCGCCGCCACGAAGCCGAGCACGAAAGGCACGGCAACGCCGGCGGCGGAGATGGAGAAGCAGGCGCGGCCGACGCGGCGCACCAGCCTCAGATCCGTCTCCATGCCGGTCAGCAAAAGAAGCATCAGCACGCCGAGCTGGGCGATGGCGTTGATCATCGACTTCTGCGCGGCATCTCCCGCGAAGACCAGCCGCTCGGCGTCGGGCCACAGCCAGCCGAGCAGCGACGGCCCGAGCAGTATGCCGCCGATCAGCTGCCCCATCACCGCCGGCTGGCCAAGGCGCTCCAGCAATTCGCCGATGCCGCGGCCGATGAGCAGCAAAAGAATGACTTCGAGAACAAAGATGCCTTCGCTCGATATGCTCTTTTTCTCGGCGGCCCAGGCGACGGCCGGCATCAAAAGGAGCGCTGCCGCAAGCGCGACCGTCCAGCGCCGGTTGGATAGGAAGGACAATTTCTGCACCCCTCGATCATGCCTCGCCATAACGGTTTCGCGCGGGCATCGGTTGCACGACGGATATCCTTTCCTCGCCCCCACGATAGTGGGGGAGAGGTGGCTCGGCGAAGCCGAGACGGAGAGGGGGAGCGCCCTACGAAGGCCCCCGCTCCGTCCGCTTCGCGGACACCTCTCCCCCGCTTTGCCGGGGCGAGGAAAGGCTCTCGACAATTCGATTCAAATACCACCGCCGATCTTTGCGTTTGCGTAAAGCGACTCGCGCATGGTCGCTACACGGCGGGCAATAAGGAGAAGCTAATGAAAAGCGACTTTGCCGCCGCCCACCTGCACCTCGACAGGGCCTGCCACTATCTGCGCGGCGACGACGAGACCAGCCGCACCGCGCTCGCGGCGCTCGACCTGGTTATCGAGGCGGTGGCAACCGCCCAGTATGCCCGGCCCGAGGCCGAAGTGGTGCCGTTTCCAGCGACTTCGAAGCGGGCGTTCCGACCCGTCGCATCCTGACTTATCCGCCTGAAAGGCAGGAACATTTTAGCCGGCCGCACATTGTGCTATATGGGGTGTGGCCGGCTTGCTCGGCCGGCCACGGCGGGAGGCACGTGGCAAGGGGATGTCGCAGGTCCAGACCATAAAACCAGCCGAGGCGGCCGCGGCGCCGCGTGGATCCGATGCGTTCGCGCTGAAGCTGACTTCCTCCGAATTCGCAACCACCATGTCGCATTTCCACCGCGCCGAGATCGCGCGCATGGCCGGCTGGCGCGACCGGCTCGACCGCACCAGCAACTGGGCGATCACCGTGGTGGCGGCGATGCTTTCGGTATCGCTGTCGACGCCGTCGGCCCATCACGGCGTGCTGCTCTTCGCCATGCTTCTGATCACGCTGCTTCTGTGGATCGAGGCACGCCGCTACCGCTTCTTCGACGTCTACCGGGCCCGCGTGCGCCAGTTCGAGCGCTATTATTTCGCGCAGATCTTTTCGCCGCAGCCGGACTTCGCCTCCAATTGGCTCGCCATCCTCGGTGAAGGCCTGCGCTCGCCGCGCTTCCTCATCACGCAGCGGTCGGCGCTGATCAGGCGGCTGCGCCGCAACTACATCTTCATGTACACGATCCTGGTGCTCGCCTGGGTCTTGAAGATCACCACGCCCAGCCTGTCGCGCGAAGGCTCGCCGATCGGCTTCAGCGCCTCGCTGCTCGATACCTTCCGGGTGGCGACGCTCGGTCCCATCCCCGGCGTCGTGGTGGTGTGCGGCGTGGTGGTGTTCTATCTCGCGATGCTTGCCGCCGCCTTTCTGATCCGCGCCGACGACGGCGAATTGTCGTTCGGCGACGTGCATGTGTGAGGAAGGCAGTAGGCAGTAGGCAGTAGGAAGCCGCCGCGACTTTATTAGCCCTATTGCCTATTGCCTATTGCCTATTGCCTACTCCCTCAATTCAACGAAAGCGCCTGCGAAATTCCTTCGTGGTGTTGCGGTTGGGATAGGGCTCTGCCGGCACGGGAACGCCGAGATGGGCGCAGAGCGGCTCCCAGCCGTCGCCGAGCTTGTGGACCAGCAGGCGTTCGGACGGCACGGTGTTGAGCACCGCCTCGACATTGGCCTCGTAGACGGCGATCGCATGCGCGCGGTCCTGCGGACGGCCGCCGAAGACCTGTTTCGAGACGAGCGAAATGCCAAGCGATTCCTGATCCCGGCTGTCGGCAATAGCGGGCAGGATGGTCCTTGCAAAACTCTCCCACCAGCTTTCCGGCGAGCGCCAGGTGAGGATGACGCGCGCCTGCGGATAGGCTTCGATCAGCTGACGCCAGTAATGCGCCGAAGGCCAGTCGACGCAGGATTTGTAACCGGCAAGGAGCTTGTCCCAGCCGGGCGCGACACCCTTGGCCAGCATCCGCCAGAGCCGCTTCTGCTCCTCATGCGCCATGACCTCGTACATGTGGTGGCAAGGGCCGAAGCCAAGCATCGTCAGCGCCTCGCGCATCGAATCCGTTCCGGTGCGGCCGAAGCCGGTCCCAATCACCCTGATCGTCATCTTTCCCCTCCTCCCACTGTCCTTGCCGATGGATCCGCGGCGCGATCAACCTTCCTGGACCACCAGCCGCAGGCGATTGCCCTCCGGATCGGCAGTCTCGATGGCGCCGCCGATCTTTTTCGACGGCACGTTGGCGGCGCCGAGCCTGCGTTCCACTGCCGCCAGCTCCTCCGCGGATGCGAGCTCCACCGTGAAATGGTCGAGGCCGGCGGCACCCGGCGGCGGCTCGCGCAACTCGTCGCGGGCCCAGATGTTGAAGGCCACCATATGCACCCTGCGCTCGGTGCCGCAGTCGAACATGCCGAAGGTCCTCGACTGGATGTGCGGCCTGAAGCCGACCAAGCCGACATAGAATTCCATCAGCGTCTCCGGCGCGCGGGCGCGCATATGGATGTGGCCGATGAAGGCGTCCTCGGCCATCCTCTGCTCGACGTGGCCGGAATTGCCGAGGTCGCGCAGCAGGCCCGGCACGTCCAGCGGCTCGAGCCCGGAATGTGCGCTGCCGTCGGCGGCAATCAGCGCCACGCGGCCGTCTGCCGACACCTCCCGGCGCAGGAAGCGCTGCGGCGTGTCGAAGCAGATCTCGATGCCGTTGCCGGACGGGTCGGAGACGTAGAGCGATTCCGAAACCAGATGATCCTGCGCGCTGTATCGCAAGCCCGATGCCTTGAGGCGGGCGGCGGCGTGGGCGAGATCGCGGCGCGTCGTCACATGGATGGCGACATGGAAGAGATCGCGCGATTTCTGCGGCAGGGGCACGTTCGCGCCGGCATGGAGCACGATCAGCGTCCGGCCGCCGGCGCCGAGCTCCGCCGTGGCGGTGTCCTCGCCGACCAGGCCGAGCCCGAGCGTATCGCGCCACACGGTCAAGGCCGCCGGGATGTCGGTAACCCTGAGATGGACCGGCCCGAGACGGGTGGCCTGAGACAGCAATCCTTCGCCCATCGTCGTCTGTCCGATTGCGGCCGATGAACATTAGCTGTGAATGATATCTCTGTCTCGCGCCAAGTTCGGGTTGACCCCTCCCCGGCAGGCGGCGACTATTGCCGAAAGGCAATTTGTTTTCGCGCAATTCCGGACGGAAACCGCCACACCCGGAGTCGCTTCAGGCAGGAGGAATTCACATGGACGAGCCCGATCGCTGGCGCAACATGGCGAGCGCGCCGAGGGACGGCAGCCGCATCCTGGTCACGGTGCGCTCGTCCGAACAGGGACCGGCCGAGGTCGACATGGCTTACTGGGCGCGCGCCGACCAGTTCGGCGAGGAAGGCTGGCGGGCGTCCGACTCCTCACCCGGCCGTATCGTCGAATATGCCGAGCCGGAGCTCAGATGCTGGATGCCGCTGCCCACGGCCGGCCGGGGCTCGCTGCCGAGCCCTTGGGAAGGAGAAGACGTGCCGCTGGTGGATGGCGAGGGGATTTAGCGAGGCGCCCTCACCCCACCGCCACCATCACCTCCCCCGCCTCCACCTTCGCCGGATACGTCCTCAGATTGATACACGGCGGCAGGCGCTTGGCGGCTCCGGTGCGGTAGTCGAAGGCGCCGGCATGTTTCGGGCATTCGACCTCGTAGTCCATGACCAGCCCGTCGGCGATGTGGACGGCCTCATGCGTGCAGAGGCCGTCGGTGCAGAATACTTCGTCGTCGGGCGAGCGGAAGAGCGCGTAGGTCTTGCCGCCGTGATCGAAACGACGCGCGCCTTCCTGTTCGATGTCGTGGAGGCCGCAGGCCCTAATCCAGCCGGTCATTGTCCCATTCCTTGATCTCAATGCTGCCGGAACGGCCATTGCCGCCCCGGCAGAAACCCGCTCCAAGCCTAGTTCTTGTTGATGTATTCCGCCGCGTTCGCCGGCGTCACCAGCTCGAAGGGCACGTAGACGACGCGGTCGACCTTCTCGCCCTTGGCGAGCGCAAGTGC
Organism: Mesorhizobium sp. ORS 3324; assembly: GCA_000824825.2. Classification (GTDB taxonomy): domain Bacteria; phylum Pseudomonadota; class Alphaproteobacteria; order Rhizobiales; family Rhizobiaceae; genus Mesorhizobium. The sequence goes on from LM655208.1 coordinate 40,234, forward strand.
TGCATCGACGCCGCCGCCGCCCTGGCCCTTGGCGTTCTGGAACACCGTCACCGAGAGCTCGCCGGCCTTCATCGCCTGCAGGCCGTCCTGGGTGGCATCGATGCCGCCGACCACGACGTTCTTCATGTCGACGCCGTTCGCCTTGAGCGCCAGGATCGCGCCGATGGCGGATTCGTCGTTGTTGGCGATGACGGCGTCGGGCGCGGCGCCCGCGGTCAGCCAGTTGGTCATCAGGTTCTGCGCATTGTCGCGCGACCATTCCGACGACTGCTTGTCGGTGACCTTGATGAAGTTGCACATGTCGGTGCCAAAGATCTGCTCGACATCCTTGGTGCGCTGGAGTGCCGCCTGATGCACCAGGCTGCCCATGATGATGTAGGCGTTGGCGCCGGCCGACTTGCCCTTGGCGCGCAGCATCTTGCAGACCTCGAAGGCTTCAAGCGTGCCGGACTCGGTCTCGTTGGAACCGACATAGACCTGTTTATCCGGCAGGTTCTTCATGTCCGCCGGCTCGAGGTTGACGAAGACCAGCGGGATGCCGGCCTTGGCGGCTTCCTCGCTGATGGTCTTCGAGGCATTGGTGTCGACCAGCGTGACGATGATGGCGTCCACGCCGCTGGCGATGAAGTTCTTCACTTGGTCGAGCTGCTTGGCTACGTCGTTGTGGGCGTCCTCGATCTGGATCTCGGCACCCTTCTCCTTGGCGCGGGCCTGCATGCCATGCATCAGCAGCGTCTGAAAATTGTTGTCGAAGTCGACGATCGAGACGCCGAGCTTGGCGGCAAAAGCGGTTGCCGGCATCGACAACAAGGCGGCGAGCGCCGTCGAGATGAGAAGTTTCTTCACGGGTTTCCTCCCTCTGGATCGGAGCGCCGGTTCACTCCACTTCTGGTTTTCCGGCCCTTGCGGGATGGCGGAAGGGGAACGGCCAAAACCGTTCACGTGGCTGTCTGGATGGGCGTCACTTCGCGGCAGCGGCGTTGGCGCGCGCCTTCTTCTTCTCGTAGCGGGCCTGCATGCGGGCCTCGCCTTGCTTGCTGCCGTCGTGGAAGGTGCCGAACCAGCGGTCGAACGGGATCAGGCCGTCGCCGTAGTTCACTTCGAAATATTTGTGGTGCAGGTAGTGGATATAGGCGTGGCTATCGACCGATGTGTCCTCGGTCAGTTCGATCTTGTCGAAGCCGACATGCCCGGGAATGGCGCCGAAACCGGCATAGTGGAGCTGGTAGAGCGCCAGCAGCGGGTTCGACGGGATGATCAGGTGCCAGAAGGCGACGCCGAGATAGCCGAGCTGCTCCACCGGGTGCATCGACAGCGACGACCAGGGCGACGGGTTGACCGAATTGTGGTGCACCGAATGCACCCATCTGTAGAGCGGTCCCCAGTGGATCGTGCGGTGCAGCAGGAAGAAATGCGTCTCGTGGATGATCGGCACCACCAGCGTCAGGCAGAACGAGTAGACCGGATGCTCGGCGAAGCTCAGCCACGGCACATAGCCATTGGCGTAGGCATAAAGGATCGTCACCTCGATCGCGGTCCAGATCGGCATGCCGGTGCCAAAGGTGCGCAGCATGTTGTCGATGTTCTGGCTCTCGAAGAAGAAGGCCTTGCTCTTCTGCTCCGACGGCCATTTGCCGTTGTATTTGAAGCGGTTGCCCTGGGCTCTCAAAATGTAGAGTCGAAGCTCGAAGGCGCCGAAGAAGACGAGCAGCGCCGCGCAGTTGACGATGAAGAGGCGCAGGATCCAGCCGGCGGACAGCGTCTTCATCGTCTCGACGTCGGGCAGCACATAGCGCCACCAGACAACCGCCGTGACGGCGAAAAGTAGATTGTAGGGCAGGAAATAATGCGGCAGCCATCTCAGCACCGCCAGCGGGCGCGGCGGGAAGGCAAAGAGTGGCGCGGTGCCGGCCGGTTCGTTCGGAGCCCAGTCGCCCCGCTTGTTGCGCGTGCCGTATTGCAGGTCGTCCATGGTCGGCCTCACAAAGACTGAGCAAGGGTGAGGAAGCGGTCATAGGCGGCATCGTCCATGTCCACCTGATGCTTCGCTTCGGGATAGGTTCCGGCGGCGACGTCGCGGCCGAAGGCGCGGAAGGCACTGACGCGCTTTTCCTGCAGCTCGGCCTCCAGCGTGACGAAGTCGGCATAGCGCTTGGCGTGGCGCGGATAGTGACCGGTGTGTGTGCCCAACACATCGCAGGAGAAGAGATATTGCGTGTCGCAGGCGCCACCGCAGCCCATGCCCATGGTGATCAGCGGCGTCGAGCGCGTGATGTGTTCGGCGAGCCTTACAGGCACCACCTCGACCTCGATGCAGGCCGCGCCCGCATTCTCCAGGTCCTTTGCCGCGCGCAGCACCTTGAGAGCCTCTTCCGCCGTGCGGCCGACGGCGCGGAAATTCGTCCAGGTGGCGCGGTTCGGCACCAGGCCGACATGGCCGGTGACGGGAATGCCCTCGGCCGCCATGGCCTCGATGAAGCGCGGCGAATGCGAGCAATAGACGGCATCGGCGCCGCGCTTCATCATGGCGAAGCCCAGCCGCACCGCTTCCTCGGGCGAAGCGACCGCGCCATGCGGCATGCCGACGGAGAGGAACGCGTGCGGTGCCGACTGGCGGATGGCTTCGAGATTATGGTCGGGCTCGCAGGACAGGACGACGATATCGCAGGCGACCGCGGCCGCTGCTTCAGCCGGCGTGTCGACATGGAGCTGCAGCCACTTTTTGCTGCCCTTGGCGCTCTGCAGATCGTAGGCCGTCGGCCGTCTCGTCACCGGTGATCCTCCCGTTGGGCGGGAGCATGATCGTGGGCCGAAAGTCCCCCTCACCCGGATTGCCGGCCGAATTGCGAAGGGCAATTCGGGGCAATCCGACCTCTCCCCAAGGGGAGAGGAACCGCAGCGCCGGTGCCGGCCCTGTTCTCCCCTCGAGGAGACGGTGGCCGCGCAGCGGCAGGATGAGGGGGAGAATTCAGACGCGTTCATCCTCCCGTTCACGGCGAGTTAGCACCGCAACGCCAGCGAATGCCCGCGCTTCCTTGATCAAATCAGATCAAAGGTTCTCGGCGGTGAAGGTGATGAAGCGGATCGGCGGATTGTCGACCGGCAGATCGTGCAGGCTGAGCGCGGCGAGCACGAGGTCGATGGCGCGGCGCGCCTGCGCCTCCGGCGCCTGGTCGAGCACGACGTCCATGGTGCTGTCGCGCAAGGCCCTGGTGCTGCGCTCGGTCAGCTCGTGGCCGACGAAGAAGATGTCGCGGCCTCTGCTGTGGCGGCGCAGCACCTCGGTCAGCGCAGTGTTGGCACCGCCGGCATTGTAGAGGCCGGCAAGGTCCGGCCAGCGGTTCAGCGCCTCGTAGAGCTGCTCGGCATTGCGGTCGCCATCGTCGAAACCGAACAAGGCCGCGACCGGCTCGAAATCTCGCCCCTGCTCGATCAGGTAATCGAAGAAGCCGCGCACGCGGTCGCGGTGCACGCGGTAGATCTGGCTGTGGCAGATCGCCACCACCTTGCCCGGCCGCCTTTGCATCTTCGCCATCAGCAGCCCGGCCATGCGCCCGGCGGCGTAGTTGTCGATGCCGACATAGGTGCTTTTCGTGCCTGATATCTGGGTGACGATCTGCACTGTCGGGATGTTTTCCGCCTCGAGTTTCCTGAGAGCCGCGCTGACCAGCGGATGGTCGGGCACGGCGAGGATCAGCGCCGCGCGCCGCATCTCCGGTTCGAGAATGCGCTTGGCGATCGCCGCCGGATTGGCCTCGTCGAGGAAAGTGCGGTGGACGGCGATGGTGCGGTCGAGCGTTGCGGCGATGCGCTCGAAGGCACGCGAAAGGCGGGCGAAGAAGGTCGCGTCGGGCCTGACCAGGATGACCTCGATGCGGATGACGCCGCGATGCGCCTCGGGCAGGCGGCGCGGATAATCGAGCGAGCGCGCAGCCGCCACCACCTTCTCGACGGTCTCGGGGCGCACCCCGCCCCTGCCGTTCAGCACGCGCTCGACGGTTGCCGTGCCGACGCCGGCGCGGTGGGCTATTTCGAGGAAGGTGGGCTTTGGAATTTTCTCTGACTCCCGGTGGCGATGTTGAGCCTAGCCCTTCTCCCCTTGCCGTAGAAGGTGGACCGGCTCGCCAAGGCCGCCAATCTCCCACCCGCGGGAAGATCAGCTGTTGCGCCCTCGTAGCCATATTTAGAAGATACTAATTGACACCCTGCAAAATGCGGCGCTCATTCGAGGCCGTACGGATCGCAGCCAAGGCGGGCGATTTCGACCCGCCGACGTCACCTCGGGAGGGTCTCAAATGCCAACGATCATCGGCCATCACGACATCAGCAAAGACGTGAACCACTGGCTCACGTCGCCCAAGCGCGAGGAGCTGTTCGGCCCGCTCGGGATCACCAATATCCGCACCTTTGTCGACCCGCAGAACCCGAAACGCGTGGCGGTGATGATGGATGTTCCGGACATGGACAAGCTCGCGGCCGTGATGCAGTCCCAGGCCGCCGCCGACGCGATGACCTATGACGGTGTGGTGCCGGAGTCGCTGGTGATCCTGGTGGAATCGAAGGGATAGGCGAGCGCCCTCTCCTTCTTCCTCGTCAGGAGAAGGTCAAGCGCATTCAGAGTTCAACGGCGGCGCAGATATTCTTTCAACACGCCGGCTGACAGTATTGATAGGATAGGCGTTGCCAGTGCGAGAAGCCGACGCACGTCTCCTCGCAGGTCCATGATGGGTATGGCCGTCAGCCGGTAAGCGCGCTGCCGCTCGAGATAGTGTGCCAGGGCGATGTCGTGGCGCAAGGGTACGGGCGCGTCCGGTCGGTGCGGACTCTGCCGAAGATCGCCATGCCGAAAAGGCCATTCGTCAGGGTGTAACACGGCATCCTCCGGAGCAAATCGTGGCAACAACCGTCGTTCACCGCCGTGACAGGCGCGGCGAAACCAGCGTGATGGAATCGTGAAAAAAAGTGCGCCGGGGCAAATCCCGGTTGAATTAGCGGCGGCTAAGCGAAAGAATTGCCTGGAACCGTGGCCGGGGCGGAGTCCGATGACGGGGCCGCATCTTTATCTGCTGGGTGGTTTCGACTTTGCCGGTGCTGGGGCAGCGGCTCCTGCCTTCAGCCGCAAGGCCCGCGCGATGATGGCCTACCTTGCCTTGCAGGCCGGGCATTCCCAGTCGCGCGAAAAGCTCGCTGCGTTGCTCTGGAGCCTCAACGGCGAGACCCAAGCCCGCATGAGCCTGCGGCAAGCCGTGTCTGCCGTAAGGAAGGCCATGCATAAGTCCGGCGGCGGGCGGTTCGTGACCGAGGGCACAAGCATCGCGCTTCATCTCGATGATTTCGACTTCGATGTCGCCCGGTTCGAGGCGCTGGCGGCAGGCTCGGCGCCCGAAGATCTGGAGCAGGCTTTAGCCGTTTACCGCGGCGACTTGCTCGACGGCCTCGGCCTCAAAGAGGAGCCGTTCGAGGATTGGTTGCGGGTCGAGCGCGAGCGCCTGAGGATGATCGCGGTCGCGGCACTAGATAGGCTGGTCACGCATTACAGCGCTTCGAACGATCCTGCATCCAGTGTGCGCGCGGCGGCGCGACTCCTCGCCATGGAACCCCTGCGGGAAGACATCCACCGCGCCTTGATGCGGGCCTACGCCGCGCAGGGCCGCATCAACCTCGCACTGAAGCAATATGAGCTTTGCCGAGACGTGTTGCAGCGCGACCTGCGGCTGACGCCGGCACCGGAAACACGGGACTTGTACGAGGACCTGCGGGCGCGCCGCGGTGCATTGCCTCCCAGGCCTGGGCATGCGGCATCGATCCACGGTTCCGAGCCCGTGCGGCCGTCGACCCACTATGTCAAATCGGCGGGAATCAACATCGCCTATCAGGTGAGCGGCGATGGGCCGATCGACCTCGTCTACGTGCCGGGCTGGGTTTCCAATCTCGACCTTGCCTGGGACTCGCCGCGCTTCGCGCATGTGCTCAACCGGCTCGGCACCTTCTCGCGCCTGATCCGCATCGACAAGCGCGGCACCGGTCTGTCCGACCGCAATGTCGGCCTGCCGACGCTGGAAGAGCGCATGGAAGATGTGCGAGCCGTGCTCGACGCGGTCGGCTCAAAGCGGACCGTGCTGTTCGGCAGTTCGGAAGGCGGCCCGATGTGCATGCTTTTCGCCGCGACTTATCCCGAGCGCACGGCAGCGCTGGTGCTCACGGGAGCCTATGCCAGGGGTGGCTGGGCGAAGGACTACCCCTGGGCGAGAACGGTCGAGCAGGTGCAGCAGGATGTGGACGCCGTCGAGAGCCAGTGGGGCAAGCCCGCCGACATGCGCAACGCCGCGCCCAGCCTGGTCGAAAATATGGTCGAGCGCGAATGGTTCGCCGCCTATCTCAGAAATTCGGCCTCGCCCGCCGACGCGATCGCGCTCTGGCGCTGGGGCACCGAAATCGACATTCGCGACATCCTGCCCGCCATCCATGTTCCGACGCTCATCGTGCAGCGGACCGGCGATCGCTGGGTACGGCCGGAAGAAGGACGCTACCTGGCAACGCACATCGAGGGTGCCAGATATGTCGAGCTTCCAGGCAGGGACCACGTCATCTGGGGCGAGGACTGCGACCGGCTGGTCGATGAGATCAGGGCTTTCGTGACCGGCGCCCTGCCCCCGACTCCCAGTCAGCGCCTGCTCCTCTCGGTCCTGGCAATCGAGATCGAGGCTGCCAACGAAAGGGCGATCGGCCAATGCGCGGAAGCGATCCGGGACGAGTTGCTGCTATTCGACGGCAAAGAGATCAGGCGCTCAGACAACAAGGCGCTCGCCGTCTTCCAGCGGCCGACGCGGGCCATCCAATGCGCGGTCGCCGTTCGCGAGCGCCTGAAAGCTTTGGCTGTCGATATCCGCTCGTCGATCCACATCGGCGAGTGCGAGTCGCGCGGCGAAGACTTCAGCGGAGTCGCCATCGAGGTCACGTCGCGGTCTCTGGACCATGCCCGGCCCAGCGAGATCATCGCATCGCGGACAGTACGCGATCTGATCGTCGGCTCCGGCTTCGCATTCGAGGAGCATGGCGAGGTTGAAGCCAACGGCTTAGCCGGTGCACTTCAACTTTTTTCCGTGAAGGCGACGCCCACAAGCGCCGACCTATGACCGCTTCGAGCTGAAGGACCGGCCAGGCAGCCGGATCGACCGAAAGGCCGGCGGGATAGCACCCCCTCTGCCTGCCCGTCCTCCGCAGCAGCTGCGGAGGGTGGACCGGGCATGTCCCCCGCAAGGGTGAGATTGGCTGTTTCGACACCTCAGAACATAAACGCCGCTGTCACCGGATCCGGCCCCGTGCGGCCGTCGGCGGAATCCATGCCGCGGATGGTTTCCATGTCGCCCGCATCCAGCTCGAAGTCGAAGACGTCGAAATTGGCGGCGATGCGGTCCTGGTGGATCGACTTCGGGATGACGACCAGGCCTTGCTGCAGGTGCCAGCGGATGATGACCTGCGCCACCGACTTGCGGTGCTTCTTGGCGATGCCTTCGAGTGTCGGGTCGGCGAGCAGCCGGCCGCTGCCCAGCGGGCTCCAGCTCTCGATACGGATGCTGTGCCTGTCGTGGAACTCGCGCTTGTCGCGCTGCTGGAAGCGCGGGTGCAATTCGATCTGGTTGACGACGGGCGTCACGCCGGTCTCGCCGATGATGCGCTCCAGATGGTCCTGGTTGAAGTTCGACACGCCGACCGACTTGATGCGGCCGGCTTGCTTGAGCTCGACCAGCGTCTTCCAGGCCTCGACATATTTGTCCTGGCTGGGCACCGGCCAGTGGATGAGGAAGAGGTCGATCTGGTCGATGCCGAGCTTTCGCATCGTGTCGTCGAAGGAGCGGAGCGCCGCATCGCGCTGATGTCCGCCGTTGCGCAGCTTGGAGGTGATGAACAGCTCGGTTCGCGGCACGCCGGCGGCGCGGATCGCCTCGCCCACGCCTTCCTCGTTCCGGTAACCCTCGGCGGTGTCGATCAGGCGGTAACCGGCCTCGATCCCCCAGCGCACCACCTTGGCGGTAATGCCCGGGTCGACCTGCCACACGCCAAGCCCGATCTGGGGAATGGTGGCACCGTCGTTCAATGTCAGCTGTTCAGGCATGGGTGGTTCCTTCTGCAGGGTGGTTGGCCCCGCCCTATCTAGGCTGCGCTTTCATGAATGCGAGTCGAAGACGTCGAAGCTGCCGGCTCCACCCATCTTTTCAGCCGCCCCAAGCCCGGCGCCGGACCGCCGGACCATGGAACATAGTTCCCCCTTTGGCCATTGTGGCTTCGGGGACGAGACGACGAGTCCATTCCATGGCCGACGATCGAACCCGAACCTCACCTGCTCACGAGACCGAGACCGGCTCGGTCCGCAACCGCTTCATCATCGTCATCGGCGCGTCGGCAGGCGGGGTCGAGCCGCTGAAGAAGATCGTGAGCGACCTGCCCGCCGGTCTGCCGGCGGCCGTGTTCATCGTGCTGCATGTCGGCCAGGTCAGCTATCTGCCGAGAATACTCGATCACGTGGCAATGCTCAGAACCTCGGTCGCCAAGAATGGCGCGAGCGTCGGAATCGGCAACATCTATGTGGCGCCGCCGGGCTTCCATCTTCTGCTGCATGACGACCACATGATGCTGCGGCGCGGCCCGCGCGAGAACCTCGCCCGGCCGGCGATAGACCCGCTGTTCCGCTCGGCGGCGCTGAGCTACGGCGCAAGCGTCATCGGCGTGCTGCTCTCGGGTTCGCTCTCTGACGGCACCGCCGGCCTGAGGGCCATCAAGGCTGTCGGCGGCGTTGCGGTTGTCCAGCATCCGAAGGACACGCTCGTGCCTTCCATGGTGGAAAGCGCGCTGCGTTACGTCGAGATCGACCATTGCCTGCCGGCGTCCAAGCTCGGCGCTCTGCTGGCGAAGCTGGCTGCTGAGCCGGCCGGCCAAACCTCCCCTGCGCCGCCGGGCTTGCGGCTGGAAGCGGCGGTCGCCGCACAGGAGCATTCGACCATGAAAAATGAAGATCGACTTGGCGAACTCTCGGTGTTTACATGCCCGGAATGCCACGGGCCGCTGTGGGAGATCGAGGACGGTGACATGCTGCGCTATCGGTGCCATACCGGGCACGCTTTTACAGTTGACGCGGTGATGGAAGCGCAGGCGATCGAGGCCGACGAGATCTTGTGGAGCCTGTTGCGATCACACCAGCAGCGGGCAGAATTTGCCCGGCGCATGGCCGAGCGGGAAGAGACGCAGCATCGCTCCGAACTCGCCAGCGAGTTTGGCCAGCGGGCGAAGGAATAC
>LM655213.1:0-425 GCA_000824825.2 Mesorhizobium sp. ORS 3324
AGCGAGGAAGCGGACATGGCGATCGCCGCGATGAGCGGCGTCACGTGTCCGAGAATGGCGATCGGCACGGCAAAGGCATTGTAGACGATCGCGATGGCGATGTTCTGGCGGATGAGCCGGCCGGCCTTGCGCGAAACCTCCATGGCGAGTGGGACCGCGAGGAGGCTTTCGCGCAGGAAGACGAAGTCCGCGGCCTTGCGGCCGATGTCGGCCGCGGTCGCCGGGGCGATCGAGACATGAGCCGCGCGCAGTGCCGGCGTGTCGTTGAGGCCGTCGCCCACCATCAGCACCTTATGATCGGCACGGGTCAGCGCTTCGATCCACTCGACCTTGCCCGAGGGCAGCAGCGCCGGCACGAAATTCTCGATTCCCAACTTGTCGGCAACCTCGCTGCAGGCCCTCTCGGTATCGCCGGACAGCATATC
>LM655213.1:525-652 GCA_000824825.2 Mesorhizobium sp. ORS 3324
CGGCCCATCCGCGTCGGCCAAGGCGCCAAATATCGCCTCCGACGAGCGCTTCGATGCCGAAGCCGGGTTCTTCTCTCACGGAGTCGAGCCTTGGCTGACCGGAAAAACCTCCATGCACCGCGATAGC
>LM655213.1:752-949 GCA_000824825.2 Mesorhizobium sp. ORS 3324
TTGATGAGCCTTGGCTGCCCCAAAGTCAGTGTTCCGGTCTTGTCGAACACGGCCGTATCGATTGCGGCGAGACGCTCCATGGCCGAGCCGTCCTTGACCATGACGCCGGCCTCGAACAGGCGCCGGGCCGCCACGACCTGGACGATCGGCACCGCAAGGCCAAGCGCGCACGGGCACGTGATGATGAGCACGGCGAT
>LM655218.1 GCA_000824825.2 Mesorhizobium sp. ORS 3324
TCGCCATGTCCGCTTCCTCGCTGCTTGTCATTGGAAACGCCCTGCGCCTGCAAGGCTTTGCACCCACCACGACGGCTCCTTCGGCAACGCGCGCGGGCATTCGCCCATGGGGGCAGCCCTCATGACGACGCTCGTCTACCTGGTACCAGCAGCGCTGTTCCTTGGCGCGCTTGGGCTATCCGGCTTTCTATGGGCATTGAGCAGTGGTCAATACGAGGATCTCCACGGGGCCGCTGAGCGCATCCTCATCGACTGGGACGACAAGCTGGAACGCTGACCTGATCACTGTGCCGGCAATCGTACGGATATCGGTGGTCAGCCGGGTCGACTTGGTCGGGGCCAGACCGCCAAGGCTCCCACAGCGATCTCGCCAAGCGACGTTCAATCAGCCCTACCGCTCGAAGGACTTGTCGCCCGTTCCTTCGTGCGGGCGGCTCACGTGACAAAGTACCTCGCACGGCGGATAGGAGCGTCCGATGTTTGCTTAGAAATGCTGCCGAGCCGACTGGCGCGAAAAACGGATCAGCCAAGATTAAGTTTGCCGAACGTGCGCCGCAGGGGCGCCCGTCAGTCCAGGATGACGTGACCACATGGCATTTTCTTGGGCCGTTGACCAGTCGAGCATAAACCCGCCGCCGTCGGCTTTGCCGCGTCTGGCTGATCCAGATCAAGGTTATCTTCTGACCGGCGTGGTTACGTCGACCAATCCTTCAAGGGAGAGGGACAATGTATGTCTAACGGACAGTATGGTCGTTACCTTCAACGAATAGCGGTGGTGAGAATCCCCCTTTCTGGCTGGCAATCTGCCTGGCTCGGCCCGTGGCTTAAGGCGATGCGGCGCACAACGGCAGCCAGGCCAACCGGTCCACGGGTTGCGGCTCAACAGAACCAGCAGCTCACCCAGATAGCCGACGCGATAGCCGACGCGATGGCAGCGCGCTGATGGCCAGTTGCGACGACAGTTTCGACATCATCGTCGCCGGAGCCGGACCGGTTGGACTTTCCTTCGCCGCATCGCTTGCAAAGAGCGATCTCAAAGTGGCGGTGGTTGAGCAGCAGCCCTTCGAAAGCCTGGCAAAGCCGCCTTCCGATGGTCGCGAGATCGCGCTGACCTTCGCCTCGATCAACATCCTTCGCGAGCTCGGCGCCTGGGATGCCATCTCCGTTAATCACAAGTCACCAGTGCAAGGCGCGCGCGTGCTCAACGGATCGAGCCCTTTCGCTCTGTGTTTCGATCCTCCAAGAGGATCTGCAGAACCACTCGGATTTCTGATCCCAAATTGTCGGATCCGCGATGCCCTGTTCAAGATCATCCGCTCGCACCACCGTGTCCAGCTGCTATGCGGCCACTCGGTCGTTGCTGTAACCAACAGCCCCAAAGGAGCGGTCGTAAATCTTTCCGACGGCAGGCGGTTGACCGCTCGGCTTTTCGTCGCAGCAGATTCGCGTCTGTCGCGAACGCGCGACCTGCTCGGCATCGCCGCCGACATCAATCGGCTTGGCAGCTCGATGGTGATTTGCCGCGTCAGGCACGAACGCGCCCACCATCAGCTCGCAATCGAATGGTTCGATCACCATCAGACCATAGCGATCTTGCCGCTGATGGAAGGCGAGTCGTCATTGCTTGTCACATTGCGCGCAAATGACGCCAATAGACTTCTTGCCTTAGACGACGATCTGTTCCTGATCGAATTGACGGACCGGTGTCGAGGGCGCCTCGGAAAAATGACCCTTGCAAGCAAACGCCATATCTATCCGTTGGTCACGACCTGGGCGCACAGCTTCTGGGCTCCAAGCGCCGCACTCGTTGGCGACGCTGCCGTCGGCATGCACCCGGTGACCGCCCATGGCTTCAACATCGGCCTCGACGGTCAAAAGCGACTCGCCCACGGAATACTGACGGCTATTCGCAACGGTCACGACATTGCCGACCCCGACATGTTGAGCAGCTATGAGAGCCGCCTGCGCTTGAGGGCCGCACCTCTTTATCACGCTACCAATCTACTGGTCGGGATCTACTCGAACGAGCACCCGGCGGCCCGATTCGCAAGACATGTGGGGCTTCGCTTGGGGCAATATCTTCCGTTCGTCCGACACGGCATTGCGAACATGCTTGGGCGATGAAAAAGCTTCCGGTAGATTTCGGGCTGTTGCGGCGGATGGATTGCCAGGTGCGCTGCGCCGTTCCGCCGAGCAAGTTGCCGTCCCTGGCTCGCAATTCAGCAGGGATTTCCGGCTGGAGTCCTTCGTTCCCGAGTTTCTGGGTGACATTTTCGTCGATCCACGGGGTCGCGTTGGCTGAAGGAAACGGGGCCTCTGCCGGATCTTGCCCCAGCCTGCATCGCGTATGCTGGCACAAATGCTCCCGTCCGCAGGATAGGCGAAGCGCCCCGGTCCATGTCTCGCCACCGGCACCGCCCCGTTGTCGGGCTGCCGTCTTTTTCTTTGCCGGAACGCCAGTCAGCCGGCGAACAATTCTCGGTAGCCTGTCGTCACCATCCAGTTCGCCCGATCGAGATGGCTGCGGGCCGCATTGCGGGCTCGTTCCGGTTCGCGTTCGGGATCGATGCCGAGGATCAGCTGCGCCATTTCCTCGTAGCTGGCACTGTCGGCGGCGGCGTCCAGGAACCGCATATAGGTCGTAAAATGCTCTTTGTCGTAAGCCGTGAGGCTATCTGACCAGGGAACTTCGTCTTGCATTTCGGTGTCCAAGTGGCTTTGAGCGAGTTCGGCTTCCGGGCGCGTCTTCCAGCGATCCCAGATGTGTTTTGAGCGGCTCACTATAACGAATAGGAACGATCGTTCCTAGAACGATAGTTCCGGTTCTGGTCCGTATATCGCCATGGACCTCAAAGAGGTGATGGCGATCAACATGCGTCGCGTGCGCCATCATCAGGACCTGACGCAGGAGGAATTGGCGGCTCTCGCGCAGCTCAGCATGCGTTATGTGGGCTCAATCGAGCGCGGCCGCGTCTCCGCGAGCGTAAGTGTCCTGGGTCGGCTCGCAAAAGCTCTTAATGTTGATCCTTGCGAACTGATCAAGCCGCCCCGCTGATCAAACAATCCATATTCTCCGTCGGCATGACTCGTTGGATGGCGGCGTTCAACCCTTCAACTGAGCGGCTGCGCGCAGACGGCGCTCATCGGACGCTCGCGAAATCGAGCCTGCTCGGCGATGCGGTCGGCTCGAGTGGCCGCGTCAGCCGATTTCCGCCGTGACAGCAAAACAGCAATATCGTTGAGGAGTTCGACCGCCAGAAGCGGTTGTGGTCGATTGTCTGCTAGTGCTTCGGGGTTCAGCAGTCGTTGAACAATGATGTAACGTAAGTTTCACAAAACTGGCTTTTATTGTTAGTCATATCGTGTAATGTGCCATGATGCTTTGGTGGTCTGGAGGAAGATTGTAGAAAATATTGGGTCGTCTTCGTTATTGATTTAAGGTCGGCAACCGGATTCATAATTATGATAAGAGATGTGACCGTAACCGCGAACTCTAACAATGGAACTCGCCAAGCATCCACCGCATCGGCTTTGCGGACTCTGGTATGTTCGAATGAAATCGCTTTCCTTATGGAGGCCCATGACGCGCTGTCGGCGTCGGTCGCGGAGGCCGCCGGCTTTCGAGGTCTGTGGGCCTCAGGATTGTCGATCTCGTCCTGCCTGGGCTATCGCGATGCGAACGAAGCGTCCTGGACTGAGATCGTCGATGCTGTTCACAGAATCGTCGAGGCCACGCAAATACCTGTTCTTGTCGACGGCGACAGCGGATTCGGGAATTTCAACAACGCGCGCCTGTTCGCGCGCAAGCTGCACCAACGCGGGGCGGCCGGTGTCTGCGTCGAGGATAAGAGCTTCCCAAAAAAGAACTCGTTTGTCGCAGATCGGCACTCACTCGCTGAGATCGGTGAGTTCTGCGGACGTCTGCAGGCTATTCGGGACCACGTGCCGGATCCGGAATTTGTTGTGGTCGCACGTATCGAGGCACTCATCGCAGGGCATGGTCAAGATGAGGCGCTGACGCGGGCGCATGCCTATGCTGACGCCGGCGCCGACGCGATCTTGATCCATTCGCGCAAACCAGACGCAGCCGAAATTCTCGCCTTCAGCCGCGCCTGGAGGAACCGTCTTCCGGTAGTGATCGTCCCGACGAAATATTACAACGCGCCGGTCGCGCAATACAGAGCGGCACAAATCTCAACCGTGATTTGGGCGAACCATAATATGCGCGCTGCGATCTCGGCCATGCGCCAGGTTTGCGACCGCATCATCCGCGACGAGAGCACCGCCGGCATCGAGCGCGACGTTGCGACGCTCGAAGACCTCTTTGATCTGCTGAAATATCAAGAGCTCTCCGCGGCCGAACAAAAATATCTGCCGCAAATTGCGAGCGGTGCCCAATAAAACGGGCCTGACTTCCCAAATCAAGGCAAGGAGGCGCCGATGCTTGCTCGACGCACAAGCTCGTTCGGTTCATCTGGAACCGCCGCGGCGCGGGCCGCCGCAAAACAGGCAGCCCACAACCGCCAAGAGGTGATCGACCTGACCGCTGGCGAGATCTGGAGCGAGCTCGCTCCGACCATTCGCGAAGGCGCGATCAATGCCGTCGACAACGGCGTCAATCGTTACACCGATACGATCGGCATGATGGAATTGCGCGAGGCGCTGGCGCGGAAGGTCTCCTTCGATACGGGTCAAACCTGGAAATCCGACGAGATCGCGGTAACGACAGGCGCCAAGCAAGCGCTCTTCAATACGACGATGGCGCTGGTGAATCCAGGTGACGAGGTGATTATCCCTTGTCCCTACTGGACGACGTTCTCGGCCCAGGTCGTGATTGCAGGTGGCAAGCCGGTTTTCGTCGACACGCGTTCCAACGCCTACGTCCCGCGGATCCAGGACATCGCTGCGGCATTGACCGAAAAGACCCGTGCCATCGTCGTCAATACGCCCGCCAACCCGTCGGGTGCGGTCTACGATTTCGATACGCTGACGGCGATCGCCCGACTGGCAATCAACCGCGACCTCTGGGTCATTTTCGATGAATGCTATGCCAACTTCGTCTACGGCCATCATGCCCATTACCCGATTGTCTCGGTTGTGCCCGAAGTCAGGTCTCGAACAATTGTCGTCAACGGATTCAGCAAGTCGCTGGCCCTGACGGGCTGGCGGATTGGCTATCTGGCGGCTCCAAAGGAAGTGGTCGATGCCGTCAGGGCCTTGCAGTCCCATACCACCTCAAATCCCAATGTGATCGCCCAACATGCGGTGCTGGCTCACCTTGAGCGGGGAGACGGCCGCCATGAGAGCAAGCTTGCCTTGCAGCTGGCAAGTTCCCGACAGATCGGTCTCAGCATCCTCTCCTCATTGAGGCGGATTCCCGCGCCTCGGGCGCAGGGCGGCATTTATTTCTATCTTGATCTTTCCAACTTGCGACCCGCACTCAAGAATGGTCCGGCGACAGCAGATGACGTTGTGACCTCGCTCCTTGCCGACGCCGGCGTCGCAGCTGTATCGGGCACCGCCTTCGGCGACCCCCTCGGTCTGCGTCTGTCCTATGGAATTCCTCCCGAAGAACTCGAAACCGGACTAACCCGGCTGGTTGATGTCCTCAACGGCTGGAAATGATCGAAGAAAGGGGGATCGACATGCCTGTCGCCGCGCCCAAGAAGGCCGTCATTCTCGCCGCCGGACTGGGCTCACGTCTGCGCCCGCTGACCGATCTGCGGCCGAAGCCCCTGATCGAAGTCAACGGCACATCGATACTGCACAACGCGCTGCGAAACCTCGCAGCAATCGGCGTGGAAGAGGTCATAGTCGTCGTCGGCTACCGCAAAGACGCTATTCAATACGCATGTGGCAACCGCTTCCACGGCGTCGAGATCACGTATGTGGAGTCAACGGTTTTCGACCGCACCGGCAGCGCCTATTCGCTTTGGCTAGCCCGTAATATGCTGCTTTCGGGGGACTGCTATCTTCTCGAAGGCGACGTCTTCTTCGAAGAGGATGCACTCCACCGCCTTAATATTGTCGATGCCACCGACGTTGCCGCCGTTGTAACGTTCGACGCTACGATGCAAGGGTCTGCGGCGCTGCTTTCGGCGAGCGGATTGATCTCGACGTTCCGCACAAAGCAGACCGCGGCAGATCTTGCCGAAAGCGGGCCCAAGCTCTTCAAGACAATGAATCTACTGCGTTTGGCCGCGTCTACCCTCAGGGACCTCATCGTTCCCGCGCTTGACGAGGTCATCGGCTCAGGTGCTACGCAGGCGCACATAGAGGAACTTCTTGCCTATCTCGTGGAAAGGCGCGGGCTCCAACTAGCCGCGGCCTGTTGCGATGGCGTGAAGTGGTGCGAGATCGACAGTGCCGAGGATCTGCGCAGCGCGCACAGCATCTTTGCTGATGCCGCGCAGCCGCTCCACCCCGACCGGGCATAGCGCCTGCCATAATCAGCGAGGGAGGTCTCGATGATCCGCCTGCTTGTCGATCCGGCAAATGCAATGACCGCCATGGGCCTCGCACTCTCCTCGATCGGCATCGATTTCTCGATCGCCGGGTTTCCGGAGATCGGCGTGGCAATCGTTTTATGGGCGCTCTTGGCTGATCATTTCGACGGTGTCGTCGCGCGGCGAATGCGAGGCAGCCGTCCGGCGGAAACGGGAGAAGTCGGCAAGAATTTGGACTCGCTCGCCGATTTCGTCAGCGCTGGAATATTTCCAGCCGTGACCTTGATCGTCGTCGGGCACGGATCGCCACTGTGCGTTGTTTCTGGAGCCGTTCTCGTCGTCGCCAGCGCCTTGCGGCTGAGTTTCTTCAACGTGGTCGGGTCTCCGTCAGGGCGGTTCGTCGGAGTGCCGACAAGCTGGGTCATGCCGGTGACGGCAATTGTCTTCTTGCTTCGTCCCACTCTCCCCGAAAGTATTTTCGCCAAGCTGTTCGCGTTCCTCCTCATCCTGCTCGCCATTCTCCACGTCTCGCCGGTCCGTGTGCCTAAAACCGCGGGCTTCATGTATTTGGTCGTGACGGCGTTTTGCGTCGTTGCATCCGCGGCGCTCGCATTTCGGGGCGCGTCTTGAGGCCGGCGCGAAGTGTCGTGAGCACCGACGTGCCCTCTGTGTCCGGGCGACCGTGCTCAGCCATTGCGGCAGGGCGACGTAGGGCTGAACAATCGATAAGCCATGTCAAATCGCGCTTTGTTTCCTCATTCGTCCATCGCCCAGTTGCATGATGCAGCTTCGCGTTTGGCTCTGTCGCTCCCGAGGTCGCGCGCCGTTCGCAACAACGACAGCCACGACCTCAATTTTCTTGGCCCTTGTCGGCACCCACGAAAACCAGGGAGCGCCTCATGAGCCGTCCCCAAACCAGCGCAATCGATCTTTCTACCGCGCTGCCGCCGTGCCCATCTTTTCTGGGAGAGGCTTTGTCTCGATCCCTCGTCGAACTGGCCTCGCAATCGCAGCTCCACTGGCGGATCCGCAAGAATCGGCCCGGTGGAGAGGAACGCGATCGCCAGATCGGCTCCATATGGATAAGCCCGCGCGTCGGTGAGATCCTCCCCGCCGATCGCATCCTGGTGACCAACGGCACCCAAAACGCGCTCGTCGTCATACTGCAGCACCTGTGCAAACCGGGTGACGTCATTGTGGCCGAAAAGCTGGCTTATCTCCTGATACGCCCGATAGCCTTGTCGCACGGCTTAATCGTAATCGGTGTCGAAATGGACGCGGAAGGGGTCGAGCCGGCCGCGCTCGAGGCTGTATGTCGGCGAGCCAGTCCCAAACTTCTCTACTGCACCCCGACAGTCCAGAATCCCACCACGGCAGTCATGTCAGCACGTCGGCGAGCCGAGATTGTCCGCGTGGCACGAGCGCACAACATTGCGATCATCGAAGACGATGTGCTCGGCCGTCTCCATCCGGAAGCACCACCATCACTGTACGCCCACGCCCCGGATACCACCTGGTACATTATGAGCGTTTCCAAGTGCTTCGCGATGGGCCTCAGATTGGCCTATCTGGCGCTACCCGAGGGCCTCGCGGCGGCAGATGTATTGAGGCCGCATCTAAGGTCGTCGTCGATGTTTGCCAACTCTTTGTCCTGCGAGCTCGTTGCGCACTGGATCGAAGGGGACAACGCTCGGCAAATCGTCAACACCGCGCGTGTCGAAGTCACGGCAAGGCAACAATTGGCCATTCAGCATCTTGGCCGATCCGGGGCCAAAACCGTGCCGGGGGCTTTGCACTTGTGGATAGAACTGCCTCCCAAGGCGAGCTGTGACGCAGTCGTCGAAGCCGCTCTGGCGGCTGGCGTCCAGATTAGATCCGCCAGGGTTTTTTCGGTGGACGATCAGCCACCTCCCAATGCGATCCGCGTGGCGATCACAGGTCCCCAGGATCACGCGCAGCTTCATGCCGGTTTGTCGATCGTCGCGGAAATCCTTTCCGCCCATCTCTCACACGACCCACCATGAAAACGTCAAACAGTCGATCCATCAAGACAAGGAATACCGGAAATGAGCACAACAGACCGTCAAATAATGACCACCGCGCCTGCGGATCTGTTTGCGGGAGCCGCTTACTATTTTGCGCGCTACCAAGCAGACTATCCGGCCGCGATGTTCGATTTCTTGACACAAAATTACCTTTCTGGCCGAGAGCCGGCCATCTTGCTCGATCTTGGCTGCGGAACTGGCCAGATCAGTGTTCCGCTTGCTCGATTTGCCGATGAAGTCATCGCCGTCGACCCCGATCAAGGTATGATCGATGAGGCACGCCAATACGCCGCCAGGTCCGGCGCTCGCAACGTCTCCTTCGTGACGGGAAAATCCGAGGAGCTTGGCTTGGACATCGGCCCGTTTTCCCTGGTCACGATAGCGGGCGCGTTCCATTGGATGGATCGGGAGCGGGTCCTGAAGTACCTTGAGAAGGTGGCGGCGCACGACTGTGCTATCGCTGTCATTTCGAGGCAGCGTTCGAACTGTTCACCCGATGATTGGTGGTTGGAACAACTCGCCTATACCGAGGCTTTCTGGGGCGGCTTCTTTCCGGCGGGGAGAGAAGGCATCCGACCTGCCTTGAAGGAATCGAATGATGTCATCCTTGCCCGTTCCGCCTTCAGCGACATTCAGGACAAAAGCTTTCCTTACGAACATCATTGGGATCTCGATTCGCTCGTCGGCTATATCTTGTCCACATCCAAGGCTTGCCCTGGGGTACTCGGCGACCGACGGCCGGTATTCGAGGACGGCTTGCGGTCCCGACTCTCGGCGATGTCGCCCACCGGGACGTTCATCGAGCGCGGCGTCGCTTCTTTGCTCTTGGCCGCGCGGCCATAACGAGCAGTGTCTCTCTGTATATGGCGAGCCTCATCTCAGCGTCGTTCAGCATGTCACGCCGAGGCTTGGCAGGCCATGCTGAACGGCTGACATCATGCAGAAACCGCTTCCAGTTTATATGGCGACTGCTTCAAACGACCCAGGAACTCACGAGCACCATAGCTCAACATATGGTTCGCATGATCATAAACGAGCCGAACGCCCTTATCGACGAAGGACCCCACGTCGCTATGGTTGACGAGCGTGCCGCAGATCTTGCCTGCGTCCACTATCGTTTTGATCGCACGATCGACGACTTCGGCAACGACTTGCGGCTTGTTGCCTTGCTGCCATTCGTAGGTGATGGGCTGAGCGCCGATCGTGAGGGCCAAGTCTCCAGGAGCAACCAGATAGGCATCGACGCCTTCGACGGCCATGATTTGCGGCAAGTTGTTGACCGCCTCGATGGTCTCAATCATCAGGATAAGCAACCGGTCCTGGTGGTCGAACGGCGCGGAGAACCTGAACCGGTCCACGATGCTCTGCGCTACTTTCGCGTCCGACACCAGCGGGATCATCAGACCATCGACGCCGCATTCGAGATACTTGGTCACCATCCATGGCGAGGGATCTTCCGGCCGCAGGATCGAAACAATTCCCGACAGACTCGAAGCGCGCGCCATCTCTTCCACCCGCTCCGGGCCGGCCGAACCGTGTTCACAGTCGATGAGGACGGCATCGAACCCGCATTCAGCCAATTTTTCAACTAGGCTGGGCGACGGATGACTGGAGTGTACCAGGGTCCCGAAGCCCCCGGAGCGGAGTTTTTCTTTTAGCGCGCGAGAGGCCGACAAGTCACGCTTTAGGAATGATGCCATGGGATATCACCTTTGATCGAGGAGTGGTTGGGGTCAGGGTCGGTCAATGCAATGGCAAGAGATCGGAGACGTCACGTCCCATCTGCTCCAGTGCCTGCTTGGGTGCGACTTTCAGCAAAACCACCGACGCCAAGTGGTTCTTTATCACGGTGGTGATCTTGACTGAGTTCTCGCCTGGGAATGCTTCCCAGGGTCCCATCACCGACAACGCCGGGATTAGGGCCTGGAGGTTGGGACGCGATGCATAATATTGCCGGAGCGCTTCGGTGCTGAGCGCGAGATCGTTGGCTGGGAGATAAGCCGTGCGCGTCGCCACGATCGTCTGCCCCGCGACACCTGAAGCGAACTTCATGAACTCCCAAGCCTTTTGTCGCTGCTCCGGATCCTTGGAGAACATGATGCTGATGGGGCCGGCGGCGGGCAGGTGACCGGCTTCATTCGCAACCGGGAACGGCCGCATCGCAATTTGGAACTGTCCTTCGGCGCGTTTGGCGATAGCCGCGTAACTGCTGCTTGACGTACACAGGATGCCGATCTGACCCGCGGAAAATGCCTGTCGTGCCTGGTCGCGTGACATGTCCGCTCGCGCTTGTCCGCATGCGCCGAAATCCCGCAAAATTCCAAGAGCGGCGAGCCCTTCGGGCCCGACAAATCCGACGCTCTGTTCGTCATCGGCCAAGATGCGGCCGCCAAACCCATTCAAGAGGCAATGGAACGTCCAGTTGCCGCCGTTGTCGTACTCCATAAACGCGCCCACGACCTGGCCTTTGGCCATGGCATCGAGTTTGCGGCCCAGCGCCGTGATTGCTTCCCAGGAGTCCGGCGGCTCGCTGACGCCAATTCGCTTCAAGAGGTCGAGATTATAGAGGATCACCGGCATCGAGACCGCAAAGCCAAGGCCATGCATGCTTGCTCCAAAGCGGCCGATTCGTGTCACGGCCGGTGAGAAACTTTGTCCCCAGCCGGCTTCGTTGCGCTGATAATCATCGAGGTTCTGCGCAAGCTTTCTGTCGGCGAATACACGAAGACAGTTCGGACTGATGAACAGGACGTCCGGCAGTTCCCCAATCATTGCCGAGCGCAGCACGGTTGTGATGGCGGTCTCATCCTCTCGAATCGAGGTGTCTATGTTCAACGCAACGTCATGTCCCGCCTGATAGGCAGCTCCCAGCGCCGAATACATGTCGGCGAATATGGAGGGGAGCGCGACTACGCGCAGCGCATCCGAGGGGGCCGCGCGCGCGAGAGACCCCGTGGTAAGGAAGATGGATGATGAACCGGCGAGAAAATGGCGCCGCGTGATTTCGAACATTGGTTGATCCTCATTGTATTTGTGAGCTGCGTTCATTTCACCGAGCCACCAGTCATTCCCTCCACGAACCACTTCTGCGCGGCCAGGAATGCGATGAGCAATGGGGCGACGACCAGTGTCGATGCGGCCATCAATGGGCCGTAGTCATTCCCGGCCTCTTCGTTCTTGAAAGCCATGATCCCGAGCGGCGCAGGCATCAGGTTGCCGTCGCGCACCGCAATCAGCGGCCAGAAAAGATCGTTCCAGTGGGCTACAACCGAGAAGATGGAAAACGCGATGACGGCAGGCAGCGCCATCGGCACCATGATTTTCCAGACGATGGCAAGTTCGCACAGGCCATCGAGCCGAGCCGCGTGGACAATGTCGTTCGGGATCTTCTTGAAGAATTGGCGGAAGAGAAAAATACCGAACGGTGAGACGACGTATGGAATAACCAGGGCCAGGTACGTGTTCAGGATGTCGAGCTTGTAGCAGAGGATGAACAAGGGAAGGGACAGCACCTGGTGGGGCAGAAACAGCCCGACGAGAACCATGGCGAAAATGAAATCGCGACCCCAGAACTTGAGCTTGGCCAGAGCGTAAGCCGCCGGCGCGCACACGAGAATTTGTGCTGCCAGGATCAGAGCGCAGACAAGCAGGCCGTTGCCCATGTACCGCGGCAGAGGCACCGAAGTGATCGCCTTGGCGTAATTTTCGACACCATAAAATTGCGCCGGAAGGACCGAAAAGGTCGCCCGAAAAATCTCACCAGGCGATTTGAGCGACAGGCTGACCATCCAAACGAAAGGTACGAGAATGAATGCGGACGTGAGGACCAGCACGCCGTGGCGCAGGATGGCGGCCGTAGGAGAAAGGCGGATCGCGCTCATTGATAGTGTACCCGTTTGTCCATGCGACCCACCTGGAGCAGGGTCAGCGCCACGACGATTGCGAGAAAGACGATGGCGACCGCGGCGCCATAGCCCGCGCGCAAATATTCAAAACTTTCCCGGTAGATGGTGTAGAGCAGCATTTCCGAGGAGTGGCCCGGGCCGCCTTGGGTCAGGATCTGGACCGTGTCGAAGGTTTCGAAAGCTCTAAGCGCCACAACGATGACGACGAACATGGACACCGGACCAAGCATTGGAGTGGTGACGGTCCGCAGGCGATCGAGCCAGTGATCGGCCCCGTCAACCTCAGCGGCGTCGTATAAATCAAGCGGGATCGACTTCAGCCCCGCCATGAAGAGCACCATGGCGTAACCGAGATTCTGCCAGATGCCGATAACGGCGAGAACAGGCAGGGCCGTCGTTTCATCGCGCAGCCAGTTGGCGACAGGTAAACCAAGGGCCGCGAGGCTGTGGTTGATCAGGCCGATGGTGGGATGCAGCAAGGCCTCCCACGAGATCGCCATTGCAGTTGCCGTGGCCATGAAGGGCAAGAAATGAACCGCTCGATAAAGAGCGCGGCACGAATGGCTGCTCTCTATGAGCAGCGCGATCAAAAGTCCTGCAAGGACGGTTCCCGGAACAACCATCACTGCATAAACGACAGTGTTGATCAGCGACGCTCGAAAACCCTCGTCAAAGATGACTTCGCGGAAGTTTGCGAGACCGACGAAGGAAAGCGAGCTGGCGCCGAACTGCCAGTCGCTGAACGCTATGACAAAAACGCCGATAACGGGCAGGAAGAACAGAACGACTAGAAAGATGAGAGCAGGCGCAATAAGTGCCCAACCCCACATTGCCTCTTGCAACGAGTGTCTTCGTGGCAGCGAGACGCGCGACGATAGCGTCCCCACGACCGTTTGCGCGGGCTGGTCAAGCCGACTGACAGCAGGCAGGCTTGCGCTCATCAGGCCCATTCCCTGGCTGGCGTGGACGAGTGAGCGCTCGAGACGTCTCGCGCACGAACCCGACGACCGTCGCGGTTGAAGACGAGAAGCTGGTCCGATCTGACTGAGACATGGAGCGTCTGTCCGGCCACAATATGGGGTGCGCGCTCGGCGGAAAGCCTGGCTATTAATGGTTGCTCGAGGCTGGACGGGTCGAAATAGACGAACAAATCGGAGCCCATATGCTCGACCATGCGTACCGAGCCGGTGATCACCCCCGGACCGGAATGTTCAGCAAACTGGAAAGCCTCTGGCCGGATGCCGACAGTGAATTTGGACCCCGGTGCTATCTCGCAAGCAACCGAAAGGGCGGAGCCCGCAAGATCGACCAAGCCAGGTTCGCGCATTGTTGCGTCCACCATGTTGATCTTTGGCGATCCCAGGAACTCGGCCACGCGTATGTCGTTCGGGTCGGCATAGATCTCCTGCGGCGGGGCAACTTGCAATATCTCGCCGTCGCGCATCACAACGACACGATCAGACATCGTCATCGCTTCCGCCTGGTCGTGCGTCACATAGACAAATGTCACCCCAAGGCGCCTGTGCAGGTCCTTGATCTCGGCACGCATTTGGACCCTCAGCTTGGCGTCGAGATTGCTGAGCGGCTCGTCCATCAAAAACACGGCAGGATGGCGCACCATGGCGCGACCGACCGCCACCCGCTGACGTTGTCCGCCGGACAGTTGTCCCGGTTTGCGATTGAGCAGATGCGCAATTCCGAGCGCTTCGGCGGTGCGAAAAACCTCCATCTCGATCCCGCTTATCACCGGCCCGGAGCCTGGTAGCCATCGGCCGATGAGCGGCAGGCGCTGCGCGCGGCTCAGCCGTCGCATTCGCAACGGCAGGGCGATGTTCGCGGCGACACTCATATGCGGGTAAAGCGCATAGGATTGGAACACCATCGCCACGTCGCGACGCTTCGGGCGTACTCCATCCACCACACGACCGCCAATCTCGATGCTGCCCGTGTCCTGGACCTCGAGCCCGGCCAGTATGCGCAACAATGTCGATTTTCCGCATCCCGACGGGCCGAGCAGGGTCAGGAACTCGCCATCCGCAATCGAGAGCGAAACGTCATGCAGCACCCTTGTGGCCCCGAACGACTTGCGAATATTTCTTATGGTAATCCCACTCACGCGGCGGCCTCCTCATTCCTCACGCAAGCGACGACACGGCCAACTGACCTCGTCGCCGCGCACCTCGGATGGCAAAGGACGCAGCGCTCAAGCGGTCTGATGGACCAGCTGTCAAACGTGCCCAACGCAAGACGATTGGGTAGCCTGCGCCAGATTTGATGGCGACACGCAATGCGAGCTGTTGGCTCACATTGCACAAAGCAATAAGTAAGAAAGCCATGTCTATTGAGCGGAAATGTCATGCACCCATCCTGGGGCCGGAACTCATGGCGACGCGGTACCGCCGGGACACGACAGTCCGGTGACAAATATCGAATAATGTGATGAATGGTCCCAGTTTGGAGATGAATTGCCGTAAGGGATCAGCCCTCCAACTCTTTCCGGAGCTACCGATGACGAGCGAAGACGAAGCAGTGCCTTTGAACGCAATCCGCGCTTTCGTAACGATCGTGCGCGAAGGAAGCCTGACGCGGGCAGCCAGCGCATTAGGCACGACGCAGAGCTCCGTCAGCCGCTACCTAGCCGTTCTGGAAGGATATCTCGGGACAGACTTGATGGAACGGCGGGGCAGGCGAAGCGAACTGACCGAGTTTGGAAGATTATTCGCCAACACTGTCTCCGAGCCGCTCGATACAGTGTGCTTCACCGCTCAAAGAATGCGGCGGCGGACGCGGCCGAACGCCAACCGGATTGTCGTGCGCACGTCACTTTCGACTTTTGCCTATTCATTCTTGATCCCAAATCTTCAGGCATTCTCCACCGAAATGGGCGGCGTGATGGTTGACGTGATCAGTTCGCTTTCGCTGCCGACATCCACCGACGATTTCGACATCTTGATTACACGCGACCTTTCGGTCGTCGAACCTGCCGATCATTGGGAAATCTACAACGAGCAACTCGTGTGTGTGGGCTCTCCAAATCACATAGCGGGCAAAAGTCTTTCGGTCGTTCGCTCCATGCCGATAATCAACGTCACATCTCGTCCCGACATACTGCCCACCTGGCTGAGAGGAATGAATCTGACATCAAGGGATATCAAGTCGGGCGCGCGATACGATCACAACTACCTTGCGCTGCCTGCCGTCATGACAGGAAAAAGCCTTCTTGTAGCGCCCGAGATCATCGTCAGCGACCTGGTGCGCACTGGCGCTTTGAATGTGGTGCCGGGATCGCTCACGCCAAGCGGTATGCAATACCGGGCCTATGCGGTCGACCGCTCTGACAATCCCGAACTCGCTCGCGCCTTTTGCCGGTGGTTGGCTCGACTGTGTAAGAAGGCGGCGATTTCGGAGGCTCGCTAACATCGCATTCGGCTATGGAAAGGTCCCAAAAATCGATCGATCCGTTTGATTGCCAACGACGTCGCCGAATACAGGGGGCAGTCATTCGATCATTCGTCGATTCCAGAGGCGCGCAAGATGCTGCAAACTGGTCAAAGCCCCAAGCACATCTCCCGAGCCTCAACGCTGACGAGCAGGGCATCTCTGCGAGCCCATATCTGCGCCGGCCGTCTGGCCCACGTCATGGCGGCGCACAGTCCCTTGTCGGCAATCCTGGCCGAGGAAGCAGGCTTCGATGGCATCTGGGCCTCCGGATTCGAACTTTCCGCTCTTTATGGACTGCCCGATGCAAGCCTTGTCTCCATGACGCGGCACCTCGACATGGTTCGTTCGATGGCCGAGCAATCATCGCTGCCGATCATAGCTGATATCGACACCGGCTTCGGCAACGCCATCAACGTGATCTACGCCATCGAGCAATACCAGCGTGCGGGCGCCGCCGCGGTCGTCATTGAAGACAAGGCCTTTCCAAAGGTGACGAGCCTCCTGGCGGATGGTCGCCAGGAACTCATCCGGACCGAGGAATTCGCGGGAAAAATTCGGGCGGCCGTTGCCACGCGAACAGACGCGGACTTCCTCGTCATTGCGCGCACCGAAGCGCTGATCGCCGGACTGGGTGAAGCCGAGGCCTTGAAGCGGGCCGGGGCGTATGAAGAAGCTGGCGCCGACATGATCTTGATCCACTCCAAGCGGAAGATGCCCGACGAGGTGGAAAGTTTTGTACGAGCATGGCGCGGCGAAGCTCCGATAGTCATCGTGCCGACAGCCTATCCGGAAATGAACGAGGCGCGCATCCGCGCCCTCGGCAAGATTGCGATGGTGATCTATGGCAATCATGCTATTCGGGCAGCGGTCACCGCCATGAAGGACGTCTTTGCCCGCATCCGCGCCGACGGCGGCATTCACCGCATCGACCCCGAAATCGTGTCCGTTGAGGAAATCTTCCGACTGCAGAAAATGGACGCCGTCAGAGCGAACGAAAATCGGTTTCTGTGGTGACCTCACCAGGGCTACTTTCAAAACGCGGACCATCGAAAACAGGTCTGAGGATGACCTCCTGATGCAGCCAAGTTCGTCCGTTTCTGCATCTTCGGTGTCGGGTTCGAGGTGCCGAGCTCATTTTGGTTTTCAGTTCGCAATGCGGGCGCTGGGACTTCAGGCACGCGCGTTTCTCTCGCGGCAACGGATTTTTCAATTGGATGGCGTGCGGCCGAGATTGTTGTCTTTCCATCCATGGAGCTCAGGCTGCTGCATGGTTCCGCCGCTTCGTGCGAGCAGGCGCCGCTTGGCCTGCTACTTTTCGCGCGCCGTATGCGTCGCAAGGCGCTTTATGGCAAATGAGGAAATGGAGGTTTCGCCGAATTGGAAATTTTCGAAAAGCTTGAAGCGTTGATCGATGCGCCGGGCGCGGAAACGGTCAATGAGGCACGCTCAATGCTGCGTCAGTTCGAGTCGGTCGTGACTGCCGACGCGATCCACCAATTCTTGCTGGATCTGATGACCCTGGTGTTTGTGGTGGACGCCGCTCCTCAAAATTATCACCCGCCGGTGCGCAAGCTCGTCAAGGTCCGGCTGGCAATGCTCAAGATGCTTGGCGAAGCCTCGGTGTGAACATCGGCCAGGCAAGCCTGTCGCGTGGCGCAAGCGCTATCAGCCGGATGGCGAAACGGCTGAATATCCGTCGCGGCTGCACGTTGAATGGCGCGTGCCGCGGATCCGGTGCTCATCGCCTGTCGGTTCGAATTGGATGCTGAAGAGACTCGAAACGCTGCTCTCGTTGGAATGCCAGCCGGAAGGTGACGGATTGGCGATCGCGTAACGCGCCGTGTCGGCGAACTTGGCCATGTCACCTTGGCAAGCTGCCCGCAGGCTTGCGCGACTGCGAATGCCGCGCGGCGGAAGGGCCTGGGGACGACTAGGCATGCAATATGTCTTCGAGACCTTCCTGGAGCAGCTTTCGGAAAGCGTCGATGAGACGGATTTCCGTAACGCGATGGCGCGTGCTGCCGCGGCATTCGATCTCGTCAAATTCGCCTATCTGTGGCTGCCGCCACGGGCGCCGGGAAAGCCAAGGCTGATCTCCAACTATCCGCCGCGCTGGACCGCTCATTACCTGAGCAACCATTATCACGCCATCGATCCAGTGATCGCGCGGGCGCAGGGCGGCCAATGCCCGTTTCTGTGGGGGCTTCACTACAGCCGAACCGGCATGTCGGATTTCGAGCGGAAGCTCTTCGACGAGGCGGCCGCGTTCGGCATCCGCTGCGGTTTGACAATCCCGATCCTCGACAAGCGGGGCAACGTCGCCGCCATGAGCTTTGCCGCCGACGGGCTCAGTCCGGCCCTCCTGCGGGTGAGCGAGCGCTACCAAGAGGCATTTCGCTTCATGGCGACCTGCTTTCATATCTGCGTCCGCCGCAAGCTCTCGGCCGATCGGGTGGTCAACGGCGTGCAGCTGACGCCGCGCGAATATGAATGCCTGGAATGGGCCGCGCAGGGCAAATCCGCACGCGACATCGCCTCGATTGTTGGCATCAGGCGCCGCACCGCCGCCTTTCACCTGGAGAACGCCAGGAAGAAGCTTGGGGTGCGCACCCGCATGCAGGCCGTGGCGCAATTCTCAGCCGCCAGAACGGGCCTCGGCTGACCAGGCA
Organism: Mesorhizobium sp. ORS 3324; assembly: GCA_000824825.2. Lineage (GTDB taxonomy): Bacteria > Pseudomonadota > Alphaproteobacteria > Rhizobiales > Rhizobiaceae > Mesorhizobium. Next base: position 18,507 of record LM655218.1, read on the forward strand.
CCTGTACCGCTGTACAGGCTGCTTCGGCCTGACGCCTGGCCTCCAATGGCAGGGTCAATCCTGCCAGGAGGCCGATAATCATGCTGCAGCTCATTGCTCCCGAATGGTACGGCGATTTCGCCGACGAGCTCCACGAAATGCACCGTCTGCGCCACCGTGTCTTCAAGCAGCGGCTGGACTGGGACGTCGACACCAGCGGCGGCTACGAGATCGATCGCTTCGACGCGCTGAAACCCCATTATCTACTGCTGCGCGGTGCAGGCGGTGAAGTCTGCGGCTGCGTGCGCCTGCTTGCCTCGACCGGGCCGACCATGCTTGGCGATATCTTTCCGGCCCTATTGGACGGACAGCCGACGCCGCAGGATTCAAGAATCTGGGAAAGCAGTCGTTTCGCGCTCGACCTGCCGCCCTCGGCCGCCAAGGGGGCAGGTGGCATCGCCGCCGGTACCTACGCGCTCTTCGCAGGCATGATCGAGTTCGGCCTGTGGCGAGGTCTGAGCCGCGTCGTCACCGTCACCGACCTGCGCATGGAGCGCATCCTGCGCCGGGCCGATTGGCCGCTCGAGCGGCTCGGCGAGCCGCGCGCGATCGGCCCCACCAAAGCCTTGGCCGGCTACCTCGAGGTCTCAAGCGAGCGCCTCGATGCCGTTCGCCGTAATGGCGGTCTTGCCGGTCCGGTGCTGTGGGCGCCGGTCAATCCACGAGGCCGCACGATGGCTTCGCTTCATGCTTCGGGCGGAGATACCTGATGAGCCTGCCAGAACCTGAAGCCGGCCGGCCGGACTGGCGCGATGAGCGGTCATATGACTACACTCTCGAGCTGACGCGGCGCGGCTGGGCGTGGGAATTCCTGCGGCGCAATCCGGCCTTCCGGCATGATCTGTCCCACGCATTGGAACGGGCGAGCTCCGTCGATCAGCGGCCGTCGCTCGACGTCATTGTCTTCTCCGCCGACCTGTCGCGCTGGGGGCTTTTGTTTCGCATCCTCTATGCATCGTGACGCAGCCACGTTCTGGTGTCCGAGCCGATGCGCTCAGGTGTTGCCGGTCGTCGCCGAACGGGTGTCCTCCTCGCCGGCGATGCCGGCGTTCGAAGCGGCGCGTCTGCCCTGCCGTGCGAGTGTGCTCAGGCTGGTTGACGGCTCTGAGCATCTTCTGCTGCATAGCGCCGGCCGGCAGCTGCAGCTCGCCGTTTTTGGGCAGAGTATCCTCGGCCCCGTTCTGCTGCGCACCGATGCGGTCTGGCCGGCCGGTGAGTGGCGGCAACGCCTCTGGGCGCTCAAATGCCTCAATAGTCTCGTTGCAGGGGGACGCTTGCCGAAAAGACTGTTTGCGCCGGAAGCGCGCGGTCGTCGCCTGCGCTTTGTCCTGCGGGCGCTTGACGGCTCAGTTGCAGGCTCCTCGTACCGAGACATCGCCGAAGCGTTGATTGGTCAGACGCGCGTGCGGGCCGACTGGACGGATCCGCGCGACCATCTGCGCGATCGTATCCGACGTGCCGTGGCACGGGCCCGCATGCTCATGAATGGCGGCTATCTCGACTTTCTTGCCTGACGTGTCGCGCGCCGTTAAATGCCTCAGCTGGTGAACAGCTCCCTGTAGCCCGTCGTCACCATCCAGTTCGCCCGGTCGAGATGGCTGCGGGCCGCATTGCGGGCGCGTTCCGGTTCGCGCTCCGGATCGATACCGAGGATCAGATGGGCCATCTCCTCGTAGCTGGCGTCATCGGCGGCGGCATCCAGCAAGCGCATATAGATGGTGAAGTGCTCCTTGTCGTAAGCCGTGAGGCTGTCGGACCACGGCGCTTCATCCACTACCGGCGCGCTTGAGTGAGGCTGCAACATCGCTGATTCCATCTCCAAGAGTGGCGCGCAAAACCCGTCCGCGAGCGGATTGGGACGCTTGGTGTGGAATACATATTATAGTTGATAAACTCAAGCAGCCTGATCCGATGACTACTCACGCATGGACATGCGTCAGTTGGTCGGTCGGAATGTGATAAGCATCAGGCTGAAGAAAGGTCTGACGCAGGAACAGCTCGCCGAAGTTTCCGGTTTCAGCCAGCAGTATATCAGCGGTCTGGAGAAGGGCCGCCGCAATCCGACGATCGTCACCATCTATGAACTGGCATTGGCGCTTGGCGTCAGCCACATGGATCTGGTTCGTCCCGACAAATAATCGATCTTAGCGCGCAAATTGCCGGGCACCTGCGCGCCTGAAGGCGCGCATCGGGTGCTCGTGAACCGAGCCCGCTTGTCTTCGCGTCGCTCAGGCGGTCTCGGCCATTCGGCTTCGCCCCCTGGCGCGGGCAGCCCTTGCGGGCTGTGCCGGTCGCCGCCCCAGGGGCGTCGTTGTTTTTTGATTTGGCCTTCCCGGCGGCGCGGTGTGGGCGGCTCTCCCTTCTAGGCCCGCCGCGGCGGCCCGCAACCCTTCGCTCGCGCTCCGGGTCCTCCACTTGCGTTCCGGTCCTGCGGATGCCGGCCACCTCTGACGGCGGGCCTTTCCGGTCGTTTTTCGCCGCCCACCCCGCTTTGCGGGGAAGGGCGCGGGGAGATTGGCGAGCGGAGATTTGATCATGCGCAAGACCGGCAAACATAGTGCTAGCGGAGAAGTTGGCGGCAACAGCAGCGAGCCGCTGAAGCGCAGCCTTTATTCCGAGATCACAGACCGCATCATCGCCGATCTGGAGCGCGGTTGCGTGCCATGGGTGAAGCCTTGGGGCAGCGCCAAGGCCAGCCTTGGCCTGCCGAAGAATGCCGCCACGGGGCGCGGCTATTCCGGCATCAACATCCTGATCCTGTGGGGCGCTGTCATCGAACACGGCTATGCCGGCCAGAACTGGCTCACCTTCCGGCAGGCGCTTTCCCTTGGCGGCAATGTCCGCAAAGGCGAGCACGGCACGACCATCGTGCATGCCGATCGCTTCATCCCGAAAAACGAGAAGGAACGCGCCAAGGCGGAAGATACCGAGCCGCAGGCGGTGCCGTTTCTCAAGCGCTTCACCGTCTTCAATGTCGCGCAGTGCGAGGGCCTGCCCGACGAGCTTTACAGCCAGCCCGAGCCGCTGCCCGAACGCCACATCATCCCGCATGCCGAGGCGCTTGTTCGCAAAACCGGTGCCGATATCCGCATCGGCGGCGACCGCGCCTTTTACATGCCGTCCGCCGATTTTGTTCAACTGCCGCCGCAACCGGCGTTCTTCGAGCAGATCAACTATTACCGAACCTGCTTCCACGAGCTTGGCCATTGGACCGGGCACCCAACGCGGCTTGCGCGTGACCTCTCCGGCTCGTTCGGCACCAAGGCCTATGCCCGCGAGGAACTGGTCGCCGAGCTCACGGCTGCCTTTACCTGCTCGAGCCTCGGCATCGAGCCGACCGTGCGTCACGCCGACTACATCGCCTCATGGCTCGAGGTGCTGCGCGAGGACAACCGCGCCATTTTCCGCGCTGCCAGCCTTGCCTCGAAAGCCGCCGATTTCCTGCTGGCCTTCCAGACGGATGCCGAAACCAAGGTGCGGGAAGGGATCGCGGCATGAGCGCTCCCGATCCCGTTGCGCTGCACAGCGAGCCGGCGCCGAAAGGCGAGCAGATGCTCGATTTCGGTCGCTTCGATGAAGCCAAACGAAACCAGCTCGACCTGTTCTGACAAGGAAGCTTTGCCATGATCCTGATCACCGACGAATTGCGCGCCCGCCTGCTCGCCAATGGTGCCGCCGAAATCGAAACCGACCATGTCCCGGTCGTCAAATTGTTCAATCCGGTCGGCGCCGCGACTTGGCTTCTGAGCGAACTCGACGCTGACGGCGACACGCTGTTCGGGCTTTGCGATCTCGGCTTCGGCTTCCCGGAACTCGGCAGCGTCAGTCTCGCCGAACTGCAAGCCGTCAAGGGACCGCTTGGCCTCGGCCTCGAGCGCGATCTCTATTTTCGTGCGCGGTTTCCGCTCTCGGTCTACTCGCAAGCCGCCCGGATTGCCGGCCACATTACCGAAGCCGAGCGGCTTTTGCAGCAGGCCGCCGCCGCTATCGAAATCCCCGTTCCCGAGCTTCCGCCAGACCGGGCGGAATGACCGCGCCGCCAGGCGCAAACATCCCGCCGCTCGGCCTGCGGCCTCGCGGTGGGGCTTTTAAAAGCCCAGACAAAGGAGAAAGACACAATGCAGCTTGCCCATGTTTCCATCGACCAGTTGAGCGTGTCCGCCATCAACATGCGTCATTCAAAGCGCGCGCCAGACATATCCGACATCCTGCCGTCGGTCAGGGCGCGCGGCGTGCTCGTGCCGCTTCTGATCCGGCCCAATGGCACGCCTGACAGCTTCGAAATCGTCGCCGGGCGCCGGCGCTATTTCGCAGCCAAGACGGTCGCCGACGAGCGCGGCGAGGCCGAACCGCTGCCCTGCGCCATCATGGAGGATGGCGACGACGCCGACGCGCTGGAGGCTTCGCTCATCGAGAACATCGCCCGCCTCGACCCTGATGAAGTCTCGCAGTGGGAGACCTTCACGCGCCTGATCAAGGAGGGCAGGGGCATCGCCGACATTGCCGCCACCTTCGGCCTCACCGAGCCTCAGGTGAAGCGCATTCTGGCGCTCGGCGACCTGCTGCCGAAGATACGCGAAGCCTATCGCCGCGAGGACATCGACACCGAAACGGTGCGCCATCTCACCATGGCGTCCAAGGCGCAGCAGAAGGACTGGCTGGCGCTCTTTTGCGATCCCGACAACCGAGCCCCGCGCGGCTGGCAATTGAAGCAATGGCTGTTCGGCGGTCAGTCGATTTCGACCAAGGTGGCGCTGTTTCCAATCGAGGACTATGGCGGCCTGATCGTCTCCGACCTATTCGGCGAGGACAGTTTTTTTGCCGATGCCGACCTCTTCTGGTACAAACAGAACGAGGCGATTGCCGCCAAGCGTGACGCCTATATCGAAGCCGGTTGGATCGAGGTGGTCGCGCTCGAACCCGGCCAGTATTTCCATTCGTGGGACTACGAAAAGACGCCCAAGAAGAAGGGCGGAAAGGTGATCATCACCGTCTCGCAGCGCGGCGAGGTGGAATGTCATGAGGGCTATGTGTCGCGCAAGCAAGCGCGCCGCGCCCGCGCAGAAGGCGAGTTTGGCGAGGAAGTCGAACCGCCTGCCAAACCGTCGCGTCCCGAGTTGAGCGGGCCGATGCAGAACTATGTCGATCTGCACCGTCACGCCGCCGTGCGCACCGCCTTGCTCGATCATCCGGGCGAAGCCCTGCGCCTGATGGTGGCGCATGCCGTTGTCGGCTCGAGCCTGTGGCAGGTGCGTCCCGAGCCGCAGCGCGCGGCCAACGAAACGGTGGCCGCCAGCATCGCCGCTTGTAAGGCCCAAGCCGTCTTCGGCGAGAAGCAACGCGAGGTTCTGACCCTGCTCGGTTCTGTCGATGAGGATGGTCCGGTGAGCGGTGGCCATGGCGACGACTTTGCGCTGGCCAGCGTCTTCGCCCGTCTGCTGGCACTCCCTCACGACGATGTCTTGCGCGTTCTGGCGCTGGTCATGGCCGAGACGCTTTGCACCGGCAGCGCGATTGTCGAAGCGCTCGGCAATCATCTTGGCCTCGACATGCGCGGCCATTGGCAGGCCGACGATGCCTTCTTCGAGCTGTTGCGCGACAAGCAAGTCGCCACCGAAATCCTCGCCGATGTCGGCGGCAGGCTCGTCGCCGATGGCAATGCTTCGGAGAAGGTGAAGACGCAAAAGAAGATCATTCGCGACTTCCTCTGCGGCGAAAACGGCAGGCAAAAAGTCGACGGCTGGCTGCCGCGCTGGATGGCATTCCCGGTGTCGGGCTACACCAACCGTGGCGGTTTGCGCACCGCCGATCAGTGGGCGAAGGTCCAGACGCTGTTCGTGTCACAATGATCCTCGCATGGCGGGCGGCGACGTTTTCTGGCGTCGCCGCTCGCGCCAACCGGGCAGCATTTATCGCTCGGCAAAGTCTCCTGTAGACCGCAGCGCCGGTCAGGTTTCAGCCGCGCGCACCGGCCGACGGAATTTCGAAACCACCCGGCCCGGTGGTGGCAATCTGGCGCTTTTCTCCCTGGCACGATAACGCTGGCACGGCGCTGGAGCGTTCCGCAAACCTGTCCTCGGCCAACTCCTGCCTGGCTACCGCGAGCGCGTCTTCGCGACCATCTCCAATGCTTGGCACCCAGGACCATTCCCCTGCCGCTGGCTTGATGACCTATGGGCGGATCCGGCCCGCCTGAAACCCTCGGCCAGCAGCTTTTTTCCCCGCCGCCTGCGGCGGCTCCTCGCGCCCGCTTCGCTTCAAAAAAGCTGCCCGCTCGGGTCCTGCGCTGCCGCTGCGGCCTTTGGGTTCAGCCGGGCCGGACGCGCCCATCACGGTCCGCCATCGCAGGGGAATGGTCCCCGGCGACAAGCAAAAGGAGACTTTCAAATGACCGCGATCGGATACGTTACCAAGCAGGAAAACGGCAGCTACAAGGGCCAGCTCAAGACGCTCAGCGTCCGCGCCGAGATCGCCATCGTGCCCAACCAGTCAAAGGGCGCCGACACCCATCCCGACTTTAGGGTGCTCACGCAAGGCGTCGAGGTCGGTGCCGGCTGGATCAGGATCGGCGAGGCATCCGGCAAGGACTATGTGAGCCTGTCGATCGCAGCACCGGAGTTCGGCCCGAGAAAACTCTACGCCAATCTCGGCCGCGCCGCCGGCCAGGATGACGACGACACCTTCGCCATCATCTGGAACCCGGCCGACTGATGCAACGGGCCCCCGCGCCACCGGCGCGGGGGCTCTTTCAGCCGAACTCAGCCAGCCCGCAGCGGCGGCGAAAACTCGCCGTTGACTCTTCGCCCGTCCCGCAAGCGCTCTCGCTCGCCGATCCTCGCCGCAGTCTCCAATCGGCAAACGAGGATCATCATGGACGACGAAAACGAACGCGCCGCCCGCGCCAAGAAGGGCAGTCCCTTCCTCAACACAGCGCAGGCCGCTTTCTATGTCGGGCTGTCGCAACGCACCTTGGAAAAGATGCGGCTCAAGGGCCACGGCCCAAAATTCCGCAAGCACGGCCGCTTCGTCCGCTACCACATAGACGAGCTCGACGATTGGTCGAAAGGCCAGCCGAAGGGCTCCGATGCCGATGACAATCGCGGAGGCCGGCCATGATCGCTCGGCCTTCTCTTCATCTGATCGGCAGCCATTTGCGGCGCGTTCGCGCGCGCAAGACGCTTGCCGCGGCAATCATCGGCGTTGGCCTGATCGGCTTCACCGCTTTCGTCAAGCCGACGCCCGTCCTGGTCTGGAATGCCTCGGCCAGCGCGCCAATCGGGCTCTATGGTCTTGGCCTTGGTGCCGCTCGCGTCGGCGATTTCGTGCTTGTCCGCTTGCCCAAAATGGCGGCTTACCTCGCCGACCAACGCGGCTATCTGCCTCGCAACGTGCCGCTGGTGAAGCGTATCGCCGCACTGCCGCACGAGCATGTCTGCGCCTTCAATGACACCATCATCATCGGCGGCGAGATCGTCACACGCCGCGTTCCGGTCGACACGCAGGGCCGAACCTTGCCTTGGTGGAACGAATGCCGGACACTCACCGGCGACGAAGTTTTCCTGATCAATAGCGAGGCTTCCGGCTCCTTCGACAGCCGGTATTTCGGGCCGGTGCCGGCCGCCAATATCGTTGGGAGGCTCGTGCCGCTATGGACCGAGTGACCCTCCTGATTTTGGGCATGGTGTCGATTGCACCATGCGCCTGTTCCGCCGCGACCGGCGCTGAGCCGGCCGTCATCTCCCAAAGTCCGCAGCTGGCAAGATGGCAAGAGTTCGTTGCCGAGGCAAGCCAGCGCTTCAGTGTTCCACAGTCCTGGATTTATGCCGTCATGAATGCCGAAAGCCGTGGGCAGACCATGCTCAACGGTCGGCCGATCACTTCACGAGCCGGTGCGATTGGGCTGATGCAGGTGATGCCCGGCACCTATGAGGAACTGCACGTCGAGCATGATCTCGGAGCCGATCCGCACGATCCGCGCGACAATATTCTGGCCGGTACAGCCTATCTGCGCGCCATGTATGATCGCTTCGGCTTTCCTGGCCTGTTCGCAGCCTACAACGCCGGACCGGCTCGATATGAGGCGCATCTGGAACGCGGGAAGCCGCTGCCGAGAGAGACAGTCTTGTATCTGAAACAGCTTAAGGCGGCGGGTGTTTCGGCGGCCGACATGGATCAGTTCAAGGGCAAATCTCGACCGCCAAAAGCGCCGAAAATCTCCTTAGGGCGCGAATTGTTTTTCCTGAGGAATGGCGTTTCGGAGGGCGGTTCGAGTGGCGCAATTCTGGTGCCGCTCGGGTCTCAGCCAGGTGGGTCAGCGCGGCCGGACGGCAGATGAGGGGAGGCGTGACTATCGGCCCGAGCGCGGGGCGAGGGGCTGGGTTGGGGGAAGGCAAGATAAAGGCATCGCCTCCAAGACGCGGCTAAGTGGTCGTCTGCACATCGTTTCTCCCGGAGGCTCCCTCCAACGCTAGGAGGGTCTTCCACGCAAGTCTTTGATTTGGCTGGAAATCCGCAGGAGGCTGCGATGCGCGATGATGAATTCAAGCCGAGGCTCGGCAAAATCGGATCGCGCGGCTCGAAGGCCGGCAAACGCTATGCCGGTCAGCTCCGCGCCGCGATCAACCGCGCCGGCGGCAAGGCCACGCGTGGAGGCGGCTTCACCGGAAGCCGCATGGGGCGCGGCGGCGCGGCTGCCGCGGTCCTCAGATCGCGAGACCGCCATGCGGCTTTTCGGTCACGGCGTGTCGTCGTTAAGGCGCGCGTCGTAAAGCTGGCCGGCAAGGGTGTCGACGGAGCGCGTGCGCACCTGCGGTATCTCCAGCGCGATGGCGTCACTCGGCAAGGTGAGTCCGGCGAGCTCTACGGTGCCGACAGTGACCGCGTCGATGGCAAGGCGTTCATCGATCGTGCCGACGGTGACAGGCACCAGTTCCGCTTCATCGTCGCGGCCGAAGACGGCATCGAGTACGAGGACCTCAAGCCTCTCACCCGCCGGCTCATGGTACAGATGCAAGAGGACCTGGGCACAAAGCTCGACTGGGTTGCCGTCGACCATTTCAACACCGGCCATCCGCACACGCACATCATCATTCGGGGGAAGGACGATCGCGGCGAGAATCTCGTCATCGCGCGCGACTACATCTCCTCTGGTTTGCGTGAGCGGGCGGCTGCGCTGGTCAGCCTCGATCTGGGTCCCCGCACAGATCGAGAGATCGAGCAGCGCCTTCGCCAGGAGATGGAGCAGGAACGCTTCACCAGCATTGACCGGCAGTTGCTGCGCATGCGCGACAGCGACGGGCTTGTTGCGCCGGACGGACGGGATGCTTTTCGCCAGACGTTGCATCAGGGTAGGCTGCGCAAGCTTGAGCGGACGGGGTTGGCCGAGGAGGTCGTGCCGGGCCGGTGGCGCCTGGATAACGAGCTCGAAGCAACGCTGCGTCGCGTGGCCGAGCGCGGCGATATCATCAAGACCATGCATCGCGAGCTGACCAGCAAGGGAATTGCGCGCAGTGCCGCCGATTATATCGTGTACGATGCGGGACAGGATGCCGAGCCTGTCGTCGGCCGCGTTGTCGCGCGCGGGCTGGCAGACGAAATCCAAGACCGGCATTATCTCATCGTCGACGGCGTGGACGGCAAAAGCCACTACATAGACATCGGCAAAGGCGAGGCGACGGAGCCCACGCCGGAGGGCTGCATCGTTCGTGTCACGCCGCGGAGCACGGAGCCCAGACAAGTTGACCGGACGGTCGCTGACATCGCGGCGGCGAATGACGGGCGCTACAACGTCGATATTCATCTGAGGCAGGACCCTTCCGCGACCGAACGCTTTGCGGAGATGCATGTCCGGCGGCTGGAAGCGATCCGGCGAGCGACCGGCAGCGTCGAGCGTGAGCCCGACGGCACCTGGATCATTGCGCCAGACCATCTGGAGCGCGTTGCGCACTACGAGCGTCAGCGGGCGAGGGCCGAGCCCGTCGTCCTCGACAAGCTCTCGTCAATGCCCTTGGAAAAGCAGGTCGGTTTCGACGGCGCCACCTGGGTGGACCGGGAGTTGGTTTCCAATGGACCGGTGGCCTTGCGCGACTCCGGCTTTGGCCGTGAGGTGCGGGAGGCGCAAACCCGACGGCAGCAGTGGCTCATTGCTCAAGGACTCGCGCACGAAGAGCAGGGCCGGGTCGTCTATCGCGCAGATATGATTTCGATATTGCGTCAGCGTGAGCTGAACCGGATTGCCGGCCAGCTTTCGAGCGAGCTTGGGCTCTCCTATTTCGAGGCGAAACCTGGAGATCGACTGGAAGGCAAGATGCTCCGGTCGGTCGAACTCGCCAGCGGGAAATTCGCCATAATTGAAAAGTCGCGTGAGTTCACTCTCGTGCCGTGGCGGCCAGTGCTGGATCGCCACATTGGAAAGGAGATCTCCGGGATCATGAGCGGGGAGGGGATTTCATGGACCATCGGTCGGCAAAGGAGCGGACCGGGTGTTTCGTGACCTGATTGCATGAGGCGCCGCCGGCGTTGGTCCAAGAGGTCGCAGTCGAGCAAAAAAAGGTTAGCCGACAATCCTAAATGGACGGAGGCCAACGGTGAGGTAAACGACTGATTAGGCAACATTATCATTCGTTTTGTTGCACCGACAAGCTGTGCGTTTTGTGCCGAAAATCGTCGCCAAAAGCGCACCGGCATTTTACCCTCGAAAGCATGATTCGCCTCGATCCCGCGACCGCCAATCCCGCTCCGCCTCCCGCCGTGCCGGCCTGGGCGCT
>LM655223.1:0-3691 GCA_000824825.2 Mesorhizobium sp. ORS 3324
CGCCTTCGGCGACACCTTCTCACAAGGGGAGAAGGAGAAGAATGCGCCTCACTCCCAAGCATCGCTCGACTTCGCAAACCGCACGCCGGCCGCAAGCATCGCGCATTCGCATTCGCTGATCAGTCTCAGGTTCCTCGAATACCGCGCCACAGTTTCCGGCAGCCAGGCGGCACAGGCTTCGACATAGGCGCGGCCGTGCACCAGCGTTCCGGTCGACAGCCGCTCATCCTTCTCGGCGATCACCTTGAGATATTGCCGGATGAAGCGGATGTCGTCGGCGATGTCCTGGCTGGCCATGCGCCATGCGCCGGCCAGGCGCTCGCGCTCGGCGAGCGGCAGCGGCGATAGCAACGGCCGCGAGAGATCGGCGAAAGCGGCATGGTTCGCGGTGTTCAAGGATGTCCCCTCGGAGAAGGGAGGTATCGTACTTTATGTACGAAAGATGGTCAAGCGGCATTCGTACAATTTGAACGATAGGCACCGACACAAGGCCGCCGTTCCGTTCAGCTTGCTGTCAGCCTGCTTTCCTAGACAGCGCCCGCGACCGACCGTGATTCCACAGCAATCCGCCAGCTGAGGTCGCCAGAGGGCGGTCAGGAGCATTCCTATGCGGTTTTTGAGAATTGGACTGACGTTGACCATGCTGGCCGTTGCGGCGCCGGCATTCGCGGGGGCCACCGTCCACGTCAAATTGTGGGACAAGGACGGCGACATGAATCCCGATGCCAAGATGGGCATGGGCATGCCGGCGAACATGAGCATGGCCATGATGAAGATTAAGCTCGACAAGACGGTCGTGCCGGCCGGCAAGGTGACCTTCGACGTCACCAACACCTCGAAGGGCACCGTCCACGAGATGATCGTCGTGCCGGTGGCCGATCCCAAGAAGACGACGCTGCCTTATGTTTCGAACGAGAACCGCGTCGATGAGGATGCCGCCGGCCATCTCGGCGAGGTTTCGGAACTCGATCCGGGCAAGACGGGTTCGCTGACGCTCGATCTCAAGCCGGGCTTCTACGCGGTTTTCTGCAACATCCCCGATCATTTCATGAACGGCATGTGGGCGACCATCAAGGTCCAGTAAGCTCCACATGTCGAACGCGCGCCAGGCTGTCGAACCACCCGAATTTCGATGGCCGCATCGGCCCGCGGGCAGCCGCCGCCAATCTCCTCTCGAAGTCGGAGGAGATTGGCATCGGTCGCTTTCGCCGATCGCCGCACACCCTCACATATCGATCATCGACCGCTTCACCCGCCCGATGATGGTGATCGCGCCTTCGAGCTCCGGCGGCGGGATGTCGAGATACGACGCCGGCTGGAAGGGCGGGGTGTCGTTCGGGCGGTAGCGTTTGTAGGTGGCGCGGCCCGTCTCGTCGGCGATCACGTAGCAGCCATTGGTCACCAGCCGCTTGTCGCGCAGATTGACGAAGATGATCGAATCCGGCGGCGAGATCTTGTTCATCGACGGCCCGTCGACGCGCAGCGCGATCCACTCGCCTTCCTCGAGGTCGGCGGTGGGGATGGTCGGATAGTCGGAGAGGTTGACCACGCTGTCCTGGCTGCCGAGCTCGCCGGCGCTGATCCATGACACGATCGGCACGTCGATGGTGACGGGCGAGGGGGCAAGGTTGACCGGCGCCGCCTCGGCGCCATCGGCCCCCAAGCCACCATCGAACAGGAGCCAGCCGGGGTCGACGCCGAACAGCCGGCCGTATTTCTCCGCCGCCTTGCGCGACAGCGGCCGGTTGCCGTTCTCATGGCTGATGAGGGTGTTCTTGTTGATGTCGCGCAGCGCGCGTGCCGCATCGCTGGGCGTGGCATAGCCCGCCTGGGCGCGCGCCTGCTGCAATCTGTGCCGAGAATCCATCATCGTACAAAATGCCTGAAAATAATCGTGCAAAGTGTACGATTTCGCTTGCGCGACATTCGTACATAACGTACGCTTAGCGCATGAATGAGCATCCCGCAAGCATTTCCGCATTGCCCGTGATTCCGGCGCTGCCCGCCAGCGTTTCCGCCTTGATCGACCGCTGGCAGAGCATCGGCGCCTTCGCCGCCGATGTCGGCTGCGGCTACGAGGCCGCCCGCCAGATGCGCCGTCGCGGCCGCATCGCGCCGCAGCACTGGCCGCATGTTGTCGCGGCAAGCCGCAGGCGTGGCATTGCCGGCGTCAGCTACGAATGGCTGGCCGGCCGCATTGCCTCCCCGCGAGGGGCCGCGATGCCAGGGGAGGCGGCATGAACGCGCGTCCCTCGAGTCTCGAATTCGAATCGTCCGGACAGTCCTCCTCCGCGGTCCGGGCGCATTCCGGGGCTTTTGCCCCGGATCCGGCTGAACCGCCCGCACCCCGGTTCACCGGAACGGCCGGAGCCGCTCCTCCCCCGGCTCCGGCCGCCAATCCGGCCCCCGATTGCGGCGGCACAAGCTGCATCCGCACCGAGGACGGCACCGTCATCCTGCTCGACCGCGCGACCGGCCGGGCGGTGTCGGGGCTGACGCGCGCCGCCGCCGAGGCGGCGCTGCTTCGACTGCTTGGCGCGGCGCCAGAGCAATTCCAGGAAAAGTGCGAAGCGGTTTTCCGTCCGGAATTGCGTCAAAACAACGAGATGGAGCGTTCGCCGTTTCCGTAAAACGGCGAACGCTCCATCCGCCGCCTGATCCCAACCCTTCCCGCATCCGATGAACGGCCTCGCGGCCGAACCCTCCCGCTTGTCCGCAAGCCAAGCCCTTCGCACCCCCAAGTCCTTCGCACCCCAAGCCCTTTCGTAACCGATGGAATGAGACATGGCCGCCGCCTACACCAAAAAGGAAATCGATGAGATCGCCGCCTGGCTGAAGGAGGGGCTTTCGGCCTCGCGCATCGCCGGCCGCTTCAGTGCGCTGCGCGGCAGCCCGGTCTCGCGCAACGCCATCATCGGCATCGTGCACCGCAATGCGGGCTTAAGCGCCATCGGCTTCGCCAACCCCAAAGGCGGCCGCGCCGGCGGCCGTCCAAGAAAGAACGCGCGGCCGGACCGGCCGGGCCGGCGGGGCAGGGGCGGAGGGATCACGCTCTCCGAGTCGGCGGCGCTTTCCAGACACGCCGAGTTGGTGGAGAGCACCAGCGCCGAAGCTGCCAATCTCCCCCCTTGTGGGGGAGATGTCCGGTCCACCCTCCGCAGCTGCAGCGCAGCTGCTGCGGAGGACGGGCAGGGCAGAGGGGGGCGCTGTCCCGCCGACATATCCGTTTATGAGGTCCCCACGCAGGCGAGCAACGTCACCGCCCGCGTCTCCAAACCCAAAAAACCCAAGTCCCGCAAATCCGCGCGCACTCTACCCCCAGCCTGGCTCTCCCCCGGCCAGCGGGAAAAATCCGAAGCCCAGCTCTACAAGCTCCCCGCGCCGCCACCTCCCGTGCCGCCCGGCCGCCAGCCGCATGTCGCCGCCATGCGCTTCCTCGATTGCCTGTTCGGCCGCTGCCGCGCGCCGATCGACCTCGCGTTGCGCGAGGACGCGGAACGCGACCCGCCCGGCGCCCGCCCCGGGCCCGACATGCTCTGCTGCGGCTTGAGGACCACGGGCGCGCGCTCCTACTGCGCGCATCACCATGCCAGGTTTCACGGCCATCGCGGGAGGGGGATGTGAGGGTGGGGAGGGCGCTGTCGCCGAAGCTGCCAATCTCCCCCCTTGCGGGGGAGATTGGCTAATCCCC
>LM655223.1:3791-11372 GCA_000824825.2 Mesorhizobium sp. ORS 3324
GGGGGAGATTGGCTAATCCCCGCCGGCCCGCCGCTCGCCAGGCAATCCCATGAGCGGCACGGTCTGGTCGAGATTCTTCTGGTCGGACTGGGAGTCCGATCCGAACCTGCGCCTCTGCTCGCTGGCAGCGCAGGGATTGTGGATGCGCATGCTGTGCATCGCCGCCGCGCATGAGCCGGTCGGCTATGTCGCGATCGCCGGCAAGGGGCTGGACGAGGCGGCACTCGCCCGCCTTGCCGGCTGCCCCGAGGCGGAGCTTGGCGTGCTGCTTGCCGAGCTCGAGCAGAACCGTGTCTTCTCGCGCGATCGCCACGGCCGCATCTATTCCAGGCGCATGATCGCCGACGCCCGCAAGGCGCGTGTGGCGCGCCGCAACGGCGCGAAGGGCGGCAACCCAAGTCTTTCGAAGGAAAGGGCTTTTTCGCCTTCGGATAAGCGGCGGGTAAAGGCTGCGGATAAGGGCGAGGATAAACCCCAGAGTCCAGAATCCATGAATCCACTAGCCATAGATCCATCGGGAGAAAACGCCCTGGCGTTTTCTCCCGGGATTGCCGCTCCGCGGCAAAAGAACGGGAAATCATCGTCGGACCGTTCAGCCGCCCCCGGACAGAACTGGCATCGCCGCAAAACCCATGTCGATGCCGCCAACGCAATTATCGAGGAGATCAATGACCGCAGCCGAATTGCAGCAGGCGGCGAAAGCGCTGGCCGCGATGTTCAGTTGCTTCCCGCAATCCGCCCTCGCTGACGCCGAGATGCAGCTGCGCGGCTATTTGGCCGCCGTGCAGGATGCCGAGCTCTGCGACGTGCAGGCCGCGATCCAGCGCTTCATCCGCGGCGAGGCGAAGGTCGACAACGCCCAGTTCTGCCCGTCGAGCGCCCAGCTTTCGATCGAGGTGCGCGAAAGGCGGCTGATGCGGGAGTTGATCGCGAAGCGGGCCTTGCTTGGCGCCAGTTCCTCGCCCCCGCAAGGCGGGGGAGAGGTGGCGCGGCGAAGCCGCGACGGAGAGGGGGAGCGCCGCCGATAATGATCGTCGGGTCGGCGCCAGCCACCCCCCTCTGGCCTGCCGGCCATCTCCCCCTCAAGGGGGGAGATCAACATCTTCGCGGCTTTCGCCAATCACCGACGCTGCAGGAAAAGCGCCGGCGCTGAAACCGCCAATCTCCCCCCTTGAGGGGGAGATGTCCGGCAGGACAGAGGGGGGTGCTGCCCCGCCAGCCTGCCCAATTGTCACCCACAACCCAAGGAACCCCATGCCCCGCAAGCCCAAAAAGCCCCAACCCCCGAAACTCCCCAAAGGCGAGGCCGAGCAGGTGCGCATCCGGCGCGAGATCGGCCACGACTTCGCGCTGAAGGAGGATCGCTTCGGCCGCCAGCGCCTCACCCCCGGCACGGCGGAGGCGCGCCGCGTCTACGAGGTGTCGAACGGCGGCTACACCTCCACCGGCGGCATCGTGCGCCTGCGCAATGTCGATCCGCTGGTCGGCATCACCTCGCTCACCCGCCAGCAGCGCGAGGCAGGAGGGCGCTTCCGCGACGATTTCGAGCGCGCCGCCCGCGAGGGCCTGCAGCCGCAATCCTGGAGCGAGCGGGTCGACGGTGGCCGCGTCGGCGGCGGCATCCCCGACCGCGCGCTGTCAGCCGGCCGCGCCCATGCCCATGCGGCTGCGGCGCTTGGCCACTGGGAAGTGGCGGAAGTGGTGCGAGGAATCTGCCTTGAGGGCCAGTCGGTGAAAGCGCTATCCGAACGCACCGGCGACGGGCGCGACGTGGTGGTGAAGCTGCTGAAGGTCGGGTTGGATCTGCTCGCGGTGCACTATGGGATGATGATGGGGAGGCGGGCGGGGTGAAGGGCTCCCGCTGTTAGGCAGTTGCAATGGCTATAGGCGATCGCACAAGCAGGATTTCGTTTAGAATAGAAACAATAGGATATTATCGGCTCTGGTGTCTTCGAGTGGGTTATGCTTGATCTATCGGGAGCAAGGAGATCAAATGCTCGTCGAAGCAAATACGCAGCCAGGCATGTTCCTGAGCTGCTACGTCAAGGTTCTATCTTTGCCGGAAGATAATTACGGACATCCCGTCGAGGAGCTCCGCCAAACGGCGATCGGCAGGGTTTGCCGCATCGTTGAGCCTTTCGATGGAACGTCCGACGACGGCCTGCGGACGAGGCAGGGCGAATACCTTGTCGCCTACCACGCGCTTTCGCGGGACGGCATTGAGAGCATCGGATTCTATCTGCGGCCCGGAGACTTCGAGATCGTTTCCGCGACCGAAGAGCTTCTGCTCCTCTACAGTGATGATCTCTGGCAATTGATCAAGCCGTTTGGCGAGCCACAGGACACGCCGACTTTTGTCCGATTGGTAGAGGCTCTTGGTTATTCGCGGCCATGATCATCCGCCGGTCAAGCTAGCCATTCCTGAGGAGCCCATGAAATATCCCGATGGAACCCCTGCCCGACTTGGCGATAAAATCGTCGTCTGGGAAGGAAACGAGGGCGTCGTGGTCTGCTCCATGGATACTGACGAATATTCAGAGGACTACCCCAAGGAGGCTTTCGGCTATTTGAAACAGGGGATCATGGTCCTGTCCGAAAAGGCGGGGCTGATCCACTACGTGGAGCCTGAAGCCAGCATGCGGCTGCTCGAGAGGAGGAGGCATGGTCCATGACCAGGCTGATTGCTCGGCTCCTGATAAGCCTGGTCGTGGTGGCGGCAATTGGCGCGGGGTTGCTGTTGCTGCGAAACGGTCAGATGGATCGAGGCGTACAAGCGCTGAAGCGGGAAGACGGCACCGCTGCATTGGCGAGCCTGAAACCGCTGGCGCAACTCGGGGATAGAACTGCCCAGATGCTGGTGGGGTCAATCTACGCCTACGGATGGGGCGGAGTTCGCAAGGATGATGCTGATGCGATTTACTGGTTCCGTCGCCTTGGCTCGGCGGGTCCGCTGGTTGCCGAGGAGGGCGCCGATCCCGCAGCGCCCTACCAGCTTATGGTGGCAAAGGCCTATGCCGCCGGCGCAGACGGGGTGAGAGCCGATGCCGGCGAAAGTTTGAAGTGGCTGAAACTGGCCGCTGAAGCTGGAAGCAAGGAAGCGGTCGCGGCGCTTTCTCAATCTCAGCATTGATCAACGACGCCCTGGATGACGAGTTTCACATTGTTATTCATCCCGACGGTCCACTGTGAGGTCGGCCGCGCAAAACTCCAACCCCGGGCCTGCCCCTCATTGCCCTGCCGGGCATTTCTCCCCGTATAGTGACGGGGAGAAAGACGCTGTCACCGCCGCTTTCGCCAGTTTTCAGCGCTGCGGAGTAGGCACCGGCGTCGCGGCCAGCCCCTTCTCCCCGTCCCTATACGGGGAGAAGGTGCCGGCAGGCGGATGAGGGGCAGCGCCGACCGAGGCAGTCATCTCAACGCGGCGCCTCAAGCGCCCTTCTTCAGCGGCTTCGGCTCGCCGTCGGGCGGCGGTTCCCACCCAAACACACTCCGCCCTCCGAGCAGATGCGACTGGTCCATCTCCCCCGCCACGATCTCCTTCAGGCTCGGCCCCGTCACGTACCTCTCCATCCGCCTTGACTCCCCATCCAGCCGCTTGAGCGCCTGCAGCTCCTCGTCCCGCCCGAGCCTTGCCTTGCTCACCGCCGATTTCAGCACCGCGATCGTCTCGTCATAGACCTTCAGCGGCACGGGGAAGGGGTGGCGGTCCTTGCCGCCGTGGGCGAGCGAGAAGCGGGCCGGGTCGGAGAAGCGGCAGGGCGCGCCGTGCACCACTTCCGAGACCATGGCGAGCGCGCGCACCGTGCGCGGGCCGACGCCGGGGACCAGCAGCAGCTCGGGGAAATCCTGCGGGCCGCTCTCGATCGCGGCCGCGATGTTGCCGTGCAGCCGGCGCATGACGATGTCGCTCTCGCGCACGTCGTGATGCGCGGGCATGACGAGGTTGGGCAGCAGCGGCTGCGCGGCAGGCTCCGGTTCGGGCTGCGGTTCCAGCGCGGCAAGCTCGGTCAGGATCTTCTCCGGGCTCATCGTCTTCAGAAGCTCGATCTGGCCGCCGCGCGCTTTCTCGGCGCGATGGTCGGTGAGGTTGACGATCTGCCCTTGCGCCTCTCCCTCGATCGCCGCATGCGGCTGGTCGACGAAGCTCGTCAGTCCCTCCGACAGCCAGTGGTAGCGGCGCGCCTGGTGGGCGTCGCCGTTCATGCCCTGCTGCACCACCACCCAGCGCCCGTCGTCGCTGACGATGAAGCCGTGCAGGTAGAGGTCGTAGCCGTCCTGCACGGCGGCGCTGTCCACCTTGGCGACGAGGCGGCTGGCTGTGGCCAAAGCCTGGCCGTCGAGCCCGACATGGTCGCCGATGGCGATGAGCTCGCCCGGCGTCTTGCGCGAATGCGCGCCGCGCCCGCCGCAGACATGGATGCCGAGTTCGCCGGCCATCGGATTCAGGCCGCGCTTCAGCGCGCCGATGACCGAGGTGGTGATGCCGGAGGAATGCCAGTCCATGCCCATCACCGCCCCAAAAGACTGGAACCAGAAGGGATGAGCCAGGCGCCGCAAAAGCTCGTCGCGGCCGTAATGGTGGATGATGGCCTCGCACAGCACCGCGCCGAGCCTGGTCATGCGCTCGCCCAGCCATTTCGGGACCCGCCCGCCATGCAGCGGCAGGTCGGCGCTGCCGCTTCGCTGCGTCACGTCGTGTTTCTCCGTGGATGCCGGCGACTTAGATGGCATGTTGTGAGGGATTTGCAAGGCGGGGGAGGTGGCGCGCACAAGCTTCGCGGTCGGAGAGACTGGTGGGACAACGCCCCTCCGCCTACCGGAGACGGTGACGCCGGTGCTCACCGTCTCGCTTCGCCAGCGGCGGCCTGCTACGCGTGCTGCCTAGTACCTGTAATAGTACCGATGGTAGTGGTGCCTATGATGGTACCGATGGTGGTGATACCGGTAGTAGTAGTAGCTATGGTACCGGTAGCGCGGATAGGGGACCATGTAGCCGGGATAATAGCCGTCGTAGTAGCGCGGGCCGTAATAGCCGTAGAACGGGCCGCCGTAGAACGGAGCGCCGTAGAACGGGCTGAAGCCGAATGGACTGTAGAACGGACTGAAGCCGAGACCGAAGAATCCGTGCGCGTCCGCCGGAGCGATCGTGGCTACCGCGGAGGCTACCGCGATCACCGAGGCAAGTAGAAGTTTTCTCATGGCAACCTCCTCCTGAAGGTCGATCATCAGACAAACGCGTCGCAAGGAGCCGACGTTCCCGTTCGCTGACATTGGCCGCCGACAAAGTGGAGTGCAGTGGTGCCAGTCTGCCGATCGATCGGGGCTCTCGGTCGCTGCCTGCCTCGCCAACCGTCAATGACAGCGGGCAGGCATCTCCCTCCGGCTCAATAGCCGCAGACGCGTATTGCCCGCCTGACCCAGTGGTGGTGGCTCCAGCGCCTCACCACCTCGATCCGGCAGTCCCTGTGGCGAGGGGGCACCACATAGGCGCCATAGCCGCCATTGTAGCCGGGGCCGTTATACGAGTCGTAGTAGGGGCCGCCGTAATAGGGGCCGTAGAAGGGATACTCGCCGTAGCTGTCGTAAAAGTCGCCGAAGGGGCCGAAGCCGAAATAGCCGCTGCCGAGGCCGGAGAACACATGCGCGTCCGCCGGCGCGACAGGGACCGCGGCTGCAGCGACGGCAATCGCGGATGCGAAGACAAGCTTTCTCATGGCAACCTCCTCCTGAAGGTTCCTCATGACAACGCGTGCCCAGCCGAAAGGCTTCCGGGCGCCGCTGCCGCTTCGTTGCGTCACGTGTTGGGGAACTGCGAATGCTGGCCTTGTGGGCGGCGTTTGCGAGGGATTTGCAAGGCGGGAGGAAAGGGAACCATGCCTCCCTCTCTTCACCATTCTCGGGCTTGACCTGGCTTGACCCGAGAATCCATGCCGTGATGCCTGCTAAGCAATGCGGCCGATCAGAATTCTGCGCCGCCGCAACGCTCAAAGTTCACTGGATTGGACCCCAAGGGTCTTCGCGTGTCGCTTCGCTCCTTGCTTTAGGATGAAGCAAATACGCCGAAATCCTTCGCGCCCCCTCTGTCCTGCCCGTCCTCCGCAGCAGCTGCGGAGGGTGGACCTGACATCTCCCCGCAACGGGGGAGATCAGCCTATTGCCGGCTCAGTACCTGCAGACGCGGATGGCCTCGTAGTGCCAGCGGTGCCTCACATATTCGACATGGCAGCGTCTATGGTGCCGGTAGTAGTAATGATGCCGGATGTAGTAGTGCCGATAGTAGTAGTGCGGCCTGTAGCTGTAATATTCACCGTAATACGGGCGATAATACCGATGGGCATAATAGTCGCCGTAATAGGGTCCGTAGTCGCCGTAATAGTCATTGTAATAACCGTCGCCGATGCCGATGCCGAACTCGAGGCGACCGGCATTGGCCGGGCCGGCCACGGCGGCCGCCGACGCAATGGCTATGACGGAGGCGAGCAGGAGCTTTTTCATAGCTACCTCCTTGAGGGTTGATCACCTCATAAACGCGCCGGAGGCAACCTATGTTCCCGATCGCTAATATTCGCGCCGATCGCGGGCGGCGACGAATCGCGCCAATCTCCCCCACTTGGGAGGAGATTAGCTATCGCCGGCGGCTTCGCTAGTCAGCCGTCAGCTGCAGACGCGCACTTCTTCCACCACGCGGTGGTGATGGCGCCAGTGCTTTACGAGCTCGATGCGGCAATTATCGCCATAATACCCGCTATAATCGCGAACCACATAACGATGGCGGTAGGGAACGTAGTAGTCGTCATCATAGACGTGTCGGTAATAGCGGTGAGGGTAATACCCGCCATAATAGTCTCCGTAATCGTAGCCGGGACCGACGCCGATACCGAACTCCACGCTGGCGGCGCTGGCCGGCGCGATCGCAAACGCCGAGGCGATCGCGATCATCGAAGCAAACAGAAGCTTTTTCATCGCTGCCTCCTCTTTTGAGGGTTTCGGTGCCCCTTCGATGGTTAAACGGTTTCAAGGTGGACGGTGTTCCCGGGAAAATGCGGGGCTTTCCCTCCGCTTGGGGAGCGATAGCGCGCATGCCCTACCGTCGTGCAATGTCGCGGCCTCGCGGGCAGAAGGCGGCATCGTCAGCTAAGCAGCGCATGCCAATCAACCGCAGGAGCCTCCGATGACCAAGCAGACCATTCTCAAATTCGGCGCCGTCGACCATGCCGAGGCAGGTGACCTGCCGGGGTGGGTCGTCGTCGAGGGCAGGCCGACCATGCAGACCGCTGTCCAGCACACCTCCGAGGACGGCAAGGTGATGTCGGGCACCTGGCGTGCGACGCCCGGCACCTACCATGCCACCTATACCGACTACGAGTTCGTGCACATGATCGCCGGCCGTATCGTCATCACGCCGGATGGCGGCAAGCCGGTCGAGGTCGGCCCCGGTGACGCCTTCGTGGTCGAGGCCGATTTCAAGGGCACCTGGCAGATCCTCGAGCCGGTGACCAAGCATTTCGTGGTCGTGGTGGGGTGAGGGGCTGCCGCCAAAGCCGCCGATCTCCCCCTCGAGGGCATAAGCGCTAAGATAGG
>LM655228.1 GCA_000824825.2 Mesorhizobium sp. ORS 3324
CCCCTTTCGCTTCCCGCTCAGGGACCCCTTCGAGTGTCGCTCACGCGGCTCTCTTGAATTTCGCAGAGGGCAGATTTAGAAGCGAACTTCTCGGCCGCCAGCGGCGCGCCGCCCTCGTTGGTGGGGCGTATATAGTCGGGGCCGTTCGGGGTGTCAACACCGATTTCGAACTTTCTCAGCACGTCGTCGAGCGGGTTCCAGCGATGCGCTTTAAGTCTTTGTTTTGATGCACATCGTTGTCACGAAGCCTCTGTGAATTTTGGACAATATGCATTAGCCGGCTGCTATGAATGGTGCCCCTGCAGAGCGCAGCTGTCGGCGCGTCGGTCGCGGCCCTTTCTCGGCGAGGCTGATCTGCCGCCACGGCTGAGCGGATCATCAGCTCAACCGACAGCGTCATTTCATATAGCAGCTGCTGGATAGCCGGTTCATGGTCCTGCTCGAGTGGCCGAACCCAGCGAGACATCCGGAACGATGCCTGCGACATTGATATGCGATATGGCGCTCGATTCGTCTTTGAACCGCTCGACCAGGTTTGTCGGTCGCAGCTTTACCCAGAATGTCTGGGATACACGGGCGAGCCGGTCGGGTTTCGACGTCTTCGAAAGCACGTGATGTCTATCGACAGGCAGACCAGTCGCCTTCGATAAGGTCGGTCCAGAGACTTTCCCGTCAATCTCCCTGCAAGCCGCGAGACCTTGGCTCTTCGACTATAGCCGCTCAGGCCCCGACCCGGACCAGATCGCCAGCCGAGCGCGTCGAGATGCCCTGAACATGGGCCTCTTCTCTGCTATGCAGCGCGGCGAAGGTAAGAGCCCTCAGCCTGGGAACCGCGGTTCGATCGTCGCCTGCTCCGGCCTCCTGTCCCGGTTTCAATACCCGTCTCGCCGGCCGTGCGCATCAGACCTTTCTCGTCACGGGCGGCGCCATTCCGGAATCCACCTTCAGTCCCCATCGGCGGCCCGCGGCAAAAACCGGTCATCTCGCGCAGTGTCCAGGGTATTCCAGACAGGCGCGCGAATTTCATGATGTTCTTCGATCGAGCGAGGGGATGCCCAGCTGCGCTACCTGCCGGACACCGCCCCTGCTTGTTGCTCCTAAGGCAATTCCAGGAAAGTGTGAAACGGTCGGGCTCGGCGACTTCGCCGCAGCCTTCCGCCGGAATTGCGTCAAAACAAAGAGATAGAGCGGTTCTGCGGTTCCGTGAAAAGGTGAGCCGCTCCAGGAGCTCGCTGGCGGCTTCGCATGCAAGCGCGGCGCCCCCAAAAATGCGAACGGCCCGCGTTGGGTGCGGGCCGTTTTGGTTTGGTTGCGGGGACAGGATTTTATTTTTTGTCCCGCGGCGTCGGCTTCGCCTGCTTGCGGGCC
>LM655233.1 GCA_000824825.2 Mesorhizobium sp. ORS 3324
TCCTGTGTGTTGGTTCAGTGCTATGGTTGAAGTGGGAAGGAGGCCGAGTGGATCCTGGTCGTCCTTTCGGACAGGCCGTGGCATGGCCCGGTCCCTTCCCACCGGTGAACCATCAACCTGAACAGTTGCACGGGGCTGTTCGAAGCAGACCCCGCACCACAGGAAGAGGCGTGGGCATGATAATGCAGAACTATGTCGGCTGCGACATCTCCAAGCAGTGGCTCGACTTTTTTGATGAGACAAGTGGCCGCCTTCGGCGCATCGACAACCGGGCCGATGCGATAGCAGCCTATGTGGCGGGTCTTGATCCCAGTCGGGACTTTGTCGTCATGGAAGCGACAGGCGTCCATGACCGGCTGTTGCGCCATGCGCTGGCCAAGGCCGGCGTTCCATTCTCGCGCCACAACCCCGCGCACACCCACCACTATGCCAAGTCGACCAGACGGCGCGCCAAGACCGATCCTCTCGACGCCAGGATGCTGAGCGACTATGGCCGCCGCTATCAGCCTGAAGCCGAGCCGGCGCCACGCGAAGAAGTCGAGCAGCTTCAATCGCTTGCCTGCCACCGCGACCATCTGGTCGAGATGCGGGCAACGCTGAAGAAGCACCTCGCCGAGGCCTTCGACGAGATTGTCATTGCCGATCTGGAAGAAACGATTGCCCACTTCGACACACGCATCAAAGCGCTCGAGAGCCGGATCGCTGAAGTCATTCGCCAAACCGAGGACACCGCCCGCGACTATACGCTGATGGTCTCCGTGCCGGGTGTATCCAAGGTCGGCGCGCTCTCGCTGCTGGCGCACCTGCCCGAGCTCGGTCAGCGCTCCCCCAAGTCGATCGCGGCGCTCGCCGGCCTTGCCCCGTTCGACAACAAGAGCGGCAAGCTCAACCGCAGGAGCCAGATCCAGGGCGGTCGATCGCGCGTACGCCGTGCCCTCTACATGGCAGCGCTGAGCGCCATTCGAACCTGTGACCGCTTCAAAGCCTTCTACACAAACCTCGCCGCCCGCTCGGGCTCCAAGAAGCTCGCCATCATCGCCGTCGCAAGGAAGCTCCTGGTCGTCCTCAACGCCATCATCAGGGATAAAACCGCATTCGCATGAACACAGTTGCCATGCCGT
>LM655238.1 GCA_000824825.2 Mesorhizobium sp. ORS 3324
TCGCCTGTCGTTGCTCCACACACTTTAGGCGATGCGTTGTTGCCTGGATCGGAGATGAAACATGACCAACATCGGCCGAACGGGAAGATCGCGCAGCGGAGGCACTCAAGCCGGTGGCGCCCCGGACGGCAGGCCCCAAGCCGCATCAGGTCACGCCGCGGCAGAAGGGGGAAACGCGTTCAGCTCGATTGTCGAGCGGATGCACCGCGAGCCGCAGGCTGGCGAAGCTTCCTCCAGCCGCGTCGCAGGCCGCGGTGATGGTACCCCGCAGGACCGGTCCGCGCGCGTCCCCATTGGTCAACCACGACTTTTCGCTTCCGCATTGCGCGGAATGGGCATGACGCGGCGCCGTTTTCCTTTGGCGCGAGAAGGTGAAGCAAGCGAGGAAGAAAGCGCTTTGCGTTCTGACGGTGAGCCGGAACGCGGTGATCATGCACCCGAAAGTTCTTACGCTCCGGTCCTGTCGCATCGACAAACCACGTCCGATAGGAACGCAGGGCCAGGAGAGCGACGTGCCGACGATGGCGTAGAAACCAACATCCGTCCTGGAAGCGAGCAGCGGTCTCATGGGCAAGGACGGCAAGCGGGCCCTCGCGTTCCGATGCCGGATCGCGGCGCAGAGATGGGGCCACCGAAAGCTCACACAGCTCCGCCCCGTCGCATGGTCGAAACCCGTCCGGCGTGGAGGCCAGGCCGCCACGCCGTGACGATGGAGGCGCGCGCGATAGCCG
>LM655243.1:0-2500 GCA_000824825.2 Mesorhizobium sp. ORS 3324
TCGGCTTCGCCTGCTTGCGGGCCCCTGATGCAGGTTAAAGATCGCCGGCCCTGGCAGCAAAATACAAAAGAGCCCGCGCAAGGCGGGCTGTTTTGTATTTGGTTGCGGGGACAGGATTTGAACCTGTGACCTTCAGGTTATGAGCCTGACGAGCTACCGGGCTGCTCCACCCCGCGTCAACTTGGACGTAAGCGCGAGCTTACTTTGTTTCAAGGGACCGCCAACTGAAAGGGCCGCTTGCGCGGCCCGGGGAACCCGTTTGGCGGGCCTTTGTCGTAAGGAGAAGATTTCACATCGACCCAAAAATCGCTTTCGACCTTTGGAAAGTACGATGTGAGATGAACATGCGCTTGGCAGACCTGGCAGCGACCTACTCTCCCGCGTCTTGAGACGAAGTACCATCAGCGCTGGAGCGTTTCACGGCCGAGTTCGGAATGGGATCGGGTGCAGCCGCTCCGCCATAACCACCAGGTCGGCAAAACGCATGTTCAGATCGAGAAGCTGTTCAAGCGCGATCCAAGGATCGTCGCGGCGCGATCCGAAGATCGTCGCGTTTGTGCCGTGAGCGATTAGCATTTGCTTTCGGGCTTTGCCCGCAAGGCCGACTGGCCGTCGCGGCCTATGCCGCGCCCCGTCCGGAGGCCAGCCCGACAATGTCGGGCGATACGGCCGCGAGGACAAGAGAAGCAAATGCTCATCTTGATGAGCATTGAGAATGAGAACGATCAAGCCGATCGAACTATTAGTACCGGTAAGCTTCAAGCGTTGCCGCTCTTCCACACCCGGCCTATCAACGTGGTCGTCTTCCACGGTTCTCAGGGAATACTCGTTTCAAGGTGGGTTTCCCGCTTAGATGCCTTCAGCGGTTATCCCGTCCGGATATAGCTACCCTGCAATGCGGCTGGCGCCACAACAGGTCCACCAGAGATCCGTCCATCCCGGTCCTCTCGTACTAGGGACAGATCCTTTCAATATTCCTACACCCACGGCAGATAGGGACCGAACTGTCTCACGACGTTCTGAACCCAACTCACGTACCGCTTTAAATGGCGAACAGCCATACCCTTGGGACCTGCTCCAGCCCCAGGATGCGATGAGTCGACATCGAGGTGCCAAACAACCCCGTCGATATGGACTCTTGGGGGTCATCAGCCTGTTATCCCCGGCGTACCTTTTATCCGTTGAGCGATGGCCCTTCCACGCGGGACCACCGGATCACTATGACCGACTTTCGTCTCTGCTCGACTTGTCAGTCTCGCAGTCAGGCAGGCTTATGCCATTGCACTCAGCGAACGATTTCCGACCGTTCTGAGCCCACCATCGCGCGCCTCCGTTACTCTTTAGGAGGCGACCGCCCCAGTCAAACTACCCACCATACATTGTCCCGGACCCGGATAACGGGCCGCGGTTAGACATCCATAGTAATAAGGGTGGTATTTCAAGGGTGGCTCCACCTGAGCTGGCGCCCAGGCTTCAAAGCCTACCACCTATCCTACACATGCCACTACGAATGCCAATGTAAAGCTATAGTAAAGGTGCACGGGGTCTTTCCGTCTAACCGCAGGAACCCCGCATCTTCACGGGGAATTCAATTTCACTGAGTCTATGCTGGAGACAGCGGGGAAGTCGTTACGCCATTCGTGCAGGTCGGAACTTACCCGACAAGGAATTTCGCTACCTTAGGACCGTTATAGTTACGGCCGCCGTTTACTGGGGCTTCGATTCAGAGCTTGCACCCCTCCTCTTAACCTTCCAGCACCGGGCAGGCGTCAGACCCTATACGTCGTCTTGCGACTTCGCAGAGCCCTGTGTTTTTGATAAACAGTCGCTACCCCCTGGTCTGTGCCACCCTCCCCTGCTTGCGCAGAAAAGGGTCACGCTTCTTCCGAAGTTACGCGTGCAATTTGCCGAGTTCCTTCAGCATAGTTCTCTCAAGCGCCTTGGTATACTCTACCAGACCACCAGTGTCGGTTTCGGGTACGGTCTATAAGGAGGAGCTATTTCCTGGAACCACTCCGCTGCCCTCTCAATCCGATAAGATTGGACAACTTGTGTGATCCGTCACTACCTCCAGGCTCACGAATATTAACGTGATTCCCATCGACTACGCGTTTCCGCCTCGTCTTAGGGGCCGGCTAACCCTGCTCAGATTAACTTTAAGCAGGAACCCTTGGTCTTTCGGCGGGGGAGTCTCTCACTCCCCTTACGTTACTCATGTCAGCATTCGCACTTCTGATACCTCCACCGCCCCTCACGGGTACGGCTTCATCGGCTTACAGAACGCTCCGCTACCGCTCGTGATTGCTCACGAACCCTAAGCTTCGGTGTATGGCTTTAGCCCCGTTACATTTTCGGCGCAAAGACCCTTATTTAGACCAGTGAGCTGTTACGCTTTCTTTAAATGATGGCTGCTTCTAAGCCAACATCCTGGTTGTTTTGGGATCCTCACATCCTTTCCCACTTAGCCATAACTTGGGGACCTTAGCTGTAGGTCAGGGTT
>LM655169.1:0-5861 GCA_000824825.2 Mesorhizobium sp. ORS 3324
GCCAAAATCTCCATGCCTTGCGATGTCGTTGGCGCGAGCCACCACGAAAGCGCAAATTTCAGTCCATGCCAAAGCTATCTTAGCGCGTATGCCGCAAGGGGGGAGATCAGCAGTTCGGCCGCCGCCGCTCTTTCTTGCAACGTCGGCGATTGGCGAAGGTCGTGGCGACGGTCAATCTCCCCCCTTGCGGGGGAGATGCCCGGCAGGGCAGAGGGGGGTACTGTCCCGCCGACATTAGGCTCCTTGTCCACTTGGCGATGGGGATTCAGCCCTACCAAGGCACCACGCTGATCTCCGGCCAGCACTCCCTGGCTCTGCGGCCCTTCGCCTCATGCGTCCGCTGGTTGTCCAACACCCTGTTCGGCGTGATGCGGAACGAGAAGATGTCGTCGAGCCCGAACGGCGCGACCAGCTCCAACGCCCCGTCTCCATCGAAACGCACCCCGACCGCATGCGTCTTCGAGGCAAAGTAGCTGATGGATTCACTCGCGCTCGTGTAGCGCGGGCACGCCTGCCCGAACTTGATCGGATACCACAGATGCACGCGGGCCTGGTTGCGCACTTCGACGGGCAGCGGCAATCCCTCGAAGTGCCGTTCCGCCCGGCGGATCACCGCATCCTCGGCTTCGTAGGAGAGATCGGCGTCGTCGAAATAGAACAGGTCGACATCCTTGATGCCGTAGCCCGGAGGCTTGCCGGTCAGATGGTTCCAGACACTGTTGTAGAGCGCGCCGGAAACCACCAGCCAGTCGGGCAGCGCAAGCTCACGCACCCGCGCCAAAGTATCGCCAAGCAGCGGGTCGGCCGCGACGATGGCGAGGAAGGCCGCGCGCTGTTCCTCGAAGGCAAGGCCGAAATAGTGGAGATGGTGCATCGCCCTTTTGGAGGGCGATTCGCCACCGCTCCGCAATAGCTTACGCTCTGAGCACGCCGCCCGTCTGCTTGTTGACGTTCTCGACGATCCGCTTGGCCAAAGCCTCGAAATCCTCGTCGGTCAGCGTCTTCTCCGCCGGCTGGATCGAGACCTCGATGGCGATCGATTTCTTGGCGGCGCCGAGCGAGGCACCTTCGAAGACGTCGAACACCGACACGCCAGTGACCAGCTTCTTGTCGGCGGCGAGTGCCGCGCGCACCAGCGTGCCGGCCTCGACGGCCTTGTCGACGACGAAGGCAAAGTCGCGCTTCACCGCCTGGAAGGGCGACAGCTCCAGCCTCGGCTTGGTGCGCGTCGGCTTGGCCTTCGGCTCGGGCACCGCATCGACATAGACTTCGAAGCCGCAGAGCGGCCCGGAAACGTCGAGCACGGCAAGCGTCTTCGGGTGAAATTCGCCGAAGGTGCCGAGCACCGTCTTCGGCCCAAGCTTGATCGTGCCGGAACGGCCGGGATGGTACCAGGCCGGGCCGCCAGGCTCGATCTGCAGCCGGTCGACCGGCGCGCCGCAGGCTTCGAGCGCGGCGATCGCATCGGCCTTGGCGTCGAACACGCCGACCGGCCCTGAATTGCCGGCCCAGCTGCGGCCCGAGCCGTCGAGCTTGGCCGTTCCGCGCCGCACGCCGGCGGCGACGCGCCGCTGCTGGTCGGCCATGTCGCCCTCATAAGTGCCGGAGACCTCGAACAGCGCCACATCGCCGATGCCGCGATCGGCATTGCGCTGCGCGGCGGCGATCAGTCCGGGCAGCAGCGAGGGCCGCATGTCGGACATGTCGGCGGCGATCGGGTTGGCGAGCTTCAGCCCGGCCTGGCCGCCGCCGAACAGCTCGGCGTGCTTTGCCGGAATGAACGACCAGGTGACGGCCTCCATCATGCCGCGCACGGCAAGGGCGCGCTTGGCCGCGCGCGTGCGCACCTGCAACGTGGTCAGGATCTTGCCGTTGACCGCATCATGCGAGGTCAGCGGCTGCGGCGCGATGTTATCGACGCCGTGGATACGCATCACCTCCTCGACGAGATCGGCCTTGCCGTCGACATCCGGCCGCCAGGACGGCACCTTCACCTCGGCGGCGTCGCCCGAGCTGCGCGGTTCGAAGCCTAGGCGGGTGAGGATGGCGAGCGCTTCCTCTCTTGGCACCTCAATGCCGGTCAGCCGCTTCACCTCCGAGAACGGGAAGAAGATGATCTTCGGCTTGTGGCCGGCATAGCCCGCCACCTCCATCTCGGTCGGCGTGCCGCCGCAGAAATCGAGCACCAGCTTGGTCGCGAGCTCGACGCCCGGCACCATGAACTCGGGATCGACGCCGCGCTCGAAGCGGTAGCGCGCATCGCTGATGATGCCGAGCGTGCGGCCGGTGCGGGCGGTGGTGATCGGATCCCAAAGCGCCGATTCGATCAGCACATAGGTGGTGTTCTCGTCGCAGCCCGAATGCTCGCCGCCCATGATGCCGGCGATCGATTCGACGCCGTTGTCGTCGGCGATCACGCACATCTCCGGCGTCAGCGCGTATTCGCGCCCGTCGAGCGCCAGCACCTTCTCGCCCTCCTTCGCGCGGCGCACGACGAGGTTGCCGGCAACCTTGGCGGCATCGAACACATGCAGCGGCCGGCCGCGGTCGAAGGTAACATAGTTGGTGATGTCGACCAGCGCGCTGATTGGCCGAAGCCCGATGGCGATCAGCCGCTGCTGCAGCCATTTCGGCGACGGGCCGTTCTTCACGCCCTTGACCAGCGTCAGCGCGAAACCGGGGCAGAGATCCGGCGCCTCGATCGTGACCTTGACCGGGCACAGGCCTTCGCCGGCATGCGGCATGATCCCGCCACCCACCAGGCGGCCGAGGCCGCTCGCCGCGAGATCGCGCGCGATGCCGTAGACGCTGGTCGCGTCCGGGCGGTTCGGCGTGAGGTTGATCTCGATCACCGGATCGTCGAGATGCGCGTATGCCGCGAAGCTGGTGCCAACCGGCGCATCGGCCGGCAGGTCGATGATGCCGCTGTGCTCGTCCGACAGCTGCAGCTCGCGCTCGGAGCACATCATGCCGTGGCTCTCGACACCGCGGATCTTGCCGACCGAAAGCGTCACGTCGATGCCGGGAATATAGGTGCCGGGCGCCGCGAAAGCGCCGATCAGGCCGGCGCGGGCGTTCGGCGCGCCGCATACCACCTGGACGGGCGGCTTGCCGTCGCCGGTGTCGACGGTGAGCACACGCAGCCGGTCAGCGTCGGGGTGCTGCACCGCGGTCAGCACCCTGGCGATGACGAAAGGTTTCAGGCTCGCCTTGTCGTCGACATGTTCGACTTCGAGGCCGATCGCGGTCAGCCGCTCGACGATCTCGGCAAGCGAGGCGTCGGTCTCGAGATGGTCCTTGAGCCAGGAGAGGGTGAATTTCATGACTTTGTTCCGTGTGGTCTTTGTCCGTCCGGTCTTTGCTTGTCCGGTCTGGGCACGCTCGTCTTCAGATGGCGTGGCAGGTCGTCCGGCATATGCAGGAATGGAAGCTGCTCGCGCACATGCGCATGCAGCGTCGGCCGGAAATAGGCCGGCATGTCCATGGCGCCGAGCATGAAATAGATCTGGCCGGCCAGCCGCTCGTCGGTATAGGCGATCGGCGAGCCGCAGATGCCGCAGAACGTTCGCTCCACCGGGCCGTTGCGGTAGGCCTTCAGCGACTTGCCTTCGAGCGCGATCTGCTCGGCCATGAAGCCGACGAAGGCCGACACCGGCGCGCCCGTCGCGCGCCGGCAATCGCCGCAATGGCAATAGCTGATGTGGTGCGGTTCGGCTGACGCCTCGAACCGCACCGCGCCGCAGCGGCAGCCCCCGGTGTGGGGAGCGGTCACGTCGAGAGCCCCCCGAACAGCGTCGGCAGGTCGAGCGGCCTGAAACCGTAATGCGTGAGCCAGCGCACGTCGGCGTCGAAGAAGGCGCGCAGGTCCGGCATGCCGTATTTCAGCATGGCGATGCGGTCGATGCCCATGCCCCATGCGAAGCCTTGATATTCGTCGGGATCGAGGCCGCCGTAACGCAGCACGTTGGGGTGCACCATGCCGCAGCCCAGGATCTCCATCCAGTCTGAGCCTTCGCCGAAGCGCACTTCGCCGGGCCGCGAGCGGTCGCACTGGATGTCGACCTCGAGGCTGGGCTCGGTGAACGGGAAGAAGGACGGCCGGAAGCGCATCTTGACGCTCGGCACCTCGAAGAAGGCCTTGCAGAACTCCTCCAGCACCCATTTCATGTTGGCGATGTTGGCGGTTCTGTCGATCACCAAACCCTCGACCTGATGGAACATCGGCGAGTGCGTGGCGTCCGAATCCTGCCGGTAGGTCTTGCCGGGGATGACGATCCGGATCGGCGGCTTCTGCTGCTCCATGGTGCGGATCTGCACGGGCGAGGTGTGCGTGCGCAAAAGCTTGCGCTCGCCCTTCTCGTCCGGGTGGAAGAAGAAGGTATCGTGCATCTCGCGCGCCGGATGTCCCTCAGGGAAGTTCAGCGCGGTGAAATTGTAATAGTCGCTTTCGATGTCCGGACCTTCGGCGATCGAGAAGCCGAGGTCGCCGAAGATCGCCGCGATCTCGTCGATCACCTGGCTGATCGGATGGATGCGGCCGCGCTCGGCCGGCGACTGGCGCACCGGCAGGGTCACGTCGACCGTCTCGGCGGCGAGGCGAGCCGCGATCGCCACGTCCTTCAACTCCGCCTTGCGCGCCGTCAGTGCCTCGGTGACGCGGTTCTTCAGGCCGTTGATCGCCGGGCCCTTCACCTGCCGTTCCTCGGGGCTCATGGCGCCAAGCGTCTTCAGTATTTCGGAGATCGAGCCCTTCTTGCCGAGCGCCGAGACGCGCACCGCCTCGATCGCCTGCTCGTCGGCCGCTGCCGCGATCTCCGCAAGCAGCGAAGCTTCAAGGGTTTCAAGATTTCCAGCAGTGGCGTTCACGGCGAAACTCTCTCGATGAGGGTAACCAGACTGGGTACTGTGTTACCGTTTTGGTTACATCAGGAACGAAAAAACCCGCGCCAGCCCTGCCAGCGCGGGTTTCCCAAATCAAGTGTCGATGTGCTTGGGAAGGCGCTGGTTAGGCTACAGCGCTCTCAAAAGCATTCGGCGTGGTGTTCTTCAGATATTCGAGCGCGACCTTGGCCTTGGCGACAAGTGCTGCGAAAGCCTGCGGCTCGTGGATGGCCATGTCCGAAAGGACCTTGCGATCGATCTCGATGCCGGCCTTGTTGAGGCCGTCGATGAAGCGGCCATAGGTCAGGCCGTGCTCGTGCACCGCTGCATTGATGCGCTGGATCCACAGCGCGCGGAACGAGCGCTTGCGGTTCTTGCGGTCGCGATAGGCGTACTGCAGCGACTTCTCCACCGCCTGCTTGGCGATGCGGATGGTGTTCTTGCGGCGGCCGTAGAAACCCTTGGCGGCTTTCAGGACCTTTTTGTGCTTGGCGTGGGCGGTGACGCCTCTCTTTACGCGTGCCATGTCATGATCTCCTTAAAACGTTGTCCAAGCCGAGGGATTAGAGGCCGTTCGGCAGAAAATTCTTGATGACCTTCTTGCCGTCCGGTTCAGCCAGAACCATCGTGCCGCGAGCATCGCGAATGAACTTGTTGGAACGCTTGATCATGCCGTGGCGCTTGCCGGCGGCAGCCGACAGCACCTTGCCGGTGGCAGTAATCTTGAACCGCTTCTTGGCGGCCGATTTGGTCTTCATCTTGGGCATTTTGCTACTCCGTAATGTGGCGCACCATCGCGCTTCTTGTCCGCTCCGGGCCGACCAAAGCCCGAAAAGCAAATGAAACCGCCACGGCATGCCCTGCCGGGCGGTTTTCTTGGAACGGCGGTCCTATAGATCAAAGACGGCCGGTGTGCAACACCTGCAGCGACGCTCGTACGGCGACGCTTCAGGAATTCTCCGGCGTCGGCGCTGCCCCTC
>LM655169.1:5961-94191 GCA_000824825.2 Mesorhizobium sp. ORS 3324
GTGACGGGGAGAAAGGGCTGGCCGCAACGACGGCGACCTTCTTGCGACGCTTATGATTGGCGAAGCCGGCGATCACAGCTCCCCTCTCCCCGTCACTATACAGTCACTATACGGGGAGAAGGTGCCGGCAGGCAGGTGAGGGCAGCGCCGGCCTCGAAAATGAGTTCTCAAACTCAGGTCTGTCGCGATTTTTTTTGCCGGCCAGCCGAAGGGTGCGCGACGCGAGCCATCCTACGGCAGCCTAAACCACACCGGCAGCAGCCCCGATTGCTGCGCGCCGTCGATCAGCTCGAAGGCGGGCAGCGCCACCAAAAAAACCAGCCCGTCGAGCAGCGTGTTCAGGAGCAGGCGCGGCTTGAAGCTGCCGGTATCGCCTTCCTGGTAGAGCGAGAGCTTCGGAAAGAAGCGCGGCACGCGCGCCAGATAGGCTTCATAAGGGGCGCCGAGCGCCTGCTTGAGGAATTTCTCCTCGCGCAGGATGACGATGTGGAAGGCGCCGGCGCACAGAGTTGCGAAAAGGATGATGCCGGAGAAGGAGCCGATCTGCGCGCCGACGCCGGCAGCGGCGACCGTCGAGAACACATAGAGCGGGTTGCGGGTGATCGAATAGGGTCCGCCGGTAACCACTTCGGAGGACTTTCGCCCGCCGATATAGAGCGTCGCCCACAACCGTCCGACGATGCCGAGGAAGATCAGCAGCACGCCGAGCATCTCGATCGACTCGTGGACGGGCGTGTCCGGCGGGAAGGTCGACTGGCCAAACAGCAGCGCCGCGAACAGCACCACGATCAGCACCGCCAGCACCAGCCTGCGCATTTGCTGGTAGCCGCCAAGACCTTCTGGTTGCCTGGCAGGCGGAGATTTCACTTCATTGACCATGACGAGAACCGATCGCCGAGATTTGAGAGCGATCGGATAGAAAACAGGCGCCCCGCCGATCGTCGGGACGCCTTGCACCATGATTTTGGCGGATTTTAGCGGGGCGCCAACACCATCATCATCTGGCGGCCTTCGAGCTTCGGCTCGGCCTCGACCTTGGCGATCGGCGCCACTTCCTCGCGCACCTTGTTCAGGAGCTGCATGCCGAGCTCCATATGCGCCATCTCGCGGCCGCGGAAGCGCAGCGTCAGCTTGACCTTGTCGCCCTCCTCGAAGAAGCGCCGCACGGCCTTCATCTTGGTCTCGTAGTCATGGCTGTCGATGTTCGGGCGCATCTTGATCTCCTTGATCTCGATGACCTTCTGGTTCTTGCGCGCTTCGGCCGCCTTCTTCTGGTTGGCGTATTTCAGCTTGCCTAGATCGAGGATCTTGACGACGGGCGGCTGCGCATTGGGCGATATCTCAACGAGATCGAGCCCGGCCTCTTCGGCCAGCAACAGCGCTTCGTTGATGGAAACTTCGCCACGATTGTGGCCTTCTGCGTCGATGAGCTGGACCCGGGGTACCCGGATGTCTCGGTTGGAGCGCGGACCGTCCTTGGTGGGTGCCGCTGCTTTGAAAGGTCTGCGAATGGTCGTGGTCTCCTCGGCCGTTTCGTTCAGGGTTCTTTAGATTCAAATCCTTGGACGCGCGTATGTGGTGAGCGCGCGGCCGGAGTCAATAGCACAGCCTCGCCAGGAAATCACCTCAAAGCTTGCCCCTGAAGCTTGCCATCGCCTGCACCAAGCGAAGAAGGGTCGCGAGCACTTTTCCGAGCACCACAGGTTGTGCCAAAAGACCGGCCGGAAGGACAAGGTCATGAACGCCAGCGAGCCAGTTTTCATCGACGTGGACGGGGCGGCGATCGCCGTCAGGCAGGCGCGGGGCTCGGCGCCCGGCATCGTCTGGCTGGGCGGGTACAAGTCCGACATGCTCGGCACCAAGGCCGAGGCGCTTGCCGCCTGGACGGCGGGCGAAGGCCGCGCCTATCTGCGCCACGACTATTCCGGCCACGGCGAATCGGGAGGCGATTTTGCCGACGGCACGATCTCGAAATGGCTGGTCGAGAGCCTCGCCGTCTTTCGCCGCTTCAGCAAGGGCAAGCAGATCCTGGTCGGCTCCTCGATGGGAGCCTGGATTGCGCTGCGCATGGTGCAGGAATTGCGCCAGGCCGACGAGGATCGCGTCGCCGGCCTCGTGCTGCTCGCGCCGGCGCCGGATTTTACCGTCGAGCTGATCGAGCCGGTGCTGACCAAGGCGCAGAAGCGCGACCTTTCGAAAAAGGGATTTTTCGCGGAGCCGTCCGACTATTCGGACGAGCCCTATATCTACACGCGCGCGCTGATCGAGGACGGCCGGGTGAACAGGGTGATGACCGGGCCGATCGACACCCACTGTCCGGTACACATCCTTCAGGGCCTTGCCGATCCCGACGTGCCGTCCGGCCATGCGCTGAAGCTTGCGGCACTGCTGCCGTCCGACGACGTCACGCTGTCGCTCATTCCTGACGGCGACCATCGCCTCTCGCGCGCGGAGGATCTCGACATGCTCAAGCGCGCGGTCGGAGATCTGGTCAAGCGGGCAGCCTGAAGATGCGAATTTCCATCCCGATATCCGCCTTCGTCGCGGCGATCGTCGGCTTTGGCGGCACGCTCGCCGTCGTCATTGCCGCCGCCAAGGCGGTCGGGGCCACCCAGATCGAGACCGCGAGCTGGGTGACGGCGATCTGCCTGGCCATGGCTATCGAATGCCTGTGGCTGTCCTGGCGCACCAAGATGCCGGTCATCACCGCCTGGTCGACGCCGGGCCTGGCGCTGATCGCGGCCTCAAGCGGCTTCACCATGCCGGAAGCCGTCGGCGCCTTCATCGTCACCGGCATGCTTTTGATCGCCACCGGCCTGTTCAAGCCGCTGACCCGGCTGATCGCGATGATTCCCGCCTCGGTCGCGTCCGGCATGCTGGCCGGCATCCTGGTCGGCTTCGCCATCAGCGCGGTGAAGACCATCCCCTCCGATCCGTGGCTAATCCTGCCGCTGATCGCGGCCTTCTTCGTCATCCGGCTGTTCAATCCGGCATTGTCGGTGCTGGTGGTGCTTATCGGCGGCGGCCTCGCCGCTTTCCTCACCGGCCGCGTCGGCGGCCTGCCGGCGCCGGAACTGTCGACGCTGACGCTGATTGCGCCGCAGTTCACCGCCTCGGCGATCGTTGGCCTTGCCTTGCCGCTCTACCTCGTCACCATGGCCTCGCAAAACCTTTCCGGCCTCGCCGTGCTGAAGGCCGCCGGCTACCACCCGGAGCCCGGCCCGCTGATCGGCGTCACCGGGCTGTTTTCGCTGCTTTCGGCGCCGTTCGGCGCTTCGACCACCAATCTGGCTGCGATCTCGGCGGCGATCTGCACCGGCCCGGACGTCCATCCGGATCCCGCCGAGCGCTGGAAGACCGGGCCGTTCTACGCGCTCGCCTATCTTGTCTTCGCCATCTTCGGCGCTTCGCTGGTGGCGATCTTCGCCGTCCTGCCGCAGAGCCTGATCGTGCTGGTCGCCGGACTGGCGCTGATGGCGCCTTTAGCCAACGCGCTCTCGATCGCTCTTCACGACACGGGCGAGCGCATGCCGGCCACGGTCACCTTCGCGGTCACCGCCTCGGGGCTCACGCTGTTCGGCGTCGGCGCCGCGTTCTGGGGGCTGGTTGCCGGAATGGCAGTGCTTTTCCTCGAGAAAGTCAAAAAGCGATAATCATTTCAGTCGCTTCGCCGGTTTTGGCCGGACTTGCCTTGAATCGCCGATTCTGCCTTCCCATTTCGATTCCACGCAGCCGGTTTGGCTGTCTCCAACGGAAGGATTGGGAGAAATGAACACAACCGCATTGATCCGTCCGGCCTGGACGCCGGCCACCATCGCGCTGATGGTGATCGGCTTCATGGTGTTCTGGCCGCTCGGCTTCGCCATGCTCGCCTACATCATCTGGGGCGACCGGCTCGAGGGCTTCAAGCGCGACGTGAACCGCGCCACCGACGGCATCTTCGCCGGCTGCCGCCGCAGCTCCGAAAGGGCAGCCCGCTGGGGCCACGGCTCGTCCCGCACCGGAAACGTCGCCTTCGACGACTGGCGCGAGAAGGAGCTGGAGCGCCTCGCCGAGGAGCGCCGCAAGCTCGACGAGATGCTGAGCGAGTTCGACGAATATGCCCGCGAGCTGCGCCGCGCCAAGGACCAGGAAGAGTTCGACCGCTTCATGGCTCAGCGCAACAAGCGGACCGCGCCGACCGCAACGAACGACACGACCGGAAAGACCGCCCCAAACAACGACAAAGGCACGAACCTGCTTGACGACTGAGGCTCGCCCATAAGCCCGTTACGATATGCGGCGTCGCGCAAAGCGGCGCCGTTTCTTTTTTGTTCTCCATAGTACCTTCAGCGCACTGGCCGTTTTTCTCGAATCGCGTATCGTCCAGCCATGTCTCTCGGCTTCTTTCGCAATCTGACCAAGCCCAAGCCCGCTCCCGTCGTGGAGCGCGAGCATTGCGTCGCCGGCCGCACGCTGCCGCTCAAGATCGTCGAGAGCGCGCGGGCCCGACGGCTGACCCTGCGCATCGATTCCGGCGGCCAGGGCCTGCGCATCACCGTGCCGCCCGGCCTGCGCCGCGGCGAAGTCGAGAAATTCCTCGACCGCCATCAGGACTGGCTCGAGCAGCGCCTGGCGAAGGTGCCGATGCGGCCGCAGGTGCGGCCCGGCATCAAGGTCCCGATCCGCGGCGTGCCGCATCGCATCGTCCATGAGCCGGCGAAACGCGGCACCGTCACCATCGCGCGCGACGATCGCGGCCCGCTGCTGATCGTCCATGGCGAGCGCGTGCACCTGCCGCGCCGCATCGCCGACTATTTGAAGCGCGAGGCCAAGCGGGAGATCGAGAAGCTGGTGGTCAAGCATACCGAGGCGATCGGCAAGCGCGCCAAGGCGATCCGTTACAAGGATACCTCCAGCCGCTGGGGGTCATGCACGTCGGAGGGCAATCTCTCCTTCTCGTGGCGCATCATGATGGCACCGCCGCCGGTCATCAATTACCTGGTGGCGCATGAGGTGGCCCACCTCAAAGAGATGAACCACGGCCCGAAATTCTGGAGACTGTGCGAAAAACTGTGCCCCGACACCGACCGCTGCAAGGACTGGCTGAAACGCAACGGCGGCGCGCTGCAGGCGATTGTGTTTGAGTAGCCCGCGTAG
This sequence comes from Mesorhizobium sp. ORS 3324, assembly GCA_000824825.2. Lineage (GTDB taxonomy): Bacteria > Pseudomonadota > Alphaproteobacteria > Rhizobiales > Rhizobiaceae > Mesorhizobium. The sequence continues at coordinate 11,101 of LM655169.1, forward strand.
GCCGCAGCACTTCGTCATCCTAGGGCGGAGCAAGGAGCGAAGCGACGCGCGTAGACCCTAGGATCCATGCCGTTACGTGTGAGCATTGCAGCGGTTCAGAAGTTGCTTTGCCTTAAGAGGGCATCCCAAAACGGCGTTAATTCTTGTCCGCCGCTATCCTTTGGCCGACGTAACGGAATGGATCCTCGGGTCAAGCCCGAGGATGACGACGGCGCGGTTGCCTCGCCCCACGAACGCCGCTCAATCATCGTTCGCCGCATTCAGCTCCTCCGGCCGCAGCCCTTCCTCACCCTGATGCGGCCAGGGCAAAAAATTCCGGTCGAAGGTGTCGCTGCCAAAATACTCGAGCGCCCGGTGCGCCTCGGCGCCGTTGAAGTCGGACTTCTCCATCAGATGTACGATCACCTCGCGCGCCTGCGCGATCTTCTGCCTGAGTTCGGCGACGGTCTGGTCGGCCATTTTTATCTCTCCCGCCTCAATTGCCTTGAATTCAAGTTAGCGCTTTCTGATCATCCGGCAACAGCATGCTTTTTCTCGACTCTTCGGCTGTTTCGTGCCAATCCCGCCCTATGACGCTCGACATCAAGATCTGCGGATTGAAGACCGACGCCGCAATGGCCGCTGCCCTTGCCGGCGGCGCCAGCCATGTCGGCTTCATCTTCTTCGCCAAAAGCCCGCGCTATGTCGACCCGGCCGAGGCCGGCCGCCTGCGCCAGGCGGCCATCGGCAAGGCCAAGGCGGTCGCCGTCGCCGTCGATGCCGACGATGCTTTCCTGGACGAGATCGTCGCCAAAATGCGCCCCGACATGCTGCAGCTCCACGGCGCCGAGACGCCGGCGCGGGTGGCGGAGCTCAAGGCCCGCTACGGTCTGCCGGTGATGAAGGTGCTGTCGGTCAGCGAGGCGGCGGATCTCGAACGGATAAAGCCCTATATCGGCATTGCCGACCGCTTCATGTTCGATGCCAAGCCGCCCAAGGGATCGCAATTGCCGGGCGGCAACGGCGTCGCCTTCGACTGGCGCATCCTTGCCGGCCTTGACGCCGGGCTCGATTACATGCTTTCCGGGGGGCTCAACGCCGCCAATGTCGGCGATGCCCTGAGACTGGCCAATCCGCCCGGAATAGACATCTCGTCCGGTGTGGAAAGCGCTCCGGGCGTCAAGGATCCGGCGCTGATCGAGCAGTTTTTCCGGGCCGTCAGGGCCGCGCGCGACGATCGCGCCGCCTGAGGAAGTTTCAAACCCGAGCATGTCCCGGAGAAGTGGGAACCGGTTTTCCGACAGGGACAAGCTCAGAAGTAAAGACTCAGGAGATCGGCGATGAACAAGCCGGCTATGCCCAATTCCTTCCGCACCGGGCCCGACGAGCAGGGTATGTTCGGCATTTTCGGCGGCCGCTTCGTCGCCGAGACGCTGATGCCGCTGATCCTCGATCTCGAAGAGCAGTGGAACAAGGCCAAGAACGATCCGGAGTTCAAGGCCGAGTTGCAGAACCTGTCGACCCATTATGCCGGGCGGCCCTCAAAGCTCTATTTCGCCGAGGGCCTGACCAAGCATCTTCGTGAGGTTTCCTCGGCGAAGGGCCTCGGGGGCGGCGCCAAGGTCTATTTCAAGCGCGAGGACCTCAACCACACCGGCTCGCACAAGATCAACAACTGCCTCGGCCAGATCCTGCTCGCCAAGCGCATGGGCAAGAAGCGCATCATCGCCGAGACCGGCGCCGGCCAGCACGGCGTCGCCTCGGCAACCGTTGCGGCGCGCTTCGGCTACCCCTGTGTGGTCTACATGGGCGCCACCGACGTCGCCCGCCAGAGCCCCAATGTCTTCCGCATGAAGCTGCTCGGCGCCGAAGTGCGGCCGGTCACCGCCGGCCACGGCACGCTGAAGGACGCCATGAACGAAGCCCTTCGTGATTGGGTGACCAATGTCGAGGATACCTATTACCTGATCGGCACCGCCGCCGGCCCGCATCCCTATCCGGAGCTGGTGCGCGACTTCCAGTCGGTGATCGGCTCGGAAGCCCGCGCCCAGATGCTGGAGCAGGAAGGCCGGCTGCCGGACACCATCATCGCCGCGGTCGGCGGCGGCTCCAACGCCATCGGCCTGTTCCATCCCTTCCTCGACGACAATGACGTCCGCATCATCGGCGTCGAAGCCGGCGGGCGCGGCCTGGACGGCGTCGAGCACTGTGCCTCGATGAGCGCCGGCTCCCCCGGCGTGCTGCACGGCAACCGCACCTATCTGTTGCAGAATGGCGACGGCCAGATCCTCGACGGCCATTCGATCTCTGCCGGCCTCGACTATCCGGGTGTCGGGCCGGAGCATTCCTGGCTGCGCGACAGCGGCCGCGTCGAATATGTGCCGATCCTCGACGACGAAGCGCTGGAAGCCTTCCAGCTGACCACCCGCGTCGAAGGCATCATCCCGGCGCTGGAATCGGCTCACGCCATCGCCCATGCGATGAAGATCGTGCCGAAGATGGACAAGGACCAGATCGTCATTGTCAACCTGTCCGGCCGTGGCGACAAGGACGTGCATACGGTGGCCAAGATGCTGGGCATGGAGATCTGACAATGACGACCCGCATCGACCGCCGCATGGCGAAGCTCAAATCCGAGGGCCGTCCGGCTTTGGTCACCTATTTCATGGGCGGCGATCCGGATTATGACACCTCGCTAGCCATCATGAAGGCGCTGCCGGGCGCCGGCAGCGACATCATCGAGCTCGGCATGCCGTTCTCCGATCCGATGGCCGACGGCCCGGCCATCCAGGCGGCGGGCCTGAGGGCGCTCAAGGGCGGCCAGACGCTGGTCAAGACACTGAAGATGGCGTCCGCATTCCGCGCCGGCGACGACGAGACGCCGATCGTGCTGATGGGCTACTACAACCCGATCTACATCTACGGCGTCGATCGCTTCCTCGCCGACGCCAAGGCGAGCGGCATCGACGGGCTGATCGTCGTCGACCTGCCGCCGGAAATGGACGAGGAACTCTGCATCCCGGCGCTGAAGGCCGGCGTCAATTTCATCCGCCTGGCGACGCCGACCACCGACGACAAGCGCTTGCCCAAGGTGCTCGAGAACACCTCCGGCTTCGTCTATTACGTGTCGATGACCGGCATCACCGGCTCGGCGCTGGCCGATACCGCCAAGGTCGCTGCAGCGGTCAAGCGCATCAAGGGTCACACCGCGCTGCCGGTCTGCGTTGGCTTCGGCGTCAAGACCGCCGAGCAGGCCCGCATCATCGGCGCCTCGGCCGACGGCGTCGTCGTCGGCACCGCGATCGTCAACGCGGTCGCCAATGTGCTTGGGCCGAAAGGCGAGAAGACCGCCGATCCGGCCGAAGCCGTCGCCACCCTGGTCAGCGGCCTTGCCCAGGGCGTGCGCTCGGCCCGCCTTGCTGCCGCCGAATAGTCTTACTACTTGTTGTTACGCAATTCCGGACGGAAAACCGCCACACACTTTTCCTGGAATTGGTGGAAGTATCTTCCAGGACAGGAGCCGAAGCCATGAACTGGATCACCAATTACGTTCGTCCGAAGATCAATTCGATGCTCGGCCGGCGCACCGACATGCCGGAAAATCTCTGGATCAAGGATCCGGAGACCGGCGAGATGGTCTTCCACAAGGATCTGGAATCCAACCAGTTCGTCATCCCGTCCTCCGGCCATCACATGAAGATTTCGGCCAGGGAGCGGCTGAAATACTTCTTCGACGACGGCAAATACGAGACGCTGGAAAACCCCAAGGTCGTCCAGGACCCGCTGAAGTTCCGCGACGAGAAGCGCTACACCGATCGCCTGAAAGAGGCCAAGACAAAGACCGGGCTGGAAGATGCCATCCTCAACGCGCTCGGCACCATCGAAGGGCTGCCGGTGGTGGTAACGGTGCAGGATTTCGCTTTCATGGGCGGCTCGCTCGGCATGGCGGCGGGCGATGCGATCGTGCACGCCTTCGACGTCGCCCTGCAGCGCAGGCGTCCGCTGATCCTGTTCGCCGCCTCGGGCGGCGCCCGCATGCAGGAGGGCATCCTGTCGCTGATGCAATTGCCGCGCACCACCGTCGGCGTCGACCGGCTGAAGGAAGCCGGCCTGCCCTATATCGTCGTGCTCACCAACCCGACCACCGGCGGCGTCACCGCTTCCTATGCCATGCTGGGCGACGTGCATATCGCCGAGCCCGGCGCGCTGATCGGCTTTGCCGGGCCGCGCGTCATCGAGCAGACCATCCGCGAGAAGCTGCCCGACGGCTTCCAGCGCGCCGAATATCTGATGGAACACGGCATGGTCGACATGGTGGTTTCGCGACTGGAGATGCGCCCGACCGTCGCGCGGCTCCTGAAAATGCTGCTCAAGGTCCCGGCCGCCGCGAAGCCGGCCGAGCAGGAAATCCTGCCGCCGGCACTCGTCAGCGAGGCGCGGCCGCAGGCCTGACGCGACATCGTTCGCCGCGAACCGCGATTGCGACTCGCCTAGCGTGCTGTAGGCTCTGATTTTGCACATGGTCCTTCCGAAGCCGATTCCCGGTTTCGGGGTCATGCGTTAGGATTCTCCCATGACAACGCTTGCCGCCGACCGTGAAATCGAACACCTGATGACGCTTCATCCGAAAGGCTTCGACCTTTCGCTGGACCGCATCACCCGCCTGCTCGACCGGCTCGGCAATCCGCAGGACCGGCTGCCGCCTGTCATCCATATTGCCGGCACCAACGGCAAGGGCTCCTGCGCCGCCTTCTCGCGCGCGCTGCTGGAGGCGGCGGGCCATCTGGTCCATGTCCACACCTCGCCGCATCTGGTGAACTGGCACGAGCGCTACCGGCTGGCGGCCGAAGGCGGCGGGAAGCTGGTGGACGATAAGGTCTTCGCCGAGGCCATCGCGCGCGTCGCCAAGGCCAACCAGGGCCAGAAGATCACCGTCTTCGAGATCCTCACCGCCGTCACCTTCATCTTGTTCTCCGAGCATCCGGCCGAAGCCGCGATCATCGAGGTCGGCCTCGGCGGCCGTTTCGACGCCACCAATGTCATCGCGCGGCCGGCGGTGTCGGTGATCATGCCGGTGTCGCTGGACCACGAGGCCTATCTCGGCGACCGGGTCGAGGTGATTGCGGCCGAAAAGGCCGGCATCATGAAACGCGGCTGCCCGGTGGTGATCGGCGCGCAGGAAAGCGAGACGGCGCTGGAGGTGATGATCGAGACCGCCGAGCGGCTGGATTGCCCGACCGTCGTCTACGGCCAGGATTTCCTGGCCTTCGAGGAGAACGGCCGCATGGTCTATCAGGACGAGGACGGCCTGATGGACCTGCCTCTGCCGCGCCTGCCCGGGCGCCACCAATTCGCCAATGCCGCCGCGGCGATCGCCGCGGTCAAGGCCGCCGGCTTCGAGATCGGCCACCGCGCAGCCGAGCGGGCAATGACAAATGCCGCCTGGCCCGCCCGGATGCAGAAGCTGACGCAAGGCCGCCTAGTGGACCTAGCACCCAAGGGCGCCGAGATCTGGCTCGACGGCGGCCACAATCCGGGCGCCGGCGTCGTCATCGCCGAGGCGCTGGCCGAGCAAGAGGAAAAGAACCCGCGTCCGCTATTCCTCATCTCCGGCATGATCAACACCAAGGACCAGAGCGGCTATTTCAGCGCCTTCAAGGGGCTGGCCCGGCATGTCTACACAGTGCCGGTGAGCAAGAGCGACGCCGGCGTGCCGAATGACGAGCTGGCGCTGCGCGCCACGGAGGCTGGCCTGTCGGCCGAGCCGGTCAGCTCTGTCGCCAATGCGCTGATGCTGCTGCGCGACAGCTGGGACGGCCCGGCGCCGCGCATTCTCATCGGCGGCTCGCTCTATTTCGCCGGCGCGGTGCTGGACGAGAACGGCACGCCGCCGACCTGAACAACTCGGGAAGAACTTGAGGCGAATTTCGGCGGGGGCCGAGGAGCCGACCATGATCAAGGTGACGCAGCTCGCCCATGTCTGCATCTTCGCGCATGATCTGGAGGCGACGCGAAGCTTCTACCGCGACGTGCTCGGCATGGACACAAGGTTCAATTTCCTGCGCGACGGCAAGATCTTTGGCTTCTACCTCGACTGCGGCGGCCGCAGCCACGTCGAGGTATTCGAGAAGAGCGAGAGCAGCTACAGCGAGCAGAACCAGATCAACCACCTCTGCCTGGAGGTGCAAGATATCGATGCCGCGATTGCGCACGTCCAGTCGAAAGGCGTCGAGGTGACGCCGAAGAAGCTTGCCTGCGACGACACCTATCAGGCCTGGATCAAAGACCCCAACGGCGTGAGGATCGAGCTGTTCGAATATACCGGCAAAAGCGCGCAGTTCGCGGGCGGCGATCGCGTCGCCGACTGGTGAAATGCATGTCGCCCAAACTGAGCGGCGGTTTTGGGAAACGGCATCCAAGACCTGAAGCGTGTCGCTGGAGCCCATTTTAACGACACTCCTTCGGTAGTGCATCAGTCTGAAATGCAGTTCAGAAATCCCAAGGTGAGATCAAGTCAAGGCTGGCAGAGCTGAAATCGCTCAGATTGCGCGTTGCAAGCCGACCGCTATTCACACGTGCGATGGCGGCAATCATTCCGTCGGGTGCCGACATGGCTCGGCCTTGGCGGCGGGCAGCTCCCATGATCTCGCCATAAGCCAAGGCAGCTTCCTCAGTCAGCCCAAAAATCCGATCGGCAAAGCGATGGCGCCACTGAGCAAGTCCGTGCCCCAGACGACCGGCACGCTCATCAGGGCGTATCTTTTCGATGCCGAAAGCGATTTCAGCAATCACGACGGTTGAAAGCGCCAACTCGGCATCGTTCCGCACGAGCCAAGCCAGTACGGCTGCATCGGGCGCTTTCTTAAGCGTCTCCGAGACAACGATAGTGTCGACAAAAATCAAAGCTCGGGTCCTGGGTGGACTTGACGGCTTTCGCGGATGATATCCTCCAGATCGATGTCAACGCCGCTGGTTGCCGCTAGGCGAGCATAAAAGGCGGACGCTGGCTCACGTCCAGCTTCCCGAATCTCGTAGGATTCAAGCGCACGCTCGACAATGTCGGCTATGGAGCGGTTTTCGCGACGCGCAAGTCGATGAGCAAGGTCACGCGCCTTGGCGCTGCGAACTGAGAGCTGTGGTTCCGCCATCTGCAACTCCTTTTGGCGGAGATATATGCCAGCCATCATGTGCCATCAAGATGGCAGATGATGGCCAGCTCATTTCAGTTCGATCTCGATGAAGGCGTATTCGCCGTCATTGGCGTTGATGACGTCGTGCTCGACGCCTTCCCTGCGGAAAAAGGGTGCGCCCTTCTTCATCTCGGCGAAGGATTCGCCGTCCTTGGTCACCAGCTTCAGCCTGCCGTCCATCAGCGGCACGACGACATAGTCGTGGCCGTGGCGGTGCCAGCCGGTGTTGGCGCCGGGCGCGAAGCGGTATTCGGTGACGACGACCCGCTCGTTGTCGACGAAGACGGTGGCCTTGGCTGTTCCGGTCATGAGGCTCTCCTTTTCTCCAAGATTCTCCAAGAAAAGGAGATGAGGCCCGCGGGCGTCAGGGCCAGAATGCCGCCAGCGATCGCGCCAAAGAAAAAGCCCGGCGCGATGGCCGGGCTTTTTCCTGAAATCTTATGCTTGGCTCAGGCGAGGCTGCCATTGATCCAGTGCGACAGCGCGGTCTTCGGCGCCGCGCCCACCTTCATGTCGGCCACTTCGCCGCCCTTGAAGATCATCAGAGTCGGGATCGAGCGCACGCCGTACTGCGCGGCCAACTCGGGATTCTCGTCGATGTTGAGCTTGGCGACCTTGATCTTCGAGCCGAGCTCCTTGGCGATGTCTTCCAGCGCCGGTGCGATCATCTTGCAGGGACCGCACCACTCGGCCCAGAAATCCACCACGACCGGCTCCTTGGCGTTGAGCACATCGGCCTGGAAATTGCCCTTGTCGACCTTGACGGTGGCCATGCTGAAATCCTTTCGAAAACTCGGGGTTGCACCAAATGTGGTGGTTGTGGCGGCGATGTTCAAGCAGTTCTTGTGTCACGCTCCCGTGAGTCGGGCAAGGGCATCGTCCATCGCCTTTGCCGGCAGCTCGATCAGGCGCGGCGCCTCGGTGAAGAGCAGCGCCGCCGTCACCTCGCGGCCCGGATAGAGCGGCCGAAGCAGCGCGCGGTAGAGCGCAAGCTGCAGGACGTAGGCCGGCGCCACTTCGGCCAGGCTGGCGGGCGCCGGCCGGTTGGTCTTGTAATCGACGATCGACACCTTGTCCGCGGCGACGGCCAACCGGTCGATCTTGCCGGAGATGGAACGCAGCTTACCCTTGACCTCAAGGCTGCCCATGACCGCGACTTCCGCCCGCGAGGACGGCAAAAACAGTGGGCCGAAGCGATCGTCGGAAAGGATCGAAAGCACCGCGTCCAGCGCCTTGTCGCGCTCGCCCTGCGGCCATCCGGCGCCGGCGCGCGCCAGATAGCGTTCCGCCGCGCTTCGCCTCTCGCCCTCGGCGATGCCCGGCAGCATCTGCAGCAGTTTGTGCAGGGCCAGTCCGCGCACCACGGCGAAACCAGGCTCGGCCTCGGCGTCCAGCACCGGCGAGCGCGTATCGGGCAGGGCTTCTGTCGTCTCATCGATCAGCGCCGAGGCGCCCGAGGGCGACAGCGGCCGCGGCAATTCCTCATAAGGCGGCAGCGGCCGGAACAAGCTGTCCGGCAGCGGCGCTGCGTGCTCGAACGGCGCCGTCTCGTCGGGCGCGGCGGAAGCCACCGGCGGCAGCTTGGTCATATGGAAGCGATGCACCGTCACCTCGGTCGTCGCCGGATGCCGGCGCTCAGTGCTTTCCGGCGCAGCCAGCAGCGCCCGGCTGACGATCGAATGCCAGGTGCCGGTGCTCGGCGCCCGCTTGCCGTGATAGCCGCAGACGATCAGCCGATCCTCGGCGCGCGTCATGCCGACATAGAGCAGCCGCCGGTATTCGTCGTCGGCAAGCTCGCGCGCTCGCACCGAGGCCGCTCGCGAGATGCCATTGGCGACGTCGCTGGCCGAGCGCCAGAGATAGCCCTTGCCTTTCCATTGCGTGCCCGAGCTTTCGAAGGCCATCAGCCGCGGCAGATGCTGGTCGCTGAACGGCGCCGAGCCGCCGTCGACCAGGAAGACGACCGGCGCTTCCAGGCCCTTGGCGGCATGCACGGTCATGACGCGCACCTCGTCGCGCGTCTGGTCCATCTCGCGCTTGATCTCGGGACCGCTGCTTTCCAGCGTCGAGAGGAAGGCTTCCAGACCCGGCAGGCCGGTGCGTTCCTCGGCCAAGCAGAAGCTCAGGAATTCGTCCAGGATGTCGCCGGCCTCCGGTCCGAGCCGCGCCGTCATCTTGCGCCGCAGCCCGTCGCGCGAAAGCGCCGCTGCATAGAATTCGAACACCGGCTTGAACGCCACCTCGTTCGCCCAGGCATCGAGCCGGCTAACAACGGCAGCCAGCGCCTCGTCGCCAGCCGCATGGTGCCTCAGCGATGCGATCAGCGACTGGCCGGTCTGACGCTCGCCGGCGAGCGTCAGCAACATCTCCTCCGAAACGTCGAAGATCGGGCTGCGCAGGACGGCGGCCAAGGACAGGTCGTCCTCCGGCTGGATCAAAAAATGGCCGAGCGCAATCAGGTCCTGCACGGCGATATGGCCGGGCAGGCTCAGCCTGTCGGCGCCGGCCACCGGGATCTGCCGGTTCTTGAGACCGCGTGACAGCGCATGCACGAAGCGGTCGCGCTTGCGCACCAGGACAAGGATGTCGCCGGCGGTCAGCTTCCGGCCCTTGCCTTCGATTACCTCGCCGTTCCTTAGCCAGTTCTGGATGGTCGTCGCCACATGCTCGGCCACGCGCACGGCGGGCGCGCTGGCATGGTTGACCGGCAGGGTCCAGTCGTCCGGCTCCTCGACCATCTCGGCGCCGATCGAGGGCCATACCTCGACATAGCCCGGCGCGTCGGTGCGGATCGCCTTGTGGCTCAGCGGATCGGGATCGTGGCTGATGCCGCGCCGCACCCGCGGCTCCGCGAAGACGCGGTCGACGGCGGCAAGCACGTCGTCGCTCGAACGGAACGACCAGGTAAGTTTCAGGTCGGCGAAGGAAGCCTCCGCGCCGCGCACGCGCCCGGCAAACAAAAGCCGGCTCTCGGCAAAGGAATCGGGTGCGGCTCCTTGAAAGGAATAGATCGACTGCTTCTCGTCGCCGACGGCGAAGACCGTGCGCCGCACCGCCTCGCGCTGGCCGAGCCCGGCAAAGAACTCTTCCGTCAGCTTCTTCACCACCTCCCACTGGTCGGGGCTGGTGTCCTGCGCCTCGTCGAGCAGGATGTGGTCGATGCCCTGGTCGAGCTTGAACTGCACCCAGGGGCCGGCATCCGGCCGCGACAATAGGCTGACGGTGCGGGTGATCAGGTCGTTGAAGTCGAGGAAGCCGCGGCTTCGCTTCAACTGCTCGTAGCGGGCGATCAGCCAGCCGGCGACGGCGAGCGCGGCGGCCGTGCCTTCGAGCATGCGGAACAGCGCCAGCCGGTCCGACACGTCGAGGATCGCCTTGGCCGCCGCCAGATAGCGCTCCGGCAGATCGGGCAGCCGGTCGACCAGCGCTTTCTTGAAGATCTTCGGAGGATCGTAAGGGTCGCCATCGGAGCGCAGGAACGCCTTGGCGAGCAGCCGCAGCCGCCGGATCGGATCGGCCTCGGCAAAGGCGCTTTGCGCATAGGGCAGAACATTGTTCAGCACCTGCCGCGCATCGGCGATTTCCGCGGCACGCGCGAATTCGGTGAACGCGCCGGGCGCAAAGCCCGGCAGCGGCCAGACGGACGCGGCGATGCCGTCGGCCGTCTGGCCGGGCCTGAAACCGAATTCGGCGAAGAGCGGCCGGAAATCCCGGTCCTTGCCGAGCTTGGCGATGAAGGCGCGCAATTCGCTGCGCTTGGTGACGATTTCCGCCAGCAATGTGTCGAGCCCGAACTCACCGCCCCGCTCCAGCACCGTGGCGAAAGCTTCCGCCAGGCCTTCGACGCCGGCGCCGGCGCCCGAGATCATGTCGCGGCGGGCGTCGGCGAACAGCGAGGCTTCCATCTGCGGATCGAGCATCTCGAAATGCGCCGGGATGTTGGCTTCGAGCGGGAACTGATGCAGCACCGATTCGCAGAAGGCATGGATGGTCTGGATTTTCAGGCCGCCCGGCGTCTCAAGCGCCTCAGCGAACAATCGGCGCGCACGGCGCATGGTGTCGCGGTCGGCATCGCGCCCGTCGAGCGCCGCAATCCGCGACGCCAGCTCGGCATCGGGAAGGGACGTCCATTCCGACAGCGTCGAGAAGACACGGTTCGACATGTTGGCGGCGGCGGCGCGCGTATAGGTGAGGCACAGGATCTTCGACGGATCGGTTCCGTTGAGCAGAAGCCGGATGACGCGCTGCGCCAACACATGCGTCTTGCCCGAGCCGGCGTTGGCCGACACCCAGGCCGAATTTTGCGGGTCGGAAGCGCGCGCCTGGCTGGCGGCGGTGTCGGAGGGGATCGGATATCTCATCCTTCCGCCTCGTCTTCGCTTTCGCCGCCGGCCGACCATTCGAGCACGCGGGCGAGATGGTCATAGTCGCCATCGGCCTCGCCCTCGCGGAAGGGCAGCGCGCGCGACAGATAGCCGGTCTGCGGGTCGGCATAGTGGAAGAGCAACCGTTCCAGCCTGGCCCAGGCCTCCTCGGCAAGCTCGTTGGCGGTCTTCGGCTTGCGGTTGTATTCGAGGATCGATTCCTCGAACACCTCGCCGTTCGGCTTGAGCCGCACGAAGGCGAGCTGCGAGGGCTCGCATATGCCCAGCTCCCTGAAGGCACCGCGCCTGAGCAACGCGCCTTCGAGCGCGAGTTGCGGCGACAAAAGCGTGTGCGCCTGCGCCTTCGACGGCGAGGAGCCGGTCTTGTAGTCGAGGATATCGGCCATGCCGCCGGCAAGCAGGTCGACGCGGTCGGCGTAGCCGGAGAGCGTGACGCCGGTGCGTCCGACGACGGTCTTCTCGGCGCGCTCCTCGGCATGGCGCCTGGCGACAGCCTCGGCGCGGGTATGCTCCCATTCGATGATGTTGGCGGCGAGCTTTTTGAAGCGCGGCCACCATACCGCCTCGATGTCGGGCGGAAGCGCTGCGTCGGCAAAGCAGGCTCGGCCGACCTCGATAAGGGCTGCCGACGCGCCCGGCACCCTCGGGTCCTCCACTCGACGCGAGAACAGATGCAGGATGGCGTGAAACAGCGTGCCGCGTTCGGCAGCGCCTGGATCGCGGATCACCGGATCGAGTGGCATCAGGCCGAGGATGCGCCTGGCGTAGATCGCATAGGGGTCGCGGCGCAGCGTCTCGATCTCGGTGACCGAGAAATGCTGTGGCCGCAGGTGCAGCGGCGGCTTCGGCTGCGGGCGCGCCGCGAAGTCCTTCCTGTCGCCGGCATCGAGCGCGCGCGCCCAGGCAAGCAGCGCATCGCCGCGCCGGCTAAGTGCCGCCGCCTGGTTCTTGCCGATGAAGGTGAGGATGCGCTGCAGCCAGCGCGACGGCACCGCCGGCGCGTCGCCGGATCGCGCCGAGCGCGTCAGCACCACTTGCCTGGCGCCCATCGCCATCTGGAAGTCATGCGCGGCCAGGCCGATGCGCCGCTCCGGCGGCTCGAGGTCGATGCCGGTCTTCATCAACCGCGACATGAAGCGGTCGCTCTCGGGCTTGCGCGGCCACACGCCTTCGTTGAGCCCGCCGATGACGAGCGTGTCGACGCTCTGCAGCCGCGCTTCCAACGCGCCCCAGATGGCGATGTTACGGTCGGTGCCCTGCGCCGGCTTGACCGTTTCCGGCGCGACCAGCGCTTCCATCACATCCGGCCATTCGCCGACGGAGAAGGTGAAGGGCGACGACGCGGCAACCAGCCCGCGCAGCAGCTCGGCAAGCTTCTCGCCGGCGTCGCCGGCATAGAGTTCCGTCAGGCTGCCATCGGCCGCGCGGCCAAGACCTTCCAGCGCCACGACGCTCGCCCGCGTCAGTGTCGCGATATCGGCATCCTTCTCGCCACGCATCGCCGTGAGCGGGGAAAGCGCATCAGTGAGGCGGCTAAGCACATCCTGTGCATGCTCGATGCCGCGCACACTGAGGCGTGGAAACCAGAAGGGTGGACGGCTGTCGCCGCCAAGGCCGGAGAGCCGCGCCTCGAAAAGCTCGCCAAGCGAGACAACGTCCGGGCGGCCGGTGCCGCCGCGCAGCGCCACCAGCTCGATCAACTCGACCGCCCTGCGCGCGGTCTGGCGATCGAGGCCAAGGCCTAGCAGGGGATGCTTGAGCAGCGACAGCAGACCCACCGGATCGCCCGGCCGGAAAGCCGCATTCAGCGCCAGCCTGAGCAGGCCGGCCGCCGGCGTGTTGCTTAGCGGCGTGCCGCCGGAATCGTCGGCGACGACGCCGAAGCGCAGCAGCTCGGCCGAGACGCGCCGGGCCAGAGCGCGGTCGCCGGTGACGAGCGCCGCGTGCTGGCCCGGCATTTCCACGGCACACTTCAACGCAATCGCGATCGCCACCGCCTCGTCGCGCTCGTTGGCCGCTTCCACCAGCGTCACGCCGGCCAGCGCCTGCTCGACGTCGGTCGCCGCGAAACGCGGCCGCGTCTCGGTCCAGTGCTCTGTGGTTTCGGCCGGCCGGAGCGCCTCGCCGACAAGCGCCGAGCGCAATGCCAGCGGCCCTGCCGCCGCGGCGATCTCCTCGACATCGCGGCGGTCGATGCCGATGCGGCCGATCAGCTTGGCGAGACCATATTGCGGATGGCCGAGCGTTGCCGGACGTGCGCCGGGCGCAGCTATCGCCGCGAAGGAGGCGTCGTCGAGCTCGCGATCGAGCCCGGGCAGAACCACGGCGCCGTGGGGCAGGCCGGCGATCACGGCAAGCAGTTCGGCGGTTGCGGGGATGGAGCCGGTCGAACCGGCGGCGATCACCGGTCCGGCCGGCGGATTGCGCCTGAGCCTCGCCGCCTCCAGCCGGATCAGCGCGCTGCGATGCGCCGCCGGGTTGGAGCGGTTGCGCTCTTCGAGCAGCTTAGGCCAGTTGTCGGTGACGATGCCGAGGAAATCGAGCGTCACCTGCCACCAGCCGGCAAGGTTGCCGCTTACCAGCGTGGCAAGCTTTGCCCAATCCGTGCCCTCGGTCTCGATCTCGTCCATCAGCCGGGCAAGGTCGCGCGCCAACCAGATGGCGTCGGCAGCCGAGGTCGGCACGACGAATTCCTCGTTGAAGCGCGCCGCCACATGCGCCGGCAGGCTCTCCTTCCAGGCGCGCACCAGCGGCGCGAGCAGCAAGAGCCGCTCTTGCGCTGCGATCGGCGGGGCGAGATCGACGGCGGGTGCCGATTCGGCGTCGAAGGCGGCTTCGTCCTCATCGAATTCGCCGAGCGGACGCACGGTCGGCAGGATGGCCGAGCGATGCCCAAGCACCTCGACAAAGGCGCCGCGCAGCGCGCGCGCGGCACGCCGCGTCGGCACATAGACTGTCGCGTCGGCAAGCGCCAGCGGGTCGCCGTCGAAGCGAAAGCCGGGAATGAGTCGGCCTGCGAGCAAGGCCTCCGCCAGCGTCGGCAGGAACGGCGCTCCGGGCGGGATGGAAAAGACGCGGCGCGAGCCGCTCATACCGCCTTCGCGAGCGCGCCGGCGACCGCCGCCTCGGCGGCCGGAATGGCGTCGGGCGTGCCGACGGTGATCCAATGACCCTGCATCTTCATACCGAACAGGCGACCGGCGGCGATCGCCTTGTCGAAATAGGCGTTGAGCGAATGCGGCCCAGATGGCGCATCATTGAATATGCGTTTGTGGACAATTGCCGCGCCGGCATAGATCAAGCCTGCGGGATCTCCCTTCGAGCGCCGCAAAGTACCGTCCGACGCCATCAGGAAATCCGAGCTGCCGCAATGTCCGGTCGCCGATTGGAGTTCCGCGAGCATCAGCAGAATGTCCATTTTCGCACCCCGCCAAGCATGGGCGAGTCGCGAGAGATTGGAAACCTCTCTCTCTATCCAAAATGTGTCGGCGTTGAGCACGTAGAACCGGACGCCCAGATTAGGGAGCGCCTTGATGATCCCACCGGCAGAGTCCAGCAAACCTTCGCGCTCATCGGAAATGACGATTCGCGGTGTGTGTCGCTGTTTGACATGGGCGACAATCTGGTCGGGAAGATAGTGGACATTTACAACGGCTCTTTTGACGCCGACGCTGGCTAGGCTGTCGAGTCCCCAGTCGAGCAGTGCCTTGTCGGCTATCTTCACCAATGGCTTCGGTATCGTGTCGGTGATCGGCCGCATGCGCTTGCCAAGACCTGCTGCGAGCACCATCGCGGTCGTGGGGACGAGAGCGTCGTCCATCAACCTTAGGCCCAGATCGTTCACCTCCAAGTTGGTCATTCCTCTAGCAGACCATGGGCGTCATAGAAATCATGTAACCCGGAGAGCGCCGGATGCGCCAGCGCCCGCCTCAGATAGTCGCGGATGCGCGGCAGGTGCTTCAGATAGTAGGGTTTGCCGTCGCGCTTTTCGAGCCGTACGAAGATGCCGAGGATCTTCGAATTGCGCTGCGCCGCCATGATCGCATAGGCCTCGGCGAAACCGGCCTCGTCGAAGGCGCCCGCGGCGCGGCGTGCCGCGACATAGGCCTCGACCGTCTGCCGCTCGATCGCGGGCGAAACGGAGACGCGCGCATCCATGGCGAGCGAGGCGACATCGTAGGCGGCCGGGCCGATCAGCGCGTCCTGGACATCGACGATGCCGAGCCGGTCGAGGCCGGAACGCTCGGCGCGCCAGATGATGTTGGGCGAATGGAAGTCGCGCAGCATCAGCGTGTATTCCTGGCCCTCGAGCCGGTCGAGCACGGCGTTCCATTCCTTATGGTAGCCGGCTCGCAATGCATTGCTTGCCGGCTTGCCGGTGATCATCGGAACGTACCAGTCGATCAAAAGGTCTGCCTCGATCAGCATCGCCTCGCGGTCAAAGGGCGGCACATCGTGGAACACGCCCGGCGCGGCCTCCATACGGTCTGGCCACGCCTTGCCATGCATCATGGCGAGCAGTTCCGCCGCTGCCTCGTAACGCTCGGCGATGGGCTGGCCATCGCTGCCCAAGAATCCTTCCGAGCCGAGATGCTCCAGCAGCAGGAAACCTTGGTCGAGGTCCTGCGCATGGATGACCGGCACGCTGACGCCGGCGGCAAGCAGCGCGCGATCGATGGCGACGAAGGCGGTGACGGACTGGGCCGTGTGGGCGATCACCGCATAGGGTTTGCCGTCGCGCACCGGCGGACCGAGCACCAGGCGCGGCGAGTTCATCAGCACGCGCGGCGCCTGGCCGGGGAGCGAGACGATCTCGTAGGAGCGGGCGGAGGCATCGCCGACGAAATGGCGGCGGCTCGCCTCGCCCCATCCGGCGGAGGCCAGAAAGTCGCGCATCGCGAGCGAGCGCGCCACGCGCTCGAAGGCGGCTCCCTGCCCGGAGACCCTTGCCGACCGGCCGGTGCCCTGCTCGACAAGCTCGACCTGGAGCGCATTTGCCGGCAACTGGTCCCCGGCCCGTTCCGGCCATTCGATCAGCGCCGCGCCCAGCGTCAGCGCGTCGTCGAGCCCCAGCTCGTCGAGCTCGTCCGGCGAAGACAGGCGGTAGAGGTCGAAATGATGAACCGGGATCCGCGTCTCATAGCTCTGCACCAGCGTGAAGGTCGGGCTCGGCACTTCGAGACCGGCATCGTCGGCAATCGTCCGGATGAGGGCGCGGGCCAGCGTCGACTTGCCGGCACCGAGGTCACCCTTAAGCGCGATCGCATCGCCGACGCGCACAGCCATGGCAAGGTCTTCGCCAAGCCTTGCCGTCGCCACCTCATCGGCGAGAAAAAGTCCCAGCACAGTCTTTGCCAAAGCGCGTTACTCGGCCGCTTCGCGGATGCCGCCCGAAGGCGTGTCGGGGAAGGTGCAGATCACCGTCGTGCCCCTGTCCATGCCGGTTTCGATGCGCACGGTTCCGCCATGCAGTTCGACGAAGCTCTTGACGATCGAGAGCCCCAGTCCCGCGCCGCGCCGCCGGCCGCCATTGGCGCGCGGCTCGAAGCGGCGGAAGACGGATTCCAGCACGTCCGGCGGCATGCCCGGCCCGTCGTCATGCACGGAGAATTCCACACCGTCGGCCATCCGGCGGCAGGTGAGCGTTATCGTGCTCGCCTCCGGCGCGTAGTTCGCAGCGTTGCTCAAAAGATTGTAGAGAATCTGACGGACGCGAGTCTCGTCGCCGTGGAAGCTCTTTGGCGCCGCTGCGGCGTCGACCTTGAGCTTGATCTGATGCTCCTCCAGCCGGTCGGCGACCAGCTCGGCTGCCGCGGCGATGGTCCTGTCGATGCTCATCTCGGAAATGTCGAGCTGCATGATGCCGGCATCGACGGTCGCGAGGTCCAATATGTCGTTGACGATGGTGAGCAGCACCGAGGATGAGGAGCCGACATGTTCGACATATTCGCGCTGCTTCGGCGTCAGCGGCCCGGTGGAGGGCAGCGACAAAAGCTCGGTGAAGCCGATGATGTTGGTCAGCGGCGAGCGCAGCTCATAAGAGACGTGCTGCACGAACTCGTTCTTCAACTGGTCCGACTTCTCTAGCGCCTCGTTCCTGTCCTTCAACGCCCGCTCGACATTGACGGTGTCGGTGACGTCGACGAAGGTCATCATCACCTGCCCGTTGGGCAGGTGGATCACGGCATAGCTCAGCACCGTGCCGTTGACGAGCTCGGTCTGGCCGCGGCGGTCGCGGCGCTCGTCGTCGAAGCCGGTGATGGCGGCGACGAAACCGCCCCATGGGCTGTCGGGGGCGCGGCGATCGCAAAGATCGCGGATCGCTGAGACATGGACATTGGGCTTGATCGCATCCGGTTCCAGCCCCCAAAGGGTGACGAAGGCCGGATTGGACAGGCGGAGCCGTCCGTCCGGGCCGAACACGGCCACGCCCTCCGCCAGATTGTCCAGTGTCTCGCCCTGCACGCGCACGGCGGTCCTATAGCGGCTTTCGAGATCGATCTTCTCGGTCAGGTTCTCGAACACCCAGGTGACGCCGCCCTTGGGCTGCGGGTTGGCCACCACGCGGATTGTCTTACCGTCCGGCAGGTGCCACCAGTGCTCCTGCGATTCGACGGCGCGATAGGCGCCGAGCAGGTTCTCCTTCCAGCGCCGCCATTCCGGCTGCTCGGCGATCTTGCCTTCGCTGCGCAGCCGGTCGAGCAGCAGCGCGTTGGAAGGAGCGCTGTGCAGAAAGCCGCTGTCGAGACCCCACAGCTTCTGGAACGCCTGGTTGAAGAAGCGCAGCTTCTCGTCGGTGTCAAAGATCGCCACCGCCGTGTTGAGCTGGTCGAGCGTGTCGGCATGGCTGCGCACGGTCCGCTCATATTCGGCGCGGATCGTTTCGATCGCGCTGATGTCGCAGGCGAGTCCCGCCGAACCGTCGGCGCTCGCGAAGTCGGTGACCGCGAACATGCGGCGATCGCCCTCGATCACTGTCGACAGCGTCTGTTCGAAAACGGGGCGCGACTTATGCTGCTCGGCGATCTGCTCGCGCGCCTGGCCGCCGAGGAGTTCCTTCGCCTCGCGCACGGCAGCCATGGCGCCTTCAGCCTCCACCGCTTCGGCATAGGCGCGGTTGACCCATCTCAGCCGACCGTCGGTGCCGCGCAGCCATGTCGGCATCTTGAGCGCATCGAGCAGCCCGACGATGGTGTCGTAATCGGCGCTCAGCCGCTGGTTCTCGATCTTCAGCCTGGCCTGGCTGCGCAGCGTTTCCGACAGCGAGATGAAGCGCACCAGCACATGCGCGGCGCTCTTGCGGCCGTGCACTTCGAGCGGCATGCCCGCCTGCGTCTCGATGACGAGGTCGAAGGCCTTCGACCCGTCGCGCAGGGCTGCCACGGCGTTCTCGAGCGCCGCGGCCGAGCGCGGCATCAGCCAGCGGCCGAAGGCGAGGAAAGCGGACCTCTCGTCGGGCGCGCCGCTTTCCAGCGGCAGGCTGCCGATCAGCTCTGGCCTCTTGTTCTCCGAAGTCCAGACGACGATGCGCTGGTCGCGCAGATTGAGCAGGGCCTCGGAACGCTGCAGCGCCGCATTGATATCGGCGATGCGGGCCCTGAGCTCGACATTCTGCGCCGAGGTGCGCGCCCGCTCGCGGATTAGGAAGATGGCCGAGACAAGCGCGGCACCCATGACGCCGACGAACATGGCAAGCTGCATCACCTCGACCGTGCTGACCGATGGTCCGGCCTGCCGCGCAATGCCGGTCTCCGCATGCGCCGCAAAAGCCAGCATCGGGCCGGCGAGCGTGGAACTTGCAAGAAGCGCGCCTATGCGGGCGCGTGCACGCCATGGGAAACCGCCGCCCGTCGAGGCGGAGCCGGTCGTGATCGAATCCTCATGGCCGCCGGAAACGGCCTGTCCCGCGCGTGGCGGGTTTTCCCCCGGCATGTCTTGGTCCTCTTCGCCGCTTGAATACAAGACCGCCCTGATGCGTCCCCCGGCCCAACTGTCCCCGGACCGCGAATCACAACAATAGCGCCTGCCGGAATCGGCGTGAAGAATCATGGGCGCAAAAAATGAAGCCGGGCGGAAAGTCAACACCCGGCTTCAATATATTGTAGATATTTTCGTTTTGGTTAATAGCGGTAGTGTTCCGGCTTGTAGGGGCCCTGCGGCGTTACGCCGATATAGGCCGCCTGCTCAGGCGACAGCTCCGTGAGGCGCGCGCCGAGCTTGCCGAGATGCAGCCGCGCGACCTTCTCGTCGAGGTGCTTGGGCAGCACATAGACCTGGTTCTGGTACTGGCCGTGCTTGGAGAAGAGCTCGATCTGCGCCAGCACCTGGTTGGTGAACGAGGCCGACATGACGAAGCTCGGATGGCCGGTGGCGTTGCCGAGGTTGAGCAGCCGGCCTTCCGACAGAAGGATCATCCGCTTGCCGTCCGGGAAGGTGATCATGTCCACCTGCGGCTTGACGTTGGTCCATTTCAGGTTGCGCAGCGCCGCCACCTGGATCTCGTTGTCGAAGTGGCCGATGTTGCCGACGATCACCATGTCCTTCATCGCCCGCATATGGTCGAGCGTGACGACATCCTTGTTGCCTGTGGTGGTGATGACGATGTCGGCGGTGGGGGCCGCGTCCTCCAGCGTCACCACCTCATAGCCGTCCATCGCCGCCTGCAGAGCGCAGATCGGGTCGACTTCGGTGACCTTGACGCGGGCGCCGGCGCCGCGCAGCGAGGCCGACGAGCCCTTGCCGACATCGCCGTAGCCGCAGACCACGGCGACCTTGCCGGCCATCATGGTGTCGGTGCCGCGGCGGATGCCGTCGACCAGCGATTCCTTGCAGCCGTATTTGTTGTCGAACTTCGACTTGGTGACGGAGTCGTTGACGTTGATCGCCGGGAAGGGCAGCAGGCCTTTCTTCTGCAACTGGTAGAGCCGGTTGACGCCGGTGGTCGTCTCCTCGGTCACGCCGCGGATCGCTTCCCTCTGCTTGGCGAAGAAGCCCGGCGAAGCCTTCATGCGCTTCCTGATCTGGGCGAACAGGATCTCTTCCTCTTCGCTGCCGGGGTTGGACAGCACGTCCTCGCCGGCCTCGGCGCGGGCGCCGAGCAGAATATACATGGTCGCGTCGCCGCCATCGTCGAGGATCATGTTGGAGGTGCCGCCATCGGTCCACTGGAAGATCCGGTCGGTGTATTCCCAATAATCCTCGAGCGACTCGCCCTTGATGGCGAACACCGGAATACCGGCCTCGGCAATGGCCGCCGCGGCATGATCCTGGGTGGAGAAGATATTGCAGGAGGCCCAGCGTATATCGGCGCCCAGCGCCTTCAGCGTCTCGATCAGCACCGCCGTCTGGATCGTCATGTGCAGCGAGCCGGAGATGCGCGCGCCCTTGAGCGGCTTTTTGTCGCCGAACTCCCCGCGGCAGGCCATCAGGCCCGGCATTTCGGTTTCGGCGATCTCGATCTCCTTGCGGCCCCAGCCGGCAAGCGAGATGTCGGCGACCACATAGTCCTTGCTACCCGTCATGGCAGTGCTCCGGTGTGATTGTCTCAAGCCGCGCCGGCGCCGGGACGGCGCATGGAAGGGCGCGAATTGCCGGCCTGACTAGCAGATCGGTCGGCAAACGACAATGGGACATAAAGAAATCTTTATTCGTGCATGTCCTGGAAGCACCCAATGTGAAGCCGGGGACTAGTTTCCCGACACAGGGATTTTGAAAGGTTGCCGTTCCGTGAAATTAGCGCAAACGCCGGGGATTGGTTGAAGCCGCCGCAACGTCGTCATGTATGGACGGCCCTTAGTGCGGTCGATTTCGAAGACCACATGACGACGGGGTGGGCGTTTCAGCCAATCTCCAAGGCATGCCACCTGCCTCGTAAACAGAGCGGACCGGTCAAAATGCCTGTGCTGGAGAACTAGATTTCCTCGCCGAAGCGCGAGGCGACCAGCTGCTCCAGCGCATCCATCGCCCGGCCGGCTTCCGGGCCGGTGGCGGT
Organism: Mesorhizobium sp. ORS 3324; assembly: GCA_000824825.2. Taxonomy (GTDB): domain Bacteria; phylum Pseudomonadota; class Alphaproteobacteria; order Rhizobiales; family Rhizobiaceae; genus Mesorhizobium. Next base: position 32,646 of record LM655169.1, read on the forward strand.
GACGCGGATCGAATAGCCGGGGCTTGCCGCCAGCATCATGAGGCCCATGATCGACGTGCCGCCGACCTTCACCCCGTCCTTCTCGACATGGATGGTGGCGTCGAAGCCGCTGGCGACCTGGACGAACTTGGCCGAAGCGCGGGCATGCAGGCCGCGCTGGTTGACGATCGGAAGCTCCCGCACCACCTCGTCCCCGTCCGGCGCATGAGCGTTCATTTGCTGCTCAGAAGCTGGCTGGCGACGTTGATGTATTTGCGGCCCGCGGCCTGCGCCTCGTCGAGCGCGACGGCCATGTTGTCGCCCTTGCGGACCGAGGAGAGCTTGATCAGCATCGGCAGGTTCATGCCGGCGATCACTTCGGTGCGGCCGGATTCCATCACCGAGATCGCAAGGTTGGAAGGCGTGCCGCCAAACATGTCGGTGAGCACGATCACGCCGGCCCCGGCATCGACGCGCGCGACCGCGTCGACGATATCGGCCCTGCGCTTCTCCATGTCATCGTCGGCGCCGATCGCCACGGTTTCGAAGTTGTCCTGTGGCCCCACCACATGTTCTACGGCATGCCGGAACTCGGTGGCGAGTTGACCGTGCGTCACGAGCACGAGTCCGATCATTCTTTGGTGGCTCCCGTCATCGCCGCTTCAAGGGCGTATCTTTTGTTCGCCAACCATTCCAGGCGGCGGGAGCGCTATCTTGTCGACGCACGGCCGGTTGACAAGCCCAAAATTGCGACGACCCGAGCCATTTTGACGCATTGCAGCAAAAAACCCGGGCCGGATCATGAAAAAGGCGGGATCGACAGCCGCGCCATCACGGCTGGCAGCGCCGTGGCGGCGTTGCGCTCGGCAAGATCGATGCGCGGCACCGGACAACCCGCGACCGGCTCGCTGATTTCTTCCTGGAACCGGGACATTTCTTCCCTCGGCACCAGCCGGATATGGAGGTCGATCACGCCACCCGGCTCGAACGGTAGCGGGCTCGGAATGAAGCCCGGCACTTCGGCGAGGCCGGCGATCGCGGCCGGTGCCCGGCAGACCAGCCGCCCGTCATGCGCTGCCGCAAGCAGCCTGTCGTCGCCGATCAGCCGCGAAAACAGCCCGCGCGCCCGGCAATGGTCGATGAGCGTCAGCGCCAGCGTCGTCTTGCCGGCCCCGGATGGTCCCGTGATGAGAACGCCGCGCTCGCCGATGAGGATGGCCGTCCCATGGATGTTTTCAGGCTTGACGGCGGGATCGGGCATGATCGTGTCTCGAACCGCCGATCAACCCTCGGCCGGCAGCGTCACCACGAAGCGCGCGCCCTTGATCTCGCCGGGCTTGGTGCCGGGGATGTTTTCCGCCGTCAGCGTGCCGCCATGCGCCTCGACGATCTGGCGGCTGATCGACAGGCCAAGGCCGGAATTCTGGCCGAAAGCCTCGCCCGCCGGCCTGTCGGTGTAGAAGCGCTCGAAGATGCGGTCGATCTTCTCGGCCCTGATACCCGGGCCGTTGTCGTCGACGGTGACGATGTTGAACTTGCCGGCCCGCGCCAGCGAGATGGTGATATGGCCGTGCTCCTCGGGAACGAAGGAGCGGGCGTTCTCGATCAGGTTGGTGATGACCTGGCCGATCCTGAGATCGTGACCGGTCACGACATAGCCTTTGACGCCCTGCGGCAGCTTGGCGACCTTGAGCTCGATCGCGACCGCCTTCTTGTTGCGCGTCGTCTCACGCGAGACCGCGATGAGGTCGGTGATGAACTTCTTCAGGTCGACCGTCGAGGCATCCTCACGCGCCAATTCGGCGTCGAGACGGGAAGCGTCGGAAATGTCGGTGATCAGCCGGTCGAGCCGCTTCACGTCGTGCTGGATGATTTCCATCAGGCGCGCGCGTGAAGCATCATTCTTGGCCAGCGGCAGCGTTTCGACAGCGCTGCGCAGCGAGGTCAGCGGGTTCTTGAGCTCATGCGAGACGTCGGCGGCGAAGCTTTCGATCGCCTCGATGCGGGCATAGAGCGCGTTGGTCATGTCGCGCACCGCGATCGACAGATTGCCGATCTCGTCCTGACGGTCGGAGAAGTCCGGGATCTCCTCGCGGCTCTTGACGCCGCGCCGCACCCTGACGGCGGCGGCGGAAAGCCGCCGCAGCGGATTGGCGATGGTCGAGGCCAGAAGCATCGAGAGGATGGCGGTGACGAGGGCCGCGATGCCGAACACGCGCAGGATCGCCTTGCGCTCGGCCGCGACGATCTTGTCGATGTCGCCGCCCTCGGTGGAGAGCATCAGCACGCCGAGCACGGCGCGGAAGCGCTGGATCGGCACCGCGACCGAGACGATCTGCTCGCCCTGCTCGCTGACCCGCACGATGGTCGAGGGGCTGCCGGTCAGCGCCTTCACCACTTCCGGGAAGGCCGCGCCGTTGCCGCCCGGCTGCTCGTGATAGATGGGCAGGTCCTTGTTGCGGAAGAAGTCGAAGACGAATTTCTCGACGCGCTCCAAAAGGTCCGGCTGCTCGTCTTCGACGGGCGGCAAGTCGTAGCGCAGGATCTGGCCGCGCGAATAGAGGTGGCGCGAATCGAGCAGGAGGTTGGCGTCGCGGTCATAAATGCGGGCGCGCGTGCGGGTCGGCGAGATCAGCCGCCGCAGCACCGGCGCCACGCGCTCCGGATTGATCGGGAAGTCGAGATTGTCGAGTTGGTCGGAGCCCGGCCCCAGGCTCTCGCCGGCCTGCAGCTCCAGCAATTTTTCCGGATCGATGCTGATCGAGTCGGTCTCGACCGTCGCCGAGGCTGCAATTGCGCCGGCGATGATCTCGCCTTGCGTCATCAGGCTTTCGACGCGGGCGTCGATCAGTCCATCGCGGAAGGTGTTGAGGTAGAGGATGCCGGTGACCAGCACGGCGAGGCCGGCCAGGTTGAGGAACAGGATGCGCCGCGTCAGGCTGGAGAAGATGTGATGGCCGAGGAACCGGCGCATCGGCACCGTGATCTTCGACACGAATGCGGGTACGATCCGCGACGGGCGCCTCGCCGCGCCAGTCCGCCTGCCTCGCTCTGCTTCCACTGCCATCAACTAGCAGTCCCTGTTTGGTGAATGGGGAACGGAAAAATGGGCGCTTCAGATAAGACTAGGTCACAGGGTGGACCGCTCGCAACATTCACCATTCACCATTGACTATTCACTACATCAAGCTTCCCGAAACCGGTATCCGACTCCGTAGAGGGTTTCGATCATCTCAAAGTCGTCGTCGACGGCCTTGAACTTCTTGCGCAGCCGCTTGATGTGGCTGTCGATGGTGCGGTCGTCAACATAGACCTGCTCATCATAGGCCGAATCCATCAGCGCATCACGGCTTTTTACCACGCCGGGGCGCTGCGCCAACGAATGCAGGATCAGGAACTCGGTCACCGTCAGCGTCACCGGCTCGCCCTTCCAGGTGCAGGTGTGCCGCTCCTGGTCCATCACCAACTGGCCGCGTTCGAGCGAGCGGGCCTGCTGGCTTGGCGCCTTGGCGGCCGCCTCGCGGGCGCTGGTGCGACGCAGCACCGCGCGCACCCGCTCGACCAGCAGGCGCTGCGAGAACGGTTTGCGGATGAAGTCGTCGGCGCCCATCTTGAGGCCGAACAATTCGTCGATCTCGTCGTCCTTCGAGGTCAGGAAGATCACCGGCAGGTCGGATTTCTGACGCATCCGGCGCAACAGCTCCATGCCGTCCATGCGCGGCATCTTGATGTCGAGGATGGCGAGGTTCGGCGGGCGAGCCGCCAAGCCTTCCAGCGCCGACGCACCATCTGTGTAGGTTTCGACGCGATAGCCCTCGGATTCGAGCGCGATCGAGACCGAAGTCAGAATGTTGCGGTCGTCATCGACAAGCGCGATAGTTGCCATTTCAAGCGGCTCCCTCATGAGCTGTCCCTTCTGTCGTCGAGAAGGGGCTTTTGTGGACAAATTGGGTACAAAATGTGGCATGGCCCCTCTCCGAAGTCACGGGCGGCCTGCCGCTACATACGATCGCACCCGACTAAGGGGACTGGACGAACAAAGTCTGCCAATCCTTTGGGCAACCTCTGTGAGTTTTTGCACATCTAAACGATTTAAACAACTTTCAAATTTTTTAAATCGATTAATGATTTGATATCATTTGCCTTTTCTGGTTCTGAGCCTATCTGCCCTCTACGCGGGCCTTGGAAGTCCATCGGCCAGCTGCGGCCAAATCCAGAGAGGAAAATTGATGTCGGAAGCCGGCAAACGCAACCCCGATTGCGCCATTGACGCCATCGGCCTGAAGACAACTGGCACGGTGCGTTACAATTTCGCTGCCGCCGATCTCTATGAGGAAGCGATCTGCCGCGGCGAGGCGAGACTCACGGCGCAGGGCGCGTTGGTTGCCGTGACCGGCCAGCACACCGGCCGCTCACCCAAGGACAAGTTCATCGTACGCGACGACAGCACCGCCCCGCATGTCTGGTGGGACAACAACAAGGCGATCTCGCCGACGCAGTTCGAGGCGCTGCTTGCCGATTTCCGAGCCCATGCTGCGGCTAAGGATCTCTACGTGCAGGATCTCGTCGGCGGCGCCGACGCCGAGCTGCAGCTGCCGGTCCGTGTCGTCACCGAATTCGCCTGGCATTCGCTGTTCATCCGCAATCTTCTGATCCGCCCGCAGGCTGCCGAGCTGGAACGCTTCGTGCCGGACATGACGATCATCGACCTGCCGTCCTTCCGCGCCGACCCGGCTCGCCACGGCACCCGCAGCGAAACGGTGATCGCCGTCGATCTCACCCGCAAGATCGTACTGATCGGCGGCACCTCCTATGCGGGCGAGATGAAGAAGTCGGTGTTCACCATGCTGAACTACCTGCTGCCGCAAAATGGCGTGATGCCGATGCATTGCTCGGCCAATGAGGGGCCCGCCGGCGACGCGGCCGTCTTCTTCGGCCTGTCCGGCACCGGCAAGACGACGCTGTCGGCCGATCCATCGCGCACGCTGGTCGGCGACGACGAGCATGGCTGGGGTCCGCACGGCGTCTTCAACTTCGAGGGCGGCTGCTACGCCAAGACGATCAGGCTGTCGGCCGAAGCCGAGCCGGAGATCTTCGCCACCACGCAGCGCTTCGGCACGGTGCTTGAGAATGTGGTTCTGGACGCCGGCCGCGTGCCGGATTTCGACGATGGCAGTCTCACCGAGAACACGCGCTGCGCCTATCCGCTCGACTACATCCCCAATGCCTCGAGGACCGGGCGCGCCGGCCATCCGAAGAACATCATCATGCTGACGGCCGACGCCTTCGGCGTCATGCCGCCGATCGCCAGGCTGACGCCGGCGCAGGCGATGTATCACTTCCTCTCCGGCTACACCGCGAAGGTCGCCGGGACCGAGAAGGGCGTCACCGAGCCTGAGGCGACATTCTCGACCTGCTTCGGCGCGCCCTTCATGCCGCGCCATCCGTCCGAATACGGCAATCTGCTGCGCCAGTTGATCGCCGGCCACGGCGTCGACTGCTGGCTGGTCAACACCGGCTGGACCGGCGGCGCCTATGGCACCGGCCGCCGCATGCCGATCAAGGTGACGCGCGCCCTGCTCGGCGCCGCGCTCGACGGCTCGCTCAACGCCGCTGAATTCCGCACCGACGCCAATTTCGGCTTCGAGGTGCCGGTGGCGGTTCCCGGCGTCGACGGCGCCATTCTCGATCCGCGCTCGACCTGGGCCGACAAGGCGGCCTACGACCGACAGGCCGCGAAGCTGGTCAACATGTTCGCCGCCAACTTCGAGAAGTTCGAAACGCATGTCGATGCGGCCATCCTCGGCGCGGCTCCGCGCCTGCAGGAGGCGGCGGAATAAGCGCCGGCCAAATATCTTCCTCCAGGGCCCGGCTTCCGCCGGGCCTTTTCTTTTTGCCGCCGCCGCGTCATGACTGCGCGCATGAATGCCGACGACAGGATCATCATCGCCAACGACGCTGTCATCCATGCGGGCGACCTGCATGAGGATTTCATCCGCTCCTCCGGTCCGGGCGGCCAGAACGTCAACAAGGTGGCGACGGCCGTGCAGCTGCGTTTCGACGCGGCAAATGCACCGGGCCTGTCCGAGCGCGTGCGCGAGCGCGCCATCAAGCTTGCCGGCCAGCGCGCCACCAAGGACGGCGTCATCGTCATCGAGGCCGGCCGCTTCCGCACCCAGGAGCAGAACCGGGCCAACGCGCGGGCGAGACTGACGGCACTGGTCGCCAAGGCGGCCGAACCGCCGCCGCCGCCGCGCAAGAAGACGAAGCCTTCGAAGGGCGCCGTCGAGCGCCGCCTCAAGACCAAGGCCGGGCGCTCGACGGTGAAGAAGCTGCGCGGCCGGGTGGAGAACGACTGAGGCCCGAGTTCCGATCGGCGTGCCGCTTTCGGGTCGCGGAGCCGTCGCATCGGTGGCATGCTCGGGCGAATTGATCGGATCGGTACCCATGCTCGTTCTGCCCAAGGGCGTTCGCCATATGCCGGGCTATCTGCCGCGCGCGGCGCAGGAAGCACTGGTCGAGGAGATCAGGCGCGTTGTGCAGGCGGCGCCGCTCTACGTGCCGGCCATGCCGCGCAGCGGCAAGGAGATGAGCGTGCGCATGACCAATTGCGGCAGGCTCGGCTGGGTTACCGACAAGGAGCGCGGCTATCGCTACCAGCCGACGCATCCGGTGACGGGAGAGCCCTGGCCGCCGATCCCGGAGGCGCTGCTGCAATTGTGGCGCGAGGTCTCGGCCTACCCGCATCCGCCGGAAGCCTGCCTCGTCAACTTCTATTCGAGCGAGGCCAAGATGGGCCTGCACCAGGACCGCGACGAGCAGGATTTCGCAGCGCCCGTCGTCTCGGTGTCGCTGGGCGACGACTGCCTGTTCCGGGTCGGCCAGACCACCCGCGAAGGCGCCACCAAGTCCTTCAGGCTGAAGAGCGGCGATGTCGTGGTGCTCGGCGGCGAGGGACGCCTGTCTTTCCACGGCGTCGACCGCATCTATCCCGCGACCTCGGCGCTGTTGAAGAATGGCGGCCGCATCAATCTGACGCTGCGGCGGGTGACGGTGCCGGCGGAGGCAGATCAGCCTGCCGGTAGCGGGTCGGGCCGGACATAGTCGTTGCGCAGATAGATGCGCAGGCGCCCCCGCTCGAGGAGCACGCGATAGCCGGCCAGTATGCGGTCGAAGCCGAAATGCTCGACCAGCTGGTGCGTCCAGGGGCCGTCGTCGATCTTGGTGATGATGAGGTCCGGACGCAGCCGCTCAAACGCCTGGCGCTTGCTTTCGGCGTAGCGCGTCATGATGGCTTCGTAGTGCGCCGCGCGGACGGTGTCGCCGCTGCGGGCGGCCTCCTCGTATTGGGCCGTGGCATCCTGTCCAACCCAGTCGTGAGCTTCGGCCGAAACGAATTGACCGCCGATCATGCGGGTCAGCGGATGTGCAGTATCCAGATCCGGGGTGATGATAGCGACGGTCGGCTCAAAGGTCGCCGCGCGAATGGTGGCCACCACCGCGCTGTCCGGCTTCTGAGTAGGCCAGTTCAAAACAAAGGCGACCATGATCGCCATCGATATCAATGCCGGCGGCGGTGCCGCCAGGTAAGAGAGCAATCCCGCCGACTGGCGCTTCGTTCTTGGCAAGGCAAGCAGGCAGAGATTGGCCGCGACAGCCAGGGAAAGCGCGGGATAGGCGTGATAGGGCCAGCCTTTGGCTTGGTAGAACAGCGGCAGCAAGGCGGCCGCCGATGCTGCCAGCGTTATGGCCGCCAGTTCCGGAAACCGGCCGACCGGCCAGGACCATAGCGCGAGGAACGCCAGAAAAAACCAGGCGCAGCCGTAATAGGTCATGACATGCGCGGAGGCGCTGCCTTTCGAATAAAGTTCCACCAGCAGGGGATAGACATCGCGCAGGAATTCCGGATGGATCAGGATGACCGCGACGAGATAGGCGACGCAAATGCCGCCGATGACCCAGTGCTCCAGCGCGAAGATCGGTTTCAGGCTGCGCCGACGTGCTGCGACGAACAACGCCGAGGCCAGCACCATCACCGCATAGTAAGGCTTGACCAGCAGCAAGATGCTCCCGCAAAGCCCGGCGAGTGCCGCGATGCCGGCGCCTGGCTCGGCCTCCGCGTCCGTGCGCGCCCGCCAGGCGTGCAGCGCCAGCAGCGGCAGGAACAGCGCAACGCCCAAGTGCTCGCGCTCGCTAAAGACATTGCCCGGGAAGATCACCAGCATCGCGTAGAATGCCGGGCCCAGGCCAAACAGGGTGGCCCTCTCCGGAAATCCCGCGCGTTTGACGATTGCGCCGGAAAACGAAACCCCGACCAGCGCGATCAGATAAGTCCAGGCCTGGACCACGATTTCTGGCGCCATGCCGAGACTTCTGGCCGCGGCCACGGGGGGCAGATAGAGCCACACGCTGAAGGGGGGATTGACCTCGTGCACTTGCGCATAGAGCCGCTCACCCGAAAGCACTCGCTCGCAGACGATGATCAGCCAACTCGTATCGGGGATCGTCCCCCACCGCACCTGCCAGAGGATCGCGATAGCCAGGACAAGCATGCAAGTCGCGAGGGAGCCGGCATGCTCCATTTGCGCCCGCGCGATGGAAACGCCTGCCGGCGCATGATCCTGCGCCGCGCTCGTGACTTGCTCCGACACGCTCATCGGCTGGCCGCCACGAAAACGAATCTTCGAAGGATGACGAAATTCAGCGCCGGCACCAGGACGGAGGACAGGGCCACCGGCACCGAGGGCGAAAGTCCGGCGGCATCGGTAAGGATCGCGGCCAGCGCGAGCGAGAGCAGGAATCCGACGGCGGTGGCGATGGCGAAGCGGGGGATTTCGAACCCGACCGCGCCATGCGACATGAACGTCACGAACCGATGCCCGCAATAGGAAAACACCGCGCCGGCGCCGTAGCCGGCTATCGAGGCGATCGTCACCGGCGTGCCGAAGCCGTGTCGATCCGAAAGCGCCAGCGTGAGCACTGCGTAGATCAATGTCGACATGCCGCCGATCGCAGCGAACCTCAGGATGCGGGCGGGCTCCGAACGGCCCATGGCCCAAGCGATGAACAGACCACCGGCGGAGGGCCGATCTTCGGACCTATCAAAGTTCGTTTCCGGGTTGGCAGCCTGCCTCACTGTCAGCCGAACCGGCGCTCGAGCGACGGGGGCAGCCTGCCCGCCCTCGCCTCGGAGCCGCTCATTGCGGCGATTGCTTCCTCGAAGCCGGTCAGCCGGTCGATGACATAGAGCGGTCGCCGTTTCACCTCGGCGTGGATGCCTCCGACATAGAGGCCGATCACGCCGGTCATGAAGAGGTTGATGCCCGACAGGAAGGAGATGATCACCACCGTCGACGTCCAGCCGTGAACGGTGCCGCTGACGAACAGCCATGAAAACAGGGCGTAGAAGCCTAACAAGGCCGCGACACCGGAAATGGCAATGCCGGCCCACAAGGCCAGCCGCAGCGGCTTGTCGGAAAAGCTGACGATACCGTGCACTGCCAGGCGCACCATCTTCCAGAACGGGTATTTGCTTTCGCCGGCCGCCCGCATCGGCCGCTCGAACGCCACCGCAGCCTGCTTGAAGCCCATCCAGCCGAACATGCCGCGCACGAAGCGGTCTCGTTCCGGCATGCGCTTGAAGGTTTCCAGCGCCTTGCGCCCGACGAGGCGGAAGTCGCCGACGTCGCGCGGAATGGCGACCGAGGTCATCTGCTCCAGCACGCGGTAGAACAGGTTGGCGGTCAGCCGTTTGAGCCGCGTCTCGCCTTCGCGCTTGATGCGACGGGCATAGACAATCTCGTAGCCTTCCTTCCATTTGGCGATGAGATCGAGCACCACTTCGGGCGGGTCCTGCAGGTCGGCATCCATGACGATGACGGCGTCGCCTGCCGCGGCATCCATGCCGGCGGTGATCGCGATCTGGTGGCCGAAATTGCGCGACAGTTCGATCAGCTTGAAGCGCGGTTCTCCGGCGGCCATGCCGCGCAGGAAGATGACGCTGGTGTCCCGGCTGCCGTCGTCGACGAAGATGGCTTCGGCGCTCGCATCCAGCGAGTCGAGCAAGGCGGTGATCCGGCGGACCAGCAGCGGCAGCACCGCCTCTTCATTGAAGATCGGAATGACCAGTGAATAGACCGGGGCCTTGCGGCCCTCGGCATTGCCCGCATTGATCACTGGTGCCTCCCGACACCCACTGGAGTTGGGGCCGAAAGCTAACGGGATTTGCCTAAGGTGCCGTTAACTTATGGGGCACGACAAGGGATGACGATATCACCTGTGCCCGATGGCGAGGGTGCCGCGCGACGGGTGACGCCGGGTGGCAACGCGATCTTAAGGGCACGGGCCTAAAGAGGCTCCATGACCGAGGTCGCCATGCAACCAAGCAGGATCAGGCGCCGAAGCCTCTTTGACGTGGCCATCGTCACCGTGGTGTCGATCGTCGGTTTCTGCATGGCTGATTTTTACCTGCGCAGGTTGTGGACCATTGGTCCGGATGGCCTATCGGCGCTCTCAAAGACGCTGCCTTACTGGGATTTCAGCAATCTCTGGGCCGGCGGGCGCATGGCGCTCGACGGCCATGTCGGCACCCTTTTCGACGTGGATGCCTACCGGGTGGCGTTACGCGGCATGTTCGGGCCGAATCTTCCAAATCAGGAATGGAGCTATCCGCCGAGCATCCTGCTGATCGGCGCCCCGCTCGCCGCCCTGCCGATATTCCCGGCCTATCTGGTCTGGACCTTTGGCACCGTTCTGTGCCTCTGGCTGGCTATTCGGCCTCTGAAGCTGGCAGGTGCCGCGGAGCTGGCGATTGTCTTGAGCCCCGCCGTTATCTGGGACGCAGTCTTCGGCCAGAACGGCGCGCTGACGAGCGCCCTCCTGATCGGCGGCCTCGCGGTGGCGTCAAGGCGTCCGGTCTTGGCAGGGATCTTGTTCGGCCTGCTGACGATCAAGCCGCATCTTGGCGTCCTCGTCCCGTTCTGCCTGCTCGCCAGCCGCAATTGGCGAGCCATCGTTGCCGCCGCCGGCACCGCAGCCCTTATTGTGGTGGCTACGGGCCTTTCTTTCGGCTTCGATGTCTGGTCGCTGTTTTACACGCAGACGCGGCCGCTGATGACCGGGATCATGGAAGCACCCTTTCCCCAGCACTACCATGCCAATGCCATGACCGTGTTCTTCACGGCACGGGCGGCCGGCTTCGGTGTCCCAGCCGCTTATGGCCTGCAAGGGATTGCGACGAGTGCGGCAATTGCGGCTGTCACCTGGCTCTGGTGGCCGGGTCGTGACGTGGAGCATCGCGAAAGGGTGGTGCCTACTGCTGTTCTTGCGATCCTCGCCACACCCTACGGCTATACCTACGACACGATCAGCGTGGCGGTGGCGGTTGCGCTGCTGTCGACTATGGTTTCGAGACCGCCCCGACTGATCCTCGCGATCTGCTGGCTCTACGCTTTCGTCGCGCACATCCTCAACAATGCCGGTTTCCACATCGGCGTCCTGGTGCCGTCGTTTCTTGCCGCCTGGATGTCTTTTTTGATATGGGCGCGAAGCCGCGAGGCGGAAAGGCGCCGGGCGCCATGCACAACGTAAGCGATTGAAACCGCTTGCGTTCAGCATACCGTAAGCCCGGTCAAAGCTTCCGCAGCGCCACTTCCTCAACCAGGTGATTGGTGCCCTTGCGCAGGATGAGGTCGGCCCGCGCCCGCGTCGGCAGGATGTTCTCCCGCAGGTTCTTCAGATTGATGTTGGTCCACAGGCCCTCGGCAATGGCGCGCGCGGCATCTTCCGAAAGCTGCGAATAGCGGTGGAAGAAGGAGTCCGGGTTGCGGAAGGCGGTCTCGCGCAGCCGCATGAAGCGCTGGATGTACCACTGGTGGATCAGCTTTTCGTCGGCATCGATATAGATGGCGAAGTCGAAGAAGTCGGACAGGAACGGCACGATCTTGCCGTCCTTCGGCAATTTGCCCGGCTGCAAGACATTGATGCCTTCGAAGATCAATATGTCCGGCCTGTCGATGGTCTGGAACTCGCCCGGAATGACGTCGTAGGTCAGGTGCGAGTAGACCGGTGCCCGCACATCGCGTTGCGCCGACTTGATGCCGGACAGGAAGCGGAGCAGCGCACCGACGTCGTAGCTTTCGGGAAAGCCCTTGCGCTCCATCAGATTGTTGCGGCGCAGGATCTCGTTGGGCAGCAGGAAGCCGTCCGTTGTAATGAGATCGACCTTGGGGCTCGACGGCCAGCGCGCCAGCAATTCCTTGAGCACGCGGGCGGTGGTCGATTTGCCGACCGCGACCGAGCCGGCGATGCCGATGATGAAGGGCGTCTTGACCACGTCCTGCGCCTTGAAGAAGGCCTGGCGCTGCCTGAACAGCAGCTGGCTCGCCTCGACATGGGCGGAGAGCAGCCGCGAAAGCGACAGGTAGATGCGCCTGACCTCTTCGAGATCGACCGGGTCGTTGAGCGAGCGCAGCCGGTCGATCTCGTCCTCGGTCAGCGTCAGCGGCGTGTCGGCGCGGAACTGCGACCATTGCTCGGCGGAGAAGAAACGAAAGGGGGAGTATTTCTCGGTCGGAGCAAGCTGGTCCATCGAGTCTCCTGCCCTCCTCGCCGTCAGCCCCGGGGCCGGGACGCCTTTTCGGCGATGCCCGAGCGGCCGGTGCGGCCTTCGAGCTCCTTCAGCACGTCGTCCAGCGGGATGCCCGCAATGCCGAGGACGACCAGCCAATGATATAGAAGATCGGCGCTTTCCGAAACGAGGGCCTGCCGGTCGCCGCGAATGGCGGCGATCACGGCTTCCACGGCCTCTTCGCCAAGCTTCTGCGCCGCCTTGTCCATGCCCTTGGCGAACAGCCTCGCGGTCCACGACTCAGGGTCGCCGGAATGGGCGCGCTGATGGATGATCGTTTCCAGCTCGGCGAGTGAAAATTGAGCCATGAGTCATCTATCTGCTTGTTTAAGCATGATCTTTTCCAAGAACCGGCCTCCACCTTTCGGGATCATGCTTTAAGTCCGATGGACGGCCGAGTCCAGCCGCATCGGCAGGCCGGCCTTGGCCATGTGCGCCTTGGCCTCGGCGATGCTGTAGGTGCCGAAATGGAAGATCGAGGCGGCAAGCACGGCGCCGGCATGGCCGTCGCGGATGCCCTCGACCAGGTGATCGAGCGTGCCGACGCCGCCCGAAGCGATGACCGGCGCGCGCACCGCGTCGGCGACGGCGCGGGTGAGCGCGATGTCGTAGCCGGCCTTGGTGCCGTCGCGGTCCATCGAGGTAAGCAGGATCTCGCCGGCGCCGCGATCGACCATCTGTTTGGCGAATTCGACCGCGTCGATACCGGTCTTCTCGCGCCCGCCATGGGTGAATATCTCCCAGCGGTCGGCCTCGCCGACCGCCGACACCTTCTTGGCGTCGATGGCCACCACAATGCACTGGTTGCCGAACTTGTCGGCGGCCTCAGTGACGAAATCCGGGTTCTTCACTGCCGCCGTGTTGATCGACACCTTGTCGGCGCCGGCCAGAAGCAGCTTGCGGATGTCGGTCACCTGGCGCACGCCGCCACCGACGGTGAGCGGCATGAAGCACTGCTCGGCCGTGCGGGCGACGACGTCGAAGATCGTCTCGCGATTGTCGGACGATGCGGTGATGTCGAGGAAGCAGAGCTCGTCGGCGCCCGCCGCGTCATAGGCCTTGGCGGCCTCGACCGGATCGCCGGCGTCGACCAGATCGACGAAATTGACGCCTTTGACGACGCGGCCGTTCTTGACGTCGAGACAGGGGATGACGCGGGCCTTCAGCATCACTTTCCCTCCAAGGTCGAGAGCAGGTCGACGACCAGCTCGCCGACCAGCGGCGGCACGTCGCCCTTCGGGTCGAACGCCGGGTCGTAAGCGGAGATGGTGAGGCCGGTGACGGCCAGCGGACCGGCAAGGCCGCACATTGCAGCGCGCATCTGCTCGGGCGACGGGCCGCCGGGCGTGGTGTAACGATTGGCCTGCAGCTCCTCGGGGTCGTGCACATCGAGATCGATATGCATGTGGACCCGCTCGGCGCCGGCGGCTTTGAGCTTCTCCGCCGCAGCGGGCCAGTCCCGGCATTCGGTGCGGATGATCGGCAGCTTCTCCAAAAGCTCCTTCTCCGCCGGGTCGAGGTCGCGCGCGTTGACCAGGATGCAGCGGGATGGATCGATCGCCTTGAAGCCGGGAACTTGCGCCGCCATCCGCCGCCAGCACAGGCCAAGCACGCTCGAGAGCGCCATGCCGTCGAGGAAGCCGGAGGTGGAGGTGTCGGGCGTGTTGAGGTCGCCATGCTGGTCGGCCCAGATGATGCCATCCGCACCTTGGCCGGCCACCGCGCCGGCGCTGGTCAGGCAGTTGCCGGCGAGCACGATGGGGAACCGCCCATTGTCCAGCGCGATGCGAACCTCGCCCGAAACGGCGTTGCAGACGGCAAATCCCGTACTGATCTCGCGCTCCTGCTCGTCCTCGACCACCTTGCCGATATCGTGCACGGCGACGTCGTGGCCGGCGAGCTTCAGCGCCTCGGCCAGCCCGCCGGCGATCAGCGCGTCGGGGCCCTGGCCGCAGCCGCCGTGATAGTGCCCGCTGTCGTAGGGCGTCAGGATGATCGAGACGTTCACTATTCTGCCTCCGTCCGTTCGCCGCGCAGGATCGCCAGCGCCTCTGCCGGGTCGATGCGTCCGTCATAGAGCGCGCGGCCGGAGATCGCGCCTTCAAGCCTTTTGGCGTCGGGCATGGTCATGCGCACGATGTCGGCGATCGAGGCCAGCCCGCCGGAGGCGATCACCGGGATCGACACCGCCTCGGCGAGATCGATGGAGGCGTCCCAGTTGATGCCGGAAAGCACACCGTCGCGGTCGATGTCGGTGTAGATGATGGCGGCGATGCCCGCGCCCTCGAATTTCTTGGCCAGCTCGATGACGCCGAGCTCCGAGGCCTCGGCCCAGCCCTCGACCGCCACCTTGCCGCCCTTGGCGTCGATGCCCACCGCTATCCTGCCGGGAAAGGCCTTGCAAGCCTGCTTGACGAGATCGGGATCGCGCACCGCCACCGTGCCCAGGATGACGCGCGCCAGGCCACGCTCCAGCCAGTCCTCGATCTGCTCAAGCGTGCGGATGCCGCCGCCGAGCTGCACCGGGTTTTTTGTCGCCTTGAGGATGGCGCCGACCGCCGCGGAATTGACGCTCTGGCCCTTGAAGGCGCCGTTGAGGTCGACGACGTGCAGCCATTCGAAGCCCTGCTCCTCGAAGGCTCGCGCCTGGGCTGCCGGGTCGTCGTTGTAAATTGTGGCGGTTGCCATGTCGCCATGCTTCAGGCGCACGCATTTGCCGTCCTTGAGGTCTATTGCCGGAAACAGGATCACGGTCAGGCGCCCTCGACGATGACGAAATGGCCGGTCGACGCCGCCAGCCGGAATTTCAAGGCTTCCTGGTACTCGGGCGACTCGTAGCAGGCGAGCGCCGTTTCGTAGGACGAAAACTCCACCACCACATGGCGGTTCCCCGTTGGCCCTTCCGGATTGGTGTAGCGTCCTGCCCGGACAGGAAACTTGGCGCCATATTTGGCGAAGGCTTTTGCGTTGGCTTCGATGTAGTTCTTGTACGCGCCCGGGTCGCGGACATCGATCATGGCGATCCAATAGCCCTTCTTGCTCATGCCTAGGGCCTCCACTTCAGGAAATTGGTGATCAGCGCCAGGCCGAGCGCCTGGCTTTTCTCGGGATGGAACTGCGTGCCGGCAAGGTTGTCGCGGGCAACCGCCGCTGTCACCGGCCCGCCATAGTCGGCGACGGCCAGCACCTCGTCAGGGTTCTTCGCTTCGAGATGGTAGGAATGGACGAAATAGGCATGCAGTCCTTTCGGACCGGTCTCGATGCCCGAAAACAGCGGATGCTTGCGCGTCAACTCGATCGTGTTCCAGCCGATCTGCGGGATCTTCAGCGCCGGATCCTTCGGCGTGATTTCCTTGACATCGCCGGCAATCCAGCCGAGCCCCCTGGTGATCGTCTTCTCCAGGCCGCGTTCCGACATCAACTGCATGCCGACGCAGATGCCGAGGAACGGCCGTCCTTTGCGAAGAGACACCTCTTCCACCGCTTCCCACATGCCGGCGACGGCATGCAGCCCGGCGGCGCAGTCGGCGTAGGCGCCGACGCCCGGCAGCACGATGCGGTCGGCGCTGCGCACCCGTTCGGCATCGGCCGTGAGATCGATGGTCGCGGCAATGCCGGCCTCATGCGCGGCGCGCTCGAAGGCCTTGGTGGCCGAGCGCAGATTGCCCGAGCCGTAGTCGATGATGGCAACCCGCATGTCAGGGCCTTCCGGGGGTATGCGTCAGTCCAAGCGCCATGCCTGTCTGGGCGGGGCGCGCCTGGCTCGCATCGGGAACGATGCTCGGCATCGGCTCCTGCTCCACGCTGGCTTCGCCGGTTTCCAGAACATGGCGAATTTCGGCGTCGCCGAGGCGGCCGGCCTCGACCACGCCCCATTCGCGCCAGCCGCGGCGCCGCAGCGCCGAAATGCGCAGCCCTTGGCCTTCGAGTCCGACATAGAGCGAAACCAGCAGCGAAAGCGCCGATCCGGCTGCTTCGAGCCCCAGTCTTTCGCCGAGTGCCGACAGGATCGCCATGACCGCGAAAGTGAGCAGGGCCGCGATCCACAGCCTGTGCCAGGCGAGCCAGATCGGCGGAACCAGGAAGCCAAGCCAGGTGAAGCCGTCGCGCACGAAAGTCATTTCGGCTTGTCCGCCGCCTGCCGGCGGCTCCATCACGACATAGCTGGCCATAGGGCTATCCTTTCAGGGATCCCTTGGTGGACGGCACCGCATCCGGCTGGCGCGGATCGGGCTCCAGCGCCGCGCGCAGCACTCTGGCCACCGCCTTGAAGCAGGTCTCGGCGATATGATGGTTGTTGGCGCCGTAGTGGTTGGTAACATGCAGCGTGATGCCGGCATTCTGCGCCAGCGCCTGGAAGAACTCGCGCACCAGCTCGGTGTCGAAGGTGCCGATCTTGGGCGACGAGAAGGCAACGTTCCAGACCAGGAAAGGCCGGCCGGAGACGTCGATCGCCGCCCTGGTCAGCGTCTCGTCCATGGCAAGGTCGATCGAAGCATAGCGCATGATGCCGCGCCGCTCGCCCAGCGCCTTGCCCACAGCCTGGCCGATCGCGATGCCGGTGTCCTCGACCGTGTGGTGGTCGTCAATGTGGAGGTCGCCTTTGGCCTTCACCGTCATGTCGATCAGCGAATGGCGCGACAGCTGGTCGAGCATATGGTCGAAGAAGCCGATGCCGGTCGAAATGTCGGATTTGCCCTTGCCGTCGACGTGGACCGACACCGAAATCTCGGTTTCCTTGGTCTTGCGGCTGATTTCTGCGGAACGGGGCGGCATGAGTTTAAGTCCTTGCGGTCCTTGTCCCGTGGCACGGGCTTGAAAACGAGAGCCTTCTATCAGCATGATCCGGCGATTGCCAGTTGCCATTCCGGACGGTATCGGCTTGCCCGAAGGGCGGTTTGCAATCACCCGCCCCATGCATACATATGGCAATCAAACGTCACTCGTACCGCGCCAATTGCCTTCAAGGGATAGCGCGAATCGGAGCACCAGATGTCGAATGAACTGACCATGCACGCCACGACCATCGTCAGCGTGCGCAAAGGCAACAAGGTCGTGATCGCCGGCGACGGCCAGGTCAGCTTTGGCCAGACCATCATGAAGGGCAACGCCCGCAAGGTGCGCCGCATCGGCAAGGGCGGCAGCGTCATCGCCGGTTTCGCCGGTGCCACCGCCGATGCCTTCACCCTCCTGGAGCGGCTCGAAGCCAAGCTCGAACAATATCCCGACCAGCTGACGCGCGCCTGTGTCGAGCTCGCCAAGGACTGGCGCACCGACCGCTATCTGCGCCGGCTGGAGGCGATGATGCTGGTGGCCGACAAGTCGATCTCGCTGGCGCTGACCGGCAACGGCGACGTGCTCGAGCCCGAATATGGCGTCATGGCGATCGGTTCCGGCGGCAATTATGCGCTGGCCGCGGCCCGCGCGCTGATGGACACCGACAAGGACGCCGAGGAGATCGCCCACAGGGCGATGCAGATCGCGGCCGATATCTGCGTCTACACCAACAGCAACTTCGTCGTCGAAATGCTCGATGCTGCCTGAGGCAGCCTAACCATGATCCGGAACCGAAGGATCGCGTAAGCGAAAGTGGGAACCGGTTTTTGGAAAAGATCATGGTCAAACAGGAAGACAGCTACGATTTTCGGCCGGTCACTGAAAGGGACCTGCCGATGATCGCCGTTTGGCTGGCCGAGCCGCATCTCGCCAAATGGTGGAACAATCCGGAAAAGGAAATCGCCGAAATCCGCGAGCACATCTCTTCGGTTTCGGTGGAACCGCTGATCGTCGAGCTCGACGGCAGGCCGATCGCTTACCTGCAAAGCTACGATCCGCATCTCGAGGACGACCATCCATACGCCGACCAGCCGTTCGGCACGCTGGGCATCGATCTGTCGATCGGCCCGCCGGAATTGCTCGGCATCGGCCATGGCCCGGCGATCGTCCGTCAGTTTGTCGAGGAACTGTTCGAGGAAGGCGCGCCGCGCGTCATCATCGATCCGCATCCGGACAATAGCCGCGCCATCCGTGCTTATGAGAAGGCGGGTTTCAGGCCAATCGGCCGCAGGCAATCGCAATATGGGGACGTCGTGCTGATGGCCGTCGATGCGGCCGAAGCCGGCATGGAAGAGGGGAACTGACCGCAATGACCGCATCCGGGGAAGACAAGACGCTTTCGGCATATGAAGACAGCTGGCGCATGGGGCTGCTGCTCGTGCTCGCCATGGTCATCTTCCAGGCCGGTGCGCTCTACGGCATGGGCCATCCGCCGATCTGCACTTGCGGCTACGTCAAGCTCTGGCACGGCGTGGTGAACAGCTCGGAGAATTCGCAGCACATCGCCGACTGGTACTCCTTCTCGCACATCATCCACGGCTTCCTGTTCTATGCGCTGGCGAGATTCCTGTTCCCGCGCTCGCCGATCGGACTGCGGCTTGCCTTCGCCGTCCTCATCGAGGGCGGCTGGGAACTGCTCGAAAACAGCCCCTTCATCATCGACCGCTACCGCTCAGGCACTATCTCTCTCAATTATTACGGCGACAGCGTCATCAACTCGGTGTCCGACACGCTATTCATGGTGCTGGGATTTGTGATGGCGCGAAAGCTCCCTATATGGGTGATCGTCGGCCTGGCGCTCATCTTCGAGTTCGGCACGGGCTACATCATCCGGGACAATCTGACGCTCAACGTGATCATGCTGCTGCATCCGTTCGAGTCCATCAAGCAGTGGCAAAGTGGAATTTGAGTAGAATGAGCACCTTCTCCCCTCGCGAAATCGTTTCGGAACTCGACCGCTTCATCATCGGCCAGAAGGACGCCAAGCGCGCCGTGGCCATTGCCTTGCGCAACCGCTGGCGCCGCCAGCAGCTTGAAGGCCAGATGCGCGAAGAGGTGATGCCAAAGAACATCCTGATGATCGGCCCGACCGGCGTCGGCAAGACCGAGATCTCGCGCCGCCTGGCGCGCCTCGCCGGCGCGCCCTTCGTCAAGGTAGAGGCCACCAAGTTCACCGAGGTCGGCTATGTCGGCCGCGACGTCGAGCAGATCGTGCGCGATCTCGTCGAGGTGGCCATCGGACTGACGCGCGAGAAGATGCGCGAGGACGTCAGCGCGCGCGCCCAGGTCAACGCCGAGGAGCGCGTGCTGGAGGCGCTGGTCGGCAAGACGGCTAGCCCGGCCACGCGCGACAGCTTCCGCAAGAGGCTGCGCGACGGCGAGCTCGACGACAAGGAGATCGAGATCGAGGTGGTCGACACCGGCACCGGCGGCATGCCCGGCTTCGAGATCCCCGGCATGCCCGGCGCCAATATCGGCGTGCTCAACATCAACGACATGCTGTCGAAGGCGATGGGCGGCCGCCGGACCAAGGCCCGCAAGACCACGGTGCGCGATTCCTATACGCTTCTGGTCAATGACGAATCCGACAAGCTGCTCGACCAGGACGAGGTGGTGCGCCGCGCGCTGGAATCGACGGAGAATGACGGCATCGTCTTCCTCGACGAGATCGACAAGATCGCCTCGCGCGAGGGCGGCATGGGCGCCGGCGTTTCACGTGAAGGCGTGCAGCGCGACCTTCTGCCGCTGGTCGAAGGCACGACGGTCGCGACCAAATACGGGTCGGTGAAGACGGATCATATCCTGTTCATCGCCTCGGGCGCCTTCCATGTCTCCAAGCCCTCGGACCTGCTGCCGGAGCTGCAGGGCCGCCTGCCGATCCGCGTCGAATTACGGGCGCTGGAGAAGGAGGATTTCGTGCGCATCCTCACCGAGACCGAGGCCAGCCTCATCAAGCAGTATATCGCGCTGATGAAGACCGAAGGCGTCGATCTCGTCTTCACCGACGACGCCATCGATTCGCTCGCCGGCATTGCCGTCGATCTCAACGCCAGCGTCGAGAACATCGGCGCCCGGCGCCTGCAAACGGTGATGGAGCGGGTGCTGGACGAGATTTCCTACGATGCGCCGGACCGCCACGGCACGGCGGTCACCATCGATGCCGATTATGTGCAGAAGCATGTCGGCGATCTGTCGCGCAACACCGATCTGTCGCGGTTCATTCTCTGACCGCCAAGCCTGGCGATGTGTGGCCAGATGGTACCATCTGGCCACCTTTCGTTCCGGCGCAAGCTTGCCCTGTCTCGACTCTCCCGGCCGCTTTACCTAGTTTGCCGCCGATTTCCAGAGCAGCTCCCGGAAAAGTGCCTAGCGGTTTTCCGTCCGGAATTGCATAAACAAATGGTTGGAGCGGGTTGGCGGTTTCATCGATAGCCGAGCCGCTCCAGAGCGGCGGCGCATGAAGAAACGTATATTCCTTTTCCTCGGCCTGGCATTGGCGACGGCGGTGGCAAGCGCCGATGCCGCGACCATGGTGCCGCCGGGGAACCGCAACAGCGTGCAGCCGGATATCCCCGGCGCCTCCAGCCGGCGCACCCAGGCTACCAACACCACCTTCCAGGCCAAATATCGCAAGGTCTATGCTCTGCTGCAGAACGACGCCGAGCTTCGCGCCAAGATCCGGAAGGCGGCCGCCGCCTACGGCATCGATCCGATGCATATCGTCGGCGCCATCGTCGGCGAGCACACCTACAATGTCGACGCCTACGACCGGCTGCAGACCTATTACGTCAAGGCGATCTCCTATCTGTCGAGCAAGCTCACCTTCGCCTATGAAGGCGAGGACGTCAGCGATTTCGTGCAGCGGCCGGAATTCAAGAAATGCGCCGGCATGGACGACAGCTACGACCTGTGGGAATGCCGCGAGCAGGTCTGGAACCATTCTTTCCGCGGCAAGACGGTCGACGGGACAAGCTTCCCCAACGACCGTTTCGGCGCCACCTTCTTCCAGCCCTACTATGCCGGCCAGACCTTCGGCCTCGGCCAGCTCAACCCGCTGACGGCGCTGCAGATGACCGACCTGGTGCACAAGGTCTCCGGCCTGCCCGAGCTCGACGTCAAGGATCCCAACACGGTCTACAAGACCATCATGGATCCGGATCTCACGCTGCCTTACGTCGCCGCGACCATCCGGAAGTCGATCGACGCCTACAAGAGCATCGCCGGCTTCGACATCTCGCACAATCCGGGCCTGACGGCCACGCTCTACAATGTCGGCAATCCCGAGCAGCGCGCCTATGCGCTGAAGGAGGAGAACGAGAAGCGCCGCGCCGCAGGCGAGCCCGAAAAGCTGCCCGAGGAGAACTATTACGGCTGGCTGATCAACGACAAGCTGGACGAGCTGAAGGCGCTGTTCTAAGGGTATCTAGACGACCATATTTTCTAGGTCAGATATCACTCCGAATTGTCCAGCGCAGATATTACAGCTGAGCCGATGCGGTCACTGTTCTCGGCCAACTCTATAGATCTTTCTTCAATTGTTTTAAACCCGCCTTTTGATCCTTCATTTTTCGTTGGAACAATTCTTATAATACCACCGTCTTGAGTAATGCTTATACATTTTGCTTTTTTTGCAAACACATTAAATGAGCTTGCGCCGAGCGCTTGCGCAAAGGCTTTGTTCAGCTTAGGCCAGTCCTCTTGACGTGGATGCGGTACGCCTTGGGTTGAGGCCCGAAGACATCGAAGGACAATTTTTTCTATCTCTGCTAAGTCGCTCCTTTGTGTAGTCAGAATTGGGCCATCTTCAATCCACAATCCGGCAGTTGTTTTTGACTGGCTAAAGAAGAAAAGCCGACCACTTCGTTCATATGCCTTCGCAGATTTCAACCTGCTTACCTCCAAATTCACGGAACTGTTGAGACGCCCACAGAAACGCCCCGCGCGGCCCCATACTGAACCGCTTCGTTAATGGCGGCTTGCTGAGCAGCGGTGCCTGCGCCGGGTACGGCAACCTCTAGGGCTCGGGTGGATACCTCTGCTTGAGTGATCGTCCGGCCAGCATAGGTCACATCATTGTACTTCGCAAACCCGGCAACCTTGTCGACGTACCCCTTCAGGAGCTGCCCTAGAGCATTAGCATTTTGATATGTCTTGGCATTGAGATCTATGCTTTTGATGCTAGTAGCAGTGCCGTTGACGAGCTTATCTACAATCGGAAAATTGTCGGGCAAATTCTTGCCGAGCACTTTTTCCACCGCGAGACCGCGAGGCGCTGGAGCGAGTGACCAGACACTCGGCACCGATTCGGCGGTCACTAGACTTGGGGCCGCCGCTACAGCTCGCGCGCCAGATATCCATCCAACACTGCCGAGTATCGTCAGAGCATCCATTTTCATCAATTCGGCAGTTGTTTTGCCAACGCGTTCGCGACTCCGATGTGCGAATTCGTCCCATGTAGGCGCCACATTGTAGGGGTCCCCGTCTTCGCGGGCCTTCTTTGCCTGGGCTTCCGCATGATCTGCGTTGGCTGAGTTGGTCGCGTCGCGATCTTCTGGTTTCGAAAACCAGTCGCCGATCATATGCCCGTTTGGGTCACTTTTGTTGACCGGATCATTGCTGGCATACGCGTATCTGTTAGTTCCTACTCCAACTATCGTAGGATCCATCGTGTCTGGCGATATGAACCGAACGTAGAGAAGCTGAGATGGAACTTGCTCACGCAGCATGCGCACTCCATCCACCGGCGATGCGAAACTGCCGACCGCTCCGACAGCCGCGACCGCGACGGCCAATGCGAAGGCGAGTATTCGTTGGAAAACTGTAGTGTGATTTAGTTCCCCCATTTCCCACCTCGTCAATGTTCGTTCAGTTTGGACTTGGCCTTGGCTCGCGCCAGCCGAGCGCTTCGGCCTTCGCAAAAGCCTGCTTGTTTGCTTGGTAGAGTCCATTCGCATAAGCAACCTTCTCAGCCGGAATGTCGCTCTGCTTCGGATATTTCTGGATGATCTCGGCATCAAGCAGCCGATAGTAGGCCGTGCCTTTCTTCACCAGCGTGTAGGCATTGGCTGGATAGGCATCGACCAGCACATCGGCGACCGCGATGGCATCTTCGTAGCGGCCGGTCTCTAGCAGATGGTCGAGAACCGGCGTTGCCAGCACCGAAAGCGCTTCGCGCCGCGACAGCGTCTTGAGGTAGACACCGTTGGCGATCGCCTCGTCTGTCATCGGCAGCTTTTCGCGATACCAGACGTCGCGCGTGAAGCCGGCGCCGCTGGTCGTCTCAAGATTCCAGGTCTTGTCCGTCGCGTCGTCGGTGAATTTGACGAACACATGCAGCGGCGCCGTCGACAGCGTCACGTTGAGGCCGAGTCGCTGCCCGAGAGTGAGGAACAGCGCCGGCATCGAGACGCAGTTGCCCTTCCTGGTCGCAAGGTAATTGGTCAGCAACTGCGAACCGGGCTTCTGACCATAGGGATCGGAAAGGTCGTATTCGAACGGCCTGCCATTGTTCCACCAGCCGCCCTCGTAGAGGAAAGTACGCAGCGCCTTCATCTTCTCCATGCTGGTCGAGGCGGCATCGGGCGGCAACGTGGCAAGAATCTTCTGGACGGTGCCCACCATCCTTTCGATCTCGGCAAGCGCACCGACATCATCGATCGAGGGATCGACGAACTTGTCGACCGCGAGCTTCGCTCGCCCGAAATCCATCTCGCCTTCCGGCGCATTGAGCAAGGCACGGATGAAAATTGCCGGATCATGGCGCGTTAATTGATCCGTTGCAGCGGAACGTCCGGAGATCAAGCCGAGCAGCAACACAAAGATAAATCCAGCTATCAGCCGTGCAACCATACGCGCCCATTTCTGACCGAATACGAGGTTTGATACTCATATTTGTCGGTTCAAAGATAGAGCTAAGAGAATGTCCGGAGCTAAAAGTTGTGGATGAATTTTGTTAAAGCACTCGAAGGTAAGGCCCGATGAGTGCACTTTTTTCTACTGTTCTGACCCCAGAAACACCTCGAATTTGCGCATTTCCTCGGGATCCGCCTCCACGATGTGGCGCGGCTCCGGATAGGCGCCGGACTGGATATCGTCGGCGTATTCGCGGAAGGCCGCGATGCGCTCGCCCTGGAGGCGGTCGAATTCGCCCGCGAAGTCCCGGTAGCGCTTGGCATGGCGCGGATAGCGGCCGCGATTGGTGCCGAGCACGTCTTCCGAGAACAGATACTGGGCGTCGCAACCGGCGCCCGCGCCCATCGAGATCATGATCAGCGGCGTGCGCCGTGAGATCGCGCTTGCGACGCCGGCCGGCACCACCTCGATCTCGGCGGCGAAGGCGCCTGCCGCTTCGAGGTCCTTGACCTGCTTCCACACGAAGGCAGCGCTCTCGGCCGTCTTGCCGACCGCCTTGAAGCCGCCCGTCCAGGTAGCATGCGCGGGGATCAGGCCGACATGGCCGCAGACCGGAATATACTCTTCGCGCAGGCGGCGGATGGTCTGCAGGCTGGCCGAGCAGTACATGGCGTCGGCGCTCGCAGCGCGCAGGTTCACCGGCATGCGCAGGATCTCGTCGGTGGTAGCACCCAGCTTTACGCGGTCGTCGCCGGGAATGGCAAAGCAGGTGGGCGCCGCGTCGCGAAAACGCGGATCGAACATGAGATCATAGGTGACCGAGATCATGTCGATGCCGGCGCGCTCGGCGGCCTCGGCCTCCTCCAGCGAGAAGACGCGCAGCTTCGAGAGCTGGCGCTTGCCCTTCAGCGCCTGCAAATCCGCGACGGTCGGTCTGTTGCGTGCCATGTCTTTGAATCCCCTCAGTTCCAGCGACCTAGCGGGTCTATGCCGCCAGCAGCGACTTCAGCTTGACCGCTTGCGATCCGAGCGCCTCAGGCGCTGGCCTGGCCTGCTTCGCGATCAGCATCTCCGCCAGGCGGATGTCGCGCGCCACCGCATTGCCCGGGCCGATGCCGCTCGCGGCAACCAGCCTTCCGTCCTCGGCCAGATGGAACAGGATCAAGGCGCCGTCATCGAGATCGCGCCGCACGGTCGAGCGGCCCTCATCCGAAAGCCCGGCGATCTGAAGCGTGAGCCCATACTGATCCGACCAGAACCACGGCACGGCGGCGTGCGCTTCGTTGGCGCCCAGCATGTTCTTCGCGGCGAGCGCGCCCTGCTCCTGCGCATTGCGCCAGGCTTCCAGCCGCACGCGCCGGCCGCCATAGACAGCCAGCGGGAACGAGCAGCAGTCGCCGGCGGCGAAAATGTCCGGATCTTCGGTGCGCAGCGTCCCGTGGACGGCGATGCCGTTGTCGATCGCCAGGCCCGCTTCGGCGGCAAGCGCCGTCACCGGCACGGCGCCGATGCCGATCACCGCCAGATCGGCGACGACCTCGTGCCCATCGGCAAGCGTGATGCGGACCTCAGCGCCACTATCGGCGATCGCCGTGATGCCCTGTCCTGTGAGGACTTTGACGCCCTCCGTTTCATGCGCCTTGTGGATGATTGCGGCGATCTCGGCCGGCACGCCGCGCATCAGGATGCGCGGCTGCGCCTCCAGCACCGTGACCGCGGCGCCGAGCTTGCGTGCCGAAGCGGCAAGCTCGAGGCCGATGAAACCGCCGCCGATGATGGCGACCCGATTGCCGGCGCTGAGATGAGCGCGGATGGCGAGCGCATCGTTGAAGGTCCTGAGATAGACGCAGCGGCCGCCCAGGCCCGGCATCGGCAACTTGCGCGGCACGGATCCGGTCGCGAGCAGCAGCTTGTCATAGCAAAGCGAAGAGCCGTCCGACAGGCGAACGACATGCGCGGCGCGGTCGATCGCGACGGCCCGGACAGAATGGATGTGGCGGATGGAGCGCTCGGCCAAAAGCTCGTCGCTGGCGATCGCCTTGATGAGCGGCGCCTCGCTGGTCATTGCTTCCTTCGACAGCGGCGGCCGCTCATAAGGCAGATGCGGTTCGTCGCCGACCAGCGTCACCGGCCCGTCATAGCCGAGATCGCGCAGGGTCAGCGCGGCACGCCCGCCGCATTCGCCGGCGCCGATGATGACCATTCCTCCCGCCATCGCCGTCACCCGACCTGAATGAGGACTTTGCCGGCGTCGACCTTGACCGGATAGGTCTTGAGGTTGACGCAGACCGGCGCGCCGCGCGCATCGCCGGTCTTGTAGTTGAAGCGGCCATTGTGCTTCGGGCATTCGATGATGTCGTCCATCACCAGCCCGTCGGCCAGATGCACCTTCTCATGCGAGCACAGGCCGTCGGTCGCGAAATATTCGTCTTCCCGGCTGCGGTAGATGGCGTAGGTGCGGCCGGCGTGATCGAACCGCATCACATCCTCTTCGTCGATGTCTCCGGCCGCGCAGGCCTCGACCCAGTCGCTCATGTCGTGCTCCGGCGAAAGTCTTCGTTGTCGGTTGTGTCGGATCCGGTCACTCGGCCGCGGCCGCTGTCGGATTGTCGTTGTGCAGCTCTTCCCGATAGGGCTTCGCCGTCGGCGGCAGCTCGCGCTTGATGAAATAATCCTCGTTGCGCAGCTGGCGCAGGAAGGCCGGGATCATCTCGCGGTAGCCGGCCAGGATCGACGGCGTCGGCGCCGGCAGGTCGTGCTTGATCAGCTCGTGCAGCTTGGGCAGCGCATGATAGGGCGCCATCGGGAACATGTGATGCTCCACATGGTAGTTCATGTTCCAGTAGATGAACCGACTGACCGGGTTCATGTAGACGGTGCGGCTGTTCAGGCGGTGGTCGATGACATTGTCGGCCAAGCCGCCATGCTGCAGCAGTCCGGTCATGACGTGATGCCAGGCGCCATACAGGCGGGGCAGGCCGACGAGCATCAGCGGCAGCCATGAGTGGAGATAGAGCGCCAGCGCGATGGTTGCGATGTAGATGGTGAGCCAGATGCGGGCGACGCGAATGGCCTTGGGCTGCTCCTGTTCGGGAATGAAGGTCTTCTCCGCGGCGCTGACGACGCCCGCGGCATTGCGCACCATGTCGGTCATGGCATACCAGACGTCGAGGATGCCGAAGAAGTTCAGGACCAGGCGCAGAAGGTCCGGCGGCCGCATGACGGCGATCTCCGGGTCGCGGCCGACGATGATGGTGTCGGTGTGGTGGCGCGTATGACTCCAGCGCCAGGTCACCGGATTGCGCATGATCATGAAGCTGGCGATCTGATAGACGGCATCGTTCATCCACTGGGTGCGGAAGGCCGTGCCGTGGCCGCATTCGTGCCAGCGGGAATCGGTCGAGGAGCCGTAGAGCACGCCATAGACGAAGAAGAACGGCACGCACCACCATGTGCCCCAGAACCAGGCGCCGCCGGCGCCGCTGAGGAGCAGGACGCCGAGCCAGACGATGGTGTCGCGGATCGCCGGCTGGTCGGAGCGCTGCATCAGTTCCTTCATCTGCTTGCGCGGGATGTCGGTGTGATACCACTCGGCCGCCGAAAGCCCGTTCTCGACCGCGAGCCTGGCGTCGCGGCCGGTCAGGCTGTAGTCGCGTCCGGACGGCTCCGGGGACGTGATTGCCGTCATTTCGGGTTCCTCCATCGCCGCCTGGCGAGCGACCCTCTCGGGATCCGGGCTCGCACATGGCTGACTTTCATTTCACCATAGCGCCAAGCCATGATAGTCTCAACGTCATAAAGATAGATTCTATCATTTCCTATCAGAATGAGTTATCCTGAATCGGGCAAGCGATGGAGCATTCATGGCAAAGCGGCCGACCATTACCGATCTCGCGCGCGTCTCCGGTTTCAGCGTCGCTACCGTCGACCGGGTGCTGAACAACCGCCTGCCGGTGCGCGAGGAAACGGCGCGCCGGGTCTACGAGGCCGCAACCGACATCGGCTATCACGCCGCGGGGCTGATCAAGCAGCGCATGCGCCAGGAACTGCCGGAATATCGCCTCGGCTTCCTGCTGCTGCGTGGCAATGATGTTTTCTACGGCGATTTTGCGCGCGAGCTGGAGCTTGCGGTTTCGCAGTCGCAGCGCTTCCGCGGCGTCGCGACGATCGACTTCGCCGCCTCGCTGGCGCCGGACGAGATCGCCGCCCAGATGCGCAAGCTGGCGGCGAAATCCAGGGCCATCGCCGTGGTCGGCCCGGACCATCCGACACTGACGGCGGTGGTGGAGGCGCTGAAGGCGCGAGGGCAGCCGGTCTTTTCGCTGCTGTCCGACTTCGCCGCAGGCATCCGCGAGGGCTATGTCGGGCTCGACAACCGCAAGGTTGGGCGTACCGCGGCCTGGATGATCGCCAAGGCCGCCAGGAAGCCCGGCAAGGTCGCGCTCTTTGTCGGCAGCCACCGCTTCCATGGCCACGAGCTGCGCGAGATCGGCTTCCGCTCCTATTTTCGCGAGCACGCGCCGGACTTCACAGTGATGGAGACGCTGGTCAATCTGGAGGCCAACCAGGTGACGCATGATGCGATGCTCGATCTTCTGGCCCGGCATCCCGACCTTGCAGGCTGCTATGTGGCCGGCGGCGGCATGGAGGGCGCGGTTGCGGCGCTGAGGGCAGCAAAGCCGGCCAACATGCCGGTGGTGATCTGCAACGAGATCAACGCCTTCTCGCGCGCGGCCCTTGCCGACAACATCCTGACCATGGTGATCTCGACGCCACTGGCGGCGCTCTGCCGCGAGCTTGTCGGGCTGATGGCGCATGCCATCGAGAGCGGCGCCGCCAACGCGCCCGGCCAGACTTTTCTCCCCTTCGACATCTATCTGCCGGAAAACATCTGAACCTCCAGTACAGGGATTTTGATCGGTCGGCTCTGTTTGCGTTGGCAGGTGGCATGCGTTGGAGATTGGCCGAAACGCCCACCCCGTCGTCATTCTAGGGCGGAGCAGGAGCGAAGCTCCGTCGCGAAGACCCTAGAATCCATGCCGTTACCTTCGCCAAGGAGTGCAACGGAGCAAAATTCTGCACCGCAGCAGCGTTTGCGATGACTTCACGAAAATGAACGAAAAATCTTGCACCAAGACAAACGGCAACCTTTCAAAATCCTTGTGTCGGGGAACTGACCTCCAAAGCGATGGGATCGACCTGAAAGAATCCATCAGGCTGATGGATTCTTTCATGACGGTTTGCCGCGATTCTGACCCATGCGTCGACGACTGTGGTCTTCGTCACGGTGATCAGGATCGAAAATCCGGCATGTCCGTTCCGAATCTCCCTTGACGGCTGCAAGCGAAATGGAATAAATATTTCACCAACTGGGTATTTTGGTTCTTTCGTTCCGGAACATCTGTTTCAAACAGAGGATCAGGCGTTCCATAGTGCGAGGAAAACGCCGCCGGGATGAGCATAGGGAGAGATTCCCCGGAGAGATCGGGGATTCCGGTTCAATCGGTGCAGCCGGACACCAAGTGGAGGAGAAATAAAATGAAGAAACTGCTTTTGGGCGTCGCGCTCTCGGCGCTGATGTGTTCATCCGCCTTCGCCGCCAAGATCGGCGTTTCGATGGCCCTTTTCGACGACAACTTCCTGACCGTGCTGCGCAACGGCATGATCGCGCAGGCCAAGGGCATGAGCGGCGTCGAGCTGCAGGTCGAGGACGCGCAGAACGACGTCGCCAAGCAGCTCGACCAGATCAAGAACTTCGCCGCCTCGGGCGTCGACGCCATCATCGTCAATCCGGTCGACACTTCGGCCACCCAGGCGATGTCGGATGCGGCCGCCGCGGCCAAGATCCCGCTGGTCTATGTCAACCGCGAGCCGGTCAATGTCGACAAGCTGCCCGACAACCAGGCCTTCGTCGCTTCGAACGAGGCCGAGTCCGGCACGCTCGAGACCAAGGAAGCCTGCCGCCTTTTCAAGGAGGCCGGCAAGAAGGAAGCCAATGTCTATGTGATCATGGGCGAGCTGTCGAACCAGGCCGCCGTGCAGCGCACCAAGGACATCGAGGAGGTCATCAGCACTCCGGACTGCAACTTCATCAAGATCATCGACAAGCAGACCTCGAACTGGAAGCGTGACGAAGCGCAGAACCTGATGACCAACTGGCTGTCGTCCGGCAAGCAGTTCGACGGCGTCATCGCCAACAACGACGAAAGCGCCATCGGCGCCATCCAGGCGATGAAGGCCGCCAACATCGACATGAAATCGGTCGTGGTCGGCGGCGTCGACGCCACCCAGGACGCCCTGGCTGCGATGCAGGCGGGCGATCTCGACGTGACGGTCTTCCAGGATGCGGCCGGCCAGGGCGCCGGCGCGCTCGATGCGGCCCTGAAGCTCTCCAAGGGCGAGAAGGTGGAGCACAAGGTCTATATCCCCTTCCAGCTCGTGACGCCGGCGAACATCGACAAGTTCCTGAAGAAGAACTGAGGCCGCGCCAACGCAATTCCAGGAAAAGGTTTCCATAGGGAATTGCGTGCAGACAAACCCTGGAGCGGCGCTCCGACGCATCGGACTGGCTGAAACCGGCTGCTGGCAGAGCAGCGCCGCTCCCTTCCTTCTCCCGCCTCACCGGGCGGGAGGGCGGGCGCGGTCATTCGGAGGAAGAAGACGTGTCACAGACATCGCATGGCATCGGCGGCTTGAGTTACGACGCCAAGAAGCGCCCTTGGCCCGCCGAATTCAATGTGTTCCTGGCGCTCGTCATCCTGGTCGGCGCGTTCGAGCTGATCGGCCGCGTCTTCCTCGGCGACAGCTTCCTGTTCAACACCCGCGAGAATGTCGCGGGCATCTTCAACGAGCAGCGCCTGCAGATCATCATCCTGCAGGTGTCGATCGTCGGCATCATCGCCATCGGTGTCACGCAGGTCATCATCTGCGGCGGCATCGACCTGTCCTCGGGCTCGATCGTCGGCGCCACCGCCATGATCGCCATGAGCTTCGCGCAAGTGGCAACCGTCAACGGCAATCCCAACCCCAAGGCGATGTTCATCGCCTATGGCTGGACCGACCTGCCCGTCATCGTGCCGCTGCTGGTCGCGGTCGGCTGCGGGCTTTTGGCCGGTCTCATCAACGGTTCATTGATCGCCTACACCCGTATTCCGCCCTTCATCGCCACGCTCGGCATGATGGTCACCGCGCGCGGCATTGCCAAATGGTGGTCGAAGGGCCAGCCGATCTCGTTCCCGACCGACAGCTTCGCGGCCATCGGCAAGGGGCTGATGCCGGTCATCATCTTCATTTCGCTGGCGATCCTGTTCCAGCTCATCCTGAGCTACACCAGATACGGCAAGCACTGCTACGCCATCGGCTCCAACGAGGACGCCGCGCGCATGTCGGGCATCAAGATCGCCAACCACAAGGTGCTGGTCTATGTGATCGCCGGCATCCTTGCCTCGATCGCCGCGGTGGTGCTCTCCTCCAAGAACCTCACCGCCCAAGCCGGAATGGGCGTGATGTACGAGCTCGACGCGATCGCCATGGCGGTTATCGGCGGCGTCTCGCTGTCGGGCGGCCGCGGGTCTATCATCGGCACCGTGATCGGCTCGCTGATCTTCGGCGTCATCATCTCCGGCTTCACCTTCCTGCGCCTCGACGCCTACTACCAGGAGATGGTCAAGGGCGTGATCATCGTCGGCGCAGTCGTTCTCGATCAATGGCGCCAGCGCCGCCGGGCGATAGGAGCTTGACCATGTCCGACATTGTTCTGAAGACTGAAAACCTCACCAAGCATTATGGCGGCGTGCACGCGCTGCAGGAGGCGAATTTCGAGCTGCGCAAGGGCGAGCATGTCGCCATCATGGGCGACAACGGCGCCGGCAAGTCGACCTTCGTGCGCCAGATCACCGGCGTCGAGCAGCGCACCGACGGCAAGATCTGGTTCGACGGCAAGGAAGTGAACTTCGCCGGCCCGATCGAGGCGCGCGAAGCCGGCATCGAGACGGTGTTCCAGAACCTCGCTCTGGCCGATGACCTCGACGTGCCGTCGAATCTCTTCCTCGGCCGCGAGAAGGTGCTGTTCAACCTCGGCCCGTTCTCGATCCTCGACCGCAAGGCCATGCGCAAGGCGACCGAGGCGGCGCTGATCCGCACGGCGGTGAAGATCCCGAACCTTTCCAGCACCATCCGCCACATGTCGGGCGGCCAGCGCCAGTGCGTGGCGATCGCCCGGACCGCGACCTTCGCTTCAAAGCTGATCATCATGGACGAGCCGACGGCCGCGCTTGGCGTGCAGGAGACGGCGCAGGTCGAAAACATCATCCGCACGCTGAAGGAGAACGGCGAGCCGCTGATCCTGATCAGCCACAACATGCGCCAGGTGTTCGACCTGGTCGACCGCATCGTTGTCTTCCGCCGTGGCCGCATCGTCGCCAATCTGCGTAAGCAGGACACCGACGGCAACGACATCGTCGCCTACATCACCGGCGCCAAGACCGGACAGGCGGAACTCCAGGCTGCCTGACGAGGCGCCACGACGGGATAACCAATCGTCCGCGCCGCACCGGCGCGGATAGTTTTCAGAACCACCCTCAAAGGACATTCCATGACTCTCCGCTTCGCTCTTCTCGGCGCCGGTCGTATCGGCAAGGTGCATGCCCGCGCCGTCGCCTCCAACCCGCAGGCCAAACTGGTTGCCGTGGCCGACGCCTTCGAGAAGGCGGCGACGGAGCTCGCCTCCGCCTATGGCGCCGAGGTGCGCACGATCGCGGCAATAGAGCAGGCCAAGGACATCGACGCCGTCATCATCTGCACCCCGACCGACACGCATGCGGACCTCATCGAGCGCTTCGCCAAGGCCGGCAAGGCGATCTTCTGCGAGAAGCCGATCGACCTCGACGTCAAGCGCGTCGAGCAGTGCCTGGCCGTGGTCGAGAAGGTGGGCGCCACGCTGATGGTCGGCTTCAACCGGCGCTTCGATCCGCATTTCGCCGCGGTTCGCAAGGCGATCGACGATGGCGCCATCGGCGATGTCGAGATGGTCACCATCACGTCGCGCGATCCGGGCGCCCCGCCGCTCGACTACATCGCCCGTTCCGGCGGCATCTTTCGCGATATGACCATCCATGATTTCGACATGGCGCGCTTCCTGCTCGGCGAGGAGCCGGTGGCGGTCAGCGCTCATGCCTCGGTGCTGGTCGACAGACAAATCGGCGAGGCAGGCGATTTCGATTCGGTCAGCGTCATCCTCGAAACCGCATCCGGCAAGCAGGCCATCATCTCCAACTCGCGCCGTGCCACCTATGGCTACGACCAGCGCATCGAGGTGCATGGCTCGAAAGGCATGGTTGCGGCCGAGAACCAGCGGCCGGTATCGATCGAACTCGCCAACGACAAGGGCTACACCCGCCCGCCGCTGCACGACTTCTTCATGACCCGCTACATCGACGCCTATGCCAACGAGATCGCGGCCTTCATCGCCTCCGCAACCGCGGGCAAGAAGGCGGCGCCGAGCGGCAAGGACGGGCTGGTCGCCCTGAAACTGGCCGACGCGGCCTTGCAATCGGCCAAGACCGGCAAGACCGTCCGCGTCGATTGAGCCTACGACTCGGCGACCGGTGAGTGCGTTTCGGCGTTTGATATTTCGCGAGGCTGGCGGGACAGCACCCCCCTCTGTCCTGCCGGACATCTCCCCCGCAAGGGGGGAGATTGACAGCTTCGACGCCGCCACCCGTTCTGCACCGTTGGCGATTGGCGAAGTCAGCGCGACATCCGATCTCCCCCCTTGCGGGGGAGATGGACGGCAGGCCAGAGGGGGGTGCGAAGGAACTCGACGCCGGGTGCTCGGTCCTGTACCGCACCTGGCCTGACACCGATCTCAATACAACCCAAGAGACAAATTCAAGAATCGGAGCAAAAACGATGAACCCACTAGCCGGTCGCAATTCAGAAACGCGCGCCATCGTCACCGGCGGCGCGCAGGGCATCGGCTTCGCGGTTGCCGAAGCCTTGGCCGACGAGGGCTGCCGCGCGCTGGCGCTCATCGGCCGCTCGCAGGAGAAGGGCGACAAGGCGGTCGCAGCACTTAAGAAGAGCGGCGTCGACGCCATCTTCATCAGCGCCGACGTCGCCAAGGTCGCCGACTGCAAGCGCGCCGTCGCAACGGCGCTCGCCCATTTCGGCACCTTGAACGCGCTGGTCAACGCCGCCGCCACCTCGGCGCGCGGCTCGCTGGTCGAAACTACGGAAGAGCTTTTCGACCAGATCTTCGACACCAATGTGCGCGGCCCTTTCTTCCTGATGCAGGGTCTTGTCGCGCATCTCCTGGAGCGCAAGGCGCCGGGCTCGATCGTCAACGTGCTGTCGATGTCGGCGCATGCCGGCCAGTCCTTCCTGACGCCCTATTCGACCAGCAAGGGCGCGCTGATGACGCTGACCAAGAATGTAGCCAGTTCCTATCGGAAGAACCGCATCCGCTGCAACGCGGTGCTGCCCGGCTGGATGGACACCGAGGGCGAGGCGATCGTGCAGAAGAAATGGCATGACGCGCCGGACGACTGGCTGGCAAAGGCCGAGGCCGCGCAGCCCATGGGCCAGTTGGTCAAGCCAGCGCAGCTCGCCCGGCTGATCACCTACATGCTGAGCCCCCAGGCCGGCGTCATGACCGGTTCTCTGGTGGACTACGACCAGAACATCGCGGGGGTGATAGGGGAGTAGGGCCTAGCCAATAGCCCTGGGCGGATCGTTCCCCATCCATTTTCGGACGTTGGCGCCGCCCCTCATCCCCCTACCGGGACCTTCTCCCGGTATAGTGACGGGGAGAAGGGGCTGGCCGCGACGTTGGCGATTGCCGAAATCGCCGGCGAGAGCGGCCCTCTCCCCGTCGCGACGGGGAGAGGATGCCGGCAGCAGGTGAGGGGCGGCGCCGACACCGATAATTGACGATGCCGAGCGAGACCGTCGTCGTTTCAGGCGAGCAGCTTCATGAGACAGGTGACAAGCGCCTCGGCTTCGACTATATGAGCCGCATGATCCACCTGACCGCCTCGTTTTGGTACTTTTACTACGACAGCTCGCTGGCGGCGGGAGGATTGCGCTCGATCTGAAGATTGCAGCATCTAAATCCGAAAAGCCGCCAGACCTGGCGGCTTTTTCGTTTCAGCCGGCAGGTCTCCTAACCAGGAGCAGAAAGCCGTGTTGACCACCACAGACGACCTTCGGGTCAAGGAACTCAAAGTCCTGAGCACGCCGGACGAGGTGATGCGCGAGATACCGCGCTCGCTGACGGCGACGCGCACCGTTGCCGCCTCGCGCAACGCCATCCATTCCATCCTGGCGGGGGCCGACGATCGACTGGTAGTCATCGTCGGCCCTTGTTCCATCCACGACCCGGTCGCCGCCGTGGACTACGCCAGCCGTCTGGCGGCGCTGCGCGAGGCCCTGGCGGACCGGCTTGAGATCGGCATGCGTGTCTATTTTGAGAAGCCGCGCACCACGGTCGGCTGGAAGGGCCTGATCAACGATCCCGACCTCGACGGCAGCTTCAACATCGACAAGGGGTTGCGCATGGCGCGCAACGTGCTGTCGGCCGTCAACAATCTCGGCCTGCCGGCGGCGACCGAGTTCCTCGACATGACGACGCCGCAATACATCGCCGACCTCGTTGCCTGGGGCGCCATCGGCGCGCGCACGACCGAGAGCCAGATCCACCGTGAGCTTGCCTCCGGTCTCTCCTGCCCGGTCGGCTTCAAGAACGGCACCGACGGCAATTTGCGCATCGCCGCCGAAGCGGTGAAGTCGGCCGCGCAGCCGCATCATTTCATGGCGGTGACCAAGGGCGGTCGCAGCGCCATTGCCGCGACCACCGGCAACGAGGACTGCCACGTCATCCTGCGCGGCGGTGTGGTGCCGAACTACGATGCGGCAAGCGTCGACGCTGCCGCCGCGGAGCTCGGCCGCATCGGTGTGGCGCCGCGACTGATGATCGATGTCAGCCACGCCAACAGCGGCAAGAGGCCGGAAAACCAGCCGAAGGTCGCGCATGACGTGGCGGGCCAGGTCGCGGCGGGCGACGAGCGCATCATCGGCGTCATGATCGAGAGCAATCTCGTCGCCGGCCGGCAGGATGTCGTGCCCGGCAAGCCGCTCACCTACGGCCAGAGCATCACCGACGGCTGCATCGACTGGGCGACCACCGAGACGGTGCTGCACGGCCTTGCCGGCGCCGTCGAATGGCGCCGGTCGGTGAAGCGCGAACTGCTTGCCACCCGGCAGGGTGCCGCATGACAGCTTAAGGGGCGGCAACTACGCCGCCCCCAGCCCTTCCCATGCGGTGAACACCGAGACGGCAAACAAGAGCAACCCGGCCGCGCGGCCGGCAAATGCAGTTGCCCCTGGATTGGCGACCAGCATCTGCCGGCTGCGCCCGGCGGTGATGGCGAGCCCGCCATAGATTCCCGCCTGCGTGGCGACCGTCAGCAGCCCCATGACGGTCGCCTGCATCCAGATCGGACCGTAAGCCGGCTTCAGGAATTGCGGATAGACGGCAAGGATGAAGAGATAGGCCTTGGGGTTGATCAGGCAGGTCACGAGTCCCTGCCGGAACGCCTTCCAGGCTGAGCGGCTGCCGGCGGGTCCGTCGTCGCCGACGGTGATCGAACTGCGCATCAGCGAAATGCCGATATAGGCCATATAAGCGGCGCCGGCGACCAGCAGCGGCTTGAACAGGACCGGCAGGAAATGCATGAGCAGGCCGACACCGATCGCACCGTTCAGCGTGTGCACCGCGCCGCCAAGCATGATGCCGGCGGTGGCGGCAAGGCCACGATTGCCGCCACCGGTCAGCGCATTGGCCAGCACGAACAGCATGTCCATGCCCGGCACCGCGATGATGCCGAACAGCAGGATGAAGAAAAGCCAGAGGTTTTCGGTGTAGCTCATGTCAGTTGCCTGTCGTCCAATCGGCCAGGCCGCTAAGGAATCTGTTGATTTTCAAACTGGTAGGGGCCCTATAGGTCACCCCAACTGACGGGGGTGTGTCAGTTGCGTTTCGCTTGGGCCAAGGAAATGCGCAAGGCATCGCGCCTGTTCGAGATCATCCAGATCCTGCGGCTGGCCCGAAAGCCGGTGACCGCGGCGACGATCGCCGAACAGCTCGAAGTGACGGTGCGCTCGGTCTATCGCGACATTGCCGCGCTGCAGGCGATGCGGGTGCCGATCGAGGGCGGGCGCGGCATCGGCTATATCCTGCGCCCCGGCTTCGACCTGCCGCCGCTGATGTTCTCGATCGAGGAGATGGAGGCGATCGTTCTATCGCTGGCGCTGCTGGAGCGTACCGGCGACGACGAGCTCAAGCGGGCGGCCAAACGGGTCAGCGCCAAGATTGCCGGCGCCGTGCCGCCGCCTCTGCGGCAGACGCTCGACGCCAACGCGCTGCATGCCTGGGGTTTTGCCGCACCTTCGGCCTCGGCAGTCGATCTCGCGCTGGTGCGCCGCGCCATCCGCGACGAGGAGAAGCTCGACCTTGCCTATCGCGACGAAGCAGGCCGCGCCACGCAGCGCATCATCCGACCGATCGCGCTGATCTACTATGCCGAGACCGCCAACATCGTCGCCTGGTGCGAACTGCGCCAGGCCATCCGCAATTTCCGCAGCGACCGCATCGAGGACTGCCAGGTAACCGGCCTGCGGTTCAAAGGTGAGGGCGATCGCCTGCGGCAGGTCTGGGTGGATGGTTGGGAGATCAACAGCTCGGCCGGTTAGACACCCCGAGTACCTACCACACAAATTATTGAGACGCCGGCGGGACAGCGCCCCCCTCTGTCCTGCCGGACATCTCCCCCACTTGGAGGGAGATCGGACGTCACCGCGGCTTTCGCCAATCGCCAACGTCGCAGGATTGAGCGGGGCGCCAAAGCTGCCAATCTCCCCCCTTGTGGGGGAGATGGCCGGCAGGCCAGAGGGGGGCGCAAAGGATCACGACCGATCTCACCTTGCCGGCCGACA
The DNA here is from genome assembly GCA_000824825.2 of Mesorhizobium sp. ORS 3324. Classification (GTDB taxonomy): domain Bacteria; phylum Pseudomonadota; class Alphaproteobacteria; order Rhizobiales; family Rhizobiaceae; genus Mesorhizobium. The sequence continues at coordinate 70,933 of LM655169.1, forward strand.
AACTACCTCACATCCATCCAACGCTGCTCCTGGAACGAGCGCGCCATCGCGTGCACGGTGCGTTCGATCTCCAGGCCATCGTCGAAGTCGATGATCCGTGCCGGCTTGCCGGCGATCCGCATCAACAGCTCGCGGCACTCGATCATCTTGAGGTCGTTGAAGCCGAGGCCGTGGCCGGGCGCAGGCAGGAAGGAATCGTAAGGCTTGTGGTGCGGCGCCACCAGGATCGTGCGGTAGCCCTGCTCGGTCGGCCGGTCGGCGGTGAGATAAAGCTGGAACTCGTTCATCCGCTCCTGGTCGTAGAGGATCGAGCCTTTCGAACCGAAGATCTGGATGGCGATGCGGCCCTTGCGGCCCCAGGCCGAGCGGTTGACCAAGAGCGTGCCGGCAACGCCGTTTTCGAGATGCATCAGCACGCTGGCGATGTCGTAAGTCTCCACCGCGCGGCGCCCGCCGGACGCGACCTTGCGGTCGGCATAGGGCTTGACCATGTCGCACATGACGCGGGCGACGCGGCCGAACAGCACCTTGATCAGCGACAGCGGATGGACCGCGAAATCGTCGAGCGCGCCGTAACCCGAGGCCGCCTCGTGCTTCCAGAAGAAAAGCGCTTCGGGATCGGCCATGAAATCCTCGTCCATCTCGACGCGCACGAGGTTGACGTCGCCGATCACCTTTTCCTCGAGCAGCGCGCCGATGTGGCGGATGGCCGGGTTCTGGATGTAGTTGTAGCCGAGCGCGGCAACCTTACCCGACTTCCTGGCGGCCTTCGCCATGGCTTCTGCTTCGGCGAAGCCCGGCGCCATCGGCTTCTCGCACCACAGATGTTTGCCGGCTTCCAGGACGGCGATGGCCATTTCCGGGTGAAACTGGTTAGGCGTGGTCAGCGAGACGACATCGACCTCCGGATCGTTGACCACGGCGCGCCAGTCGCCCGAGCCCCGGGCGAAGCCGAACTCGCCCGCCTTGCGTTTTGCGAGCTCGTCATTGACCTCGCCCAGATGCATCAGCCGCGGTTTCTCGACATCGGGAAAGACGGCGCCGACGGCGTTCCAGGCGATGGCGTGGCACTTGCCCATGAAGCCCGTGCCGATGAGGCCCACTCCGACCATGTCGATTGTCTCCATTGAAGGGGAAGAATTCGTGTGGATGAATTAATCCATTTCAGACAAGAATGGAACGTCCAAATCATTTTTTATGGTGTTCTTGCGTGAAACCGCTATGATGGGGCAGGAGAGGAACACCAGCATGGCCGTGGGCGGAGCGACGATGGACGAAAGGGTGCCTCGCGATTTCGAGACGTTGCGCGCAACGATCCTGGAACGGCGCGCGAGCCTGCCCAAGCGCATCGCGCAGATCGCCGCCTATGCGCTGGACAATCCCGACGACATCGCCTTCGGCACGGCGGCGAGCATCGCGGCTTCCGCCGGCGTCCAGCCTTCGACGCTGATCCGCTTTGCCCAGCAGCTCGGCTTCGACGGTTTCACCAGCCTGCAGCAGGTGTTCCGCGAGCGCCTGCGCGAGCGCAATTCCTCCTATGACGAACGGCTGGCGGCGCTGCGCGCCAAGGCCGAGGAAGGCGCCGGCCACCGGGCGATCTTCGACGGTTTCGTCGCTGCCGCCAGCACCTCGCTCAGCGACATTTCGCGCGCCTTGAACGATGCGCATTTCGAAGAGGCGATCGCGCTGCTGGCCAAGGCCGAGACCATCTATGTGCTGGCCAAGCGCCGCTCCTATCCGGTTGCCTCCTACATCGCCTACGCGCTGGGCAAGCTCAAGATTCGCAACCAGCTGATCGAATCGGCCGCGGGACTGAATGCCGAGATGATCGGCTTCGCCACGCCGCGCGACGCCGTCATCGCCATCAGCTTCTCGCCTTACGCGCCGGCGACCATCGAGGAAACACGCTCGATCGCCGAGCAGGGCGTGCCGATCGTCGCCATCACCGACAGCTCGTTTTCGCCGCTCGCCCAGTTCGCCAAGGTCTGGTTCGAGGTGTCCGAAGCGGATTTCGGCGGCTTCCGCTCGCTGTCGGCGACGATGGCGCTCGCCATGGCGCTGACCGTCGCCATCGGCGAGAAGCGGCGCGACGCGGGCCGCAAGCGCAAGTCCTGACCGCCTCGCATCAGCGTTTTTCCATCCGGGAATGCTCATTCCATATTGACTATGGATTGGAATTATTATTTCATATTGACGGCGCCACGCTGCAGTTTACGCGTGCCGCCCAAAACGACGCTGCTCAGCACAACAAGGCCGATGGGAGGTTCGAATGGGCGAAGCTGTGGAAGCGAAATATCCGCCGCTCGACGTCATAACGATCGGCCGCGCCTCGGTCGATCTCTACGGCCAGCAGATCGGCTCGCGGCTGGAGGACATCACCTCCTTCGCCAAGTCGGTCGGCGGCTGCCCGGCCAATATTTCCGTCGGCACGGCAAGGCTCGGCCTGCGCTCGGCGCTGCTCACCCGCGTCGGCGACGAGCAGATGGGCCGCTTCATCCGCGAGCAGCTGCGGCGCGAGGGCGTCTCGGTCGACGGGCTGAAGACCGACAAGGAGCGGCTGACGGCGCTGGTGCTGCTTTCGGTCGAGGATGAAGGCGTCTCGCCGATGATCTTCTACCGCTCCGACTGCGCCGACATGGCGCTCGCGGAAGAGGATATCGACGAGGCCTTCATCGCCTCGGCGCGCGCCGTCGTCGTCACCGGCACTCATTTCTCGCGGCCTAACTCGGACGCCGCCCAGCGCAAGGCGATCCGCTTGATGAAGGCCAAAGGCGGCAAGGTGGTGTTCGACATCGACTACCGCCCGAACCTCTGGGGCCTGGCAGGCCATGCCGAAGGCTTCGAGCGCTACGTCAAGTCGGACCGCGTCTCGGCGCAGTTGAAGACAGTGCTTCCCGATTGCGACCTCATCGTCGGCACCGAGGAGGAGATCATGATTGCGTCGGGCGCCGATGATTGCCTGAGCGCGCTGAAAGCGATTCGCTCGCTGTCCTCGGCCACCATCGTGCTAAAGCGCGGCGCCAAGGGCTGCATCGTCTATGACGGGCCGATCAGCGACGACCTCGAGGACGGCATCGTCGGCAAGGGTTTCCCGATCGAGATCTACAATGTGCTCGGCGCCGGCGACGCCTTCATGTCGGGCTTCCTGCGCGGCTGGCTCGGCGGCGAAAGTTTTGCAACCGCGGCGACCTGGGCCAATGCTTGCGGCGCCTTCGCCGTGTCGCGCCTGCTCTGCGCGCCTGAGTATCCGACCTTCGAGGAGTTGCAGTTCTTCCTGAAGCACGGCAGCAAGCATCTGGCGCTGCGCAAGGACGAGGCGATCAACCACATCCACTGGGCGACCACGCGCCGGCGCGACATTCCCTCGCTGATGGCGCTTGCCTGCGACCATCGCGTCCAGCTGGAAGATGTCGCCGCGAGGGTCGGCGCCGACACTTCGCGCATCCCTGATTTCAAGGTGCTGACCGTCAAGGCGGCTGCCAAGGTCGCCGCCGGCCGCGACGGCTACGGCATGCTGATCGACGAGAAATACGGCCGCGACGCGATGTTCGAATTCGCCCGCCATCCTTTCGCCTGGCTCGGCCGTCCGGTCGAGCTGCCGGGCTCGCGGCCGCTGCGCTTCGAATTCTCGCAGGACATCGGCTCGCAACTCATCGACTGGCCGGTCGACCACTGCATCAAGTGCCTGTGCTTCTACCACCCGGACGATCCGGAAGCGCTGAAGACCGAGCAGCAGCAGAAGCTGAGGGCCCTGTTCGAAGCGGCCCGCAAGGTCGGCCGCGAATTGCTGGTCGAGATCATCGCCGGCAAGCATGGCAAGCTCGACGACACCACCATCCCGCGCGCGCTCGAGGAGCTCTATGCGCTCGGCATCAAACCCGACTGGTGGAAGCTCGAGCCGCAGGCTTCGGCAAACGCCTGGGCAAAGATCGAGCAGGTGATCGTCAAGAACGATCCTTGGTGCCGCGGGGTCGTGCTGCTCGGCCTGGAGGCGCCGCAGGACGAGCTGGTTGCGGCCTTTGCCGCCACCGCGAATGCGCCGATCGTCAAGGGATTTGCCGTCGGTCGCACCATCTTCATCAATGCCGCCGAACAATGGCTGGCCGGCAGGATGTCGGATGACGAGGCTGTTGCCGACATGGCCTCGCGCTTCGAGCAGCTGACCGAGGCATGGCTTGCCGCGCGCGGCCGTAAAGCAGCATAAGAAGACGGGCCGCATAACAAGACGGCATCAGGAAAGGCCGGAGGAAACGACAATGACCAAGACCGTTCGCCTGACGATGGCGCAGGCGCTGACCCGCTTTCTCAGCCGGCAGATGACCGAGATCGATGGCAAAAAGGCGCCGATCTTCGGCGGCGTCTGGGCGATCTTCGGCCACGGCAATGTCGCCGGCGTCGGCGAGGCGCTCTACCAGGTGCGCGACGAGCTGCCGACCTTCCGCGCCCATAACGAACAGGCGATGGCGCATGCAGCGATCGCCTACGCCAAGGCGAATTTCCGCCGCCGCTTCATGGCCGCCACCACATCGATTGGCCCGGGCGCGCTGAACATGGTGACGGCGGCAGCGCTTGCGCATGTCAACCGGCTACCGGTGCTGCTGCTCCCCGGCGATGTCTTCGCCAACCGCCTGCCCGACCCGGTGCTGCAGCAGGCCGAGGATTTCTCCGACGGGACTGCGAGCGTCAACGACTGCTTCCGCCCTGTGTCGCGCTACTTCGACCGCATCACGCGGCCGGAGCAGATCATCCCGGCGCTGAACCGCGCCATGCAGGTGCTGACCGATCCGGCCGAATGCGGCCCGGTCACGCTTTCGCTCTGCCAGGACGTGCAGGCCGAGGCCTACGACTATCCCGAGAGCCTGTTTGCCGAGCGCGTCTGGACACCGCGCCGGCAGCGCCCGGATCGCCACGAGTTGGCGGCCGCCGTCGCGGCGCTGAAGGGCGCCAAGAAGCCGCTGGTGATCGCCGGCGGCGGCGTGCTTTACTCGCAGGCTTCCGGCGAGCTGGCGAAGCTGGTGCAGGGCGCCGGCATCCCGGTCTGCGAGACGCAAGGCGGCAAGTCTTCGCTGCCCGACGATCATCCCCTCAACATGGCAGCGGTCGGCGTCACCGGCACCTCGGCGGCCAACCGGCTGGCGGAAGAGGCGGATGTCGTGCTTGCCGTCGGCACCAGGCTGCAGGATTTCACCACCGGCTCCTGGGCGTTGTTCAAGAATGCCGGCCGCACCATCGTTGGACTGAACACCCAGGCATTCGACGCCGGCAAGCACTGGGCGCTGCCGCTGGTCGCCGACGCGGCGGAAGGGCTCGCCGAGCTTTCCGCCGCGCTGAAGGGCTGGAAGGCACCGACCGCCTGGACCGACAATGCGCTGAAGGGCAAGACGGAATGGCAGGCCGCCGCCGCCAAGGTGACGGCCTCGACCAATGCCGCCTATCCGTCCGACGCGCAGGTGATCGGCGCGGTGCAGCGCGCCATGGGCTCCGGCGTCACCTTGCTGCATGCCGCCGGCGGCCTGCCGGGCGAACTGCACAAGCTGTGGCAGGCGGGCGCGCCCGGCTCCTACCATGCCGAATACGGCTTCTCGACGATGGGCTACGAGATCGCCGGCGGTCTCGGCGTCAAGATGGCCAAGCCCGACCAGGAGGTCGTCGTCATGGTCGGCGACGGCTCCTACCTGATGCTCAATTCCGAGATCGCCACTTCGGTGATGCTGGGCCTGAAGCTCACCATCGTGCTCCTCGACAACCGTGGCTATGGCTGCATCAACCGGCTGCAGATGGCGACCGGCGGCGCCAACTTCAACAATCTGCTCAAGGACGCGCGCCATGAGGTGATGCCCGACGTCGACTTCGCCGCGCATGCGGCAAGCCTCGGCGCCATCGCCGAGAAAGTGGCGTCGATCGCCGAGCTGGAGACGGCGCTGGCCAAAGCCAAAGGCAACGACAAGACCACCGTGCTGGTCATCGACACCGATCCGCTGGTGTCGACCGAGGCCGGCGGCCACTGGTGGGATGTCGCCGTGCCGGAAGTCTCGTCGCGGCCGCAGGTGAATGCCGCGCGCAAGGCGTATGAGGACAAGAAACAGATGCAAAGCATCGGTGATTGAAGCCGGCGCTGCCCCTCACCGAAGGACGGGGAGAGGGGGTCGGCAGCGCTGGAGCTTGTCCCTTCTCCCCGTCCTGCACGGGGAGAAGGTGCCGGTAGGCGGATGAGGGGCAGCGCCGACGAGCGAAGATTGAATGAACATTGGAGTGACGACTTGAAAGCCAAACTGGGCATGTCCCCGATCGCGTGGTGGAACGACGATCTCGTGGAATTGAGCGATGACGTGTCGCTGGAGGAATGCCTGCGCCAGTCGCGCTCGGCCGGCTTCACTGGCATGGAGATGGGCCGCCGCTTCCCCGGCGATCCGCAGGTGATGCTGCCGATCCTGAAGGAGGCCGACGTCACGCTTTGCGGAGGCTGGTTCTCCGGCACGCTGGTCAACGAGGACATTTCAAAGAACAAGGACCGCATCCAGCCGATGATCGACCTGTTCAAGGCGGTCAACGCCCCCTGCATCGTCTATGGCGAGGTCGGCCGCTCCATCCAGGGTGACCGCTCCAAGCCTTTAGCCACCAAGCCGAAACTCTCCGATGACGAGATGAAGGCCTATGGCCGCCGCGTCACCGAATTCGGCGAATGGTGCGCCGACCAGGGCATGCCGCTCTCCTACCATCATCACATGGCGGCGGTGGTCGAGACCGAGCCGGAGCTCGACGCCTTCATGCGCAATTCCGGCGAAGGCATCCCACTTTTGCTCGATGCCGGCCATCTCGCCTTCGCCGGCGGCGATGTGCTGCGCGCCATCGACAACCATCACAAGCGCATCAACCACGTGCATGTGAAGGACGTGCGCATGGGCGTGATCGACAGCCTCGACCGCACCAAGCAGTCGTTCCTCGATGCCGTGGCGCTCGGCGCCTTCACGGTGCCCGGCGACGGCTCGCTCGATTTCGGCGCTATCGTCCAGAAGTTCGCTGACTATGGTTACGAAGGCTGGTTCGTGGTCGAGGCCGAGCAGGATCCGAAGAAGAACCCGCCGCTCAGGATGGCTCAGGTCGGCTACAAGGAGCTGATGCGGGTGATGACGGCCGCCGGCTATACGGTGGAGACGCAAGGCTTCCCGGCGTAAACGGTGGATTTGCCACGGCGCGCGGTTTATCCGTTGCGCTTTGAGCAAATCCTGGATTGGCGCGATGAAAGACTATGAGCACCCCTTCTTCCGGCCGCTGTGGCGACGCATCGCCGTCGTCGCCGTCTGCCTGGTCTGGTCGGTGATCGAGTTCGCTTCCGGCACGCCCTTCTGGGGCGTCATCGCGCTGGGCTTTGCCGGTTACGCGGTGTGGCAGTTCTTCTATCTCTACAAGCCGGCCGATGAGGGCAAACCTCCGGCCGAGCCGAAGGAATGATCGAATCCATGGCGCAAAGGTTGTTACTGTTCGAAAATTGGGTGCCTAGAGGATTACATACGACGATGATTGGCCGAAACGGCCGTAGCGTCGTCATCCTAGGGCGAAGCAGGAGCGAAGCTCCGTCGCGGAGACCCTAGGATCCATGCCGTAACCTCAGACGCAGCGGAGCAGAATTCTGCACCGTTGCAACACTTCAAAGTCATGGCATGGATCCTAGGGTCTGCGCTGCGTCGCTACGCTCCTTGCTCCGCCCTAGGATGACGAAGTTGAGAGGCATGCGACCAATCTCCGAGGTTCGCGATCGAACAGTGAATCCTGGCTGCGGGCGGATCTGAAAGTCAGAGCGTCGGGCAATTAGGGAGACCATCATGTCGAAACTGCTCATCAAGGCCGACAAGGGCCACGGCCACGTCGCTCACGTCACCCCGCAAAGCGCCGGGTGGACTTATGTGGGGTTCGATCTCCACCGCTTGCGGCCGGGCGAGACGGCGTCCGGCAAGACGGGCGAGCGCGAGGTCTGCCTGGTGTTCGTCACCGGTAAGGGCAAAGCGTCCGCCGGCGGCAAGGAGCTCGGCCTGCTCGGCGAGCGCATGTCGCCCTTCGAAGGCAAGCCATGGTCGGTCTATGTGCCGCAGGGATCCGACTGGTCGGTCACCGCCGACACCGAGCTGGAGCTTGCCGTCTGCTCCGCGCCGGGCCTCGGCGGCGGCCTGCCCGCCCGCGTGATTTCACCCGACGATCTCGGCCAGGAGGTGCGCGGCAAAGGCACCAACACCCGCTACGTCACCAATATCCTGCCCGAGGGCAAGCCGGCCGACTCGCTGCTGGTGGTCGAGGTCATCACGCCCGGCGGCCACACCTCCAGCTATCCGCCGCACAAGCACGACCAGGACAATCTCCCCGCGGAATCCTATCTCGAGGAGACCTACTACCACCGCCTCAACCCGCCGCAGGGCTTTGCCTTCCAGCGCGTCTACACCGACGCCGACAGGAACGGCGTGCGCGACCTGGACGAGGCGATGGCGATCGAGGACGGCGATGTCGTGCTGGTGCCCAAGGGCTATCATCCATGCGCCGCCTGCCATGGCTACGACCTCTACTATCTCAACGTCATGGCCGGTCCGAAGCGGACGTGGAAATTCCACAACGCTGCCGAGCACGAATGGCTGATGAAGGCGTGACCGGCCTTCTTCTGTGTGATCGCTCCAGACAAGTCGAAGGCTCCAGCTCGTGCTGGAGATACATCAACGTCGGCGCCGCCCTCATCCCCCTGCCGGGACCTTCTCCCCGCTAGTGACGGGGAGAAGGGGCTGGTCGCGGCCGCAGCGCCTTTTCTTGCAACGCTGGTGATTGGCGAAACCGGTGATGAGAGCGTCCCTCTCCCTGTCACTACACGGGGAGAGGATGCCGGCAGGCAGGTGAGAGGCAGCGCCGACGCTTGAAAGGGTGACGGGCGAATTCAAATCGGCCCGTCGTTCCCAATGCAACCCATTGGTCCAGCTCGGGAAAATCGTCGGCTAAGGACCGCCGGGGGTTGTTTGCCTTCGAAAACCCATGAAAGCTTCGTCAATCCGTCATGGAAATCACCTATGGCAGCGGTCTGACGAGGACTTTCCATGCGCTACGCCATTTATTTCACCCCACGGCAGGACGAGCCGCTGGCGCGCATCGCCGCCAACTGGCTTGGCCGCGACCCCTTCGGCGCGGCAGTGCGGCCGGTCGAGGCGGTGGGTGAGCTGTCGGCGGCGGAAGTCGCCTTCCATACCGCATCGGCCAGGCGCTACGGCTTCCACGCGACGCTGAAAGCGCCGTTCCGGCTGGCGCCGAAGGAGACGGAAGCCTCGCTGCGCGCCGCGCTCGACGATTTCGCCGAAGCGACGCCGCCGGTCGTCATCCCGCGCCTTGTCGTCGGCCAGATCGACGGCTTTTTCGCGCTGGTGACGGAGACCCCGTTCGCGCCGCTCAACAGCTTCGCGGCCGAGGTCGTGCGCGCCTTCGATCGCTTCCGCGCGCCGCTGACCGAGGCCGAGATCGAGCGGCGCAGCCCCGACTCGCTGAAGCCGGACGAGTTCCGCAACCTCTGCCAGTGGGGCTACCCTTACGTCTTCGAAACCTTCCGCTTCCACATGACGTTGTCCGGACGCGTCGGGCCGCAGGAAAGCAAGCGTCTGCGTGCAGCAATCGACAGCCTGTTCGCAGGAGTGCTGCAGCAGCCGGTGCCGGTGGATGCGCTGACGCTGTTCGTCGAAACCGAACCGGGCGCTCCCTTCATGGTGCTTTCTCACCATGAACTTGGCCGCCGCCCGGCCAGGAAAACCGCCTGATGCCGAGACCAAGGACCGCCTGAGATGACCGCCGAAACCGTCCTCACCAATGCCCGCATCGTTCTGCCCGACGAGATCGTCGAGGGTTCGCTGCTGCTGCGCGATGGCCTGATCGCTGCGATCGAGCCGGGTGCCGCCCGCGCCGGCGAGGACATGGGCGGCGACTACATCATCCCGGGCCTCGTCGAGCTCCACACCGACCACCTCGAAGGCCACTACGCGCCGCGCCCGAAAGTGCGCTGGAACCCGATCGCCGCGGTGCTTGCTCATGATGCCCAGGTGGCCACGGCCGGCATCACCACCGTGCTCGACGCCCTGCGCGTCGGCATGGACGAGGATGCCGACTTGAAATCCGACGACGTGCGCCAGCTCGCCGATGCGATCGAGGACAGCGTGCGCCAGGATCGGCTCAGGGCCGACCATTTCATCCACCTGCGTTGCGAGGTTTCGGCGCCGGACTGCCTGGAGGCCTTCGCCAATTTCGATACCGACGACCGGGTGAAGCTCGCCTCGCTGATGGACCATGCGCCGGGCCAGCGCCAGTTCGTCAACCTCGAGACCTATGCCTATTACTACCAGCGCAAGCTGAAGCTGACCGACCGCGACTTCCAGAAATTCTGCGAGAAGCGTATGGCCGAGTCGGCCCGCAACTCGGGTCCGAACCGCGTGTTCATCGCCGCCGCTTGCCGCGAATGTGGCATCGTGCTCGCCAGCCATGACGACGCCACCGCCGGCCATGTCGACGAGGCGGTGGAGCAGGGCGTTCGCGTCGCCGAGTTCCCGACCACCGAGGAGGCGGCAAGGGCCTCGAAGGCGGCCGGCCTCGGCGTGCTGATGGGCGCGCCCAACGTCATGCGCGGCTCCTCGCATTCGGGCAATGTGTCGGCCCGCGCGCTTGCCGGCGACGGCCTGCTGGACATCCTGTCATCCGACTATATCCCCTTCAGCCTGATCCAGTCGGCCTTCTTCCTCGGCGATGTCGTCGAAGGCATCTCGCTGCCGCAGGCGGTCGCAATGGTGTCGAAGAACCCGGCCGACGCGGTCGGCCTCAGCGATCGCGGCGTCATCGAGCCCGGCCGCCGCGCCGATCTCGTGCGCGTGCGTGTCGACGAGCATGTGCCGGTGGTGCGCACCGTGTGGCGCGAAGGACGCCGGGTCGCATGATGGTTTCGGCCTTGATCGAGCGCGAGATTACCGAAAGCCTCCCCATCCGCAACGGCGTCTTCGTCGCGGTCGTCGGACCGAGCGGCGCCGGCAAGGACACGTTGATCGGCTACGCCAAGGCGCGCTTCGCCGACGAGACGCGGCTGGAATTCGTGCGCCGCGTCATCACCCGGCCGAGCGATTCCGCGAGCGAGGACCATGACACGCTGGCCGACGCCGCCTTCGCCGAGGCGGAGGCCGATGGCGCCTTTGCCATCTGCTGGGACGCGCATGGCCTGCGCTATGGCTTGCCGGCCGATGTCGACTGGGCGGTCGCCAACGGCCACGTCGCGGTGGCCAATGTCTCGCGCGCGATCATCCCGGCGTTGCGCGAGCGCTACGCCAATCTGGCGGTGGTCGAGATCACCGCGGCACCTGAGATTCTCGCGGAGCGACTGGCGGCGCGCGGCCGCGAATCGCGCGGCGAGGTGCTGGCGCGCCTGGCGCGCAGCACGAGCGTGGTGCTGTCCGGCCCGGACGTCACCTCGATCGACAATAGCGGCGCGAAGGAGATTGCCGGCGAGCGCTTCGCCGAGGTGCTGCGCAAGGCGATGGCAGTGTCGGACCTGTTCGGGATGATCTAGCGCCTTCCCCTTCTCCCCTTGCGGGAGAAGGTGGATCGGCGCGAAGCGCCGAGACGGATGAGGGGTGTTCCAGCTTGGCGGCGACTATCGTCACCACGTGTGCATCGCGCCAAGTCTCGGGCGCCTCACTCCGTCCAGCACCCCTCATCCGGCCGCTTCGCGGCCACCTTCTCCCACAAGAAGGGGAGGCAGCGCATCATTTGTTGAAATTCGCGATAAACTGCTTGAACTGCTGGGTGGGGGGACGGGCGAACATCTCTTTTGGTTCACCCAGCGAATCCACCTCGCCCTTGTGCAGGAACATCACTTGGCTCGACACGTCGCGGGCAAAACCCATTTCATGCGTCACCACCAGCATGGTGCGGCCTTCTTCCGCGAGCGAGCGCATGACCCGCAGCACCTCGCCGACCAGTTCCGGATCAAGCGCGGAAGTAGGCTCGTCGAACAGCATTACCTTGGGGTTCATCGCCAGGGCACGCGCTATCGCGGCGCGCTGTTGCTGGCCGCCCGACATGTGAGGCGGATAATAGTTGCGCCGTTCCCAAATGCCCACGCGCTTCAGTAATGCTTCAGCCTGCTCGAGGCATTCCGCCCGCGGCCGTTTGAGCACATGCGTCGGCGCGGCGACAAGATTTTCGAGCACAGTCATGTGAGACCAGAGATTGAAGCTCTGGAAGACCATCGCCAGGTTGGCACGCACCCTCTCCACCTGGCGGATATCGGCCGGCATCTGCCGGCCATCCCGGCCCTGCTTCATCCGGATGAGCTCGCCATCCACCCGAACCTCGCCCGAGTCCGGTAGCTCAAGCAGGTTGATGCAGCGCAAGAAGGTGCTTTTGCCGGAACCCGAGGAGCCGAGGATCGAAATGACATCGCCCTTGTGGGCTTCGAGCGAGATGCCCTTGAGCACTTCGTGGTCGCCGAAGCTCTTGCGCATGTCCTTGACGCTGATGGCCGCCTTGTCGTCGCCGGGCGGCGATGCCGATTTCGCTGCGGCGGCAAGATCTGCCGACATCACAACACCTCCGGGACTGGTTTGATCTGCTGGGATTGTTCGGGCGGGGGACGCAAATGCGGCGAGAGCAGGTATTCGACAAAGGCAAACAGCCGGGCGATCGAGAGGTTGAGAAGCAGGTAGATCACGCCGGCGCAGGTCAGCACCTCGATCGGGCGGAAAGTGTCGTGCTGGATCTTCTGCGCCGTACCCATCATCTCCATGATCGTGACCATGGAGGCGAGCGCCGTCGCCTTCGTCATGAGAATGATCTCGGTCGAATAGGCCGGCAGGGCGAGTCGCAGGGCGATCGGCAGCGTGACAAGGCGAAAGCGCGTGAAGGTCGGCATGCCGAAAGCCTTGGCGGCCTCGATCTGGCCGACAGGCACCGCCCGCAGCGCCCCCCGGAAAATCTCGCTGGAATAGGCGGCCGTGTTCAGAGCCATCGCCAGGATCGTGCAGTACATGGGGTCCCGCAGGATCGGCCAAAGGATCGGGCTGTGGCGAACGAAATCGAACTGCGAGAGCCCGAAATAAATCAGGTATAGCTGCACCAGCAGCGGCGACCCGCGAAAGACGAAGACGTAAGCCCGGGCAAAATACTCGCCCAATTTGTAGCCCGATGCCCGCATCCAGGTCAGGCCGCTGGCGATGACCAGGCCGATGGCGACGCCGAAGAGCCATATCTCAAGCGTGAGCGGCAGAGCTTTCAGCACGCTCCAGATGGTCGACAGGTAGAAGTTAGAATCCACCGCAACCCCTCATTTCGGCCGCACGAAACTGCGCGAGGTGTAACGCTCGGCCTTCTCGAAGATCGGCGTCGAAATCGAAGTCATGACGAGATAAAGGATGCCCGCAAGCGCGTAGAAAAGCAGCGAGTGATGCGTCGAGCGCGCCGCCTTGTTGGCCGACAGCATCAGCTCGGCCACGCCGGTAACCGAAATGAGCGCCGAATCCTTGATGGTGAGCTGCCACACATTGCCCAGCCCCGGCACGGCCAGGCGCAGGACCTGGGGCATTATCACGAGGCGGAAACGCATCAGGGCCGACATGCCGTAGGCGCGGGCCGCTTCCAGCTCGCCGCGATGGATCGCCAGAAAGGAGCCACGAAAGACCTCCGCCTGATAGGCGCCGGAAATGATGCCGACAGCGAGAACACCGCCGAGGAAGCTCGGCATGTTGACGATGTCCGTCGGTCCTATTGATCCGGTGGACCTCGCCACACCCGTCAGGACCTGGGTGCCGCCATAGTAGAACAGATAGATGATCAGCAGCTCCGGCTCGCCGCGAAACACGGTCGTGTAGCTTTCGCCGATGAATCTCAGTCCGCCGCTACTTGAAAGCTTGGCGGCCGCCACGAGCGATCCCAGCGTTGCGCCGATCAGCATCGACACCACGGTGACCGCCAAGGTCCAGGAAATGCCCCAGAGCAGCTGCACGCCCCAACCCGCGGCCAACAGCTCATAGGCCGTCGAGAGTTGATCGAGCAGATTGTTGAGAAACTCCAAGTACGCCTCCTCCGGGCGCCGCGATATGCATCGATTGGTTGCTCACCTCAATGCAAAAACGGGAGCAGCCTTCGCCGCTCCCGTTACGACATCACTTGGTAATGTCGATCTTGAACCACTGCATGCTGTATTTCGACACCGAGCCGTCGTCGAGAGCGGCCTTGAGAGCCTTGTTATAGATGTCCTGCAGGTCCTTGTCGGTCTTGCGGAAGGCTGCGCCGATGCCCGGCCCCAGGATCGGACCGCCCTTGAACTGCGGCCCCACGAACGCCAGGTCCTTGGCGTCGGGCTTGGCCAGCGTGCCGAGGAAGTAGGTGGTGTCGGCGAAAGCCACGTCGATACGGCCGGCCATCAGGTCGAGATCATGCTCGTCGGTGGTCTTGTATTCATGGACGTTGGCGACGTCCTTGAGATACTTGTCGGCAAACGTGGCTTCCGTGGTCGAAACCTGCAGGCCGACATTCTTGCCGGCGAGTTCCTTGCGCAGAGTGTCGAGCGCAGCCTTGGACTCGGCGTCGTCCTTGGAAAGATCGATCATCTTGCCGTTGTTCGACAGCTGCGCCAGCGGGCCATTCTTGTCGGCAAGGAAAGCCACCGGCGAAGAGGCATAGGGGATCGAGAAGTCGATCGTCTTCATGCGCTCCTCGGTGATCGACATTCCATCCATCACAATGTCGAACTTGCCCGCCGTGAGGCCGGGAATGACGCCATCCCAATCCTGCGCCACGATGTTGCATTGCAACTTCGCGCGGGCACAGACGTCGTTCAGTATGTCAACCTCGAATCCGACGATCTTGCCGCTGGCGTCGGTTTGGTTCCAGGGGGCATAGGAGCCCTCCATCGCCACCGTGACGGTCTTCCAATCCTTGGCGACCGCCGGGGTCGAGCAGATCAGCGCGAGCGCGGCAAGCGCAGTCCAACGTGATGATACCACTGTACTTTCTCCCATTTTTTTGTTCTTGGATGCATGCGATATCGAATTGCTTAGCCCAGCCCCAATTTCCCGACAAGTGTTGTTTTCGGTTCCGCGCGCCTCGGCGCAATCCGCCGCAAAGCCGGAATTGTCCCTGTTTCCATGGAGAATCGTGAAAACCGGAGGGTCGGCGGTCCGGGAAGCGACGCTACTCCGCCGGAGCGCCGGCAACGTTCCGGCGCGTCGCCTCCATCATCCGGCGCCGGGCGCGGAAGACACCCCATTGCTGGTCGACCAGCACGCCGATCAGGATCACGCCGCCCATCACCGCGAAGTTGAGCGAGGAGGGGATGCCGAGCAGGTTGACCAGGTTCTGCAGTTCCTGCAGCAGCACGGTGCCGAGGATGACGCCCACAAGCGAGCCCTCGCCGCCGCGCAGCGAGAAGCCGCCGAGCACGGCCGCGGCGATGGCGTAGAGCTCGTAGAACTGGCCGTGGCTCGCCGGCGAGATCGAGCGCGTGTACATGGCGAAATAGATCGCCGACAGCGCCGTCAGCACGCCGCAGATGACGTAGGCCGCGATCACCACGCGCCCGGTGCGGATTCCCGAATATTTCGCCGCCTCCTCGTTCTTGCCGATGGCGTAGAGGTAGCGCCCGAACACCGAGCGGTGCAGCACCACCCACATGACGATGGCGATGACGATCAGCGCCATGAAGCTGTTCGGCAGCCCGCCGGAGCGGCCGGCGGTCAGGAATTCGAGATCAGGGAAATTCTGGCCGAAGGCGAAGCCTGCCGTGCCGTCGGCGGTGTAGAAGCGCGCGACGCCGCGATAGATGAGCAGGCCGCAGAGCGTCACCACGAAGGGCTGCATCTTGAGCCGCGTGATCAGCCAGCCATGCACGAAGCCGATGACGGCGCCAAGCGCGATGATCAGCACGAAAGCCAGCGGCCAGTTCATCTCGCGCACGGCGATGAAGTCGATGAACAGCGTGCCGAGCAGCGCGACCAGCGAACCAACCGACAGCTCGATGCCGCCGGTGATGATGACGAAGGCCTGGCCGATCGAAAGAATGCCGAACAGTGCGACCAGGTTGGAGGTGTTGGCGAGATTGATCGTCGACAGGAAACGCGGGTTGATGGCGGTCACCACCGCGCCGACCACCAGGATCAGGATCAGCAGGCCGAGATCTTTCTTGCTCATTGCACTCCTCCCGCAGCTTGCGTCAGCCTGGGCTTCTTGCCCACCGCCAGCAGAAGCACGTTTTCCTGGCTGAAATCGTCCCGGTCGAGAATGCCGGAGACCTGCCCCTCATGCATGACCGCGATGCGGTCTGACACGCCGATCACTTCTTCCATGTCGCTGGAGATCATCAGCACCGCGACGCCAGCATCCGCAAGCGACCGCATCAGCCCGTAGATCTCGGCCTTGGCGCCGATGTCGATGCCGCGCGTCGGCTCGTCGAGGATCATCACCTTGGGGTTCATCGCCAGCCATTTGGCGAGCACCACCTTCTGCTGGTTCCCGCCCGACAACGTGCCGGTGCGGGTCAGGACCGACGGCGCCTTGATGCCGAGGGCCTTCTTCTGTTTCTCGGCGGTGGCGATCTCGGCGCCGGTCGAGACCAGCGAGCGCTTCGCATGCGCCGGCAGATTGGGCAGCGAAATGTTCTGGGCGATAGAGAGGTCGAGCAGGATGCCGGTGAGCTTGCGGTCCTCCGGCACCAGGAAGATTCCGTTCGCCACTGCGTCGGCTGCCGATCCGACACCGAGCGTCTTGCCGTCCAGCGCAACGCTGCCGCCGAGCCGCTCGTCGATGCCGAACAGGACGCGCGCGAGCTCGGTGCGGCCGGAGCCGACCAGCCCGGCAAGGCCGAGGATCTCGCCGCGCCTGAGTTCCAGGCTGACCGGGTGATCCGGATAGGCCGTGGTGCGAACCGCGCTGGCGGATAACGCGACGCCGCCCGGAGCGCGTCCCGCCTCGGCGGCCTTCTCGCGCTCCTTCAGCATGCGTCCGATCATCAGCTTGACCATCTGGTCATGGTTGATCTCGCTCTTGGGCAGGGTACCAGCAAGCATGCCGTCGCGCAGCACCACGACGCGATCGGCGACACGCTCGACCTCGTGTAGGCGATGCGAGATGAAGATGACGCTGATGCCTTCCGCCCTCAGCCCCTTGATGACGTCGAGCAGCTTTTCGGTCTCGGCGATCGGCAGGCTGGACGTCGGCTCGTCGAGGATCACCAGCCGCGCCCTGATCGACAGCGCCTTGGCGATTTCGACCATCTGCTGCTGCGCCAGCGACAGCGAGGCGACCGGCGTGTCGGCCGAGAAATTGGCGCCGACGCGCTTCAACAGCGGCG
Source organism: Mesorhizobium sp. ORS 3324 (assembly GCA_000824825.2). Taxonomy (GTDB): domain Bacteria; phylum Pseudomonadota; class Alphaproteobacteria; order Rhizobiales; family Rhizobiaceae; genus Mesorhizobium. The sequence continues at coordinate 88,277 of LM655169.1, forward strand.
CCACCATCTCGCGCAGCCTGACGCGGTCGACCAGCCTCAGCGGCCCGGCCTTCAGCGGCTCGCGGCCGAAAAAGATGTTGGCGGCGACGTCGAGGTTCTCGAACAGGTTGAGTTCCTGATGCACGAAGGCGATGCCGGAGCCGATACTGGCTTCCACGGTCAGCCCGTCATGCGCGACCCCGTCGACGGTGACGGTGCCGCTGTCCGGCCGCGTCACGCCGCCGAGGATCTTCATCAGCGTCGATTTGCCGGCGCCGTTCTCGCCGACCAGGCCGATCACCTCGCCCGGCCCGACTTCCATGGAGAATCCGTCCAGCGCCACGACGCCGGGATAGGTCTTGCGCACCGCTTCGAGGCTCAGGAACGGAGCGGTCGTCGATTGAGCGAAGGACGTGTCGGAATAGTTCATCGCGCCACAATTTATGGCAGTTGGCAGCAGCCGGTGGGCTACAGACTGACGGGCCGCGCGCGGCCCGTCAATACGGACGCCGGCTCAGGGAGGACCCTTGAGCCGGCGCAGCTGTCTTTGCACTTATTTGCCCTGCATCGCCTTAAGGTTGGCGGCATAGGCGTCGACGTCGTCCTTGCCGATGATCTTGGTCGGAATGATGATCAGGTTGTTGGTCGGAATGCCCGACTTGTCACCCTTGAGGTAGGATGCCATCAGCTTCATGCCCTGATACGCCCATTCGAAGGGCTGCTGCACCACGGTCGCGGCGACCGTGCCTTCCTTGACGCCGCCCAGCGTGATCGGATCGTCGTCGAAGCCGACGACGGTGATCTGGCCGAGCTTGCCGGCGTCGCGCAGCGCTTCATAGATGCGCGGCGTGTTGTAGGAATAGAAGCCGACCATGCAGGTGATGTCCGGGCTGGCGACCAGCGCGTCCTCGACGTTCTTCTTGGCGCGCGCCTGGTCGATGTCGTCGCCGCGCACGTCGACCAGCTCGATCTTGCTGCCGGCGAGCCCGTCCTTCATGCCCTGGATGCGCTCCTTGGCGTTGTCGGCGCCGAGCAGGCCGACGAAGCCCAGGCACTTGCCGCCGTTCGGCATTGCCTTCTTGGCGATCTCGGCCGCCTGCTTGCCGGCGTCGACGTTGGACGAGCCGATATAGGCGACGCGCTTGGTCTGCGGGGCATCGGAGTCGGTGGTGAACAGCGCCGTCTCGGAAGCGATCTTGTTCAGCCCATCGGTCGAGGTCTTGGGATCGACCGCCGAGACCATGATGCCTTTGACGCCGGCCGTCACCAGATCGTCCATCAGCCGCTGCTGGATGGCGACCGACGACTGCTCGGGATATTTGAGCTCGAGATTATAGTCGGGCAGCTCGCCCTGCGCCTTCTTTACGCCCGCTTCCGCCGCCTTCCAGAAGTCCGACGCGCCGTTGACGACGAAGGCCAGCGTCGGCTTGTCGGCGGCGCGCACGGTTGCACTCGCCGATAGGCCGAGAGCCAGGGCCGCCGCGGCGACCGATGCATTACGGATCATGGATTTCATGCTTCATCCTCCCTTTGAAACTCATCGCTGATGTCTCGGCTGCGGCCTGGACGCCCTCCTCCTCACGGGGCTTGCCCAAGGTCTGCCAATTTAAGACGGCGCCACTCCCAGCCGCGACCAAGACACTAGACACAGATTTGGCGTTCGTAAATAGTCCGATTTGTCTGACATTTTCGTGAAAGTGAGGCAGCCGTCTCCCGTCGGATTGCCGGCAAGCCGACGCGCGTTCCTCCCACTGCCGCCACCGGCCCGAGGCCCCGATCCGGTCGTGACGAGTTGACAGTAGAACGCTTACATCTATTAGTAAAGAATATTAATCGCGACTGGGGACGGGTGCATACCGGCGGAGGAGGCTGTTGCCAGCAACGCTTGGGTGAAGAGAGAAAGCGGCGGTGGCAATCTCCGCAGCTGACGGCGAGAATCCTTGGAATTCGCCCATTTTCCGGTGGTGACTGGCCGTTTTTCGTTGACAGGCGGAGCGGCCGGCGGGGAAGATGCTGCATTTGATAATAGTTATAAGTCAGGCATGCAGACGCGCCGACCCTCGATCATCTTGCCGTTGCCGCCGGCCTTAGAGCCGGCGGGGTTGGGAAACGACCATGAACGAACCGACAGAACTGAGCGATCCCCCCGAAACCTCCAGGCGGCGCACCGCCAAGCCCAAGGGCCGCGTCACCATGACCGACATCGCACGGGCCGCCGGCTGCTCGCAGGCGACGGTTTCCTTCGTGCTCAACAACTCGCCGGGCATCAGGCTGTCGCAGCAGACGCGCGACCGGGTGATCGAGGCAGCCAGAGCGCTGGGCTACTCGCCGCCGGTCTTTTCGGCGCTCCGTCCACCCGTCACGCCTTTCGAGGGACTGGATGGCGTCATCGGCTTTGCCGTCGACCAGCTCGCCACCAGCCCGGAAGCGGTGGTCGCCATCGAGGGCGCGCGCCAGGCGTCGTGGAATGCCGGCAACGTGCTCTTGGTGGCGCAGACGATGGGCGACGCGGTGATGGAGCCGCGCGCTATTTCGGCGCTGACGCGGCGCGGCATCTCGGCGCTGATCTACATGACCATCTTCACCCGCGAGATCACCGCGCCCGAGTTCCTCTACAGCCTCGACATCCCGGTCATCCTGCTCAACTGCTACACCGCCGACTACGCCTTCCCGGCCGTCGTGCCCTCCGAGATCGCCGGCGGCCAGAGCTCTACCCGGTATCTCATCGGCCACGGCCATCGCCGCATCGCCACCGTCACCGGCGAACCGTGGATGCAGGCGGCGCAGGATCGGCTGAAGGGCTATCGCCGCGCTTTGGCCACCGCCGATATCCCCTTCGATCCGGAGCTTGTGGTCGAGGGCGACTGGTCGGCCAGCGCCGGCTATGCCGCGACCGTCAAGCTGCTCGCGCTGAAAGATCGTCCGACCGCCATCTTCTGCCAGAACGACCGCACGGCGATCGGTTGCTACGAGGCGCTGAAGGAGGCCGGCCTGCATATCCCGCAGGACATTTCCGTGGTCGGCTATGACGACGAGGAGATCGCCCGCCACCTTTTTCCGCCGCTCACCACATCGATCCTGCCGCATCTGGCGATGGGCCAATGGGCGATCGAGCAGCTGGAGACGCCGCCTGCGCCCGGCCGCGGCCGCTATCCCATCACCAAGCTGGAATGCCCGCTGGTGGAAAGGGAATCGGTTGCAACCGTGAAAGGGTCCGCGTAGGCGCCGGCGCGCGTGTCCGACCTGAAATGCGTCGCGACGGATTCGAGCGACGCGCTTTAAGTTCTTGTTTTGATGCATGTCGTTTTCCAAGCTGCCTACTTTTGGCCGACATGCATTAGCGGTTGCGTGGTGCTTATTGCCGTTGCGTTTGGATCCGGTCTGGGTGATGAAGAGGAAACAATGGAGCGAAAGGAACCGAAGAGCTGACCGCACATGTGCAAACCTGTGTCGCCCGCCTCATCTCGCTCATAATCGACAACAGAAGACAAATCGACTCCCCGCCGAAATGCCCTCATAAAGATGGAAGACGTCTATCGCCTGTGGGATGCTCTGTCCGCCTTCCACGTGAATCAGTCGCACCAAGCCGCCGCCTATCTGATGGACCAACTCGCCGCTCGGGTAGGGGCATGGAACGCCACCTGGGCCGGCGCGATCCGCATCGGTGATACGGCACGCAACGACCCGCTCCAGGGCTGGCGCGTGGGCGCAGTTCAGGCCCTGCATCCAATCGAGCCTCACCCGGACGAGGGGCATTTCAAGGAAATATTGCGCGTTTGGGAACGGCGGGAGATCGACCCTTCCTTTCTCCTGCCGATGCGTGACGTAGGGAGCTTCCGCACCTATTCATTCCGGCGAGAGCTGCCGCAAGAATGGTTCGAGTCGGAATTCTACCGCCGTCACTATGGCCTGGTCGGCACGCATGACGCGGTCTTCGTCGCCTTCCCGCTGAACGCCGACTGCGAATCGCATTTCGGCTTCTATTCGCGCAAGACTTTCGCGGATGAGGAGATCACGCTGCTCGCCCAGGCGCTGCGCGGCATCAAATGGTTCCATCGCCTGCTGATGCTGGGCCACGGCCTGCTGACGGCATCGGCGCCGCTGACGTCCATGGAGAGGAAGGTCCTGCATTTGCTGCTGACAAAGGCGACCGAGAGAGACATTGCCCAGCAAATGAAGATTGCCGCGTCCACGGCGCATCAGCACGTCACCAGCATCTTCCGCAAGTTCGGCGTGCGCGGTCGTGCAGAGCTGATGAGCCTCTGGCTGGGCGGATAGCAGGATCCCCGTTCAGCTCCTCTAATCAGAGGATAGCGCGACGAAAATCTCAGTGTCATACCTCGCGGCTCACGGCACTGGCTGGGGGCTCCGCAGCCACAGAAGCGCTGGGGGGCGGGTGTGTCAGATACCAAAGATTCGCGCAGGCATCGCCCGCATCGCGCGGGTATCGAAGACGGCGTTGCTGCATGCAGCAAGGGGACACGGTTTAAGGGACTGGCAGCTCGATGGAGGCTGCCGTGCTTTCCGGTCGTCGTCGCGCTCGCGGTGCTTGGATTGGTGCAGACTTCGCCTGTGGAAGCGCAGGTCATTATTAGCGGGGGTGCCGGCAGAGCCCCATGCACGAATCTAAACATCGATGGGGGTAGCGGCACCGATGCCCAATCCGGTTTCCCGTACGGCGGCATAGTCGGCGCCGGCGGAGCCGGAACCGGCAGTGGCGGTACGGGAAACGCGGGTGGGATGGGCGGTTTCCACTTTGGCGATGAGATCACTGAACCTCAGGCGGGGCAGCTTGGCGGCCAGGGCTATGGCGCCGGTGGCGCGGGCGGACGCTCAGACGGCGTCAATCTCGAGCAGAGCGGCTTTGGCGGCGGCGGTGGTGGCGGCGGCGCACCGGAATATGTCGGGATCGCCGGGGAGACCTACGATGTCGTCGCCGGCGCGGTGGTCGAGGGCGGATGCGGCGGGTATGGCGGCTGGGGCGCATCGGGACAAGAGGATATCCAGATTGGTGGATCCGGGGATGTCACCCGACTCTATGGCGACGGTGGCGAAGGCGGCGATGGCGGCGGCGGCGGGGCGGGCTTCTATGGCGTCGGCTTCACACTCTACAACCATGGTGCGATCACCGGCGGCCTCGGCGGTGCCGGCGGCGCTGGCGGATTTGCCCAAACGGGGCGAGCTTCGGACGCTCCGTTTGCAATCAACGGTGACGGCGGCGATGGGGGGCTGGGCGGCGCGGCCGTCCAGGGCTCCGGCTTCACGCTGGTCAATGATGGCGCCATCACCGGAGGTTCGGGTGGTACAGGTTTGATCGCCCTGAATCCGATCCGCTCCGCTGGTGTCGGCGCAACCGGTGGGTGGGGCGTAGAAGGAACCGATTTCGCCGTCACAAACAACAGTGCCGGGTCGATCAGCGGCGGCGCCGGTGGCGCAGGCGGAGCCGCCGGCGGCGGCGGCGCCGGAGTGGGCGGCACCTTTTTTGCGCTCGACAATGCCGGAACGATCACCGGCGGAGTGGGAGGACTAAGCTACGCTGAGGGTGCACAGGGCACCTCCGGCCTTGATGGCGCTAATGGCGCGCATGGGCTGAACGACCCAGGAGGGGATCTTGGCCCAGCCGGCCCTGGAGGTGATGGATACGACGGCGAGAGTTCGCCATACCCCGGCGGCAGAGGCGGCGCGGGAGGCAATGGCGGATACGCGGTGGGCGGCTCGGATTTCGTGCTGACGAATGCCGGAATTATCGCCGGCGGCGATGGCAGCGTCGGAGCCAAAGGCGGAAAGGGCGGCGATGGCGGCAATGGCGGCCTGGGCGGCAATGGTGGCGACGGCTACGACGGGACTGCAGGAGGCATACCTCAGGTTCGTTCCGGCAGCTACGGCGGCAATGGCGGCGATGGCGGCAGTGGAGCGATAGGAGGCACGGGCGGCAA
>LM655170.1:0-11752 GCA_000824825.2 Mesorhizobium sp. ORS 3324
TACCTATCTTAGCGCTTATGCCTTTGCGGGGGAGATGTCGGGCAGGACAGAGGGGGTGCTGTCCCGCCGGCGGGTCAGCGACAAACTTTACCGCCGGTCCATGCCGCGCTTGAACTGGTCGAAGATCGTCTCCATGCCCTTCTGGTATTCGTCGCGCTGCTGCGCACCGGTCTCGAACATCTTGCCGAAGATGTCGTCGAACGGGTTTCGCGGCCGGCCGCTTGGATTGGTCTGCGGCGGCTGGTTTTGTTGGGGTTGGGGCTGTTGCGGCTGCTGCTCGCCGGGCACCCCGAACCCGCCGCCGCCCTGGCGCAGCATCTCCTCGAACATCTTGCCCAGCGGATTGTCGCCGTAGGGGCTCTGTGTCTGCTGCGGTTGCGGCTGCTGGGCGCCGCCGCCGAACATGTCTTGCAGCACCTTGCCGAGCGGATTGTCGCCGTATGGGTTGGGCGTCTGCTGCGGCTGGCTTTGCGGCTGCTGCGCGCCGCCGAACATATCCTGAAAGACCTTGCCGAGCGGGTTGTCGCCATGGGGACTGGGCGCCGGCTGCGGAGCCTGCGCGCCGCCGCCCGCCTGCCGCATCATCTGCTCGATGATCTCGCTGAGCGGATTGCTGCCGCCGCCAAAGCCGCCGGCGGCTTGCATCTGGTTGTTGGTCTGCTTGAACAGCCCGCCCATCATCATCGAGGCCATGATAGGCAGCATCTGCTGCAGCACCTGTTGGCTGAGCCCAGTCGCCTGCGCCGCCTGGGAGGCGACGGCGCGTGACAGGTCCTTCGAGCCGAACAGATGGCTGAGGATACCGTTGCCTTCATCGATGCCTTGCGGCGTGAAAGCCCGGGTTGCGTCCTCGAAATATTTGGCGTGCTGGCCGCTCGCCATCGCCGTCATGAACGCGCCCAGTCCATAGGGATCGGCCGTATTGCGCTGAAGCCCTTGTGAAAAAGCTGGCAGAAGCGCCTGCACCGCTGCCTGTGTCTGCTGCATCGAAAGCCCGAACTGCTGGGCCAGCGCCTGCATGCCGGCGCCGTTCTGGGCTTGCAAAAAAATGTCGAACAGGGAAGGCATGGGCTTCTCCTCCGTGATATCCTCACGGAGGAACCTAGTTCGTTTCCATCACCGATTGAAGCCGCTTTTGCCGCGCCCAGTCAGGCGGCAGGCGAACGGCTAATACGCGTATTCCATGAACACCGGCTCGATCGAGCCGCCCCAGCGCGTGTGGTAGGCCGAAAGCATCTCCTCGGCGCTGGTGGTGCCGCGCGCCACCACCTCGTCGAGCGTGTTGAGGAACGAGGTCTCGTCATAGCCGTCGCGGTTCTTCTTGCCGCGGTTCTTCAGCCCCATGCGCGCAATGGCGAGCACGTCGCGGGCGACGTCGCGCAAGGTGGCGTTGCGGAACGGCGCCGCAATGCCTTGCTCCGGCACCGCATTGCGCATCGCCAGCGCCTCCTCGTAGGTCCAACTCGAGGTCAGCGTCTCGGCGGCGTCCAGCGCCTGCTCGTCATAGAGCAACCCGACCCAGAAAGCCGGCAGGGCGCAGATGCGCCGCCACGGCCCGCCGTCGGCGCCGCGCATTTCGAGGAAGCGCTTCAGCCGCACGTCCGGAAACAGCGTCGACAGATGGTTGGCCCAGTCGCCCATCGTCGGCAGCCCGTCCGGAACTTCATTGCGGGCGGCGCCCGCCATGAACTGGCGGAAGGTGTAGCGCGTCATGTCGTGATAGTGGCCGTCGCGGATGACGAAATACATCGGCACGTCGAGCGCCCATTCGACGTAGTCGGCGAAGCAGAAATCCGGCGCGAAGCAGAATTCCAGCATCCCGGAGCGCTGGTTGTCGGTGTCGCGCCAGATGTCGCCGCGCCAGCTCTGCAGCCCGTTCGGCCGGCTCTCGGTGAAGGGCGAGTTGGCGAACAGCGCCGTCGACAGCGGCTGCAGCTTCAACGACACCTGCATCTTGCGGCGCATGTCTGTCTCGCTCTCGAAGTCGAGATTCACCTGGATCGTGCAGGTGCGGTACATCATGTCGAGGCCCTTTGAGCCGACCTTCGGCATGTAGCGCGTCATGATCTCGTAGCGCGACTTCGGCATTTTCGGCGTCTCGGCCAGCGACCATTTCGGGCTGCCGCCGAGACCGAGGAAGCGGATACCGAGCGGCTCGGCGATCTCGCGCACCTGCGCCAGATGCGCATTGCCCTCGCGGCAGGTCTGATGGATCGTCTCCAGCGGCGCGCCGGAAAGCTCGAACTGCCCGCCGGGCTCCAGCGAGATCGCGCCCTGGCCGGTCGGCTCGACCAGACCGATGATGCGGCCGGCATCCATGATCGGATCCCAGCCGAGCTTTTCCTGCATGCCTTCGAGTATGGCGCGGATGCCGCGCTCGCCGCCATAGGGCACCGGCGCGTTGCCGTCGACATAGAAGGGGAACTTCTCGTGCTCGGTGCCGATCCGCCATTTATCACGCGGCTTGTTGCCCGCGGCCAGGTAGCCGACGAGTTCGTCTATGCCTTCGATGGGACTGGTATCGGTTGTGTCGCGCGCCATGAAGCCCCTCCAAGCGCATTGCCCGGAAATCAACCTCGATTTCCGCCGGGCATCCTGCGCAAGATCTTAGTGCTACAGCGTTTTTAGCACACCAAAAAGGCGGCGTTGCGCTGCAGGGGCCGGACGGCCGCCGGCGCTAGATGGACGAAATGCCGGCAGCCGATCAAGCAAAAAATCCTGAGCCACGCCTCAACGGCATTTGATCACCAGTCGCCGATTGACGCCTGAATCACCGCAAGTGCCGCCACCGCCGCCGTGTCGGCGCGCAGGATCCGCGGCCCGAGCGGGATGGCGCTGACGAAGGGCAGTGCCCTCAGCATCTTGCGCTCGTCCTCGGAAAAGCCGCCCTCCGGCCCGACCAGCAGGGCGAGTTTCTTCTCGCTTACCTTCTGCAAGGCCGGCAGCGGGTTGTTGGTCGAGGCGTCCTCGTCGCAGAAGATCAGCCGCCGTCCCTTGTCCCAGTTGCCGAGCAACCGCTCGAGCTTTTCCGCCTCGCGCACCTCCGGAACGGCCAGGATGCCGCATTGCTCGGCCGCCTCGACGACATTGGCGCGCAGCCGCTCGACGCCGGGCTTCGCCACCTGCGTATGCTGGGTGACGACCGGCTGCAGGATGCCGGCGCCCATTTCGACCGCTTTCTGCACCAGATAGTCGAGCCGGCCTTGCTTCAGTGGGGCGAAGCAGTAGACGAGATCGGGCAGCGGCGGCTGCGGCCGCTGCAGCGAAAGCACCTTGAGCCGGACCGCCTTCTTGGATTTGGCAGCGATCGCCGCCGACCATTCGCCGTCGCGGCCGTTGAAGACAAGGATTTTGGCGCCTTCGCCGAGCCGCAGCACATGCGCGAGATAGTGGCTCTGCTGTTGCCCGGCGTCGAATTCGAAGCCTGGCCCGAGATCGTCCGGCACGTACAGCCGCTGCATTTTGTAATTGGCTCGCATGGCCCAAGCAGGTTCCGCAAAAGTGTCTGCGGTTTTGCGATCAGAACCTGCGAAAAACAAGGGAATCTAAGCAGATATTCGTGGGACATCCCACGAATATCTGCTTGGCAATGGGCGAGGCGCAGGTTGCCGTCAAGTATCGGCGGAGGGATGCCAGACCGGCGCGTAGCCTTGCCGCAGCACGGAAATGCTTGTGGCAGGCGTGAGCAGCCGCAGCGGTCGGTCGGAGAGGCGGTCGAACGGGACAGGATCGGCGTAGCCCGCGAACGACCATCTGAGTGCCTTGCCGTCGCGCAGCGCATAAGCAGTGCTGCCGTCGGCAAACATCGTCCCGTCCGCAAGGCCGCCAAGTTCCGCGACTGCAACCGCCGGCGGTCGGCCGCCCGAGGCCAGACGCTCCTTGTGCAGCCGCTTGTCGAGCATCGGCGCGCGGGGCGCTGCGAGACCGAAGGCCTCGCCGAAACGGCTCACGAAGTCGGTTGCCCGCTCGCGCCGGCAGAAGAAGCAGGGCCGGTGGCCGGCGGCTAAAGCTGTCACCTCGTCGAGGAAGAACAGCTCGGTCCAGCCGGCTTTGCCGCCGGGCCTGTTGCGGCCCATCGGCTCGCGCCGCACGCCGCGGCGCTGACAGACGCAGATGATCCAGGCCGGCAAGGCCCAGCGCTTCTTCAGAAGCGTCTTCGTCTCGGGATCATGGATGATGCCGCGATTGCCCATGAACAGGCCCCGCTCGGACACGGCATGAATGGCGCCGAATGGATCGACCCGGTTCTGCAGTGGCATAGCTTTCTCTCCGGCCCGGTGCCTTGGCTGAAATGGAGCCGGCATGATATCGCTCGCCACTGCAATTTCATGTCAGCAGGATTCTAGATGCGGGTGCTGGTGGTCCAGAACTACGAAAACACCGGCCTCGGCCAGGTCGGCGCTGCGCTTGCGGAGGCCGGCGCCGAGCTCGATCTGCGCCGTCCCTACCAAGGCGATCCGCTGCCTCAGGATGCCAATGGCCATGATGCCATGGTAGTGCTGGGCGGCGGGCAGAATGCGCTGGCCGACGACGATTATCCCTATTTTCCTCCTTTGCTTGAACTGACGCGCGATTTCGCCGGCAAGGACCGTTCGGTGCTCGGCATCTGCCTTGGCGGCCAGCTTCTCGCCCGCGCCTTCGGCGCCGAGAACCACATCGGCGGAGCGGTTGAGTTCGGCTGGTGTGGCGTGTCGCTGACGACGCACGCCAAGGCCGATCCGGTGCTCGGTGCGTTGCCGGAAAAGTTCCCGATCTTCCAGTGGCATGACGACACGTTCGACCTGCCGGAAAAGGCCGTGCGGCTTGCCGGCAACGATGTCGCCCAGAACCAGGCCTTTCGCATCGGCCGCGCCGTTTACGGCTTCCAGTTCCATTTCGAGGCGGACCGCCCGCTGGTGCGCGACTGGAGCGCCTCCTTCGCGACGCTGATCGCCGAACGCCACCCCGACTGGGCCGGCAAGCTCGACGACGAGATGGCCCGCAACGGACCGGACGCCGACGCCGCCGGCCTGGCGATCGCCCGCGCCTGGGTGGCGACGATCTGACCGTCGCACCGCCCATGCCGCGAGCGTGACATAATTGGCACGCGACGGCAGTTCCGCCTGGGGAAAACCCGCTTCGTCCTTGGCTTGTGCTCGCGCGCCATCCTAGAAGGCGCGCGCTCTGTTTCGCCCGTGCAACCGCGATGAACCTTCTGTGTGATCCATGCGACACACCGGCGATACAGAATCTGCTTAGAAGCGCGAAATCGTCGAAACATTGAGACGCATTTTATCGTTTCAACACATTCGTAACCGCCTCGTGCACAGATGCAAAAAGCCCAACCAGAGATGACGTCCGTGAAAGCAGCGCTTTTGTCCTTTGTCATGCTGTCTGCCATCGTCGTGTGCGGCCTCGGAATTTATTCGGCCGACGCTGCAAACAATCACCAGGCCGTCGACGGCTACGGCGTCACCGCCGCACTCCGCTAAAGCCTGACCCATCCCGACAAACGGAAAGCTGATCCCGCAGTCGGGATCATGGCTAGAACGCCTTTCCCTCGACCGTCAGAATCCGCTTTTCAACGCCGTTGACGGCAAAAGCGCTGAGCAGTCCCGATTGCCAGGCGAGCGTGTCGACATTGACGCGGTTGGCCATCACTTCGGCCTCGGGGACGGGGGTGTGCCCATGCACGATCACCTTCGGATAAAGGCCGGGGTGATCAAGGAAAGTGTCGCGGATCCAGATCAAGTCCTGCGGGCTCTGGCTTTCGAGCGGCACGTCCGGCCGGATGCCTGCATGGCAGAAGAAGAAGTCGCCGAACGCCACCGAAAAGATCAGCGATTGCAGGAAGTCGACATGGCTTTGCGGCACTGCCTCGACCAAGGCTGCGTGGCTGTGCAGCAGCGCCTCGTCGGACCTGCCGAACCAGCCGCCGCCTGCCGACAGCGATACGCCGTAGGATTGCGCCGTCTGGACGCCCCCGAAACGCATGAACAGCCCTTCCGCATCGGGCTCGGCAAGAAAATCGAGGAAGCCGATATCATGGTTGCCGGCTAGGATCAGGTTGCGCGGGTCGCGCTCGCGTGCCTCGATCAGGAAGTCGATGACGCTTTTCGAGTCCGGTCCCCGGTCCGTATAGTCGCCGAGATGGATGATGCGCCAGTCGGACGACGGTGCGTCTTTCAGCTCGCTCTCGATCCGGCGGTGCATGGCGGCGAGCAGGTCGTGACGGCCGTGCACGTCGCCAATCGCGTAGAGCCGCATGCCATCCGGGCCGCGCGCGTCGAGAAAATGGATGCCGGGTTCAGTCAAGGCGAGCGTCTTCCCGTATCAATCAATACGGGAAACTAGGGCGGATCAATGAATAAGCCCCTAGCGCCTGTCGTCCAAAGCTGCGCAGCGATTTTGGGACATGGGCAAGAACAAGGACCGGAACTGCGTCGTGCGACACGGGTTTAGCGCCGAAGCAGGTCCTTGCCCACGTCGGTCACCAGGCGCTTGCCGCATAGCGCAAGCGTGATGTCCATCTCCTTGTGGATGATTTCGAGCGCCTTGGTGACGCCTTCCTTGCCCATGGCGCCGAGGCCGTAGAGGAAGGGCCGGCCGATATAGGTGCCCTTGGCACCGAGGCAGAGCGCCTTGAGCACGTCCTGGCCCGAGCGGATGCCGCCGTCCATGTGGACCTCGATCCTGTCGCCGACCGCATCGGCGATCTCCTCCAGCGCCGAGATCGAGGAGGCGGCGCCGTCGAGCTGCCGCCCGCCATGGTTGGAGACGATGATCGCGTCGGCACCGGTCTCGACCGCCTTAAGCGCGTCCTCCTTGTCGAGGATGCCCTTCAGGATCAGCTTGCCGCCCCAGCGCTCCTTGATCCAGGCGACATCCTTCCAGGAGAGCTGCGGATCGAACTGTTCCGACGTCCAGGACGACAGCGAGGAAAGGTCTCCCACCCCCTTGGCGTGGCCGACGATGTTGCGAAAGGTCCGGCGCTGGGTGCCGGCCATGCCCATGCACCAGCGCGGGCGGATCGCCATGTCCAGCATGTTCTTCAGCGTCAGCTTCGGCGGTGCCGATAGCCCGTTGCGGATATCCTTGTGGCGCTGGCCAAGGATCTGCAGATCGAGCGTCAGCACCAGTGCCGAGCATTTCGCGGCCTTCGCCCTGTCGATCAGGTTAAAGACGAAATCCTTGTCGCGCATCACATAGAGCTGGAACCAGAACGGCTTCTTCGTCACCGAGGCGACATCCTCGATCGAGCATATGCTCATCGTCGACAGCGTGAACGGCACGCCGAACGCCTCCGCCGCCTGTGCCGCCAGCATCTCGCCGTCGGCATGCTGCATGCCGGTCAGCCCGGTCGGGGCAAGGGCCACCGGCATCGCCACCTTCTGGCCGATCATGGTCGATTCCAGCGAGCGGTTGCTCATGTCGACGAGCACGCGCTGGCGGAATTTGATCTTTTGGAAATCCTCTTCGTTGGCGCGGTAGGTGCTCTCGGTCCAGGCGCCGGAATCGGCATAGTCGAAGAACATCTTCGGCACCTTGCGGCGCGCCAGGTCCTTGAGGTCGGCAATGGTGAGGATGTCGCTCATGATGGTCCCCGCTTGATCCGTGCTTAGGAGCGTTTGCGCGAAGGTTCGATGTCGCCGGTTTCCGAGCGCTGTCTCAGCCTCAGCCGCGACACGCGCTGCCATTCGCCGCTGCGCTCGGCTTCCGCCATCGAGCGCTCGACATAGGTGATGTGGTCCATTGCTGCCTTGCGCGCCGCGACCGGATCGCCGGCCTTGACGGCGGCGTGGATCGCCCGGTGCTGCGAAAGCAGCGCGTCGCGCGCACCGGGCACGGTGAACACCAGGAGCCGATTCTGGAAGACGCCCTCAGAAAGCAGCCGGTAGCAGGAGCGCAGTGTGTGCAAAAGGATGATGTTGTGCGCGCACTCGCAGACGGCGTGATGGAACTCGACGTCGATTTCCGCCTCGTCGTCGAAGTCGCCGGTCCGGTGCGCCTCGTCCATCCGTGCCATGATGCGGTCGAGCAGGGCGAGATCCTCGCGGGTCGCGCGCCGCGCCGCATATTCGGCCGCCACCGCCTCGATCTCGCGCCGATACTCCAGATAGTCGGTCACCGCCTTGCGGTGCGTCGAGATGAGATCGGTCACCGGCTTTGTGAAAAGCTGGCCGATGACGTCGGCGACATGGGTGCCGCCACCCGGCCTTGTGGTCAGCAGCCCGCGCGCCTCCAGCGCCTTCAGCGCATCGCGCAGGATCGGCCGCGACACTTCGAACTGGCGCGCCAGTTCCCGCTCGCCGGGCAGCCGGTCGCCGGTGCGCAGCACGCCTTCGAGGATCAGGGCCTCGATCTGCTGCACCACCTCGTCGGCGGTGCGCGAATGCTCGATCCTGGAGAAGATATCGCTCAACGGAGAGGTGCCTGGGAACGGAACGGATGTCGCGCAGATTAAATGGTCCGTCGCCAACTGGTCAAATTATTTATCCAATTCGCCGGATCCGGTCGCATGCCCGGCGGCGCCATCCCACCCGTGCCTGCCAAAAATTTGCTGTTTACGTGCATTGCCGATTGCCGCAAGAGGGCGGGGTTGCACGCAGGGTCGAAACCAGGGGGCCAGCCGTGTCGGACGAGACGTCCAACCTCGAATTTCAGCCGCGCGCCCAGGGCAGCGTGATGGGCTTCCCGGCGCATGAGGGACGCCCCGGCGCGCTGGGCGAGGTGCATGCTCGCCCGCATCCGCTGGTCGAGAAGCCGCGCGTGCTCATCCAACTCTCTTTCATGACCGAAGCCGGCTCGGCCGTAGACCATGCCGTGCTGTCCGACCTGTCGCGGCGGCTCGGCATCGCAGCGCCCGAACGCCATGCCCGCCACCATGCCATGAAATGGGGCAAGGGAACCTTGCGCTGGGAGCGGCACACGGAGTTCTCGACCTATCTCTGGGAAGGGCCGCTCGCCGAAAACGGCCGTGGCCAAGAGGATTCGCCCTTCGGCAACGGCTTCTCGCCGCCTGGAACGGTGATCTCCGGCATCCGGCTCGAAATCCGCAAATGGACGCAAGCGAGCGAGAAGCTGGTCGCCGGCTTCGATCCGACCAGCCTATGCTATTCGCTGGTTGAGCGAGGCGCCGCGGCCATCATCACCGACTTCCGCCAGGACGGCGATGGCCTGACCCGCATTCTGGTGCTCGATCGCAGCCTGACGCCCGCCAGCACCGGCGCTTTATCGCAGCGGCTGATCGACATCGAGACCTACCGGACGCTTGCCACGCTTGGCCTGCCGCTGGCGCTGACGCTGTCCGGCCGCGTTCGTCGCATCGAGGATCGGCTGGCTCAGATCACGTTGGAAATGAAGGCTGCCGAGACCCGCGACGGCCAGACCTTGCTCGCGGACCTGACTGAGCTTGCCGCCGAACTGGAGGCCGATGCGGCGTCGAGCCTCTACCGCTTCGGCGCCAGCCGCGCCTATGACGGCATCGTCACTGAAAGGCTGGGGGCGCTGGAGGAAGAGCCGGTGCAGGGCTACGACACCTGGGCCGGCTTCCTGCAAAGGCGCATGGCGCCGGCCATGCGCACTTGCCGCTCGGTCGAGGAGCGTCAGGCCAACCTGTCGCGAAAACTCACCCGCACCACCACGCTGCTGCGCACCTGGGTGGACGTCGACGTCGAGAAGCAGAACCGCGACCTGCTTGCCTCGATGAACAACCGCGCCCGGCTGCAATTGCGCCTGCAGCAGACCGTCGAAGGCCTCTCGGTCGCCGCCGTGTCCTACTATGTCGTCGGTCTGATCGGCTATGTCGCCAAGGGCGCGTCGGTCTTCGGTCATGCCTTCGCGCCGGAGGTCGTCACCGCGGGCTCCGTGCCGGTTGCCGTGCTGTTCGTCTGGTGGGGCGTTCGGCGCGTGCGGCGCCTGCACTCCGAGCCGGCCAAGCATCCGGGCGAGTAATCTCCCCTTTAACCTCCCCCTTGTGGGGAGGGTCGATCCGCGCAGCGGATCGGGGCGGGTGCTCGTAAGGCGTTCCCCGCGCGACCCCCACCCCGCCCACTTCGTTCGCGACCCTCCCCAGTCCATAACCCACAGGGGGAGGGTAAAAACCGCAGCGGCAGATTGCCGCTGCGGAAGCGCGCGTGCGGTCGACGGCCAATCCCAACCAAAGCAGCGTTTGCAAGGATTGGCCCTAGCTGGTAAAAGATTTTGACCAGTCGAGCGAAGGAAGCCGCCGATGTCCGGCCTTGCCATGCCCAAGTCAGATGCCGAGACGCTTGGCCGGCGCGCCGAGATCGTCGCCGATATGCGCATCATCGTGCCGGGCGAGGGCGTCGTCGACACGACCAACGAGATGCGTGCCTTCGAAACCGACGGCCTGACCGCTTACCGGCAATTGCCGCTGGTCGTGGTGCTGCCGGAAACGGTGGCGCAGGTGTCGCGCGTCTTGAAGTACTGCAACGAGCGCAGAATCCGTGTCGTGCCGCGCGGCTGCGGCACCTCGCTTTCGGGCGGCGCGCTGCCGCTCGAGGATGCCGTTCTGTTGGTGATGAGCCGCTTCAACCGCATCCTGGCGATCGACTACCCCAACCGCACCGTGGTCGCGCAGCCGGGCGTCACCAATCTCGGCATCACCAACGCCGTCGAGCCGGAGGGCTTTTACTACGCCCCCGATCCATCCTCCCAGATCGCCTGCTCGATCGGCGGCAATGTTGCGGAGAATTCCGGCGGCGTCCACTGCCTGAAATACGGGCTCACCGCCAACAATGTGCTTGGCATCGAGATGGTGCTGATGAATGGCGAGGTGGTGCGGCTCGGCGGCAGCCATCTCGACCAGGAAGGCTACGACCTGCTCGGCGTCATGACCGGCTCCGAAGGACTGCTCGGCGTCGTCACCGAGGTGACGGTCCGCATCCTGAAGAAGCCGGAAACGGCGCGCGCGCTCTTGATCGGCTTCCCGACCAGCGAGCAGGCCGGCCAGTGCGTCGCCGACATCATCGGCGCCGGCATCATCCCCGGCGGCATGGAGATGATGGATCGGCCGGCGATCCACGCGGCGGAGGATTTCGTCCATGCCGGCTATCCGCTCGATGTCGAGGCGCTGCTCATCGTCGAGCTCGACGGCCCGAGCGTCGAGGTCGACCACCTGATCGGCCTGGTCGAAGCGATCGCCCACCGTAACGGCTCGACCACCTGCCGCATCTCGCAGTCGGAAGAGGAGCGGCTGAGCTTCTGGGCCGGGCGCAAGGCCGCCTTCCCGGCGGTCGGCCGCATCTCGCCCGACTATTACTGCATGGACGGCACCATCCCGCGCAAGGAACTGCCGCGCGTACTGGCCGGCATGCGCGACCTCTCCGAGAAATACGGGCTCGCCGTCGCCAATGTTTTCCATGCCGGCGACGGCAATTTGCATCCGCTGATCCTCTACGACGCCAATGTGCCGGGCGAGCTGGACAAGGCCGAAAATTTCGGCGCCGACATCCTGCGCCTTTGTGTCATGGTCGGCGGCGTCTTGACCGGCGAGCATGGCGTCGGCGTCGAGAAGCGCGACCTGATGCCCGAGATGTTCAACCAGATCGACCTCGACCAGCAGATGCGCGTCAAATGCGCCTTCGATCCCAACCATCTGCTCAACCCGGGCAAGGTCTTCCCGCAGCTCCGCCGCTGCGCCGAGCTCGGCCGCATGCATGTGCATCGCGGGCAGTTGGCATTTCCGGACATTCCGAGGTTTTGAGTGGATATGGCGGCGCTTGAGCACCCCCCTCTGTCCTGCAGGACA
>LM655170.1:11852-104211 GCA_000824825.2 Mesorhizobium sp. ORS 3324
GCAGGACAGAGGAGGGTGTGAAGGAACGCCACTTATCACCTCTCCCCCGCTCCGCAGGGGCGAGGAACTAGGTGTGCCCATGACCATCTTCGCTCCCTCCACACCCGCCGAAGTCCTCTCCACCGTCCAATGGGCAGCGGCCGAGGAAGCCCCCGTTGAAATTCTCGGCCATGGATCCAGGCGCGGCATCGGCCGTCCGCTGCAGACCGAACACACGCTCGACATCTCGAAGCTTACCGGTGTCACGCTTTATGAGCCGGCCGAACTGGTGCTCTCGGCAAGGGCCGGCACGCCGCTTGCCGAGGTCGAAAACCTGCTTACCGAGAACGGCCAGCAATTCGCCTTCGAGCCGATGGACTATGGCCCGCTGCTCGGCGGCGCGTCGGGCAGGGGCACGATTGGCGGGGTGCTTGCCTCGAACCTGTCCGGACCGCGGCGTCTCAAGGCAGGTGCGGCGCGCGACCACATCCTTGGCATCGCTGCCGTCTCCGGTCGCGGCGAGGCCTTCAAGTCGGGCGGCCGCGTCGTCAAGAACGTCACCGGCTACGACCTTTCCAAGCTGATGGCGGGGAGTTGGGGCACTCTCGCCGTGCTGACCGACGTCACCTTCAAGGTCCTGCCCGCGGCCGAGACCGAGGTGACGCTGGCCGTCCGCGGCCTGCTCGACGATGCCGCCGTTGCCGCCATGGCGCTGGCGCTCGGTTCCAGTGCCGAAGTGTCGAGCGCGGCCCACCTGCCCGAGCGGATCGCCGCGCGCGTCGCCGCCGGCCATCTCGGCAGCGATGCCGCTACGCTGCTGCGCGTTGAGGGGTTTGGTCCCTCGGTGGTCTACCGGCTCGAGGTGTTGCGGAACCTGCTCGGCAAGGCCGGCCCGCTGCAGGAGATCGCGGGCGAGGCGTCGAAGACGATCTGGCGCGACATCCGCGATTGCATGCCCTTTGCGGATGGCGCCGCGAGGCCGGTCTGGCGCGTCTCGATGCCGCCGTCCGAGGCGCACCACATGGTTATGGCGCTGCGCATGCAGGCGGCGGTCGACGCCTTCTACGACTGGCAGGGCGGGCTGGTGTGGCTCTCGATGAGCGAGGACGACCCCGAGGCCGAACTGCTGCGCGGGTTGATCAAGACACATGGCGGCGGCCATGCGACGCTGGTGCGGGCCTCCGCCTCGCATCGTGCCGCCTTGCCTGTGTTCGAACCGCAGCCGCCGCATCTTGCGGCGCTGTCGGCGCGGCTGAAGGCCGAGTTCGACCCCAAGCACATTCTCAACCCCGGCCGCATGGCGCCGGGGTCCAGCTCTGCTACTCTTCCCCAATCAACGGAGGCAGCAGCACCATGAGCAATGCCAATCCAGGCCCGGACACCGGGGCGCGCCAGACCGACCGCTGGCTCGAGCCGGGTCAGACCAACGCGCTGGTCATCTACATTCTTTACCTCGCCAGCCTTGTCATTGGCGTCACCGGCATCATCGGGATCGTGCTTGCCTACATCAATCGCGGCAAGGCAGGCGGCTTTGTCGAGAGCCACTACACATTCCTGATCAGGACGTTCTGGATAGGCCTTCTCTACGCGCTGATCTCCGTGGTCCTGATGATGCTCGCCATCGGCTTCCTGCTGATGTTTGCTGTTGCCGTCTGGTTCATTGTCCGCTGCATTCTCGGGCTGCAGGCACTGCAGCGCGGCGAGCCGGTCAGGAACCCGCAAAGCTGGTTTCTCGGACAATAGGACATTTTCGTGCAGACCAATTTCTCCCCTGCGCAGCTTGCCGATCCGCACGTCGCGGAATCGGAAAAGATCCTGCGCAAATGCGTGCATTGTGGCTTCTGCACCGCCACCTGTCCGACCTATGTGACATTGGGCAATGAGCTCGATTCACCGCGCGGCCGCATCTACCTCATCAAGGACATGCTGGAGAACGGCCGGCCGGCCGACAGGGAGCTGGTCACCCACATCGACCGCTGCCTGTCCTGCCTTGCCTGCATGACGACATGCCCCTCGGGCGTGAACTACATGCACCTGGTCGACCATGCCCGCGCGCATATCGAGGCGACCTACAGCCGGCCGCTGCTCGACCGGCTGACGCGCTCTGCGCTGGCTTTCGTGCTGCCTTACCCGGGCCGCTTCCGGGCTGCGCTGAAACTGGCCGGGCTTGGTAGGCCGCTCATCGGCCTGTTCGAGAGGCTACCGGCGCTGAAGCCGGTCGCCGCCATGCTGAAGCTCGCACCGTCATCGATCCCGCTGGCATCGCCGATGGCCTCGCCCGGAGTGCACGCCGGCCAGGGCGCGAAACGCGGCCGCGTCGCCATCCTCACCGGCTGCGCGCAGTCGGTGCTCGATCCGGCGATCAACGAGGCGACCGTCTCGCTGCTGACGCGGCTCGGCGTCGAGGTTGTTGTGCCGGAAGGCGAGGGGTGCTGCGGCGCGCTTGTCCATCACATGGGCCGTGAGGAGGAAGCCCTTGCTTCCGCGAGGCGCAATATCGACGTCTGGACACGCACGATCGAGCAGGGCGGGCTCGACGCCATCATCATCACGGCTTCCGGCTGCGGCACGACGATCAAGGATTACGGCTTCATGCTGCGCCTTGATCCGGCCTATGCGAAAAAAGCAGCACGCGTCTCGGCGCTGGCCAAGGACATCACCGAATATCTTGCCGCGCTCGACCTGCCCGAGCCGGTGCGCAAGCCGCGCACGATCGTCGCCTATCATTCCGCCTGCTCGATGCAGCATGGCCAGAAGATCACCCGCCAGCCGAAAGAGCTCCTGACCAAGGCCGGCTTCGTCGTGCGCGAGCCGCGCGAGGGGCATCTCTGCTGCGGCTCGGCCGGCACCTACAACATCCTGCAGTCCGAGATTTCGGCAAAACTGCGCGACCGCAAGGTGAGAAACATAGAGGCGACCGGCGCTTCAGTTGTCGCCACCGGCAATATCGGCTGCATCACCCAGATCGCGTCCGCAGCAAAGCTGCCGGTGGTGCATACGATCAAGCTGTTGGATTGGGCCTATGGTGGCCAGAGGCCGGAAGGCGTTTCCGAAAAAAGCCTGATCGCCGCGGAATAATCTGACCGCGCCTACTCCGCTGCGATCTGGTCCGCCACGCCGTAGGTCGCGCGGTAGAGGGCGCGCTGGCGGTTGAGCGCCACCATGGTGTTGCGCAGCAGGATCGCCACCGTAAGCGGGCCGACGCCGCCGGGCACCGGCGTTATCCAGGAGGCGACCTCCTTGACGCTCTCGGTGTCGACATCGCCGACGATGCGGCTTTCGCCGTCCGGGCCGATTTCCGAATTGATACCGATGTCGATGACGCAGGCGCCTGGCTTGACCATGTCGGCCTTGATCAGCCGCGACTTGCCGACGGCGACGAACAGCGCGTCCGCGCGCCGCGCATGCGCGGCCACCGAACGCGTCATGTGATGGCAGACCGTTACCGTCGCCCCTTCGCTCATCAGCAGGAAGGCGATCGGCTTGCCGACGATCTCGGAATGGCCGACGACGACCACTTCGAGCCCCTTGAGATCGAGGCCGGTCTCCTTGAGAAGCTCGACGGAAGCGGCCGCCGTGCAGGGCGCGAGATCGAGCTGGTTGTAGACGATGTTGCCGATCGAGGCCGGATGCATGCCCTCGACATCCTTCAGCGGATGGACGGCCGCTTGCAGCGTCTTGATCGGAACATGCGCCGGCACCGGCCGCTGGATGATGATGCCGGTCACGCGCGGATCGGCGTTGAGGCCGTGGATCGCGGCTTCCAACTCGCCCGCGGTGATGTCGGCGGCAAAGCGGCGTTCCTCGAAGCCGATGCCAGCAAGCTCCGCCTTGGCGCGCTGGTTGCGCACATAGACGTCGACCGCAGCAATATCGCCGACCGTGATCGACACCAGCTTCGGCGGAAAGCCTTCGGCTGTGGCAATGGCGGCGTCCTCGCGCACGGCAGCGATGATGCGCTGGGCGACCGGACCACCCCTGAGATAGCGGCTGTCGTTGGACCGGGACATGGCGTGAACCTTCACCTGAGGGTTTGGCGCCGCACTATGCATGTCGCCCAAAAGTGCGCAGCGGTTTTGCGAGAACGACATGCATCAAAATTAAGACCTAAAGCGCGTCGCCTGAATCCGTTTCGTCGCGACGCGCTTTAGCAGAGCACGGCCTGGAAATCAGCCCTGAAAGCGAAACGCCCTGCTTCCGGGACGACCTGCGCACTTGGTGTCGCACCTTGTCGGAAACGAAAAAGGGCAGCGCGGTTGCCCACACTGCCCTTTCGTGACTGGCCGTATCCCCACACGGCCCGTCCCCCGCTAACTCGTTAGCAGTCTAAGCACGTCTGCGAAGGCCGCGCTATGGCGTGAGGGCAACACTGCGCCAAAAACGACTCGGTGCTGCCTAAAGCGCGTCGCGACGAGACGGATTCGGACGACGCGCTTTAAGTGTTTGTCTTGATGCATGTCGTTCTCGCAAAACCGCTGCGCATTTTTGGGCGACATGCATTAGATCACCTCGACCGTGGTCCCGACATTCACGCGCTCGTAGAGATCGACGACATCTTCGTTGCGCATGCGGATGCAGCCGGACGACACCGCGCCGCCGATCGTCCAGGGCTGGTTGGTGCCGTGGATGCGGTACTCCGTCGTGCCGATGTAGAGCGCGCGCGCGCCGAGCGGGTTCTCGATGCCGCCGGCAAGATAGGTCGGCAGGTAGCGGCCCTTGGCCGCCTCACGGGCGATCATCGCCGCCGGCGGGCGCCAGTCCGGCCACACCTTCTTGTCGGTGATCTTGTGCGTGCCCGACCATTCGAACCCGGGCTTGCCGGTGCCGACGCCGTAGCGCCGCGCCTTGCCGTTCTTCTCGACCAGATAGAGGAAGTTCTGCTTGGTATCGATGACGATGGTGCCGGCCTTCTGCGGGCCGTCATAGGCGACTTCCTGCGGCAGGTAGATCGGGTTGATCTGCGGCCGCATCACCATGCGCCTCGCAGGCTGCTGCACGGCCGCGGTGAGCTGCTGGTCGGGCTGCGCCTGGAACAGCCGCCGCAGCGGCTGCTGCTGGGTTGCCTGGCGGCTCGGGCGCACGATGCCCGGCGCGTGGCCGAGTTGTAGCACCCACGGTGCGGAGAGATCGGGGCTCACCATCACCGGCGGCATATCCGCGTAACGGTCATTGGCGAAGGAGGTCGTCGCGCTGGCGGCAAGCACCGCGGCTACGCCGAGCAGTAAACTGAACGCTGTCTTCATCGGAACGCACCTTGATCGTCGAAACTCATCCGAGGCGGAGAAGGGGCCCCGGGTGTCGCGATCCTTGGCGCGGCGCGGCAACCGAAACATGAATCGGAATGCGTAAAATGCCGACTTGTCAGTAAACTTTTTGGTGTGGTTACCGCCCGGTTCAGGAATCTGGTAAAGCCGCGGTAAAACGGTCGCTGAAGCGCATTAACGAACGGATCTCTGGTAATGGGACAAGAAAATGCCGGCCTGCTCGACGGCCCCGACGGTATCGCGCGCTGCTTCTGGCACGGCAATCTGCCGGACTATCTGCACTATCACGACCATGAATGGGGCCGGCCGGTGGCCGACGATCGCCGGCTGTTCGAGAAGATCTGCCTCGAAGGTTTCCAATCGGGTCTCTCCTGGCTCACCATCTTGCGCAAGCGCGAGAATTTCCGCGAGGCCTTCGCTGGCTTCGATTTCGACAAGGTGGCGGCCTTCACCGACCAGGATGTCGAGCGCCTGCTGGGCAACGCCGGCATCATCCGCCATCGCGGCAAGATCGTCTCGACCATCAACAACGCCAGGCGCGCCCGCGAGCTCGCCGACGAGGCCGGTTCGCTGGCCGCCTGGTTCTGGAAGTTCGAACCGGGTCCTGACGAGCGGCCGTCGGTCGTCGACCTCGCGCATCTGCGCGCCAATCCGACGACGGCGGTCTCGGTCAGGATATCGAAGGAGCTGAAGAAGAAGGGCTGGAGCTTCGTCGGCCCGACCACCGTCTACGCCTACATGCAGGCGATGGGACTGGTCAACGACCATCTCGAAGGCTGTGTGTGCCGGGCAGAGGTGGAGAAGGAAAGGGAGAGGTTTAAGCGGCCGAAGTAGGGCGGCCTTTTCCTTCTCCCGCAGAGGGAGAAGGCTGGGCGCTAACTTAAACGCCGGTCGCGCCCGCCAAGAACAGCCCGGCAATGATGGCCGCTACCGCTGCGAAGGCTGGGTAGATCACCAGCAGTCCGGTCACCAGCGCGTCGCGCACCGTCGGCTTTTGCGCTTCCGCCGCAACCTCGAACGGCCCGGCCGGCTGCTGCGCCGGCTTGAGCGTGAGGCTGCCGGCAGGCCGCAGCCTGGCAACTGGCTTGCCGCTCTCGATGATGTCTTCCGCCATGGTGATGGCCCCGAACCCCTTGTTTCGGCGCGCTTTATGGTCTTGGATTGTGTCGGCAGCATGCCGCGCTGATGGCGGAATTGTTTCGTTTTGGCGAGGTTTGTTTCGAAAAATCGAGAGTCGCATGAACCTTCAGTGGATATGGCGCTTACTCTTGATTTGTTGGCGCAGCCCCTCATCGCCGTGCCGGGCACTTCTCCCCGTATAGTGACGGGGAGAAGGACGCCGTCATCGCCGGTTTCGCCAATCTGAGCGTTACAAGGCGAGCGCCAGCGCTGTGGCAATCCCCCTTCTCCCCGTCACTATACGGGAAGAAGGTGCCGGCTGGCGGATGAGGGGCGGCGCGGCGTTTGCAAGCTTGTCGCCTCCCGGTGTCCTCGCGGACTGGCCTCCTAACCCTTGCCGCACCAAGCAGCATCGGTTAGGACACGCGCGCTTTGGACTAGGAAATTTCCTACCCACGGCGTGCCACGAAACACCGAGTATCATCCCATGGCCGACAAACCGGAAAAGACGAAAGCGCGGCTGCCGCGCGGTTTTGCCGACCGCGTCGCCGAAGACATTCGCGCCGTCGAGAAGATGATGGCGACCATCCGGTCCGTCTACGAGCTTTATGGTTTCGAGCCGGTCGACCAGCCGATGATCGAATATACCGACGCGCTTGGAAAATTCCTGCCCGACCAGGACCGGCCGAACGAAGGCGTGTTCTCCTTTCAGGATGACGACGACCAGTGGCTGTCGCTGCGCTACGACCTGACCGCGCCGACGGCGCGCTTCGTCGCCGAGAATTACGACCGCCTCCCAAAACCCTATCGCAGCTACCGTTCCGGCTGGGTGTTCCGCAACGAAAAGCCCGGCCCCGGCCGCTTCCGTCAGTTCATGCAGTTCGACGCCGATACCATCGGTACGCCGGGCGTGGCCGCTGACGCTGAGATGGCGATGATGATGGCCGACGTCATGGAGGCGCTGGGCATCAAGCGCGGCGACTACGTCATCCGCGTCAACAACCGCAAGGTGCTCGACGGCGTGTTAGAAGCCATCGGCCTTGGCGGTGACGAGAATGCCGGGCGCCGGCTGACGGTGCTGCGGGCGATCGACAAACTGGACAAGCTTGGACCGGAAGGCGTCCGTCTGCTTCTCGGGGCAGGACGCAAGGACGAAAGCGGTGATTTTACGAAGGGTGCCGGGCTGGGATCCGGAGAGATCGATGTAGTTTTCGAATTTCTCGATCCGACATCAACCGTCGCCATTCCATCGGCAATGATCCAGCCACGGGACAATCCGGAACTGGACAACATGAAGGGCGGGATACTTTCGCTCCAGCCTCCGACCTTGGTGCAAAATAATATCCGCCTTTCAGACAGCAGCCTCTATCTCGAGGGAATTGCCGAACTCGATCAAATACGGCTCTTGGTTGAAAGTGCCGGCTATGCTGATGACAGGATAAAGATCGATCCCTCCGTCGTCCGCGGCCTCGAATACTACACCGGTCCGGTCTTCGAGGCCGAGCTTCTGGCCGAGATCCCCAACGAAGACGGCCAGATCGTGCGCTTCGGCTCGGTCGGCGGCGGCGGCCGTTACGACGGGCTGGTCTCGCGCTTCCGCGGCGAGCCGGTGCCGGCGACCGGCTTCTCCATCGGCGTCTCCCGGCTGATGACGGCGCTGAAGAACCTCGGCAAGCTCGATGTCTCCGAAGTCGTTGCCCCGGTCGTCGTGCTGGTCATGGACAAGGACGTTGAAAGCCTCGGCCGCTACCAGAAGATGGTCGCCGATCTGCGCGCCGCCGGCATCCGCTCCGAAATGTATCTCGGCGGCGCCGGCATGAAGGCGCAGCTGAAATATGCCGACCGCCGCGGCAGCCCGATCGCCGTCATCCAGGGCGGCGACGAGCGCGCCAAGGGCGAGGTGCAGATCAAGGACCTCATCGAAGGCGCGCGCCTGTCGGCCGAGATCACCGACAACGCCGAATGGCGCGCCGCGCGCCCGGCGCAGGTGACCGTGGCGGAAGGCGAGCTGGTCGCCGAGGTGAAGAAGATCCTAGCGGCGCAGGCCGAGGAGCGAGCACGTGGCAAGTAGGGCGCCAACCTCCCCTTCTCCCCTTGTGGGAGAAGGTGGCCGAGCGAAGCTCGGCCGGATGAGGAGTGTTCCAGGAAAAGCCGACCTCTCATTCCTTCCAGCACCCCTCATCCGTCTCGGCGCTGCGCGCCGATCCACCTTCTCCCCCAGGGGGAGAAGGGGAGGTGGTGCTTTATGACCTCCCGCTACCCCGCCATCGCCGCCGACATCGTAAAGCTCCTCGCCAAGCGCGACACGCACACGGTCGAGGTCGCCGTGCTGCAGCCAGCCGATCCGTTCCTCGACATGGCCGGCGAGGACCTGCGCCGCCGCATCTTCCTCACCGAAAGCGATACCGGCAAGACGCTGTGCCTACGGCCCGAATTCACCATTCCAGTCTGCCTCGATCACATCGCCAGCCAAGCCGGCACGCCGCGCCGCTATTCCTATCTCGGCGAAGTGTTCCGCCAGCGCCGTGAGGGCGGCAACGAGTTCTTCCAGGCCGGCATCGAGGATCTCGGCGACCGCGATACGGCGGCCGCCGACGCTCGCTCGCTGGCCGACGCGCATGCACTGCTCTCGCTGGTGCTGCCCGGCCGGCCGCTCGCCGTGACGCTGGGCGACCAGACGGTGTTCGAAGCCGTGCTGGCAGCCCTCGGCCTGCCGCGCGGCTGGCGCATGCGGCTGGCGCGCGCCTTCGGCTCGGCGCCAATGCTGGAGGCAGCTCTAGCCGATCTCGCCAATCCGCCGCGCAACGGCCAGCTCTCCGGTCCGGTGGCGCTGCTGGTGCTCGACGGCGATGCGGAGGGCCTTGCGGCGCACATCGCCACCGGCATGGAGGAGGCTGGGCTGTCGGCCTCGTCCGGCCGCGCGCCGGTCGACATAGCGCGCCGGCTGATCGAGAAGGCGCAGCTGCGCAGCGTGCGGCTGTCCGACGAGGCCTTCTCGGCGCTGAAGGGCTTTCTCGAGATCGACGTCGCGCTGGATGGCGCGACCGATGCGCTTGAAAAATTCGCGGCGGATGCCGGGCTGTCGCTGGGTCCGGCGCTCGAAAATTTCGCCGCCCGCGCCAAGGCGATCGAAGCGCATGGCCTGCCGATGGCGGAAATCCGCTACGACGCCGCCTTCGGCCGTCCGCTCGACTACTACACCGGCCTTGTCTTCGAGATCGCGGCCGCCGACGGCGACCGGCCGCTGGCCGGCGGCGGCCGCTACGACAGGCTGCTGACGCTGCTCGGCGCCAAGAAGCCGATCCCCGGTGTCGGCTTCTCGGTCTGGCTCGACCGCATCGAGGCCTTGCGGGAGGGCGCGAAATGATCACGCTGGCGATCCCGTCAAAGGGCCGTCTCAAGGAACAGTCGCTGGAAGTGCTGGCCAAGGCGGGCCTCGCGGTCACCCTGCCGCAGGACGACCGCAAATACCGCGCCCGCATCGACGGCCTCGAGAATGTCGAGGTGGCCTTCCTTTCCGCGTCCGAGATCGCGGGCGAGATCGGCCAGGGCACGGTCGATCTCGGCATCACCGGTGAGGACCTGCTGCGCGAGAACCTTGCCGATTGGGAAGCACGCGCCGAGATCGTCGCCCGCCTCGGCTTCGGCCTTGCCGATGTCGTGGTTGCGGTGCCCGAGATCTGGCTCGACGTCGACACCATGACCGATCTCGACGACGTCGCCGCCGATTTTCGCCAGCGCCACGGCAGGCGTCTCAGGATCGCCACCAAATACTGGCGCCTCACGCAGCAGTTCTTTTCGCAAAAGCACGGCATCCAGGTCTACCGCATCGTCGAGAGCCTCGGCGCCACGGAAGGCGCGCCGGCGGCCGGCCTGGCCGACGTCATCGTCGACATCACCACCACCGGCTCGACGCTGCGCGCCAACCACCTCAAGGTGCTGGGCGACGGCGTGATCCTGAAGTCGCAGGCCTGTCTGGTGGCTTCGAAGAAGGCCCGCGATGCAGCGGATGAGGCGCTCTTGCGGGACATCACCGGGAAAATCCCTCCTCCTTGAGGGGAGGGTGGCTCGCGAAGCGAGGTGGGGCGGTTCACGTCGAGCGCTGCCGCAAGGACCCCTCCGTCCATCCGCCTTGGCGGCTGGACACCCTCCCTTCGAGGAGGAGGGGGACCTTTGGCGGATTTCCACCGCCGCCATCGGCTGATAGGCTGCCCCATCCCGGGAGGAGACGGCGATGGCGATCAATCTCGACGAGCTCAAGAGCGCCACCAATCTGCGCGGGCGCGGGACGCATGGCACCTTCATCGCCCCGATGGACGGCAGGGCGCATGTTTCGGGCGACCGCTCGGTGCCCTTGCTCGACAAGACCATCCCGGAGCTGTTTTCCGACACGGTGAGCAGATACGCCACGCTCGACGCCGCCGTCTTCGTTGGCCAGGACAAGCGCTTCACCTGGAGCGAGCTGTCGGACGCGGTCGACGCGCTGGCCGCTGGCTTCCTGGCGCTCGGCCTGGAAAAGGGCGACCGCGTCGGCATCTGGTCGCCCAACCGCTGGGAATGGCTGGTGACCCAATTCGCCACCGCGCGCATCGGCCTTATCCTGGTCAACATCAATCCGGCCTATCGGCTGACCGAGCTCGAATATGCCCTTAACAAGGTCGCCTGCCGGGCGCTGGTCACTGCCGTCAGCTTCAAGACTTCCGACTATCTTGTTATGATCGAGACGCTGGCGCCGGAGATCGCCACCGCCGAGCCCGGCAAGCTCAAGGCGAAGAAGCTGCCGGCGCTCGAAATCGTCATTCGCATGGGCGACGACAACTCGCCCGGCATGTTCAATTTCGGCGATGTGCTCGCCATAGCCGGCCGCGACGAGCATGACAGCCTCGACCGCATCTCCGAGGGTCTGAAGCCCGGCGATGCCATCAACATCCAGTTCACCTCAGGCACGACGGGCGCGCCGAAGGGCGCGACGCTGACCCACGCGAATATCGTCAACAACGGCAATTTCGTCACCTCGGCAATAAAACTCACCGTCGACGACCGGCTCTGCATCCCGGTGCCACTCTACCATTGCTTCGGCATGTCGATGGGCACGATGGGCTGCGTCACAAAGGGCGCGACCATGGTCTTCCCGGGCGAAGGTTTTGACTCCGGCGCGACGCTCAAGGCGATCGCACAGGAGCGCTGCACCGCCCTTTATGGCGTGCCGACCATGTTCGTCGCCATGCTCGACCATGCGGATTTTTCGACCTTCGATCTTTCGAGCCTGCGCACCGGCATCATGGCTGGCTCGCCATGCCCGATCGAGGTGATGAAGAAGGTGGTCTCGCTGATGAATATGAGCCAAGTGACCATCGCTTACGGCATGACCGAGACCAGCCCCGTCTCCTTCCAGAGCAGCGTCGACGATCCGCTGGAAAAGCGCGTCTCCACCGTCGGCCGCATCCATCCTCATGTCGAGGTCAAGGCTATCGGCGCCGATGGCGCCACCGTCGAAGTCGGCGTGCCGGGCGAGCTCTGCACGCGTGGCTATTCGGTGATGAAGGGCTACTGGGACGACGCTGAGAAGACCCGCGAGGCGGTCGACGCCGACGGCTGGATGCACACCGGCGACCTCGCAACAATCGACGCCGAAGGCTATTGCAACATCGTCGGCCGGGTGAAGGACATGGTCATCCGCGGCGGCGAGAACATTTATCCGCGCGAGGTCGAGGAGTTCCTCTACCGCCATCCCAAGATCAAGGAAGTGCAGGTCTTCGGCATTCCCGACGACAAATATGGCGAGGAGCTCTGCGCCTGGATCGTGCTGAAGCCCGGCCAGATCGCGACGGAGCAGGAGATCAAAGCCTTCTGCTCCGGCCAGATCGCCCATTACAAGGTCCCGCGCTACATCCGCTTCCGCACCGAGCTGCCGATGACGGTGACCGGCAAGGCGCAGAAGTTTTTGATGCGGCAGGCGATGGTCGAGGAACTGGGGCTGGTGGCGCAGAAGACAGCGTGAGGCCAAGGCCTCAAGCCGCAAGCACCGCCTGATCCAGCCCGCGGATGATCTTTGCCAGTTCCATGCATTCGTCCTGACGCACCTTGTTCTTCCGCCAGGCCATGCAGATCATGCGCCGCGGCATCGGCTCCTGGAACGGCACGATCTTGAGATCGGGCATGACGCCTGCAGCACTTGCCGCCATTTCCGGGACGAGCGTCACCCCCAACCCATGCGCCACCATCTGCAGGAGCGTGGTCAGGCTGGTCGCGCCGTAGCTTGCCATCGCCACCGGCCGGACATTGCCGCAGACCGCGAGTGCCTGTTCGCGCAGGCAATGGCCTTCTTCCAAGAGCATGAGCCGCTCCAATGCAGGGCTTTCCGGCGGCACCGGCGGCGACGCGAAAGCCGGATCGCCAGCTGGCACGGCCAGGAAGAAGCGGTCCGGGAAAAGCTCCTCGGTGACAAGCCCCGGATAGTCGAGCGGCAGCGCCGCGATGAAAGCGTCGAGCCGGCCCGAGGCGCTGTCCTCGGCCAGCGAGGCCGTCACCGCCTCGCGCAGCTCGAGCTGCAGCACGGGGAAATGCTTCTTCAGTTCCGGCAGGGCCCGCGGCAGGAGATATGGCGCCACCGTCGGGATGATGCCAAGCCGGAAGCGACCCTCCATGGCGGGACGGCCGCGCCGGGCCGTCGTCTCGACGTCACGTATATCGGCGAGGATGCGTTCGATACGCGGCTGCAGGGCAAGCGCCTCGTCGGTCATCCGCACCGTCTTGCCGCCGCGTTCGAACAGAAGGCAGCTCAGCCGCTCTTCCATCTCGGCGATCTGGGCGGAGAGCGCCGGCTGGCTGACCCCGGCAAGCTTCGCGGCGCGGCCGAAATGCAGCGTCTGCGCCAGCGCGTCGAAATAAAGCATCTGCCGGACGGTCAAGCCAATCATAAGAAAACCCTATCGGAAAAAACAGGAAAGGCAATTTGTCTTTATCGCCAAGCCGTCCTAGTCTGGAATCGTTCCAGATTGGCGCGGCCGCTGGCTGCCCCGGAAAATCAAACAAACCTCGGCAAATTCGGAGAGTGAGATGGACGCGAAAACCGACGACAACAGCGCTGGCAAATGCCCCGTGGCGCATGGATCCGCCGGCAGGGCCAATCGCGACTGGTGGCCGAACCAGCTCGATCTTGCCGTCCTCCACCAGCAGTCGAGCCTCTCGGACCCGATGGGCGAGGACTTCGACTACGCC
Source organism: Mesorhizobium sp. ORS 3324 (assembly GCA_000824825.2). Classification (GTDB taxonomy): domain Bacteria; phylum Pseudomonadota; class Alphaproteobacteria; order Rhizobiales; family Rhizobiaceae; genus Mesorhizobium. Next base: position 25,436 of record LM655170.1, read on the forward strand.
AAGGAATTCCAAAGCCTTGATCTCGATGCCGTGATCAAGGACTTGCACCATGTGATGACGGACTCGCAGGATTGGTGGCCGGCCGACTTCGGCCATTACGGGCCGCTCTTCATCCGCATGGCCTGGCACAGCGCCGGCACCTATCGCATCGGCGACGGCCGCGGCGGCGCCGGCGCCGGCCAGCAGCGTTTCGCGCCGCTGAACAGCTGGCCGGACAATGCCAATCTCGACAAGGCGCGCCGGCTTCTGTGGCCGGTCAAGCAGAAATACGGCCGCAAGATCTCCTGGGCCGACCTGATGATCCTCGCCGGCAACGTCGCGCTGGAATCGATGGGTTTCAAGACCTTCGGCTTCGCCGGCGGCCGCGCCGACGTTTGGGAACCGGAGCAGGATGTGAACTGGGGCTCCGAGACTAAGTGGCTGGACGATGAGCGCTATTCCGGCGATCGCGAGCTCCAGGGCCATCTCGGTGCCGTGCAGATGGGCCTCATCTACGTCAACCCGGAAGGTCCGAACGGCAATCCGGACCCGGTTGCGGCCGCGCGTGACATCCGCGAGACCTTCCGCCGCATGGCGATGAATGACGAGGAGACCGTGGCGCTGATCGCTGGCGGCCACACCTTCGGCAAGACCCACGGCGCCGGCGATGCTTCGCTGGTGGGCGCGGAGCCGGAAGGTGCCGGCATCGAGGCGCAGGGCCTCGGCTGGTCGAGCAAATATGCCACCGGCATTGCCGGCGACGCCATTACCTCGGGCCTCGAAGTCACCTGGACCACGACGCCGACCAAGTGGAGCAACAATTTCTTCGACAACCTGTTCAACTACGAATGGGAGCTGACGAAGAGCCCGGCAGGCGCCAATCAGTGGACGCCGAAGGGCGGCGCCGGCGCGGGCACGGTGCCGGATGCGCACGACCCGTCCAAGCGCCGTGCGCCGTCCATGCTGACCACCGATCTCTCGCTGCGCTTCGATGCGGCCTACGAGAAGATCGCGCGACGCTTCCACCAGAATCCGGCTGAGTTCGCCGACGCCTTTGCCCGCGCCTGGTTCAAGCTGACCCACCGCGACATGGGTCCGGTCGCGCGCTATCTCGGTCCGCTCGTGCCGAAGGAGGAGCTGATCTGGCAGGATCCGATCCCGGCGATCGACCACGAGCTGGTGAGCGAAGAGGATATCGCCGCTCTGAAGGCGAAGGTCCTGGCCTCCGGCCTCTCGGTGTCCGAGCTGGTCTCGACCGCTTGGGCTTCGGCCTCCACCTTCCGCGGTTCCGACAAGCGCGGCGGCGCCAATGGCGCGCGTATCCGCCTTGAGCCGCAGAAGGACTGGGAGGTCAACCAGCCGGCTCAGCTCGCGAAGGTGCTGGCGAAGCTCGAAGCCATCCAGAAGGAGTTCAACGCGACGCAGGCCGGCGACAAAAAGGTCTCGCTTGCCGACCTGATCGTGCTTGGCGGCGTCGCCGCGGTCGAGAAGGCCGCGAAGGACGGTGGCCATGAGGTGAAGGTTCCCTTCACCCCCGGCCGCATGGATGCCTCGCAGGAACAGACGGACGTCGAGTCCTTTGCCGCGCTCGAGCCGACCGCCGACGGCTTCCGCAACTATTCCAGAGGCAAGCCGATGTCGGTCGAGGCGATGCTGGTCGACCGGGCGCAGCTCCTGACCCTGACGGCGCCGGAAATGACGGTGCTTGTCGGCGGCCTGCGCGTGCTCGGCGCCAATCATGGCGGCTCCAAGCATGGCGTCTTCACCGACAGCCCGGGCACGCTCACCAACGACTTCTTCGTCAACCTGCTCGGCATGGCAACGGTCTGGGATCCGGCCGCCGGAACCGATCAGGTCTACGAAGGCCGCGATCGCAAGACCAAGGCGGTCAGGTGGACCGGCACCCGCGCCGACCTGATCTTCGGCTCGCACTCGCAATTGCGTGCGCTGGCCGAGGTCTACGGCTCGGCCGACGCCAAGGCAAAGTTTGTCAAGGACTTTGTCAGGGCGTGGACGAAGGTGATGAACCTCGACCGCTTCGAGCTCGGCTCGAAGTAAGGGACCATCCTCCCAAGTAAAAAGGCGCGGGCATTTCCCGCGCCTTTTTCATTGAGCCCAATAGATCTCAGTCTTTTTCGAAGACGCCCGCCTTGGCGGCGATGCCGGCGATCGCCCCGCCGATCAGCGGCGCGACGATGAACAGCCAGAGCTGGCCGAGCGCCGCGCCGCCCGAAAACAGCGCCGGGCCGATCGAGCGCGCCGGATTGACCGAGGTGCCGGTCACCGGGATCATGGCGAAGTGAATTCCCGCCAGCGTCAGGCCGATGATCAGGCCGGCGAAGGCGGTGGTGTGCTTGGCGTTGGTGACGCCGAGGATCACCGTGACGAAGGTGAAGGTGCCGATCAGCTCCCACAGGAAAGGCCGAGCTCATGCCCCATTTGGCCTCGTCCCAGCCATTGGCGCCGAAGCCGCCGGCGTGGCCGCCGACCTGGCCGATGACGATGATCCACAGCGCCAGCGAGGCGATGAAGGCGCCGACGATCTGCGCGATCCAGTAGGGGACGACATCCTTGGCCGGCATCCGTCCCGCCAGGAACACGCCGAGCGTCACCGCCGGATTGAGATGCGCACCCGAGATCGGGCCGATCGCATAGGCCGCCGCGATCAGGCCGATACCGAACGCCAGGCCGATGCCTTCCTGGCCGAGCGGCAGCGCGCCGCCGAAACAGCCCGTGACCATAGAGGCCGTGCCGATGAACACCAACAAAAAACGTTCCTAGAACTTCCGCCAGATAAGTCTTCATTGCCATCTCCTCATAGGTATCCGCCAAAAACGCGTCTGCCGCGCCGCGAATCACAGGCGGAAGAGTATTCCCGCCAACAAAACTTGGAAAGCTGAGCGGTTAAGTCGGTAGAATTGCTTGTATGCGCCAGTTAAACATTAGAGACATTTCATGTTATGGCCGATTTGTTCTTGTTATCCTCCGAGGGCCGACCGCTGCGAAAAAGCATTCCGTTGGTCGCAGGGAGGATGGCATTGGACAGACCGTTTTGGCCTCGAGGCAACAGAACTGTTTCAATCCGACCAGGAAAGGCTCTAAGAGCAGGACTGAAAGCAACGATAGACGGAAGCGGGAATGAGACTGGGCGGACGGCTGGCGGCGGCCATCGAAGTGCTGGAAGACATCGGCCGGAGACACCGGCCGGTGGCCGATGCCTTGCGCGACTGGGGCCTGTCGCACCGCTTTGCTGGCGGCGGCGATCGGGCGGCGATCGGCAACATCGTCTACGACGCGCTGCGCCGCAGGCGCTCGGCCGGCTGGCTATTCGGCGAGGACACGCCGCGCGCCGTCGGCTTCGGCGCGCTTCTGCTGGAATGGGGCCAAACGGCGCAGTCCCTCAACGAGGTGCTCGACGGCGACAAGTTCGCGCCGCCGCTGCTCAGCGCCGCCGAACTGAAGGCGGCGGCCGACCGCAGGCTTGCCGATGCGCCGGACGTCGTGCGGGCCGATATTCCCGACTGGTGCGCGCCGCTGCTGGAAAAAGCCTTTGGCGATGCCTGGGTCGGAGAGGGTGCGGCGCTCGCCATGCGTCCGCCGCTCGACCTCAGGGTCAACGCCTTGCTGTCCGATCGCGACAAGGTGCTGGCCGAACTCCAGGACACGGGTGCCGCGCCCGCCGCGATCGCGCCGCACGGTATCCGCATCCCGCCGATCGACGGCGACGGCAGGCATCCGAACGTGCAGGCCGAGCCCGCCTTCCAGAAAGGCTGGTTCGAGGTGCAGGACGAGGGCTCGCAGCTTGCAGCAGCACTTGCCGGCGCCGCGCCCGGCATGCAGGTGCTCGACTATTGCGCCGGCGCCGGCGGCAAGACGCTGGCGCTGTCGGCCGAGATGGACAATCGCGGCCAGTTGTTTGCCCATGATGCGGAGAAGGTGCGGCTGGCGCCGATCTTTGAGCGCATCCGCCGCGCGCACAGCCGCAACGTCCAGGTGGTCAGCAAGCCCGCGGAGCTCGCGCCGCTCACCGCGCACATGGACATCGTGCTGATCGACGCGCCTTGCACCGGCAGCGGCACCTGGCGGCGGCGGCCCGACGCCAAATGGCGGCTGACCGAGAGGCAGCTCGATGCCCGCAGGGCTGAGCAGCAGGCGATCCTCGACACGGCGCAGGCCTTTGTGAAGCCCGGCGGATTGCTCGTCTACATCACCTGTTCGGTCTTCGATGCCGAGAACGGTGAGCAGGTCGCGGCCTTCCGTGAGCGCCACGGCGATTTTGCGCCGGTCGACCATCGCCGGCTTTGGAATGTCCATTTCCCCGGCCATCAAGGCGCCGCGCGCATCGCCGACGCCGGCGGCATCTCACTGTCGCCGGCGCTGAGCGGCACCGACGGCTTCTATTTCCACGCCTTGCGTAAGGTGGCCTGACGGCAGCCGCGTTTTGCTGCGCTGCAACATAAGAGATTGCCTGTCTTGCCAGCCTCTGCAATAAGCTTCGCCAGCAAAAGTGAGGCGAAGGCAATGGCAGCCAAGATCGTACCCGCTCCCGACTATGAGGATCGCGTCAGGACTTCCTTTGCCCGCCAAAAGGCGATGGCCACCATCGGCGCGGAGCTGACGCTGGTCACGCCCGGCATCATCGAGATCGAGATGCCTTATGCGCCCTCGCTCACCCAGCAGCACGGCTTCCTGCATGCCGGCGTCATCTCGACCGCGCTGGACTCGGCCTGCGGTTACGCCGCCTTCTCGCTGATGCCGCAGAATTCCAGCGTGCTGACCATCGAGTTCAAGGTCAATCTGCTCGCGCCGGGCCGAGGCGAGCGCTTCCTGTTCCGCGGCTCGGTGACCAAGCCCGGCCGCACCATCATCGTTGCCGACGGCCAGGCCTACGCCTTTGCCGCCGACGGCGAGGCGAAGCTGATCGCCACCATGACCGGCACGATGATGACGGTGGTCGGCCGCGACGGCATAGAGGGGTGAGGAGCGGTCCGCGTAGCGGACGAAAAGCCCCCGAATGGGCTTTTCGAGCGACCAATGCCCGGAGCCATAGCGAAGGGCCGGGAGACGGTGAGGGCACGTTGCCCTTTCTCTTCGCCGGGCAACAGACCGGCAACGGATAAGAGGTAGAGCGTCATGACCGGTAAAGTGTCACGCCTTTCGGGTAAGTCGATTCTCTTCGTCATGGCCGCCGAGGCCGAATACGGCCCGCACCTCAAGACGCTGTTCACGCCGCTGATGACCGGCGTCGGCCCGGTCGAGGCCGGCGTGCGGCTGGGTGCCGAGCTTGCGACACTCAAAGCTCAGGACGCGCTGCCGGATCTCGTCGTCACGCTGGGGTCCGCGGGAAGCCGCACGCTGGAGCAGGCCGCGATCTACCAGGCTGCGTCGGTGAGCTACCGCGACATGGACGCTTCGCCGCTCGGCTTCGAGAAGGGCGCAACGCCCTTCCTCGACCTGCCGGTGACGGTGCCGCTGCCCTTCGTCATTCCCGGCATCAGGAGTGCGACGCTGTCCTCCGGCGGCGCGATCGTCACAGGCGCCGCCTATGACGCGATCGACGCGGAAATGGTCGACATGGAGACGTTCGCCTGCCTGCGCGCCTGCCAGCTGTTCGGTATCCCGCTGATCGGCTTGCGCGGCATCTCCGACGGCGCGGCAGATCTGAGGCATGTCAGCGACTGGACCGAATATCTCCATGTCATCGACGAGAAGCTGGCAGAGGCCGTAGGTCTGCTGGAGCAGGCGATCGGCGGCGGCCTGCTTGACGGCTGACTGCCGCTTAGATCAAGCAGCCAGGCGCTGCGGATCGCCGAAATCGATGCGTGCAATGCGGCCACGGGCGGTGCCTGTCGCATCGACATAGTCGATTGCTCCCGGTGTGTGATCGAGTTTCCACGAGCCAGTAGGGCCGTCTTTCCATTCGACTTTGTAGCCGTCGTCCAGCAGCGTCCAATGTCCGTGGAGGCGTGTGGCGTCCGGCAGGAGCATGTGCGCCCTATCGTTGGTTTCGTAGTGGATGAAGGCGTTCTTGCCGCCCATATCGATGACATGGGTGGTTCCGACCATGATAATGGCCAGCGTGTCCCTGTTTAGTATCGTCATTGTCCCTGTCCACATGTTCGCGTTTCGAAAGAGTCTCGACGGCACGAATATCGTCAAGTATCTTGACTATATGGAGTTTGGATCAAGTGGTCAAGGAGCTTGACGAAAGAGCCGAGGCGCTGCCCGATCATATCGGCTGGCGGCTATGGCGAGCGAGCCGTTCCTGGCAGGCGGAATTTGCCGACGCCATGCGGGCCGCGGGCCATGGCTGGTTCAGCGAAGCGCGCGCCGGGTTGCTCGGGCACATCCCCCGCAACGGCACGCGCCAGTCGGCATTGATCGAGCGCGCGGCCATCTCCAAGCAGGCGGTCCAGCAATTGCTCGACGGGCTGGAGGCGGAGGGCGTGCTGGAGCGGCTGCCCAATCCGCGGGACGGGCGCGGCAAGCTTGTGCGCTATACACGCAAGGGACTGGATGCCCTGCGCGACGGCGACCGCATCAAGCTTCAGATCGAACGCAGCTACATCGATCGTATCGGCCGGCAGCGGTTCTCGGCGATGATGGACGCTTTGCGGGCGCTCGACGCCGGGCAGGGCGACGCATCGGAACAAGCGCCTGAATCGACCTGAGCGGTGCCTCCTAGTGCATGTCACCCAAAAGTGCGCAGCGGTTTGGGAGAACGACGTGCATCAAAACAGAGACTTAAAGCGCGTCGCCTGACATCCGTTTAGCGGACGCGCTTTAGCGACCCATTGCGTCGACTCGTTTCTTTCTTTAAAGGCTCGCCATGACGACACATCCCGACACTGTTCTCATCATTGACTTCGGCAGCCAGGTCACGCAGCTGATTGCACGGCGCGTGCGCGAAGCAGGCGTCTACTGCGAAATCGTCCCGTTCCAGTCCGCCGCCGAGGGGTTCCGGCGCATCCGGCCGAAAGCCGTCATCCTGTCGGGCAGCCCGCACTCGACCGTCGACATCGGTTCGCCCCGCGCGCCCGACGAGGTCTTTTCGTCCGGCATCCCGGTGCTCGGCATCTGCTATGGCGAGCAGACCATGTGCGCCCAGCTCGGCGGCAAGGTCGAGGCCGGCCATCACCGCGAGTTCGGCCGGGCCTTCTTGGAGATCGAGGACGACTGCGAGCTGTTCGACGGCATCTGGGCCAAGGGCACGCGTCATCAGGTCTGGATGAGCCACGGCGATCGCGTCACCGCCATTCCGGCAGGCTTCAAGATCGTCGGCACCTCCACCGGCGCGCCCTTTGCCGCGATTGCCGACGAGGCGCGCAAGTTCTACGCAGTGCAGTTCCATCCCGAGGTCGTCCACACGCCTGATGGCGCGAAGCTGCTCGGCAACTTCGTCCACCGGATCGCGGGCCTCAGCAGGGGCTGGACCATGGCTGCCTATCGCGACCAGGCGGTCGAGGCGATCCGCAAGCAGGTCGGCAAGGGCAAGGTGATCTGCGCACTGTCGGGCGGCGTCGACTCCTCCGTCGCTGCGCTGCTCATCCATGAGGCGGTCGGCGATCAGCTCACCTGCATCCTTGTCGACCACGGCCTGATGCGCAAGGACGAGGCGAAGAGCGTGGTGGAGATGTTCCGCCAGCACTACAATCTGCCGCTGATCCTGGTCGACGCCTCCGACCGCTTCATCTCGGCGCTCGAAGGTGAAGCCGACCCGGAAAAGAAGCGCAAGACAATCGGCCGGCTGTTCATCGAGGTGTTCGAGGAAGAGGCGAAAAAACTCGGCGGCGCCGATTTCCTGGCCCAGGGCACCCTCTATCCCGACGTCATCGAGAGCGTCTCCTTCTCCGGCGGCCCGTCGGTGACGATCAAGTCGCACCACAATGTCGGCGGCCTGCCCGAGCGCATGAACATGAAGCTGGTCGAGCCGCTGCGCGAATTGTTCAAGGACGAGGTGAGGGCGCTTGGCAAAGAGCTGGGCCTGCCCGAAAGCTTCATTAGCCGCCACCCCTTCCCTGGCCCCGGCCTGGCCATACGCTGCCCGGGCGGCATCACCCGCGAGAAGCTGGAGATCCTGCGCGAGGCCGATGCCATCTATCTCGACGAGATCCGCAAGGCCGGCCTCTACGACGCCATCTGGCAGGCATTCGCCGTGCTGCTTCCGGTGCAGACCGTCGGCGTGATGGGCGACGGCCGCACCTACGAATTCGTCTGCGCGCTGCGCGCCGTCACTTCCGTCGACGGCATGACGGCCGACTTCTACCACTACGACATGGCCTTCCTCGGCGCCGCCGCCACGCGCATCATCAACGAAGTGAAAGGTATCAACCGCGTCGTCTACGACGTGACGTCCAAGCCGCCCGGGACCATCGAGTGGGAATGAGGCGGCGTCGTTCTCTGACTTTCGGTGGCTATCTAGGCAAGCTCCGTAAACCTCTGAAGTAAATCAATTTTCCTTTTAGGCTCTATCGCCAACTATCGCCCCTAAGCGGAAGCATCTGACGGTAAATCTGACGGTACGTTCTTTTCCGCCCTCCCTCTTTCCGCCCATACCGTCATGTCGCCGAATTTCTAGGTCATTCTAACTTTTCCAGACAAGCCTTTGAAATATAAGGATTACCAACAAAGGTTGACGGTAAAATTTTTGACGGTAAAATTGGCGTTAGATCGATTTGTGTTTCCCAATTTTTTGTGGGGCCATGTTAACCGACATTGCACTTAAGAAGCTGAAACCAAAGGAGAAAAAATACAAGGTTTCCGATCGTGACGGTATGTACGCGATGGTTTCTCCAACGGGGCAGATTGCATTTCGGTATGACTACCGGATGAATGGCCGGCGAGAGACCCTGACGCTGGGCCGCTACGGTGAGGGAGGTATCACGCTGGCGGAGGCGCGCGACCGCTGCCTCTCAGCGCGGAAGATGGTAGCGGCCGGAAAGTCCCCCGCGCAGGAAAAGCAGCGCGAAAAGCATCGGCTGCCAGCCACGGCGACGTTCGGCGATGCAAGTAGACGCTGGTTCAAGGACGCAAAGATGGCGGAGAGCACCCGTTCGATGCGGAAAGCGATTTTCGATCGAGACATTTTGCCGATTTGGCAGAAAAGGCTCCTAACCGAGATCACAGCTGACGACCTGCGGGCACTCTGCGTGAGGGTGAAGGAGCGCGGCGCGCCTGCAACAGCCATTCATATCCGGGATATCGTTAAGCAGATCTATGGTCACGCCATTCTGCATGGCAAAAAGATTAGCAATCCTGCGGACGAAGTGGGGCCGGCCTCGATAGCCACGTTCGAGGCGAAAGATAGGGCACTGTCGCCCGCAGAGATCCGGATCATGCTGAAAGAGTTGGAGAATGTGCCAACGCTGCCGACCATTCGGCTTGGCCTAAAGCTTATCTTGCTCACGATGGTCCGCAAGGGTGAACTGCTCGACGCAACGTGGGAGGAGGTCGATTTCGAGAACGCCGTCTGGAATATACCAAAAGAACGCATGAAGCGGAAGAAGCCGCATAATGTGTACTTGTCACGGCAATCGCTCGACATCATGATAGCGCTTAAAACTTGCGCGGCTAATTCGCGGTACGTGCTGCCGTCTCGCTACGATGCCGATGAAACAATGTCACGCGCGACCTTCAATCGCGTGACTGCAGCGATTGTCGAGCGGGCAAGGAAGCAAGATCTTCCACTTGCGCCCTTCACGGTGCACGATCTCCGGCGTACCGGGTCTACACTCTTGAACGAAATCGGGTTCAATCGCGACTGGATTGAAAAATGTCTTGCCCACGAAGACGGCCGCTCATCGCGGGGCGTCTACAATAGGGCTGAATATGAGTTGCAGCGTCGTCATATGCTGCAGGAGTGGGCTGATATGGTCGACTCGTGGACGGCAGGCAAGAAGCACACGCCTGCACTTCAGCCGCCTACGGGAGCAGCGATTACGCTCGATCCGATTTGACCGGTCGGGTCTTTCGTAGTCTTACGTTGGGAGCTGGCCGGCTCTCGCTTTTTCCCGCATTTGACGCATTCCGCCGCTCTTCGATCCAAGCTTCGACTTCTTCCAAGTCCCAGACAACACAGCGGGGGCTGAGATTGAAGCGGCGCGGGAATTCGCCGCGTTGCTCCATCTCATAGATTGTCGTGTCGGACAGCGGAACGATCTCTCTCAGCTGCGGCCGGCGTATGGTTCGCATTACCCTACTCGCCGCAATGTGGGGCAAAGTCGGAAACAGGCTCTGCTGGCGATTTGTGGTATCCTCCGGTTTGTCGAACTCAGAAGACTGTTGCTGTTTGACCATTTGTGACACCCGAAGGGTTGGTTGTTCGTCAACAGTCACGCAAATATCCGAAGTCTCGTACAGCCTTCAATTACGACCAGATATCCCCGCTAGCGAAACGCCTTACAGTTTGTAGGTATGTCTCGACCGCACCAGCAAACCAGTACCGCCAGTTCACCTGCCCCTTCAGGTCTTCGGACTTCGGACGACCCGCGCGATGGTCAGTTTTGGAAGCGGAGCGCCTTCGCCAGCTATGCCGATCAACTGGGCGAGGACAAAAATTGGTTTGCATCACGAGGCTTGCCACTCGCTCTGGTGTAGGCGTGGAATAATAGGATCGAGTTCTTCCTGCTCTAAGTGTTTTGCATCAGGCTTTGCAAGGTACGCGATCAAATCAAAGAGGACCGATCCTTCAGCCCTGGCTACTCTGCTTGCCTTTTGATCTGGCTTACTACCGTGCTTTTCGGCCAAGTCGACGGTCATGAGGTGCGGGAGTAGTCTGCGGCCGAATGCTCTCTCAACTGTCAGGAAGATCCAGATGCCATCGGGATCGATGTCGGACCAGTGGTAAAAGGGTATGTCGTCGGGAAAGCGACCGGCGATCAAGCCTAATGCCTTCTGAACTCCCGTCGACGGATAGCCGCCGCCGTAGATGACCAGTCCTCGGCGGTCCGGATCTGCCTCAGTCACGTGCCTGACGAAGCTCGTGTAGTTCTCTACTACGAGGACGTATTCCGGGGTGCGGCTGAAGCCGACGGTGTTGATTGCTTCTGCGGGGACGCCAAGGAAGGATACGTCAGGCTGGGACGCTCCAAAAGTGATCGGTCCTGAAAGGAGGAGGGGAGGAGGCACCTTTTCCAGCCCAAGTGCACCGAGTGCTTCGCGGGGCGTGGCGCCCTCCGGGATATTCGCGCCAACACCTCGAAGGACCTTTGCGACGGCTGCCTCCAGCCGTTCCAATGCTTTGCTATCGGAAACGGCCCTTCTGGAGAAAGTGCGATAGTCGAGTCCTAAGTGTTGCCGTCTGTATATCGCTTGCGCGAGGAGTAGCGCACGCTCGAGCGAACCTATGTCGCCGGGAGCAATTCCCGCCCACCGCCGATTTCTGGACCAGGCTTCAGCAGCTTCCCGCGCATGCTCAGCGAACGGGACAGCCAGCTCAGCTCGACGAAATAGATCCTCGAGCGCTGACGCCGAGCGCTCGCTGGAAGGTTTTCGTTCGACGAAACAGTAGAGCCTCGCCACGTCGGCGATGCGCACGAACTTGATTTCGCCGGCTCGCCGGCGCCCCATCTCCATTCGAAGCTCGATTGCACCCGCCCGGCTTGCTTCTTCCAGCTTCTTCCGGAAACGGTCAGCCTCTCCGATATTTGAAAAGGCGCCGCTGTCCGGATAAGCACGTGCGCCTGCCCGACCGTCTTCGTGCCTATCCAGCAGATAAGAAAGAAGTGCAATCGGATCGGTGAATTTCACTCGGCTGCCATCCTACGCAGCGCTTCATCATCCATGAGTTCGGGGTTGATCCGTTGCAGCTCCTTGCGAGCTTTTTCCTTGACTTGGACTACTGTCGTCTCCGATTGCCCATTGCCAATGTTGTCGACCTCAACAATGGCATGCATATAGCCGAGCAGTGAGGGCCGCCGCTCGGGTGGCGCAGCCACGATCACCTGCAGGCCTAGGCTCTCATAGAAGCTCATCATTTGCCGCTGGTTCTTGCCGTCCAGCTTGGCAAAGGCTTCATCGAAGACGGCAAGTGCCATTCCAAGTTGCGATCCCGATCTTCCTTCGGCGGTCCCATAAACGGAGGCCAGCGAGGCACCGATGGCAACGTAAAGCGGGACTTGTTGCTCGGCTCCGGAACCAGTGCCACGGCGAGTTTCCCAGCGTGTCTTGTGTCCGGTATCGAGGTTCTCCATGTGAATTTCGAAAACGAAAAAGCTCCGATAGTCCTCAAAACTGTCGAAGTCGGTATCGGGATCCTCAAGGATGCGCTTCACCTCGTCGAGCACGGGTTTGTGGGGGGAGCCTTCGGGTATCTCACCCTTGAACAGAAGATCCAGCGCATCCTCGGAAGTCACGTAGATCTCGACCGCTTTCAAGATCGGCGCGTACTGAGCCACTTGCGTCCTGCTGAACGAATATCGCTCGCCGTGGAATGTGTGATTGCGGAGACTATGGTTCAGCGAGTCGATATCTCTCTTCAGTTTGGAGATGCGTGAGTGGAGAGAGTTGACGAACTCGCCGCGAAAGATAGATGAGACTCGCTCGGAAGCTTCAGCTGCCAGTGCTTCATGCCGCGTGAGCTCGTTCTCTTCGATATCGCGTAGCGTGGCCTCCACCCAGGGCAGGATGTTCTTCAGGATGTCGCTTTCTGCTCCCACCTCCGAGCTTATGGGAGCTACGTCAAAATAGCTCCTCATGGCGGCGCGCACATTCCTGTCGGCCTCCATCATTCTATCTTTTGCCTGCTTGGAGCGATCCTCCGCGCGCTGCCCAATCGCACGATGGATCCCGGCCAGTGCTTCGTAATGGGCGGATGGATCACTTGGGATTTGTTTACCCGCGATCCTCTCCCGGTATCTGCGGTTAGCTGGCACAGCGGCCGTCAAGCGCCAGCTATATTGGAACATGCGGCGGGCGAGATTCCGCAAATGGCGCGAACCCTCTTGGTTGGTAAGGCCCGTGAGCGTCTTTCTCGCGGTTTCAGCTTGTTTCTGGTAAGCTCCCTGCCTCTTCTGGATTGAGTTGAGCTCGACATTTCTGGCGTCGACATAGGCCTGTTGGACCTTCTTCTTCTCTTCAAGCTCATATAGGCGTTTCAGGTCGCCTTGATCGACCGCCTCCAGCCTGGATCGAGCCTCTCCTGCCAGCCTCTCCTGCTGTTGCGCTCGTTCAAGCAGGCCTGCCACCGTCTCGCCGTCCGCAGGCGAAGTCACAAGGGCAACGGAGCGGTCAACCTCGGAAAGGATGCGCCTGCGCTGGGACAGGGTTTCGATTTCCTCCCGCAGAACCTCCAACCGCCTTTTCTGCTCCAGGAAAAGTTGCTCCTGCGCCGCCTTACCGATCTTAAGGCGGAAGGCTTCCTCCAGGCGGGTCCCCCGTAACAGCCCATCATCGTAAAGGCCGTCAGCCATGAGGGCGCGGCCGGGTTGGTTAAACTCTTCCATGGTGCGGGCTAGCCGCACATTGCCATATCTGCGCTGCAGGAAGGCGACTGCGTCTTGGTCATCGGACCTGAAGAGCGAAGGGAACCAACCTGACTCGACCGGATCTTTGTATCGCTCGAGCTTGTTTAGGCTGACCAGGGAAGCCTGGCGTAGATCCCGCCTGTTTTCTCTCAGGATCGTCGTTGCCGTGTGGATGTGGTCGCGATCGACGAAGATCGCTTCCCTATCTCGACCAAGAAGACCTTCAGCCGCTTGTCCCCAATCCTTGTCGATAAGGTCAATGATGTCGCAAAGCGCTCTCGGAGCCATCCCGGCCATGCGAAGGAGCCTCATCAACTCGCGGGTATGGTCGCCGAGGTGAGAATCCCGTGAACCGGAAGCGGCGGCCTCGATAGACCGAGACAGCTTGTCGACCTCCTCGTTCTTGGTATGCAAAGCGGCTTCCGTCTCACTGCGCGCCCTGCCAATTCTCTCGGCGGTGACGGGGAGCGACGCCAGGAACGCTTGTTCGATCACTGCCGTGGCTTCCGTGTTCCCACGCTTGACCGCCTCGGCCGCCGCGGACGCGTGAGCGGCCAATTCGCGGGAGCTTGATTCACCCTTTCCGAGTACTTCGGCCGCGGCGGCGATCCGCTGCATATGCTTCACTCGTTCAGAGATCCGTTTGAGGCAATCTGCGGCGGAAAAGGAGTGGCTTTCGGCCATCTTGTTAAGATCGTCAATGCCCACCTTGGCTTTGATCGCTTCGATCTGCTTGATGATGCGGTGCACATCCTGGTTCGCTTCGTTGATCGAAGTGGTCAGGTCGTTAATTTCCTCCCTCTCGGCCAGAAGAGATGCCTCGGCTTCCTTGACCTCTTCTTCGAGTGCCCGCATCGCCGCCGAGGCCGCGAGGTACCTCGCCTTGCGACTGATCCAGTCCTCCTCGACGTGTTCATTGAGGAAGTTTCTAAAATCTTCCGCTCGCGCCTTGACCACTTTCAGCCGCTTCGCACGCTCCCGCATGTTCTTGATAGTCTGGTTGACTTGTCGGTAAGTCTTCAACGACTCTCGTAGCTCACCGACCTTCATCGGAGACTCCTCGAGGATATAGTTCCTGACGAAGTCTGTTGCGGACAGGCCCTGATTAAGCGTCATACCGTTCACAATCGCCTTTGCAAGCGCGGCGGCGTTTCCGGAAGTCGGCGCCGATCGTGGAACCAAGTCACGCATATATTCCCGGATGTGGTCCGTGGCGCTGTCGCGATGGTTTACGAAACCGTTACCGCATTCCCTTTCCAGCGATTGCCTTACTTCCTCCCATTGCGCGAATTCTTGCCTTCCTTCCCGCTCACGTAAGAAATTGGCTGTTGTCAATATTTTGCCGCGGACGACGAAACGGCCGAGTATGGTTTCGGCTGGCTGTGTCTTCCTTGCCTCCATGGCGAGGCCTACCGTCAAGTCGGGCTTCACTCCATCGGCGTCTCGAAAACTAATGGCCACATAGGTAAGGCAGGCTTCGCGCCGAAAATCGCCCTCTCCACGGGCACCGAGGCAGTACCCCTGTACTGTGCGCCTCGGACCGCTTCTGCGACGACTCTCACCAGCGACTGGATTGAGGTTCATGTAGCGTCCGCTGGCGCCGGTGAGCACCACCTGGATCATGTCCAGGATTGTTGATTTGCCCGACGCGTTTTCACCAAGGACACCGACGTGGCCGCTAACCGGAATATCTTCGACAGTGAACGAATGCCAATTCACCAGCGTGAGATGCACGAGTTCCATCATTGCAATTTTTCCTCGACGGGACCGAGCTGGCGGGGTTCATAGTCTTCCAGCGCAACCTGCTCCTCAATGCGCCTCAACGCGTCGGATCCGGAAACAAGCTTGATTATCGGCCGGACCACCACCTCCCGATCCTGAAGGACACGATCGAACTCTCCGAGCCAGATCAGGTTGCGCGAAGCAAGATCCTCAAGAACGTCTTGGAACCTCGACTGGGACACAAGCATCTTTGTGCCCCTTTCGGCCATTTCCCTGTATTTCTCGTAGAGGGCGTTAAATGTGGTCAAGACCGTCGCACGCTCTTCAACGTTGCCCTGGTTCGCTTCGTCCTGCCAATGAGCCGCTGCCACCAGAAGCACGATAGTCTCGTCAGCCCTCATTTTTGGTGTTGACGACATCTCCTCATCATCAAGCACAATCCCCGCCCACTGTTCGTCTTGCTCGCGGTGGACGCGGTAGCCAATGCAATCAAAGAAATTGTCGATCACTTTTCTGAAGCGACTATCCATAATTACATCATAGACGGTCGCCACACCCCGATCGCCCGAATAGACGAATTGATGACGGAGGAGGTATCGGCAAGCTTTCCGAAGGTCGGCACCCTTGTCCCCGCCGTATCGGGCCTCGACCTCCTCGAACTCAGTCAGCATCCACGCCTCCAGCCATGGCAGCCCGTCTCCGGATGAGGAAGTTACCGCACTTTATCCACTCGCTATCATGCTGATGTCCCTGAGAGTCATCCACGATCTCAAACGCCGCCGCGATAGAAGGCGGAACTTCGCCCGGTTTGGTAAACCGTCGGATCACATCGAATGCAATGAATGAGTCTACGTCTTCTATCTCCAGGAAACGTGCCTCTTTCGTCACCGCCAGCGGAACTTTATCATTTAGCCATTGCAGTAGTTGTTTCTCGTCTGGAACGATTCTTTCCATGTACTGCTTCTTGAGTTTCTTACGCAGCGCCAGCAACGGATCCAGGACTTTGGGTGGGACCGCCATTGACTCCAGCGCCTTACGTGGTTGCCGCGGCTGCGCGAGGTGCCTTTCCGACCACGGCGTTCGCATCGGCTCGACCGGGAGGGGTACCCAAGCGAACTCAGAAAGGGTAGGGCGCTGGTCCATTACATTGTGAAGCCGGTGTATGAGCGATGCGGCCCGGCTCGAAATGCCACTGCTCCCTTGTTCCGCATATTTGACCGTGTTGCGGAGTCGCTGTTCGAGCTGCCGGCGAAAGATGGCGATCCGGTCGAACATCTCGCCGATGCCATCAAAGACTTCCTGAATCGATAGAAGGTCGGTCTCTGCTGTTCTAAGCCCATCCTCGTGGGTATCGGCCATTCCGCTCTCGACATAGCCCGAAGCGATCATCTTCATGATTTCGGGGTGGAGAGAGATATCGCGAGCCAGGTCAAGGATGTGGTCCTTGAATCTAAAGGGATGATTGAAAGTGTGGATGGCTTGGAAGTCCTTTAGAACCAATTCACCGATGAATTCCTGAAAGTAAGCGTCTACCCTCTCGCGCATGCTCCGCGATTCCATAATAGTCCGGCGGATCCGCCTCAGGTCCGAGAGGATCGCCCTGAGCGTCTTGAGAAAGGCGGTGGCGTGTTCTCTCGCCTGCACCACGGCATATGCAGCATCCACGGCGTCCTTTCCTGAAGACCCTGGCTGGAGTCTTGCCGCCAGCTCCAGACTTTGTTTGACGTTGACAACGACGCCACCAAAGCGCTGGCTCACGTCGGACTTCAGACTGGACAGGAGCTGCATGACCAAGCTTGCCCCCATGGGCATATCTACGGTCACTCGTAGCCCATATTCTTCCTCTTCGAGCCAACCGGTCTGGATCAGCTTCTGGTAGGCAACACTTGCGACCCGCAACGCTGTTTCCGCAGCCTCATTCGCCTCGCCTGCAAACTTCAGCCGCCGACGGCGCTTTGACACTAAGTCGGGAAGGCCTTCACCAACATCGTCGCCCTCGGCAACAAGCTCAGGCTTTCGTTTGATGAGATCGTAGATTGCGTGGACGACTTCCTGAGGCGTAGGGAAGGATGCTCCACGAGAGAAGAAGCGCTCGTAGGCATCTAATAACGCCGCCTCATAGAGGAATCGGAATTTGCGTGAAAAGATCAGAAACGCGTCATCATTAAGATAACGAAAAAGTGCCATTTGTGGCGTTTACCCCAAGCTGCCCGGTCACTTTTATGCCACTGCTTAGTGGGTCAAACAACCCGAGGAAGGCACGTAAAGCAATATTTGGCGGCCTTTGACGCAACATCTTTACTTAAAGGGGCGCTAACTATCGTCTCAAGCGAGCTGAGGAGTCAGTCAGAACCCACAGAATCCAGCGCGAACTCCGGCCACAGGAACCGAGCCTCGGGGTGGCGAGCGAAACATCCTCCGCGTTCACAATGACAGCGCACTCAAGTCCGGACGCGATGGCCGCTTACGCCTATCCGCTTCCTGGACGAGGTTCAATAGCGTGTCCCCGCGCCATCTAACGATGCTCCGGAGTACGGGCCGATTTTGTGCTCTGCCACAAGGCCAAAGAGCCGCCCGTACGTCATCTGCGGGGACACGTCGTCATGACCTTTGATTTCATTGCGAAAAAAGCGGCTTTGCCCACGCCTCGCCCGCGCTTTGCCCACGGTTCAAAACCGCGGACGAGTACTGCTTAGGTGAAAACCTGCGGCGCAATCCATGAAGCGTGTAGCCCTCAGGAATTCCGGCCTGGAGGGTCCAATGCCGAATCATGCCTGTCAAGCTCTTTTCTGAGAAGGGCTTGCCATACGCGCTTTCAGGACGGTGCCGCCTTTGACTAGTAGCGCAATGGCGGCTTTTGCTTCCATCGATCCAAACCGGAACGAATGCTTCCGGCTCAACCCGACCTTGGAGCATGAGATCGGGGCGGTGATCTTCTTGCCGCACCGCGTTCATGGATCATTGGCCGGTTAGGTGCGGAGCAATCTGACTCCAGGGCGATTGCCATTAGTGAATTCTACCCCCTCTGTCTCAAGGACAGCCCGAATCTTATCTTGGGTCTCGGCAGCCACGACCGCAGTGCGCTCACTGTCGCTCTCGCAGCGCTTTATTGTCGGAATAGAGACGCCAGCCCGACGGGCAAGCTCCGCTTGTGAGAGACCGATCAACGCTCGGGCCGCCCGCATCTGTGCCGCAGTTACCAATTCTTCTTGATCCCTTTAGATCATTCCTCTATGATCCAAAGGTATCAAAGATACCCTTGGCCCCTCTTTGGTCCGGGGTTCGGCTAGACGCGGTGTTAGTGCACCTCGCCTAGCCTGACCACGTCTAAGCTTCAGGGAGCTCGGATCATGGCTGATTCCGACAATAGCACGACTCTGCATCCCGTCACCCGCAGGAGCCTACTTGCGCGAACGGCAATTGCAATGGCGGGATCGAAGCCAAAAGCTGTTGCCGACAGCGTTTTCGAAAGACACCATTCGAAGAATGTGATGATCGAGCTTGCCGATGGTAGTACCGTCACGCTGAATTCACTGGATTCGCTTCGCGATATGCTTTGCGAAGGTTCTGTCGATCCAGCAATTGGCGCGAAGGTCGAGGCCGAGCTGCTAGCTCATCAAAGGCGATGGGATGCCTTCGATCGTGCAATTGGCTATTCTGCCGCGTTGCGCGCTGAAAGTGAGGCGGCCGATCGCGCGGAGCCGTTGCTTAAGGCGTTGTCAGAAACGCCAGCAAAGTTCCCTTGCCGGAGTGGTAGCTAAGCTCGATGCCATACTCAGGGAAGGGCAGCCGTCAAAGGATGATGATGAACTTCCCTGGCCGCAAATCCGCTCAGCCTTGGAAGATATTGGTCGGATCAGCGAGCGGACGACGAAAAGTTAGCTCCATGGAGCTGACTCGAATCTTCTGATAAGTCTCACGGCGCGAAATCGGGGACTACATTTCAGCTGGGGAATAAATCAGAGCAGAAAGGGATACAGGAGCGTACACAACGGCCATGCGCTATTCCAGCAATTTCGACGATGCTTGCCCTGACGTTGCAATCGCACGTCGCAATCTGGGCATGAGCGATGAAAAAAACTCAGTTATTGATGCGTCCGAGAACGGTCGCCGAAACACCACTGCGGCTCGACGATTTGCCCTTGTTCGCTACCGATCAGCAGATCGCCCAGGCGATTGTCGGTCGCGAGAATGCGGAAAGGTGGATGCGCGAGCGACTGCCGACCCTATCTTGCAAGCCGGGCTTCCCGGCGGTTGACGATTTCCATGGCGGTCGGCCTGTTGCTCTCGTACGCCATTTCTACGAAGGTTATTTTGGCACCGCCCAGTCGCCGGCAGCGGCGCCAGGCAGAGCGGACGCAAGTCAATGGAAGACGAAGAGCAGACCAAGGCACCAGGGCTGAAGTGGATTAAGCGCGCCAACGGCAGGACGCCGTTTTGGATTGCCGACGAAGCTGATGTGAAGAACGGCTATATCCCGAAAACGGTGAACCTGTATTATCTCGCCGATCAGCCCGAAATGCTGAAGGCGAAGTGCGATTCCCTGCAAGCGGAAATGCTTCTCTGGCGTACCGGCTACCGTGCCGATCCGCTGAAGTTCGATGGCTCGATCAAGTCGCTGCTGATGATCTATGAGACACACCCGCGAAGCACCTATCGGAAGCTACGACCTGGATCGCTCCGGCCTTACAATCACTATCTGAAGAACCTGAAGGGCCACATCGGCAGCGTCCGTATCGATCAAACTACTGGCGTCGATCTCATGGACTGGCACGACGTGTGGTCGGAGAATGGCCGATACCTCGCCGCCGCCACCACGGCGCGCGCAGTGCTGTTTGCCGCGGTGAGCTTCGGGATCATGATGAGACTAGAAGGCTGTTCAACGCTGGCAGCCGTCATGCGCGCGACCGCCAAGACGTTGCCGCACCCGAAACCGCGCAACCAGTCCGCGTCGGCACAACAGATCATCGCTGCACGTGCCGCAGCCCACCGGAACGGCCGGCCATCATCGGCGCTTGCCTACGCCCTGTGCTTCGAGACGGTTTTGCGGCTTTGGGATGTAATTGGGCAATGGTGGCCGATGGACATGGGTGGTATTTCAGAAATCCTTGATGCCGATCGAGATCTGAAATGGTTCGGCCTGCGATGGGAAGACATCGACGCGGACATGGTGCTTCACTACACGCCGTCCAAGACCGCCGACAGCTCCGGAGCGAGTATTTCCTATTCGCTGCAGAAAGCGCCGATGGTGATGGAAGAGTTGAAGCACTGGCCGGTTGAGCAGCGCACTGGCCCAATGATCGTTTCGGAAGAAAACGGCCTGCCATGGCGGGCTTCGATCTTCGCGCAGCGCTGGACGGTGGACCGCAAAGCGGCGGGCCTGCCGGCGACCTTGTGGGCTCGCGATCTGCGCGCGTCCGGTATCACGGAGGGCAGGGCGTCGGGCGCCAGGCTGGACGATACCAGCAAGGTCGCCGGACACACCGGGACCAAGACGACAGAGAAGTATGATCGCGCCGTGTTGGAAGCCGCCGACCGCTTTGCCGAGGCGCGGCTTAAGCGCCGTGAACAGAGCGGTAACGGCAGCGGTAACGCGCGGTAACGGATTAAGAAATTCGCAAGGAATTTCAAATGGCTGGGCGGCCATCAATTTAACGCGCCTTTAAACCGCCGCATCTAGTCTGCAACCCAAGCGCCATCGGCACCGGGGGCAGACAAGCACAGCGCATGGCGAACCGCAGAGACAGTCGCATCGAACCGAGCTTCGAGGGGACGCCGCGCGCGAAATCCTCCGACGGCTTTTCGGTCAGCGAGGAGGATCGCGTCGTGCCAAACCGCAAATCCGCCGCAAAGCGCAAATCTGCAAAGGCCAAATCGCGCGGTCGGGGCCGCGACCGCAGCCGGCACGGGCTGTTTTCCATCTTCGGCCGTCTGCTTTACTGGTGCTTCGTGTTCTGCATCTGGGGCGGCATCGCGGCGGCCGGCGTCGTTGTCTACTACGGCGCCAAGATGCCGGCGGCCACCACATGGTCGATCCCGGACCGCGCGCCCAACATCAAGATCGTTTCAGTCGATGGCGGGCTGATCGCCAATCGCGGCATGTCGGGCGGCGAGGCCGTCGGCCTGCACGAAATGTCGCCCTATATCCCCGAGGCCGTCGTCGCCATCGAGGACCGCCGCTTCTATTC
Source organism: Mesorhizobium sp. ORS 3324 (assembly GCA_000824825.2). GTDB lineage: Bacteria > Pseudomonadota > Alphaproteobacteria > Rhizobiales > Rhizobiaceae > Mesorhizobium. The sequence continues at coordinate 46,788 of LM655170.1, forward strand.
GCATTTCGGCATCGACCCGATCGGGCTGACGCGCGCCATGGCCACCAATCTGCTCGGCCGGCACCTTTCACAAGGTGGCTCGACGCTGACGCAGCAGCTGGCCAAGAACCTGTTCCTGACGCCGGACCGCACGCTGGAGCGCAAGGTGCAGGAAGTGCTGCTCGCGCTGTGGCTGGAGCACAAGCACAGCAAGGACCAGATCCTCGAAATGTACCTCAACCGGGTCTATTTCGGCTCCGGCGCCTATGGCGTGGAAGCGGCCTCGCGGCGCTATTTCGGCAAGAGCGCGCGCGATGTCACGCTCTCGGAGGCTGCGCTTCTCGCCGGCCTGGTGAAGGCACCGTCGCGGCTTTCGCCGGCGCGCGATCCCAAAGCAGCGGAAGAGCGCGCGCAGCTCGTGCTCGCCGCCATGCGCGAGCAAGGCAAGATCAGCGACAAGGAATACAAGGTGGCGCTGAGCGCGCCCGCGACGCGCGCGCCGTCCTATTGGACCGGCTCGGAGAACTATGTCGCCGACACGGTCATGGAAGAGCTTCCGGACCTGATTGGCGATGTGCGCGGCGACATCGTCATCGACACGACTGTCGACTTGACCCTGCAGAAGCTGGCCGAGCAGTCGATACGCCGGCTGATCGACGAGAGCGGCAAGAAGCTCAACGTCACGCAAGGGGCGCTGGTGTCGATCGACGATTCCGGCGCCGTGCGCGCCATGGTCGGCGGCTACGACTATTCGACCAGCCAGTTCGACCGCGCCTCGGAAGCGCGGCGCCAGCCGGGCTCGGCCTTCAAGCCGTTCGTCTACATGGCGGCGCTGGAAGCCGGCCGCACACCGGACAGCGTGCGCAACGACGCGCCGATCAAGATCGGCAAATGGACACCCGACAATTACGGCGGCAAATATTATGGCAAGGTGACGCTGGCCACCGCGCTGGCCAAGTCGCTGAACTCGGTGGCGGCGCAGCTCACCATGGAAGTCGGGCCCGATGCGGTGGTCGAGGCGGCGCATCGCATGGGCATCCAGTCCGACCTGCAATCGAACACCTCGATCGCGCTCGGCACATCGGAAGTGACGCCGCTGGAACTGACTGCAGCCTACGTGCCTTTCGCCAATGGCGGCTACAAGCCCGACATCCATTTCATACGGCGCATCACCACGGCCGGCGGCAAGGTGCTCTACGAGAACAATGGTGGCGGCGCGCCGCGCGTCATCAAGGCCGACATCGTCGGCATGATGAATTCGATGATGACGGGCACGGTCGAGGTCGGCACCGCCAAGAAGGCAGCCTTCAACTGGCCCTCGGCCGGCAAGACCGGCACCAGCCAGAATTCGCGCGACGCCTGGTTCGTCGGCTACACCGCCAACCTCACCACGGGTGTGTGGTTCGGCAATGACGACGGCAGCCCGATGAAGAAAGTGACCGGCGGCGCCTTGCCGGCGCAGGCCTGGCACGAATTCATGGTCGCGGCGCATGAGGGCGTGCCGGTCAGGCCGCTGCCCGGCACATGGAAGTCGACGCCGCCCGATACGATCGTGCCGGACGAGATCCCGTCGACCGATGCCTCGCAGCCGCCGCCGGCGCCGCCAGCGCCGGTGGGCCAGTCGGCGCCTGTCGCCCAGGCGCCCGCACGGCAGGCTCGTCCGGCCCAGACCGTCGATGCCAACGGCTTCGACATGCCCAGCGACGGCGGCACCACCGCGTCGGTCGGGCATCCGGTGCCGCCCGGCGATGTCGGCGGGCCGACGAAAAAGCGCCGCACTTCGATCCTCGATATCCTGAGCGGCGGCTAAAGCGCGTCGCGTCGAAACGGATTCAGGCGACGCGCTTTAAGCCTTTGTTTGATGCATGTCGTTCTCCCAAAACCGCTGCGCACTTTTGGGCGACATGCATGAGAGCGGCAACTTCGCCTCTCGCCATGGCTGGCGCGTTCGGCTACATGTCCGGCCGGAGATCAAGCCATGGCCGAGACCGACACCAGAAAAACCATCGTGCTCACCGGCGCCAGCCGCGGCATCGGCCATGCGACGGTGAAGCGCTTCTCGCGCGAGGGGTGGCGCGTCATCACCTGCTCGCGCCAGGCTTTTGCCGAGGATTGTCCCTGGCCGGCCGGACCCGAAGACCACATCAAGGTCGATCTCGCCGACCAGGAGGATGTCGGCATCGCGATCTCGGAAATCCGTCACCGGCTGGAGGCGCATGGCGGACAGCTGCATGCGCTGGTCAACAATGCCGGCATCTCGCCCAAGCTCAAGGACGGCGCCCGGATGAACTCGATCGACACGCCGATGCATGTCTGGCGCGACGTGTTCCAGGTCAATTTCTTCGCGCCGATCATGCTGGCGCGTGGCCTGTTCAAGGAGCTCGCTGCGGCCAAGGGCTCGATCGTCAACATTACCTCGATCGCCGGCACCAGGGTGCATCCGTTCGCCGGCACGGCTTATGCGACGTCCAAGGCCGCGCTCGGCTCGCTGACGCGCGAGATGGCGCATGACTTCGGCCCGCACGGCATCCGCGTCAACGCGATCGCGCCGGGTGAGATCGACACCGCGATTCTGTCGCCCGGTACCGACAAGATCGTCGAGACGATCCCGCTCAGGCGCCTCGGCGCCACGTCGGAAGTGGCCGACATCATTTTCTTCCTGTGCTCCGGCCAGGCCTCTTACGTGACCGGCTCGGAAATCCACATCAACGGCGGCCAGCACGTTTGAGCGGCTGACTTCAGCCTGAGGGGCTGCTCATCCGGTCATGGTGAGAACGGCCTTGCCGCTGATGCTGCGCCGGCGCAGTGCGTCCAGGGCTTGAGCGATTTCCGTCCACGGCACGGTCAAGGCCACGCGGGTCTCCAACCGGCCGGCCGCGACCAAGCCAAGCAGCCAGGCGATGTCCGCGCCAATGCCTGAACCGGACGTGTAGTAGGCGAAAGTCTGAAGCCTCGCCCCCTCGTGACCCGGAACGAACTGACGGAACCCGACGGGCGTGAGCTCGCCGCTGCTTGAACCGAACATGACGATGGTCCCGCCAGGCGCGACGCGTTCGATTGCGTGCGCCAGGCTTCGGCCGCCGACTGACTCGGTGATCAACGAGAACGGCCCCTCAGCCAGCTCGATCGACTCGACGACTTGCCTGGCTCCCAGCCCACGGAGATCCTCATGGTGTCGGGAGGCGGCGACTGCGGTCACGAACCCGTCCTGATGACGGGCGATCTGGATCTGGAAACGACCGACCGCACCGCTTGCGCCGGTGATCAGGACCTGCTGGCCGGCCAGGTCGCCGCCATGGCGCAAGGTCCTCAGCGCCGTCGTTCCGGCCACCGGAAGCGTGGCTGCCGACTCGAAGCCGATGCCGTCCGGCAGGACGGCGAGACGATCGGTCGGAACGGCGACGCGCTCGGCCCAGCCTGCCTGGTCGACCAAAGCCGCAACGCGGGCGCCCGCTGCCGGCCCGGAGCCGTCGGCTGCTGCCCGTTCGACAACCCCAACGATGTCCTGGCCAGGCACGAAGCCGTTCGGACGGATGGCGAGCAGACGCAACTCGCCGCGGTTCAACGACGTTGCGTGGACTGAGACAAGCGCCTCGTTGGCCAAGGGCTGAGGTTCCTCGAACTCGACGAGCTTCAGGCCGGCGGCGCTGTCGGCAGACGTGACCAGGGCGAGCATGGTAGTACCTTCTTGCTAGGCTTGTGGACGCCGGCTTTCTGCGGGAAGGCATGGCAAGCCGACCCACTCGAAATTACGGCTATGCCGACGATGGGGTGCGCGGCGTCAACAGGATCAACTGTTGCCTGCCACGCAAACGGAGCCTATCGACTTCTTCGATTGAAGAATTTAGCTATCATGGCATTTAATCGCTAAAAGCCGTCAATCATGAGACAGCCTCTTCGCTGGCCCTGGCCCGATTTCGATGTCGACGAAGTCGATGCGCCGGCAATTGCCGTGGGCGTCGATGTCACCGAGACCCGGGCGGAGGTGCCCGACCATTGGCATCGCAAGGGCCAACTCGTCTTCGCGTTGGGAGGCGGCGTCACCTGCCGCGTTCCCGGCGGCCTGTGGATGGTGCCGCCGCATTGCGGTGTGTGGATTCCGGGCGGCATGGAGCACAGCAATATCGCAACCGCCAATGCCCGGCTTTTCTTCGTCTACATCGAGCCGGGTACCGCCGACCTGCCGGATCGGTGCTGCACACTTTCGATCTCGCCGCTGCTGCGCGAGCTGATCGTCGAACTGTCGGACTGCGCGCCGGACGATGCGAGATGCGCTTTCCTGGGAAAGGTCCTGCTCGCCGAACTGCCGCTTATGCCGGTGCAGCAATTGCACTTGCCGATCTCATCCGAGCCGCGCTTGAGGCGGATCGCCACCGCACTGTCGGAAAACCCAGCCGACCGTAGCACGCTGGCGCAATGGGCCGACCGCGTAGCGCTCAGCGAAAGCAGCCTCGCGCGCCTGGTGGTGAAGGAGACGGGCTTGAGCTTTGGGCGCTGGCGCCAGCAACTGCACCTGATCGTCGCGCTTAGGGAGCTGTCTTCCGGCGCCAGCGTGCAGCGGGTTTCGGGCGAGCTCGGCTATGAATCCGTCACCGCTTTCATCACTATGTTCAAGAAGGCGCTAGGCAAGCCTCCGGCGAAATATCTCGGCGATATCGCGCGAAACGGCGGCTCCGCCTTCGTTGCCTGACGCGCATCAGGCGAGCTGCGGTTTGACCGCCGAGGCGGGTTCGGCCGGATCGCCGGCCTTGGCCGTCACCACCTCGACGATGCCGCGGGCGATCTCGCGTTCGCCCATGATGACGGTGTCGGCTCCGAGCCCTTTCAGGTGCTCGACCTCGGCATCGGAATGGGCACGTGCAATGACATTGATCGCCGGATTGGCGGCGCGGGCCCTTAGCACGATTTGTCCGGCCTCGAAGGCGTTCGGGATAGCGAGGATCAGCCGCTTCGCGCCTTCCGGATTGGCGGCCGAAAAGACGTCCGCGTTGGCGGCGTTGCCGGCGACGGTTTCGATGCCACCCGCCTTGAGCTTCGACAGCGTCTTTTGGGCATCCTCGATGACCAGGAAGGGCAGGGCGGCTTCTTTCAGCGCGGCACCCACGAGGCTGCCGACGCGGCCATAGCCGACCAGGATCGAGTGGCCGCTGAGCGCGGTCCGCGGCGGCGGGCCATCTTCCTTTTCCGGAGCCGCCGCTACCGAAGCCACCTGACCCGGCTCCGTCGCCGGGCCGATAGGCCTTGCTTCCTCGGGCGCGGCGGCCTTGCCGGCGCGCTTCCCCAGCCACGGCTTCATTCGGTCGGCGATGAGGAACATCAACGGATTGAGCAGGATCGACAGGATCGCGCCGGCGAGGATCAGGTCGCGGCCCTGCTCGGGCAGCAGCTTCAGCCCGACGCCGAGCTCGGCCAGGATGAAGGAGAATTCGCCGATCTGGGCGAGGCTCGCCGAAATCATCAGCGCAGTGGCGATCGGATAGCGGAAGGCGATGACGATGACGAAGGCGGCAAGCGACTTGCCGATGACGATGATGGCAAGCGTGGCCAGGATCGGCAGGCCGTTGCCGACGAGACTAAACGGATCGAACAGCATGCCGACCGAGACGAAGAACAGCACCGAAAAGGCATCGCGCAGCGGCAGCGATTCCTCGGCGGCGCGGTGGCTGAGCTCGGATTCGCTCATGATCATGCCGGCGAAGAAGGCGCCGAGCGCCAGCGAGACTCCGAACAGCTTTGCCGCGCCGAAGGCGACGCCGAGCGCGATGGCGAGCACCGAGAGCCGGAACAACTCGCGCGAACCGGTATGGGCGACATAGTGCAGGATCCAGGGGATGACCCTGCGGCCGACGACCAGCATGACGACGACGAAGGCTGCGACCTTGGCCAAGGTCACGCCGACTACACCCCATATGCCGTAGCTCGCAGGCAGGAAGAACAGGCTCGAATGGTTGTCGGCCTGCGGCTGGCCGCCCAGCACGCCGGCCAACACCGGCAGCAGCACCAGCGCCAGCACCATGGCCAGATCCTCGACGATCAGCCAGCCGACGGCGATGCGGCCGCGCTCGGTCTCGATCAGCCGCCGCTCCTGCATGGCGCGCAGCAGCACGACCGTCGAGGCGACGGAAAGCGCCAGGCCAAACACGAGGCCGGCGCCCAAAGACCAGCCGAGCAGCCAGGCAAGCCCGACACCCAGCAGGGAGGCAAAGCCGATCTGCACGACGGCGCCGGGCACGGCAATCGCACGAACCGACAACAGGTCCTTCAGCGAGAAATGCAGGCCGACGCCGAACATCAGCAGGATGACGCCAATCTCGGCGAGCTCGTTGGCGAGGCCTGCATCGGCGACGAAGCCGGGCGTGTTCGGTCCGACCAGCACGCCGGCCACCAGATAGCCGACGAGCGGCGGAACGCGGAAACGGTTGGCCAACGCTCCGAACACGAAAGCAAGCCCCAAACCGGCGACGATGGTGGCGATAAGGGGCGTGTCATGCGGCATTGTCTATGGAGCGCCTTTCGAAGATCTCGATGTCGGACGGGCGCCCGCCGGGGCTGTCGCCTTTGGCAATATGACGGAGGGCGAGGCGATGATGCAACCACTGTCGCGCGGAACCGGCGCCGAGGACGGCGCCGGACGAGGAAGATCGCAGTCGGCAGAGTCGCCGCTCAACGCAATGCGTTCGGTAACCGGCTCAGGCCGCCTGGAGCAGCTTCTCGATCTCGGAGACGGTATGGTTGGTCAACGTCTTCGGTATCTGCGCCTTCACCTTGGCGCAGACCTCCTTGTGCAGCTTCAGCCGCATCTCGCCCAGCACCTGGGGCGGCGCGATCAGCACGACCTCCTCGAAGGCGCCCCGGTGCGCGAGCTTGTAGAGTCGCCCGGCTATATTGTCGGCGAAGCGTTCCTTGCCGATACGGTGCCAGTCGGTTTCCTCTATGGCACTGCGCGGCCCCTCATTACTGTATCTGCCCGGCTTGTCCGTGCCTTGCTCTCGGGTGGCGGGGTTCTCCTGCTCCATTTCCTGGACAACCTGCAGGTCTGGATGTCTGGCGTCTCCCCGGTTGCGAAGGAAAAGCGCCTTTTCGCCGTCTGCCACGATGACCCAAAGGCCACGTTTCAGAGTGATGCTCATGGGGCTCCTCCTTTTGGACCTGCCGATCGAGCTTCAAAAATGTGGTCTGTCGGCAGGGATAATATCGTTAGCCAAACGTGCCGCCGAGCGCGATTGTTCCAGCCAAACATGACTGCTCGACCGACTTCTGCAAGGCGCATCGAGCAGCCGCTCGACAAGGCTACAGCTTTAATCTACTAACTTGGTAGAAATTAGAAAAAACTGTTTTGCCTCCCTGGCCGAGCGGCGCTAAAAATTATGCCAGATCAACGGCTGCCGGCAAGGCGTCTGGTCACCTTAATTTCCGGAATAGAATTTTTTTCTCTTGCTTTTTGCGCTTGCGAAAAAGCGATTGCCTGCCATCGAGGGATGCGCGAGTGCTTGCCTTCTGGTTTTTGCCGCGCCCGCATAAAACTGCCGAACTGTTATCGTATTTGCTATCGCCATGTCGCAAGCCAACGCCAAGCTCAATGCCTTCCCCGTCTTCATGCGGGTCGACGGCGAAGCTGTGGCTATCGTCGGCAACGGCGAGGGGGCGCTCGCCAAGGCCAGGCTGCTTGCGCAGTCAAACGCGAAGCTGCGCATCATCGCGGACGACGCCGATCCCGAGCTTCTGAATTTCATCGCGACCGCCGGCGCCGTCCATGTCGATGCGGCCTATGATGCCGCGCATCTCGAAGGCGCGGCCATGGTGTTTGCCGCCAGCGGCGACGAGGCGCTCGACCGCCGCGTCGCCGAGGATGCGCGCAGGCAGGGCATCCCGGCCAATGTCGTGGACCGGCCGGAACTCTGCGATTTCTTCACCCCGGCGCTGGTCAACCGCGCGCCGGTCGCCATCGCCATCGGCACCGAGGGCGCCGGGCCCGTGCTGGCGCAGATGCTGCGCGCGCGCATCGACCGCATGCTGTCGCCATCGCTCGGCCGGCTGGCGGCGCTAGCGGCTTCGTTCCGCGCTGCTGCCGAGCGCCTGCCGAAGGGCAATCGTCGCCGCCGCTTCTGGAGCGATTTCTTCGCCGGCGCTCCGGCCAAGGCTATCGAAGCCGGCGAGTTCGCGCGGGCGCATGATGCCGCGCTCGACCTTCTGGCCGCGAAAGCGCTGGCGGGGGGCCACATCGCGCTGGTCGGCGCTGGTCCGGGCGCGGAAGACCTTCTGACGCTGCGCGCCCACCGACTGCTCATGGAGGCGGACGCGATCGTCTATGACGCGCTGGTGCCGGAAGGGATTGTCGCCATGGGCCGCCGCGATGCCGAGCGCCTGCCTGTCGGCAAGCGCAAGGGCTGCCATTCCAAGAGCCAGGATGAGATCAACGCGCTGCTCATCGAGCTTGGCCGCGCCGGCAAGCGCGTGGTGCGGCTGAAGTCCGGCGATCCTTTGGTGTTCGGCCGGGCGGGTGAGGAGATGGCGGCACTTCGCGAGGCCGGCGTCGGCTATGAGGTGGTTCCGGGCGTCACCGCCGCCTTCGCCGCGGCAGCCGACTTCGAATTGCCGCTGACGCTGCGCGGTGTTTCGTCCTCGATGGTGTTCACCACCGGGCACGACCTCAAGGGCAACTCGCTGCCCGACTGGGCAAAGCTTGCCATCACGGGTGCGACTGTCGCCGTCTATATGGGCCGCTCGGTTGCCGCCGAGGTCGCCGGCCGGCTGATCGAAGCGGGGTTGTCGCCCGACACTGCGGTCGCCGTCGTCGAGAATGCCAGCCTCGGCAACCGACGTCGTTTCCATGGCACGCTGGCCGACCTGCCCTCGCTGGAGGCGCGCGCCGACCTGACCGGGCCGGTCATGACGATCATCGGCGACGCTGTCGCCGGCGCCAATTTCGAACGATCCGAGCCGCTCGCGGCACACAAACAAGAAGAAGCGGCCAACGTTACGGCCGAAGGAGTTCAGCAATGAAGGTTCTGACCGCGAACAGGCTCTCCGACGGCATCGCCGTCTGGTATGCCGATGGCGGCTGGGCGGAAACAATCGGCCATGCCGACCTTGCCCAGGACAAGGCGGCGGAGGACCGGCTGGAGGCGATCGGCGCCGCGGCGGCTGCCAACAACGAGGTGGTCGACGTCAACCTGATCGACGTCACCGTCGCGAACGGGTTGGTCGAGGCAGTGCGGCTACGCGAGAAGATTCGCGCTGCGGGTCCCACCATCCGCACCGATATCGGCAAGCAGGCGAGCCCGGCACCGGCCCGGGCGGCATAGTTCAAGCAAGAGGGCGAAGCGCCCCGGAAGACGAAGCATGTACCGTTACGACGAGTTCGACCACGATTTCGTAAAGGCCCGCGTCGCAGAATTCAGCGACCAGGTGCAGCGCCGGCTTGCCGGCGAGATCACCGAGGACCAGTTCCGGCCGCTCCGGCTGATGAACGGCGTCTATCTGCAGCTGCATGCCTATATGCTGCGCATCGCCGTGCCCTACGGCACGCTGAACAGCCGGCAATTGCGCATGCTTGGCCACATCGCCCGCAAATACGACAAGGGCTACGGCCACTTCACCACGCGCCAGAACATCCAGTTCAACTGGCCTGCGCTGTCCGACATCCCGGCGATCCTTGCCGATCTCGCGAGCGTCGAGATGCATGCCATCCAGACCAGCGGCAACTGCATCCGCAACGTCACCGCAGACCATTTCGCGGGTGCGGCCGCCGACGAGGTTGCCGATCCGCGCCCCTATGCGGAAATCCTGCGCCAGTGGTCTTCGGTGCATCCGGAGTTCTCGTACCTGCCGCGCAAGTTCAAGATTGCGGTGACCGGCGCCGAGCGCGACCGCGCCGCCATCCAGACGCACGACATCGGACTGCATCTGAAGAAGAACGCCGCCGGCGAGCTCGGCTTTGCCGTCTATGTCGGCGGCGGCCAGGGCCGTACGCCGATGGTCGCCAAGAAGATCCGCGACTTCCTGCCGGAAGCCGAGCTGTTGTCCTACTGCACGGCGATCCTGCGCGTTTACAACCTCTATGGTCGCCGCGACAACAAGTTCAAGGCGCGCATCAAGATCCTCGTCCACGAGACCGGCGTGGAGGAAATCACGCGCCAGATCGAGGCCGAATGGCAGGAACTCAAGGACGCCGAGCTGAAGCTGCCGGAGGCCGACATCCAGGCAATCAATGCCTATTTCGCGCCGCCGGCATTGCCGGACCGGCCGGAGGGTGATGCGCTGGTCAAGCAGGCGCGGCTCGATTCCAGGAGCTTCTCGGAATGGCTCGACCAGAACGTCGTGACGCATCGCCACCCCGACTATGCGGCGGTGACCATCTCACTCAAGGGCATCGGCGAGGTGCCCGGCGACGCCAGCGACAGCCAGATGGAGGCGGTTGCCGACATCGCCGAGAAATACGCTTTCGACGAGCTGCGCGTCAGCCACGAGCAGAACCTTATCCTGCCGCATGTGGCGCGCGCCGACCTCAAGGCGGTCTATGATGCGCTGGTCGAGATCGGGTTGGCGACGGCCAATTCCAACCTGATCAGCGATATCATCTCCTGTCCGGGCCTCGACTATTGCTCGTTGGCCACGGCGCGCTCCATTCCGGTGGCGCAGGAAATCTCGCGCCGCTTCGCCTCGCTGGAGCGGCAGCGCGAGATCGGCGAGCTGAAGCTGAAGATCTCCGGCTGCATCAATGCCTGCGGCCACCACCATGTCGGCCATATCGGCATCCTCGGCGTGGAGAAGAAGGGCACCGAGCTCTACCAGGTGACGCTCGGCGGCTCGGCCGATGAGAACACGTCGGTGGGCGAGATCATCGGCCCCGGCTTCTCCTCGGAGGAAATCACCGATGCCATCGAGCAGATCGTCGAAACCTATCTCGGCCTTCGGCTCAATCCCGATGAACGTTTTATCGACGCCTACCGCCGTGTCGGTCCCGCGCCGTTCAAGGAGGCGCTTTATGCTGGCGAAACCAAGGCCGCTTGACAGGGTTGGCGGCGTCGAGGCCGGCGTTGCCGCGGAAGCGGCGGGGCTCGACGCACTGCTCGGCCATCTGAAGCCAATCGAGATCATCGAGCGGTCGCTGCGCGAATTCTTCCGCGGCGAGATCGCCGCCGTGTCGTCCTTCGGCGCGGATTCGGCGGTGCTCTTGCACATGATCGCCGAGATCGACCGCTCGCTGCCGGTGATCTTCCTCGACACCGGCAAGCATTTCGAGGAAACGCTGGACTACCGCGACGCGCTGGTCGCCGATTTCGGGCTGACCGATGTCAGGGTGATCAAGCCGGACGAGGCGGCGCTCGAACGCGTCGACCCGACCGGCAGACTGCACGAGACCGACACCGACGCGTGCTGCAATGTTCGCAAGGTCGAGCCGCTGGCGCGCGGCGTCGAGCCGTTCCGCGCCTGGTTCACGGGGCGCAAGCGCTTCCAGGCTTCGACGCGCGCGGCACTTCCGGTGTTCGAGGCGGTCGGCTCGCGCATCCGCATCAATCCGCTGGCGCACTGGACGACGTCGGACCAGGCCGACTACATGCGCGCGCATGTGCTGCGCGAAAATCCGCTGGTCGCCTATGGCTATCTCTCGATCGGCTGCTTCCCGTGCACGCAGCCCGTACAGCCCGGCGAGGATGTGCGCAGTGGCCGCTGGGCAGGGCATGCCAAGACCGAGTGCGGCATCCACCTGTCGGGGCTGGAAAAGTCGCTGACCGACGCATCACTTTGAGGATACGCCTCTATTCAGGTGAGGCCGGCCTGCAAATGGCGGCTTCCTGCGCTTCCGGTCTTCGCCGGCCGAAGCACAGATGGGAGCATGGCAGTTGAATTAGGCTACGGCCGGCGTAGGCCGGCCTTCGCCGGCCGAAGCACAGATGAGTGGCGTGGCAGTTGAATTTGGGCTACGGCCGGCGTAGGGCGGTGCTCACGTACTTCAAGTACGCTCCGACCGGTTCTCGGAAGCCGTCATTTTCGACTCGGCCTGACATGAATAGCGACATATCCTTGCATCCTTAGGGGCATTAGGAATTTTGATGACCGACCCGACCAAATCGGAAACCCGCCTCTGGACCCCGAAAGGTTTTCGCGAGGATGACTGGACCCACGCCGAGAGCGCCGAGGCGCTTGCCGGCAATGGCCGCTTCATCCTGCCGCTGCAGGCCTTCCTCGGGCTCGATGACGACACCCGCAGGTCGGCCAGGGAGCGCATCGGCGTGCAGTTGCTGCCAGGCGACGAGCTCGACAAGATCGTCGGCCTGCTCGACCAGCTGTCGCTGGTGGCGCTTGCCTTCCCGGCGTTCAACGACGGGCGCTCCTTCTCCAAAGGCGAGCTGCTGCGCACCCGGCATAACTTCAAGGGCGCGGTCCGTGCCACGGGCCAGGTGCTGGTCGACCAGCTGCCGCATATGCTGAGGCTCGGCTTCGACGAGTTTGAGGTCTCCAATCCGGTGCTCCTCAAGCGGCTGGAAGAAGGCCGCACCGGTGGGCTGCCGGTCTATTACCAGCCGGCCGTGGAGCCTGAGGCCAAGGGCCCGAGATATTCCTGGCGGCGCAAGCGCCCCGGCTGACGCAGCGGCATCTTTACAAGGCATTCGCGCAAGTCTTCTCTCCGAGAACGGACGGAAACATCCGCCGGGGAGGGGACCATGCGCTACGACTATGTCATCGCCGGCGGCGGCTCTGCCGGCTGCACACTTGCCGCCAGACTTTCCGAGGATCCCTCAAAGACGGTCTGCCTGATCGAAGCGGGAGGCGACGGCAAGGATTTGCTGATCCGCGCGCCGGCGGGCATCATCGCGCTGTTGCCGGGCAGGCCGAAGATCAACAATTGGGCCTTCCAGACCGTGCCGCAGGAAGGTCTCAATGGCCGCAGGGGCTATCAGCCGCGCGGCAAGGCATTGGGTGGCTGCAGCGCCATCAACGCCATGCTTTATACGCGGGGCCATCGCCGCGACTATGACGAATGGGCAGATCTCGGCTGCGACGGCTGGTCGTGGAACGAGGTGCTGCCCTATTTTCGGCGCGCGGAGGGCAACCAGCGCGGTACCGATGCGCTGCATGGCGGCGACGGGCCGCTCCGGGTCGCCGAGCAGCAGGAGCCGCGCCCGATCTCCAGGGCCTTTGTCGAGGCTTGCGGCGAAAACCAGATCAGGCGCAACGACGACTTCAACGGGCCGGAGCAGGAGGGGGCCGGTCTCTACCAGGTCACGCAGTTCTGGGGCGGGCGCCGCAACGGCGAGCGCTGCTCGGCGGCCGCCGCCTATTTGCATCCGGCGGTCGGGCGGCCGAATCTCACCGTCGTCACCGGCGCACATGCGACGGGCATCGTGCTCGACGGCAAGCGCGCCAAGGGCGTGCGATATCGCATCGGCAAGAACGAAGCGGTGGCGGAAGCCAGACGCGAGGTCATCCTGTGCGGCGGAGCCTTCGGCTCGCCGCAACTGCTTCTTTTGTCCGGCATCGGTCCGGCGGTCGAGCTCGCCGCGAACGGCATTCCGCTCGTCCATGAGCTGCCGGGCGTCGGTAGGAACCTGCAGGATCATCCCGACTTCATCCTGGCCTGGAAGTCGCGGGAGACGGATTTGATGGGCATTGGCCTGCGCGGCATGCCCGGCGTGATCGGGCATATGCTGCGCTGGCGCAAGGATGGCACCGGCATGATCGCCACGCCCTATGCCGAAGCCGGCGCCTTCCTCAAATCCGATCCGACGGTCGCGCGCCCCGACCTGCAATTGCATTTCTGTATCGCCATCGTCGACGACCACGCCCGCAAGCTGCATATGGGCTACGGCTTTTCCTGCCATGTGTGCGTGCTCAGGCCGCATTCGCGCGGCGAGGTGGGGCTTTCCAGCGCGAATCCGCTGGCGGCGCCGCGCATCGATCCGCGGTTCCTGGAGGACGAGCGCGATGCCGAGCTCCTGCTCAAGGGGGTGCGGATGATGCGCGCCATTCTGGAGGCGCCGGCATTGGCGAAGTATCGCCACAAGGAAATCTACACCGCCGGCGCTTCCAGCGATGCCGAGTTGATGGCGCATATCAGGACGCGCGCGGACACGATCTATCACCCTGCCGGCACCTGCAAGATGGGCGTCGACGACATGGCTGTGGTCGATCCGAAGCTCAAGGTTCGGGGGCTCGAGGGGCTGCGTGTGGTCGATGCCTCGGTGATGCCGACCCTGATCGGCGGCAACACCAATGCGCCGACGATCATGATCGCCGAGAAAGCCGCGGACATGATCCGGGCGGCCGCCTGATCTTGACCGCCTGGTAGGACCAGGCTCTTCGATTTTGCCCCGGCTGAGCCTTGCTTGCGGGCGTGCTCCCGGGATCGAATCCATCTGGTCAGACCACTTGTGCGATTTGCACTTCCCCTCCCGCCGTCTTGCCCTTAGGATAAGGTCATTATTTTGGACCCCGAAATAAATAGCCAGCTAAGGGAGGAACCGGCATGGCAGGCAAGAAGATATTGATGCTCGTTGGCGAGTTCAGCGAGGAATACGAAATTTTCGTCTTTGAGCAGGCCATGCATGCGGTCGGCCACACCGTCCATGTCGTCTGCCCGGACAAGAAGGCCGGCGACGTGCTCAAGACCTCGCTACACGATTTCGAGGGCCATCAGACCTATACCGAAAAGCTCGGCCACGACTACATCCTCAACAAGACCTTCGCCGAGGTGAATCCCGCGGACTACGACGCGGTCTACGCGGCGGGCGGGCGCGGGCCGGAATATATCCGCATCGACAAGCGCGTGCAGGCGCTGGTCAGGCATTTCCACGAGACGGGCAAGCCGATCTTCACCATCTGCCACGGCGTGCAGATCCTGATCGCGGTCGATGGCGTGGTGCGCGGCAGGCAAGTGGCGGCGCTGCAATATTGCGAGCCCGAAGTGACGCTCGCCGGCGGCACCTATATCGACGTTCCGCCGACCGGCGCGCATGTCGACGGCAATCTGGTCTCGGCCAAGGGATGGCCCGGCCTTGCCGCTTTCATGCGGGAATGCCTGAAGGTGCTCGGTACCGAGATACGCCATGGCGAAGCGCTGATGCGCGACGAGCGGAAGGCAGCCTAGCTCTTTTTCTGCTTTTCGCAGCAGAGCTTTATAGAAGGCGGCATGCTTCTATCAGCTATCAGCTATCAGCGCCGCCCGCTGCCCGCCTTGCCTGCCTCGGCCGCTTCCAAGCGGTCGAGCAGGTCCGTCAGCCGCTTTGGCACCTCTCTTTCCAAGCGAAATGCCGGAAGCGTGCGCAGAAAGCGCTTCGTCGCTTCCGTGCCAACTTGTCGCCTGATATCGTTGGCGAGTTTGGCACGCCTCTCGCCATTAGTGCCGTTCATGGTCCCAAAATCCTGTGTCGGCTTCGAAACTCCTGCAGCCGGACAATGGTTCCCGCATCGGCCCGCGGAGGCAAGCAAAGCCGTCCAGTAGGGTAAAATTTGAATTAATCTGAAGTGATCCAGGGTTGCCGCCGCCGGCGCTTACCCCTTGATTTTTGGCCTTCAAACCTCGATATCGGGCGCAAATCCGAACCAATCCGAATGACGGGAAATGGCGATGAGCGACCAGGCAAAAGACGAACGCGCGCCCGAGGAAATCGAAGCCGAGCAGGCTTCCAGCGCCAAGGCTTCCGGCGAACGTGCGGAAGGGGGCGTCGACGGCGACTATGAAGCGCTGGTGCGGCTGCTGAAGGAAAACGAGGAACTGAAGGACCGCGCGCTTCGCATAGCTGCCGAAATGGAGAATTTGCGGCGCCGCACCGCGCGCGACGTGCATGACGCGCGCACCTACGCGGTGGCCAATTTCGCACGCGACATGCTGTCGGTGTCGGACAATCTGCGCCGCGCGCTGGACGCCATTCCGGCCGAGGCCAAGGCCTCCGGCGATGCCGGCTTCAAAGCGCTGATCGAGGGCGTCGACCTCACCGAGCGCGCCATGCTGTCGGCGCTCGAACGGCACGGCGTGAAGAAGCTCGCGCCTGAAGGCGAGAAGTTCGACCCGAACTTCCACCAGGCGATGTTCGAGGTGCCCAACGCCGACGTCCCGGCCGGCACCGTCGTCCAGGTGGTGCAGCCCGGCTATTCGATCGGCGAGCGAGTGCTGAGGCCTGCTATGGTCGGCGTCTCCAAGGGCGGCCCGAAGGCCGCCGCCGAAGCGAAGGTCGAGCCGGGTCCGGTGAACGAGCAGGCCGAGAAGGATGCTTGAATAGGGCATAGGCAGTGGGCAGTAGGGAATAAGGGGCCCGTATCAATCGCGCGGCTTCGTGTTATTGATGCGCCCTTGTTTCCCTGCTGCCTACCCCCTACTGCCTATGCCCTTAAATCCCATCGAGCTGCTCGATTATGCCGGCGTCGCGGTCTTCGCGGCGACGGGCGCGCTGGCGGCGTCGCGCAAAGAGCTCGACATCATCGGCTTCCTGTTCTTGGCAAGCGTCACCGGCATCGGCGGCGGAACGTTGCGCGACGTGATCCTCAACCTGCCGGTGTTTTGGGTCGCCAATAGCGGCTATGTGCTGATCTGCGCCGTGGTGGCGGTGCTGGTCTTCTTCAGCGCTCATCGCGTCGAATCCCGCTACAAGCTGCTGCTCTGGCTCGACGCGATCGGGCTTGCCGCCTTCGCGGTGATGGGGGCCGCAAAGGGCCTGGCGATCACCGGCTCGCCCGTTGTGTCCGTGATCACCGGGGTGCTCACCGCCACCTCCGGCGGCATATTGCGCGATCTGCTCGCCGGCGAGCCTTCCGTGCTGCTCAGACCCGAAATCTATGTCACGGCGGCGCTTGCCGGTGCGGCGCTCTTCACGCTTGGCGATCTTGCCGGCCTGCCGGCCCTTCCATCCAGCCTGCTCGGCTTCGCGGCCGCCTTCGTGGTGCGCGGCGGGGCACTGAAGTTCGGCTGGTCGTTCCCGGCCTACAAGAGCCGGCCCGGCCGGAGGCCGGAGGATATTCCGTGAGGGAGTGGGGGTTAGTGAGTAGTCAGTAGTGACAAAAGCGCGAGTCGTGGTGTCCACCACTACTCACTACTCACTACTCACTACTCACGCCGCGAAGCGCTGGCCTTCACCGCCATAGTAGTTGACGTAGCGGGCGCCGATTTCCTTGACGGGCATGACGACGAAAACGTCGACCGTCGAGAACTCGTGGTCGATGACGCAGCCGTCGCCGATGCGGGCGCCGACGCGCAGGTAGCCTTTGACCAGCGGCGGCATGGCGGCGATCGCCGCCTTGGCATTGACCGCCTCGATCGGCATCAGATCCATCGAGCAGTAGCGGCCGGCCACCGCCCTCACATCCCATGCCTGGTCGGTGCGGCAGTGATGGGCGAGATAGGTGAGCGCCTCGGCATGCGCCGCCGGCACGGTGCCGTGGAAGGACGCGCAGCCGGTCATCACGCCGATGCCGTAATGGTTGATATAGGCCCAGATGCCCTGCCAGAGCGCCTCGATGGTGCGCTTCGAGCGGTATTCCGGCAGCACGCAGGAGCGGCCGAGCTCGAGGAAGCGCTGGCCCGGATGGCGCGCGACCAGCTTGGTCAGCTCGAACTCGCCCTCGGAATAGAAGCCGCCGGCGGCCGTGGCGATCTCCTGCCGCAGCAGACGGTAGGTGCCGACGATGCGGCGGTGCTCGGGGCCCGGAAGCGACGTGTCGAAAACCAGGAGATGATCGCAGAGCGGGTCAAAACGGTCGGCATCGCGCCGGTCCTGCGCCTGGAACAGATGCTTCCTCGCGCCAAGCTCGTCATAGAATACCCGGTAGCGCACTTCCTGGGCGGCGGCGATCTCGGCCTCGTTGCGGGCGAGCCGCACTTCAAGGTTGCCTATACGGCCCAGCGTTGCGCCGTTTGCGACAGCATCGGCGGTACGCGCGGCGAGCAGGGCGCTGGCGTTCGACCGAGTATCGCATTCCGGCATGACTGTATGCACGAGTGATTCTCCTTCGAGCCATCCCTCTTGGCACGGGGATAAGGTGTAGGTGCAACAGGATTGTGACAGTACCGTGATACGGCGGGGCCGGCAATACTTCGTCGGCTGGGCAATACCCTCAACCGGCTATCTTATGGCCGCGGAAGCCAGGCAATCCAAGGCGTTCGAGAAGCCTAAAAAATTCGTTACGCCGCAACCTGGGCCTCGACGGCCTGGACGAGCGCATCGGGGTCGAGAGGCTTGGTGACGAAGCCGCTGGCGCCGTGAGCGAGCACACTGTGGCGGGTCTTTTCCTGGCTGTCGGCCGAAAGGACCATAATTGGCATCGGCGGCACGGCTAGCGCCTCCTCGTAGCGGCGGATGGCCGCAATCGCGTCCAGCCCGTCCATCACCGGCATGTGCAAATCCATCAGAACCACGTCGAAGCGGTGCTTGAGGCCGGCTTCGGTGACGGCCTCGACCGCGGCCTTGCCGTTGCCGACGATCTTGACGCGATGCCCGGCCTTGAGAAGCGTGGCGCGGGCAAGCATGGCGTTGATGTCGTTGTCCTCGGCAATCAGCACGGACAGGCCCTGGTCGCGGCGGCGAACGGACGCGGCGCCGCGCGGTTCCGGCTGCGGCTCGGCGGGTGCCGGCACATGGCTGGTCAACAGCACGCGCAGCAGCGTTTCGCCGCGCACGGGCCGGGCAAGGAACGTGGCGTAGCCGCCGGCGCGGAACTCGCCAAGCATGCCGCGGTCGGTGGGCGCAATCAGCGTGATGGCCTGACAGTCGGCAAAGCCGCTCTGGCGCAGGCGCTTGAGCAGGCGGCCGTCGCTGTTTTCGAGCGCGGCATCGACCAGAAGCACGTTGCACCCGGCGGCAAACAGAGCCGCCTGGTCCGGCGTCGCGGCGATCTCGACGGCGCCGCCATGAGCACGGATGGCGCGGGCGATGGCATCTGCCTCGACCGCGTTCTTCGACACGATCACCGCGCGCTGGTCCGAGAGGATGTTCTGGCGATGCGGCGGCGGTTCGGTCGCGGCGGTTGCCGGGATGTCGAAGACGAATTCGGAGCCTTCGCCGAGTCGGCTCGAAACCGAGATCGTGCCGCCCATGGCGATGACCAGGCGCTTGGAGATGGCAAGGCCGAGACCCGCGCCGCCATGCACCCTGGTCGAGGTGCCGTCGGATTGCTCGAACTCTTCGAAGATGCGCTCCATGTCCGCTTCGCGCAGCCCCGGACCGGTGTCGGCGACGGTGAAGCAGATGCGGTCGGTGCTTTCGGTGCGGGCGCGCGCGACGGTGAGCAGCACGCCGCCGGCATCGGTGAACTTGACGGCATTGCCGATGAGGTTGAGCAGTACCTGGCGCACGCGGCCGGGGTCGGCGGTGATCATCTGCGGCACATCCGGCTCGACATGGCAGCCGAGGCCGATGTTCTTGGAGAAGGCCTTCGCCGCCAGGAGCTCGATGATGTTGTCGGCGATCTCGCGCAGCGATGTCGGCTGCGGCTCGGGATCGAAGCGGCCGGCCTCGATCTTCGAATAGTCGAGCAGGTCCTCGATCAGCGCAAGCAGCGCGCTTGCCGACGTGGAGACGGCCCCGACATAAGTGCGCTGCTCCGGCGAAAGGTCGGTATCGGCAAGCAGCTTCGCCATGCCCATGATGCCGTTCATCGGCGTGCGGATCTCGTGGCTGACGGTGGCGAGGAAGCGGGACTTGGCCTGGCTGGCATATTCGGCCCGCTCGCGGGCGGTGATCAGCGAGGATTCAGCACGCTTGCGGGCAGTGATGTCGCGGGCGATCGCCCGGTGCGACACTGCGCCCGTATCCTTGTCGCGCACCGAGAGCTCGATCCAGGAGTACCAGCGCGGCCCGTTCGGCGTGCGGATGGCGACATCGGTGGAGCTCAGGCATTCGTGATCCGCGAAGGCGGCGTCGGGCACGACGCCTACATCTATGCCGAGCTCGGAAAGCGTCTTGCCGGCGAGGTCGCGCGGGTCGACGTCGACAAGCGAGGCGAACACCTTGTTGGCGTAGACGATGTAGCCGTCGCGGTCACGATGGACGACGAGATCGCCGAGCGCATCGATCAGGCCGCGAAAACGCTCCTCGCTCTCCTGCATCTCCCACATGCGGTCGGCGAGTGTCTCGATCTCGGCGCGGCTGCGGGCGGCGGTCTCGTCGAGGAGCGCCGCGGTGCGACGCTCTGCGCGCCGGTTGCGCAGATGCATGGCGAGGCCGCCGAGACTTGTCGCCAGAAGACCGAAAGTGATGAAGGTCGGCGCACCGGTGAGGTGGGCCAGGCCGGCGAGCACTGCGATGGCGACGACGATAAGGAACGGCAGGCCTTCATGGCTGTCCGCTTCCAATGCCGGGACGAGCGGCGGCGCGGCAAGCACCTGCCGCTTCGGCGCGCCCAGGTACGGCCCGTCGTCGCCGGGGGCCTTGCTGTCCTGCCTGATTTCGGAGTCCGCGAACATGCGGGAAACCTTGCCAGACAGAAATTATGGAAGATTACGGCGGATCGTTCGAATTTTAGGTTTTGGCCCGGATTCCGGCGGCTTTGACCTGTTCAGTGCAATGCCGGACGGAAACCCGCCCGACGCTTTTCCTGGAATTGCGCTACATATCGACCACCACGCGGCCTCTGATCTTGCCGTCGATGATGTCGCGCGCGGCGCCGATGATGCCGTCGAAGCCGATCGAGCGCGACAGTGTCGACAGCTTCTTCAAGTCGAGATCGGTGCCGATGCGGCGCCATGCCTCGAGGCGAACCGGTTTCGGCGCCATGACGGAATCGATGCCGAGCAGCGAGACGCCGCGCAGGATGAAGGGGGCGACGCTGGTCGGCAGGTCCATGCCGCCGGCCAGGCCGCAAGCCGCGATCGCGCCGCCATAGGAGGTCATCGACAGCACATTGGCGAGCGTATGGCTGCCGACCGAGTCGATGCCGCCGGCCCAGCGTTCCTTGGCGAGCGGCTTGGCCGTCTGGTTGAGCTCGTCGCGCGCGATCACTTCCGCCGCGCCGAGGTCGATCAGATAGGGGCTTTCGGCGTTGCGCCCGGTGGAAGCGATGACGTGGTAGCCGAGGGTGGAGAGGATCGAGATGGCGACCGAGCCGACGCCGCCGGCCGCGCCCGTCACCACCACCGGTCCGCGATCCGGCAAGATGCCGTGCCGCTCCAGCGCCATGACGGCGAGCATTGCCGTATAGCCTGCGGTGCCGACGGCCATCGCATCATGCGGGCTCATGCCTTCGGGCAATGGCACCAGCCAGTCGCCCTTGACCCGGGTACGCCCGGCATAGGCGCCGTAATGCGTCTCGCCGACACCCCAGCCGTTGAGGATCACCTTGTCACCCTTGCGCCATTCCGCATGGGACGAGGAGATGACGGTGCCGGCGAAATCGATGCCCGGCACCAGCGGCCAGCGGCGCACGACTGGGGCCTTGCCGGTAATGGCGAGCCCATCCTTGTAGTTCACCGTCGTCGCCTCGACGGCGACGGTGACATCGCCTTCCATCAGATCGGCTTCGGTGAGATCGACGATTTCGACCGACTGCTTCTTCTCGGCGTCGCGCGAAACGAGGATGGCTTTGAAGGTATCGGGCACTTTTGTCTCCTCGGTTCGGCGGAAAACCGCAGCGCACTTTTCCTGGAATTGCTCCTGGAACGAATTTGCGGCGGCGGCCGCGTGGGGTCAATTGCCTGGATCCTGGGGCTTGGCATCGCGGCGCCAGCCGATCAGCTCGTCGAAGACAACTAGCGCTGCGCCCACGGAAATGAAGGCGTCGGCGAGGTTGAACACCGCGAAGGACCAGACCGGCGTATGGAACAGAACGTAATCGATGACGTGGCCGTATATGGCGCGGTCGATCAGATTGCCAAGCGCGCCGCCGACGATCAGGGCAAAGCCGACACGGGCAACGATATGGCCGGCAGGCGTACGCGCGGCGAGATAGAGGACGAAGGCGACGACGAGCGCGGCGATGACCACCAGGCCGGTGTCGCCGAAGGAGGAGAACATCGAGAAGGCGATGCCGGTGTTGTAGGTGCGGAACAGCGCCAGGAACGGCAGGAGATCGACCTTGTCCTGGAAGGCGAGACCATTCTCGACCAACTGCTTGATCCACTGATCGAGGCCAATGGCGATAACGGCCAGCACGGCATAGGGAGACCAGGATTTCACGATTTCTCAGCCCTCATCGCGTGTCGGTGGCGGGGTCGAGCTTCAATGCGCCGCGTCGGATCTCGAACAGCATGACGCCGGTGGCGACCGCCAGATTGAGGGAATCGGCGCGGCCGGCCTGCGGGATCCTGAGCAGCCGGTCGCAGCTCTCGGCGAGGCTGTCGGGCAAGCCCTGCTGCTCGTTGCCCATCAGGAGCAGCACTGGCCCCCGCGAGAAGTCGACCGAGCGGTAGTCGACAGCGCCCTTCAGATGCGTTCCGGCGACGAGCCCCGGAAAGTCGCGCCGCCAGGCGAGGAAGGCCTGCTCCGTCGCCTTGGCGACGGGTACGGCGAAGATCGAGCCCATGGTGGCGCGCACCGTCTCCAGTGAAAACGGATCGGTGGTGTCGCCGACCAGGATGACGCCCCTGGCGCCGACGGCATCGACGGTGCGGATGACGGTGCCGAGATTGCCGGGGTCGCGCACGCGATCGAGCGCGACCCAGACATCGCCGTCCGTGGCGCGGATGTCTCTCAGCGGCAGGCTCTGCTGCGCGAAGACGCCGACAACCATTTGCGGGTTTTCGCGGCGGGTGATTGCCGCGAGCACCTTCTCCGAGACTTCGAGCACGGTGCCGCCGGCGGCGACCGTGCGCGCCGCGACCTTTTCTATGGCCGCATTGCCGCGCCCTGCCTTGGCGAAGACCAGCGTCCTGATCGACCAGCCGAGGTCGAGCGCGTCGATGACCAGCTTCAGGCCTTCGGCCATGAAGGCGTTCTGCTGGTCGCGGAATTTCTTGAGGGCCAGCGCCTTGATGTCCTTGACCAGCGGATTGGCGAGGCTGGTGACTTCCTTGACCTGGCCGACGGGCCGGGCTCCATCATGCGGGACCATTCAAGCCACCCAGCGCGAGAACAGCGAGGTCGAGAGCGCGCGGCCGGCGGATTTCTCGCGGATGATCAGCTCGCCGGATTCGACCGTGCCGCCCATGCCGGCGAAGGTATCGCGCATCAGGGCGTGGATGGCGAAGAAGGAGGCGCGGATCGAATAGGCGGTGAGAACGACGGCAATCGGCCTCGGCGTCAGGATCGAGCGGCAGAGGTCGGTTAGACCGGGCAGGTCCTCGAACAATTGCCAGACCTCGCCCTTGGGGCCACGGCCGTAGGCAGGCGGGTCGAACAGCACGATGTCGTAGCGGCTGCCGCGGCGTTCCTCGCGCTCGGCGAACTTCACCGCGTCCTCGACGATCCAGCGGATCGGCTTGTCGGAAAGCCCGGCCATTTCCTGGTTCTCGCGCGCCCAGCCGATCGCCTTCTTCGAGGCGTCGACATGCGTGACCTCGGCGCCGGCGCGGGCCGCCACCAGCGAGGCAAGGCCGGTATAGCCGAAGAGGTTGAGCACCTTGACCGGGCGCTTCGCCGCGGCGATCAGCCCGGCCATATGGTCCCAATGCGAGGCCTGCTCGGGAAAGACGCCGACATGGCGGAACGAGGTGAAGCGGCCGAGATAGTCGATGCCGTCATGCTTCATCGGCCAGGTCTCGCCGAGCGGCGCCTTTGGAAAACGCCAGCGGCCGATGCCTTCCTCGTCGGTGTCGCCGGTGAACACGGCGTCGGCGCGCTCCCATTCCTTGGCTGGAAGCGCGCGCTGCCAGATCGCCTGGCCCTCTGGGCGCACGATGCGGTAGGGGCCGTACTGCTCCAGCTTCTCGCCACCGCCGCTGTCCAGCAGCGCATAGTCGGCGTTGGGAGCGACTTCGAGGATCAGCGGCAGACGCTCGGCGGGCAACGGGCCTTCGCGGCGGACGAGCGGGCGCTGCGCTGGTTTTGCCTCCTGGCGATGGTGCGGCTCTGACCCCGCCGCCGAAGCCGTCTCGCGCAGGCGCGACTGGCTGGGACCGGGTTTCGCCGGCTGGCGCGGGCGGTTGTCGCGGTTTCGGTCGCGAAATGACTTCAAGAACAATCTCCGGAACGGCAGGCCGCTTTTGGCATAGGCCTTTAGCCTTCGCAACCAGATGGTCCGGCGCTGTCCCGTCGCGATGCGATGGACCGAGCAGAAGAAACGGGCAAATCTCAAGTCATGTCCCGCTCCGAACGCCTGCTCGATCTCATCCAGATCCTGCGCCGCCACCGCCGGCCGGTGAGCGGCCACACGCTTGCCGGCGAGATGGGTGTGTCGATCCGCACGCTTTATCGCGACATCGCGACGCTGCAGGGGCAGGGCGCGCCGATCGAGGGCGAGACGGGGCTGGGCTATGTGCTGAAGCCCGGCTTCATGCTGCCGCCGCTGATGTTCACCGACGAGGAGATCGAGGCGATCGTGCTCGGCTCGCGCTGGGTGGCAAAGCAGCCGGACAAGCGGCTGGCGGCGGCCGCGACGGACGCGCTGTCGAAGATTGCAGCGGTGCTGCCGGACGATCTGCGCGAGGACCTCGACGCCACGACGCTGCTCGTAGGACCGAGTTCCACAACCGTCGAGGCGATCGACCTCGGGGTCGTGCGGCAGGCAATCCGCCACGAGCGCAAGCTCGGCTTCCTCTATCGCGATGCCGGCGGCGCCGCCTCGGAGCGTATGGTCTGGCCGTTCGCGCTCGGCTTCTTCGACAAGGTGCGGGTGATGGTGGCGTGGTGCGAGATGCGTCAAGATTTCCGGCATTTCCGCGCCGACCGCATGTCTCACCTCGCTGCTACCGACATTCGCTATCCGCGCCGCCGCCAGGCGATGTTGAAGGAATGGAAGGCGACGCTCGACAACCCGGGTCAGAACGCAGCGAAAGATTCGGCTGGGTGACGACTGCTGCCAGAATCTGACAGTAGGTCGATCTATGTTCACCAAGGTTCAGACACCTTGGAGAACAGATATGTCCACGCCCAATTTCGCCATCCTCTATGTCGACAGCCCCGAGAAGAGCGGCGCCTTCTATGCTTCGCTGCTCGGACATGAGCCGGTCGAGGCCTCGCCGACCTTTGCAATGTTCGTGCTCGACAAAGGCTTCAAGCTCGGGCTGTGGTCGCGCCACACCGTTGAGCCGGCCGCCGCCGCGGCAGGCGGAGGCGGCGAGCTCGTGCTGGCGGTCGAGAATGCGGCCGCGGTCGACGCCACGCATTCGGACTGGGCCAAGCGCGGCCTGAAAATCCTGCAGGCGCCGACCGACATGGACTTCGGCCGCACCTTCGTCGCGCTCGACCCCGATGGTCATCGGCTGCGGGTTTATTGGCCGAATGAGTAGGGGAGTAGGGGAGTAGGGGAGTAGGGGAGCGCGCCTCCCGAGCCGTATTATCAGCGCTCTAACATACTCCCTTACTCCCCTATTCCCCTACTCCCTTATCTTGAGCGCCTCGTAGACGGCGATGCCGGCGGCGAGGTCCTCGAGCGCGGCGCCGACAGATTTGAACAGCGTGATCTCGCCGTCATTCTGCCGGCCTTGTTTCTCAGCGCGCGCCAATTCATGCAGGTCGGCGACGATCGCTTCAGGCTTCAGCAGGCCGGAAGCCAGTGGCTGGACGATGTCGCCGGCCTCCTTGGTGGCGCCGGCGCGGGTGTCGACATAGACGCGGGCGCGGGAAATCGCTTCGTCGTCGCTTTCGCGCATCGCCGGCGTGAAGCCGCCGACCAGGTCGACATGGGTGCCCGGCTTCAGCAGCGCCCCCTTGATCAGCGGCGTCGTCGAAATCGTCGCTGAGGAGACGATGTCGGCCTCGCCAAGCTCGGCTTCGAGGTCGCTAGCAGCCTCGGCTGGGAGACCTTCGGCGCGCAGCGCGCTTGCCACCTTTTCGGCATTGGCCGGCGTGCGGTTCCAGATGCGGATCGACGTGACCGGCCGAACCGCCGAATGCGCCTTGGCCAGGAAGGGCGACAGCGCGCCGGCGCCGATCACCAGCAGCCGCGCGGCGTCCTCGCGGGCGAGGTAGGATGATGCGAGCGCCGAGGCGCTAGCGGTGCGCCACTGCGTCAGCCGCTGGCCGTCGATCAGCGCTTCCGGCTCTCCGGTCACGCCGTCGAGCAGCAGATAGAGACCCATCACCGCCGGCTTGCCGATGGCGTTGTTGTCCGGCGACACGGTGACGATCTTGACGCCGATATGGCCGCCCGCCGAAGTGCCGGCGGCGTTGAAATCGGTCCAGGCCGGCATCAGCAGCAGCGTCGAGGCGGCGCCGTCCGGCCGCTCGACCGCGTGATGGTGACGCACCGGTTGCACCGCCCCTTCGCGAAAGGCGGTGCGCAGCGTCTCGACCAATCCGGGAAAGGTCAGCGCGTGATCGACCTCGTCGGCCGAGATGGTCAGCATGAAAGGCTCCGTGGCGCAATGCGCCGTTCAGTTGGTCGGCTTCGGCAGTGCCGGTCCTTTCGGCGCTGCGGGCGCGCGGCTCACCGCCTGGCGCAGGTTCTCGGCCTCGAGGCCGCGCTGGCGCGCGAGCTTGCGATAGCGGCCCTGCTTCACCCAGGTCGCCATGCTGCCGACGACCATGCCAACGGCCAAAGCCAGGAACAGGAAGATGAAGAGCGGCAGCGTCAATGTCAGCGCCGGGTTGCCCGGATGGAACGGATCGAGCGTGAAGGCGACCGGTCCGCGGTTGGCGACCGCGAGCGCGATCAGGATGACGGCCAGCGGCACGAAGACCACGACGAGCACGAAGCGATTAAGCATCAGATCTCCATGGAGAGGCGGTTTAAAGCGCGCACGTCTTTGTCCCGAAACCGGTCTCCACTTTCGGGAGACATGCTCTGAGCCCCGGGACGGCGTTTGGACCCGCCGGCGCGGCGCTTATTTGCCGCCGTTCAGCCTTTCGCGCAACTCCTTGCCGGTCTTGAAGAACGGCACCCACTTCTCCTCGACCTCGACGGACTCGCCCGTGCGCGGGTTGCGGCCAGTGCGGGCAGGGCGGTTCTTCACCGAAAAGGCACCGAAACCGCGCAGCTCGACCCTGTTGCCTTCGGCAAGGGCGTCGGTGATCTCGTCAAAGATCGCGCCGACGATGTTTTCGACATCGCGCAGGAAAAGGTGCGGGTTGCGCGCGGCAATGATCTGCACAAGTTCAGACTTGATCATGAGAACGTTCCCCGTAAACCACTGCGGTCAAATTATCAGGATGATTTTATTGCTTTTTTGGTTCTTCCCAACAGCTTGTCAAGGGTGCCAGACCGAAACGAGACCGTCAAGGAACAAGCGGTCCGCGCCAAGCTCGTGAATGACATCGCCGCCGGCGTCCGGCAAGCCGAGCGCATTTGAGATGGCTTTGGTCATGCTCCGCGAAAACAGGTAGCTGCGCCCCTCCGTGCTCTTCCATTCGACGACCTTGAGCTTTTTGTCGACGCCCTTGCTCGTCAGCCAGTCGATCGCCTCGGTCTCGCCGCCAACGGCGTCGACCAGGTGATTGCCGAGCGCCTGCCGGCCGGTGAAGATCGCACCGTCGGCCAGAGCGAGCGCTTGCTCATGCGACATCTTGCGCCGTTCGGCGACGATGCCGACGAACCAGTCATAGCTGTCGAGGATGAGCTTTCGCACCATGGCGCGCTCGTCGTCATTGGTCGGCTTGAAGGGCGAGGGCGCAGCCTTGAGCGGCGAGGATTTCACTTCCTCGAGCTTGATGCCGAGCTTGTCCATCAAGCCGCTCACGTCGGGATACTGGATCAGCACGCCGATCGAGCCGACGATCGAGGTCTTGCGGGCGACGATGTGATCGGCCGCGCTGGCGATCATGTAGCCGGCAGACGCCGCCAGCGTGCCGACCTCGGCAACCACCGGTTTGTCGCCGGCAAGCTTGCGCACTTCCTCATAGATCGACTCGCCGCCGACCGTGGTGCCGCCTGGCGAATCGATTGAAAGGATGACGCCCTTCACCATTGCGGACTTGCGGATCGTCTCCAGCCTTTTGATCAGCTCCTCGTCCTCGGTGATGGTGCCTTCGATCTTGACCTTGGCGATGTGGTCAACCGCCTGGCCGGTGAAATCTTCACCGTAAATCCATGCCGAAAAGGCGATCAGCGCTGCCGCCAGCACCACAAATGCGGCCACGCGCCAGAACGTCAGCTTGCGGCGCAAGCGGCGGCGGTCGATCAGGTCGTCGGCTCTCATTGCCATTGTCAGCCTCACAGTCGCTGGGAAAGGACGCTTTTAAAGCAAGCATCCCCGCGCGGCTACCGTTTCCTGACAACTTCGGCGCGAACGATGGACGTTGAAGATGGCCTCACGAAAAATTAACGCAGCCTGTCCCTATCTGCTATGAAAGGATGGCAGTCCGGCCGAATTCGTCCTAGTCGTGCGGTAGCAGCCGTCACATTTTTGCAGTTTTCCTCCGCTTGTGCTTGCGTGCGGGGGCCGGCATACCACCTATAGGCGGTGTTTGGCGGGCAAGGGCTCATTAGAAAACAGTCATGTTGGCGCGATCTGACGAAACAAACGATGCCGAGACGGCGTCGGTTGCCACTGGCGAAAGCGGCACGCGCGGCGATGCGTTCGACCGCGCGCAGCGGCATTCGCGCCGCGTGCGCGTGCTGAAGTTCGCCGTGCCGCTGCTCGCTGCGGCGATCGCGATCGCCTTTCCGGTCTATTCCTATCTCGCTGCGCCGGTGTCGATCTCGGTGCAGGCCGAAGGCAGCGCCTTTTCGAACGGCAAGCTGGTGATGGCCAATCCCAAGCTCAACGGCTTCACCAAGCAGAAGCTGCCTTATTCGCTAACCGCGACCAGGGCGACGCAGGATGTCGGCAAGCAAGGCATCATCGATCTCGAAGGCATCAACGCCAAGCTGCCTGTCGCGGCCGACAATGTGGTGGCGGTCAACGCCGCGCACGGCATCTACAACCGCGACGCCAACACGATGGACCTCACCAGCGACGTCGACGTGACGACCTCCGACGGCTTGGTCGCCAAGTTCAAATCGGTCTTCCTAGACATGGGCAAAGGCTCTATGAAGACGGACTATCCGGTCGATGTCACCCGTGGCGGGTCGCGCATCACCGCCGACTCGATGTCGGTCGAGGAAAACGGCAGGGTCGTGGTCTTCGAGAACCGGGTGCGCGTCAACATCGATCCAGCCAGCCTGAAGGCGGCAGAGGCTAAGAGTGGAGAGCAGAATGCGTCGCAGTAATTCCGCATGGCTTCTGGGCATGGCCGCCGCGTTGCTGCTCGTGGGAACGGCGCATTCGTTCGCCCAATCGAGCGCGACCAGTCAGATGTCCGGCCTGAAGCTCTCGGGCGACCAGCCGATCCAGATCGAAAGCGACAAGCTCGAGGTCCGTCAGGCCGACAGCGCGGCGATCTTCAGCGGCAACGTCACCGTCAACCAGGGGCCGACGCTGCTCAAGGCCGGCAAGATGACTGTCTTCTATGTCAAGGATCCCAACGCCCCCAAGGGCGCGGCGGCCGGCGCATCGGCGATGACGGGTGCCGCCAACATCGATCACCTCGTGGTCGAGAACAAAGTCTACATCAAATCGAATGACCAGATTGCCACCGGCGATACCGGCACTTTCGACATGAAGACGCAGGTGCTCACCCTGCAGGGCAAGGAAGTCGTGCTGTCGCAGGGCGACAATGTGCTCAAGGGCTGCAAGCTTACCGTGCAGATGAAAAGCGGCCTCGCCAATGTCGACGGTTGCGGCAGCAGCGGTCGCGTCATCATGTCGATCACGCCGCAGAAGCAAGGGACGCCCCAGAAGGGCACGACCCAGCAGGGAGCGTCGAACAACTAATGGCCGGCGTATCGTCGCTGCTGGCCCGTCTGCCGGGACGGGCCGCCAGCAAACTGGCTGCGCCGGCAATGGTCGGCGTCGACAAGGCGAAGTTCAAGGGCACCCTGATCGCCAAGGGCCTTACCAAGAGCTACAAGGGCCGCAAGGTGGTAAGCGGCGTGACGCTCGGCGTGCGCGCCGGCGAGGCCGTCGGCCTGCTTGGGCCTAACGGCGCCGGCAAGACCACCTGCTTCTACATGGTCACGGGCCTCGTGCCGGTGGATGAAGGCACGATCGAGATCGACGGCTTCGACGTCACCTCGATGCCGATGTACCGCCGCGCCCGCCTCGGCATCGGCTACCTGCCGCAGGAAGCGTCAATCTTCCGCGGCCTCAGCGTCGAGCAGAATATCCGCGCCGTGCTGGAAGTGGTGGAAAAGAGCCGCAAGGAGCGCGAGCGCACGCTCGACGAACTGCTCGAGGAATTCCACATCAGCCATCTGCGCAAGGCGCCGTCACTGTCGCTGTCGGGCGGTGAAAGACGCCGTCTCGAGATCGCGCGGGCGCTGGCGACGCGGCCGGCCTATATGCTGCTCGACGAGCCCTTCGCCGGTATCGACCCGATCGCGGTTGCCGATATCCAGCAGCTCGTTCGCCATCTGACCGCGCGCGGCATCGGCGTCTTGATTACCGATCACAATGTGCGCGAGACGCTTGGCCTCATCGACCGCGCCTATATCATCCATGCCGGCCAGGTGCTGACGCATGGCCGGGCCGACGAGATCGTCGCCAATGCCGACGTGCGGCGTCTCTATCTCGGCGAGGGCTTCACCCTCTGAGGGTGTAAATCCGGTTTTCTGCCCGAATTTTCGCCCGGCTTGACGAAATTCTCGGCACGCTGCTCCCGGATAACGCTCCGGTAAGCCGCTGCTGTTAGCGTTTGGCTTGACAAGCAAAAGCCGGGCCAGTTTCTATGCCCGACCGGAAAATGGTACTCCGATGCGTAGACGAGGCGTTTGAATTCGACCATGGCGCTGGCAGCCAAACTGCAGCTCAGACAGTCCCAGTCGCTGGTGATGACGCCCCAGCTGATGCAGTCGATCCGGCTGCTGCAGCTCACCCATGTCGAGCTCGAGCGTTTCATCGACGAGGAGATCGAGCGCAACCCGCTGCTGGAGCGGGCCGAGCCGCAGGACGAGGCGGGCGGCGACCAGCCTCAGAAGGCCGAGACTGTTTCGGAACCTGCTGCCGGAGACGATTGGTTCGAAGGCGAGACGGAATGGAGCGCCGAGGCGATCTCGCAAAAGCTCGATTCTTCGCTGGAAAACCTGTTCCCCGACGATCCCGGGACCAGCGACAGACTGGGGCCGGACCTGACAGCACAATGGAAGTCGGCTTCCGGGAGCAGCGCCGGCGGCGCTTCGTCGGAAGGCTTCGACGTCGGCGAGATGGCCGCGACCACTGTGACGCTGCGCGAGCATGTCGGCGAGCAGATCGCGCTTGCCTTCGCTGGCCCCGCCGAGCGGCTGATTGCCGGCGAGCTTGCCGACAGCCTCGACGAGGCGGGCTATCTGCGTGCCGACCTCGACGACATCGCAGCGCGGCTCGGCACTGACGGGCCGGCAGTGGCGCGGGTGCTGGCGGTCTGCCAGAGCCTCGAGCCGGCCGGCCTGTTTGCCCGCGACCTCGCCGAATGCCTGTCGCTGCAGCTTGCCGTGCGCGACCGGCTTGATCCGGCGATGAAGGCCCTGGTCGCCAACCTAGAACTCCTGGCGCGGCGGGACTTTCAGACGCTGAAGCGTATCTGCGGCGTCGACGAGGAAGACCTTCTCGACATGCTGGCCGAGATCCGGGCGCTCGATCCGCGGCCCGGCACGGCGTTTTCGGGCGGGGCGAGCGACGCGATCGTCGCCGATGTCGAGGTGCGGGCCGCCGCCGACGGCAGCTGGGCGGTGGAGCTCAATCCCGATACGCTGCCGCGCGTCCTGGTGGACAATATCTACTTTGCCCGCGTCTGCAGCCATGCCAGGGACCAGGCGGAGAAGGATTTTCTCGCCGAATGCCTGCAGAACGCCAACTGGTTGACGCGCAGCCTCGACCAGCGGGCGAAGACCATCCTCAAGGTGGCCTCCGAAATCGTGCGCCAGCAGGACGCGTTTCTCGTCCACGGCGTGCGTCACCTGAAGCCGCTCAACCTGCGCACTGTGGCCGACGCGATCGGCATGCATGAATCGACGGTCAGCCGCGTCACCGCCAACAAATACATGCTGACGCCGCGCGGCGTGTTCGAGCTGCGCTATTTCTTCACCGCTTCGATCGCTTCGGCGGAGGGCGGCGAGGCCCATTCCTCGGAAGCCGTGCGCGACCGCATCAAGCAGCTGATCGATGAGGAAAAGCCCGCCGATGTGCTTTCCGACGATGCCATCGTCGACATGCTGCGCGAAAGCGGCGTCGATATTGCGCGGCGCACCGTCGCCAAGTACCGGGAGGGCATGAACATCCCTTCATCGGTGCAGCGGCGGCGCGAGAAGCGGGCGCTGGCCAACGCCGGGCGTTGATCGCCCACCGTCGAAGGGCTGATTTCCCCAGTTTTCAAGCTTCATTGACAAGCTGCAATGAAGTGTCTAGAAGCCCGCCCGCATGAGCCGGGTGGTGATGCCCGCTCGCGAATGGATCCGTCGAAGCGGAAGGCCTCGGACGGCCAAGAAGGCGACTTGTGATCAACCGGAAAGTTCGGGTCTAAAATCGGTGCGCGTGCCGCCGCAAAGCTTGTGCGCGCGCACCACGGGTATAAACTCGGCACAGTTTGAAGCCTGAGCAAGGAAGGTCAGTTTTCAGATGAATCTGCGCATTTCGGGAAAACACATGGACATCGGCGATGCGTTCCGCACGCGCATCAACGATCGTGTCAACGAAGCGATCGAGAAGTATTTCGATCGAGGTTTTTCAGGACATGTCACGGTCATCAAAGCGGGGTCGCGCTTCTCGGCCGATTGCATGATCCGGCTCGATTCCGGCGCCTCGCTGCAGGCGACCGGCGACGCCCAGGATCCGACGCTCGCCTTCGAGGCGGCCGCCGATCGCCTCGAAACGCGGCTCAGGCGCTACAAGCGCCGGCTCAAGTCGCACAATTCCAACAACGGCAATGGCGAGCCTACCGACATCGCCTACACGGTGATGGCGCCGCTCGCTGACGATGAAGAAGACATTCCGGAGGATTTCGCGCCGGTCGTCGTCGCCGAGTCGACCATGACGCTTCGCACCATGTCAGTGGCATCGGCCGTCATCGAGCTCGATACCAAGGACAGCCCGGTTTTCGTTTTCCGCAACGCCGGAAACGACCATCTCAACATCGTCTACCGCCGGCCGGATGGAAACATCGGCTGGATCGATCCGTCGACGACCAAAGTCGCCCAGGGATAAGAAAGCCGGCCGCGCGAGGGGGACGACGACCGGCGCGGCAGGCGAGCAAGGGATTTTTCAAGCATGGATCTTAGCGATCTCATCAGCGTCTCGGCTATCATGCCGGCGTTGAAGGCGAATTCCAAAAAGCAGCTTCTGCAATTGCTGTCGGAGAGGGCGGCGGCGATTTCGGGTATTCCGGAGCGGGAAGTGTTCGACACCATCCTGCAGCGCGAGCGGTTGGGCTCCACCGGCGTCGGCAACGGCATCGCCATCCCGCATGGCAAGCTCGCAGGCGTGAAGCGGATCGCGGGCGTGTTCGCCCGGCTGGAAACGCCGGTGGATTTTGAGGCGCTCGACGACCAGCCGGTCGACCTGGTGTTTCTGCTGCTGGCGCCCGAAGGCGCCGGCGCCGACCATCTCAAGGCACTGTCGCGCATCGCGCGTGTGCTGCGCGATGCGGACACGGTGGCCAAGATCAGGGGGACGCGCGACGCCGTGGCAATCCACGCGCTCCTGTCGGACACGCAGGCCTCGCACGCGGCCTGAAGCTTTGGAGTGAAGCCTGGCCTTTTTGGCTAAAAACCTGGTTTTTGGGATAAAACCTTTAGGGGCCGCCGGGAGCGGCCCTTTCCAATTCAGGCAGAGACCAAGGTCAGTGAATGGCGACCGTGGTCAGATCGTTCTCCAACGCACCCGCCAGCGCCCGGTCACGGGCATCGGAAAGCAGGATCGGCTGGCCGTTGGCGGCAAACAGCGCCCACAGTTCCAGGCCGGGCGCGATCTCGGCGAGGCCGGGGAAGCGGCCGCGCAGGTCGTCGCTCGATACTTTCCTCAGATAAGCGACCGAACCTTCGCCCAAATGGGCGAATTCGCCGCTGGTCATCGTCAGAGTTTCGTCAGTTCTGGTCATTTCAAGCCTCCTTGCCGCGAGAACGCCATGTCAGGCCGTCCCGCATAGAGCCATCGGCGAAGATCAGTCTTTCACCGATATGTTTATTTTCCGTACCAGCCGCTCGGCCTCGGGCCGGTCGAGATCGATCGACAAAAGGCCGTTCTTCAGCTCCGCGCCGATCACCCGCATGCCGTCGGCCAGCACGAAGCAGCGCTGGAACTGGCGCGCGGCGATGCCGCGATGAAGGAATTCGCGCTCGGTGTCGTCGGTCTGACGGCCGCGCACGATCAGCTGGTTCTCCTCCGTGGTGACATCGAGGTCGCTTTCGGCGAACCCCGCCACGGCGAGCGTGATGCGCAGCCTCTCGGCCTTGCCGTCAGCGGCGCCCAGGCGCTCGATGTTGTACGGAGGATAGCTGTCGCCTGACTTCGCCAGACGCTCCAGCGTCTTTTCCATGGCGTCGAAACCCAGCAGAAGCGGGCTGGAGAAGGGCGTCATTCGGCTCATGTTACACTGTCCTCTCAAGAGCGACACAATCTGGAAAAACCCGGATGGCATTTTTCCCGATGGTCTTGATATGGTCCGCCGCGCGATCAAGTTCAAGCCATCAAAATCCCGCCCAAAAAGACTCCCCACAAAGGAATTGAAATGCCCCAGTCACGAAAGATCATCATCGACACGGACCCCGGCCAGGACGATGCCGTCGCCATATTGCTGGCGCTCGGCAGCTCCGAGCTGGACGTCGTCGGCATCACCGCCGTTGCCGGCAACGTGCCGCTGAAGCTCACCGAGAAGAACGCCCGCAAGATCTGCGAGCTCGCCGGCCGGCCCGACATCAAGGTCTTTGCCGGCGCCATCCGCCCGCTGGCGCGCGAGCTCGTCACCGCCGAGGAAGTGCACGGCAAGACCGGCCTCAACGGGCCGCAGCTGCCGGAACCAACCATGCCGCTGCAGGAAAAATATGCGGTCGATTTCATCGTCGAGACGCTGATGCGCGAGGAGAGTGGCACGATCACGCTCTGCCCGCTCGGGCCGCTCACCAACATCGCGCTGGCGCTGATCCGCGAGCCGCGGATTGCGCCGCGCATCAAGGAGATCGTGCTGATGGGCGGCGGCTTCTTCGAGGGCGGCAACGTCACGCCTGCCGCCGAGTTCAACATCTATGTCGATCCGCAGGCGGCCGACGTGGTGTTCAAGTCGGGCATTCCGATCGTGATGATGCCGCTCGACGTCACCCACAAGGCGCTGACCACCGCCAGGCGCACCAAGGCTTTCCGCGAGCTCGGCACCAGGGTCGGCACCGCCACGGCCGAGATGCTGGAGTTCTTCGAGCGCTTCGACGAGGAGAAATACGGCACTGACGGCGGGCCGCTGCACGATCCGTGCGTGATTGCCTATCTCATCAAGCCGGAGCTGTTCAAGGGTCGCCGCTGCAACGTCAGCGTGGAGACGTCGTCGGAACTCACCATGGGCATGACGGTGATCGACTGGTGGGGCGTCACCAAGCGGGAGGAGAACGCCATGGTGATGCGCGACATCGACCACGACGCCTTCTTCGCGCTGCTGGTCGAGAGGCTGGGGCGGCTGTAGGGAACGCCCTTCCTCCCCCCACAAGGGGGAAGGGGAGGCGCTTACTTCGCCTTCGAAAAGGCCAGCCAGAGCCCGCCGCCGACCAGGAAGCTGCCGCTGATGCGGGAGAGCAGCTTGACGCGGCTGGCCGAGAGCATGCGCCCGGCGCGGCCGGCGGCGAGCGCGTAGGTTGAATCCGACAGGGCGGCGAAGACCATGGCGGTCAGGCCCATGACAACGATCTGCAGGGTGTAGTTGCCCTGCGGCGCGATGAACTGCGGAAAGAAGGCGCCGAAGAAGACCAACGTCTTCGGATTGGAGATCGCCACCAGGAAACCCTGCAGGAAGAAGCCGCCGCGCGGCTTTTTGGCCGACCCGTCGGGGTTCAAGGCTCCCTTGGCGCGCAGCATCTGCACGCCCATCCAGATGAGATAGGCAGCTCCGATCAGCCGCACCCATTCGAACCAATGGCCCATGCCGGCGATCAGCGTGTTGAGGCCGATGCCGACGATGGCGATCATGATGGCGAGGCCGGCCTGGGTGCCGGCGACATTGGCAAGTCCGGCGCGCGAGCCATGGCGCATGCTGTTGGCGATGATCAGCGTGACCGTCGGCCCGGGCACCAGGACGATGACGATGCAGGCGACGACATAGGCGGCGTAGAGTTCCAGCGACATTGTTTTCCCTCGAACAGGATGGCGCCGACGCGGCGGAGCGCGATCAATGCACGTCGTTGACGCCGGCGCAAGCGCCGCCCCGCGAAAGTCAGCTCGCCCCCGCCGCCCAGGGCAGCGTCGCCTCATAGGCGGCGCCGGCCTGGAGCACAGCCAGGTCGCCGCGCGGGCGGCCGATCAACTGCATGCCCATCGGCCGGCCCCTGTCGTCAAAGCCGACCGGCACGCTGAGCGCCGGGCAGCCGCCCAGCGTGGCAAAGGCGGAGACCTGCATCCAGCGGTGATAGCTGTCCATGGGCCTCCCTGCGACCTCGCTTGGCCAATGGGTGGCGACGTCGAACGGAAAGACCTGCGCGGTCGGCAGCACGATGAGGTCGAAACGCTCGAACAGCGACAGCAGCGTCCGGTGCCATGAGGAGCGCCGGACGGTGGCGGCGTGGATCTGCGGCGCGGTGAGGCGCATCGCCTGCTCGACCTCCCAGACCGCTTCAGGCTTCAGCAGCTTGCGTTTTTCCGGGTCGTCATAATGTGCCTTCAGTGCGCAGCCGCTGCTTGCCTGGCGCAGCGTCACGAAGGCCTGCCAAAGCGCTTCGAAATCGATGTCCGGCACCAGGGCTTCACTATGGAAGGATGCGTCGGCGAAACGGGCGAGGGCGGTTTCGCAAAGCTCGAGGATGCCAGGCTCCATCGGCAAATGGCGGCCCAGATCGCCGAGCCAGGCGATGCGGCCGCCGGCCGCATTCGTCCGCAAGCCTTCGAGGAAGGAGCTCGGCTTGTCGTGTGACAATGGCGCTCGTGGGTGGTAGCCGGCCTGCTCGTCGAGCAGCAGCGCGATGTCGGCGACGTTGCGGCCCATCGGCCCTTCGACGCCCATCTGCGCATGGAAGATATCGATGTCGGGGCCGGCCGGCACCAGCCCCTGCGAGGGACGGAAGCCAAAGACATTGTTGTAGGCGGCGGGATTGCGCAGCGAGCCGCCGAAGTCGCTACCGTCTGCAACCGGTACCATGTCGAGCGCCAGCGCTACAGCCGCGCCGCCGCTCGAGCCGCCGGCGGTGAGCGCCGGATCGAAGGCGTTGAGCGTCGGCCCGAAGACCGGATTGTAGGTGTTGGAGCCCAGCCCGAATTCGGGAACATTGGTCTTGCCGATGATGATGGCGCCGGCCTTGCGGATTCGCTCGACGAAGAAATCGTCCTCTTGCGGGATGAAATCGGCGAAGATCGGCGAGCCGAAGGTGGTCCGGAGCCCCGTGGTCTGGGCCAGGTCCTTGATGGCGATCGGCAGGCCGAACAGCGATCCGGACGCGCCGCCGCGAGCCAGATGCGCATCGGCCCTGTCGGTCTCGGCGAGGATAACGTCGCGCTCGCGCAGCGAGACGATGGCGTTGACCAGCGGGTTCACCGTCTCGATGCGGTCGAGGAAGGCGCCGACCACCTCGCGCACCGACAGGTGCCGCTGCCTGATCTTCTCGGCAAGTTCCACGGCGGACAGGCAGCAGATGTCACCGGCCGGCGGCACGACATGCTTCGTTTCAGGGCGCATGATGGTCACCGGGCGGCCAGAGCCGTGTCGACATCCTTTGCCGGCGGGATCGCCGGTTGCGCGCCCGGCTTCAGGCAGGCGAGCGAGCCGGCAGCCGCGGCGCGGGCCAGCGCCTGTTCGAGCGACAGGCCCGACGACAGGCCGGCACCGAAATAGCCGCAAAAGGTGTCGCCGGCGCCGACCGTGTCGACCGGGATGATCTTCAGCGCGGGAATGGTAAGGAAATGGTCCGGAGCGGCGGCCAGCAGACCGTCGCCGCCGAGGGTGACGACGATGGTCCTGCCGGTCTTTTGGGCATAGTCGCGCATCCGCGCCTGCCGGTCGCGCCCGGAGAGCGCCAGCGCCTCGGCATAGAGGTCGAACTCGGTTTCGTTGGCGACGGCAAAATCGGCCTTGCCGAGGAAACGGGAAGCCTCGGCGCGGAACGGCGCGGTGTTGAGCACGCTTGCTGCGCCCGCCGCTCGTGCGGCATCGAGCGCGGCCTCGACCGTCTGCAGCGGAATCTCGTGCTGCAAAAGCACGACATCGCCTTTCTTCAAGAAGGCCTTGGCGATATCGCCGGGCAGCACCGAGTCGTTGGCGCCCGGCACGACCGCAATCACGTTCTCGCCGTCGGCGCCGACCAGGATCAGCGCCGTGCCGGTCGAAGCGACGCTCTCGCCGACGCCGGAAAGATCGACGTTGCCGGCCTTGAGCAGAGCCAGTGCTTCGGCGGCAAAGCTGTCCTTGCCGACGGCGCCCACCATGCGCACGGAAGCGCCGGCACGGGCGGCGGCCAGCGCTTGGTTGGCGCCCTTGCCGCCGGGAGCGGTGGCGAAGCCGGAGCCGCGCACCGTCTCGCCAGGTTCCGGCAAGCGGTCGACATTGGCGATGAGGTCGAGGTTGATTGAGCCGACAACGATGATCAAGAAGCGCCTCCTGCCGGAGCGGCTAGCCTTCGATCGAAAGCCGATGCGCTCCAGGTCCTTGCTTTTTACGCAATTGATTGCGCGGGAGGCTAGCCGCAAAGATGGCCGGTTGCCAGAATAAGTCGCTTGATGGGCGTTGCTGGCCCACAGCATCATTCGCAGCGTACCGTGACCGTGCCCTGATAATTGCCTGCCGGGAAGATGCCGGACGACTTCGTGGCGGTAAGATCGACCTGTATGGAGTGGGTTCCGTTGGTCACCTGCTGCGGCGAACCGCCTGGAATATCGAGGCCGGAGCCGTCGAGCCGGAAGACGGTGTCGAAAGTGACGTTGGTGTCGCCGCCGGTCGGCGCTGAGGCGAAGGCGATCGGCGCCGGTGCGGAGACGGAATAGCAGTCGATCAGGTTGAGGACCGTGCACAGCAGCGAGCTCGCCGTGATGGTGGCGGTGGCGCTCGATCCGCCCGCCTGCTTGGAGCCGAAGATGTTGATCGCCGGGTTCGCCTTCATCGTTCCGGAGCTGCCGATCACGATCGTGCAGGTGCCGATGATCGCGGCCTGAACGGGCACACAGAATGCCGTCAGCACAGCTGCGCCAAGCAGGGCGAGGCTACTTCTTCCGCTTTTTCTTCTCATTGCCTTTCGTGCCTCTGATGGTCCAGCCCTCGTTGGCCCATCCGGCCGATGCTGTCTGGGGAGCTGCGGGTGCCGTGCTCGTCGTGCTCGCAGTCTGGCCATCCGAGGCCAGTCCCATCTTCAAAAGCCGCAACTCCATCTGCAGGCGTTCGACCTCGAGCTCGTAGAGGCGGCTGCAATCGAGGCGCTTCGGCGTCCGTCCGATCGGGATCACGACGCGGCCGTAGGTGGCGATGTCGCTGTTCGACTGGCTGCTGGTGTTGTTGCCCCGAATGACACCGAGGTCGAGATAGGCGCCGCTGCCGGAGACGGCTGAGCGGCAGGTCGTGCCGTCGCTGGCATGAACCTCGTCCTGCCCCTGGGGCAGGCTGACGCCGGGCAAGCTGAACCCCGTCTGGTTCTGATTCAGATTCAGGATGTCCTCGGCCAGCCCCTGCCTTGCGATCGCCAAGGCGGTCAGCAGCGAAAGGGTCAGGACCTGCGATGCCCGAAGAACTTTCCGCATATCTGTGCCCTTATCTGCGTCTGCTCGCCTGGAAAGGGGATACTCTCGGTACAGATACGCACTTTACGATCGGTCGCGCCGTCGAATGGAACGACCACAAGGACCGGACGCGACGCCTGTCCGGCCAGAAGGAAGGTGCTTGGCGATATCTCGGCGTCGATCGGCTGGAAGTCCTGGTCGTAGACATGCACCTCGACCCGGATGCGCTGGTCGTAAGGGTTGCCCGGGAAGACACGGACTGCGAAGGCGTCGGTGAAGGAACGCACCTCGCCGCGCATCGGCGTCATCGACTGGGCCGTCGCCGCAAGGGGAGCAAGGCTCGCTGCCAACACCGCCATGAATATCCGAACCTTTGTCAACGATCGCTCCATTGGCGAGAGGGCTATTCGCACCGCACCGTCACCGTTGCCTGGTAACCGCCGGCGGAGAAGCGGTTGGTGCCGCTCTTGGTGCCGGTAAGATTGACCGCAACCGTCGACGTGCCGGGCACGGTGAGCGCGGTCGCCGTGCCAGTCTCGGCGATCGTCTGCGCGCCGGTGGTGGCGAAGGTCGGTGTCCAGGTGGTGGCGGTGGTGTCGCTCGCCGGCACGGTGGTGGTGGTCACCGGGTCGACGCTCAGCGAAACGCCGCCGGTGGTGTCGACCTGGACGCTGCCGGCCGAGCCGCCTGCATTGTGGGAGCTCAGCGATTGCAGGTTGCTGCTGACGGTCATCGTGCCGTTGGAGTTGACGGTCAGCGTGCAAGTGGCGGTGATGGTGCCGTTGAAGAGGACATTTCCGGTGGCGGCCGATGCCGTGCGGCCGGCGCAGGCGGCCAACACGGCCGCAGTCAACGCGGCGCAAAGGAATTTCATTGAGACCCCACTTTCGAGCCGGATAGTGCGGCTCAGCGTAGGGACATCATCCCTTTATCATGGTTAATTTAGTGTTAACTGAAATAATAACGGCAAGCAGCTTTCAATACAGTCGGCAAAACCAGAGGTTGCTGCCGGTTGTATTGCGCCGAAAAACAGACTGCACTGTTTCGATTATACTTATTTATATTGCGATCCGCGGTTTTCGCAACAGTGTGTAAAAAAATCGAGGTTTTCAGGAAGCCACCTGTCCCGCTTCCCAGCCGAGGATGGCGCGCTTGCGCGTCAGGCCCCAGTGATAGCCGGTGAGGGCACCGGACTTGCCCAGTGCGCGGTGGCAGGGAACGACGAAGGACATCGGATTGGCACCGACCGCCGCGCCCACGGCCCGGCTTGCATTCGGCGCACCGATGCTGGTGGCGATGGAGGAGTAGGTGCAGGCCTTGCCCATCGGGATCCGGAGCAGCGCTTCCCAGACGCGCACCTGGAAATCGGTGCCGATCATGACCACGCGCAACGGCTGGTCGGCCCGCCACAGCGTCGGGTCGAAGATCCGCGCCGCATAAGGCTGGGTGGCCGACATATCCTCTAAATAGGCAGCGTTCGGCCAGCGGCCGGACATGTCGGCGAAGGCAGCCCGCTCGCCGCCGGCATCGCAGAAGGCGAGGCCGGCAAGCCCGCGATCCGTGACCATGATGAGCGCGATGCCGAAGGGCGAGATGTGGTAGCCGTAGCGGATGGTGAGGCCGGCGCCGCGGGTCTTGTAGTCGCCGGGCGACATCGCCTCGTGGGTGACGAACAAGTCGTGCAACCGGCCTGGTCCCGACATGCCGAGTTCGAAGGAGGTTTCCAACAGCGGCATGCCGGAATCGAGCAGCCTGCGCGCATGGTCGAGCGTCACCGCCTGCAGGAACGCCTTGGGCGACAACCCGGCCCAGCGCGTGAACAGTTTCTGCAGGCCGGTCGGCGTCTCGCCGACCGCCTCGGCCAGAACCTCCAGCGAGGGCTGGTCGCGATAGTCGAGGCTGATCTTCTCGATGGCGCGGCGCACGATTTCGTAGTCGCTGCCTTCGGGGGTGATGTCGTTCTCAAGGATCGCTGTCGGTTTCATCCGGGTATTCATGGTCATCTGAGCGTTCATGGCAATATCTCCCATGGCAATATCTCCTTGACCGCGAATATCGTTCTTCCGGCGCTTTGCCACCACCCGAAACTTGCCTTCTCCTTGCCCACACCCAGATAGAGTCGGCTTCCACCGAAGGGGACGATCATGACCGACGAAAAGATAAGCCTGACCTGGGCGAGGGAGACCTCAGCGTGCCTTGGCGGTCGCCAGCGCGCGTGAAAAGGCGGTCGCGAAGCTTTCGCGGTCGTCAGGATTGAGGAAGCTGCCGATCGAGACGCTCCTGCCCTGCGCCTCCACGGCCATCCTGGTGATGCCGATCTCGGCGTGGCGGGCGATCGAGAAGCGCGCCCAGAACGGGTTGAAGCGATGATCCTCGAAGCGGCCGGAAGGCGCCGTCTTGCGGATGTCGAGGCTGGTGCGCGAGACCGATATTTCCTCGCGGGCGCGGGCGGCGCGATAGTTGACGCGAAAGGCGATGTAGACGGCGAGCACATCCAGCCCGCAGAAGCCGAAGACCGGCCAGGCGCCGTGCGCCAGGAAGATCGCCCCGCTGACCATCCAGCCGAACAGCAATGCGCCCATCAATATCAGAAACCCGGTGCGGCCGAGCGAGCGATGCGGCGTCAGCAGAGCCTGGAAGAATGGCTTGTCGGCTTCGAACGAGGCGTTTGTGTCGCTCATAAGGTAATATTATAGGAGGGGAATGGCGCCCCCCAAGTCCAAAAATTCCCCATCCGTGAAAAAGCAGCCGGCACCCAACGCAGCCGGCGGTCCGAAAGCAAGGACGCGAGCGCTGAAGGGCGGGCCGCGCTCGCTTTACAGCCCGGCAGAGGTGCATGAGATCTTCCGGCGCTTTTCGGTGCAGCGGCCGGAGCCGAACGGCGAGCTCGACTATATCAACGCCTTCACATTGCTGATCGCGGTGGTGCTGTCGGCGCAGGCGACCGATGCCGGCGTCAACAAGGCGACCAAGGCGCTGTTCCCGGTGGCAGACACACCGCAGAAGATGCTGGCGCTCGGCGAAGCCAAGGTCGGCGACTACATCCGCACCATCGGGCTGTGGCGCAACAAGGCCAAGAACGTGATCGCTCTCTCGAAGGCGCTGATCGACGAGCACGGCGGCAAGGTGCCGGAGAACCGCGACGAGCTGGTCAAGCTGCCCGGTGTCGGGCGCAAGACCGCCAATGTCGTGCTGAACGTCGCCTTTGGCCAGCACACGATGGCGGTGGACACGCATATCTTCCGCATCGGCAACCGGATCGGGCTGGCGCCGGGCAAGACGCCGGAGCAGGTCGAGCAAGGGATCTTAAGAGTTATCCCGGCCGACTATATGCGGCATGCGCATCACTGGTTGATCCTGCATGGCCGCTATGTCTGCAAGGCGCGCAAGCCGGATTGTCCGGCCTGCGTGATTGCCGACATCTGCAAGTCCAAGGAGAAAACCACGGACGTGCCGGCGCCGCTGGTACCGATCGCGCCGTTGACGGAGGCGATCCCTGTCGGCGCCTAGAGTATTCCAGGAATTGCCTGCGCTTCGTCGCCCAGTAGCCTGCAGTCTTTCAGAATCCCCGTGTCCTAATAGCCGTAGCCGCGCGCCATCGCTGCGGCAAAGACCGGGATCAGCAGGAAGATGAAGCCCTCGGCGCGGACGTAGGTCTTCACCGAGGCAAGTTCGGCCGCCGGCACAGAGAAGGATGGATTGCTGCTCGCTTGCCTGTTCCAGGAGATGAAGCGCATGGTCGGC
Organism: Mesorhizobium sp. ORS 3324; assembly: GCA_000824825.2. Classification (GTDB taxonomy): domain Bacteria; phylum Pseudomonadota; class Alphaproteobacteria; order Rhizobiales; family Rhizobiaceae; genus Mesorhizobium. The sequence continues at coordinate 90,379 of LM655170.1, forward strand.
ACAATCGACAGCAGGCCGACAATGATGAAGGCCGCCATCTTTGCCCAGAATACCCAGTTGTAGACGTAGAATTCCCAGCCTTTCAGCCCGAAGAACACCCGGCAGATGCCGATGATGACGATCAGCGTGGCGATGATGCCGTAATGGCGGTCGATGCCGGCAAGGCGCTTCAGCGTCGCCGCCGGCAAATCGCCGCGCACCAGCACGAACTCGGCGCCGATGATGCCGGCCAGCGAGAAGACCAGCAGGTGATGAAGGATGGCCAATACAAGATCAGTGGTGTCCATGTTCTTTCCCTGCGTCAGGCGGCGTGGCTGAATCATGTGCGTTCGAAGAGTAGCATCGTCGGTCAAGATTCCCAGACGCCGGTCGAAGCGGGCTCGCTTCCCCGCTGGAAGATGCCTCCGGCCATGCTGGCCCTTGTTCGAACATGCTGGTTTGCTAAGCGCTGCCGCCTCAACAGGGGTGAATGCCATGAACATTGAAGCCGGTGTGCCGATCCTGGAGACGGCGCGTACCATCCTGCGGCCACACAGGCTCGGTGATTTCGAGGCCTATGTCACCATGTGGGCCGATCCCGGGGTCACCCGCTTCATCGGCGGCAAGCCGCGCACCCGTGAGGAAAGCTGGCTGCGCTTCCTGCGTCACGCCGGGCTGTGGTCGCTGCTCGGCTACGGTTTCTGGGCGATCGAGGACAAGGCGACGCGCCGCTTCATCGGCGAGGCCGGCTTCCATGATCTGAAGCGCGACATCGAGCCCTCGATCGAAGGCGTGCCGGAAGCGGGCTGGGCGCTGGCGTCGGTCGCGCATGGTCAGGGGCTTGCCAGCGAGGTCGTCGGGCGGATCGTCGCCTGGGGCGACGCGGTGTTCGGGCGGGCCAGGACCGTCTGCATCATCGATCCCGAAAACGGCGCTTCGCTCAAGGTCGCGGAAAAGAACGGCTATCGCGAAGTCCTGCGGACCACCTATCACGACAAGCCGACGATCCTGCTGGAGCGGCCGGCCGGGGGCAATCTTTGCTGATCAGCGCTTGGCTTTCAGCTTGTTCAGGGCCACGGCGGCGCGAACGAGAGCCTTGAACGCTCTCTCGTCGATCTCCTCGCCCTCGCGAAAGTCGATGGCGCGCCTTGTGTTGCCCTCAAGGCTGGCGTTGAAGAGGCCCGCGGGATCCGGCAGCGCCGCGCCCTTGGCGAAGGTCAGCTTGACGACCGCCTTGTAGGTCTCGCCCGTGCAGATCATTCCGGCATCCTCCCAGACCGGCACGCCGCGCCACTTCCACTCTTCGGTGACTTCCGGATCGGCCTCCTTGATCAGGGCACGCAGGCGGCCGAGCATCTCGCCTCGCCAATCGCCCAGTTCCTCGATGCGTCCGTCTATCAGCTCGGAAGGAGACTTGCCTGCCTGCGATCCGCTTTTTTCCATGTCTGTTCTCCTCGAAGGCCGGCTGGAAGCCGCCGCCGCAAATCTTCTAGCCGGGACCACGGACAGCCGCCAGCGCGCTCACATTCGTTCGCCGGGCAACCGGCTCGCCTGCTTCACCCAGGAGACGAATTGCGCTTCATCCAGCGGGTCACCTTCGCGAACGTTGAGGTAACGCGTGTCCTTGCTCTTGGATTCGCCGGGCGGCACAGGCTCGAGCGACATGCCGCGGAAGAAGGCCACCTTGATGTATTTGCTGAAACAGTGGATGCCGAGAAACCAGCTTTCGCCGTCGAGGCCGTAAAGCGGCGAATTCCACTTCACGGCCTTCTGCACGTCGGGAACGGCCTGCGTGATGAGCTGGTCGAGCCAGCGCCCGACCTCGCCCTTCCAACCCGGCATCGCCTCGATATAGGCCTGGACCGGAGCGTCGCCATAGCCCTTGGCGATCTGCGGGTTGCCGCCCGAAAGCAGGACGGGTTTCGCTCCCGAGGGCCCGGCTGCAACGTTTGCCGGTTTCGTCTTTGCCATCAGGCCGAGCCCGTCTGTTCACGCGTGCTGCGCCATCTGGCGGCATAGGGCAGCACGAACATGTAGAGGCCGCTGAACAGCAGCAGGAAGAGCGGCGGCAGCGGCGAGTAGACCACCCAGGCGGGCGGCTCACCCACTGCCATGGCGACGAAGTTGGCGATCACGGTCGCGGTGAAGATGATCGACAGCCAGCGATGAATCTGGCGAATCCACTTGCTCCAGTCCAATGTTGCCTCCCTGGGAAATAGATCTGAACGGATTGGGGCTGCTCACCAGCGCGCCAGCTGCGTGATCTGGATGAGATTGCCGCAGGTGTCGTTGAGCTGCGCGATGGTCGAGCCGGTGACCTCGGTCGGGGCCATGGCGAAGCTGCCGCCATTGGCCGTGATGCGCTCGTAGTCGCCCTTGATGTCGTCGGTGAACAGCGTCAGCGCGGGCTGGCCCTGCTTGAAGATGGCCTGCTGGTAGGTCTTTGCCGCCGGATTGTCATTCGGCGCCAGCTGCAGCTCGGTGCCGTCCGGGTCTTCGGGCGAGGTGACCGTTAGCCAGCGAAACGGTCCGTTTGTGAAATCGGCTTTCTTGGTGAAACCCAGCACGCCGGTGTAGAAACCAAGCGCCTTCTCCTGGTCGTCGACATAGACGCTGGTCAGCTTGATCTTCATTGCATCTCTCCATCGCTCACGCCTGCGGTTGCCACCGCCGAACAGTGCCTGCTTCATAAACCTTCCGGCGGGATTTCAATCGATCCGCGCCAGGACCTCTTCCAGGGCCGTCAAGAACTTCTGCCAGCCGACGATGGCGCCTCGGTAATAGGATTGCTGATCAGCGCGGAAGCCCGTCTGCTCCATACGCAGATGGGTACCGGTTCTAGTCGGGGTGAGCGTCCAGGTGACGACGCTCTCCAGGTCCTTGGTGTCCCAGGTGTAGGACAGCGTCTTGTTCGGCTCGACCGTCTGCACCTGGCAGTCGACGCCGCCCCAGTCCGCGCTCAGGTTGAAGCGGTGGTTAGCGACCGGCTTGAAGTCGTTCTTCATCAGCCATTCCTCGATGAGATGCGGTTGCGTCAGCGCACGCCAGATCTTTTCCGGCGGGTAAGGAATCTCGCGCTCGACGACGACGGAGCGGGTTCCGGCCGGCATGTCGTTCATTGATCCATCCTCTTCAGCAGATCCTCGAGATCGTCGAAGCGGCTCTCCCAGAAGCCTGCCATCTGACGCGTCCAGTCCATCAGCGGCGCCAGCGCACCAAGCTGCGCGCTGTAGTGGGTCTGGCGGCCCTCATGGCGGTCGCGCACCAGCCCGGCTTCCTTCAGGACGCCGAGATGCTTCGACACCGCCGGCTGCGAGACGCCGGCCGCTGCCGTGAGCGCGCCAACCGTCTGCTCGCCTTGGCGGCACAGACGCTCGAAGATGGCGCGCCTTGTCGGGTCGGCAAGTGTCTTGAACAGCATATCGTGCGCGTTCGGCATCTGGATTGATAACCCGATGGCTATTGATTGATCTATAACCGTGAAGATATATGTGAGTCAAGCGGCAGGAGCGGCTCGATGATCCTCGTCACGGGACCAACAGCCCATGTCGGAGGCGCCCATACCGGCGCGGCCCTTTCCACGCGACTCCGAGCAGGGAGTTCTTATTAGACCGGAACGGACGCCGGGATCGTCAAGTCCCTGAGCAGCGTCGAAAGCTCCGGCTCGTCGATGAGCAAGGCAGCATCGGCCGGCGGCAGCCAGGCTCGCTGCCGGTTCGCGGCCTCCTGCCAGTCGGCCATCTCCTCGGTGACCTCGAGCAGGTAGACGACCACATCGACACGGGCGAAACGGCTGGCCATGCGTTTCCAATAAGAATAGGTGCCGGCAGGCTGCTTCAGCGCCTTGCCGAGCACGCCGGCCTCTTCCTGGGCCTCGATCGCGGCCGCCTTACGCCCACTCTTGCCCCTCATCGGCCAGCCCTTGGGGACGATGAAGCGCCTGGTCGTGCGCGAGGTGACCAGCAGCACCTCGAGGGTGCCGTCTTGGCGCAACCGAAAGGGGATGGCCGCCACCTGGCGGATCCGCGCCCCCTTCTTTGCTCTGCGTACTGCTTTCTTCTTGGCTGTTGCCATCCCAAATCCAGTAAGAGCGGCATCCATGCCGCACCATCCGCGCGCGGCCAGATCCTGCCCCTGCAAACCCTAAAATCGCCGCCCACGCAATCCGGCTTTTGCCGGCAAGTAAGTCGGCTAAATAAACCGAAAAAGGCTGAATGTCAGCGGCACGCCCGCGAAATCGTGCTGCCGATCACCTGAGTCGGGCAATCCTGCTTGACGACCGGCACTTCAGGGCGGGGCTTCGGCACGATCTGCCGGTCCTGCTCGCGATAGAGCTGCTGCTGTTGCTGATATTGCTGCCGTTGCAGCTGGTTCCGGAGCGTCTGCAACTCGTTCTGCTGGATCAACAAGTTGCGGTCTGTCGGGATGACGACCTGCGCCGAGGCGTGTGAAGCCGCAGCCAAAAGGGCTGCAGCAGCCAGAGCTGCCGATATCAAGGCCGCCGAAAAGCGAGGTTGCGACATCGCTTCCTTCCCGCGTGAAAAAGAACCTTCCCGTAATGTAGGGTATTTGTCCGGATATACCATGGTTCAAGGTTTTGCGCGCGGCCGGTGGATCGAAAGTCCTGCCAAAGAAAATCTGGCCACGGCATAGCATTTCGCTCAACGGGTCTGCCGGTACGCTCGCCAAGGTATGGTTCTGTCGGCGGACTGACCATTGCCGCAGGCGGACTATCTATCGCTTCGTCATCCTCGGGCGGAGCAAGGAGCGAAGCGACGCGGCGCAGACCCGAGGATCCATGCCGTGATTTTGGGGCGCTGCCCACGGTGCAGAATTCTGCTCCGCTGCATACTTGAGATGGCTTCGGCCAATCGCCACGGCTTGCGAAAATGAATTGCGCATCTTGGCGGTGGGCTTGCCTTCACCGCGGAGCCCTCTGTCGAGAAACTACTCCACCTCGCGCAAACGGTAGCCGACACCCGTCTCGGTGATGATATAGCGCGGCTGGTCCGGGGTCTTCTCGATCTTCTGCCGCAATTGGCGGACATAGACCCTGAGATACTGCACGTCGGTCGTGTCGTTCCAGATATGCTTCATCAGGAACTGGTGGGTGAGCACCTTGCCGGCATACTGAACCAGGATGCTCAGTATGTCGTATTCCTTAGGCGACAGCTTAACCTCCTTGCCCTCGACCTTGACGATGCGTTTCACGAGGTCGACGGAAAGATCGCCGGTCTGGAACACCGGCTTCTCGCCCTGTTGCTGGAACTTGTGCCGCAGTGCAACGCGGATGCGGGCGACAAGCTCGTTCATGCCGAAGGGTTTTGTCACATAGTCGTCGGCGCCGAGTTCCAGCGCCGTGACGATGCCGGCCTCATCGGTGCGGCTGGAAAGGATCACGACAGGAATGTCGAGGCCGTCGCCGCGCCATTTGTCGAGCAGTTCGAGGCCGGTCATGCCGGGCAGGCCGAGGTCGAGCAGGATGAGATCCGGCGGCTGCGCCCCGATGAGCTCGATCGCCACCTTGGCGTTAGGCGCTTCGGAAACTGCGTAGCCCTGGCTGCCGAGGCCGACGCGCAGCAGCTTGCGGATCGGCGGCTCGTCGTCGACGACCAGGATGCTGACGTTCTGACTGGTCATGCCGTCTGGTCCATCCTGGCGTCGCTCATGTCGGGCAAGTCCGTCGGCACCGGCATCTTGATGGTGAAGATCGCGCCGGGCCGGTCGGTCCGGTTCGCCGCCGAGATCGTGCCGCCCATGGCCTCGATGAAGCCGCGGCTGATCGACAGGCCGAGGCCGGTTCCGGCGCGGACCTGGTCGCGCTTGCGCACGCGGTAGAAGGTGTCGAAAATCCGCTCGAGGTCGTCCGGCGGAATGCCTGGACCCTCGTCCATGACCTGCAGGATGACGGACCCGTTGTCGACCCAGCCCTGCAGGCGGATGGTCGAGCCCGGAGGCGCGTATTTCGCGGCATTGTCGAGCAGGTTGAACAGCGCCTGCTCGAAGAGCACGGGATCGAGCCGCAGCATCGGCAGGTCGGGCGGGATGTCGGTCTCGATCCTGTGCTCGCCGGTGACCTTATGGGCACGATTGAGCGCCGAGCCGATGACATCGCCAACATAGTGGAAGGCAAAGTTCGGCTCCATCGCGCCGGATTCGATCTTGGTCATGTCGAGCAGGTTGGCGATGAAGCGGTTCAGCCGCTCCGATTCGTTCAGCACCGTCGCCAGAAGGTCGGCCCGATCCTCCTCGGGCAATGCGGAGGCGAACTCACGAAGCGTGCCCGCCGCGCCCATGATCGCCGCAAGCGGCGTCTTCAGATCATGGGAGATGGAGGTGAGCAGCGCCGAACGCAGCCGGTCCGCCTCCGCCGCCAGCCTGGCGCGGTCGACATCGGCGACCAGCTGGATGCGCTCGATGGCGACCGCCGCCTGATCGGCAAGCGCGTCGAGAAGACGCTGCTGCTCGGGCGTCAGCAGCGGGCCCTGCTTATCATTGTCGAGTCCGACGACGCCGACCGCCGTGCGGCCCGTCCGCAAGGGCAGATAGAGGCGCTTCGCGCCGGGCAGCGTGTCGGCGCCGCGCCCGGCCGGGCGGTCGTGCTCCCAGGCCCAGCGGGCCGCCGCGATGTCGGCCTCGGCCAGCGTGTCGTCGGGCGGGTAGCCGGCCTTAACCGTGATGGTGCCGTTCTCGGGCAAAAGCAGCACCACGCGCACTTTCAGCATCGAGGCAATCTGGAAGGCAGTGGCCCACAGCACGTCGTCGAGCGTGCCGGCGCCGGCGAGCTTCTTCGCGAAGGAATAGATGTCCTCGGTTGCCCGTGCGCGCGAGCGGGCGGCGACCGCCTGGCGCTGCACGCGCGCCGTCAGATTGCTGGCGATGACAGCGACAACGAGGAACGCGGCAAAGGCGACGATGCTCTCCGGGTCCCTGATCGTCAGCGTGTAGCGCGGCTCAAGGAAGAAAAAGTTGAAGGCAAGGGCACTCAAAAGACAGGCGTAAAGCGCTGGCCAGAGCCCGAACGTCACCGCCGATGTCAGCACGGCAAGGAGCAGCACGCTCGCCAGATTGCGAACATCGAAGAACTGATCGAGAACGCTGCTGACAGCCAGCGCGCCCGTGACAAAGACGGTGGTGACAAGATAGGGCCAGACCTGGAACGGTCTCTGTTCCGCAGCCGCCTTGACCCTCGTCGAGGCGGCGTCGGCGTCGCGTTCGGTTCGCGAAATGACATGGACGCTGATGTCGCCGGCATTGCGGATCAGATCATATGTGAGCGAGCCCTCGATCAGTTCGCGCCAGCGCGAGCGGGTCGGCCTGCCGATGACGATATGGGTGAAGTTGTTTGCCGTCGCGTGGCGCACGATGTCCTGGGCGACGTTCTGGCCGGGAACGGTCGTCACCTCGGCGCCGAGCTGCTCGGCAAGGCGCAGGTTCGCCGCCAGCCGGTCCTTGTCCTCTTCCGACATGCCGGCCAGGCGCGGTGTGTCGACATGCAGCGCCGTCCAGGGAGCGCGAAGCCGATCGGCAAGCCGGCGCGCATAGCGGATGCGGGTGGCACCACCCGGACGCGAGTCGACGCAGACAAGGACCCGCTCGCCGGCCGCCCACGGTCCCGGAATGGCATGGGACTGCATGTGGTTGAGCAGCTGCTCGTCGACGCGCTGGGCGGTGCGTCGCAGCGCCAGCTCGCGCAACGCCGTCAAATTGCCAGGCGAGAAATAGTTCTCGATCGCGCGCTGGGCGGTTTGCGGGAAATAGACCTTGCCTTCATGCAGCCGCTTGATCAGGTCGTCCGGGGTGAGGTCGATGACCTCGATATCGTCGGCCTCGTCGATGATGGAATCGGGGACGGTTTCGCGCACCCTGACCCGGGTGATCTGCGCGACGACATCGTTCAGGCTTTCGACATGCTGGATGTTGAGCGTGGTGTAGACGTCGATGCCCTGCGTCAGGATTTCCTGCACGTCGAGATAGCGCTTGGGATGGCGGCTGCCGGGCGCGTTGGTGTGGGCGAGCTCGTCGACGAGGACCAGGGCCGGGCGCCGCTTCAGGATGGCGTCGATATCCATCTCGTCGAGGGTGCGGCCCCTGTACTCGACCTCGCGGCGCGGGATCACCTCATAGCCGTCGACCAGCGCCTGGGTTTCCTTGCGGCCGTGCGTTTCGACGACGCCGATGACGACGTCGACACCGTCGGCGAGGCGGGCACGGCCCGCCATCAGCATCTCGTAAGTCTTGCCGACGCCGGGCGCAGCACCCAGGAATATGCGCAGACGGCCGCGGCCCTCCCGCTCGGCGTGCTCGAGTAGCGCGTCGGGAGATGGTCTGTTCTCGGGGTTGGTCCTGTCGTCCGGCATCAAGTCCAATCATGAATTGCGCCGGGGGTCGTGTCGATCCCTGGCGCGGGTGCTGATTATTTCAGGTCGTCGAGCGCGAGATTGAGGGCCAGGACATTGACCACCGGCTCGCCTATGAAGCCCAACTCGCGATCCTCGACATGGCTGTCGACGAGCGACTTCACCCTGGCCTCGTCGAGGCTCCTGGCCTTGGCAACCCGCACAACCTGGAAATAGGCGGCCTCCGGGCTGATGTCAGGATCGAGGCCGCTGCCGGACGTGGTGACGAGGTCCATCGGCACCGGCGCGTTCGGGTTCTCGGCCTTCAGCTTGCCGGCGTCGCCCTTGATGCGCTCGATCAGCTTCGCATTGGTCGGGCCGAGATTCGAGCCGCCGGAAGAGGCGGCGTTGTAACCTTCGCCGGCGGCCGACGGCCGGCCGTGGAAATAGCGGTCGCCGGCGAAGGCCTGGCCGATCAGTTTGGAGCCGATGACCTTGCCGTCCTTCGTGATCAAGCTGCCATTGGCCTGGTTGGGAAACAGCGCCTGGGCGATGCCGGTCATGCCGATCGGGTAGACGAGGCCGGTAAGCACCGTGAAGAAGACGATCATGACAAAAGCGGGTCTGAGTTGCTTGAACATCGGAATAAATCCTTAAGCGAGGCCGAGGGCGGTGACGATCATGTCGATCGCCTTGATGCCGACGAACGGCACGATTATGCCGCCAAGGCCGTAGACGAGAAGGTTGCGGGTGAGCAGCGCACCGGCGCCGATGGCGCGGTACTTGACGCCCTTCAGCGACAGCGGGATCAGCGCGATGATGATGAGTGCGTTGAAGATGATGGCAGACAGGATGGCGCTTTGCGGCGTCGCCAGATGCATGACGTTGAGCGCCTGCAACGGCCCTGCGGACTGACCGGGCGCGACGTAGAAGACCGCGAACATCGCCGGGATGATGGCGAAATATTTGGCCACGTCGTTGGCGATCGAGAACGTCGTCAAGGAGCCGCGCGTCATCAGCAGCGCCTTGCCGATCTCGACGATCTCGATGAGCTTGGTCGGATCGCTGTCGAGGTCGACCATGTTGCCGGCTTCTCGCGCGGCCACGGTGCCGGTGTTCATGGCGACGCCGACATCGGCCTGGGCAAGCGCCGGCGCGTCGTTGGTGCCGTCGCCGCACATGGCGACCAGCTTGCCCTTGGCCTGCTCCTCGCGGATCAGCGACAGCTTGTTCTCAGGTGTTGCCTGGGCGAGGAAGTCGTCGACACCGGCTTCGGCGGCGATTGCCGCCGCCGTCAACGGGTTGTCGCCGGTGATCATCACCGTGCGGATGCCCATCTTGCGCAGCTCAGCGAAACGCTCGCGGATGCCGCCCTTGACGATGTCCTTGAGGTGGACGACGCCAAGCAGGCGCCCGTCGCGCTCGACCGCCAGCGGCGTGCCGCCGGCCTTGGCGATCTCGTCGGCAACGGCCTGCAGGTCGCGGATCGTGTCGCCGGTGGGACGCGTGCCGTGAGCGGCGACGGTCGCCTGGTTGACGTGAGCGAGCACCGCATCGACGGCGCCCTTGCGCACCGACGAGCCGTCGATGTCGACGCCGCTCATGCGGGTCTGCGCGGTGAAGGGCACGAATGCGGCATGCAACGTCCTCATGTCGCGGGCGCGGATGCCGTATTTCTCCTTGGCGAGAACGACGATGGAGCGGCCTTCCGGCGTCTCGTCGGCGAGCGAGGCAAGTTGGGCGGCATCCGCCAATTCCTGCTCGGTGACGCCCCTGACCGGACGGAACTCGGTCGCCTGGCGGTTGCCGAGCGTGATGGTGCCGGTCTTGTCGAGGAGCAGCGTGTCGACGTCGCCGGCGGCCTCGACGGCACGGCCGGACATGGCAAGCACGTTGAAGCGCACCAGGCGGTCCATGCCAGCGATGCCGATGGCCGAGAGCAGCGCGCCGATCGTGGTCGGGATCAGCGTCACGAAGAGAGCGACGAGGATCGTCACCGGGATAAAGCCGCCGGAATAGGAAGCGAAGCTCGGGATGGTCGCGGTCGCCAGCACGAAGATCAGCGTCATGCCGACGAGCAGGATGTTGAGCGCGATCTCGTTCGGCGTCTTCTGGCGCTCGGCGCCCTCGACCAGCGAGATCATGCGATCGAGGAAGGTGTGACCGGAGGCGGCGCTGATACGCACGCGGATCCAGTCGGACAGCACCTGGGTGCCGCCGGTGACGGCCGAGCGATCGCCGCCGGATTCGCGGATGACGGGCGCGGATTCGCCGGTGATCGCCGCCTCGTTGACTGACGCCACGCCTTCGATCACCTCGCCGTCCGAGGGGATGATGTCGCCGGCTTCGACCAGCACGACATCGCCGACCTTCAAGCTGGTGCCGGGCACCAGCTTGAACTTGGAGCGATCCTCGCCATTGATGAGCAGCTTGGCCTGGGTCTCGGTGCGCGCCTTGCGCAGCGAGTCGGCCTGTGCCTTGCCGCGGCCTTCGGCGACGGCCTCGGCGAAATTGGCGAACAGAACTGTGAACCACAGCCAGATGATGATCTGCAGCGTGAAGCCTAGATCGCCGCCACCGGTGATCAGGTCCTTGACGAACAGCACTGTGCTGAGCGCTGAGACGACGGCGACGACGAACATCACTGGGTTCCTGACCAGCGTGCGCGGATCTAGCTTGCGGAAGGCGCCGCCGATGGCGGGCATCAGGATGCGGGCATCCAGAATGCTCGCGGATTTGGGCTGGCTCATTTCGAAGCTCCAGTATCGATTGTGTTGGACGGCGCCGACTGCTCGGTCTTCGGGAACAGGTGCGGAAGACCGGAAGCCAGCAGCCAGATGACGAAGAGCACGGCCGCTATCCCCAGGAAGGTCGAGAGCGTCGGAAAGGGACGAGGCCTCTCGTCCCCTCCGTCATCGGGCGGTTGCCGGTCATTCCGACGTCTGATGTTGAACCAGGGCATGGCCATCTCAGAAGGTCTGTCCATGGATCATCGCCAGGTGCTCGACGATCGGGCCGACGGCGAGCGACGGGAAGAAGGTGAGGCCGCCGACGATTATGATGACGCCGACCAGCAGGCCGACGAACAGCATGCCGTCGGTCGGGAAGGTGCCGGTCGAGGCGGGCACGGTCTTCTTTGCGGCCAGCGAGCCGGCGATGGCGAGCGCCGGGATGATGACCAGGAAGCGGCCCATCAACATGCCGACGCCGATGGTGATGTTGTACCAGGGTGTGTTGCCCGAGAGGCCGGCGAAGGCCGAGCCGTTGTTCGCGGCGGCCGAGGTGTAGGCATAAAGCACTTCCGAAAAGCCGTGCGGACCGCCATTGGCCATCGAGGCGACGGCGCTGGGCAGGACCACGGCGATCGCCGTGAAGATCAGCATCGCCAGCGGCAGACACAGGATGGCGAGCATCGCCATCTTGACCTCCTTGGCCTCGATCTTCTTGCCGAGATATTCGGGCGTGCGGCCGACCATCAGGCCGGCGACGAAGACGGCGACGACGACGAACATCAAGATGCCGTAGAAACCGGCGCCGACACCGCCGACGATGACCTCGCCGAGTTGCATGTTGATGATCGGGATCATGCCGCCAAGCGCGGTGAAACTATCATGCATGGCATTGACGGCGCCGCAGGAGGCGGAGGTGGTAATGACCGCGAAGAGCGTTGACAGGGCGATGCCGAAGCGGGTCTCCTTGCCTTCCATGTTGCCGCCGTCGATGCCGAGCGCATGGACCAGCGGATTGCCGGCGGCCTCGGCCCAGTAGCAGACGATGACACCGGCGATGAATAGCACGCCCATCGAAGCCAGGATCGCCCAGCCTTGGCGCTGGTTGCCGACCATCCGCCCGAAGACGTTGGTGAGGGCAGCACCCAACACGAAGATCGTCAGCATCTGGATCAGGTTGGAGATCGCGTCCGGATTCTCGAACGGATGCGCGGCATTGGCGTTGAAGAAGCCGCCGCCATTGGTGCCGAGCATCTTGATGGCAACCTGCGAGGCGACCGGGCCGAGCGCGATCGTCTGCCTGGCGCCTTCCAGGGTGGTGGCGTCGACATAGGGCCCAAGTGTCTGCGGGATGCCCAGCCAAACATAGACCAGTGTCAGCACGATGCAGGCCGGCAGAAGCACGTAAAGTGTGCAGCGGGTCAGATCGACCCAGAAATTGCCGATCGACCTACCCGAAGCGCGGGCAAAGCCGCGGATCAGCGCAATCGCGATGGCAATGCCGGTGGCGGCCGAAACGAAGTTTTGCACGGTGAGGCCGGCCATCTGCACCAGATAGGACATCGTGCTCTCGCCGCCGTAATTCTGCCAGTTGGTGTTGGTGACGAAGCTGGCGGCGGTGTTGAAGGCAAGGCCAGGCTCAACTGCGGTCATGCCTGCCGGATTGTAGGGCAGGGCGCCCTGCAGCCGCTGCAGCGCATAGAGAACGAGGAAGCCGGCGAGATTGAAGAGCAGCATGCCCGTCGTGTAGACGGCCCAGTGCTGTTCTTCCCGGTCGCTCGTTCCGGCGAAGCCATAAAGGACACGCTCGATCGGGACGAGAACCGGCGAGAGCAAGGTCCGGTCGCCGCTGAAGACCCGGTACATATAGCCGCCGAGCGGCTTAACGAGCGTGACGAGGATGCCGCAGTAGACGAGGATTTGTATCCAGCCATTTATGGTCATGATCAGTTCTCCACGTGCCGCTCAGAAGCGCTCTGGGCGAATGAGCGCGTAGGTGAGGTAGGCAAGCAGGAACAAGGTCACCGCGCCGCCGAGTATGTAATCGAAAAGCATGGCCTGATCCCTTGGCTCAGATTCCGTCACAGGCTTTGACGTAGGCTAAGGACAGGGCGAAGAATAAGATCCCGATTGCGAGAACGATGAGGTCCATTGCAGGCATTCCTTGTTTTGCTCGTGCTTTCCCGCCTGCTGTCTGCGGGATCAAAACTGCGCTCGGACGCACATCATCTTGGCGATGATCACGATCAAAGCTTCTTTTCGGAGCGGAATATGGACCCGATCGTCATAAAGGTTCGAGACGAGGCGGGAGGCAAAGATATAGGAATTCCATAGGGGTTTGGGCGGGCGCCTTTGGCGTATGAGCGCTGAATTCGAGAAGGGCGCTCTCCTTGCAACGTCGGCCTTGATTGCCTATGGCCCGCGGCCGGATAATCGCGAAGATGGTGGCTCCAGGAACGGGACTGGCCAATGACCGAAGCTGACAGCCAGGCGGTGCGGATTTCGAGCGAGGATGACGACCGGCACGACCACGTCAGGCGCATTCCGGACATCATCTCGCAGGTGAAGGACAGCTATGCGGAGCTGCGTCCGGCCGAGCGCGGTGCGGTGCATCAAATACAACGCCCAGATCCATCGGACAGGGAAGAAGATGGAGCCGCTGGGTGACTAATGCCTGCGGGCGTTTGCGCTGCCCCTCACCCTTACCCTCTCCCCGTGAAGAACGGGGAGAGGGGGGCGCCGGCGCCGGAGCTTGTCCCTTCTCCCCGTCTTTCACGGGGAGAAGG
>LM655170.1:104311-106176 GCA_000824825.2 Mesorhizobium sp. ORS 3324
GCGCCGAGCTCGACAATTGACCGCCCAAATGTATGGGTGACTGAAGGAAGGACAAAAATGCTCGACATCGCACCATCGCAACAGGCGGCAACCTGGCTCGGTTCCTTCGGTCGGGCGCTCGAGGCCGGCGACATCGAGGCGGCGACCGGCCTTTTTGCGGAAGAGAGCTACTGGCGCGATCTGCTGACCTTCACATGGAACATCAAGACCATGGAGGGGCAGGCGGCGATCCGCGAGATGCTGAAGGCGATGGTGTCGACTGCGCAGCCGTCGCATTGGCGCCTGTCCGGCGAGGCGAGCCTCGATGACGGCCTCGTCGAGGCCTGGTTCACCTTCGAGACGGTGGTAGCGCGGGGCGAGGGCATCCTGCGGCTCAAGGACGGGCGCTGCCGCACGCTGTTCACGGCGATGAGCGAGCTCAAGGGGTTCGAGGAGCAGAAGGGTCCGGCCCGGCCGCTCGGCATTCGCCACAAGGCCGATCCCGAGCGCGAAACCTGGCTCGAGGCGAGGGCGCGCGAAGCGCGCGACCTCGGCGTGCACCAGCAGCCCTATTGCCTGGTGATCGGCGGCGGCCAGGGCGGCATCATGCTGGGTGCCCGGCTGCGGCAGCTCGGCGTCCCGACGCTCATCGTGGAGAAGAACGCGCGCGCCGGCGATTCCTGGCGCAACCGCTACCGCTCGCTCGTGCTGCACGATCCGGTCTGGTACGACCATCTGCCCTATATTCCGTTCCCGGAAAACTGGCCGGTCTTTACACCCAAGGACAAGATGGGCGACTGGCTGGAAATGTATGCCCGTGTCATGGAGCTGAACTACTGGGTCGCCACCAGATGCATCAGCGCCGCCTATGACGAGGCGGAAAAGGTCTGGACGGTGGTGGTCGACCGCGTCGGCCAGCGGATCACGCTGAAGCCGAAGCACATCGTCTTCGCCACCGGCGCCTACGGACCACCGCGGCAGATCGAGCTGCCCGGCGCCGAGAGCTTCAAGGGCGAGCTTCTACATTCCAGCCAATATTCCATTGGCGAGAAATTCCGCGGCAAGCCTGTCGCGGTGATCGGCGCGGCAAGCTCGGGCCACGATGTCAGCGTCGATCTCTGGGAGGCGGGCGCCAAGGTCACCATGGTGCAGCGCTCGCCGACGACGGTGGTGAAGTCCGACACGCTGATGGAAGTCGGCTTCGAGATATTCTCGGAGAAGGCGCTGGCGCGCGGCATCACCACCGACAAGGCCGACATGATCGTCGCCTCGGTGCCTTTCGCGCTGGTGCCGAAGGGCCAGCGGGCGCTCTACGATATCATCCGCAAGCGCGACGCGGATTTCTACAGGCGCCTCGGCGAGAGCGGCTTTGCCATCGACTTCGGCGAGGACGAGACCGGGCTCTTGATGAAGGCCTACCGCACCGGCTCGGGCTTCTACATCGATGTCGGCGCCTGCGAGCTGATCCTGAACGGCGATATCGCAGTGAAGAGCGGCGTCGGCATCAAGTCGCTGACGCCGACGGGCATCCTGTTCGAGGACGGCAGCGAGCTCGCGGTCGACGCAATCGTCTGCTGCACCGGATTTCAGTCGATGAACGAGACGGTGGCGGCAATCGTCTCGCGCGAGGTTGCCGACAAGGTCGGTCCGTGCTGGGGCCTCGGCTCGGGCGTCAAGGGCGATCCCGGCCCCTGGCAGGGCGAATTGCGCAACATGTGGAAGCCGACGGTGCAGGAGGCGCTGTGGTTCCACGGCGGCAATCTCGCGCTGTCGCGCTTCTACTCGAAGTTCGTGGCGCTGCAGCTCAAGGCGCGCATGGAGGGGATCGCGACGCCCGTTTACGGCGAGCCGAGCAACGCACAGCGGTGAAGCTGCTAATCTCCCCC
>LM655170.1:106276-108700 GCA_000824825.2 Mesorhizobium sp. ORS 3324
TCCCCCACAAGGGGGGAGATTGGCCAATCACCTTCCAAAATGCCTCGCCGCCACATCCACATGCGTATGATGCGCATGCGCCTCGAAGCGTTCCGTCTCATTGTGGTCTGGCGCCTCGTTCGGCGACCATTTGCCGCCGATGACGATGCCGTTGGAGACCAATCGCTGATCCGCGACCAGTGAGGCGCCGACGGCGTCGACGAAGGTGAAGCGGCCCGGCTGCTGCCTCAGCACCGCGACATCGCCGATGCCGCCGACCTTCAGCGCGCCAAGCTCTGGCCTGGCGATCGCCTCTGCCGGGCGCTGCGTCGCCGCCCGCAGCACCTCGAGCAGCGGCATGCCGAGCGCCATGAGCTTCGACATGCAGACGAGGATGTCGAAGGCGGGGCCGTCGACGCAGTAGAGATGCACGTCGCTTGAGATGACGTCGGGCGCCAGGCCTTCGGCAAGCATGGCCTTCGCGACCTCGAAATCGAAGGAACCCATGCCGTGGCCGATGTCGAAGATGACGCCGCGCTCGCGTGCCAGCCGCATGTCAGGCCGCACCGCGCCGGAAGCAAAGACCGGCGCGTTGGGAAACGGCCGGAAGCAGTGGGTGAGGATATCGCCGCGGCGCAGCCTGGGCAGCACCTCGGAGCGGCCGGGCGGCGGCTCGTCGATATGCGCCATCAGCGGCAAGCCGACCTTGTCGGCGGCCTCCAAGGCGAGGTCGACAGGGGCGATGCCGCTGGTGCCGCCGGCGTGGCGGCCGGAGCGCACCTTGACGCCGACGACGACGTCGGCGTGCTCGCGGACCGCCGCCACGGTCTCGCGCGGCTCGCAGAGCCTGAGGTCGCTGCATTCGCCGACCGACACGGTTCTGGCGAAGCCGAATATGCCGGCAAAGGAGATGTTGACATAGGCGAGGATGCGGACCCGCGAGCGTTCGATGACGTGGCGGCGAAAGCCCAGGAAATTGCCGGCGCCGGCGCTGCCGGCGTCGATGAAGGTGGTGGTGCCGCTCTTGGCTGCGAGCCGGTCGGCGTCGACGCCGAGCGAGGTGCCGCCCCAATAGACGTGGCTGTGCAGGTCGACGAGGCCGGGCGTGACGATGCAGTCCCTCGCGTCGACGACCTCACCGGCGGCCTCGGCATCGATTGCCACGTCGATCGCGGCGACACGGCCGTCGGCAATAGCGACGTCGCGCGGCGCATCCAACCCGGAGGCCGGGTCGATCACGCGCCCTCCCTTGATCAGCAGATCGAACTGCATTCCGCGCCCTCCGTTGCTATCTGGCCGCGATCAGACCGGCCGGTAGGCAACGGCCTCGACCTCGATCTTGATGTCGATCATCAGGCGGGACTCCACTGTGGTGCGCGCCGGCGGATCTTTCGGGAAGTGCCTGGCATAGACGGTGTTGAAGCTGCCGAAATCGCGGGCGTCCTCGAGCCAGACGGTGGTCTTCACCACATCGTCCATGGTGCAGCCGGCGAGCGCCAGCGCCGCCTTGACGTTCTGCAATACTTGCTCGGCCTGCTCGGCAATGCCTCCCTTGACCACCAGCCCGTCGCTGCCCACCGGCACCTGGCCGGAAACATAGACGAAGTCGCCGGCGCGGACGGCGGGCGAGAGCGGGACGTGCGATTTTCCAAAGCACTGCTTGGGCAAGTGAGCCTCCTCTTGTCGACCGGATAGGACGGTTCTTATAGCCGTCTACGTCCGTCGGCTTGATCCTCATAGAGCAATTGTTGGAAAGCAACATTTTTTCGAAATTCATGTTGCTTTATTACAAGCCTCTGAGCATCCTACGCCGCGAAGGCGGGCCTGCAACCGGCGGAGCGCCGACGGCACGCACGAAAGAGGGGAGATCCAGAATGACCTTCGACAAGAATCCATTTCCGGAGGGCGATGCCGATCGCCATGCGCTGTGGGAAATGCTGGTGCGGCGCGACATCGATGCCTTTCTCGGCCAGGACTGGTCGATGGTCGAGGACGATTTCATCGCCGAAAGCTTCTTCGGCATGCATGCGCATTTCCTCAGCAATGCGGATGCCTGGCGCCTGCAGTTCCCCAGGCTGGAGGTCTATCGTGACGAATGGCTGCGGCAGGCCAAGGAGACCGCCGCGACGAAATTCGCCGAACCGCTGCGCGAGGCGCTGTTTCGCGTCACCAACATGCGCGACATCGACGTCGACGGCGACCGCGCGGTGCTGCACAAGAAGTTCGACGGTTCCGTCGCCAAGGCGGACGGCGGTGCCGACCGCCTCAAATGGCAGACGCTCTATTTCTGCCGCAAGGTCGGCGGCCGCTGGAAGATCGCCGGATTCGTCGGCTATATGCCGCATCCGCTGGGAAGCTAGGGCCTATCGGACGGGTGGTTGCGCTATCGAAATCGCCATCGTGGGGATTGGCCGAAAGGCCTGTCAGCTCGTCATCCTAGGGCGG
>LM655170.1:108800-119455 GCA_000824825.2 Mesorhizobium sp. ORS 3324
GCGCAGACCCTAGGATCCAATTCCGTGACATCAGTGCGCCGCTGCGGTGCAGAATTCTGTTCCGCTGCGTTCCTCGACCGAGGTAATGGCATGGATCCTTGGGTCTTCGCTCCGCTACGCCCAAGGATGACGACGTTGAGAGGCTTCAGCCAATAGGCCTCCTAGGAAAGATGCGACAGCCGCTCGTCGGGTGAGCGATGGTCGAAGACAATGCCCATGGTCTTACCAACGGCGGCCATGACGATCAGCTCGACCAGATGATCGTCGGTGTCCTCGCAGGACGGGCTGGAACGGTGAATGGCGTCGAGCATGGCGCGCGTCGAGACTGTGTCGCCTGCGCGAAATTTCGAAAGAGCAGACGAAACAAGATCTTCTGCCGTCGGCTCCATACCAGGCATTTCCGCAGCGACGTTCATCGGCCTCCTCCTGCCATGAACCCTCGGTGGGAAGATGATACGCCAATCGGTGGATTGCGCCAGCGAAATGGTGGTCCTACCAGCGCGATTGGCGACAGCCTGCCGCCACTCGTTCCCTAAAGCGCGCCGCGCCGAAACAGGTTCAGGCGACGCGCTTCAAATCTTTGCATAACGCAGTCGTTTTCCCAAAACCGCCGCGCACATTTGAGCGACATGCGATAGGTGTGGAACACCGCGCCGACGGTCGGCCCATGCTCGACGCATTGCGCTCAGGTTGGTAAGCCCGCTCCGGCACAGGGAGACCAGGCGAGTCGAAATATGACGGTTGCGATCGAGATGGGGCAGACGACGGCTGGCGCGCCGGCGGCCCTCGACCTTGAGGAGCTGCTGGCGACCCGCCTGCTGGTGCAAGGCAATTCGGGCTCGGGCAAGTCGCATCTCTTGCGCCGGCTGCTGGAGCAGAGCGCGCCCTGGGTGCAGCAGACCATCATCGACCCGGAAGGCGACTTCGTCTCGCTCGGCGAGCGCTTCGGCCATCTGGTAATCGACGCCGAGGATCATACCGAACGCGGCCTGCAGGCGGCCGGCGAGCGGGCACGCATCCACCGTGTGTCGACGGTGCTCAACCTCGAAGGGCTCGACGCCGAGAACCAGATGCGGCGCGCCGCAGCCTTCCTCGGCGGGCTCTTCGAGGTCGCGCGCGACCATTGGTATCCGATGCTGGTGGTGGTGGATGAGGCGCAGCTCTTTGCGCCCGCCGCCGCCGGCGAGGTGTCGGACGAGGCGCGCAAGCTTTCGCTCGGCGCCATGACCAATTTGATGTGCCGCGGCCGCAAGCGCGGGCTTGCCGGCATCATCGCCACGCAGCGGCTGGCGAAGCTCGCCAAGAACGTCGCGGCGGAAGCCTCCAACTTCCTCATGGGCCGGACCTTCCTCGACATCGACATGGCGCGCGCCGCCGACCTGCTCGGCATGGAGCGGCGGCAGGCGGAGGCTTTTCGCGATCTCGAGCGCGGGCATTTCATGGCGCTGGGGCCGGCATTATCGCGCCGTCCGCTCAGTGTACGGATCGGATCGACCGAGACGAGCCCGCGCAACGGCACGCCGCGGCTCATGCCGCTGCCAGAGGCGACACTGGAGGATGCGCGCTCGATCATTCTTGCGGCGCCGCCGCCGGAGACGGTGCGGCCGCAGCGCCGGCCTTCGCCGGACCTGCTCGATCAATTGATGGCGGCCAAGGCCGCTCCGCTCGACATCCGCCCCGAGCCGGCCGAGCCACAGCCGAGCGCGGAGGACCTCGCCGAGCGGCGCGAGCGGATGGACCGCATCCTGCGCGCCATCCTGGCCGAGCCTGACGCCGGGTTCCGCGTCATCGGCGTGCTCTATCAGGAGTTCGTGGTCCGCTGCCGGATCGAGGGCCTCGCTTCGGTCGTTCCCGACCTTTCGGAATTTCGCCGCATGCTGACGCGTGCCCGCGCCGGCGTCGGCTCAGACATGGCCGAGGACGATGCGTGGCGCGACGTTTCGGTGCGCGCCTCGCTGCTGCCGGAAGATATGCAGGGCGTGTTCATGATGATCGCCCGCGCGGCAAAGGAAGGCTGGCCATGTCCGAGCGATGCGGCGATCGCCCGCGCCTACGGCTCGCACTCGCTGCGCCGCGCGCGACGGCTGCTCGACTATATCGAGGAGCAAGGCCTCATCGTCTGCCAGATCGACGGGGCCGGCCGGCGCACGGTGACGCTGGTCGAACTCGCCTGGGCGACGGCGCCAGGCGATCCGAATGCCGCGGAGCAGGACAGCTCAGCGGCCTGAGAGCCGGGGTCTCAAGGTCTGGTGGCGTTCGAACGCGCTTCGCTGCTGGGCGCAGCATTCATGGCTGCAACTCGATGGTGCGGGCGTCGCCGGGCATAGCCGCGCGATGCGTCGAGACGACGACGATCCTGTCCCTCAAATGAGCGAGCAGCCGCTCGAGGATGCGCTCTCCTTGAGCGTCGTCGAGATGCTCGGTCGGTTCGTCGAGGAGCACGAGCGGCCGGGAGGACAACCAAGCGCGCGCGAGATTGATGCGCTGCACCTCGCCGAGCGAGAACCTGTCCTGCCTGACCCAGGCATCCAGCCCGCCGGCCTCGCAGATGCGGCCATCCATCTCGACGGCTTCGAGCGCCCGCCACAGCGCAGCGTCCGGAGCGTCGCCAGCGAAGAGGTTGGCGCGCACCGTGTCTTCCAGGATGACCGCGTCATGCAGGACGAGTGACGAAAGCGCCCTTCGCTCGCCTGCCGACAGGATGCGGTCGCCCGCGGCGAGAGCATCTTCGCCGATCCAGCCGGCGATCTGCTTGAGCAGGCTGGTCTTGCCCGAGCCGCTTGCCCCGACCAGCACCGTCGGGTGACCCCCTCCGAGGAGCAGGGAGATGGGCCTTCCGATTGCCCGGCCGTCAGGTGCGCGGCGTTGCAGGGCGCCGTGCCGAAGCAGGCGAGGTTCGACCTCACCGGGCGCAGGTTCGGGCCTGCCGGCCGAAGCGTCGCGCGTCCATTGGCCGATCTCGGCCCCGGCAGCGTTGCGGCGCAGCACGGCCACCAGCATACGCGATGCGCCGTTCACGGCTTCGCCGAACGCAAGCCAGGAGAAGGCAAGCAGCATGGGCAGGAGCAGTTCCGTGCCTTGCCGCCCCGCATGCCAGGCGACCGCCATCACGCTGATGCCGGCGACCGGGCCGAGGGCCGCGCCGATCATGTCGAGCCCAGCCTGCAGCCGGCGGAGCTCCAGCAATGCGCCGTCGGCGCGAGACAGCGCGGCAAGCGCTTCGGCGCACTCGCGGCTCCAGGCGTGCTCGGCCTTGAGCGGAACGGCTGACGCCATGGTCGCGCCAAGCCGGCTTGCGCCCCCGCGGCGCAGCGACCTGGCGCGCTCCCATGCCATGGCGCCAGCCTTGGCCACCCTGTTCCCCGCGAACAGGGTGGCGAGCAGCAAGAGGATGATCGGCAAGAGGGACAGAGGCGCGAGGATCGCCGATCCGGCGATCAGGATGGCGAGGGCGCAGACCAGCGTCAGCGCCGGCAGCCCGGCGCGCAGCCTCGCGTAGTCGAGGTCCTCGACATCGTCGAGATAGTCGGCAAGCCGGGCATCGTCGCCGAGCTGCCAACCCGCCCTGCGAACGGCGGGCGCCGCCGCCATCGCGGCGAAGAGCTCGACGCGATGCCCAACCTGATCGGCAAGCGCCGCCTTGTGGCCGGTCAGGCGCTCGCCGTAGCGGGCCGCGGTGCGGCCGATGGCGAACAGCGCCGGCATGTGGAAGTTGAAGGTGAGGGCGGCAGCAGACAGGCCGGCGATCGCCACCGATCCCAACAGCCAGGCGGAGACTCCGCCGAGCAATATGGCGCAGAAAAGCGCTGCGAAGGCGAAGGCAGCCGCCAGTCGCCACGAATTTCGGCTCGAGGGTTGGAGTGCCGTTCTCATGCGGCGGCCTCGATGGCATCGTTGCGGGTGAGATCGACGGTGATGTCCGCGGCGGCCGCCAGGTCCCGGTCATGCGTGGCGACGACGACCAGCCGCGATCGTGAAATCGCAAGCAGCATGCGCCGCACGGCTTCGGCCGTCTCACGGTCGAGCTTTGCCGTCGGCTCATCGGCCAGCACGGTGCGTCCGGAAAGTTGCGCGCGGGCGATGGCGATGCGCAGCCTTTGGCCGCCGGAAAGGTTGGCGCCGCCCTTGTCGAGCCTGGCGTCGAGGCCGCCGGGGAGAAGCATGTCGTCGAGCAGGCCGATCGCGCTGGCGGCGTCTTCCAGCCGGTCCCGGGTCACGGCGCCGGCGTTCCAGGCAACGGCTTCGGCGAGTGTCCCCTCGGGCACGAAACTGTCGGTCGAGACCCAGGCGATCTCCTCGTCGGCGAGCCGATCGGCAGCCGACAATCCGCGCTGTTCGAGGCCGGCGAGCCTACGCAGCAAGGTCGACTTGCCCGATCCGCTCGGGCCGACGACGGCGACAAGACCTTGTGCCGGCAGTGAGAGCGCCAGATGATCGAGCACCGGCAAGGCCGTCGCCGCGATCGGTTCGGAGTCGAGCAGCCGGTCGAGCGCCGCTGCCGCCGCCTGCCCTTCGGCCTTGGCATGGTACTGCTCCGAAAAGCGACGGAACGGCGCGAAATATTCCGGCGCGATCATCAGGATGAACAGGCTCTGCCAGAGCGTGAGACTGGAGAAGCCGGGGATGGTCGCGAGCTTGAGGTGGCCGAGACCGAGGAAGACGGCGAGGATAGCGATCGACAGCGAGGCGAAGAAATCGATGATGCCGGCATTGACGAAGGCGATGCGCAGCAGGCCGATCGTGCTGGCGGCGTAGTCTTCGAGGCGCCGGGCAAGCTTTGCCTCTTCACCCACCATTGCATGGTTGGCGAGGATCGTCGGCAGCGTGCGGATGCGGTCGGCGAACTGGCCCGCCAGCCGGCCGAAGGCGCGCTCCTGCGCGTCGGCGCGTCGGCGGATGGCATTGCCGACCAGGGCGAAGAACAGGATCATCACCGGCGTCAGGCCGACGAGCAGCAGCGCCGCCTGCCAGGAGACGAAGCAGAGCACCGCGGCCGCAAGCAGCGGACCGGCTGCCATCATGATCGTCGCGGCACGATGGCCGACGACCAGCGCCGCCGCCTGCTCCGGATGACGCTGCATCGATACGATGACGCTGCCGACCGGGAGCGATTGCAAAAGCCTCGCCGGCATTTCGTCCAGGCGCTTGCCCGCCAACTCGCGCAGGCCGCTCGAAACGACGTTTTCCGCGGAAGCCTGCACCGTATCGGCGGCAAGGCCAGCGAGGCAGGAAGCCGCCAGAAGAACGATCGCCGCTGTGACGAGCCACGGATAGACGGGCTCGCCAATCACGAGGCGCCCCACGGCCATTGCCGCGGCCGCGGCGAAGCCGAGCCGCAGCGCGGTGCGGGCAATCTGCCACACGAGCAGGCCGCGCAATCCGGGTTTTGCTAGCCGCGCAGCGGCAGCCCGCGCCTGGAAAGCGCCTGAGGCGGCGGGATCGGGACCTTGGGCCGGGGCGGAGCGCTTTTTCATGCTCCGTTCTTGGCACGCGCCGCGACGGAACGGGTTGACCCATATCAAGTCATGTCGATCGTCCCGGCGCTATGAAGCGTATCCAAAAGGATTTCTCCCCCATGCCTGACGTTCTGCTCTTTGACTTACTCCGGCTGCAGTTCGCGTTGTGGAGCAAGCTGCGCACCGTCCGCGACGAGCCCGCCCAGGACGCCGCGGCCTTGCCCACGTCTTGAGTTCGGCTATTTGCAGTCCGGTCAGGCGGAGGAGCCAGGATGACAAACTCAAATCCGGAGCCGTTGCATAGCCCCGCGGATCTCAGGCGGGCGCATGTGCAGATGCTCGCGCTTTGTCACATGCTTGAAGGCATAGCCGACGACCTGCCGTCGCGTGTCAACCGGCTTCAATGCCTCGCTGTGGCGGCCGACCTCCTGCCGGTGCTGCGCGAGTGCCACCGATTCGAGGAAGAGGTCGTCTTCCCCGCCTTCTTGCGGCGAACGGGTGAGGAGGAGATCGTCGCGCGGCTCAGGCTCGAGCATGTGGAGGACGAAAGCGCGGCGGCGGACCTCAGCGAGGCCCTCCTCGCTCACGGCCACGGTCGGCCGATCGAGAACCCCGAGGCCTTCGGCTATATGCTGCGCGCCTTTTTCGAATCGACGCGCCGCCACATCGCCTTCGAGCGCGACCATGTGCTGCCCGAGATCCTCGGCGCTCGCGGGAGCGGTTCCGGCAATAGTCCGTAGCGACTTTCCGTCCCGAACTGCCCTGGGGACAGTCAGGCCGAAATCAGTCCCCGGCCCGCGCCGCCAGGCGCCCGATGTCGTCGACAAAGACGTGGCGGTTGTTCTCGACGCGGATCACGTTCTCGCCGCGCAGGCGGGTGATCTGACGGCTCACCGTCTCGATGGTCAACCCGAGAAAATCGGCGATCTCGGCACGCGACAGCGGCAGTTCGAAAGCGGCGCTGCGGCGCTCCGGTCCGCCGGAGGGATCGACGTTGCGCGCGATCATCAAAAGGAAGCTCGCGATCTTCTCGGCTGCGGTCTTGCGGCCGAGCGCCACCATCCAGTCGCGCGCCTGGTCGAGCTCGCGCAGCTTCTGCTCCAGCATGCGATGCTCGAGGTCCGGCTGCTCCTTCATCAAGCGTTCCAGCGCCTGGCGCGGGAACGAGCACAACTCGACCTCCGTCGCGGCCTCGGCGGTCAGCGAGCTCTCGGCCTGGAACGGCCTGCCGAGGAAATCCGGAGCAAACTGCAGGCCGACGATCTGCTGGCGGCCGTCGGAAAGCGTCTTGGTGAGCTTCACGACGCCGGAAAGCACGTTTGCGAAGCGCTCGACGCTCCTGGAATCGCTCACCAGTTCCTTGCCGGCCTCGGCCTGGTGCCGTTTCGTCGATTTGGAAAGGGCGACAAGCTGGTCAGCGTTGAGCGCGCCGCAAACGCCGCGATGCCGCGCCTCGCATGAAACGCAGAGAACCGGAATGCCCGTCGTGTGAATGTCTTCGCGCACGATGGAACACCTATAGTGTTCCTGCCGCCCGCCAGCAACGCAAGGGAGAGGGCGATAGCGTCGCAGCCCTGCTCGAGGAAACGGTCGTGCTACCTGTCCTCGATGATCCTCAAATACGCCGCGGTCACGAACAGCACGATGAAGCCGAAGAGGATGCGGCGGCCGCCTTCGGGCATCTGCAGGATGGTGAGCAGCGTCGTCAGGACAGTGAGGATCAGCGCGCCGACGATGGTGCCCATGTAGCCGCCGCGGCCGCCGAAGATCGAGGTGCCGCCGATGACGGCCGCCGCCACCGACGGCAGGACCAGCGGCTCTGCGAGCGAGAGCGACGGCGCCTTGATCAGGCCGATATAGAGCAGGCCTGTGATGCCGGCGAGCAGGCCGGAGATGACGTAGAGCGCGGTGATCACCTGCCAGTAGCGGACACCTGAGAGGCGTGCCGCACGCTCATTGTCGCCGACGGCGTAGAGCAGGCGGCCGAAGCCGGTGCGGTTGAGCGTAAAGACGATCAGCGCCGCCACCGGCACGAACAGGAAGAGCGCATTGGGAAAGCCGTAGGTGAGGCCGGTGCCCAGCCAGTTGAGGAAATCCGGGATACTGGCGCCGGAGGCGATCACGGTGCGCTGATAGACCTGCAGGAAGCCGGTGCCGATCAGGCTGGTGCCCAACGTCATGATCAGCGGATGGACGCGGAAGACGCCGACGCCGATGCCGTTGACGAGGCCGATCAGCACCGCCGGCAGCATGGCGAGGATGAAAGCCACCGTCGGGTTCTGGTTGACGATCTGGGTGGCCATGATGAAGGCGCTCATCGTCGCCACCGTGCCGACCGAGAGGTCGATGCCGCCGGTGAGCATCGTCATGGTCTGGCAGCCGGCGAGGATCGCCAGCGGAATGGCGAACTTCGCCGTATTGGCGATCCAGCGCTCGTTGACGATGCCGGGACGCAGGACCTGCAGGATGGCGACCAGGATGATCAGCAATATGATCAGCGGGATGAGCGGCCGGTCCGCCATGAAGCGCTTGAGGCGGCGGCCGAAGGAGGCCGGCTCGGGCATGGTCACGCTGCTACTCATGGCGTTGCTCCTGCCGGGCGGCCGCGGATGATTATGAAGGCGCCGAACATCACCACGACGACCATGATCGCGCCCTCGATAATGGCGGTGACATTGGGATCGATGGCAAGCAGCGTGAGATCGGTGCGCACCAGCCTGAGCACAAAGACCGCGATGATCGGCCCGAGCAGCCCACCCTTGCCGCCGCCGAGCGCGACGCCGCCCAGCACAACCGCTGCGACGCTGGCGAGCAAATAGGGGCCCGGGATCGGCGCGCCGATGCCGGTGCTGATGGTGAGCGACAGGCCGCCAAATGCTGCGAACAGGCCGGAGAGCGCATAGGCAACGATCCTGATGCGGGCCACCGGCACGCCGCTGCGGAAGGCAGCGAGCTCGTCGCTGCCGATGGCGTAGATGGAAAGCCCGAGGCGCGAGCTTCTCAGCGGAATCCAGATGACGAAGAGGCAGACCACGAGCAGCACCAGCGCCTTCGGTACCCAGGCGTCGGCCCAGTCCGCAAGACCGGGTATCGGCATGGTGCCGACAACGCTTGCCTTCAGCCATTCGGCGGCAGCGCCGCCGGGCGCATCGAGCACCAGAAGCGCCGCGCCTTGCAGCACAAACAACGTGGCCAAGGTGACCACGATATCCGGCACGCGGGTGACGGCGATGAGGATGCCGTTCAGCGCGCCGAGCACAAGCCCCATGGCGAGCACGAAGGGCACGACGAAGAAGGCATATTCCTCGCTGGCGCCGTTCATCATCGAGGCAGCCGTCACGCTGGTCAGCGCCATCATGGCGGCGACCGAGAGATCGATGCCGCCGGCAATGACGACGATAGTCTGCGCCGCCACTGCAAAGGCGTAGGGCAAAACCGCCCGCGCGAGCGAGCCGAAGTCGCCGCTGCCGTAGCCGGGCTGGATCAGCCTGGTGACGACGAACAGGAACACGAGCAGGGCGAGCAGGCCGGCGACCCAGCCCTGGCGGCGCAGGAAGCGCATCATGGCGCGGCCTCCGCATCGGGCCTGACATCGGCAAGGATGCCGACGTCCTGCCTGGCGCCGCGCGGCAGGCCGTAGGCCGCCCGCATCAGGGCCGGCTCGTCGGCGAGCTCGACCGGAAAAGTGTCGACGACGCGGCCGCCGAAGATGACGATGACGCGGTCGCAGACACGCTGCACCTCTTCCAGTTCCGACGTGTAGAACAGCGCCGATTTGCCGAGGCCGGCGAGCTCGCGCAGCAATTTGTAGATCTCCTGCTTGGTGCCGACGTCGATGCCGCGCGTCGGATCGAAGCAGAGGATGGTGCGGGCGTCCGCCGCGATCCATCGGGCGATCGTCACCTTCTGCTGGTTGCCGCCGGAAAGCCGCCGCACCTCGCCTTGCGCGCGTGTGTCGATCTGCAACCGGGCGACGGCGCTGGAGACGACCCAGCGCTCCCTGCGCATCTTGATCGGTCCCCATTTGCGGAACGCGGCGCTGAAGGGCAGCGCGATGTTCTCGCGCACCGAGCGTTGCATGGCGAGCGCCTCGGTGCGGTCGCCCGGCACATAGGCGATGCCGGCGCGGATGGCATCGCTCGGATGCGAGAACCTCACCTGCGCGCCGTCGACAGCGATCGTGCCGCCGGCCGGCCGGATCGAGCCGGCAAGGGCGGCGAAAAGCTCGTCCTGGCCCTGGCCCTCGAGCGCGACGACGCCGGCCACCTCGCCATTGGCGAGATCGAAGGAGACATCGTGCAGCTTGGTGCCGAGCTGCAGGTTGCGCACCGACAGTCGCGGGTGGCTGTCCTTCACGGTTGGCGCCTCGCTTGCCGTGCGTGCGGCGGCGACGCTGGTCTTCTCGATGCGGGCGCCAAGCATCATCTCGACGATCTTTTCCTCGACACCCGGCTCGATGTCGACGACGCCGACGGTGGCGCCGTCGCGCAGCACGGTTGCGCGGTCGCAGAGCGCGGAGATCTCGACGAAACGGTGCGAGATGAAGATCACCGAGCGGCCGCTGTTGCCCTGGCGGCGCACGACCTCCAGCACCTTTTCGGCGAGGTTGGCAGGAAGAGCGGCCGTCATCTCGTCGAGCAGCAGCACATCGGGTTCAACGGCGAGCGCGCGCGCAAGATCGAGCACGCGCAGCACGGCCAGCGGGATGTCGCGCGCGGTCTCGCGTATGTCGAGGTTCGGGATGCCGAGCTCGCGCACCCAGGCGCGGAACGGTTCGACCGGCGTGCCGGTGAGCCTGAGATTGGAAAGCACGTCGAGATCGGGGATCAGTGCCGGCTCCTGGTAGACCGGCAGCAGGCCGGCGCGGCGCGCAGCGGCGGGCGAGCGCACGTCGCGGGCTTCGCCGCGGATCAGGATACGGCCGGCATCCGCCCGGATGGCGCCGGTCAGGATCTTCACCAGCGTCGACTTGCCGGCGCCGTTGGCACCCATCAGCGCATGGACCTCGCCCGGCAGCACCGAGAGCGAGGCGTTGCGCAGTGCTGCGACCGCGCCGTAATTCTTCGCCACGCCGGTGGCGTCGAGGAGAGGGTTTTGCGGCAACGGGTTTGTTGTCAAATCGTGTGGTTCTCGTTCCAGAAACTAGTGCAGGCGCCGGCTGAAGCAGGTGAACTCCCTTCTCCCCCTTGTGGGAGAAGG
>LM655170.1:119555-125129 GCA_000824825.2 Mesorhizobium sp. ORS 3324
CGGGGGGGGGGGGGGGGGTGTTCCAGGGAACACTAGCGCCTCACTCCGCTGGAACACCCCTCATCCGTCTCGGCGCTTCGCGCCGATCCACCTTCTCCCACAACAAGGGGAGAAGGCAGAAGGGCGTCTTACCTCTTATTCGCCCGGGCCCTTGCAGGCGACGATCTGGTCCTTGGTGTAGGTGGTCCAGTCCGGGATCGAGATCGAGACCGGCCATTCCGGGCTGAGCGACGGGTCGGCGGCCGACTTCAGCTTGGCCTTGCCCTCGTCGGTGCCGTTCTCCCAGAGCTGCGGCTGCACCAGCACGGTCTGCTGCGCCGGCTTCTTGCCGTCGAGGATCTGCAGCGCCAGCGTCACGCCGGCGCCGCCGATCGAGCCCGGATTGGTGACGGCGGCACCCACCAGACCCTTGACCGAATTCAACTGGCCGACGAAGCCGGCATTGTCGGCGCCGACAACCGGCACCATCGGCGCCTGCTGCTCGACAAGCGCGTCGACGATGACGTTGTCTATGCCCGAGGTCCAGATGCCGTTGATCGGTGCTCCCGTGGCGAGGAAGGAGAGGATCTGCTGCTTGCCCTGATCCTGCTGCCAGCCGGTGAAGACCTCCTGCGCGACCTTCACGTCGGGGAATTCGGCAAGCGCCTTCTTGAAGCCCTTGTCGCGATCGCTGTCGGCCGAGGCGCCGGCGGCGCCGCGCATATAGAGCACCTCGCCCTTGCCGCCCATCTGCTTGAACAGCCACTTGGCGCCGAGATAGGCATATTCTTCCTGGTTGTTGGAGATGATGTAGGCGGACGGCTCGGTTACCGCCTGGTCGACGGCAACGACGACGATGCCGGCCTTGGTGGCTTCTTCCAAGCCTGCCTTGATGCCGGCCGGATCGGCCGGGTTGACGACGATGGCGTTCACCTTGGCGCTGATCAGGTTGCGGATGTCCTCGAGCTGGCCAGCGGCGTCGGTGTTGCGGTGCGCGATGTTGAGCTTCGCCACCTCGCCGGAAGCGAGCGCCTGCGCCTTCATCGCGCAGATCATCTCCTCGCGCCAGCCATTGCCCTGCACGGTGTTGGAAATGCCGATCGTGTACTTGCCTTCGGCGGACGACATGCCCACCGAGGCAAGCAGGGCGGCACCGGCAAGCAATGGGACAATTGGCAGCGGGGCCATGGTCAGGTATTTCTTCATTTCAGTACTCCTCCACATTGACTGTCAGTTGCAGTTCCGCTTGCGGCTCCAAGGCCTCCTCGACGCCATCGGAGCCAAGCCGTTTGCCCGATCACTTGACGAAGGGGCGCAGCACGTCGCGGGCAAGCAGAAATCCACGTTTCACCTTCTCCTCGCTCCCCTCGAAGCGCCGGTCCTCATGCTCGATGATGACCGGACCGTCATATCCGGCCCGGTAAAGGCCCGAAAAGATGGTGCTCCAGTTGATGTCGCCCAGCCCCGGCATGCGCGGCACCTGCCAGCCTATGCCGGCGGAAAGAATTCCGCGCTCGTACAAACCATCATGATCAATCATCAGGTCCTTGGCGTGCACGTGCAGCATGTGCGGGCCGAACTCGCGGATGAAGCGCTCCTTGTCGATCATCTGCCAGACGAGATGCGAGGGGTCGAAATTCATGCCGACGTCGCCGCCCCAGGCTTCGAGGATGCGGCGCCAGATATAGGGCGAATAGGCGATGTTGTGCCCGCCCGGCCATTCGTCATAGCTGAAGATCATCGGGCAGTTCTCGAAAGCGAGCTTCACGCCATGCTCACGCGCGTGGGCGATGATCGAGGGCCAGATCTTTTGAGCGTCTTCCCAGTTGGCGTCGATCGTCTTCGAGGCATCGCCGCCGCAGAAGGTGTTGACCAGCGGGACACCCATGCGGCTCGCCAGCACGACCACCTTCTTGAGGTGATCGACAACCGCCTCGCGATGCGCCTGATCCGGGTGCAAGGGGTTGGGATAGAAGCCGAGGCCGGAGATGGTCAGGCCCTTGCCGGCAAGCTCGGTGGCGATGTCCTTCGCCTGCGAGGCCGGGGTGCCGGCGGCGTCGATATGGCTAGTGCCGGCATAGCGGCGGCTGGCGCCGGAAGCCTTCGGCCAGCAGGCGATCTCCAGCGCCTCGAAGCCCGACGAACGCGCCCAATCGGCGACAGCGCTGAGTGGAGTATCCGGAAATGGTGCCGTGAGCAGTCCAAGCTTCATGATGCCTCCCTCTTCGTACTATGCAGATCATGCTGGTCGCTTCAACCGAGCATCTATTGGTTCAGAGCAGACGTGTCTGACAAAGACCATTGGATTCTCTGAGAGCAATCCATCGAGTGCAATGGTGACATTTGCGCGGAACGTGTCGTCGGCCGCCAAAGCCGGATGAAAGATGGCGTCGATGGCAAGGATCGCTTCGACGAGTCCTTTGCTGTCCCTTCCGACCCTGTCAGCGATCAGCTCGATTTTCTCTGCAAAGGGATCGGACACCTGCCAGGCGCGCCCGAAACGCGCGGAAGCCTTGATCAGATAAGCCATCCAGCCGGCGACGGGGACGGACAAAAGTGCGATGCTGTCGCCCTTGGCCAGGCGGTCGCGGATCGGGTTGAGCAGGCGCTGCACGATCTTCTGCGAGCCGTCGGTGGCGATCTGGTGATTGCGATGGCGGATCGCCGTGTTGGCGAGGCGCACCAGGCTCTGCTCGACATAGGCAGGCGGCGAGATACCGGGAACCGGCATCAACGTTGGCAGCGTCTCTTCCGTCAGCATGCGGCGGACGAAGGTCGCCAGAAGCAGGTCGGCGACTGCTTCGAAAGTGTGCTCGAAGCTGCCGAGCACGCCGAGGTAGCTGAGCGTCGTCTGCGCGCCGTTCAGCACCCGCATCTTGAGATGCTCGAACGGAGTGACGTCGTCGACGAAGGTGGCGCCGACAAGGTCCCAGCGCGGCACGCGGCCGGCGAAGCGGTTCTCGATCACCCATTGGCGGAAGCGCTCGCCGACGACCACGGCGTCGTCGCGATAGCCGAAGCGCGCTTCAACGGTATCGATGTCGGCTTCGGTCGTGGCCGGTGCTATGCGGTCGACCATGGCCGAGGGGAAGGCGACATTGGCAGCGATCCAGTCAGCCAGCCCGTTGCTGCGCCGCGCGGCGAGTGAGCGCACGACGTTGCCGAGGATGGTGCCGTTGGCGGGAATGTTGTCGCAGGAAAGCAGCGTCAACGGCCGACCACGCGAAGCCATGCGCAGTTCCAGCGCCCGTGCCAGGATGCCGGGCACGCTGCGTGGCGCCCCCGGGTTGGCGAGGTCGTGAACGATGTCGGGATGGGCGACGTCGAGCGCGCCGCTCGACGGGACGTGGCAATAGCCTTTCTCGGTCACCGTCATGGTAACCATCTCGATGTTGGGCGAGGCAAGCACCTCCAGCGCCGGCTCGGCGCTGTCCTGGCTGTCGACGACGCGGACGATGCTGCCGATGACGCGCGCGTCGACCTCGTCGTTCTGGCGGATCAGCCGCGTGTAGAGGCCGCCCTGCCGGCCGAGCGTTTCGGCAAGACGGGGAGGCCGGATGTTGATGCCGACGAGCCCCCAGCGATCGAAACGGCTCGCCAGAAGGTCGTCGGTGTATTCAGCCTGATGGCAGCGATGGAAGGCGCCGACGCCGATGTGCGCGATGCCCGGCTGCAGCGCGGCGCGATCGTATGCCGGCGTGCGGATTTGCGGCGGCAGGCGGCCGAGCAGGGCTGGGCCGAGATTCTCGGCGCGCGCCGCGCTCACCGGTTCGCTCCGATCACCCATTGCTCCTGGTCGATCAGCGCACCTGTCATCGGCCCCGCGGCGTCGGAGAGCAGGAAGACGGCGAGGTTGGCGATGTCGTTCACCGAGAACAGCCGGCCGAAAGGTTGCGCGGCATTGGCCGCGTCGAGCCAGCCCGGACCTTGGCCGAGTTTGTCGGCCTGCATGATGCGCTCGGCCGGCGTGTCGGTCCAGCCGACGTTGATGCCGTTGACGCGGATGCGGTCAAAGCGGTGGGCGTTGGCAGCGTTCTTGGTCAGCGTCGCCAGCGCGCCCTTGGTGGCGGAATAGACGGCAAGGTCCGGCGCCCCGCAATGCGCGTTGATCGACAGGATGTTGACGATGGCGCCGCCCTGTCCGCGCTTTTTCATATCGGCGATGGTCTCCTGCATGAGGAAGAAGGGAGCTCGGGCATTGACGGCAAACAGCGAAGCCCAGTCGTCCAATGTCGCATCG
Source organism: Mesorhizobium sp. ORS 3324 (assembly GCA_000824825.2). Taxonomy (GTDB): domain Bacteria; phylum Pseudomonadota; class Alphaproteobacteria; order Rhizobiales; family Rhizobiaceae; genus Mesorhizobium. The sequence goes on from LM655170.1 coordinate 123,775, forward strand.
ACGAACGAGGCGCGATCGGTCAGGCCGGCGGCATTGACCAAGCCGTCGATGCGGCCGAAGCGCTCGATGCATGCAGCGGCGAGCAGCGCCGGAGTCTCCGGATCGCCGAGGTCGGCGGCGACGAAAGCGACAGGCGCGCCCATGGCCGACAGTTCGGCCGCGACAGCGTCGCCGCGTTGCAGGTTGCGGCCAGTGATCAGCATGCCGGAGGCGCCGGAGCGCACGGCGATCTCGGCAATCGCGCCGCCGATGCCTTGCGTCGCGCCGGTGACCAGCACCACCTTGCCGTCGAGACGAACCTCCATTCCTCCTCCCGGAACAAAGCTTCTATTTTTTCAAATATGGAACGACAGTTCCCGATAGTCAATCTTCTTCGTCAAACTGTCCGGCGGGTGACGACGCCGTGGACCAAAGCCATGCCGACGGCGAGCGAGGCGGCCAGCGAGCGGAAGCCAGCGAAGTCGGACTCCACCACTTCCAGCCAGGTGTCCGAGAGTTTCACCAGCGGCGAAAAAGTGCTGTCGGTGATGGTGACGATGCGCGCCTTGCGCTCATGCGCGACGGCGACGAGGTCGGGCGTGATCGAATTGTAGGGGCTGAAGGAGACGGCGAGCACCGTGTCGCGCGGGCTTATGCAGCCGACCTGATCGAACGCGGTCGAGCCGACATTATCGACCAAGACGTTGCGCACGCCCTGCTGCGAGAGCGTCAGCGACAGATAGGTGGTGACCGGGAAGGCGCGCTTGCTGCCGATGACATAGATCAGCTCGGCCGCCGCCAGCAGGTCGACCATCTTCTCGAAGCTCCCGATGTCGAAGCCGCTGCCGATGCGGCCGAGCGAGGCCTGCGAGGCACCGACCATGCCGTTGAGGAAATGCAGATCGGCGTTGGGCTCGGCCGCTCGCTCCTGACCGCCTTGTCCGCGCCCCTCCGGCCAGGAGCCTTTCATGTGATCCTTGAACAGGCCCTGGAAATCGGAAAAGCCGGCATAGCCGAAGATCTGCGCGAAGCGCACCAGGGTCGAGGGCTGCACGCCGGCCTGGTCGGCCACCTGGGCGATGGTGCCCAGCGCCACCTCGCTCGGATGCTGCCACAGGAAGATGGCGACCTGGCGCAGCCGCTTCGGAAAATGCACGGTGCCGGAAGAGAGCACGGCGCGCAGTTCCTCGTAGGTTTGTGGTTTCGTGTAGCCAAGTTCTGCCAACGAACGGCTCTGTTTGCGGGGAGCGCTGTCGCCCGGTCCGGGTGAGGTTCGTGCACCGCTCATGAGATGGGCCGGGTTTGAGCTATCGCGAATGAAGGAAACTCAATCTGGGGCGGAGACCAATTGTCGAAGTCGGCGCTGCCCCTCATCC
>LM655170.1:125229-125324 GCA_000824825.2 Mesorhizobium sp. ORS 3324
ATAGTGACGGGGAGAAGGGGACTGGCCGCGGCCTTGGCGCCCCTTCTACAACGCAGGCGATCGGCGAAACCGGCGACGAGAGCGCCCCTCTCCCC
>LM655170.1:125424-252578 GCA_000824825.2 Mesorhizobium sp. ORS 3324
GGTGAGGGGCGGCGCCAGCGCCCGGGAAAAGAAGCGATTGTGGTGCTTCCATAGCCTTGGTGACCCGGCCGGCAGCCATGCGTCGCGTCATTTCCGAACCCTCCACCGTTCTCGCGCAGGCTAGTGCGGCACGATCGTTTTACAAAACAAAATTTGGAAAGGCTGTTCGAAATCGGCGAGAAGCCCCTATAGTCCTGCGCCGCCAATGACAGCCATCCGGGAGGAATCGAAACATGGTCTATGCAACCGCTGACGGAACCTCGCGCCAACGCTTGTCGGTCGGCATGGTCGGGGGCGGCCGCAATGCCTTCATCGGCGCGGTGCATCGGCTGGCCATGCGGCTCGACGACCGGATTTCGCTGATCGCAGGCGCCCTTTCCTCCGATCCTGAAAATGCCGCGGCCTCGGCCGCCGAGCTCGGCATCGCGCCCGAGCGCAGCTATGCCGATTACCACGCCATGGCGAAAGCCGAGGCGGCGCGGCCGGACGGCATCGAGGCGGTGGTCATCGTCACGCCCAACCATCTGCATGCGCCGATCGCCACCGCTTTCCTCGAGGCCGGCATCGACGTCATCTGCGACAAGCCGCTGTCGACGACGCTCCCCGAGGCCGAAGCGCTGGTGGCGCTGACGAAGGCGAAGAAGCGCCGCTTCGTCGTCACGCTCAACAACACCGGGTACGCCATGGTCCGCCAGGCGCGCGAGATGGTGGCGACGGGCGCGCTCGGCCGCATCGTTTCCGTGCATGGCGCCTATATCCAGGATTGGCTGACGCAGCCGATCGACGCGCAGGGGCAGAAGCAGGCCGAATGGCGCACCGACCCGGCGCGCGCCGGCCAGTCGGCCGTGCTCGCCGACATCGGCGTGCACGCCTTCAACCTGGCGAGCTTCATCTCGGGCTTCGAGGCCGATGCTGTCTCGGCCGACCTGTTCACCGCGGTGCCCGGACGGCGGCTCGACGACAATGCGCATGTCTTGGTGCGCTGGACGGGCGGCGCGCGCGGCACGATCCTCGCCAGCCAGACCTCGCCCGGCCATTACAACGATCTCTCGGTGCGCATCTATGGCGACAAGGCCGGGCTCGAATGGTCGGGCACACGGCCGGAAGAGCTGCGCTTCTCGCCCTATGGCGAGGAAACGCGCACTCTGGTGCGCGGCGGCCACGGCTCGACGGCGGAAGCACAACGCGTGTCGCGCATGCCGGCCGCGCATCCGGAGGGCTATATCGAGGCCTTCGCCAATTTCTACCGCGACGCCGCCGACATCATTCGCGCGCATCGTTCTGGCGCTGTGGTCGACGCGGTGCGCGTGGCGCAGGTGCCCGATGTCGTCGACGGCGCGCGCGGCGTGAAGTTCGTGGCGGCGGCGGTGGAATCGAACGCGGCAGGGGGAGCGTGGACGCCGGCAAGGTTCGGGTGAGGCGAGGCAGGTCCTTGGAGCGACAAATTCGAACAGGATCAGTGGGCGACGGACAATCCACGACGAGATCGAACAAATCTTCTCAGCCCATCTGAATCCAAGGCGTGCCCGAAAGCGTAGCCTTGCAAGATGTCGCAGCCAAGCGTTCTAAGCAGACGCGCGTGCTCCATCGTTTCGACGCCCTCCGCTACGATCTCGATGCCGAGGGATTTGCCGATTTCGATGATCGACGAGACGACCTGCCTTTGCTGGGGTGAGTCCACGATTGGACTGACCAACTGACGATCTATCTTCAGGCGGCGAGGCTGCAATTTGAGCAGACTGACGATCGAAGCGTATCCGGTGCCAAAATCGTCGATTTCGATGTCGATGCCGAGTTGCTTGATCTGCTCGACGTTCCACGTGACCAGGTCGTCGTTGTCGTCGAGGAAGATCGACTCGACGAGCTCGAAGGAGAACGTTCCCTTCCTGATGTTGAGATCCCGCAAACTCTTGATGAGTTCCTCGTCTTGAAGACGCCGCGCTGAAACGTTGACTGACACGCGCGGTACGCCAATCTTTTCTGCGGACCACGCTTCGAAATCCAAAAGCGATTGCTGGAGGATTTTCTGGTCTATTATCGACACGACGTTCAGTTCTTCGGCGGTCTTAAGAAAAACGTCGGGTGTCAGAATGCCCCGCTCCGGATGCCTCCATCGCGCCAGCGCTTCAACTCCCACAACCTCGCGCGTCCTGGCATCAAATTGCGGCTGGTAAAATACGATGAACTGGTTTCGCTCCAGGCCAGTTAGAATTTCGTCGGCAATTCTCTTTGTGTTGACGATTTCGCTTTGCAACTCGCCGCTGAAGAATTCATGCCGGTTGCGGCCGCGGCTCTTTGCCCGGTAGAGCGCTATATCGGCATTTACCAGCAGCTGTCTGGCATCGGCGTCCCTTCCATCATCGATTGCAATCCCGACGCTGACGCCAAACCGACACTGGTGACCGTGGTAATAAACGGGCCTGCGCATCTGTTCGACTATGCGGTCAGCGAGCACGGCCGCTTGGGTGCCATCGTTTATCGTGCAGAGCACGATGAATTCGTCTCCTCCAACCCGAGCGACGAAACCTCGATCGCCGACATTGGACTGGAGAACGGATGCAGCATGCACGAGCATCGCGTCGCCAGCCGCGTGGCCGAGCGTATCGTTGATGTGCTTGAAGCGGTCCAAGTCGACATGAAGCAACGCGGCATAGCCGCCGTTCAGCCTGGCCTTTGCCGCATAGTCGTCCAGCAGCTGGTCCAGATAACGGCGATTGGGCAAATCCGTAAGCGGGTCGTGAAGTGCGACATGCTCGATGCGGGCCTTGGCAGATTCTATTTCCGCATTCTTCGACTCGGCCAGTTGCCTCGCGCGAACCAGATCCGCGTTCAGCAAGACATCTGATGTCACGTCCCATTCCGCCCCCACCATGCGGGGTGAATTGTTTGCGGCCTGGTAGAAGATCGCCTTGGACCGGACATGACGTATCTCGCCATCGGGACGAACAATCCGGTACTCCGACGAATATGGTCCGCCGACGGCCGCCGCTCTGTCGAAGTCTGCGAGGGCAGCGGCCAAATCGTCTGGATGGATTGCTCCGGCCCAGTCCGAATAACCGCGTGGCTTTCCGTCGGCTGGCTTGCCGTAAATCTCATTGACCCGATCGTCCCATGTAAGATCATCGGTCTCGAGGTCGTGTTCCCAGACCCCAATAGCCGACGCTTCCAGCGCAAGCTCCAGACGCCGCGACAGTCGCTCCAGTTCCCAGTAGTTTCGTTGTCTCTCGCCAATCAGTCGGCCAGCTACCAGGAAGGGGATCAAGATCAGCGCTCCCGCGGCTGCCATGATCCCGCGGAAGGCCCAGGCGTTGGCCGGAGTGGTCGGCCAACCACCCCTGGGGATCGCAGCGATCTGCCAGGAGCCTGACGGGACAAGAACGTCTGCCGTCACCGGATTGCCTTGGACGACCCGGTCGTCGCCGAAGAACTGGACCCCCTTTGCCCCGAGAGCATCCCTGCCAATCAGCGCAATATCAATCCCGAGGTCCTTGTCGAGAAGTCCGCTCGCCTGGTAGAGGCGTTGCACGTCGACGACTGCGGAAACGATCCCCCAGAACCGGTCGGTGTTGCCCGCGCTTTTTACGAATACCGGAAACCGGCCGATGAAGGCCTGTCCTCCCTGCTGCAGATCGACCGGGCCGGCGAGAATAAGCTTGCGCTCGTCGCGCGCACGCAAGGCGGCGGCGCGCTGCTGGTCGTTCTTGCGGTAGTCGAGGCCGATCGCCTTCTCGTTGCCGGCCATCGGATACATCAAGGAAATGACGAGGTCAGGTGCGCCGGCAATATTGCGAAGTTGGGACTCTTCGTTGAACAGGCGGCTGGCAAGCTCTGCGAAACGCTGTTCTCCCATATAGGGTTCGGTCGCGACGGCCGCGACCAGTCCCCGCGCCAGCTGAAGGTTGCCGTTGATGTTCCCTTCGAGCTTGGCGCGAATGACGTTGACCTCGGCCAGGACGTCCGCGCGGGCGGCTTGGTCCGAGACGATCTTGTTCTGATGGTCCGCGAACACCGCGCAAACGGCAATGACCGCGACCGCGATCGCCGCCGGAATTCTCGCCGGTGAAAAGAGGGCCCCCTTCAGGCGGCCGAACCTGTTGGCGAAGAGTGCCAAAGAGGGCGACTTCCCAGTGCTTATCAGGTTCTCCCAGCGAGCCTGATCGGGGAAATATTAGTCCTCAAATAACTTAATTTTAGCCTTCACAATCCTTAAAATTCTAGCACCTTTCACACTGTTCGGGCGCTATCATGGGAGAAATCGCGCCGGAACTCCCATAAGCGATGTTAGTGGCTATCGACCTTTTTCTGGACGATCCGATACGTCCCGACGCCGCGCTTGGTCGCCCCAATTGAATAGGCCATTGGAATCTTGGGGGCGTTTTCGGGCAGACCGTACATATCCTTGCCGACCCTGACCGAGAATGAAAAGTGCTTCCAGGAAACTGTGTCGTGCTCGTTTAGAAAATCGAGCGTCAGCCCCGCTGCGATCAGGGCATTCACCACGTCGCTGATCGGGTGGATCCACTCGTAATAGCGAGGATGCTTCAAGGTGCGCTCGTCGCCGGTATAGGTGAGCTCCTCGTTCCAGACGAGCGGCCGCGCTATCGGTGTTCGCCAGTCGTCTTTCAACTCGAGCACCGCAGCCTTGCGATTGCACTGGAACATCAAAGGATGGCCCTCGGCCATATAGAGCCGGCCGCCGGGCCGGAGAAGATCGGCGACCACCCGCGCCCAACGGAAGACATCGTCGAGCCAGTTGACCGACCCCCAGGTGACGTAGACGATGTCAAAGGTCCGGTCCAGCGCTTCGACAGCCTCGTACAGCGGCGCTTCCACGAAGCGAACGTCGCTGCCTGCCTTGGCGGCGAAATCCCGCGCCGCGGCGATTGCCCTTGGTGAAAAATCGAGGCCGGTCACACTGCCCGCGCCGAGGTTCCTGAGGCTGATCGTGTCGAGCCCGATGTGGCATTGCAGATGGACGATGTCCTTGCCGAATATGTCGCCGATCTCGCGCGTTTCCAGCTCATAGAGATTGGATCCGCCGGCCAGCACATTCTCGATGCGATAGCTGCCGGTCCTATCGGTCGCATGCAGTTCCGCCCGATCGTCCCAATTCAGGAGGTTCGCGTCTATGAACGGCTCCAAACTGCCCCCCGATCTCAGCCGCGCCATAGTAAACAGCTGGTTAATGCAGATTGCAGCGAGCGGGCATGCACGTCAATCCCAAGGCCTTGCGGGAAAACGAACGGGATCAGCGGCGCTGGTCACCGATCAGGGGTGAAAGGCCGTCGAGCACCAGGCCGCGGAACATGGCGTCGACCTCGGACGGCAGCAGCCCAGGCTTTCGTTCGAACCACCAGTTCAGTGTCGTAAGGAAGGCGCCGACAATGAATTGCACGACGAAGTCGCGCGGCATCGTATCGCCTTCGAGGGTGGGGGGCAGCTCCTGCCGCACCATTTCCGCCAGGATCAGGCGGATCTCGTTCTCGGTCACGGCGCCGCCTCGCCCGCCGATCATCGTCCTATAGTGGTCGGCGTAGCGGGCCGCGTGCTCGAACATGGCCATGCTGAAACCAAGCGGATGGTCGTGTGAGGCTGCGGCTGTCGCGGGCACCGCGGAATGCGCCTCCTTGAGCTCTTCCCGGAGCAATTGGAAACCGCTGCGCAGGAGATCCTCCTTGCCGGTAAAGTGCGCATAGAATGTCGAGCGGCCGACATCGGCCTCGTCGATGATGTCCTGGACGGAGAGGGCCTCGTAGCCCTTGCGCAGCATGAGCGTCAGAAGCGCCTGGTGAAGGGCTCTGCGCGTACGGGCGGCCCGCCGATCGATCTCGCGCGGCATGGATCATTCCTCCGCCGCAGGCCACATTGCCGGCCCGCACTCCATTCAAGGCGCCTTTTCCAGGACGGCAGGCTCGGATTGTCCATTAACGGACATTTCCCCTGCATTGTCTGTCGCAATCCCGGACAGGGTGTCCATTATCATACTGGCTGTTTCGAAACTTCACCAGCCGGCAGTCGCCCAGCGGCGCTCGTCGGCTGGGCGCTGTTGAAGAAAGGATGACGAACATGCACCATATGCGAAGCGAAGGGCGCAACGCCGGGGTGGAAATCGGTCCGGAAGCGAACAAGGGCATCAGCTTTCCGCGCCTCTATGACCTACTGCTCCTCATGCTGACCCGTGGGCGGGACCGCGCCTATCGCGAGGATCTGCTCGATCTGGGTGGCCTGGCGCCGGGCTTCCAACTGCTGGACGTCGGATGCGGCACCGGCACGCAGGCGATAGCCGCCTGGCACCGCGTGCAACCCGGCGGATCGGTGGTTGGCGTCGACGTTTCCGAAAGGATGCTTGCTGCCGCCCGCCGCAAGGCTGGACGAGCAGGCCTCGACATCGCGTTTCACCATGCCGATGCGGCCGATCTGCCGTTCGAGGACGGACACTTCGATGTCGTCACTTTCACGACGGTGCTGCACATGGTGCCTGAAGCGCGACGCAGCCTTTGCCTGCGTGAGGCTGCGCGCGTTCTGGCACCGGGCGGGCGGCTGTTGCTGATCGACTATGCGGGCCCCGTAAGCGGGCGCGGACACATGTCGGCAAAGCATGGCCTGCATGGCCAGTTCGACCTGCATCGTCTTCGCGAACCGCTGGCGGCGGCGGGTTTCGAGCGCATAGAAGGCGGCCCGCTCGATTGGCTCGGCCTGCATTTCCTGCGCGGCATCAGGGTATGAAAATTGCCGTCACGCCGAAGCGGCTGCGGGCACCCCTTCCTCGCCCCGACTTCTAACAACGCTCGCTCCCGAGTGCTTGGGCGGCACATCGTTCTCGTCCGGATTGGGGACGGGCTCCTCGTCCGGCAGCCTTTCCGGATCCGGCTCGCGCATCGGCTTCGGGTCGGGAAACGGCGGCGGCGTGGGGACCGGTTTGGGCGTCGGATCGGGATTGGGGAGAATGGCCATAAACTGATCTTCCTTGCGCTCGCTGTCCCGGCAAGGCGCCGGCGTGAAACGGAGCGTTCCGACTACCGGACATCCTGCCTGGCCAGACCATGGTGGAGCGACAGCCGCACCTCCGGCGCTCCAGCGAGCGCCCGATCGGCGGCTAAGGCTGGCAGAACGGTCACGCCCGTGGATGGTTCCCACGTCAATCCCGCTGCATTTTCGGCCGCGCCGGACACGAATGTCGATCAAATGATTTCCCGTTGCCCATTCGGCTCTTGCCGGCGCCATGCAGCGCATTAGTTCCGTTGCGGGGCGGGTGGTCAAACTGCCGACATAGGAGGCGGCCTTGAAGTACCAAACCGTTGATCAACTCAATGCCGTTGCCGACGTTAATGCTGAAGCAGCGGTTCTCATCCCCAGTCGAGGCCAGCGCCTCGAACGCTGGGCGCAACTTCTCGAGCAGGATCCCAGCCGGCGCCTCGTGGCGCTTGCCGGCACCGAATACGCCACTCCAGAGGTGCGTGAAAGAATGCGTTCCGCCGGATCGCCAATCACTGTCGCTTTCGAAGACCCGATCTTTCGGGCACAGGGCCTTCGCGACGACACTTACGGCGAAGCGAAGCGCTTCTTCGAGCTCAGTGACTGGCAGTTGCATGAGGTCGTCTGCCATTGCCATGTCGGCGCCAATCTGCCGGCCCGCTGGGCGGCGTCCCGCGTTCGCGCGGCGATCTCTCCGGGTTCAGGCATTCTTGCCTGGCTGAGATCGGTATTCATGCACTGAGGCGACAGCCGCGGTTCGTGGAACCGCGGAAGGCCCAAAAGCGGGCTGCCGGAGGCGGGAGAGCAGTGCTCTCCTCGCCCCCCGGCAAGGTTACACTTGGCAGCCCCCTGCCACCGGAGCCGTTCAGCGTCCGGCAGAATCGCTGAACTGCTCCGACTCTTCGTTTTCCGGACGATGATTAGCGATCGATCTCGCCGAACACGATGTCCAGCGAGCCTATGATGGCTGCGACGTCGGCGATCATGTGCCCGCGCGACAGATAGTCCATCGCCTGGAGGTGAGCGAAGGACGGAGCGCGTATCTTGCAGCGGTACGGAACATTGCTGCCGTCCGAGACCAGATAGACGCCGAATTCCCCTTTGGGGGCTTCCACCGCGGCGTAGACCTCGCCAGGCGGCACGCGGTGCCCTTCGGTATAGAGCTTGAAATGCTGGATCGTCGCCTCCATCGAGCGCTTCATGGTGGCGCGCGGCGGCGGCGTGATCTTCTGGTTGGGCACGGCGAACGGTCCCTCGCCATCGGGCGAGCGCAGTTTTTCCAGGCACTGCCGCATGATCCGCACCGACTGCCGCATCTCTTCCATGCGCACCAGATAGCGATCGTAACAGTCGCCGTGCTTGCCGACCGGAATGTCGAAATCCATCTCGGGATAGCACTCGTAAGGCTGCGCCTTGCGCAGATCCCACGCCGCGCCCGACCCGCGCACCATAGGACCTGAGAACCCCCACGCCCAGGCGTCATCGAGCGGGATCACGCCGACATCGACGTTGCGCTGCTTGAAGATGCGGTTTTCGGTCAGGAGTTCGTCGAGATTGCCCAATGCCTTCAGGAACGGATCGCAGAAATCCCAGATGTCGTCGAGCAACTCTCCCGGCAGATCCTGGTGCACGCCGCCAACCCGGAAATAATTGGCATGCATTCGGGCGCCGGATGCGCGTTCGTAGAAGACCATCAGCTTCTCACGCTCGGCGAAGCCCCAGAGCGGCGGCGTCAGCGCGCCGATATCCATGGCCTGGGTGGTGACGTTGAGCAGATGCGACAATAGCCGCCCGATCTCGCAAAACAGGACGCGGATGAGCTGCCCGCGCCGGGGGACCGATATTTCGAGCAGCTTTTCGGCGGCGAGGCAGAAGGCATGCTCCTGGTTCATCGGCGCCACATAGTCGAGCCGGTCGAAATAGGGCAGGGCCTGCAGGTAGTTCTTGTATTCGATCAGCTTCTCGGTGCCGCGGTGAAGCAGGCCGATATGCGGATCGGCACGGTCGACGATCTCGCCGTCCAGTTCCAGCACCAGCCTCAGAACGCCGTGCGCCGACGGGTGCTGCGGCCCGAAATTGAGCGTGAAGTTGCGGACTGCGGTTTCGGACATGACTGGGCTTTCGCGGAAACTGGTTTTCTCTTGGCCGGTGCCGGTCTGGTCAACCGCGCCGGAGCAATTCCAGGAAAGTGCGCAGCTGCCTTCCGTTGGGAATTGCGTAAAACAGGCACCTAGAATCGGAGCGGCGATTCTATCGTTCGCTGAACAGCTCTAGGCGCCGCCGGTCATGTCGTCGTCTGGATGATCAGCGTCAGCGTGCCGTCGCCATCGATGTTGGCGGCAACGACCTGCGATGAATTCAGTCCGTTCGCGCGCAGCACCGATACCGCCTCGGGCGACGCATCGATCGAGTTCTGCAATTTGGCCAGGTCCTTGGCCGTCGTCCTGGTGACCACGGCTTCCGCCTGCGCCTTCACTTCAGCGGGCAGATCCTCGATCGCCACCACCACGATATTGCTGAATTTCTGACCGGAATTTTGCTGACCGGGCTGTGCCTGGCCAGGTTGTGGCTGATCAGGCAGCGGCTGCCCGGACGGCGGTTGGGGCTGCCCCGCCGGCGGCAAGGCCTGCGGCGGCTGCGGAGCGGCGCGCTGGGCTGAGACCGGCTGCGCCAGTGCCAGTGCTGAAAGCGTGAGGACCATCGTCAATGTCCGCATCGTCTTTCCTTCCATGTCTCGAAGTCTGACGACACAACCCCTCTGCCGGGCGTTGGTTCCCGGCATGGAGCCGCGTGACGGCGACGAAGGCCGGCGGAGACGGCGTAGCGGTTTCCGGCCCGCAACGCCTATGGAGATCAGGCAGCCAGCAACGACAGCGCCGCGGCCTGCAGGCGTTCGAACGCCGCGAAACGCCTGTTGTGCCAGGCGGCGAGCGAGGAATTGGGCGAATAGACTTCGCCCACCTCGGACATGGCCGACATGGCCGCGGGAAGGTCGGCGTGGCGGCCGGCGGCGACCGCGCCGAGCATCGCCGAGCCGAGCAGCACCGGCTCCGGAGATGTCGGCGCGTAGACCAGCTTGCCGGTCGTGTCGGCGATGAGCTGACGCACCAGCGGGCTTTGCCCGGCGCCGCCGCTGATGGCGATCGTGTCGATGCCGATGCCGCAGGCGCGCATGGCCTCCAGGATCTGCCGGGCGCCATAACCAAGGCCGCAGACACCGGCGAGATAGAGCGCAACGAGGCTCTCGGCGCTTGTCGTCATGTCCAGCCCGGCAATAAGCGCGCGCGCGTCGGGATTGGCCAGGGGAGCGCGGTTGCCGAGGAACTCCGGAACGACGTGCAGGCCGCCGATCAGCCTGTCCGCCTCGGCGGCACCGCCGTGTCGTTCGGCCTCCTGCGCCAGCCACTGGCTGAGGCTCAGGCCGTTTCGAGCCGCGATCTCTGCCAGCTCGACGGCGGCGGGATGCATGCCGACCAGGCGATCGATGGCGGCGCCTGCGGCCGACTGGCCGCCTTCGTTCAGCCACAGGCCGGGCACCATGGCGGAGAAATAAGGTCCCCACACGCCCTGCACGAAGGCCGCCTGCTCGGTCGTGGTCATGGTGCAGGCGGAAGTGCCGAAGACATAGGCCATGCGCGTCGTCACGCTGCCGGCGCCGCCGCGCGCGCCGACCGAGCCGATGCCGCCGGCATGGGCATCGATCATGCCGGCCGCGACCGGCGTTCCGGGCAGGAGTCCGAGCTCGGCCGCCGCCTCGTCCGTAAGGCCATTGGAAAGAGCGCTTCCGGGCGCCACGATCTTGGTGCCGATCCGCGCGAATTCCTCGTCCGCAAGCGCGCCCAGCCCGACCTTGCGGAAATAGGCGTCGTCCCACCGCGCCTCATGGGCGAGATAGGTCCATTTGCAGGTCACGGTGCAGGTGGAGCGCGCCAGGCTGCCGGTCGCCCTCCAGGTGAGGAAATCGGCAAGGTCCATGAACTGCCAGGCGTCAGCGAAAGTCCGCGGCATGTTCTCGGCGAGCCACAGGAGCTTCGGCGTTTCCATCTCCGGCGAGATGGTGCCGCCGACATAGCGCAGCACATCCTCGCCGGTGTCGTTGATGCGGCGCGCCTGCTCGGTGGCGCGATGATCCATCCAGACGATGATGTTGCGCTCCGGATCTCCCGACGGGCTGACCGTCAGCCGCGCGCCGCCTGCTCCCAGAACGACCAGCGAGCAGGTGGCGTCGAAGCCGATGCCCTGCACCGATTGCGCCGGAATGCGGGCGAGCGAGACGGCTTCGCGCACGGTGGCCGCAACGGCGCGCCAGATGTCGTTGCTCGATTGCTCGACGACATGGCCTTCCGCGTGCCAGATGGCGATGTCGGCCTTGGCGGAGGCGAGCAGCACGCCGTGCTCGTCGAAGATGCCGGCACGCGCGCTCCCTGTTCCGATGTCGATGCCGATGAAATGGCCGCTCATGACTTCAGATCCTTCGCCCGATCCATCCGGTTTCTATAGGTCATTGCTTTGCGGCAGGATGACAAGGTCGCGAATGGTGATGTTGCGCGGCCTGGTCAGCATGAACAAGACGGCTTCCGCCACCTCGACCGGCTGCATCAGCCCGCCGGCGGCTAGCTCCTGCTCGAGCTTGTCCTTCGGCCAGTCCTTGATGAGCGCGGTGACCACCGGACCTGGCGCGACGGCGCCGACGCGCAGGCCGTATTTGGCGACCTGCCTTCGCACGGTGTGGACGAAGGCCTGCACGGCGTGCTTGGACGCGGTGTAGATCGGCTCCCAAACGACGGGCACCAGGCCGGCGATCGAGCTGGTCATGACGATGTCGCCCGTCTTGCGCTCGACCATATGCGGCAGCACGGCGCGGATGGAGCGGAAGGCGGCATTGATGTTGAGGTTCAGCATGCGGTCCCAGGCGTCGGGATCGCCGCTCGCCACCTCGCCGCCGATATAGGCGCCGGCATTGGCGTGGAAGATATCGAGCCGGCCGGCGCGGTCGAGGATCTCCGGCATCATGCGGCCTGCATCGGCGGCGTCGGTCAAGTCGACCCGCAACGGGATCGCCGCCGGGCCAAGCTCCTCGCAGACGGCATACAAGGCTTCCTCGTCGCGGTCGACCAGCACCACGCGCGCGCCTTCCAACAGCATCATGCGGGCGCATTCGAGCCCGATGCCGGAGGCGGCGCCGGTGACCGCTGCGACCTTGTCGATCAGTTTCTCAGTCATGGTGTCCTCATGTTCCTATCGTCTTGCCGTCCAGTCAGCATGCAGGCAGCGCTTCGCCTTGCCGGAGCCGGCTCGCCCCGACCGCGTCTCGATGCCGAAGGTGTCGTGCCGGCCGCCTTAGGCCGCTTTCGCAAGGTTGATGTTGTGCAGCGTCAGCCGCCGGAAATGCGAGGGCGTCATGCCCTTTTCGGCGAGGAACTGCCGGTTGAAGTTGGAGAGGGTGTTGTAGCCGACCTCGAAGCAGATGCTGGTGATCGAAGCCTGCTCGTCGCTCATCAGCATCTGGCAGGCCAGGTTGATGCGCAGCCGCTTCACATACTGCACCAGGGTCATGCCGGTGTGCTGGCGGAAGGAGCGGGAAAAGACGCTGGGCGACTGGCCGGCGATGGCGGCCAGGTCCGTCTCGCTGAAAGGCTGGGTCAAGTTCTCGCGCAGATAGGCAAGCGCCTTGTTGATGCCCGCCGACATATAACCCGAGGGGTCGGGCAGGTAGCTTGCGCTGGCAAGCATGCGCGCACCCTCGGCGCGGCTGAGCAGGCCCATCATCATCATGAACAGCTCGATGCGGCGCACGCCTTGCGAATTCATGATCTCTTCCATCAGGGGGCCAAGCTGCCGGCTGGTCTGCCGGCTGAAGAGCACGCCGCGGCGCGAGGCCTCCAGCACCGGCGTCAGCGCCGCGAGCTCGGGGAAGGTGTTGATGGCGCCCTCGATGAAGCCCTCCGTGAACTGGATGATGCGGCAGCGCAGCGGCACCGTCGCATCCTTCGGCACATCGCTCACCCAGTTGTGCGGCAGATTGGGACCGGTCAGCACCAGATTGCCCGGCTCGAACTCGCCGATGAAGTCGCCGACGAAATAGCGGCCGCGGGTGGCGACGATCAGATGCAGCTCGTATTCCGGATGGAAATGCCAGCGCACCGTGCGGAACGGATAGCCGTGCGACCAGGCGGTGAAAGATTCGCCGGGCCTGATCTGCACAACCTCTAGATCAGGTTTCATCGCTGCTCCTCCTGTGTCGAAGCCTCAAGACGCGTCCCCTCTACGATGCGCCACCTCCCATCGGCTTCATGCCATCCAAGCTACTGAGCCGACAAACCCGGCGCCACCATGTTCCCGTCGCATCATTGGTACTTTTTTGACTATTCTGAGCCTCCACTGCACCGAACATCGCATCATACGACGCCGCGCTCCTCGCTTCTGATGCGGAAGGCGTCGACGGCGATCGCGAGCAGGATCATCGCCCCGCCGATCATCTGGATGTAATAGGCCGAGACATTGATGAGCTGCAGGCCGGTCTGGATGACGGTGATGAGCAGCGTGCCGCCGAGCATACCGATGACGCGGCCGCGGCCGCCGAATAGCGAGACGCCGCCGATGACGGGTGCTGCCACGGCATAGAGCAGCGTCGTGCTGCCGACGGTGACGCTGACACCGCCGAGATAGGATGTGTAGAGGAACCCGGCCACACCGGCGAGGAAACCGGAGGCGGTGAAGGCGCCGAGCCTCGCGCGCTTGACGTTGATGCCCGCGGCGTTTGCTGCCCGGCGGTTGCCGCCGGTGGCGTAAAGGCTCCGGCCCCAGGCCGAATAGGCAAGCACGATATGGGCGAGCAGATAGGCGACGAAGAGCGCGAGCGGCATCACCGGCCAGTTGCCGATGGTGGCGCTGCCGATGTAGCTGTAGCCCTCGTCGGTGACGACCATCGTGCGCGCCTGCGTCGCGCCGAGCACCGCGCCCTGCAGGAAAAGTCCCATCGCCAGCGTCGCAATCAGCGAGTTCATGCGCAGATAAGCGACGAAGTAACCGTTGAGCAGGCCGACCAGGACGCCAGCGACGATGGTGATAAGGACTGCCAGCATCCAGTGGACGCCGAACTGCTGCATGGCATAGGCGCCGACCATGCTCGAGAACACCAGATTGCCGACCACTGACAGATCGATCTCGCCGATCAGCAGCGTGAAGGAGACCGCGAGCACGAGGACGCCCAACGTGGTCGCCTGCACCAGCACGTTCTGCAGATTGCCTTCCGACAGGAAGAACGGGTTGAGGAAGCCGGCAAGGACGCTGAAGATGACGATCAGGATCCAGACCACGTTGTCGAGAAGGAATTTCTTGCTGGCCATTTCGAAGACTTTCATCGCGCCGTTCTCGCTTCGGCAATCGCGTCGATGGTGATCTCGGCGCCGCGCAGCGTGCGCGCGATACGGCCTTTGGAGAAGATCATCACGCGGTCGACGAGGCGCTGCATCTCTTCCGGGTCCTGGGCGAGCAGAAGCACGCTGACGCCCTTCTTCGTCGCGTCGTCGATCAGGCGGTGGATCTGTTCCTTGGCGGCGACGTCGACGCCGACGGTCGGCTCGTCGAGAAGAAGCAGCCTCGGCTTGCGCTCCAAGAGCCGGCCGAGCAGCACCTTCTGCTGGTTGCCGCCCGACAATTCGCCGATCTCCTGGCTGCCGCTGCCCATGACGATATCCATGGCGCCGCGCGCCTCGCGCATGCGGCGGTTCATGCCGGCGCCGCTCACCAGCCAACCGAGCGAGCGCGGCCAGTTGCCGAGGTTGAGGTTCTCCGTCACCGACATCGAGCCGACCAGGCCTTCGCCGATGCGGTCATGGGTGAGATAGGCGATGCCCGAGTCGAGGCTTTGCCCCGGCGAGCCGAGACGTGCCGCGCGGCCATCGACGAGGACGGCGCCGGCTTCGACCGGCAGCAGACCGCCAAGCGCCCGCATTAGTTCCTGCGGCCCTTCGCCGAGCAGGCCGACGAGGCCGACGATCTCGCCGCGGCCGATCGTCAGATCGACCGGCCCGCCGCCTGGAAAGGTCAGCCCGCTGATCTCGATGGCGGCTGGGTGATCCTCGCGGCTGCGATGGAACTCGGCGACATCGGCGCCGGTGATGACGCGCGCCATGGCATCGGCCGATAGCGCCGCGGCTTTGCCGCTTGCCGTCACCTTGCCGTCGCGCAGAACCGTGTATTCGGAACAGAGCTGCCGCACCTCGTCATTGTGGTGCGAGATGTAGATGAAGGACGTGCCGCGCTGGGTGAGGCTCGCGACCCATTCGAGAAGGTGCATCCGCTCCGCCGCGGCGAGGCCCGCCGTCGGCTCGTCGAGGATTATCAGCGAGGCTTCCGCCGCGACCGCCTTGATGATGGCGAGCCTGCGCCGGTCGCTGGCGCCGAGGTCGCCGGCGCGCCGCCGCGGGTCGACCGGCATGCCGTGGCTTTCGAGCTGGCGCGCCGCCAGGCGATGGAGTGCTGCCCAGTCGGTCAGGCCGAAGCGCCTCGGCAAATCGGGCAGCAGAAGGTTCTCGCCGATCGAGAGGTCCTCGAAGATCTCCGAATGCTGGGAGAGAAGATGGAGGCCGCGCTTCTTGCGCGCCGTCAGCGGCAGGGCCGATACGTCCTCGCCGTTCAACAGGATGATGCCGCCGTCGAGGCGCAAGAGGCCGGCGATGATGTTGGACAGGGTCGACTTGCCGGCGCCGTTCTTGCCGAGCAGGCCGTGGATCGCGCCGCGCGACACGCTCAGCGAGACGCCGTCCAACACCGCAAGCGGGCCGAAGCGCTTGAAGACGCTGTCGACGGTCAAGACAGCATCGGTGCTGTCCGGCGCATGACTATCGGGCACGATGGTGCCTTCGGCGACATTCATCTGGATAACCGGTAGTTCCGAAATGGGGTGAGAACGCGACGGCGTTCCCCACCCCCTCCTGTCGGCCAATGCATGTCGCCCAAAAGTGCGCAGCGGTTTTGGGAAAACGACATGCATCAAAACAAAGATTTCAGCCGGCGTTCTGCTGCATCTTCCACACCTGGGTCACGACATTGGCCCAGTGGCGCGGGTCGTCGGCATTTTCCTTGGTGAGGAAGTAAGGCGGGATGGTGAGCAGCGGGCCGGACGGGCTGTCGGCGATCGTGCCCTTCTCCCAGAAATACTTCTTGTTCTCGTAAGGCCCAGTCGGGACCGGCTTGCCCTTCAGCGTATACTGTTCGAGCAGATCGACGACGATCTCTACATAGGCGATCGGGTCCTGCGCGATGTCGGCGTCGATCTCGCCGGCCTTTACCCATTCCAGCGCGTTCGGCGAGGCGTCGATGCTGGTGAGGATGATGTGCTTCTCGTGGCCGACCGGGAACAGCCGCTGCTGCGTCTCCAGCGCCTTGCGCGCATCGACGACGAAGATGTCGGTTGGCATATGGATGGCGTCGAGGTCCGGCCGCTCGCGCAGCGTCGCCGACACCACGGCAAGCGCCTGTTCATGCTGGTTGTTCTGCGGCCGGGAGATGATCTCGATGTCGGGATATTTGCTCTTCAGCGTCTCCTCGAAACCGTCCTTGCGGTCGCGCAGCGCCACCGCCGTCAGCGAGCCGTAATTGTTAAGCACGCTGCCCTTCGGCGAGCCGTATTTCTTGGTCAGCAGCTCGGCGGTCTTCTCCGCCGCCATGACGCCGGACTGCTTGTTGTCGAAGGTGACGGAGGCCGCCACCTCACCGCCGGTGAGCACGGTGTCGACCATGCCGAGCGGCACGCCGAGCGACTTCGCCTTCTTGCTCAACGGGATGAGCAACTCAGAATCCAGCGCGTCGGAAATGAGGTAGCGCGGCCTCTGCAAGAGAAGGCTGTTCCAGTCGTTGACCTGTGCGTTGGCATCGCCGTTGGCGTCCTTGCCGACGAACTCCAGACCAAGGCTCTCGACCTTGCGCTTCAGCGCCTCCTGCAGCACGACAAAGAAGAAGAAGCCGAGATAGCCGGTCTCCCAGGCCACGACCTTGGAGGCCGCCCCCTGTGCGACGGCGCGCTCGCCGCCCGCCAGCAACAGGCCGCCGGCGGCGGCCGCGCCCTGCAACAGCGCGCGGCGGTTCATCATAAAGCTCTTGGTTTCGGAACCCATGTCTCGCTCCCTAGAATGGTTGGAATCCTTTGCCGGCGCGGCTTTTCCACGAAGCCGTCCGGCGGGGCACGCAGCCCGGACACCCGCCGGAACGTTTCCTCCCCCGGCGATCTGTTCAGGCTAGGGGCGCGCTGTCCTGCCGGCCACCACCTTCCGGGGCAGGTGCTAGTACTTTTTTGATTCTGCTCGGGAAAACCGGTGCCGCGGTTGCGCCGGCGCGCGCGGCGGCAAAAGGCTGGGTCGCCGGCTCGCGGTCGGATCAGCCAAAAATGTATGGGTCACCGAAAGCGCGACCGGTAGCCCGCGCCCACCGCTGCGGCTATCAGTATTCGGGGGGCCACGCGCCGAAATCGAAGGGACGGAGCAAATGGAACACTGGATCGGAAGCTGGAGCGCAAGCCCGATGAATGTCTGGCCGGGAGACGCGGTGCTCTACGGCTTCCACCAGCAGACGGTGCGCCAGGTGCTGCGCCTCAGCAGGGGAGGCGAGAGGTTGCGATTGCGGCTGTCCAACGAATACGGCGCCTCGCCGATCCGAATCGGCGCAGCGACCGTCGCCCTTGCCGCGAGCGGCGGCGCGGTCGACCCCGCGACCATGCGGTGCGTGACGTTCAGCGGCGAGAGGCAAATCATCCTGGCGCCCGGCGCGCCGCTACTCAGCGACCCGATCGAGCTCAAGGTGGCCGACCTCGGGCAGATCGCGATCAGCCTCTATTTCCCGGATTTCGCGCCGATCGAGACCTACCATTATGAGGCCCAGCAAACGGCCTACATTTCCGAGTTCGGCGATTTCGCCGGCGCATCCGAGCTGCCGGTGCAGCAGACGTCGACCAGCCGCTATTTCCTCAGCGCCGTCATGGTCGAGAGCGGGCCGGGCGGCGGCTCGCTGGTCTGCCTCGGCGATTCCATCACCGACGGCTTCGGCTCGACCGTCGACGGCAATGCGCGCTGGCCGGACCGGCTGGCGGAGCGGCTAGCGAAAAGCGGCCGGCTGTCGGGCATCAGCGTCCTCAACCAGGGGATCGGCGGCAACCGCGTGCTCGTCAGCCGCGCCCGCGGCGCCAATGCGCTCGCCCGCTTCGACCGCGACGTGCTGAGCTTTCCCAATGTCAAATGGGTTTCGGTGCTGGAAGGCATCAACGACATAGGCTGGCCGGAAACCATGCTGGCCGGAGGCCAGGAGGCCGTCGCCGTCGAAAGCCTGATCTCGGCCTACCGGCAGATCATCGCGCGCGCCCGCCTTAACGGCATCAAGGTGCTGCTCGGCACGCTGCCGCCCTTCGGCGGCGCGTTCGAGGGCCAGCCGCTCCGAACCTTCTACGCTCCGACCAAGGAGCGCGACCGCCAGGCGCTGAACGCCTGGATCAGGAGATCCGGCGAAGCCGACGCCGTCGTCGATTTCGAGCGCGCGCTGGCCGATCCCGCCAATCCGTCGAGGCTGCTCTCCGCCTTCGATTGCGGCGACGGCCTGCATCCGTCCGACGACGGCTATGCCGAGATGGCCAGGGTGTTCGAGCAGGCTTTCGAGGGATTGCTTGTGGACTAGGAAGATCTCCTCCTCGAAGCGGCGGCCCACAAGCGGGAGGCGAACACACACACGACAGCCTCAGCCCGACCTTGCAGCGAGGCGTCTCCTCTGATTCCCTGATATTGGTGGGGATCGCCTGATTCGTGTGCTCGTTGCTGCGGTTCCGCATGGTTGCGGGGGCAGCGGGCGTTTTCGTAGAGAGATCACAATGACCGCCAAGCCTGAAATCCTGGAGATGAGGCCCAAGATCACCGTTGTCGGGGTCGGCGGCGCCGGCGGCAATGCCGTCAACAACATGATCGCCGAAGGCCTGCAAGGCGTCGAGTTCGTCGTCGCCAATACAGACGCCCAGGCGCTTGCCATGTCGAAGGCGCCCCGACTGATCCAGTTGGGCGCGCATGTCACCGAAGGCCTGGGCGCCGGTTCCTTGCCCCAGGTCGGCTGCGCGGCCGCGGAGGAATCCATCGACGAGATCATGGATCATCTTGCGGGAACGCATATGTGCTTCATCACCGCGGGCATGGGGGGCGGCACGGGGACCGGCGCCGCGCCCGTGATCGCGCGTGCCGCGCGCGATGCCGGCATCTTGACCGTGGCAGTCGTCACCAAGCCTTTCGTGTTCGAAGGCAAGCGCAGGACCCAGGCCGCCGAGGAAGGCATAGAACGCCTGCGCGAGAGCGCCGATACCGTGATCGTCATCCCGAACCAGAACCTCTTCAGGGTTGCCGATGCCAAGACCACGTTTGCCGACGCGTTCGCCATGGCTGACCGTGTGCTCTACGCCGGTGTCGGATGCATCACCGATCTCATCGTCAAGGAAGGCCTGATCAATCTCGACTTCGCCGATGTGAAGTCGGTGATGCGGGACATGGGCCGGGCGATGATGGGGACCGGTCAGGCCTCCGGAGAGGGCCGTGCCAGGACGGCAGCTGAGGCGGCGATCGCCAATCCGCTTCTCGACGAAGCCTCCATGACGGGCGCCAAGGGCCTGCTCGTATCGATCTGCGGTGGCATGGACATGACGCTGTTCGAGGTCGATGAAGCTGCGACAAGGATACGGGAAGAGGTCGACGCCGACGCCGACATCATCGTCGGCGCCATCTTCGACCAGGCATTGGCCGGAAAGTTCCGTGTGTCGGTCGTCGCAACAGGTCTGCGGAACGCAGACCTGGACCAGCTCGAGCGTGCGACGGCTTAACTAGAGCAATTCCAGGAAAAGTGTGAAGATCACGTCTTTGTTGCAAAGACCCTTCGATGGCCCTCCGTCGCGGCGGGTCACGCCATTGGCTCAACGCCTGTCCTGGCGCTCCAGGGCGGCCCGAATGCTGTCGCTCAGGGTGTGATTGAAGAACGGCTTTTCGACAATCGGGATCCCGGCAGCGGCCGCGCTCTCCCGCAACGTCTTGCTCGGATATGAGGTGATCATGATCGCCGGCAACCGAACCTGCCCGTTCCGGAGCTGCTGCAGCACTTCGAGCCCATTTAGTGCTGGCAAGTTGTAGTCGATGACCAGGCAGCCAAAGGACGGCAGCGCCGCCTCGTTCAACAGCTCTGCGGCATCGGCGTAGGTGCTGACCGAAAATCCCTCCAGCTCGAGCGAGAATTTGAGGGATCTCCGTACCGCCGGGTCGTCGTCAACCACGATCACTGTTGGTTTTTCCAGCGATGCGCTTTCCATCGCATTGATCTCCAAGCATCCGTTCACGACCCAGTAAACCGTTGCCGGAGACACTTCGCCTTGACCTGAGGCAAAAACAACGAAAGGGCCTGCAAATGTCGCCGAGCAGGGAAGGCGGCACTGCCTATCGGCGCTCGTACAGCACGCCCGGAACCAGTGCCAGGCGGATGAGCTCGGACAGATTCGAGGCCTGCATCTTGGTCATCACATTTGCCGGAACGGAATTGGACAGCGGCTGATCGCTACCAACCCGCGAAATCATACCAAGTCAGAGATGTGAACATGTCCTCCGGGCCTACCATTTTCCAAGCACCGGCTGCCCAGCCCCCAGGCGCGCAAAGATATAAGTCAAGGGCAACTTTGGTGTGTTATATACGCTCGGTGCGGATACGAGATCGATGGATCAGGAAAGACTTCTGGCCGCAGTCCTCTTAGCTGATGTCGTGGGCAGCACGCCGCTCTACGAGCGCATCGGCGACGATGCCGCTCTACAGCAGATCTCGGATTGCCTCGACGCGATACGCGAGATCGTAGCCCGGAACGGCGGTGATTTCATTTACTCGAAGGGTGATGACGTGCTCAGCCTGTTCGAGAGGCCGGAGGGGGCGCTGAGGGCCGTCTGCCAAATCAGCAGCCAACTGACGAAAGGGCCGCTGGGCGCCCGGATCGGATTGCATTTCGGGGCGGTCATTCGCGCGCGGGGCGCGGTATTCGGCGACGTTGTTAATGTCACCGCAAGATTGTCCACCACGGCCAACCCTGGGGAGGTGCTGATCAGCCAGAGCTTCTTCGAAGCCCTTTCGGCGGACAGCCGCAGTGCCTTGCGGCTGCTCGACAAAATGGCCTTCAAGGGGAAGCAAGAACTCTTCGATGTCTATACCCTGGGGAGCGACGATGGGGCCCTCAGTACGCAGATCGCCAGCCGAGGCACCATTGTCGATAGGCGCTCCGCCCCGCCGCGGCAGATCAATCTGGTCATCCGCTATGGAGATCAGTTGCGATCCTGCCGAAACAACGAATTCGTGACGATCGGCCGATCTGCGGAATGCAATCTCGTCGTCCAGCGGCCCTGGGTCTCAAGGCACCACGCGACCTTCACCATTTCGAATGGCAAGGTCCGGCTTATCGAGCGAAGCTCGTCGGGCACATTTGTGTCGATGGGACCCGACCATGAAGTATTCGTGCGCCGCGAAGATATTCTCCTGTTCGGATCCGGCGTCATCTCGCCTGGACGGAGATCGTCCCTCGGCGACGCCCAAGTCCTTCACTACGAAATTATCTCAGACTGACCCGGCCGGACTCGTTAGCCGAAACCGGCCCAAACGGGTAGCTGCTTCTCTGTAGCATACACATCCGGCTTCCGACTTTTGCCCTAGGTATTCGGCGCGCGCCGGGATAGCATATGTGCTGGTTGGGGTGTGCGATGACAGAAGTCTCGATACGCCGGGCGGACTTCATGATGGTCCTCGCTTATGCGTCGGATCTCGCGACGGGCCATTCCCGCGACTTCGCGCTGAAATCCTGCGTACTTGCAATGCGGATCGCCGAGCTTGCGAACCTTCCTGGTGAGGTTCGCCGCAACGCCTACCATCAGTCGATGCTTCGCTATGTAGGCTGCAATGCCGACACCCACCTTTTGTCGGCCACTTTCGGCGATGAAATTGCACTGCGCCAGGATCTTGTCGGTCTCGATATGGGCAACCGTGCTGAACTCGGCAGGGTCTTCGCGCAGGCCTTCAAGCGGTTCTACTACGATCTCGCCCCTGACGCGCGGGCTAAAGCAATCGAGGCCGCTATGTCGCAGGCGCTCGCAGTCGCCCGCCCGGTTCTCACCGCGCATTGCGAGGTCGCGCAGCGGATCGGTGAGCGGCTTGGCCTGTCTGGGGAGATCCGGCGCAATCTTGGACAGATCTACGAACGCTGGGACGGCAGGGGCCTGCCGCGTGGGCTGAGCGGCGAGCATGTCCTGCCGGCCGTGCGTCTGATCACATTGGCGCAGGATGCGATTGCGCTCTGCGATGCCGTCGGCATCGACCGGATGGCCGAGACCATCGCCAGCCGCGGCGATGGCCCCTACGAAGCGGATCTTGCCCGGCTCGTCGCCGCCAACGCGGCGGCGCTGATGGAAGGCATCGGCGCGACGGTCGACCGTGAGACGATCCTTGCGCTGGAGCCCGATCCACCGGTGACACTGGATGAGGCGGCTTGCGACGAGGCGTTCCTCGCCATTGCCGACATGATCGACATGCGCATGCCGTTCACGCACGGCCATTCTCGGATGGTGGCGGAACTGGCCGAAGGCGCTGGGCGGCGGACCGGGCTGCCAGACGCTGACGTGCGGGCGCTACGCTGGTCGGGCTGCATCCATGACATCGGCGAACTCGTGGTGCCGGTGGCGACCTGGATGCGCAACGGTCCGTTGTCGGTGCGTGAGCGCGACGCGGCGCAACTGCACCCCTATTACGGCGAGCGGGCGCTGGCTTCCTTCGGCCGCGACGGCGATGCCATGGCCGCTCTCGTGCTGTGCCATCACGAACGCCTGGACGGCTCGGGATATCACCGCAAGGTCGGCGGCTCCGACCTATCCCCGGCGGCGAGGATCCTGGCTGCGGCCGAAGCGTTCCAGACGTCGCGCGAGGAACGTCCGCATCGCAGGGCGCTATCCAGCGAGGCAGCGGCGGCACAGTTGCGCGCGGCTGTTCGCGAGGGCTGTATCTGCCCCGATGCCGCCGAGGCCGTGTTGTCCGTCGCCGGGCTACCGTCACGCCGGACTCTGCCGCCGGCGCTCGGCGGCATGACGGCGCGGGAGATCGAGGTGCTGCGCCTGATCGCGGCCGGCCTTACCGCAAAGGAAGTGGCGCGCAAGCTCGATATCTCGCCCAAGACCGCGGACCACCATATCGAGAGCGTCTATTCCAAGATCCGCGTCACCACGCGCGCCGCAGCCGCGCTCTATGCGGTCGAGCATGGCCTTATCCGTCCGGGCGAGACGCCAGCATAGGGAATCCACCCCATGTGCGCCTGCCGCAAGGCGCGCACCGTGATCCTGTCGACGGACCAATGGTGGCCGCGACCGATAGGAGGAAGTCCCATGCTTCTCGCAACGACCAAGGTGGCCGACGTCGACCACTTCATCCGTATCTTTTCGACCAAGGGCGCCGACAAGCGCCGGCTGCACGGTTCGAACGGCGCAACCGTGTTCCGCGACCCGAGCGAGCCCGACCGCGTCTGGGCGATCTTCGACTGGGACGCAGAGGGCTGGAAGAACTTCGTGTCGGATCCGGAGGTGCCTGCGATCCTGCAGGAAGCCGGCCATGTCGGCAAGCCGCAGGCTGCGCTGCTGCTCGGACACTACGAAGCCTGACGTCCACGCTGCGCGCCGCCTGCCGATCGGCGGGGGCGCGCCACGCTTCGTACCGCCCCTAACTCGAACACATAGAATCGGAGAAATCAGATGAACCCGAAACCCATCAAGATAGGGCTTATCGCCGAACTCACCGGCCCGTTGTCTTTTATGGGCATTGCCAATGCGAACCTCACGACCATGCTCGTCGACGACATCAACGCCAAAGGTGGCCTGCTCGGCCGGCCGTTGGCGCTCGTCATCGAGGATGGTGAAACTACCGAAAGTGTCGCCAAGGCAAAGGCTGCGAAACTGATCGACGTCGACAAGGTCGACCTGGTCGTGGGTGGCATCTACAGCTCGACCCGCCAAGCCATCAAGGGCGAGGCGGTCACCCGAGGCAGGACGCCCTATATCTATACCGAGCAGTATGAAGGCCAGGAAAGCGACCCCCTGATCTTCTGCACGGGACCCGTGCCGGCGCAGCAGGTCGAGCCGCTGATACCGTGGCTGATGAGAAGCACCGGGGCGAAGCGGTTCTATTTGCCCTCCGCCGACTACATCTGGCCCCACTTGCTGAACAAGGCCGCGAGCCGGGTGGTCCGTACCAATGGCGGCGAGATCGTCGGCGAGGAGTATTTTCCGCTGGACACCGTCGATTTTCGGCGGACGGTGCAGCAAATCATGGCGAGCGGCACTGAAGTGGTTTTCAACACGATTGTTCCGCCGGGCCTGACGCCGTTCCTCGAAGAACTGCACAGGGCCGGCTTCGGCAAACGCGGCGGCAAGATCGTCTGCACCTACTTCGACGAGAATTTCTTCAACCTGGTGCCGCCAGAGCAGATCGAGGGCCTCTACAGCTGCCTCGACTACTACCAGGAAATCGACGATCCGTTCGGGCGCGAACTCCTGCGCCGCTACAGTGACCGGTTCCCGGGCAGCGCCATGTTCACTGCAGGCAGCGGCTGCACCGGCCACTACCGGGCGATCAAGATGTGGGAAGCCGCCGTTCGTGAGGCCGGCACCGTCGAGCGCGACGCGGTTATCCGGGCGCTCGATCACGCTCGGATCAGTGAGGGACCGGGCGGCCCGGCGGAGATGGTTCCAGGCCAGCATCATGTGCGGATGAACATGTACATCGCACAGGCACAGAGTGGTCGATTCAGGGTTGTGAAGAACCTTGGCCCGATCGATCCAAACGAGCGCATGCTTACCGAAGAATTCCAACTGAGCAGCGTGGGGTGAACCGCGCGGACCCCAATCACTGCTCCTCCAATCGGCGAGGGCGGCTAGATGGTGCCCTCGCCGTCCACCTTCTCGTAACGGCCGGCGACGACGCTGCGCCAAGATGGGGATCGCCAGCTGAATGGCACGTTTCTGGGTGTTTCGTGCCCGAACCGGACCGTTTGCTTCCGGCCAAACCCGCCGTGCTCACACCCTTGGTCAACATGGGTTCGGGGCGTCAAGTTCAGCAAATCGGGCGGCCATGATGGCGGTAGTTCACGGGCGACGGGCTCAAGTCTACCGTTCTAGCCGGGCCGGCTTGGCCCAGCGATGTCTTGGCGGACTAGGTGGGCTCGGAGCGGCGTTGTTACACAGATCAAGGGTGTTTCGGCATTGAGGTGCCCGTCTGATTATTAGAAAATTTCTGGCGGAGAGAGCGTCTTTCGATCTTAGGCCTATAGCGTTGAAAATATTCAACTTTTTATTCGCTTTGTTACGCAGTTTGTTACACGGCTGGGGCGAAAGGTCACGGTTTCCATAAGCTCGCTGCTCCGAGTCCATCCACTCATTTTTGAGGGGCATTCGGGAGTCGCGCGCGAAAGGAATGTCGGCTTTGCGCCTGATATCGGTCACACCGAAAGATCTTCCTTGTGCCCGGGAGCAGACGTCGCAGGGAAACACTATTGAGGTCGTGGTGACGCCATTCCACACCTACGCGGAGACAGGCGCCAACGTCTCGTCTCGACCCTTCGACGGCGTTGACCGTTGCTGAGGGCAATGGTTGCCTTGGGTCCGAAAGCAGACTCGATTTGACTGGGCAACGGTGCGCGAAAGGCATTGCGCCGCCATCCTAGTGTCGGCTTGGCCGGACTTAGAACTAGTAGACGCTCGCAGTGTCGAGCTCGGCGACGTCGGCTGTGCTGAGCTTTAGATCGACCGCTTGGATCAAGCTTTCCATCTGCGGCAGCGAGGTCGCGCTGACGATTGGGGCCGTCACACCCGACCGCCGGATCAGCCAGGCCAGCGCCACCTCTGCGGGCTTCGCCGAATGCCGTGCGGCCACCACGTCAAGCGCCCCCAGGATTCGAAAGCCTCGGGGGTTGAGGTAGGCGCGCACCCCTTCTCCGCGCACGCTTCGCCCGAGATCGGCCGAGCTGCGGTACTTGCCGCTCAAAAATCCCTTGGCAAGGCTGAAATAGGTGATGACGCCGATGTCCTCTCCGCGACAGAGATCTGCGAGTGATCCCTCGAAGCCAGCGCGATCGTAGAGATTGTACTCCGGCTGAAGCACATCGTAGCGCGGCAGTGACTTCTGCGAGGCGACGCTGAGGGCCGCCATGAGCTCGCCGGCATCGAGATTGGAGCAGCCGATATTGCGCACCTTTCCGGCAGCAAGCAGCTTTTGGTGGGCGCAGAGCGTCTCCTCATGCGGCGTCGTCGGGTCCGGCCAATGCGAGAGGTAAAGATCTATGTAATCGGTATGGATACGCTTCAGCGAGGCCTCAGCGGCTCGTTCGATGTAGGTGGCGGAAAGATCCGTTCTGCCTTGCCCCATGTCGGAACCGACCTTCGACACGACGATCACCTTGTCGCGATTGCCGCGGCTCTTCATCCAGTTGCCGATGATCGTCTCTGATTCACCGCCCTTGTTGCCCGGCACCCATCGTGAGTAGGAGTCGGCCGTGTCGATCGTGTTAAGGCCCGCTTCCAGGAAACGGTCGAGCAGCTCGAATGCGGTCTTCTCGTCCACAGTCCAGCCGAAGACGTTTCCCCCCAGAACCATGGGCGCGATTGTGAGTTCGGTCCGACCGAGGCGGCGTTTTTGCAATGTGTTGCTCCGTCATTGGCGAGCGCGAGAAGGCCGCCGAAGATGGCGGACCAACTTTATGCTCTACTCAATAAGTCTGAACAGCGACCAGTCGCCAGGAACCCCTTTCAGCGAATGAGAGCCCTCGCTCTGGAAGCTGAGCCCGGAGCCCATGACGAGATCCTTTACGGTGCTCGATACTAGGATACCGTTCGACGCAGCTTGAGCGGCGATGCGCGACGCGAGGTGCACTGCCAGCCCGCTAAGGTCGTTGCCGCGCCGCTCGCATTCGCCTGTATGCAGCCCGGCACGCATCGCTAGCCCCATGCGCTCCAAATCGTCTTTGATTGCCGACGCGCAACGAATGGCGCGTGTCGGCCCGGTGAAGGCGAGAACGAAGCCGTCTCCTGTCGTGTTGACTTCCAGGCCTTCGAAATTCTTAAGCTCTCGCCGAACGGCCGCGTCGTGCAGCTGAAGCAGGTCTTTCCATTTCGAGTCCCCGATCGCAGCCGCTTTCTCCGTCGACGCTACAATGTCCGTGACGAGCACCGTCAGGAGTACTCGATCCGTTGGGGGAGTGTCGCGCGCTCCGGTCAGGAACTCCTGAATTTCCCCGACCAGTCGCTCCTGATCCCCCCATTGAGGTATGTGGTCCTCCCCGGGAAGGACGGCCAGCCGGGCTCCGGGAATGTGGGCAGCGAGATATTGACCATGAGCCAACGGCACCCAGCGGTCACCTTGCCTATGCACCACCAGCGTGGGCACACCAATGGTCGGTAACAGGCGGCGCACATCCAGCTGAAAATTCAGCTCCATCACTGCCTTGGCTGCATCAAGGCTGGCAGAATACCGTAGGTAGGCGCCGAACCAAGATCGCGCTGCCTCGTCGTTCGCTACACTTGGTGCGCCGTCGCCGAGTTCGAACGGACCGCCCCACGTCTCTTCCACAGCGGCAATTTCGGCTGCTCGCTGTTCTTCTCTCACGCCCCAAGGATAATCAGGTGCCCATTGGCTTCGGGCGAACGCGCCGTATAGCACGAGCGCGGTGGTGCGCTCCGGATGAGTTGCTGCAAACATCGCGCACATGCTGCCGCCCTCTGAGACGCCCATCAGGGCCGCGCTTTCTGAACCTGCGGCGTCCATGACTGCACGAATGTCGTCGACCCGTTCTTCCAGCGTCGAGTACCTGACGTCGCGGTCGGACATACCCATGCCGCGCCTGTCGAAGCGGATCAGCCGCGAGAATGCCGCAAGTCGGGTGATCAGGCGCGCGTAGTCTGGATTTTCCCAAGCGTATTCGACGTTAGACAGCCATCCCTGAGCGAAGACGAGATCGATCGGCCCGTCACCAAGAACCTGGTAGGCGACTGATACATTGCCGCTTTTGGTATACTGCGTGCGTGGAGGCATCGCTCAAGGGCTTTCAGAGAGAGGCGGCTTAACGCCAACTCTACCATAACGAAGTCCCGGCGGCATGACTCTTACTGCTGGGCCCTGACCGTTCGGCCATCGACCAGCTTCGGATAGTTCGCTTTGCGCCCAATGTCAGCTACAGAAGCAAACTTAGCTTCCACCTTGATGCAGACATGTGGGCGACGATGTTGCCGGTCGTGGTGCGCCAGAAGCGGACGCTGGCGAAGCAGTGCCTCTGAGCACTTTCCCTACCGAAAAACCGCTGTCGCGGTTTACTCAAATGGCCTCGCGAGCCGCGCCCAGGAAAACATTCAGTGTCGCCAGAGTGCGACTAAGAGTGGCCGCCAAGTCAGAGTGCCTCGGCGTTCAATTGGTCTTCAGAGAGCCCGCTCGATTTTCGGCAATCCACCGGGCGGCCAGCACCAGCGCTCCCATGCTGAAATCCTTGCCGTGCTTGCCCACCATCTCTTCCGATAATTTGGCGAGCCGTTCGAAAAATTCGTCCTTGCTTTTTTCTTCGGCTGTGAG
Organism: Mesorhizobium sp. ORS 3324; assembly: GCA_000824825.2. Lineage (GTDB taxonomy): Bacteria > Pseudomonadota > Alphaproteobacteria > Rhizobiales > Rhizobiaceae > Mesorhizobium. The sequence continues at coordinate 154,042 of LM655170.1, forward strand.
TTCGGTTTGCATTGCATCCTCCTGTTTTGTGCGGATCGCCGCTGCTATTTGAAAAGCAGCGCCGGGAAGGTGATGATCGCGGCGGTGCCGTCCACCATGCCCGCAGCCAGGTGCCGCCCGTCGCCGGACCAGGCCAGCGCGGTGATAGCGCTGCCGGAAGGTTTCACGACAAGTTCGTCGCGCGATCCGATCTGGGCGATGGTGAGACGGCCATTGGCGTAACCGGCGGCAATGATTTTCCTCTCCGGGTGCGCTGCCACCGTCTCGACAGGAACCAGCCCGGGGCGACCTGTCTCAAGCGCGCCGGAAGCCGCGTCATGAAGCGGCGGGGTGGCCACCGACCAGCCGGCGATACGGAAAGCGCCCGACGCAAACAGCGCATTCGCCGGCCGGCTCCAGCACACCGTCCGAACCGGCGAGGGAAATCCGCCGACGATGGCCGATTGACCATCTGCCGGACTGGCAAGGACAAAGCCTCCGGTCTCAAGTCCGCATGCCAGCCATGAACCGTCGCCGCTCCAGCGAAGCGACGTCAGGCCTGCCGGCGTGGAAAAATCGCGCAGCGGCACGGGATCGCCGTCGACCGTCCGGATCGACACTCCATTGCCGGAATCGAAGGCAAGCTGTTTCCCGTCCGGCGATAAGGCAATTGCGTGCGTCGATGAGTACGCTGCTTGCTGCAGCTTCACCATCTCGTCGTGGGCGCGCGACAGGAAGACGTCATGTCCATTGCTGATCGCCGTCGTAGCGGTCCCGTCGTTATGATCGATGGCGACGATCGGCCCCTCGATGTTGATAGGTGTCTCCGTGACCTCCCCGTCCGCCGCCAGGTGCAGTGCCTGGCCGGTTGTCGTACCAATAAGAAAGCCGGAGCGAAGATAGCTCGTGAGCGGCACGTCACCATCTGCCAGCGCTGATGTGGCGATTAGCGGAGCCGTGGGCATCTGGCGCGGTCGGATCGTTGTTTGTCCGAGGTCGCCGCTTACCCTGATCCTCGATTCCGGCTGCTCCTGATCAGCCACCGGCCCGATGGCGACGCTTCCGTCCACGGATGTGAATGCGACGGCAGAGCCATCGGCGCTGAAACATACGGCGGCAATCGCCGCGGGCCGCTGCCAGCTTCGCGCCAGCAGGTCGAATGGGCTCAGGTTTTGGGTTGCTTGCTGGTTCACGGCTCCTCTCCATTACTGCCGCTTGTTGCCTTCGCGAGCGCGCGGTCGACCTCTGCGATCTCGCTCTCGATTGCCGCGATGCGTTCCTCGCTGCTCATGTATGCCTCGCTCGCGACCGTGGCGCTCTGCTCAACGTCATGCAAATCCCGCACCAGTTGGATGCTGGCGCCGGCTCTGCCGATTTCGAGCTGCAGGCGCAGCACGTCCATCTCGATACCGGCAAGCTTCTGACTGAGCCGCAGTGCTTCAGCCGTGAACGCCGAGGCGTCGGCGACAAGGGCAAGCCGGCGCGTCGCCAGCGTGGCGAGAGCACGGGCTTGTCCTTTGGCCAAGCCGCCCATCACTGTTCGTCCGCGGGTTTTTCGAATGCCGACAACAAGCTCCGGAGACCATCGGCCTGCGAGTGAAACTGTTTTTCGGCGGTCTCGATATGGCTCTTCAACTGGTCCCAGATGTCGACGCGGATCATGGATGTCGAGTCGCCGGTAAGGCGCTCGATCTCGTCGATGCGAAACTGGCGCGACAGCGAGACGCCGGAAAACACGAAGTCGCGCAACAGGATCGCGTGGCTTTCGATGAACAGATTGATCATCGGATGCGTCTCAGCGCTCACGCCGCGGGCGGCAAGCTCGGCCCGGATGAAATCCTGGAAGTGGCCCTGCAGGCGGTGCTGGCTCTCGCCCATGAATCGCATGACGAAAACCAGATCGCGCGGCATGAGCCTGACGAGTTCGGCGCTCACGTCGTCCGGCTGGATGGGCTGGGAGCGGTCTGGGCTGTCATCGTCGCTCGGCATCGTCTTTCTCGGCTTGCCTCCTGCCCGCGATCTGCTCCCAAATAATGTATGAAATGATCGAAATGAATAGAGCCTGACTATTTTAATTTATATTGCAATCGCTAACAGTATATATCGCAGTGCACAAAATTCTCAGAAGTATTACATATGTAATATACAACTGTAAAATATCGTTACAGTTGCTAGGATGTTGCTGGGTGGAACGGGCTGCGATCTCGGCCCAGGCGCTGGTTACGGGCTTCAATTCCAATTTGGCACGGTGTTTGCTTCACCATTGGCATAAGAAGCCCATCGCGCTCTGACGCGGTGCCAAAAGAACGAAGGACCGGAGGAAGCAGCAGGACACGCGCTTCGATGCGCCCATCGCGAAATGCGATCGGCGTTTCGCAGCTCCCGCAGGCCCCCCGAAAACCTTTGCCGCGATCCACTTGAATGGCTGGACCCGGTGTCGCGCCTGGATGCGCAACCCTTTGTCGCGCCGTTCGCAAACTCACTGACGGCATTGTGTGCCGTCTCATGTCCTGGATCGAGGGATCCATGGCTCAACCTGGTGGAGGCTTATGACGATGTCGTCGTTGACACTTAACAAGATTACCTCGCAGCGCGGTATTTCCGTGGGCGAGGCAACCAAGAAGATTTCCGACCTCGGTTGGAATCCGACCTATGTCCAGGAAGCGATGACGTTTCCGACCGACTACAAGATCGCCAAGGCGCCGCGCGATCCGATGAAGCAGGTGCTGCGCTCCTACTTCCCCATGCAGGAGGAAAAGGACAATCGCGTCTACGGTGCGCTCGACGCCGCCCTTCGCGGTGACATGTTCCGCAATGTCGAGCCGCGCTGGGTGGAGTGGATGAAGCTTTTCCTCGCCATCATTCCCTTCCCGGAAATTTCCGCGGCCCGCTCGATGGCGATGGTGGCGCGCCTGGCGCCCGGCGAGGACCTCAGGACCGGTTTCACCATGCAGATGGTCGACGAGTTCCGCCACTCCACCATCCAGATGAATCTGAAGAAGTGGTACATGGAGAACTACATCGACCCGGCAGGGTTCGACATCACCGAAGAAGCCTTCGGCAAGTGCTACGCGACCACGATCGGCCGCCAGTTCGGCGAAGGCTTCATCACCGGCGATACGATGACGGCTGCCTGCATGTACCTCACCGTCGTCGCTGAGACCGCCTTCACCAACACGCTCTTCGTCGCCATGCCGTCGGAGGCGGCCCGCAACGGCGACTACGCGCTGCCGACCGTGTTCCTGTCGGTGCAGTCCGACGAGAGCCGCCACATCGGCAACGGCCATTCGCTGCTGATGGCCGCCCTGAAGGAGCCGGAGAACCATCTGCTCCTGGAGCGCGACCTGCGCTACGCCTTCTGGCAGAACCACGCCATCGTCGACGCCGCCATCGGGACCTTCATCGAATACGGCACCACCAACCGCGACAAGAACAAGGAGTCCTACGCGGAGATGTGGCATCGCTGGATCTACGAAGACTACTATCGCACCTACATGCTGCCGCTCGAGAAATACGGCATCAAGGTCCATCATGACGACGTCCAGGCCGCCTGGGAACGCATCACCAAAAAGAACTACGTCCACAAGGTCGGCCAGTTCTTCGCCGTCGGCTGGCCGGTCAACTTCTGGCGAATCGAGGCTCAGACCGACAAGGACTTCGAGTGGTTCGAGCACAAATATCCGGGCTGGTACGCCGAGTTCGGCGACTTCTGGAAATGGTATGCCAAGCTCAGCCACAAGGGCGAGAAGGTGCTGCTGTTCAACAGCGATGTCGGCTACGTCTATCCGCACCGCTGCTGGTCTTGCCTGGTGCCTTGCCTGATCCGCGAGGACATGGTGGTCGATGAGATCGACGGGCAGTTGCACACCTTCGCCCACGAACTCGACCGCTGGACCGCCGTCGAAGCCTTCGCCGACGAGTATCAGGGCCGCCCGACGCCCGCGATGGGCCGCTTCAGCGGCAAGCGCGAATGGGAAACGCTCTATGACGGCTGGGACCTCGCGGATGCCATCAAGGACCTCAACTTCGTTCGTTCCGACGGTAAGACGCTGATCCCGCAGCCGCACCTGCGCTTCGGCGCCGACGAGCAGTGGACGCTCGACGACGTGCGCGGCAACATCCTCGGGTCGCCGCTCAAGGCGCTTCGCAGCATGTCGCCAGCGGACCGCGAGAAGCACCTTGCCGAGTATCGGGCGGGCTTCACCATCACGCCGTTCAACTGACCATCCGAGCGCGGGGGTCGGGTCCGACCCCCGCGACATTCCAAAGGAAGGCCACTTCCCGACCCGCAGGGGCGGGGAACGGAGAGGAATTGGGAGGTTATCGATGACTGGTGCTCACACGGTGCGCCTGGAGCCGGTCGGCGTCGAGTTCGAGGTCGAAAACGGTGAAACGGTCCTGAACGCGGCATTCCGCCAGGGTATCGCGCTGCCGCATGGCTGCAAGGAAGGGCAATGCTCGGCTTGCAAATGCGTGCTGCTCGAAGGCGAAGTCGACATGCTGAAATACTCGACCTTCGCGCTCAACGACATGGAGAAGGAGAGCGGCCACGTCCTGTTGTGCCGGTCGATCGCCTATTCCGACATGCAGGTCGAGCTCCTCAACTACGACGAGGAGGTTCTGGCGAAATCAATCGCGGTGAAGACGTTCAGTGGCCGGATCTCGAAATTCGAGCATCTCACCCACGACATCCGCGGCATCGAGATTGAACTCGGCTCGCCGATAAAATTCTGGGCTGGGCAATATGTCGACATCACAGTCACCACGCAAAAAGGGGAGACGATTACGCGCTCGTTCTCCATGGCAAATACGCCGGACCAAACCCAAAAGCTCTCCTTCATCATCAAGAAATACCCCGAAGGAAAGTTCTCCGGAGAACTCGATTCCGGAGGCATCCGCGTCGGAGCCGAGGTCACCGTCGTCGGCCCCTATGGAACCTGTTTCCGACGGGAAGAGCGGCAAGGTCCCCTGATCCTGGTCGGCGCCGGATCCGGCATGTCGCCGGTCTGGTCGATCCTCAACGATCACCTGAAGAGCGGCGAAAAGCGGGACATCTATTTCTTCTATGGCGCGCGCACGCCCAGCGACCTGTTCTATCTCGACAGGATCGCCGAGCTCGCCGGCCGGCACCCGGAGCTGAACTTCATCCCCGTTCTCTCGCACGTCAACGGCGAGGCCTGGGATGGCGAGCGCGGCTTCGTGCACCAGAGTGTAGACGCCAAGCTCAAGCAGCTTGCGGTCGACGGACAGGGCGACGTCTATGCCTGCGGTCCGCCGCCGATGATCGACGCGCTGCAGCCCGTCCTGTTCATGAACGGCTTCGAGACCGAACGCATCTTCTTCGACAGGTTCACCACATCGTCCAGCGCCGCCCCGGCCCATTGAGGCGGGTCGGAGCCGACGACTTTAGAGCAACTGCAACAAAGGGAGTGAAGACAATGGTAGCAACGTCGAGTTCAGTAGGATCGGGAGCCGCGGGAGCCGCGGTGTTCGCCGATTCGGACAGCCGCAGGTATCGGTATTTCGATCCGAAAGGTCAGCGCGCCACCCACTACGAGGATGTCACGGTCGACGTGCAGCCCGATCCCGAGCGCTACCTGATCCAGGACTGGATCATCAACTTCCCGGACGGCAAAGGCGCCTACGTCAAGGACAACACGGCTGCCAAGAGCTCGAACTGGCACGCGTTCCGCGCTCCCGACCAGGAATGGGAACGCACGCATTACCAGCGCCAGTCGAAGATCGAGACGATGGTTCAAAGCGTCATCACCAACGCCCGCCGCGCCGGCGCGCCGAAGACGTTCGACAAGGTCTGGGCCAAGCTCCTGCAGGCGCACCTCGGAGCATGGAAGCATGCCGAGTTTGGCCTGGGCACGTCGCTCATGCAGGCGCAGCGCTACGGCTACACGCAGATGATCAACAATGCGACGCTGACCAACTCTTCCTACAAGCTGAGGCTCGCCCAGGACATCACGCTTTATCTGGCCGAGATCGGCATGGACATCGCCGGCTGGGACGATGAGCTCGGCAAGAAGCATTGGCTGGAGGACGGCGTCTGGCAGGGCACTCGCGAGGCGGTCGAGACCATCATGGGCACGGCCGACTATCTCGAGCAGTACTTCGCCATCAACATCGTGTTCGAGCCGCTGGTGGGCGAATTGTTCCGCTCCGGCTTCCTCATGCAGGCTGCGGCGGCCAATCACGACTTCATCACGCCGCCGGTGATTTCGGCGGCTGAAGCCGACTACGAGCGCAACCTCGCCAACACCATCGACCTCATCTACCTGCTCGCCCACGACGAGAAGCACGGGGCGGACAACAAGAAGCTTTTCCAGGGCTGGATGAACAAGCATGGCGCGCTCGCCGACAAGGCGGCCACCGGCCTTCAGCCGATCTGGTCGATGCCGCATTCCAAGCCGGTTTCCTTCACCGACGTTCGCGCCCAATCCGAGGAACGGATTGGCCGGATCCTCGGCGAACTCGGCCTCAAGCGCTGAACAGGGGAGAAGCAACATGTCAGTAGCAGCACGCGACGCCTCGCAGTCCAACATCTTCAAGTCGATGAAGGACATCACTTTCGAGCAGACGATCTCGCACCAGTGCGGTGTCACCATGAACGACTCGGTCGAGGCCCGCGCCATCGCCGAATTCATGGGCAAGAAGCCAGGGGTCATCGTCACCTACCAGCCGGCCATGATCCGCATCGACGGCAACGGCAAGCTGATCTTCAAGATGGACGAGATCAGCGAGTATCTCGGCCGCGAGATGACGGCCGAGATCTTCGAGGTCAACACCTCCACCCACTACGGCCGCATGGTGCGCATCGACGACAACACCGTGATCCTGTTCGGGAACATGGACGAGGTCTTCGAGTACATCTGAGGAAGCCCCGGTGCGCTGCATGGGTGCAGCGTGCCGGCCCCCATCAACACGACGATTGCGGAGGCAAGAAATGTATAGGACACCTGAAGGCAAGGACATCTTCGTGGTCGACGGCCACACCCATTTCTGGGACGGCAGCCCTGAAAACCAGAAGAACATCCACGGCAAGCAGTTCATCGACTGCTTCTATGCCTATCACACCGGGCTCAGCCCGAAAGAGCAGCTCTGGGAGAAGGGCAAGTTCGAAAAATACAGCGCCGACGATCTCTACCGCGATCTGTTCATCGACGGTCCCGACGACGTGGCGATCGTCCAGTCGACCTATCTGAAGGATTTCTACAAGAACGGCTTCAACACGATCGAGCGCAACGCGGAGGTGGCCAAACGCTATCCGGAGCGCTTCATCGTCAACGGCGCCTTCGATCCGCGCGATGGCAAGAAGGCGCTGGAATACATCCATTTCATGAAGGAGACCTACGACATCAAGGGCGTGAAGATGTACACGGCCGAGTGGAATGGCGCCTCCAAGGGCTGGAGGCTCACCGATCCTGAGGCCTACAGGTGCTTCGAGCTGTGCGACAAGCTCGGCATCAGGAACATCCACGTCCACAAGGGTCCGACGATCATCCCGCTCAGCAAGGATGCCTTCGACGTGCATGACGTTGACCATGCGGCGACGGATTTCCAGGGCCTCAACTGGATCGTCGAGCATTGCGGGCTGCCGCGCCTCGACGATTTCTGCTGGATCGCGACGCAGGAAACCAACGTCTATGGCGGCCTGGCGGTGGCGCTTCCCTTCATCCACTCGCGCCCGCGCTACTTTGCCGAAGTCATCGCCGAGCTGCTGTTCTGGATCGGACCGGAGAAGATCCTGTTCGGCTCCGATTACGCGATCTGGACGCCCCGCTGGCTTGTCGAGAAATTCTGGGCCTATCAGATCCCTCAGGACATCGCAGCGGAGCGTGGTGTGCAACTGACCGACGAGATCAAGGAGAAGATCCTCGGCCTCAACGCCGCGCGTCTCTACAACATCGACATCGATGCCAAGAAGAAGGCGCTCGCAAGCTCGCCCTTCAGCATCGCGGCGGAGTAGGGGCCATGGCAACCGCCAGCGTTTCCGATAGCCGCGAGAAGGAACTCTGGCGGCGCCTTGGTGAAGTCAACGACCCCGAGCTCGACGAACCGATCACCGAAATGGGTTTCGTCGAGCGGGCTGAAATCACGGGCGATGGCAGCGTGGAAATAGACTTCCGCCTGCCGACCTACTGGTGCTCGCCCAACTTCGCCTTCCTTATGCTCGACGGCGTTCGCAAGGCGCTCGATGAGCTCTCCTGGTCGCCGGTCTATAAAGTCAAACTACACGACCACATGTTCGCCGACGAGGTCAATCGCGGCATCGGAGAAGGCAAGACGTTCGGCGAGATTTTTGCCGGACTTGCCGGAGACCAGGATATCGGCGCGTTGCGCGAGACCTTCAGCAAGAAGGCGTTCAAGCGGCGCCAGGAAGCCGTTCTGCTTGGCCTGAGGAAGCAAGGGCTGACGGATCGCGAAATCATCGGCATGGACCTGGGCGCCTATGACGCCGCCCGTCTTGGGTCCGCCGAGGTCAGCCAGAAAGCGAGATACCGGGCAGCGCTTGTCGAGCGCTTTCCGGCAAGCAGGCAGGGTGATCCGGTCTTCGTGACCTGGGAGGGGCGGCAAATTTTGCCAGCGGACCTCGATGCCTATCTCGCGGAGTTGCGTGCGGTGCGCATCAACATGGAGTTCAACGGCGCGCTTTGCCGTGGGCTCAAGCAGGCAAGATACAAGGAACTGGACGTGGTCGACGGGGAGCCGACGCTGGTCGACTTCATCATGGACCGCGTGCCGGAGCGAAGAGCGCCGGTCACCTAAGCAGAACCGAGAGCAACGGCCTCCACGCACGAGGCCCCCAACCAACAACCCGCCCGTAAGGCGGAAGGAGGAGTCATGCCCAAAATAATGCTTCACAATTCCGAGGCCCGCCGGGCCCTGGCCCGTGGTGTCTTTCGCTTGGCCGCGGCCGTCGAGCCCACGCTCGGCCCCAAAGGCATGAACGCCATGATCGACCGTCCGATAGGCACGCCGATGGTGACGCGCGACGGCGTCAGCATCGCCTCCGAGATCGAACTCCATGACCGTTTCGAAAACATGGGCGCGCAAGTCGTCCGCGAAGTCTCCATGCAGACCAACGAGGTCGCCGGCGACGGCACCACGACCGCTATCGTGCTTGCCAACGCGCTGATCCAGGGCGGCATTCAAGCCAGTGAACGCGGCGCGAAATCCGTTGATCTGTGTAAAGGCATTGAGCTTGCCGTAACGGCGGTTGTGGACGCTCTCAAGGCTTCGGCCAAGCCGGCCACGGGCAACGGCATTCTCGCCGCTGTTGCCAACATCGCTGCGACCGACGCCAAACTCGGCGCGCTGGTGGCAGAAGCGCATCAACGGGTCGGCGCCGAAGGCGTTATCACAACCGATTTCAGCGTCACCACCGAGACCACGCTCGACGTTGTCGAGGGCATGTCCTTCGATCGGGGCTACCTCTCACATCACATGGTCACCGACCAGGAGAAGATGGAGGCCGTGCTCGAGCGACCCTTCATCCTGATGACCGACCTCAAGATCAAGGAACCCAGCGCGCTCGAGGCTGCGCGCCGCATCGCCGACGAGGCCGGGCGGCCGCTGCTGATCGTGTCCGAGGAAGTATCGCCGGAAGTCGTGGTTACACTGCTCGGCAAGCGGGGACCCGGCAAATATCTCGTCGTCCATCCGCCGGAATACGGCCATTGGCGCAAGGCGATGATGGAGGATCTGGCGATCATCACCGGAGGCCGGGTCATCGCCCGCGATCTCGGTGGCCGACTTGAAGACGTCACTGCCGAAGATCTCGGAGCCGCCGACCGGGTGAAGACCAGCTCGTCCTACACCTCGATCATTCGCGGCGGCGGCAATCATGACGTGATCGCCTCTCGCCGCGCACAGGTGCAGCGGCAGTACGAAGCCGCGCCGCCGAACATCGAGCAGGACAAGCTGCGCGAGCGCCTGGCCAAGCTTTCAGGCGGCACCGCCATCCTCTACGCCGGCGGCGTCACGCCGGTCGAGCAGAAGCGGACCATCCAGCTGATCGAGGATTCGCTGAATGCGGTGCGCGCGGCCTCCGAGGAGGGCGTGGTCGCCGGCGGCGGTTCCGCGCTTGCCCAGATCGCGCCGCTGCTCGACAAGGTGGCAGGCGGTGTCGGCGGCGACATTGCCGAAGGGGTGCGGCTGGTCCGTTCGGTGCTGACACGGCCCCTATGGCGTATTGCCGCCAATGCCGGCGCCGATCCCGAGGCCGTGGTGGCGGAGGTGACGCGTATCAACGGTGGCTACGGCTACAACGCATCCGTCGGCAGCTATCAGAACATGTTCGAAGCCGGGATCATCGACCCCGTCCGCGTCACCTATACCGCGCTTGCCAACGCGGCTTCCGTGGCGACGCTGATCCTGACCACCGAAACATTGATCGGCGACCTCGCCGAGGACGAGGACCCGACCGCCGGGCCGGCGCTTGGTGGCGGCGCAGAGAAACTTGGCCGCGCCTGACGCGCCATTCACCAGAACGGTTTCGACGTTGAAAGGATACGACCATGAAAGCTGCCAGACTTTACGAATACGACCCGAAAATGAACGTGAAGCTCAAGATCGAGGAGGTCAAGGCGCCGACGATCACCGCACCTGACGAGGTGATCGTCAGGGTCGGCGCCGCGGGCCTGTGCCGCACGGACCTCCACATCATCGAAGGCGTGTGGAAGCCGACCATGGATCCCGACGGCACGCTTCTGCCCTATATCATGGGGCACGAGAATGCCGGCTGGGTCGAGGAAGTCGGCAGCGGCGTCAGGTCGGTCAAGCGCGGCGATGCCGTCATCTGCCATCCGTTCCGCTCCTGCGGCATCTGCCTCAACTGCCGGCACGGCGAGGACATGTATTGCGACAATGGCCAATTCCCCGGCCTGGGCATGAATGGCGGCTTCGCTGAATACTTCATCACCAGCGAGCGCTCGCTGATCAAGCTGAATGTCAATGTCACGCCAATCGAAGTGGCGCCGCTGGCCGATGCCGGCATCACCGCCTACCGGGCAGCCAAACGAGCGGCGAAGCTTTTACGGCCGGGCAGTTACTGCGTCCTGCTCGGCATCGGTGGCCTCGGCCACATCGCGCTGCAATCGCTGCATGCGATTTCGGGTTGCCGGATCATCGCAGTCGATCGCGAGCCGGCGGCGCGCGTGCTGGCCAAGGATCTTGGCGCCGATTTCGTCCTCGACGGCGGGCCGAACGTCGTCGAGGAGGTGAAGGCGATCACCGGCGGTGGGGCTCATGTGGTCATCGATTTCGTCGGCGAGCTCGGCGTCGAGAACATCTGCTGGAAGATGGTGCGCAAGGGCGGTCAGTTGTTCGTCGTCGGCTATGGCGGCTCGGTCAACGTGCCGACCGCGCATCTGGTCATCGAGGAGATCAACATCGGCGGCAGCCTGGTCGGCAATTTCACCGAGCTAGTCGAGTTGATGGAGCTCAACGCCGACGGCAAGGTGAAGATGCACTACACCGAATACAATCTCGCCAACATCAACACCGCCCTCGACGACTTCAAAAACCGGCGGTTCACCGGCCGCGGCGTCATTGTTCCCTGAAATCCTGGGGTTCCCCGAAAAATCCTGGGCCGGATGCCATGCGTAAAGCTGCGGTCTTCGACCCAGGCCGTCACAATCTGGAGAGGAAAAAATGAACAAATATATCTGTGAATTCGTAGGAACTTTCGCGCTGGTCTTCTTCGGCTGCGCGACGGTTCTGTTCATGCGTTCCGAGGTCGGACTGCTTGGCGTGGCAATGGCCTTCGGCCTGTCAGTGATTGCGATGGCCTATTCGATCGGGCCGATTTCAGGCGCGCATCTCAATCCGGCCGTGAGCCTGGGCGTCTTTGTTTCTGGGCGGATGAAATCCGGCGATTTGATTGGCTATGTCGTTGCGCAATGTGTGGGGGCGATCGTTGCATCGGCGGTCCTCTACGTGATCGTGGAAGGGAAGGGCGGCGGCTACGACGTCGCCGCGAACGGTTTTGCCCAAAACGGCTGGTCGGCCTATTCGGCGACTTCGGCGTTCCTGTTCGAAGCAGTCGCCACCTTCCTGTTTCTGGTTGTCATCCTTCGTGCGACTGCCGAAGGCGGCGCCGGGCCTCTGGCAGGCCTTGCGATCGGGCTCACGCTGGTCATGATTCACCTCGCCGGCATCGCTGTTTCCGGGTCGTCGGTCAATCCGGCTCGCTCGCTGGGCCCAGCCCTGTTTGCCGGCGGGGCGGCGCTGTCGCAACTCTGGCTGTATATCGTCGCGCCTTGCCTCGGTGCCGCTGCGGCCGGACTGGCGCTGCGCGTTGGCGTGATAGGGATCGGCGAGCAGGCAGCGCAGCCTGCCTGATCGGCAAGCTGGCTTTCCGACGGAATTTCCCCACCGACAAAACCTTCCAGCCCGTGGCGCGAATGCCATGGGTTCTTTCTTGATGGCGTTCATACGAAGCCGAAACGGAAGAGGCATTGCTTTGCGCAAAGAGTTGGCCGCGAAACGCCGAGCCTTGCGACGAAGCGGTTCTCTCGTTGCCAGGATGACGTCCTGGCCTGATGGAGACGCGGACGGAGGCCTCGCTTCGGCGGCAGATGACGTCGTGTCAGGCTGCCTTGCTGTCGAGATCCGAGGGCTCGCCGTCGAGCGGTTGCCTGTCGCGTAGGTAAAGCGCGCAGGTGGTGCGCAGCATGGATGCAAAGTTGGGGATCTGGCCATTGATCTCCAGTGCTTCGTCGTAGAGTGTTGACAGGAATTTCGGCGCCGTCATTCCCTGACGATGGGCGATCTCGTCCAAGAGCGTCCAAAAAGTGGCCTCAAGCTGGATGCTCGTAGAATGGCCGCCGATGCGAACCGAGCGATTGACCAGCCGGTATCCTTCCGGATCCTGACCGGCAAAGACTTTGCACATGTGATGACCTCCCGTTGAAAGCGAAAGCGCGGAGTGGTGAACGAAGTGCACTGCCCAATTTGCAGCTTGAGCAATTCGATTTTGGTTCATCAAGCGATCTTACGCGAATTTCCCGGCGTAGTAACCGGCTGCCACCCTTTTTGCGCCCAATGGCTCACGGTGAAGACCGAGTGGCAGACTGGAGGATCCCTTGGCGAAAGCAATACATTCGATGATCCGGGTGGTACAAGAGCGCCTATCGGTCAACTTCTACAAAAGCGCGTTCGGGCTTGATATTGCGGACCGTTTGGATTTCGAGACGTTCACCTTGGTCTATCTGCGTAATGCGGAAGACGATTTCGAGCTCGAATTGACGATCAACAAGGGCCGGGCGGAGCCGTACGCGCTTGGCGATGGCTACGGCCACATCGCTTTTTGCGTCGATGATCTCGAGGCAGAACACAAGCGCTTGACGGCTGCAGGGTTCAATCCGCGCAAAATTGTCGAATTCAACCGCGAAGGCGCGCTGCTTGCGCGGTTCTTTTTCGTAGCAGACTCGGACGGTTATCAGATCGAGGTGTTGCAGCGCCACGGACGCTACAGATAGTCCGTTGCGCCTGGGAAACCGCGCTGAGCGCCATGCCGTCGCCGGCTTCGGTTCCCCGTTGATCTTCGGCGGCTAGACCGTCCGCAGCGCGCGAATGCCTTGCTCTCTTGCCGCGGTTCATACGAACCCGCGTCGGATGCCGTATTGCTCAAGTTTGCGATAGAGCGTAGGCCGCGAAATGCCCAGTCTCTGGGCGACCTTACTCAGATTGCCATTCTCCGCGGCTAGCGCGTTCCTGATCGCCTGGCGCTCGCCATCCTCGAATGTGCACACCGGCGCCTCGAGCATGGCCGCTGGATTGTCATTGTGCGAGGTCGAGCCGTTGCGATTGGCGACGGTGATTTCCCACGGGAGATCCTGGAGGCTGATGGTGCTGTTGCTCGCCAGGATATGCAGGCGCTCCATGAGGTTCTTCAGCTCGCGCACGTTGCCTGGCCAACGATAGGCAAGCAGCGCGTCGAGCGCGTCGTTTGAAAATTCCAGCGGATCGTTGCCGGTCTTGCCAGCAATCTGGCGATTGAAATGCTCGACCAGCAACAACACGTCCTCGCCACGCTCGCGCAGGGCGGGGACACGTATCGAGACGGCGCCGATGCGGTAATAGAGATCGCTGCGGAAGCGCCCGGCCGCGACTTCCTGCTTGAGATCGCGATTCGTCGAGGCGACCAGCCGGACGTCCACAGGCCGCCCCCTGCTGTCGCCGATGCGGTGAACGACACGCTCTTCCAGCACACGCAACAGGAACGGCTGGATCTCGAGCGGCAACTCACCGATTTCGTCGAGGCTGAGCACGCCGCCATTGGCCTGCTCGAAAACGCCCGCCTTGCCTTCACGCGAGGCGCCAGTAAAGGCGCCAGCCACGTGGCCGAACAGCTCGCTGCCGAACAGCTCCTTGGTGATCGCGCCGCAATTCAACGCGACGAAAGGGTCATTGTCCGTACGCCGACTGCCAGCATGGACAAGCCGCGCGAACAGTTCCTTGCCGACGCCGGTTTCGCCTTCTATCAGCAGCGATGTCACGCCCCTCGACCGAGCCACGCGGGAGGCGACATCGATGGCGGCCAGCAGCTTCTCGCTCTCGCCGACGATCATCGACGTTGCTGCCTGCAACGGGTTGTTTGTCTCCCGGCTGATCACCGCCACACCCGAAACCACCGGCGCGGCCGGGAACACCAGAGCCGCGCCGCTGAGATTCCCGTCCAGTTTCAGTGGCGTGATGTGACAGGACCGCAGATGCACCGGGAGTGCCTTGGCGAGATCGCTGTCCGAGCCGGGCGCCGGCAGGTTCATGAGCCAACGACCGCGACCCGGCTCGATCGGCCCATCCGTCATCCCGGTGGTCTCGCCATTGGGCACGTTGTTGCAGAAGATCGCTCGGCCACGGTGATCGACGATCACCAAGCCGTCTTTCCCGCGGTAACCGGGTGCCGAGGAAATGAAAGCTTCTAGCAGGCGGGTGCGCTGTTCCTGCTGCTGCTCGGCCAGCGCCTTTTCGATCTGCCTGGCAGTGGCGGCGACAAGAGCCGTGTTGTGGGGGCGGAAGATCGGCGAATAACCTGACAGGTCAACGACACCGATGATCTTTCCATCCAACGGGTCGCGGATCGGCGCGCCGGCGCAGGTCCAGCCTTTGATGCCAGCGCAGAAATGCTCGGCTGCGTGGACGAAGATCGGTTCGCCGGTCCAGAGCGCGGTGCCGATGCCGTTGGTCCCGACAGCGCCCTCATTCCATTTGCCGCCGATGGCGAGATGGATGTCCATGCCATCATGCAGGGTCTTCTTGTCGCCGATGGCTTCGATCAGCACGCCGTCGCTGTCGGCCAGCACCAGCATCGCTCCCGTCCCTTCCAGCAGCGGGCCGAGGGAGGCGAACGGCCGCCGCGCCGCCGAAAGCAGCTCGGCGTTGGCGCGGGTCAGATACTCGATCTCGTCACGATTGCTGTTGAGGGGGGCCTCGACCCCCTGCGCGTTGATCCCGCCAGTGGCGCTGCGGTACCAGGAATCGTGGATCAGCGAGCGGACCTGGACCGGATCGCGCGCGCATTGCGGCGCGTCGGACAGAAAGTTTTCCCAGGCGCGCATGGTGGCGCGCTCGTCATAGTCGATGGAATCCAGAACCAGTCCAGTGGCTATCGGCGCGCGCGCCGGAAGGCCACCGGTCTTCATCTGGTTGGTATCGATCCCGCGTTTCATTCAGTCATCACAGAACCTTGGGGGCAGGGTATTTCTGTATGCTGTCGGACTGCGCTCGGATGGTCGTTCGCAGATGCGCTAGGCGATGCCGAGCTTCACTCCGATGTCGGCGGCAAGCTGCTCTTCGGTGTAACTGGCCCCGAGCCGGGACCCGTCCAGGTCGGCAAGCTCTTGTGCGACAGCCTCATCGACGGGTGAAAAGAAGCCGTTCTGCTTCGTCGCCAGGACAAAGACCTGTTCGCCGCCCCGGTTCCGGATATCGCCGATATGGTGGAGTTGGCGACCTGTGTTCCGGTCCACCGAGACCACCCGGCCGTTGATGCTTACGCGAATGGAGGGGTCAGCCTCGGCTGCGACCGGCGAGCCACCGCCAACATGGATCATCAGCCCTTCGGCTTCCGGTTTCTGGCGCGGCTTCCTGGATGCCGAATAGCCGCCGCCACTGATCTGATCGGCAAGACGCACAATCGTAGAGCGGTTTTGTTCGATCAGCCGCTTGACCTGAACATCCTCGCGCCGCGGGCCGTCCCGCTTGGAGATGATTTCGACCATGAATCCTCCCAGATTCACCCGGCTGCCCTGTGCCGGGGTCGCATCTTATTTTTTGACCCTACACGACCTCGGTGAGGTTTGCTATTCGTTCGTTGGCTAGCACAAAAAAGTGTGTAGCAGGTAGCAGGTGGCTGCTACAGCTTAGCTTGCCCGTCATGGCTTTTCACAGCATCATCCTAGGAAACTAGTTGTGCTCGGATCCGGGCCCGAACGGCCGCTTCAGGTCAGATCATGACAATGCCACCACCAAACCCGAACGTCGGCTCATTGAATCTCGCGCCCCAAAGCTGCCGAACTGCTGTCGGCCCCAAATCAGCCGCCCTTGCACCCTTTGTGGTCAACACGTGTACGTCGACCCTTTGTGTGGGCTGGATAGAGAATCCGCCCGCACGAAAAACTAGTCCTCTTCCTCGTCCGCGGGTTCGCCAGACCTTACGAGAGAATACGAGGGAAACGGGTTGGCGAACCAACCGCTAACGTATTGATTTCCTGTAGAAAACGATGACCCCCAGCGACTAACACAATTGTTATCGCCAAGGGGTTACAGAGCGGTTCGCCAAAGTTGATTCAAAACGCTGATCCAGCGACTCGCCGTGCCCATTTATCGTCTACGGGTGGCGGCTTTGCGCCTCAATCGCAGTCATTAAGGTCGGGTGCTTGTCGGCGGGATCGCCGAGGATGCTGAAATCATGCCTGAGGCGCCTTTCCCCGTACCCTTCGAAACTTTCAGTTCAGCCTTTGCTATTATAGTTGAGCGAACTTTCGTCGGTCACCACCGCCTGAAGCCTTTCTTCGGGGGGCACTTATGAGCAGGTTGAGCTAGCGCCCCCAGACGACCGCGTTCTCGTGCCGTTTAATGATATGCTTCAGATTCTCGAAGGCGGTCGTGACGTGACCGGCGAAGCGCTCCGCCGCAGGCGAGCGTGGTCCGCTAACCCGGCGCAGGATGCCGAGTGTGCGGCTGGGCTGCGGGATCTCATAGGGGAGCACCGTCACCCGGTTCTCCTTGCGCTGCGCGAAGACCACGGAAAACGGCAGCACCGCCAGTGCATCGGTTTCGGCGAGGAAGTTGATCACGCTCATCAGCGAGCCACCGGAATAACGCACGTTGAGGTCCGACATGCCGATGCTCATCAGGATCATCTGCAGGTCGGACATCAAAGGAGAGCCGGGTAGGGGCGCCACCCAGGGAAAACTGGTCAGGTCATGCGCCCTGAGGCGGCGATTGCGCAGCAGCGGATGGTCCGGCCGGCAAGCCACGACATTGCGTCCGGGCAGGATCTCGGTGAATTCGAAGCCGGGTCCAAGGTCAAGCACGCCAATCGGCACGATCCCGAGGTCGATCTGGTTGCTCTCCAGCGCCGCGACCATCTCGGGCAGGTTCATATAGCTCTGCTGGACGGTCACCTCGGGTTCGAGCTTCTGGAATTCCCCGATCATGCGGCTGATCATCGCGTCCATGAAGAAAGGCACGCCGCCGACACGGACGACACCCTTGGTGCCTTTCATGAAGCCCTGCACCGCATCCGACGCCTTGCGCGAGGCGGTGATGATCGTGCGCCCTTGCGCCGCGAGCTGGAAACCGAGCGGCGTCGGCTGCAGCGGCCTACGGCCCTTGAGGAACAGCGGCTCGCCGACCCGCGCCTCCAGCATGGCCAATGATCGGCTGACCGCAGGCTGGGTCAGGCCCAGCATGGCGGCTCCTTCCGACACGCCGCCGGCATCCAGCACCGCGGCGAGCTGCATCAAGTGGCGCTCGTTCAGCTTCATAGCAAAACGCTATACAAGGGCCACCACATCTCATCAAGCATGGCGTCGGGCCGTGTTATCCCGTTTGGCAAGGGGAAGGGAGGCCCCGGCGAAATGGACGGCCAGCACGACCCCCAGAGGGATGAATTCCCCAAGGCGATCTCGTCGCAGGCCGAAGAATTCGCGCGGCGTCTGGCGGCAATGGGCCAATCCCGTCTCGCGGCTGCGGCACAGGCCGCTGTCGATGGTTTGCACGCGCTGATCGTGGAGTTGCGGCCCTCCGGCGAGGAATTCCGGCTGGCGATCGATTTTCTGACCGAGGTCGGCCATTACGCCGATGCGCGGCGCCAGGAATGGGTGCTGTTCGCCGATGTACTGGGCGTGTCCTCGCTGATCGAGGACCAAAACAGTCCGCGCCCCGCCGGGGCGACCCCCAACACCCTGGCCGGACCTTTCTACCGGGCCGATGTGCCGGAAATGCCGCTCGGCGGGAACATCTCGCGCGACCACAAGGGCGAGCCGCTGGAGGTTACCGGGCGGATCGTGGCGCTCGGCGGCGCGGGGATCAGCGATGCGACGGTCGAGATCTGGCAGGCCAACGCCGAGGGCCTGTACGAGAACCAGGAGCCGGACAGGCAACCGGAATTCAACCTGCGCGGACGCTTCCGCGCCGATCCGCAGGGGCGGTTCAGCTTCATGACGGTGAAGCCGAAGGGCTACACGCTGCCGGCGGACGGCCCTGTCGGCCGATTGATGTCCTCGCTCGGTCTTGGCCTCGAGCGGCCGGCCCACATCCATTTTCGCGTTTCGGCACCGGGCTTCGAAACGCTGACGACCCACATCTTCGACCGGTCGGACCCCGCGATCTGCCGGGATGCCATTTTCGGGGTCAAACCCGAACTCATGGCCGAGTTCCGCGCGCTGCCGCCCCATGGAGGAAAGCGGAAGCACGCGCTCGACCTCAATCTCGTGCTCTGCCCGCAGCGGCGGGGCGAAACCGAAACCTCTGGGAGGAGATGAGCAATGGCGCGTATCAGCGGCTACCACCATCTGACGCTGTCGACTGACGGCGCTCAGGAAGATTTTGATTTCTATACCAAAGCGCTCGGCCTGCATTCGGTGAAGCGCACCGTCCTGTTCGACGACGTCATCCCCGTCTATCACCTCTACTACGGCTCGCCCGATGGCGATGCCTCGACGATCATCACCACCTTCCCGTTCCGCAAGCCGGGCGTCTACGGCCGCCGCGGCACCAACCAATCGCGCACCATCATGCAATCCATCCCCACGGGGGCCGCGGATTTCTGGGTGGACCGGCTGAACGCGCGCGGCATCGAGGCCACCAAGACCACACGCTTTGGCGCCGACCGTGTGGCTTTCGCGCATCCCTGCGGCATCTGGCATGAGCTGGTGGAAAGCGACAGCGATCCGCGCGCGCCCATCACCAACGCGGTGCAGGGCATCGGCAAGGCCCACGGCATCAAGGGCATCTACGGCGCCGTCGTGGCGGTGACGGATCGCACCGCAATGGACGACTTCCTGACCGTGGCATTGCCGCTGGAGAAGGAGGCGGACAATCACGAAGGGCTCGTGTTCCGGGTGCCAGATACGACCGGCGTCGATCAGCGGGTCGAGGTGATCGTCGATCGCGACAGCGCACAGGGCACCTGGACGCTGGCGGGCGGCACGATCCACCACCTTGCCCTCAACACGGGCGACGAAGAGAACCAGCTGAAGCTGCGCGCTCATATCGAAGGCCTCGGCTTCACCGACATCTCGGAGCAGAAGGACCGCAACTACTTCAAGTCCTGCTATGTCCGCTCGCCCGGCGGCGCGCTGTTCGAACTTGCCTGGACCACGCCGGAAGGCTGGGCCAAGGACGAACCTCCGGGCCAGATCGGCAAGACCTTGGTCTTCCCACCATGGTTCAAGGACCGCGAGGGCGAATTGCGGGCCGGTCTGGAACAGGCGGAATTCGCGTGAGTTCAGGCAGCGGTCCACTCCGGCTCGGGCCAAAAGGCGCGCAGGCGAAGGCGATTTGCGTCTTCGTCCACGGCCGCGGCCAATCGCCGGAGGAGATGCAGTCGCACGTGCTGTCGCGGTTTTCCGCGCCGGCCGTGGCGTTCATCCTGCCGCGCGCGCCGTTCGGCGTGTGGTGGCAAGCGCGCGCCGTCGATCCGCTGACGCCGGTCGCGCGTGCGCACCTTTCCGATGCGCTCGATCATTTGGCGGCCGCTGTCGTGGCGGCGCGGGCGGAATTGCCCGGACTGCCGCTGCTTCTGGCGGGCTTTTCGCAAGGGGCATGTCTGTCGATCGAATATCTCTGCGCCGGGCTGCCGCCGCCGGACGCGCTCGCGGCCTTCACGGGCTGCCGCGTGGGTTGTTGCGGCGGACGGGCGCTCCGAAGCCGTGCCGGCCGGCGTGCCGGTCTATCTTTCCGGCAGCGACTCCGATCCCTGGATTCCGGTCTCGGCCTTCGCCGACACGGCGCAGTCGCTCGGCCGCGGCGGCGCGAGCCTGCGAGCCGATCTGTTCCCCGGCCGCAGCCATGAGGTTTCGGATGCCGAGATTGCAATGCTGGGCACCATGATCGCCGACCTGGAGGCCGGCCGGGGCGCGCGCATGGGGGCGGCGCGATGATGGACAGTTTCACCTTCCCCGGGCTGACGACGCGGGTGATCTTCGGTGCCGGCACCATGCGCCGCGCGGGCGAGGAGGTACGGCGGCTCGGCCATGACAAGGTGCTGGTGCTGTCGACGCCACATCAGAAGGCCGATGCCGACAATCTGGCCGATAGCCTTGGCGGCCTCGCCGCCGGGGTCTTTGCCGGCGCGGTCATGCATACACCCGTCGAGGTCACGGAAAAGGCCGTCGACGCCTTCCGCGCCAGCGGCGCCACGGCGGTCGTGAGCCTCGGCGGCGGCTCGACCACCGGGCTCGGGAAGGCGATGGCCATGCGCACCGGCGCCGATCAGGTGGTGATCCCGACCACCTATGCCGGCTCGGAAATGACCGACATCCTCGGCGAGACGGCGGCCGGCGAGAAGACAACCCGCCGGTCGCCGGACATCCGTCCCGAGACGGTGATTTATGACGTCGATCTGACACTGACCCTCCCTGTCGGCCTCACCGTCACCTCGGCGATGAATGCGATCGCGCACGCGATGGAGGCTTTCTACGCCCCCGACCGCAACCCGGTGATCGTGCTGATGTGCAGGGATGCCATGGCCGCGTTCCGGGACGGCATTCCGCTCCTGATCGACGATCCGCAGGAGCGCGGCGCGCGCACACAGGCGCTCTATGCGGCCTGGTGCTGCTCGAGCGCGCTCGGCTATGTCTCGATGGCGCTGCATCACAAGCTGGCGCATGTCTTCGGCGGCTCGTTCGATACGCCGCATGCCGAGACCCACGCCATCCTGCTGCCCTACACGACCGCCTTCAACGAAGCGGCGGTGCCCGATCTGCTGCGGCCGATGGCCGAAGCCTTCGGGGGCGGCTCGGCGGGCGGCGGGCTCTGGGATTTCGCGCGCTCCGTCGGCTCTCCGCTGAGCCTGAAGGAGATAGGCATCAAGGAAGCCGATCTCGACCGCGCGGCGGCGATCGCGGTGAAGAACGCCTATGCGAATCCGAGGCCGATTGATTTGGCGTCGATAAGGGAACTCCTCCAGGCGGCGTTTGAGGGACGCCGTCCGGGGAGCTGAAAAGAGGCAAGAGGGAGGAAGAGCAGATGATTACAAGACGGAGCCTACTGAAAGCGTCGGCGGCGACAGGCCTGGTGCTTGCCGGTTCCCGGCTGGCGACGCCGGCGCTCGCGAAGGACGCCAAGATTCGCCTGGGCTATGTTTCGCCGCAGACGGGGCCGCTCGCCGGCTTCGCCGAAAGCGATGCCTACAACATCAAGGCCTTTCTCGCGTCCGAGGCGGGCAAGAATTTCGAGGTCATCGTCAAGGACAGCCAGTCGAACCCCAATCGCGCAGCCGAGGTGGCGAAGAGCCTGATCGTCGACGACGAGATCAACCTGATGCTGGTCGGCTCGACGCCCGAAAACACCAACCCGGTCGCCACCACCTGCGAGGCGGAGGGCGTGCCGGTCATCTCGACCATGGCGCCGTGGCAGCCCTGGTTCATCGGCCAGCAGGGCAATCCGGCCGATCCATCGTCTTGGAAGCCTTTCAAGTTCGCCTATCATTATTTCTGGGGCCTTGAAGACATCATCGCCGTCTACACCGGCATGTGGAAGCAGCTTTCCACCAACGGCAAGGTGGGCGGACTGTTCCCCAACGATGCCGACGGCAATGCCTGGGGCGATCCGAAGAATGGGCTGAAGCCCGGCCTCGATGCCGCCGGCTTCCGCCTCAGCGATCCCGGCCGCTATCAGAACCTCTCGGACGATTTCACCGCGCAGGTCAACGCCTTCAAGGCGGCCGATGCCGAGATCGTCACTGGCGTGGTCATCCCGCCCGACTTCACCACCTTCTGGAACCAGGCCCGCCAGCAAGGCTTCAAGCCCAAGGCGGCGACGGTGGCCAAGGCCATCCTCTTCCCGCAATCGGTCGAGACGCTCGGCGACGCCGGCCACAACCTTTCGTCCGAGGTCTGGTGGTCGGCCTCGCATCCGTTCAAGTCGTCGGTGACGGGCCAGAGCTCGGCGGACCTTGCGGCGGATTTCGCCGCCAAGACCGGGCGTCCGTGGACCCAGCCGATCGGCTTCGTCCATTCGCTGTTCGAGGTGGCGGCCAATGTGATGGGCCGCGTTTCGGATCCCGGGAATGCCGAGGCGATCGCGACGGCGATAGCGGTCACCGACGTGACGACCGTGGTCGGCAAGGTGGCCTGGAATGGTGCGGGGCTACCGCCTTTCGCTGCGAAGAACGTCTCAAAGACGCCGCTCGTCGGCGGCCAGTGGCGCAAGAAGGCCGGCGGCGGCTTCGATCTGGTGATCGTCGAAAACGCCACTGCGTCCGAGATTCCCACGGCAGGCAAGATGGAAGCCCTGGCCTGACGCCACCGGGGGCGGCGTATGCGCCGCCCTCGTTCGGCGCGACCCGAGGATGACAGTGATGATACTCAGGCTGGAAAACGTCTCGAAGTCCTTCGGGGCCCTGAAGGTTACCGACGGCGTCAGCGTCACGGTGCCGCGCGGCGAGGCGTTGGGTATCATCGGTCCGAACGGGGCGGGGAAGTCGACGCTCTTCAACCTGATCACCGGCAATCTGCTCGCCAATGAGGGCCGCATCGAATTCCTCGGCCGCGACGTCACCCACGCCCCAGCCATGGATCGGGTGCGCATGGGTGTCGGCCGCAGCTTCCAGATCCCGCAGCCCTTCGAGGGGCTGAGCGTGTTCGAGAACCTCTTGACCGCCGCCGCTTTCGGTCGGGGCGGCCGCGAAGCCGAGATGGTCGACGATTGCGCTGGTATTCTCGAGGAGACCGAGCTTCTGAGGAAAGCCAATGTGCTGGCCGGATCGCTGAGCCTTCTCGACCGCAAGCGCCTGGAACTCGCCCGTGCCCTGGCAACGGGACCCGAGCTTCTGCTTCTGGACGAGATCGCCGGCGGGCTGACGGAGGGCGAATGCAAGGCGCTGGTCGCGACGATCAGGGCCATCCACGCCAGGGGCACGACGATCATCTGGATCGAGCATGTGCTCCACGCCCTGAGATCGGTGGTCGAACGGCTTCTCGTGCTGGATTTCGGGCGCGTGATCGCAATCGGTGAGCCGGATCAGATCATGGCCTCGAAAGAGGTTCGCGAAATCTATCTGGGGATCGAGGTCTGATGCTGCTGGAGACGCGCGCCCTCACTGCGAATTACGGCCAGTTCGGGGCGCTGTTCGGCGTGGATATCACTGTCGCTGCGGGCGAATGCCTGGCGATCATCGGCGCCAACGGCGCCGGAAAATCCACGCTGATGCGCTCGATCACGGGGGTGATCCGCAATGAACCCGGCATGGTGCTGCACAAGGGCGAACCGATCGGTGCGCTGCCCTCGGCCGAAATCCTGAAGCGCGGCATCGCCATGGTACCGGAAGGGCGCCGGCTCTTTGCCTCGCTGAGCGTCGAGGAGAACCTTCTGATCGGCGGGCAGGCGCGCAAGGCGTCGGGGCCGTGGAGCCTGGAGGCGGTCTACGACCTCTTCCCGATCCTGCGCGAGCGGCGCAAGAACCCCGGCACGGCGCTCTCGGGAGGCCAGCAGCAGATGGTCGCGATCGGCAGGGCGTTGATGTCCAATCCGGAATTGCTGCTCTGCGACGAGATCAGCCTCGGCCTTGCGCCCGTCGTCATTCGCGACATCTACGCCGCACTTCCCAAGGTCCGCCAAAGTGGCGCCGCGATCGTGCTGGTCGAGCAGGATATCGGCAAGGCGCTGGCGGTGGCAGACCGCGTCTACTGCATGATGGAGGGCCGGGTGACGTTGGTCGCCAAGCCGGCCGAGGTCACGCGCGAAGAAGTCCATTCCGCCTATTTCGGAGTGGCGGCATGACGAGGCAGTCCCGCATGTCTGCGCACTCTTCCCGCCGCCCGATGACGGGCGCGCGGCGATGATCTGGCTGGACACCCTCGTGCAGGGGATCCTGCTGGGCGGGCTCTACGCGCTGTTCGCAGCGGGGCTGAGCCTCGTCTTCGGCATCATGCGGCTGGTGAATCTCGCGCATGGCGACCTTATCGTCTTTGCCGCCTATCTGGTGCTGATGGGCGTCACCTTGCTCGGCCTGTCGCCCTGGGTTGCCGCGCTGATCGCCATGCCGGCGATGTTCGCGCTCGGCTGGCTGCTGCAGGCCGCAGTGCTGAACCGGGTGCTGGGCAAGGATATCCTGCCGCCGCTTCTCGTCACGTTCGGACTGTCGGTCGCCCTGCAGAACGGGCTGCTCGAGGCCTTTTCCGCCGACAGCCGGCGGATTCCGGTAGGCGCACTGGAGGGGGCATCGCTCGATCTCGGGTTGGTGACGGTGGGGGTGATGCCGCTGATGACCTTTGCGTCCGCGATCGTCGCCATCGTGGCCTTGAACGGGCTCTTCTATCACACCGCCCTTGGCCGTGCCTTCCGCGCCACTTCGGACGACGCCGTGACTGCGGGCCTGATGGGGATCGAGCCGAAGCGGGTCTTCGCCGTCGCCACCGGGATCGCGATGGTCGTCGTGACGCTGGCGGCGCTCTATCTCGGCATGCGGGCGAATTTCGATCCCTCGATCGGGCCGGCGCGGCTGATCTATGCCTTCGAGGCGGTGATCATCGGCGGCCTTGGCAGCCTGTGGGGAACGCTTGCCGGCGGGATCATCATCGGCGTGGCTCAGGCGGCCGGCGCGGCGGTGAATCCGGAATGGCAGATCCTGGCAGGTCACATCGCCTTTCTGGCCGTGATGCTACTCAAGCCGCGGGGCCTGTTCCCGCGGGCGGTGGATTGAGGGCGGCATGTATCGGCTGACAACCCGCACCCGCGCCGGAACTGCCACGCAGATCGCCGTGCTCGTTCTCGTCGTTGCCGCGATCGCCTTGCCCGCCGTGACCTCGCGCGGTGTCATACAGGACCTGTTCTTCATTCTCACCATGCTGACGCTGGCGCAGATCTGGAACCTGCTGGCGGGCTATGCCGGTCTTGTCTCGGTGGGCCAGCAGGCCTTCGTCGGCATCGGCGCCTATGCGATGTTCGCGGGCGTGATCCTGCTGGGCTGGAACCCGGTCCCCGCGAGCCTGCTGGGCGGCCTTGCCGCGCTGGCTCTGGCCGTTCCCACGGCCTTCTTCGCCTTCCGCCTGCAGGGCGCCTATTTCGCCATCGGCACCTGGGTGATCGCCGAGGTGACGCGGCTGCTGATCGCGCAATGGAAGGCGCTCGGCGGAGGCACCGGCACCTCTCTGCCACGCGAGGCGACCAGCAACATCATTGGCACGGATGCGATCCGGGCGCTGTTTGGCGTGCGCGAGGCGGCCGCGCGCGACATTCTCGCCTACTGGCTGGCGCTGGCGCTGGTCGTGGTCGTCACAGGCTGCATCTACTGGCTGCTGCGCAGTCGCCTCGGGCTGGCGCTTGCGGCCGCGCGCGACAATGTCGATGCGGCCCGATCGGTCGGCGTCGATGTCAGACGGCTCAAAT
Source organism: Mesorhizobium sp. ORS 3324 (assembly GCA_000824825.2). Classification (GTDB taxonomy): domain Bacteria; phylum Pseudomonadota; class Alphaproteobacteria; order Rhizobiales; family Rhizobiaceae; genus Mesorhizobium. The sequence goes on from LM655170.1 coordinate 180,094, forward strand.
GGGCGGTGTTTCTGATCGCCGCGGCCGCCACCGGACTGACCGGAGCGCTGATCTTTGTGCAGACGGCCCGCATCTCGCCGGAGGCGGCCTTCGCCGTCACCGACTGGACGGCCCATGTCATCTTCATCGTCGTCATCGGCGGTATCGGCACCATCGAGGGACCCATCGTCGGGGTTCTGGTCTTCTTCGCGCTGCGTGCGGCGCTGGCCGACTATGGCAGCTGGTACCTGATGACACTCGGCCTCGCCGCCGTCGCGGTGATGCTGTTCGCGCCGAAGGGGCTGTGGGGGCTGATTTCGGCCCGCACCGGCCTGCACCTGTTTCCGGTCCGCCGCAGGCTGGCCGGTCCGAAGATCGAGGGAGGAAATTGATGGCGGATATCGAAACCGACGTGCTGATCGTGGGCACGGGCCCTGCCGGCTCGGCCACGGCGGCACTTCTCGCCAGTTCCGGCGTGGCCAACATGGTCGTGAACCGCTACCGCTGGCTGGCGAATACGCCGCGCGCCCACATTACCAACCAGCGCACCATGGAGGTGCTGCGCGACCTCGGACCGGAGGTCGAGGCCGAGGCCGTGATGCACGCCTCGCCGCAGGAACTGATGGGCGAGAACGTGTTCTGCGAAAGTCTGGCCGGCGAAGAGCTTGGCCGCATGAAAAGCTGGGGCACGGACCCGCTCTCCAAGGCCGAACATCTCCAGTCGTCGCCGTCCTTCATGAACGATCTGCCCCAGACCTTCATGGAGCCGATCCTGTTCAAGACGGCGTGCGCTCGCGGCACGCAGGCGCGCATGAGCACCGAATATGTCAGCCATGTCCAGGATGCGGACGGCGTCACCACGACCTGCCGCGACCGGCTGTCGGGCAGGGATTTCACCGTGCGGTCGAAATTCCTCGTCGGCGCCGATGGCGGCAACTCGCTGGTGGCCGAGCATCTGGGCCTGCCGTTCGAGGGCAAGATGGGCGTCGGCGGGTCGATGAACATCCTGTTCCGGGCCGATCTTTCAAAATACGTCGCTCACCGGCCGAGCGTCCTCTACTGGGTCATGCAGCCCGGTGCCGATGTCGGCGGCATCGGCATGGGTCTCGTTCGCATGGTACGCCCATGGAACGAGTGGCTCATCGTCTGGGGCTACGACATCAACCAGCCGCCGCCCGATGTGACGCCGGAACTGGCTACCGGCGTCGCACGCCAGCTGGTCGGAGATCCCGAGCTCGAGATCGAGCTTCTGGGCGCCAACACCTGGACGGTGAACAACTGTTTCGCCACGCACATGCACAAGGGGCGGGTGTTCATCATGGGCGACGCCGCGCACCGGCATCCGCCCTCGAACGGGCTCGGCTCCAACACGTCGATCCAGGACGGCTTCAACCTTGCCTGGAAACTCGCCAAGGTGGTCAAGGGGCAGGCGGGCATAGGGCTTCTGGAAAGCTATTCGGCCGAGCGCGCGCCGATCGCGCGCCAGATCGTGACGCGCGCCAACCAGTCGATCGCCGAATTCGGCCCGATCTTCGAGGCGCTCGGCATGGATGGCGGCGTCGATCACGACAAGATCCAGAGGAACATGGAGGCCCGCGCGGACGCCACTGCGGCGGCCGAGGCGCAGCGCGAGGCGCTGCGCAAGGCCATTGCCTTTAAGAAATACGAGTTCGACGCCCATGGCGTCGAGATGAACCAGCGCTATGCGTCGGGCGCCGTGGTGACCGACGGCCAGCGCGAGCCGGCTTTCGAGAAGGATCGCGAGCTGCATTATGCGCCCACGACCTGGCCCGGCGCGCGCCTGCCGCATGTCTGGGTCTTTGAGCGCTCGGGCCGGAAGGTTTCGACGCTCGACCTTTGCGGACATGGCGAGTTCACGCTGTTGACCGGGATTGGCGGCGAGGCGTGGGGCGCCGCTGCGGAGACGGTCGCCGCCGAACTCGGCTTGCAGATCCGCGTCCATGTGATCGGCCCGCGCCGCGCGATCGAGGACCACACCGGCGACTGGGCGCGCGCACGCGAAATCGGCGACGCAGGCTGCCTGATCGTGCGTCCCGACCACCACGTCGCCTGGCGCACCGAAAGGCTGGCGGCCGATCCCGCAATCGAACTGCGCCGGGTCTTCAAATCCGTTCTGGCGCGCTGAGGAGGGTCACATGATCGACGAACACGAACACGGCTATTTCACCGAGCCCAACTCGGCGGAAGTCGTCGTGGCGCGCAACAAGAACGCCAAGGACCAGCGACTTGCCCAGGTCATGGAGGTCATCACCCGCAAGCTGCACGAGGCGGTGAAGGAGATCGAGCCGACGCAGGAGGAATGGTTCAGCGCGATCATGTTCCTGACGCGGACGGGCCAGATCTGCAACGAGTGGCGGCAGGAGTACATCCTTTTGTCGGATATCCTCGGCGTCTCGATGCTGGTCGATGCGATCAACAACCGCAAGCCGTCGGGCGCCTCGGAATCCACCGTGCTGGGCCCATTCCATGTCGCCGACGCGCCCGAACTGCCGATGGGCTCGAACATCTGCCTCGACCAGAAGGGCGAGCCGATGTTCGTGCACGGCCGCATCCTCGACACCGAGGGCAACCCGATCGCGGGCGCCAAGATCGATGTCTGGCAGGCCAATGACGAAGGCTTCTACGACGTGCAACAGAAGGGCATCCAGCCCGATTTCAACCTGCGCGGCGTCTTCCGCACCGGCGCGGACGGACGCTACTGGTTTCGCGGCGCAAAGCCCAAATACTACCCCATCCCGGATGACGGGCCGGTCGGCAAGCTGCTCGGCGCGCTGGGCCGCCACCCCTATCGCCCGGCGCATCTCCACTACATCGTCGAAGCAGAAGGCTTCGATGCGCTGACCACGCACATCTTTGACCCGGACGACCCGTATATCCATACGGACGCCGTCTTCGGCGTGAAGCAGAGCCTGCTCGCCCAGTTCCGCAAGGTCGAGGACGCCGAGGCCGCCGCCAAGGCCGATGTTGCGGCCCCGTTCTATGACGTCGAGTTCGATTTCGTGCTTTCGCGAAAGAAGAAGTGACCCGCCGCGCCGCGGGCGACGCCGCTGTTATCACCGGTAAAGCGGACACCGGCCTCGTCTTGGTCAACTCTTGTTTTGCTGGCCGCGGGCCTTTTCGGTTCCTGCGGCTTCCGTCCCAGGCCAAATTTTTTTGCCAGGAGCGAGCGTGATGCAGCGTAGTTTGGAGCTACCATTGGGTAGTCGGAGGACAGGCTCCATCTTGCGCGATACTCGTCCGGTGATAGACCGTACCTCGCTCGCAGGTGGCGCTTCAGGGTTTTGAACTTTTTGCCGCTCTCCAGCGAGATGATGAAATCCGGCGTAACGGATTTCCTGATTGGAACCGCTGGCTTCAACGGCTCCATCCTAGCTTTCGCCTGATGGTCGGATCGCAGCAAATCGAAAGACTGGTAGATCTGGTGGATCACGACTGGCAGTTCGCCTGCCGGAACAAGGTTGTTCGAAACATATGCGGAAACCACGTCTGCCATGACTTTCAAAATGGCATCTTTCGAGCCGTTGTCGGTCATTTCTCTCTCCTCTGATTGACCGTGCATCTTGTTCACTGCGCCACGGCTCTCGACGCGAAGCGTGGCCCAGTCGTGACGTCTATGATCTCGGGTGTCGTGCTATCGACGACGCCGTCCCAGCCGCCGCCGAGCGCCTTGTTGAGAGCGACGTAGTCGGTGGCGATCGACACCCGGCTCTGCAGCAGCGAGTCCTCCGCCGAATACGCTGAACGCTCGGCATCCAGCACATCGAGGAGATTTGCCTCGCCGGCCTTGTAGAGAGTGCGCTCCAGTTGCGCAGCGTCCGCGTAGGATTTCGCGGAGGAGGCGAGCTTGCCGTTCCTGATGCGCTCCTGCGACAGCGAAACCGTGGCGTTCTCAACGTCTTCCAGCGCGGTCAGGACCGAGGTTTTGTAGGCGACGAAATACTGGTCGCGCTGAGCCTTGGCGACGTCGACGGCCGCCCGCAGCTGGCCGCCATTGTACAACGGCACGCTGAGCGTCGGTCCGAACGACCAGCCTATGGTGGAGTTCTTGCCGAGATCGCCGAGCTTGAGAGACGTGGTGCTGATGTCGCCGGTCAGGCTGACGCTCGGATAGCGCGCCGCCTCGGCTTGGCCGATCTTGGCGGTGGACTGTGCATACTGGCGCTCGGCCATGCGCACGTCCGGACGGGTGAGCAGGATGTCGGCCGGGATGCCGGTCGGGATCGGCAGGCGGGGCGCTGGGATCGGCTTGGCGCGCTTCAGCCGCTCTGTAAGGGCCGTGGGCGGCCGGCCGGTCAGCACCGAAAGCCGGTGCACGGCTTCGGCGTAGCCTGCGTCCAGCGTCGGAATGCCTGCTTCCGTGCCGCTGGCCTGCCCTTCGGCCTTGGCCACATCTGCCGCCGTCGCGGTGCCTGCCAGGGCCATCGTGCGGGTAAGCTCCGCGGTCTGCCTTTGTGACGCAGCCGAGCGCCGGGCCAGCGCGATGCGGGTTTGATAGCCACGCGCCTGGACATAGTTCGAGGCGACATCGCCGACCAGGGTCAGTAGGGTCGAGCGCAGGCTCTCCTCGGAAGCGTCCAAGCCGTAGCTGGCCGCCTCGACGCTGCGGCGGTTGGCGCCGAAGAGGTCAAGTTCCCAGCTGGCATCGAAGCCTGCCTGATACTGGTCATAGGTTGTGCTGGTAGCCGTACCCGAGCTGGTTGCTGCGGTCCTGTTGCGGGTGGCCGAGGCCGAACCGTTGGCGGATGGGAGCAATGTCCCGACCGATTGACGATAACTCGCCCGCGCCTCGCGGATCTTGGCCTTGGCGGTGGCGACATCGAGATTGCCGGCAACCGCTTCCTCCATGAGCGCGTTCAGCTCGGGATCGCGCAGGCGCTGCCACCACTTCGACAACTGCGCCGGCTTCGCCGGTTTTGCCGCCTTCTGCCCGCTCCAACTCGCCGGCATTGCCACAAGAGGCTTCTGGTAATCCGGACCGACGACGCAACCCGAGAGCAGCGCAGCGGCAAACGCGGGCAAAAGAAGCCCCTTCGCGGTCACGAGACCGCGTTCAAAACCTGGCATCGAAAGAAACCTCTATTCTTGAGTGGCTGTGGCTTGTGTCCCGCTCGTATCCTGCTTGGCCGCCTTGCCCTTGAAGATGCGGCGCACCGTGACGAAGAGAAGCGGCACCAGGAAGACGCCGATCACAGTCGCCGCGATCATGCCGCCCATCACGCCGATGCCGACCGAGTTCTGCGCCCCGGAACCCGCGCCGCTGGCGATCGCCAAGGGCGTGACGCCGAGGATGAAGGCCAGCGACGTCATCAGAATCGGCCGCAGGCGTTGCCGCGCCGCTTCGAGCGTGGCTTCGACCAGTCCCATTCCGGCCGCCTGCCGCTCGATGGCGAACTCAACGATGAGGATGGCGTTCTTGGCGGCAAGACCGATCGTGGTAAGCTGTCCGACCTTGAAATAGACGTCGTTGGTCTGGCCAAAGAGGGTGGCCGCCGCCAGCGCGCCGAAGATGCCGATCGGCACCGACAGCATGACCGCGAACGGGATCGACCAGCTTTCGTAGAGCGCTGCCAGGCACAGGAACACGACCAGCGCCGAAATCGCGTAGAGCGACATCGCCTGGTTGCCGGAAAGCTTCTCCTGATGCGACAGGCCGGTCCATTCATGCGAATATCCGGCGGGCAGTTGCGCGACCAATTTGTCGATCTCGTCCATCGCCGCGCCCGAGCTTTGGCCTGCGGCCGCGGCGCCCTGGATCTCGACCGCCGCCGAGCCGTTGTAGCGTTCGAGGCGAGGCGATCCGTAGGTCCAGTGACTGGAGGCGAAGGCCGAGAACGGCACCATGGCGCCGCCGGAGTTGCGGACCTGCCATTTGTCGAGATCTTCCGGCTGCATGCGGAAATCCGCGTCGGATTGCAGATAGACCGGCTTCACCCGTCCCCGATCGATAAAGTCGTTGACGTAGTCGCTGCCCCAGGCGCTCGACAGCGTGTTGTTGATGTCGGCGAGGCTGATGCCCAGCGCGCTGGCCTTTTCCTGGTCGATATCAACCGAAAATTGCGGCTGGTCCTCCTGGCCGTTGGGGCGTGTGTTGGCGAGCAGCGTGCTCTTCGCGGCCAAGCCGAGAAGCTGGTTGCGCGTCTGGATCAACGCCTCATGGCCGGCGCCATTGACATCCTGGAGGTAGAAATCGAAGCCGTTGGTGTTGCCGAAACCCTGGATGGCGGGTGGGGCGAGGGCGAAGACCTGAGCATCCCTGATCTTGGAGAAGGCGGCCATGGCGCGGCCGGCGACCGCAGACACGGAAAGAGCCGAGGTCTTGCGCTGGTCGAAATCCTTCATCCGCACGAAGGCGATGCCGACATTCTGCCCGGAGCCGCCGAAGCCGAAGCCGGAAGCCGTGAACACGCCTTCGACCGCGTCCTTCTCTTCGTTGAGATAGTGGTCGGTCACCTCAGCCAGCACGTGCTGGGTGCGGTCCTGCGTCGCGCCGGCCGGCAGTGAAGCGCTGGTGATCAGGATGCCCTGATCCTCATCCGGCAGGAACGAGCTCGGCAGCCGGGCGAACATCCAGCCCATGGCGATGACGACCGCCAGGAACACGGCAAGGAAGCGCCACGACCGATTGATGATGCCGTGCGAGCCGTCCCGATAGGCGATCGTGCCGCGGTCGAAGAGACGGTTGAACCAGCCGAACGGCCCCCTCTGCGTCGCATGGTCCTTTGGCGCACGCAGGATGGTGGCGCAGAGCGCCGGCGTCAGCACCAGTGCCACCAGCACGGAAAGCACCATTGCCGAAACGATGGTGACCGAGAACTGCCGGTAGATGATGCCGGTGGAGCCGCCGAAGAAGGCCATCGGCACGAAGACTGCCGACAGCACGGTGGCGATGCCGATCAGCGCGCCGGTGATCTCGTTCATCGATTTGCGCGTCGCCTCTTTCGGCGGCAGGCCTTCCTCGTGCATGACGCGCTCGACATTCTCGACCACGACGATAGCGTCGTCGACAAGCAGGCCAATGGCCAGAACCATGGCGAACATGGTGAGCGTGTTGATCGAATAGCCGAAGAAGGAGAGCACGCCGAATGTGCCGAGCAGCACCACCGGCACGGCGATCGTCGGGATGATGGTGGCGCGCAGGTTCTGCAGGAACAGAAGCATCACCAGGAACACGAGCACGATCGCTTCGGCGAGCGTCTTCACCACTTCCTCGATCGAAAGCCGCACGAAGGGCGAGGTGTCGTACGGGTAGACGACCTCGACGCCTTGCGGGAAGGTCGAGCTCAGGCGATTGATCGTCGCGCGCACCGCTTCCGCCGTGTTGATCGCGTTGGCGCCGGTCGCCAGGCTGACGGCGACGCCGGCGGCCGGCTTGCCGTTGTAATGGGCTTGGGTGGTGTAGCTTTCGGCGCCGATCTCGACGTTGGCGACATCGTTCAGCCGCACCAGCGAGCCGTCGGTATTGCTCTTCAGGATGATGTTGCGGAACTGTTCGGCGGTCTGCAGCCGGCTCTTCGCCGTCACCGTGGCGTTGAGCTGTTGGCCCTTGCGCGCCGGCAGGCCGCCGAGCTGGCCGGCCGAGACCTGTGTGTTCTGCGCCTCGACGGCCGTGGCGACATCGCTCGGCATCAGCGCGTATTGCGCTAGTTTGTCCGGGTCGAGCCAGATGCGCATGGCATAGCCGGAGCCGAAAAGCTGCGTCGATCCGACGCCTTCGACGCGTTTCAGCGTGTCGTTGACGGTTGAGTTGACATAGTCCGCGAGGTCGGTCGAGTTCATCTTGCCGTCGCTGGAGACGAAGCCGATGACCATCAGGAAGCCGGTCGAGGATTTGGAGACGGTGATGCCCTTGCTCTGCACGACCTGCGGCAGCTGCGACTGCACAAGCTGCAGCTTGTTCTGCGTCTGCACCTGGGCGGTGTCCGCGTTGGCGCCGCTGGTGAAGGTCAGCGTGATCGAGGCCTGTCCGGTCGATGTCGAGGTCGCCGTCATGTAGTCGAGATTGTCGATACCGGTCATGCCCTGTTCGATGACCTTGGTCACCGAATTCTCCACCGTCTGGGCGTCGGCGCCGGGATAGCTGGCGCTGATGTTCACCGTGGTGGGCGCAATCTGGGGATATTGCGAGATCGGCAGGTTACGCAGCGCGAGCAGGCCGCCCAACATGATCACGATGGCGATCACCCAGGCGAAGATCGGCCGGTTGATGAAGAAGGTCGACATCGCCTCAGTTCCCGGTTGCACCAGATGCCGGTTGTTTTCCGGCGCCGCCGGCATTGCCACCGGCCGTGGAGGAAGTCTGCTCGCGATCCTTGATCTCGCCGGTCGCCTCGTCGATGGTCACCTCGACCGGCGTCGCGTCGCCGCCGGCGCGCACCAGCTGCAGGCCCTCGACGATGACGCGGTCGCCGTCGCCGACGCCGGAATCCACCAGCCAGTTGTTGCCGACGCTGTTGCGCACGCCGAGCACACGCTGCTCGACCTTGCCCTGAGCATTGACGACCATGGCCGTCGCCTGGCCCTTGGGGTCACGGCTGACGCCGCGCTGCGGCACCAGGAAGCTGTTTTGGGCGACGCCTTCCTCGACGATGGCGCGGACATACATGCCCGGCAGCAGCAGACGGTCGGGATTGGGGAACTGGGCTCTGAGCGCGAAGGTTCCGGTCGACTGGTCGACATTGGCACCGGCGAACTCCAGCTTGCCGTTCTGCGCGTAGATGGTGCCGTTGTCGAGCTTCAGCTTGACGCTGACATTGGTCCCGCTGAATTTCAGCCGGCCTTCGTTGATCGCCTGGCGCAGATTGAGCAGGTTGGTGCTGGACTGCGTGACGTCGACATTGATCGGATCGAGCGAGCGAATGGTGGTCAGCACCGTTTCCTGGTTGGCGGTGACCAGCGCACCCGGCGTCAGCGTGGATTTGTCGATCCGGCCGGCGATCGGCGCGGTGATCGAGGTGCGGTTCAGGCTGATGTGGGAGGTCTCGACGCCGGCCTTGGCGGACGCCACATCGGCTTGAGACTGCGCCAGCGTCGCGGCGGCATCGTCATAGTCCTGCTTCGACACCACATGCTGCTGCAGCAATCCGGAATAGCGGTCGAATTTTGCCTGCGCGGTGGAGAGGGCGGCTTCGGCCTTCTGCTGGGCGGCGACGGCGCTGTCATAGGCTGCCTGGTAGCTCGCCGGATCGATGAGGTAGAGCGGCTGCCCCGCCACCACCTCGGCGCCTTCCTGGAACAGGCGCTGCCGGATGATGCCGTCGACCTGCGGGCGTACCTCGGCCACGAGCGAAGCAGCGGTGCGTCCCGGCAACTCAGTGGTAATCGCGACCGATTGCGGATGCAGCGTGACGACGCCGACCTCGGGCCGCCCGGCACCCCCCATGCCGGCCGGCACCTGGCTCTTTTCCTGCGAGCAGGCCGCAAGCAGAAGCGTGGCGCACAGGACTCCCGCCCAGGGAGACAGGCGGCGTAGCCTTGCCGATGATGGAGAACGATCAGCTTGGGTATGCATTGGCTGCATCTTTTCCTGGAGTTGTGGTCCTCGCCTGGCCGTACGCGCCGGGCGCTTCGACCAGCAGCTTGCCGAGGTGACGGGCGAGGAAACGCTGGATGCCGTCCATGAAGGTATAGACGACCGGCACATAGACGAGGCTGAGCACGGTGGAGGAGAGGAGCCCGCCGATGACGGCGATTGCCATCGGCGCACGCGTCTCGGCGTCGGCGCCGATGCCGAGCGCGATCGGCAGCATGCCGGCGCCCATGGCGATCGATGTCATGACGATGGGGCGAGCTCGCTTGCGGGCAGCGTCGAGCAGTGCCTCGAAGCGGCTCATGCCGTGCTCCTTCTCGGCGACGAGAGCATACTCGACGAGCAGGATCGAGTTCTTGGCCGCGATGCCCATCAGCATCAGTATGCCGATCAACGGTGAGATGCCGAGCGCCTTGCCGGTGATGAGCAGGAAACCAAGCGCGCCGCCGACCGACAGCGGCAAGGCGACCAGGATGGTCACCGGCTGCACGAAGCTGCGGAAGAGCAGCACCAACGTCAGGTACATCAGGATGATGCCGGCGGCGATTGCGGTGGCGAAGCCGGAAAACAGTTCCTGCATGCGTTGGGCATCGCCGCGCGCCAGCTCATGCACGCCGGCAGGCAGGCTTTTCATGATCGGCAGCGCGCGAATGGCGGTGGTCGCCTGGCCGAGCGTCAGGCCGGAAAGATCGGCCTCGACCGTGGCGCTGCGGCTTCTGTCGACACGGGTGATGCTGTTGGGGCCGGCGTTGAAGCCGATATCGGCGACGGCGCCGAGCGGCACCGTGCCCCTGCTGCCGGTCAGCGGCAGCATGGCGAGCTTCGCCGGATCATCAATGGCGCCGTCGGGCAAGGTGACGACGATCGACACCTGACGGTCGCCGAGATTGAATTTCGCCAGGCTGGTGTCGGTGTCGCCGATGGTGGCGATCTTCACCGTCGCTGCGATCTCGGTCGGGGTGACGCCAAGCTCTGCCGCCTTGGCGCTGTCGGGCCGCACGATCAACTCCGGTTTGGTGGTGGCCGCGGTCGATGTCGGATTGATCAGCCCTGGAACCGATTTCATTGCGTCGGTCAGCGCATCGCTTGCCTTTTCGAGGGCTTCGCCATCGTCGCCGACCAGCGTGATCGACACCTTGGCGCCGGCGAAGCCGTCGGCGCCGAACTGAATGCGGGCGCCTGGGATGTCGTTGAGCCGAGGCGAGGCCTCGGCCTCAAACAGCTGCTGGCTTATCGTCCGCTCAGCGCGCGGCTTCAGGTTGACCGTGACGGTCGCGGTGCGCACTTCGGCCGAGCTCGAGCTTTGGTTCGGCCCTCCGCCCGACGAGGCGGCCGTGCCGATGGTGGCAAACACGCTGTCGACGGCCGGCTCCTTCTCCAGGCGTTTGGTGATGTCCTGCACCACCGCCGTGGTCTGCTCGATGGTCGAGCCGGGCTGCAACTCGACCGAGATCATCGAGCGCCCGCGATCCGCCGCCGCCATGAATTCGGTCGGCAAGTGTGTCGCCAGCATCATCGAGCCGGCGAAGAAGGCAATGCCGGCAGCAAGCGTGATCCAACGGTGATCGAGCGCCTTGCGCAGTAGCCAGAGATAGGTCGGCACCCAGGCCGGCGTATCGTCCTCGTCGTGGCCGCCGGCGCGCACCAGATAGGCGCCCATCAGCGGGGTGAGCATGCGCGCCACCAAGAGCGAAAACAGCACCGAAACGCAGACGGCGACTGCGAAGGAGAAGAAGAACTTGCCGGGAATGCCGGGCATGAAGGCGACGGGCAGGAACACGGCGACGATGGTCGCGGTGGTTGCCACCACGGCCAGCCCGATCTCGTCGGCCGCTTCGATTGCCGCCTGGTAGGCGCTGACGCCGGTCTGGCGCATATGGCGCACGATGTTCTCGATCTCGACGATGGCATCGTCGACAAGGATGCCGACGACCAGCGACAGCGCCAGCAAGGTGATGTTGTTGAGCGAGATGTTGAAGGCCGCCATCACCGCAAAGGTCGGGATCAGCGACAGCGGCATCGCCACCGCCGACACCAGCGTCGCCCTGATGTCGCGCAGAAACAACCAGACCACGCCGATAGCGAGCAGCGCGCCCAGCCATAGAGCTTCGAAGGCGGCGTCGTAGCTTTCCTGGACAAAGCCGGACGAGGAGGTGACTTCGGTGAATCTTGCCGCCGTGGTCTTCGCGCCCATTTCGGCGATCGCGGCGCGCGCGGCCTTGACCACGTCGATCTCGCTCGAGCCGACCGACCTGTAGACATTGAAGGCGACGACTTGCCTGCCGTCGAGATAGGCGGCCTGGCGCGGTTTTTCCCAGCTGTCGACGACGGTGCCGAGGTCGGACAGCTTGACGTCGCCGGCGCCGCTCAGCGCGATGCGGGTATCGGCCAGCGCCTCGACGGTCGTGGCGCTGGCCAGCGTGCGCACCGACTGCTCCTGGCCGCCGATATTGGCTCGGCCACCCGGCTGGTTGACGTTGTTGGAGGCGAGCGTCTGGCTGACATCGCCGGCGCTGATGCCGAGAGCGGCAAGCCGGTCGGGATCGAGCTCGACGCGGATGACGCGATCGACGCCGCCGGAACGGGTGATCTTGGAGACGCCGTCGACGCCGAGCAGGACTTTCGCGACGTCGTTGTCGATGTACCAGCTCAGCGCGTCGGGCGACATGGTCGGCGCCTCGACGACGAAGGTGAGCACCGAATTGCCCGTGGCGTTGATCTTCGCCACGACCGGCGTCTGGGCCGCGGCCGGCAGGCTGGACTGCACGCCGGAGACGGCGTTGCGGACATCGTTGGTAGCGGTCTCGGGATCCGTGCCGAGGGTGAATTCGACGGTGGTGACGGATGAGCCCTCGCTAATCGAGGTCGAGACGTCGTCGACGCCTTCGAGCGTCGCCACGGCGTTCTCGATGACGCGCGCCACCTGGACTTCCATTTCGCTCGGCGCTGCGCCCGGCTGCGCCACCGTGACGGTGACGGTCGGCAGGTCGATGTCGGGCATGTTGTTGGTGCGCAGCTGCATGAAGCCGTAAACGCCGGCAACGCTGAGCAACAGGAACAGCACGATGGTCGGAACCGGATTGCGGATCGACCAGGAGGAGATGGCGTTCATTGCGCCGGCTCCGCCCTACTCGCGGCATCGGCCGCCTTCGTCTCGTCGTCGGCGACACGCACCAGATTGCCGTCGTTGAGGAAGCCGGCCCCGGCGACGACGACGCGGTCGCCTTCCGACAAGCCGCTTTCGATGGCGACGCGGCCGTCCTGGCGCGTGCCGGTCGCAACGGGATGCGCGCTGACCTTGCCTTGATCGTCGACGACGAACACCGCAGGTTTGCCGTCATGCCAGACCAAAGCCGTTTCGGCGACGGTCAGCTGCCGGGACGACGCCGTCTCGATCGTGACGCGGGCGAACATGCCGGGCTTAAGGCCCGAGCCTTCGCCGACGGCGACATAGACGGTGGCGAGCCGGGTGGTCGCGTTGACCGTCTCGGCGATTGAGGAAACGCTGCCGGAAAAGACGCGGCCGGATGCGTCGACGGTGTTCGCCGGCTGACCGGCCGAGATTGCCGCCAGGTCCTTTTCAGGGACAAGCACGCCGACCTCCAGCTTGCCGTCGCGGACGATCTTCATCAGCTCGGTGCCGGTCTGGACGATGGAGCCTGCCACGGCCGGCTTGCTGGAGACGATGCCGTCGAACGGGGCGCGGATCGTCGTCCTGTCAAGCTGGGCCTGCAGCCGCTCGGCCGCGGCTTGGGCCTGATCGACCCCGGCCTTGCCGGTCTTGACGGCGGTCGCCTTTTCCTCGGCGGTCTCCGCGCTGACGGCATTGCTGGCGAGCAGCTTGTCGGCGCGCGTGGCGGCCGACAGCGCGGAGTCGAGCGTCGCCTGCGCCTGCGCGACGGCTGCCTTCTGCTCGGCGAGCTGGGCTTTGAGGAGCGAGTCATCCAACCTTGCGACGACATCGCCGGCCTTCACATGATCGCCCTCGGCCACCAGGACTTCGGTCAGGCGCAGGCCGCTTTCTTCGGCGCCGATCGTCGCTTCCTGCCAAGCAGCCACCGTGCCGGTCGCGCTGACCGACGATGTCACCGTCTGGGGGACCACCTTCTCCACCGAAACGGCGAGTGTCACCGCCGACGCAGGCGTGTGCGCCACCGGCTCGGGCGAGGCGCGGCCATAGGCTTTGAGCGCGGCGACAGCGGCCACCACGACAAGCAAAGCCAGCAGAAGAAGATGTCGTTTACGCAATTTTTCGGTCATCGTTTTCGATATCGGGCGAGGCAATGGGGAGCGACAGCCGATATGCTGCGAACTTCAACCGGATCGCGTCCCCGGCCGGGATCGGCGCTGTCGCCGGCTGCGCGGCGCGCCGGCCGACCGGCAAGCCCGGAGCGACCGACACGATCATGCGCAGCATCATCAGCGCTTCCCACATGGTGCTGTCCTCGCCTCGTGCAGCCAGCGGCGGTGCGAGGCATCTCAAGTTGCAAGAAGGGAACCGGCCGGCCCGTGAACGGGTGACTCAACGTGCCGGCCGGCGCAGCCGGTCAGAGTTGCTCGCCATCCCGGGGTGGGGGTGGTGGAAGCTGTCCGTGCGGACCTCCGGATCCGGCTGCATCATCCGGCGGATTGCCCCATGGACCGGGGGGGTGGCCGTGAGGCCGGTCCGCCGAAGCGAGGATTTCGAGCTGTTCGGGCGTCAGCTTGGTGCGCAGCACGGCAATCGCGTCCTTAAGCTTCGCTGCCGACGCCGCGCGCTTGGTGACCTCGTCGGCCAGTCGCTCCTGGAAGGCGAAAGGATCGCGTTGCGCCTGGTCGGGGCGGCCGGGGGCGCCCGGTCCGCCTGTTTCAGGATCGCCAGGGCCGTGGTCGAAGCGTGGCGGCGCCAGCACCGCCTGCAGCGCGCTGGTGTAGTCGCGCCAGGCATCGAGCTGCTCGGACCGGATGCCGATGCGGGTCTCGAGGGCCGAGAGCCGGGCGGCAAGCATTTCCGGAGGCGGCGGTCCCATGCGGCGGAAGCCGAAGCCGTCCGGCCCTTGCGGCCCGTGCCGCATCGGCCCATGCGGGCGAGGCCAGGGCATCGGCCCCGGGCCCGTGTCGTCGTGCTGATCGATGGCCGGCGGCTCGTCGCTCGGTGCGGCGCCGGGATCGGGCTGAGCGGCCAGCACGGGATGGATGGCCGCGACCGAAAACAGGCCGAGCGCCAAGAGTTTGCTTCGCATGACGTGATCCTTTGCTGCATGCTTCGGATGGCTGGAGGATAGGAGGCGTCTTTTGCCGTTTCGCGTCGCGGCGTTGCCGAAGGTTTCCGGAAAAAGGAGATTTGTTTCCGAATGTTTCCAACGGCTTTGCGGAAACGTTGCGTTGCAATTTTCCGTGCCGCTTGGCGGCGTCGCTCCCTATAATCACGAACGAAAAGGCAAGCGGGCAGACATGCAGGCACAATCCCACATCCTCGTCGTCGATGACGATCGCGAGATCAGGACGCTGCTCGGGCGCTATCTCGACGGCCAGGGATTTCGTGTCTCGGTGGCGGCGGACCGGCGCGAATGCGAGCACAAGCTTGGCTCCGGCCAGTTCGACCTCATCGTGCTCGACGTCATGCTGCCTGACGGCTCCGGTCTCGACATCTGCCGGAGCCTGCGGGACCGCAAGCCGCATATCCCGGTCATCCTGCTGACCGCGCTGAAGGAGGATGTCGACCGCATCATCGGGCTGGAGCTCGGCGCCGACGACTACCTCGGCAAGCCGTTCAATCCGCGCGAGCTTACGGCTCGCATCCGCGCCGTGCTCAGGCGCTCGGCGCCGGACGAAGTCGCCCCGCCCAAGGTTCGCGTCTATCATTTCGCCGGTTACCGACTGGAGCCGGACACGCGCAAGGTGATGAACGCCGACGGTGCCCTGATCGATCTTACCGGCGCCGAGTTCGACCTGCTGCAGGTCTTTCTCGACCGGCCGGGGCGGCTTTTGTCGCGTGACCAGCTGCTCGATCTGACGCAAGGGCGCGAGCGCGAGCCGCTCGACCGGTCCGTCGACGTGCTGATGAGCCGGCTGCGCCGGAAGTTCGCCGAGGCGGGCGAGGAGAACCTGTTCAAGACCGTGCGCAATGGTGGCTATCAACTGACCGCGCGCGTCGAGACGGCGGAGACCGGGGCATGACCTCGCTGCGCCGGCGACTGATCATCCTTCTGGTCGTTTCGATCCTCGGCGTGGTCGGGCTTGCCACCTTCGTCGCCGTCAAGGTGCTCGGTGGGCCGTCGCCGGAGCTGACCATGGGGCCGCTGGCGCACCAGATACAGTACATGGTGCAGCTGGTTCCCGGCCATGTGCCGGGCAGCGGCGATGCGCCGGTGACGATCAGCGATCGTCCGGCGCCGGGTTTCGAGGACCGCAAGCACACGCGGGTGCTGAACGACATGCTGCGCCAGAACGGCCTCGATGTTTCGGCGGTCGTCAGCCGCAATGCCGGGCAACCTGGGATGGTCGCCTCGGTCGCGCTGCCCGATCATCGCTTTATGATCGTCAATGTCCCCGACTTAGGCCCGCCGCGCGATGTCTGGTATGTTTTCGCCGGCTGGATGGCGCTGATCGTGCTCGGCGCGACGCCGGTGTCGATCTATTTCACCGGCGTGCTGGTGCGGCCGCTCGAAATGCTCGAAGCCGCCGTCAGCAAGATCGGCTCGGACGGGGTGCTGGCGACCTTGCCGGAAAAAGGCCCGGTCGAGGTGAGGGCCACCGCCCATGCGCTCAACGAACTGTCAGCAAGATTGAGAACGGCGATGGAAAGCCGCATGCGGCTGGTGGCCGCCGCCGGCCACGATCTCAGGACCCCAATGACCAGGATGCGGCTCCGCGCCGAGTTCCTCGAAGAGGACCGCGAGAAGTGGCTGAGCGACCTCGACGAGCTTGACCGCATCGCCGACAGCGCCATCCGCTTGGTGCGCGAGGAGGTCAACCAGGACGCGGTTGAGCCGGTGGCCCTGGACACGCTGGTTCGCGACATCGAAGTCGAGATGGTCTCGCTCGGTCATGCGGTGACGATCGACCATCTCGACCATGTGTCGGTCAAAGCCGGCGCGCTCGGCTTGCGCCGGGCGTTGCGCAACCTGATCGTCAACGCCGCCACGCATGGCAAGAATTGCACGGTCTCGCTATCCGGGCAAGGCAACCGAGCGGTTCTCACCATCGCCGACCGCGGCCCCGGCATTCCGCCGGACCTCTTGAACAAAGCCTTCGAGCCGTTCTTCCGGGTCGACCCGGCGCGCATGCAGTTCATTCCCGGCGCAGGACTTGGGCTTGCGATCGCCAAGGAGATCATCGAGCGTTATGGCGGATCGATAAGGCTTGAGAACAGGCAGGGGGGCGGGCTCGTGCAGACAATCATCTTTTCCCAGGAGTAGAACACGAGCCAACGGTACCATCGGCTTCCTCGATAAACATATGATGTCACGTCATCCCGGGCTCGATCTGTCGACAGGGAAAAGGCGCGACTTACGCGCCACGTTCCAGCCCGGTCTCGCGCGCGCCGGCGGTGGCAGAGCTGGCGCGCCTATCTGTGCAAGAACGTGGGCTCTGCTCGTCTCGGAAGTGAAGTCTTCGCTGAAGCCGCAATTTGCCCGCGTATTTCTCCGCCCATGCGTCCTTTTCAGACATTTTGTTAGCAATGGAAACAGTCGTATCGCGAGAAGAAGGCGAAGGTCTTTGAAACGCTCTCCTATTTCGACTGCGTCAACTTCGCCCGGCAGTGCAAGGCAGCGGCGCTGTTTTCGGTGGCCCTGATGGACGAAGTCTGCCCGCCCTCTACCGTTTATGGCGCGTTCAATGCCTACGATGGCGAAAAGACCATCGTAGAGTACGAATTCAACAACCATGAAGGCGGGCAGGGCTATCAGGAGCGCGAACAGATGGCGTGGCTGAGCGGGCTGTTCGGTGTCGGCTGACGCGAGCGGCCCAGTACTAAGCGTTTCGCCGTCGCAGCGCGCCTCTGCTTGGCCGCGCAATCTAAGCTCCAACGGCTATCAGCCGCCCCTGTTGCTCTACGCACTTCCATTCTGCAGCAGCACCCCGGCATACGCTTCGAGGGCCTGCCCAACCTAGCCGCTCAACGATGCTGAAGCAGCTTTAACAGCCGCCCTGGCCGAGCCCGCGTGGGTTTGGATGGCATCGGCTCCCTGCTCGGTGTCAGCTTACTCAGTCCTCTGCCCGAGGACCGGACAGGCAGCAAGCGGTCCCAAACACGACGCTGATCACCTCGACGTTGAGCGCCATGGCGGACCAAGTGGATTCCCGACCAGTTTGTTACACAGATTAAGGACGCTTCGACTTTTAAGTGCGCTATGAATTTACTAAGTATTTGAAATCATTGATTTATTAGGAAATTTCTGGCGGAGAGAGCGGGATTCGAACCCGCGTTACGGTTTCCCGTAAACACACTTTCCAGGCGTGCGCCTTCAACCACTCGGCCACCTCTCCGTCCTTGCATCTCACGCCGGCCGGTTTTGCCGCGCGGGTTGGGGAGATGCATCTCCCTCGGGAAGGCCTCATCAGGCTATTTGGGGTGCCTTCAACCGGTAGACAACCCCTTCCCAACGCCTCTAGCCGTCTAGGCAAAACAGGCGCGGGGCTCATCTAGTCGATCCGAAAGCGAATGCCAAGCCATAATGGCATTGCAAAGCTTTTTGTCGCGAATGGTCGGAAGGCTCGCAAAGCAGTCCGCGCGTAAGCATGCATTCGCTCGGCGTCAACGGCCGATGAGCTTATCCATGGCAAACCGGCAAACCATCGCCGAAACCAGGCGGCCACGATGACGGGAGCGCCTTGCCGTGAGCTCGCGCACCGGCATTGAGCCTGATCAAACCCTTTGCGGCCGCCGCCTTACTATGGTGTGCTGTTTGGGGGACAAGGTGAATGCGCATAGCGATCCTGTCGGACATCCATGCCAACCGCGAGGCGTTCGACGCGGTCCTGGAAGCCGTCCACGAGCGGGCACCGGACCAACTGGTCCTGCTTGGCGATCTGGTCGGCTATGGGCCCGACCCCGTCTACGTCGTCGAGAAGGCTGCCGATCTGGTCGAGGACGGCGCAGTTTGCGTCATGGGCAACCACGACGACGCGGTGGTGGCCAGCCGGACCGACATGACCGAAAACGCGCGGGTGGCCATCGAGTGGACCGCCGAACGCCTCGCTCGGGAGCATTTCGATTTCCTGGCGCGGCTGCCGCTTTCGCTCCGCTCCGAAGACCGGCTCTATGTTCACGCCAGCGCGGAACGCCCGGAAAAATGGCTGTACATACGCGACGCCGCAGCGGCGGAGCGCTGCCTGTCCTCGAGCGATGCCCGCTTCATCTTTTGCGGCCATACCCACATTCCGGCCATCTACTACGCCTTGCCGGGCGCCAGGCCGATCCATTTTTCACCTCTGGGCAATGTGGCGGCGCCTTTGTCCGCGCTGCGGCGGCATCTGGTTGTGGTTGGCGCTGTCGGCCAGCCGCGCGACGGCAACCCGGCCGCCTGCTTCGCGCTGCTCGACACGGAGCGGCGCGAGGTGACGATGGTTCGCGTTCCCTACGATCACGAAGAAACCGCCCGCAAGGTTCAGGCGTCCGGCTTGCCGGCGTGGCTTGGCATGCGTCTGAAAATCGGCCGCTAGTTCTCCTGGAGACGATGGATGCAGAGGTTAGAGGCAGGGGCAAGCATCGACGGTTTCGAGCTCGTCGAAAGGCTTCAATCCGGCGGCATGGCATCACTCTGGCGCGCGAAAAATCCGAAGTTCGATTTCCCGCTTCTGCTGAAGGTTCCCTTTCTCGACCCAGGCGGGGACGTCTCCGTCATTCTTGGCTTCGAGGCCGAGGAACTGATCCTCAAACGCCTGTCGGGTCCCCATGTGCCGCGCTTTGCAGCATCCGGCGGCTTAGCGGACGTGCCTTACATCGCGATGGAGTTCGTCGCCGGTGTCAGTCTGGCGGAAATGGCCGGCCGCGCGCCACAGCCACCGGAGGAGGTGGCAAGGATCGGCGCAGAGATCGCGAAGGCGCTTGCCGCCTTGCACCGCCAGAAGGTCGTTCATCTCGATCTCAAACCCGAGAACATCATTCTGGCCGAGCGCGGCGCCGTGCTTCTGGATTTCGGCCTCGCCCGCCACGCCGAGCTTCCGGACCTACTCGGCGAGGAGGGCTCCGTGCCGATGGGTACCGCGGCCTATATTTCGCCCGAACAGGTGCTGGGCGAGAGGTCCGATCCCGCAAGCGACCTGTTTGCCCTCGGCTGCATCCTCTATCAGCTCGTCACGGGCGAGGAGCCGTTTGGACGTCCGGGCACCGTCGCCGGCATGAAGCGCAGGCTCTATCATGCGCCCAAGCCGCCGCGAGACATCGACAAGTCCATTCCGAGGTGGCTGGAAGCCGTCATCCTTCGGTGCATGGAAGTCGACAGATCCAAGCGGTATGCCGAGGCGGCGCATGTGCTTTCGGACCTCAGAAATCCCGACCAGGTCGTGGTTGCCAGACAGCGCGCGCCATCGAATGCGGGGGCGTGGGGCACGATCAGAAATCTCTTGCGCAGGACGGACGAGAAGGCGCTGGTCGGCAAGCCGGCCGGTACCAGGGTGCGGGGCGGACCGCCGATCGTTCTGGCCGCGGTCGACCTTGCCAACGGAAGCGATGCGCTGGCGGCTGAGGTCCTCAATGAAACCGCGCGTGTCCTTGCGGCACGGGAGGATTCGTGGCTGGCCTGCATAACGGTGCTGAAGACCGAGATCATCGCCGACACGCCGGCCGCCGACGAATCGGGACGCCTGACCTATCTGAAGCGGCTGGTCGCGCTGAAGGACTGGGCGCGTCCGCTGCACCTGCCGGAAGACCGCATAAGCTATCACGTGCTGGAGGCCGTCAGTCCCGCCGACGCGATCCTCAACTACGCCGAGCACAATGATGTCGGGCATATCGTGGTCGGTGCCCGATCGTCTTCGGCAATTCGCCGGCACCTCGGCAGCGTCTCGACCAAGGTCGTGGCGCGAGCCCTTTGCTCGGTGTCGGTCGTTCGATTGAAGGCAGTAGAGGAGCAAAGGCGGCTGCCGCCTTGACCTCGTCGGCCCCTGGCGGGCCGGCCGCGCTTGACTTCGGCTCTGGCTGCCTGTCGACTGCTCCGGAGCGCTTCGGCTTTCGATAGAATCGCCGAACCGCTCTGGAGCATTGGTTTCAAGCGATACGCGCGGGAGCGGCTGCTCCTGGAATTGCATTGGGCTTTGCGAGGGGCATTGTCCTGACATGGCATCGATCAACCAGCAACCCGCGGGCCGGCCGGACAGCGCGCTCTCCTTCATACCGGTGGTTTGGCTGATCATCGTCATGGGGCTCTCGGCCTACGGCCTGGTCTCGAGCTGGCGGCTGATCGGCGACTTCAACCTGCCGGAAAGCGTTCTCTTCCTGATCTACGGCGGGCTGGCTGGCGGCGTCGTCACCATGTTGTGGGGGCTTTACCTGCTCGGCCTCGCCTTCAACCGGTCGACGCGTTTCCCGCGACACTACACCATCTGGCAGGTCGCCATCATCCTATGGCTGGTCGTGCGCCAGGGCTACACGCTTCTGGTGCCCGACTTCGTCTTCTCGGCCGAAGCGCTGGGCTTCACGCTGGCCGAGATCGCCATCGGGCTGCTTTGCATCTACCTGCTGCGGCCCGGCGCCGGCGCCGAGACGGTCTATGCCAATCCCGAGACCGCGCGCCCGCCGCTCCTGGTCTCGCTCGTTGCGGCGCTTCTCGGGGTCATCCTTGGCGGCGCCATCGGCGCCGGCGCCGGATTTTTCGCCGGATCGCTGATCGCCGACGCCACCCATATGAGCTGCTTCGAGGGCGCCTGCGGGTTTTTCGCCGTCTTCGTCGGCCTCGCAGGCCTGATCGTCGGGGCGATCGCCGGCGGGATCTTCGCCATCTGGCGGGTCAACCGGCGCAAGCCGGCGCCGAGCGCCTAAAGCAATTGTAGGAAAAGTGCGCGGCGGTTTTCCGTCCGGGATTGCGTCGAACAAGATCGGCTCAAAATCGCGTGTCGCGATTGCCTGGTCGCTGCGCACGCTCTATGTCGGTTGCGGGGCAGACGGGAGCTTTCCCCGGGGAGTGCGTTGGATGTTGCGTTTCATCTTTCGGCTGGCGGCAATGATTGCCTTGTCCGTTTCCGTCATCATGGCGGTGATCGACACAACGCGTTCGGTCGCGGCATCGGCGCTCGTCATGACGCCGCTCAACACCAGCTGGCTGGCGGTATCGCCAGGCACGCGCGCCGCCTTCGAGACCTATGTCCGCGCCAAGGCCAATCCGCTGGTCTGGGACGGGATCATCGCCTGGGTGCTCAGCCAGCCGGGCTTCGCGGTGTTCGCGGTGCTGGCGTTCCTGCTCTACGCCATCGGCTACCGGCGGCGGCGCCACGAATTCGCTCCGACCAACTGACACGGACGTTTCGCTTCGCCCGAACGGGCGGCTTGGCCGCTTTTTCCAACAGGTCAAAATTCCGCGTGAATTTTGTTTCGGGCCGTGCCAGATTGCCCGCGAGCGGGAGGGGTATGCACTTCCTGCCTGACGTCGCATGCCTGCCGGAGAACCGGGCAGGCAGGCGGTGCAACGGACAATAACCGACAGGGTGTGGATCACATGAAACGTATCGTTCTCGGCCTTCTGGCCGCAACCGCAATGGTTCTTCCGGCCTTCGCCGCGGATGTCCAGCCGGCCATCCTCTACGATCTCGGCGGCAAGTTCGACAAATCCTTCAACGAGGCCGCCTTTCACGGCGCCGAGAAATTCAAGACCGAAACCGGCGTCTCTTACGTCGAATTCGAGGTCTCCAACGCCTCGCAGCGCGAGCAGGCTCTGCGCCGCTTCGCCGAGGACGGCCGCAACCCGATCGTCATGGCCGGCTTTGCCTGGGAGGATGCGCTGAAGAAGGTCGCGGCCGAATATACCGACCTCAACTTCGCCATCATCGACGATGCCGTCGACCTGCCCAATGTCCGCTCGCTGGTCTTCAAGGAGAACGAAGGCTCCTACCTCGTCGGCATCCTGGCGGCGATGGCTTCCAAGTCGAAGAAGGTCGGCTTCGTCGGCGGCATGGACATCCCGTTGATCCGCAAGTTCGAGTGCGGCTATGTCGGCGGCGCCAAGTCGGCGGGCGCTACCGAAGTCATCCAGAACATGACCGGTGACACCCCGGCTGCCTGGAACGACCCGGCAAAGGGAGGCGAGATCGCCAAGACCCAGATCGACCAAGGCGCGGACGTGGTCTATGCCGCCGCTGGCGGCACCGGCGTCGGCGTGCTGCAGGCTGCGGCGGATGCCGGCAAGCTCGGCATCGGCGTCGATTCCAACCAGAACGGCTTGCAGCCGGGCAAGGTGCTGACCTCGATGATGAAGCGCGTCGACGTTGCCGTCTACAACGCCTTCATGGACGGCAAGAACGGCACCTTCAAGGGCGGCGTGCAGAACCTGGGCCTCAAGGAAGGCGGCGTCGACTACGCCATGGACGATAACAACAAGGCGCTGGTGACCGACGAGATGAAGGCTGCCGTCGAAAAGGCCAAGGCCGACATCATCGCCGGCAAGGTCGAGGTGCACGACTACACCGCGGACAACAAGTGCCCGTATTGATTGGCAATTAAGCCAGACTTGTGGACCGCCGGGCGAAAGCCCGGCGGTTTTCTTTTGGGGCAAGCGCGGTGCGACCGACAATCGAAGCCATGACGGAGCGGGACGTCGAGGTGATTGCAAGGCTGCGCCTGGCTGCCTTCTTCGAAGGAACGGCCCGGACGCTCGAAGAAGAGAGGGCAGGGCTTCGCGGACTGATCGCCGGCGACGGATTCGAGGCGGCCTTCGTCGCTCGCTTCGGTGGTTCGCCGATCGGAAGCTGCCTGTTCGTCCGCAAAGAGATCGACCCGGCGCATAATCTGACGCCGTGGCTGGCCGGGCTTGTCGTCGACACAGCACACCGCGGCCGAGGCATCGGCGCCGCATTGCTCAAAGCCGTCGAGGCCCATGCAGCATCGGCAGGCGTCGACAGGGTCTATCTCTACACCTGGAAGGCGCGTCCCTTCTACGAAGCGCTCGGCTGGTCGAGGCTTTCGAGCAGGACGGCGGGCCGATGCTTCTGATGGCGCGATCTTTATAACGTGCCGGCGAGATAGCCCAGCGCGAAGGCCGCCAAGAGGGCAAGCGCGATGACGAAGGTGAGCCTACCGCCAAGGGAATGCAGGCCGACACCATAGGGCTTGCGCTCGATCTTGTTGATCACGACGGGCGGCGGCTGCGCCTCGCTCTCGCTCAATCCGGCAAGCCGCATCTGCGGCAGTTCGGCAAGCCGCTGCTGCACAAGCTTCCAACGGTCGTCGGAGACCGCGTTCGACGGCCCTGCAGGGTCGAGGGCGCGCACGCGCTCGGCAAGCCGCAGCACCGCGTCGCGAAAGGCGGGGTCGAGTTGAAGGTCGCGCTCGGCACGGGCGCGCTCCCGTTCGTCCATCAGGCCGAAGACGTAGTCGCCGGCCCTTGCGATGCGGTCTCCCTCACTGGCCATGACCGTTCTCCCCCATGGGCTCGCTCGCCCCCAATGCCCGCTCACCAATGCGGCGGCTTGGTTACCGGCACATCGGGAGCGGTCTGCTCCTCCAGCGCCAGGAACCGGTCGGTCAGGGCGGCAAGCTTGCGTTCCATGTGCTCGATCACCTTCCACTGCTCGGCGATCTGGCCGGACAGTTCCTCGATCGTCTTTTCCTGCTCGGCGGCGCGGATTTCCAGTTTCGTCAGCCGGTCGTCAGGCATGGTCATCAAAACCCGAGTTCTGTGAATGTGAGGCTCTCGGCCACCTTCGAAATTGACAAGCAAGCGGGGATTTGTCGAGAGTGAATGCCGTTCCGGCCAATTGGCACGGGCGGGGCATCATGCTAGGCGTTTTGACCAAGCGATAAAAAAATACGAGTGGGACAGGCTGCATGGCGCAAGCCGCAATCGAGCTTATAGGCATCAACAAGAGTTTTGGCGCGGTGCGCGCCAACCGCGACATCAACCTGGAAGTGGCGCGCGGCACCATCCACGGCATCGTCGGCGAGAACGGCGCCGGCAAGTCGACGCTGATGTCGATCCTCTACGGCTTCTACCAGGCCGACAGCGGCGAAATCCGCGTTGGCGGCAAGCCGGTGTCGATCAACACCTCCAACGACGCGATCGCGCTCGGCATCGGCATGGTGCACCAGCACTTCATGCTGGTCGACAATTTCACGGTGCTGGAGAACGTCATCCTCGGCGCCGAGACCGACGCGCTCCTGAAGAGCAGCATCGCCAAGGCGCGCTCCGAGCTCGAGCGGCTGGAGCGCGAATACGGGCTCGAGGTCGATCCCGACGCCATCATCGAGGAACTGCCGGTCGGCCTGCAGCAGCGCGTCGAGATACTCAAGGCGCTCTATCGCGGCGCCGAGATCCTGATCCTCGACGAGCCGACAGGTGTCTTGACGCCGGCCGAGGCCGACCACCTGTTCCGCATCCTCAAGCAATTGAAGGAGCAGGGAAAAACGGTGGTGCTGATCACCCACAAGCTGCGCGAGATCATGGCCATCACCGACACCGTCTCGGTCATGCGCCAGGGGACCATGGTGGCGACCAGGGTGACGAAGGAAACCACGGTCGGTGAACTGGCGGAGCTGATGGTGGGCCGGCGCGTGCTGCTCAGGGTCGAGAAGGGCGAGTCGAAAGCCGGCGCAATCAAGCTATCGGTCAAGAACCTGACGGTGAAGGACTCACGCGGCGTCACCATGGTCGACGATGTCTCCTTCGACGTGCGCGGCGGCGAGATCGTCGGCATCGCCGGCGTCGCCGGCAACGGCCAGTCCGAGCTGCTCGAGGCGATTTCCGGCATCAGGCACGCCGTCTCGGGCGAGGTCATGCTCGAAGGCAAGCCGGTCGACCTCACGGGCAAGGCCGACCCCGGCGAATTGCGCGACCGCGGGCTGGCCCATGTGCCGGAAGACCGCCATCATGTCGGGCTGGTGCTCGCCTTCGAGGAGAGCGAGAATTCGATCCTCGGCTATCATGACGACGAGCGCTATTTGAAAGGTCCGTTCCTCAACGTCGATGCCATCGTGGCCGACGCGAAGGACAAGATCGAGAAATACGACATCCGCCCCGGCAATCCGCGCCTGAAGACGGCCAATTTCTCCGGCGGCAACCAGCAGAAGATCGTGCTGGCCCGGGAGATGGAGCAGGATCCCGGCGTGCTGATCGTCGGCCAGCCGACGCGCGGCGTCGATGTCGGCGCCATCGAGTTCATCCACAAACGGCTGATCGCCATGCGCGACCAGGGCAAGGCGGTTCTGGTGGTGTCGGTCGAGCTCGACGAGATCCGCTCGCTCTCCGACCGCATCCTGGTGATGTTTGCCGGCCGCATCGTCGGCGAGCGCGGGCCGGAGGCGACCGAAGGCGAGCTTGGCCTTTTGATGGCCGGCGTCGAGCACCAGGAGGCCGCCGAATGAGCACGCCTTACGCCAAGCTGCCCGCCTGGGCCGATTACGGGCTGATCCCGCTGATCAATCTGTCGGTCGCCTTCATCGTCGCAGGCTTCGTTGTCATGCTGGTGGGCGAAAATCCGTTCCGCGCCGCCGTCATCCTGGTCGAGGGCGCCTTCGGCCGCGGCACGGGCATCGCGTTCACCCTGTACTACGCCACGACCTTCATCTTCAGCGGGCTTTCGGTGGCGGTCGCCGTCCATTGCGGGCTGTTCAACATCGGCGGCGAGGGGCAGGGCTACATAGCCGGCCTCGGCATCGGCGTCGTCTGCCTCGCCTTCGACAGCGTCCTCCCGTGGTGGCTGACTTTCCCGCTGGCGATCATCGCCGCGGCCGGCATGGGCGCATTGTGGGCGCTGATCCCGGCCTACCTGCAGGCCAGGCGCGGCTCGCACATCGTCATCACCACCATCATGTTCAACTTCATCGCCGCCAGCGTCATGGTCTATGCGCTGGTCGACGTGCTGAAGCCGGCGGGCTCCATGGCGCCGCAGACGCGCAACTTCCTGCCGGGCGCCGAGCTGCCGAAGCTCAACTGGATCATCGAATTGTTCGGCGCCAAGATCCGCTCGGCGCCGCTCAACGTGTGCTTCATCCTGGCGCTGGTCATGGCCTTCCTCGTCTGGCTGCTGATCTGGCGCACCAAGCTCGGCTATGAGATGCGCACCTATGGCCACAGCCCGAAGGCGGCGCGCTATGCCGGCATTTCGGAAACCCGCATCATCCTGATCGCCATGGTCATTTCGGGAGCGCTGGCCGGCATGATGGCGCTCAACCCGGTGATGGGCGACCAGCACAATGTCGCGCTCGACTTCGTCTCCGGCGCCGGCTTCGTCGGCATCGCGGTGGCGCTGATGGGACGCTCGCACCCCGTGGGCATCGTGCTCGCCGCGATCCTTTTCGGCATGCTCTATCAGGGCGGCGCAGAACTCGCCTTCGAGATGCCTGCGATCAGCCGCGACATGATCGTCATCATCCAGGGATTGGTCATCCTCTTCGCTGGCGCGCTGGAGCACATGTTCAGGCCGTATATCCAGGCGCTGTTCGCCTCGTTCAGCCCGAAGGCGGTCGGCATCGAAGCGGTCAAGGGCAAGGGGGCCTGAGATGGACAGTTTCAACGCCGTCGTCCAGGTGCTGGACTCGACCATCCGCCTGTCGGTACCGCTGCTGCTTGCCTGCCTTGCCGGCCTTTACTCGGAGCGGGCCGGCATCTTCGACATCGGCCTCGAAGGCAAGATGCTGGTCGGCGCCTTCGCCGGCGCCGCCGCGGCCTCCGTCTTCCATTCGGGCTTCATCGGCCTCGGCATGGCCATCCTGATCTCGGTCGCCTTCGCCATGGTGCACGGTTTCGCCTCGATCACGCATCGCGGCAACCAGATCGTTTCCGGCGTCGCCATCAACTTCGTCGCCGCCGGATCGACCATCATCCTCGGCCAGGCCTGGTTCCAGCAGGGCGGACGCACGCCGGCGCTGCAGCCCGGCGAGCGTTTCGAAGCGATCGTCTGGCCGGGCGCCGATGCGCTGAGGGACGTGCCGCTGCTCGGGCCGATCTATTCCGAGCTCATCTCCGGCCATTCGATCCTGGTCTATTTCGCCTTCGCGATGGTGCCGTTCACCTGGTGGGTGCTGTTCCGCACCCGCTTCGGCCTCAGGATGCGCGCGGTCGGCGAGAATCCGGCCGCCGTCGACACCGCCGGCATCTCGGTCGCCTGGCTGCGTTACCGGGCGCTGATCTGCACCGGGATCCTCACCGGTGTCGCCGGCGCCTATCTGTCGATGGTGCAGAATGGCGGCTTCGTGAAGGACATGACCGCGGGCAAGGGCTATATCGCGCTCGCTGCGCTGATCTTCGCCAAATGGAGACCGGTCAACGCCATGTTCGCCTGCCTGCTGTTCGGCTTCCTCGACGCGCTGTCGATCCGACTGCAGGGCACGCCGCTGCCGATCGTCGGCAAGGTGCCGGTGCAGTTCATGCAGGCGCTGCCCTATGTGCTCACCGTCATCCTGCTCGCCGGCTTCATCGGCAAGGCGATCCCGCCGCGCGCCGGCGGTGTGCCTTACGTGAAGGAACGCTGAGATCGGGGAACGCCGAGATCGGGACAGCGGAGACGGCCCGGCCTCGACGGCAACCGGCTTTTGAACACGATGGTGAGAGTGAAGAAGAAATTGTCG
Source organism: Mesorhizobium sp. ORS 3324 (assembly GCA_000824825.2). Classification (GTDB taxonomy): domain Bacteria; phylum Pseudomonadota; class Alphaproteobacteria; order Rhizobiales; family Rhizobiaceae; genus Mesorhizobium. The sequence goes on from LM655170.1 coordinate 208,320, forward strand.
CATGATCTGTTCGAGGCGGCGAAGGCGGCGATGGCGAAAGCCTATGCGCCCTATTCGAAGTTCCCGGTGGGCGCGGCGCTGCGCACCGAGGACGGCCGCGTCTTCACCGGCGCCAATATCGAGGTGGCGTCATATCCCGAAGGCTGGTGCGCCGAGACCACGGCGCTCGGCCACTACATCATGGGCGGCGGCGGCAAGATCACCGAGATCGCGGTGATCGCCGAGCGCATGGCCAAATGCACGCCCTGCGGCGGCTGCCGGCAGCGGCTGGCGGAGTTCTGCCGGCCGGAAACCAAGCTCTATCTCTGCGACAGCGCCGGCGTGGTTGAGACAGTCACCATGGGCGAGATGCTGCCTTACGGCTTCAGGGGCGACGTTCTGAAATGAGGACCGGGCTGAAATGAAGGAAGCGTTGGATCATCTTGTCGAGAAGCTGGACGGGCTGGCGCCGACCGCAGCCCTTGTGCTTGGCTCCGGCCTTGGCGGACTTGTCGACCAGGTCGAGGATGCCCGCCGCATCTCCTATGCCGAGCTGCCCGGCTTCCCGCGAAGCGGTGTATCCGGTCATGCCGGCGAGGTGGTAGCCGGCTATTTCGCCGGCACGCCGGTGCTGATGCTGTCCGGCCGCGCGCACTACTACGAGCACGGCAATGCCGCCGCGATGCGGCCGGCGCTGGAGGTGCTTGCCGGCATTGGCATCTCGCATCTCATCCTCACCAATGCCGCCGGCTCCGTCGATGCGGAGATGGGACCGGGCTCGGTGATGCTGATCACTGACCACATCAACTTTTCCGGTTCCAACCCGCTGATCGGCGAGCCGAGCGACCGCCGCTTCGTCGGCCTCACCGAGGCTTACGATGCCGGCTTGCGCAAAGCGATCGAGAAAGCGGCCGAGGCCACAGGCACCGCCCTGCACCAGGGCGTCTATATGTGGTTCTCGGGCCCTTGCTTCGAGACGCCGGCCGAGATCCGCATGGCGCGCATCATGGGCGCGAATGCCGTGGGCATGTCGACGGTGCCGGAGGTGATCCTCGCACGCTTCCTCGGCCTCAAGGTCGCCGCCTGCTCGGTCATCACAAATCTGGCGGCTGGCATGACCGGGGCGGAGCTCTCGCACCAGGAAACCAAGGACATGGCGCCGATGGGCGGCGCGCGGCTGGCGACGATCCTGCAGCGCGTCTTCCAGGACGGCTTGCCGGGAAACTGATGCTCCCTCAGGAAATCATCCGGCGCAAGCGTGACGGCCACAAGCTCTCGGCGCCAGAGATCGCGGCTTTCATCGAGGGGATAACGGCCGGCACGCTCTCGGAGGGCCAGATCGGCGCTTTCGCCATGGCCGTTTTCCTCAGGGGCATGAGCCGCGAGGAAGCGGTGGCGCTGACGCTGGCGATGCGCGATTCCGGCGATGTGCTCGACTGGTCCGACCTGCCGGGTCCTGTGACCGACAAGCATTCGACGGGCGGCGTCGGCGACAACGTCTCGCTGATGCTGGCGCCGATCGTCGCCGCTTGCGGCGCCTATGTGCCGATGATTTCCGGCCGCGGCCTTGGCCATACCGGCGGCACGCTCGACAAGATGGACGCCATCCCCGGCTATACAAGCCAGCCGGATGTGGCGCGCTTCCGAAAGACGGTGCTTGAAACCGGCTGCGCCATCATTGGCCAGACCGCCGATCTCGCGCCCGCCGACCGCCGGCTCTATGCGATCCGCGACGTGACGGGCACGGTCGAGTCGGTGCCGCTGATCACCGCCTCGATCCTGTCGAAGAAGCTTGCAGCGGGCTTGGACTCGCTGGTGCTCGACGTCAAGGTCGGCAACGGCGCCTTCATGGAGAAGTCGCGCGATGCTGTGGCGCTGGCGAACAGCCTAGTCGAGGTCGCCAATGGCGCCGGGCTGAAGGCATCGGCGCTGGTGACCGGCATGAACGAGCCGCTGGCCTCGGCCGCCGGCAATGCGGTCGAGGTGAAGAACGCGGTCGACTTCCTCACCGGCCGGTTCCGCGACCGGCGGCTGGAGGATGTGACGCTGGCGCTGGCTGCCGAAATGCTGCAGTCGGCGGGGCTCGTCTCGTCCAATCAGGACGGGATCAGGCGCGCCGCCGAGACGCTTGCCGGCGGCCGCGCGGCGGCGGTTTTTGCGCGGATGGTAACGGCGCTCGGCGGCCCCGCCGATTTCGTCGAAAACCCTGAAAAATATCTGCCGAAGGCGCCGGTCGAACTGGCAGTGGAAACGGCCGAAGACGGCTTTGTCACAGGCATCGCGACGCGCGACATCGGGCTCGCCGTCGTTGCGCTGGGCGGCGGGCGCACGCGTCCGGACGACAGGATAGATCATGCCGTCGGCCTTACCAGGCTCCTGCCGATCGGCGCGGAGGTTAGGGCTGGCGAGGCGCTGGCGCTGGTCCATGCGCGGACCGAGGCGGACGCCGAGGCTGCCGCCATGGCGGTGCGTGCCGCCTACACGATTGGCGACTCGAAGCCGCCCGCCGAAAAGACGGTGCTCAGGCGAATACTGCCGCTATAAGAGCGCGCCTACTGTACCAGCAGCAGCGCGCCGTTCTGGACCTGGTATTTCTGCAGCCGCTGCAGGAAGCTCATGCCGATCAGGTTGGTTTGCAGCGCGCGGTCGTCGAGCACCACCGCCTGGATATTGTCGACCGAGATCTTGCCGATCTGCAGGCGGTCGACTGTCACCACCGCAGCCTTGATGGCGCCGTTCGCTGTGTTCACCTGCTGATTGAAATCCGACGGGTCGAGCGAGATGCCGATGCGGCGCGCCGTCGAGGTGTTGATGGCGACCAGCGTCGCGCCGGTGTCGATCATGCCGTCGATCTGGCGGCCGTTGAGCTTGAATGCGGAGGTGAAGTGGCCACGCTCGTCGGCATTGAGCAGCACCTGGCGGCCGAGCAGCATCGGCGCCGCCGGCTTGGCTGGAACCGAGGCGAGCTTGACGTCCGGCTCCGGCGTTGCCGGCCTGGCGGCGACCGCCGATTTCAGCAGGCTGTCGAGCATCTGCGGGTTCGACTGATAGACGATCGGGATCGATGCCGAGGTTCCGGCAAAGACGCCAAGGATGAGCAGCTTGCGCAGCATGGATCGACCTTCGTGAAGGCCTCATCCTTAAGCCGACATGGTGTTTTCAGCTTTAACGCGCGGCAGAAGCGCGTTGTTGCGTAAACGAGCGGTGAAGAAATTTGCTCATTTTGTCCCGTACATGCGGTCGCCGGCGTCGCCGAGGCCGGGCATGATGTAGCCCTTGTCGTTCAGCTGGCGGTCGATCGAGGCGGTGAAGATCGGGACATCCGGATGCGCCTTGATGAAGCGCTCGATGCCCTCGGGTGCCGCGAGCAGGCAGAGGAAGCGGATGTTGGTGGCGCCGCGCCCCTTCAGCTTGTCGATCGCGGCAATCGCCGAATTCGCCGTCGCCAGCATCGGGTCGACGACGATCACCAGCCGGTCGGCGAGGTCGCTCGGCGCCTTGAAGAAATACTCGATCGCCTCCAGCGTCTCGTGGTCGCGGTAGAGGCCGATATGGGCCACGCGCGCCGCCGGCACCAGGTCGAGCAGGCCTTCGAGAAGGCCGTTGCCGGCGCGCAGCACGGAGGCGAAAACCAGCTTCTTGCCCTCCAGCGTCGGCGCTTCCATCTCCTCGATCGGGGTCTCGATGGTGGTGGTGGTGAGCTCGAGGTTGCGGGTGACCTCATAACCCAGGAGCAGCGAGATCTCGCGCAGCAGCCGGCGGAAGCCTGCGGTCGAGGTCTCCTTCTTGCGCATGATGGTAAGCTTGTGCTGGACGAGTGGGTGGTCGACGACGGTGACGCCCTGCATGGTCTGCTCCCGTGAATCGTGAATGGTCAATGGTGAATAGTGAATAGTGAATAGTAAGCGGGTTTGCGAGTCCGGATAGGTCGATGATTGCCATTGACAGGCCGAAGCGTCGGCAAACCATTCACCATTCACCGGCCTTTGGCGTCGAGCCGGCTCAACAGCGTTGCCTTGGTCTTGCGGTCGACGAAGGCCGCCTCGATGGCCGTTCTGGTGACGGCGTTAAGCGCCTTGTCGTCCATCGAAAAATACTCGGCGGCGATGTCGTATTCGCGCTTCAGCGAGGTCCAGAAATAGGGCGGGTCGTCGGAATTGAGCGTCACCTTGCAGCCGGCGGCGCGCAATGCCGGAAAGGGGTGCTCGGCAAAGCTTGCGAAAACCTTGAGCGCGATGTTGGAGCCGGGGCAGCATTCCAGCACCACGCCCTCGGCGGCGATGCGGCGCACGAGATCGGGGTTTTCGATGGCGCGTACGCCATGGCCGATGCGGGAGGGGCGGATGTGGTCGAGCGCTGCCTTGACACTTTCCCAGCCCATCAGCTCGCCGGCGTGGATGGTGATGCCGAGGCCCGCCTCGCGGGCGATCTCGAAGGCCCGCACATAATCCTCGAAATCGCCGATCCGCTCGTCGCCGGCAACGCCGAAGCCGGTGACCAGCGGATGGCCGCAGCGCGCCGCGAAACGCGCCGCCTGCTCGATCGCCTCGACGCCGACATGGCGCACGCCGGTGACGATCATGCGCCCCTCGATGCCGGTCCTTGCCTTGGCGCGGGCCATGCCTTCGCCCAGCGCATCCGTATAGGCCTTGGGCGAGAGGCCGGCCTTCCTGGCGTGGTCGGGCGAGGTGAAGATCTCGGAATAGATCGCGCCGTCGCGGGCGAGGCTGGTGAGATAATGATCGGTCAGGCGGGCGTAATCCTCCTCCGTGCGAAACAGGTCGGAGGCAAAGTCGTAAGCCGCGAGGAAGGAGGAGAAATCGTGCCAGACGAAGGAGCCGTCCTGGATGTAGGGCGAGGGATCCTTGCCGTATTTGCGCGCCTGGCTGACGACAAGGTCGGGCGCCGCTGCCCCTTCGATGTGGCAGTGCAATTCGGCTTTCAAGATCATGCGGTCATCCGTCCGGTATTCTGTTCCCGCTTGGACTGCGGGCGGAAAATCATGCGAGACCCTGCCCGAACCCGTCTCGAAGGCGCGGCTGAAAACCGCGCTTCGGACAATAGCGTCGGCCCCATCGATCGGCTATGGTCCCGCCGGTTTTATGGCGGATCACAATAATGTCAGTTGAGAGAACAACGGCCGCGGGCGGTATGGAAACTTCCTATGGTTTCAGGAAGGTAGGGGCAGGCGACAAGCAGTCCCTCGTCAACGATGTCTTCCACAAGGTGGCCAATCGTTACGACATCATGAACGATCTGATGTCGGGCGGGCTGCACCGGCTGTGGAAGGACGCGATGGTCGCCTGGCTCAATCCGCCGAAGCGACCGGGCTGGAAGGTGCTCGACGTTGCCGGCGGTACTGGCGACATCGCCTTTCGCATCGTCGAGGCCAGCCACCGCCACGCGCATGCCACCGTGCTCGATATCAACGGCTCCATGCTTGCCGTCGGCCGCGACCGCGCCGAGAAGCAGGGCCTTTCGGCAAACACCGACTTCGTCGAGGCCAATGCCGAGGCGCTGCCCTTCGATGACGATACGTTCGACGCCTATACGATCGCGTTCGGCATCCGCAACGTGCCGCGCATCGATGTGGCGCTCAGCGAAGCCTTTCGCGTGCTGAAGCGCGGCGGGCGCTTCCTCTGCCTCGAGTTTTCCGAGGTCGACATGCCGCTGCTCGACAGAGTCTACGAAGCCTGGTCCTTCAATGCCATCCCGAGGATCGGCAAGGTAGTGACCGGCGACGGCGAGCCCTATTCCTATCTGGTCGAATCGATTCGCAAATTCCCCAACCAGCAGAATTTCGCGGCGATGATCGCGCGGGCTGGCTTCGATCGCGTCACTTTCCGCAACTATTCGGGGGGCATCGCAGCGCTCCATTCGGGCTGGAAGCTTTGAGGCAGGGACCCTTGAGGCAGGCTGGGCGATGAGCAGCGTCGGCGCCGCCTTTCGGCTCGTCAGGGCCGGCTGGGTGCTGGTCCGCGAGGGCGTCGTCGCGGCGCTGCCGGGGGAGGAGCTATCCGGCATGCCGAAGCTCGGCTGGCAGCTGGCACGGCTGCTGACGCGCCGCCGGGCGCGAACCTATGAGCGCGGCGACCGGCTGGCGAAGGCGGTGGTGCGGCTCGGTCCATCCTACGTGAAGCTCGGCCAGTTCCTGGCGACACGGCCCGACGTCGTCGGCAACGACATGGCGGTCGACCTCGCGCTGCTGCAGGACAAGATGCACACCTTCCCGAAGGCCGAGGCGATCGCGGCGATCGAAGCCTCGCTCGGGCGCAAGATCGACGATCTCTACGCAAGCTTCGGCGATCCGGTGGCGGCAGCCTCGATCGCCCAGGTGCACGGCGCCGAAGTCCTTCGCGACGGGAGAGCTTCGCGCGTGGCGGTAAAGGTCATCCGGCCAGGGGTGCGGCATCATTTCTTCCAGGATCTCGAAAGCTATTTCCTCGCCGCGCGCCTGCAGGAGAAGTACATCCCGTCGTCGCGCCGCCTGCGGCCGATCGAGGTCACCCAGACGCTGGCGCAGACCACCAAGGTCGAAATGGACATGCGGCTCGAGGCGGCCGCGTTTTCCGAGCTCGCTGAAAACACGAAGGGCGATCCGGGCTTTCGCGTGCCCGCGGTCGACTGGGAACGGACCGGCCGCGACGTGATCACCATGGAGTGGATCGACGGCATCAAGATGAACGATCTAGCCGGCCTTGCCGCCGCCGGCCACGACCTCAAGGCGATTGCCGCCAATCTGATCCAGTCGTTCCTCAGGCACACGCTGCGCGACGGCTTCTTCCATGCCGACATGCATCCGGGCAACCTGTTCGTCGAGCCGGACGGCACCATCGTTGCCGTCGATCTCGGCATTGCCGGGCGTCTCGGCAAGAAGGAGCGGCGCTTCCTCGCCGAGATCCTCTACGGCTTCATCGTGCGCGACTATCACCGCGTCGCCGAGGTGCATTTCGAGGCCGGCTATGTGCCGCGCCAGCACAATGTCTCGGCCTTCGCGCAGGCGATCCGGGCCATCGGCGAGCCGATCCATGGCCAGTCGGCCGACACGATCTCGATGGCCAAGCTGCTGACGCTGTTGTTCGAGGTCACCGACCTCTTCGACATGGCGACGCGGACCGAACTTGTGCTCTTGCAAAAGACCATGGTCGTGGTCGAAGGCGTCGCCCGGACGCTCGATCCTGCCTTCAACATGTGGAAGACCTCGGAACCCGTTGTCAGCGACTGGATCGCCGGCAATCTCGGTCCGCGCGGCATGCTCACCGACGCGCGCGACGCCGGCAAAGCCCTGGTGTCACTGGCACGGCAGGCGCCGGATATTGCCGTCCGTGCAGAGCGGCTGTCGCGCGAGATCGACCTGATGGCCGAGCACGGCCTGCGCTTCGACGAGGCGACCGCACGGGCGATCGGCAAGGCCGAGGCGCGCCACACTCGCTCCGGCCGCGTGGCGCTCTGGGTGATCGCGCTGACGCTGCTTTATATAGCCTGGCGGATTTTCTGACGACCCAAGTAGCCTTGCCCTCAACTGATTGCATTGCTAGCATTGCAAGCAGAGCGTTGAGGGTGAGTGCAATCACATGGCCAGCATCACGATCCGCAACCTGGACGATGAGGTCAAGGATCTGCTTCGGCAGTTGGCGGCTGAAAATGGCTGCTCGATGGAGGAGCAGGCGCGGATGATGATCCGGGCCGCTGTGGAGGGCCGGATCGGCCAAACCGACCGCATCGACGAGATCGAGAAGACGCTGCGCGCGCTGACGGGTTCCGGCCAGGAAGCAACGCCAATCACTGCCGTAGCCAGCAAGCCGTCAATTCGAGGCACTCTCTCCGGCAAGCGCATCCTGACGATCATTGGTGGCGGTATCGCCGCCTACAAGTCGCTCGACCTCATCCGCCGCCTGCGCGAGCGGGGCGCTTCGGTCCGCGTCGTAATGACTGCGGCGGCGCAGGAATTCGTCACGACGTTGTCCGTTGGTGCGCTTTCGGCCGACCATGTCTTCACCGAACTGTTCGACCGCAATGACGAGCATGATGTCGGCCACATAAGGCTGTCGCGCGAAGCCGATCTTCTTGTCGTCGCGCCGGCCACCGCCGACCTGATGGCGAAGCTCGCCAACGGCCATGCCAACGACCTCGCCTCGACGGTTCTTTTGGCCACCGACAAGAAGGTGCTGATGGCGCCGGCGATGAATCCGAAAATGTGGTCGCATCCGGCGACGCGGCGCAACCGGGCGACGCTGCAGAAGGACGGCATCGCCTTTGTCGGCCCGGCCAAGGGCGAGATGGCGGAGAGCAACGAGGCCGGCGAAGGCCGGATGGCCGAGCCGCTGGACATCGTGACCGCGATCGAGGCCATGCTCGACGAGAGGCCGAAGCCGCTCGCCGGCCGCAGGATCATCGTCACCTCCGGGCCGACGCATGAGCCGATCGACCCGGTTCGCTACATCGCCAACCGCTCGTCCGGCAAGCAGGGCCATGCGATCGCGGCGGCGCTGGCCAAGCTCGGCGCCGATGTCCGGCTGGTGTCCGGTCCGGTCAATATTGCCGACCCGGCCGGGGTCAAGACCATCCATGTCGAAACCGCAGCCGAAATGAAGGACGCGGTCGAGGGCCTTTTGCCGGCGGACGCGGCGGTCTTCGTCGCCGCCGTCGCCGACTGGCGCACGGCGAACGCCGCCGGCGAAAAGATCAAGAAGGTGGCGGGGAAGGGGCCGCCTTCGCTCAAGATGGTCGAGAATCCCGACATCCTGGCCGGCGTCGGCCATCATGCGCAAAGGCCAGCTCTTGTCGTCGGCTTTGCCGCCGAGACGCAGGACCTCATCGGCAATGCCGAGGCCAAGCTCAGGAAGAAGGGCGCGGATTTCATCGTCGCCAACGACGTCTCGCATGCGAGCGGCATCGGCCCGTCGGGCGTGATGGGCGGCGAACGCAACAAGGTGCGCATCGTCTCCAAGTCCGGCGTCGAGGAGTGGCCGGAGATGGGCAAGGACGAGGTCGCGACGCGGCTCGCCGCTCTGATCGCCGAGCGGCTGCAGGCAACCGTCGTCTAGCCGGCCGCTGCCTGGGGCCGCATGGCCGGCAGCGCGATCCGCAGCGCGGCGATGCAGCCGAGGATCCCAAGCGGCACGAAGGCGAGGAACAGCCAGCCGGCGACGCCCGCGGCCGCCTCGCGGTTCAGGCCCTCCGAAAAGCCGCTGGCGTTGGCGACGATGCCGGCAAGGGCGGCGCCCACCGCGTAGCCGATGCGCTGCATGGTCGGCACGGCGGCAGAGGCGATCGTCTGCTCGCCGTCGCGGGCCGAAGCGACGATGACGCGCGTCAGGAACGGCCAGCAGACGCCAAAGCCGCCGCCCTGAAGCAGGGCGCAGAGCAAGATCAGCGGGATCGAGCCTGACGGGATGGTGTAGGCAAAGCCGGCGAGGCCGGAGGCGATCATCAGCGCGCCGATGACGATGATCAGCCTTTCACGCTCCAGGGGCGCGTTGGCGACAAGGATCGACAGGATCGACCAGGCGATCGATTCGGCGGCGATGATGTAGCCGGTCGTCAGGATCGGAATGCCGTGCAGTGTGGTCAGGAGCAGCGGCCCGTAGATGGTGAAGGTGCAGGTGGCCACGGAGAAGGCCGCAACCATGGTCATGCCGCTGCCGAGCGGCGAGCGCCACGAAAACAAAGGTGACGGGAAGAGGCGCGAGCGCGGCCTCAAAGCATCGACGCGGAAGAACAGCGCCAGGCCAATCAGGCCGAAGGCCAGCAGCAGCGACGAACGGATGAGGGCAATGTCGATGCCGGCGGCGGCGATCAGCACGACGCTGATGGCGAGGCAGGCGAGCGCCGGATAGGGGAAGGGCGGCGCCGTGCCGCTGCCTGCCTGCGGCCTCGTCGCCTCCGGCGTGTCGAGCACGATAAAGCTCGCCAGCGCCATCGCCGCGCCGCCGAACGTAAAGACGCCGAAGGCCCAGCGCCACGACAGGAACTCGGTCATGATCGCGCCGAGCATCGGTCCGCTGAAAGCGGCGACGCCCCAGATCGCCGACATGATGCCGAAGAGCTGCGGCCAGATGTTGCGCGCAAAGAGCCGCTCGACCGAAACGAAGGAGAGCGACACGAGCGCGCCGCCGCCGAGCCCCTCGACCAGGCGTCCTGCGAGGAAGAACGGCATCGAAGGCGCCGTGGCGCAGATCAGCGCGCCGGCCGCGTAGAGCAGGGCGGCGACCATCATGTTGGAGCGCAGCGCGACATAACTCACCAGGCGGCCGGCGGCAGCGCCCGCGACGATGGCGCCGAGCTCGTAGATCGCCAGCGACCAGCCAACAAGCTGCACGCCCGCCAGGTCGCCGACCATGGCCGGCATGATCGTCGCCACCATCGTCTCATTGGTGGCATGCAGCAGGATGCTGAGGCTGATGAAGCAGAAACGCGCCAGGTCGCCGCTTGCCCACAGCGCCCGCCAATCAACTCTGCTGTCGGCCACCTTCTTGCCGACCGCCCTGTCGCCGCCTGCTGCCGTCACGTCGATCTCCTGCTTGCCAACGGCAGCCTCATTCGCTTTCGAAGGAAGCGCCAGATCCAGTTCGGCAGGGCTTGTAGAACCTCAAGCGCAGTTGAGCTCAAGAGGCTTTTTCGCGGATTCCGTTGTGGGTAGAGCCCGGTCGCGCCGGGACCATCCGGCTGCCAAAAGCAATCGGCCCGGAACAGGCGTTCCGGGCCGATTGCAACGCGAAGGCTTTTGGAGCCGAAGCTTCACTTATAGGAGTGGACGAGGTCCAGCGAGGCGACGGTGACGGCCAGGTTGACACCGGTCTGCGCCTGGACGCTCAGCGGCTCCAGCATGAAGGCGCTGTTCCATCCGCCGACCAGGACGTTGGCGCCGCCGCCCGTGACGACGCTCGCCTCGGCATTGACACCGTAATAGCTGCCGGCAAGGTCCCCCGCGTCATGACCGGGGGTAGCGGCCAGAACCGCCCAGACGAGCTGGCCCTGATGCGTCTTGCCGACATCGACGCCGAGCTTGGAGATCATCCCGGTGTAAATCTCGGCCGGCCCGTGATGAGAGGGCCGGAAGACGCAGGAAACGCCCTTGTTTGACGAGATGATATAGCCGGTGCCCCCATCGATGGAGCAATCGAGCGTGCCGAGCCGGAGCGTGCCGGCGCTGACTGGAGAAGCGAGGATCGTAGCGGCAAGCGCGGCGGCGGCACAGGCAAGCGTTTTGATCATTGGAAAGGACCTTTCGCAAGAATTGGCCCCGATTAAACGGTCGAGGTGCGTCGAGCGTTCCGCCGAAAACTTGGCGCGAGCATGGCAAGCGTTAAGGCATTACCCTCGGAGGTTAACGGATCGCTATAGGTGTCTCAGTACCGCAACACTGCCAAACAGAACCATCGCCAGTGTGATGGCCGGGCGTGTGGCGAACATGCGTCGGCCGGCGCCGGCCTCCGATCAGCTGGCGTTGCTGCCGGTGCGGGACAGGCCGTCCTTGGCGGGCTGGTAGGTCGGGTCGAGGCGGATGGCCTCCCGATAGGACTTGGCCGCCTTCGCCTTGTCGCCGCGCTTTTCGTAGATCAGCGCCTGGTTGGCCCAAGCTTCGGCATTCTTGGGGTCGAGCTTGATGGCCATGTTGAAGTCGGAGAAGGCGTTGTCCTCGTCGTTCGTGGCGAGATAAGACAGGCCGCGGCCGTTGTAGGGCTCGGCGGCGTCCGGCGCCAGCGAGATCGCGGTCGAGAAGTCCTCGATGGCGAACTTGTGCTGGCCCTGGCTCTGATAGATCAGGCCGCGATTGTGGTAGGCGCGCGCGTCGGTCGTGTCGAGCTGGATCGCCTTCTGGAAATCGTTGAAGGCGTCGTTGACGCGGCCAGCCTTGCGATAGAGGTTGCCGCGGCCGATATAGGCAGCGTCGTAATTCGCGTTGATCTGGATCGAACGGTTGTAGTCGGCGAGCGCTGCTTGCTGGTTGCCGAGGAAGCGCTGGATCAGCGCGCGGTTCGAATAAGCCTGGTAGAAATTCGGATTGAGCTGGATGGCGGTGTCGAAGTCCTTCAGCGCCGCCTGGTACTGGCCGCCGCGGCCATAGGCCGAGCCGCGCACATTGTAGCCCTCGGGATCCTGCGGATTGCGCTGGATGACGGCCGTCAGCGACGAGATGTTCTCGCTCGACCCTTGCGCCTTGTCGATGTTGTTGAATTCGCCAGTCGGGGTCGTCTGGCATGCTGCAAGCGTCAGGCCCGAAAGCAGGGCCGCCGTCAGGGCGAAGCCGCGAAAGGCGGTTCTGCGCTCCACGGTAATTGCGTTCATCTTTCTTGGTCCCTCACTGGCGCCGCGCCGTCAGGTCCGTTCCCTCTCCGAACCGGCTCGAATGCATAAACGAAAGGGTGGCGGCGATTCCGCATCGCGCCACCCTCGGTATCCTTCGAAAAGGACGAAAAATTGGCGTTATCAGCGCGGCGAACGCGATGCGCCGGCAGCACCAGCCGGAGCCGGGCGCGGGGTCATCGGCAGCAGGCCTTCGCGCTGGGCGCGCTTGCGAGCCAGCTTGCGGGCGCGGCGGACGGCTTCCGCCTTCTCGCGGGCACGCTTCTCGGACGGCTTCTCGTAGTGACCGCGCATCTTCATTTCGCGGAAAATACCTTCGCGCTGCATCTTCTTCTTCAGCGCGCGAAGCGCCTGATCAACGTTGTTATCGCGGACGAGTACCTGCACGTGCAATCCTGTCTTCGGGTTTGAAATCATCAGGCAAACGGCCATAGCCGCTAGCCTCCGCAGTGAACCTGCACCGCGAATTGTGCCGGCTGATAGCAGAATCGGGCCGTGCTGTCCACCGTTGATTGCGGGAAACAGCGATCAAAAAGCGGAGCGCCGCGCCTCGCCGGTCCTGGCCTTAGGCCGTCATCATGTGGAGGCGGGCGAAATCCTCGAAAAACTCGCCATAGTCGCAGGTGATTTCCTCGCCGGCGGCAATGTCGCGGACGGCGGTGGCGCCGCCATATTGCGAGAAATCGGTGTTCGGCCGTTCGGAATGGTTCATGAAGCGGCCATTGTCGACCTCATAGACCATGAAGCCGGGCTTGTCCGGGCTTGGATAGGCGTAGCGGTCGAGCAGTTCCCTTAGATGCGGGGGCGCCGCCTCGTATTTCTCCATCGGGATCAGCCGGTCGAAATCCGGTTCGAGCCGCCAGATCGAGGCGCCCTTCCTGACCGGTTCGGCGGCGAAAACGCCGACGCCTTCGATGGCGCTCTGGGCGACATAAGTTCTGATCAGCAGCATCGGTCCGGTCCGGTTTTTCGACGGGAAACCAAACCGTCAAATCGGACCGGAACGCAAGGCCGTTCGAGATATTTCAGCGGATGAGCATGACTTGTCGACGGCCGAATGGATCACGTCCGGTTGATAGATGCCCCGCCATCGGCAAACAGCGCCGTGCCGGTGGTGAAGCTGGAAGCTTCCGAGGCGAGGTAGAGCGCCGAACGGGCGATCTCCTCCGGTCGGGCCATGCGCTTCAAAGCGTGGATACCTTCGACGAAGGCGCGGGCTTCCGGCGTCGTGGTCGTGGCGCCGGGCGTGTCCGTTCCGCCCGGCAGCAGCGCATTGACGCGCAGCCCCTTCGGACCGTACTCGGCGGCCAGCACCTGCGTCAGCCCGATCAGGCCCGCTTTGGCCGCGGCATAGGCCGCCATGCCGGGCATGCCGGCAGTGTAGCCGACGAAGCTCGAGGTGAAGATCAGCGACCCGCCGCCGCGCTCCAGCATCGCCGGTATCTGATGCCGCGCGGCGAGATAGGCGCTGGTCAGGTTGGTGTCCATCGTCTCCCGCCAGGCCGCCGGCGCCATATCGGGAACCGGCGCCATGACGCCGACGGCGCCGGCATTGTTGAAAGCGACGTCGAGGCCGCCGAACCTTTCGACCGCAAGCTCGACCAGGGCCTTCGCATAGGCTTCGTCCCGGACGTCGCCGGCTAGTGCCACTGCGCTGCCGCCGGCTTCCTCGATTTCGTTGACGAGCGCGTCGAGCTCAGCCTGGCGGCGCGCCGCGACGACGAGGCTGGCGCCCTGCCCGGCAAACAGCCTGGCGGTGGCGCGGCCGATGCCGGAGCTGGCGCCGGTGACGATGGCGACTTTGTTGGTGAGCGCGAACATTTTTCCTCATCCTTCCTCTGTGCCGGGCTTCCGGCGGTCGGATGCTTGGATCGCAAATGAGGATGGTCGCGGCCACCCGAAAGCTGCATTGCCGATCGGATTGCGCGTAGTCAGGTAGGTGCCGCGCAGCTGCGGCGCAAAACGGCAAGCGCCGTCGCAAACAGCGCAAGGATGGCAGCACGGTTTCGCTAGTGATACACCTCGCGTGACGGGCGGACGACATCCGCGATTTTTGGCGCGAGGCTATAACGTGAAGAAATATTCGGTATTCGCCATTGCCCGCGAGGCGATGCGCGGCCACAAGGGCTGGGAAGAGCAGTGGACCTCGCCCGAGCCGAAGAAGGAATACGACGTCATCATCGTCGGCGCCGGCGGCCACGGCCTGGCGACGGCCTATTATCTAGCCGCCGAGCACGGCATTACCAATGTCGCGGTGCTGGAGAAGGGCTGGCTGGGCGGCGGCAACACCGGCCGCAACACCACCATCATCCGCTCCAACTATCTCTATGACGAGAGCGCGGGCATCTACGACCATGCGCTGAAGCTGTGGGATGGGCTCTCCCAGGAACTCAACTACAACGTCATGTATTCGGCGCGCGGCGTCATGATGCTCGCCCACAATGTGCATGACGTCCAGGTGTTCAAGCGCCACATCCATGCCAACCGGCTCAACGGCATCGACAATGAATGGCTGACGCCAGAGCAGGCAAAGGAATTCTGCCCGCCACTCAATATTTCCAAGGACGCGCGCTATCCGGTGATGGGCGCGGCGCTGCAGCGGCGCGGCGGCACGGCGCGGCACGACGCGGTCGCCTGGGGTTATGCGCGCGGCGCCTCGGCGCGCGGCGTCCACATCATCCAGAACTGCGAGGTCACCGGCATCAAGCGCGCGGCCAACGGCGCGGTCACCGGCGTCGAGACGACGCGCGGCTTCATCGGCGCCAAGAAGGTCGGCGTCGTCGCTGCCGGCCATTCGTCGGTCATCATGGATATGGCCGGCGTGCGCATGCCGCTCGAGAGCTATCCGCTGCAGGCGCTGGTCTCGGAGCCGGTCAAGCCCGTGGTGCCGTGCGTGATAATGTCGAACACGGTGCACGCCTATATCTCGCAGTCGGACAAGGGCGAGCTGGTGATCGGCGCCGGCACCGACCAGTATATCTCCTATTCGCAGACCGGCGGGCTGCACATCCTGCAGCACACGCTCGACGCCATCTGCGAGATGTTCCCGATCTTCACCCGCATGAAGATGCTGCGCTCGTGGGGTGGCATCGTCGACGTGACGCCGGATCGGTCGCCGATCCTGGCGAAGACGCCGGTCAAGGGCCTCTATGTCAATTGCGGCTGGGGCACGGGCGGCTTCAAGGCGACACCGGGTTCCGGCAACGTCTTTGCCCACACCATCGCCAAGGACGACCCGCACCCGATCAACGCCCCCTTCACCCTCGAGCGCTTCCGCACCGGCCGTCTAATCGACGAGGCGGCTGCCGCGGCGGTGGCGCACTGATGCTGATTTTTGGCCTGAGGCTTTGCGATCAACCGGCCGGCGCCCGCGTCGGCCATGGCGAATTGTAGGATCGACCTAAAATGCTTCTTATCCGCTGTCCCTATTGCGAGGAAGAGCGCCCGGAACTCGAATTCCGCAATGCCGGCGAGGCGCATATCGCGCGCCCGACCAACATCGCCGGCGAGAGCGACGACGATTTCGAAAAATTCTTCTTCATCCGTTCGAATCCAAAAGGCGTCATCTATGAGCGCTGGCGGCATATCCATGGCTGCGCGCGCTTCTTCAACGCCGTGCGCGACACCGTCACCGACAAGTTCGTCATGACCTACAAGGCCGGCGAGCCGAAGCCCGCGAAGCTGCCTGGAGCCTCGAAATGAACGCCGCCTTCCGCATTCCCGGCGCCGGGCGCCTCAGCCAGGCGAAGACCGCCTCGTTCAGCTTCGACGATAAGTCCTATACGGGCATAGATGGCGACACGCTGGCTTCCGCGCTGCTCGCCAACGGCGTGCATCTGGTTGGCCGTTCCTTCAAATACCACCGGCCGCGCGGCTTCCTGTCGGCCGGCGCGGAAGAGCCCAACGCGCTGGTGCAGATCGTGCGCGACGACGCGCGCAAGACGCCGAATGTGCGGGCAACCGTGCAGGAGCTCTATGACGGGCTCACTGCCCGTTCGCAGAACCGCTGGCCGTCGCTCGCCTTCGACGTCGGCGCGGTCAACGACCTTGCCTCGCCGATGTTCTCGGCAGGCTTCTACTACAAGACCTTCATGTGGCCGAAGTCGGCCTGGAAGAACCTCTACGAGCCGCAGATCCGCTCGGCCGCCGGCCTCGGCGTTTCTCCGGACCGGCCGGACCCGGACCACTATGCGGCGCGCTATGCGCATTGCGACGTGCTGGTGCTGGGCGGCGGCGCCGCCGGTATCGCAGCGGCGCTTGCCGCTGCCGAAACCGGCGTGCGGGTGATCCTTGCCGACGAGCAGGCCGAATTCGGCGGCAGCCTGCGTTTTGAGAGCGGCGCCAGGATCGACGGCGAGAACGGCTTTGCCTGGGCGCAAGCCGCGATCGCCAGGCTCAAGGCCATGGACAATGTCCGCGTGCTCTCGCGCACAACCGCTTTTGGGTATTACGCGCAGAACTTCGTCGGCCTGGTCGAACGGGTCAGCGACCATCTCAAGAATCCGGGCAAGGAGCTTGCGCGCGAGCGCCTGTGGCAGGTCCGCGCCAAGCGCGTGGTGCTGGCGACCGGCGCCATCGAGCGGCACATGGTGTTCGCCAACAACGATCGGCCGGGCGTCATGCTGGCGTCCGCCGCACGCACTTACCTCAACCACTACGGCGTCGCGGTCGGCAGGAATGTCGGCGTCTACACGGCCAACGACTCGGCTTACGCGGCTGCGATCGACCTGAAGAAAGCCGGCGTCAATATCGCTGCGATCGTCGACCTGCGCGACAATCCGTCGGGGGCGGTGATCGATGAGGCGAGGGGCCTCGGCATCGAGATCAATTTCGGTCGCGCCGTGGTCAGCGCCGGCGGCAAGCTGCGTGTCTCGTCGATGACCGTGCAGCCGAAGAACGGCGGCGGCGGGCGCACCATCCCGGTCGACGCCATCCTGATGTCCGCCGGCTGGACGCCGTCGGTGCACCTCTTCTCACAGTCGCGCGGCAAGGTCGCCTTCAACGAGGAGACGCGGCGCTTCGTGCCGGGAACCCACGCGCAGGACTGCGTGTCGGTCGGCGCCTGCAACGGCACGGACGGCCTGGACGCCACGGTCGACGAGGCCTACGCGGCGGGTGCCAAGGCGGCGAAGGAGGCCGGCGGCAAGGATTCCAGTGTCAAGGCGGGCAAGGGCGCCAAGCCGAAGGTCGATGCCGGCGAGAGCTGGTCGCGCGGCATGCTGGGCGCCGCCCCCGGCGCCGGACCGGGCACCACGGTCAAGGCCTTCGTCGATTTCCAGAACGACGTCACCGCCAAGGACATTCGCCAGGCGGTGCATGAGGGCATGCATTCGATCGAGCACGTCAAGCGCTTCACCACCAACGGCATGGCGACCGACCAGGGCAAGACCTCCAACATGCACGGTCTGGCCATCGCCGCCGAGGTGCTCGACAAGCCGATCCCGCAGGTCGGCCTCACCACCTTCCGCGCTCCCTATACGCCGGTGACTTTCGGCTCGATCGTCGGACACGCTCGCGGCGCCTTGTTCGATCCGACACGTCGGACCGCGACACATGGCTGGGCATCTGCCCATGGTGCTGTGTTCGAGGATGTCGGCCAGTGGAAGCGCGCCTGGTATTTCCCCAAGGCCGGCGAGGACATGCACGCCGCCGTCAACCGCGAATGCGTGACGGTACGCAAGACGGCGGGGTTGTTCGACGCTTCGACGCTCGGCAAGATCGAGGTGGTCGGGCCGGATGCGGCGAAATTCATGGAGCTGCTCTACACCAATCCGTGGGAGAAGCTGGAGCCCGGCCGCTGCCGCTACGGCATCATGCTGCGCGAGGACGGCTTCATCTATGACGACGGCGTCGTCGGCAGGCTGGCGCAGGACCGCTTCCATGTGACGACGACCACCGGCGGCGCGCCGCGCGTCATGCACCACATGGAGGACTATCTCCAGACCGAGTTCCCACACCTGAACGTCTGGCTGACCTCGATCACCGAACAGTGGGCGGTGATCGCGGTGCAGGGGCCGAAGTCGCGAGAGATCATCGCGCCGCTGGTCGAAGGCATCGACATGTCGGACGAGGCGATGCCGCATATGTCGGTGCGCGAGGGCAAGATCTGCGGCGTGCCGACCAGGCTGTTCCGCATGTCCTTCACAGGCGAGCGCGGCTTCGAGGTCAACGTGCCGGCCGACTATGGCGAGGCCGTCTGGGAAGCGCTGTGGGCCGAAGGGCAGAAGCATGGCGCGACCGCCTACGGCACCGAGACGATGCACGTGCTGCGCGCCGAGAAGGGCTACATCATCGTCGGCCAGGACACCGACGGCACGGTGACGCCGAACGATGCCGCGCTCGACTGGGCGGTCGGCAAGAAGAAGACCGACTTTGTCGGAATCCGCGGCATGATGCGGGCGGACCTTGTCGCCAAGGGCCGCAAGCAATTGGTCGGCCTGAAGACCACGGATCCGAAGGTGGTGCTGGAAGAAGGCGCGCAGATCGTCGAGGACCCGAAGCAGGCGATCCCGATGAAGATGATCGGGCACGTCACCTCCAGCTACTGGTCGCAGAATTGCGGGCGCTCGATCGCCTTGGCGCTGGTCGCCGGCGGCCGCGACCGCATGGGCCAGACGCTCTACGTGCCGATGCCGAACGGCACGATCGAGGTGGAGGTCACCGGCATGGTGTTCGTCGACGAGAAGGGAGAACGCCTCAATGGCTAAGGCTGCCGTCCAGACAAAAGCCGTCGAAGCCTCGGTCGAGCGGCGGCCAGCACTTGCCGGCCGCGCGGTGTCGGCGCCGGGCGTCAAGGTCGAGATCCTGCCGCCGGCCGAACGCATTTCGCTGCGCGCGCCGGAGGCTTCGCTCGCCGCGCTCTCCAAGGCGCTCGGCGTGACCTTGCCGACCAAGCCGAAGGCTTCGGCGGCGAAGGACGGCCGCACCGCGCTGTGGCTCGGACCGGACGAATGGCTGATCATCGACGAGGCCGGCAAGGATCCGCTGGCCGACTGTGCCAAGGTCACGGCGCTGCATTCTGCCGTCGGTATCTCGCATCGCAACGTCGCGATCTCGGTCGCCGGCCCGGCGGCTGCGGTGACGGTCAACTCGGGTTGCCCGCAGGACCTGTCGCTCGAAGCCTTCCCGGTCGGAGCGGCGTCGCGCACCATTCTCGGCAAGGCCGAGATCGTGCTGTTGCGTACTGCGGCCGACGCCTTCCAGGTGGAGTGCTGGCGTTCCTTCTCGGACTATGTCTTTACTTTGCTGTCGGAAGCGGCGGGCGACGCGGCGAACTGAGCTTTGCAGCCGCCGCTCCGAAAGGAACAGCACTGCTGGAACCGTCGCCGCTCCGTTGCGTTTCCGCGAGACTCGCGAAGGGAGAAGTCGATGCCGTCCAAATCCGTCCCGAAGTCGCCCAAGAAAACAGCTGCGGTCCGTTCGCTGGAGCAGGAGCAGCATCGCATGATCGAGGACGAAGAACTCGAGGAGGGCCTCGAGGATACGTTCCCGGCCAGCGACCCGGTATCCATCACCGGCACCTCCATTTCCGGCTCTCCCGCGAAGCGCGGCAAGGCTGGAAACGCGCCGGCAAAGAAATAGGCGGCTGGCAGGCGCCTGATGTGACTAAAGCGCGTCGCGATCTTTCAGATTCGCTCGATGCGCTTTTGGGGAGACATGCTTTAGGCAGGACGAAAAAGGGCGGCCAAGTGCCGCCCGTTTTTTTCGTCTCGAGTTTTGCAGCGCTTAGAGGCCGGGCACGAACCAAGGGTTCACGTCCATGCCGAGCCGCGGGCCCTTGGTCGACTGGGTCTTGGTGGCGTCCGCCTTTTCGACCGAGCCGGTCGCAGTGCAGTCGAGCTTCACATTGGTGTGGGTCTGAACGCAGGCAGCGGGAGTGTGCTTGGCCGGCTGGTTCGCACCGGCGAAAGCGGCGCCCGAGAAAGCCAGCACGGCAGCGAGAGCGAGGATCGTCTTTTTCATCTTCCGTCTCCAGTAATTCCGTACATGTACAATACTCCGTACAGATACGGTTAACGGAAGCTGAATTCAAGAGGGAATCTTGTACGCGTACGACAAATTTTCTTGAACATAGGAATTCGCCGTCGCGGATCAAGCGATCGGCGTCACGTAAAACCGGCGCAACAGCCGGTCAGCAGTTGACGGGCGTTTCGGTGAGCGGGGGGATGTCCTGCGCCGACAGGGACGCCAGCATGAAGTCGCACATGCGCTTCACATAGGCCTGCGGGTCGCCGAACGGATAGAAGGGAAAGGTGATCAGCAGCGAGATCGTGCCGTGGCCGACGGTCCACAGCATGGTGGCGATGGCGCGCGGGTCGCCCTTGAGCTTGCCGGCGGCGACGCAGGCCTCGACCCTTTTGATCAGCACCTTCATCGCCGGGTTGCCCTCTTCCATGTCCTCGTAGCTGCGGCCCTCCGGCAACCGGGTCTTCTCGGTCATGAAGACGGTGCGATACTCGTTGGGGTTGCCGAGCCCGAAGGCGGCATATTCGGTCATCACCGCTCGCAGCGCCTCGACGGGATCGTCGGCGGGATGTTCTTCGATGCGCCTGGCGAGTGTCTCGAAGGCGTCTTCAGCCAGCGCGAACAATATGTCCTGCTTGTCGGCGAAGTAGGAATAGACCGACATCGGCGCGTAGCCGACCCGCTTGGCCAGCTTGCGGATGGTAAGCCCCTCATAACCCTCTTCCTGGACGAGCTTGTGGGCCGCATCGACCAGTTCGGAACGAAGTTCGGCCTTCTGTTTTTCGCGGCGTTTCTGGACGCTCAGCGCCAATGTCCGTCTGCCTTTTTTGGTTGGTTGCCTCACGAAATTATATACGCTGTACGGCAACGGGCAAGGGAGCGGACTGGTTCCCCAACGTCCGCTCTGACGCTCTGTCAAGGCTTTGGCCGTGTCGATGCCGAGGCCGCCGGTCGCCCCCGTGATCAGCACCGTCAGACCACCGAAGAGGCCGTCTTCAAACCTTCTTGTCGATCAGTTGTACGGCGCGCGCGGCAAGCAGCTTCACCGCCTCGCCATAGGTCTTGGCCTTCTCCGGGTTGGAGGCGTTGCCGTCCAGCGCGCGGCGGTAGACACCCTGGCAGATCGCCGCCAGCCGGAAGAAGGAGAAGGCGAGGAAGAAGGTCCAGTTGCCGATGCGGTCGATGCCGCGCCGGCGGCAATAGGCGGCGACATAGGCTTCCTCGGAAGGCAGGCCGCTCGCCGCGCGATCGACGCCGCCGAGGCCGCGAAAGCCCGAAGCATGCGGCAGGCGCCACTGCATGCATTGATAGGCGAGGTCGGCAAAGGGATGGCCGAGCGTCGACAGCTCCCAGTCGAGCACGGCGACGACCTTCGGCTCGTCCTTGGCGAAGATCATGTTGTCCAGCCGATAGTCGCCATGCACCAGCGAGACCTGACCGTCATCGGCCGGCAAATGTGTCTCCAGCCAGGCGATCAGCCGGTCCATCTCGGCGATCTTTTCCGTCTCCGAGGCGCGGTACTGGCTCGTCCAGCGGGCGAACTGCCGCTCGAAATAGCTGCCGGGCTTGCCGAAATCGCTTAAGCCGACAGCCTCGACATCGACATCGTGCAGGGCGGCGAGCGTCGCATTCATGGCGTCATAGATCGCGGTGCGCTCGTCATTGCCGGATGCATCCGGCAGTAACGGGTCCCAGAAGATGCGGCCGTCGAGGTATTCCATGACATAGAACATGCGGCCGATCGGCGTTTCCTCGCTCGCGAGATGCAGCATGCGTGGCACCGGCACGGCAGTAGCGGCAAGCGCCTGCATGACGCGGAACTCACGGTCGACCTGGTGCGCCGATTTCAAGAGCTGTCCAGGCGGCTTGGCGCGCAGCACGTAGCGGCCGCTGGCGGCGGTGAGCAGATAGGTCGGGTTCGACTGCCCGGACTTGAATTTCTCGATCGCCGAAAGCCCGGCGAGGCCCGGGATATGCGCTTCGAGGTAGGGCGCAAGCGCCGACTTGTCGAGCGCAAGCGCCGACTTGTCGAGCGCATGCGCCGACTTGTCGAACGCGTTGGCGTCGCCGCTCATGCGGTCTCGGGCTGGCGCTCGATCAGCGTGAGCGTCAGCCAGCGCGCGGTCAGCGCCGGCTTCTTGGAACCCTCGATCTCGATGGTCACGTCATGCGCGGTCTGCACCCAGCCGGAGGGCCGCACCTTTACGTCGGCCAGCACGAAGCGCGTGCGGATGCGCGAGCCGGTCTTTACCGGCGCCAGGAAGCGCAGCGTATCGAAGCCGTGGTTGACGCCCATCTTGGTGTTTTCGATCGGCGGCATGGTCTCGAAGGTCATGGCCGACAGCAGCGACAGCGACAGAAAACCATGGGCGATGGTGCCGCCGAACGGCGTCTCGCGCGCGGCGCGCTCCGGATCGCAATGGATGAACTGGTGGTCGTCGGTGGCGTCGGCGAACTGGTCGATCATGCGCTGCGTCACCGTTCGCCAGGGCGACACGCCGACTTCCTTGCCGACGCTGGCCAGCAGCGTATCGAGACTGATCGGTTCCACGCGATATCCTCCGCACCCCCGCCCGGATAGCCATTGCTTGAGCCGGGCGCTCTATTCCCTGAATAACGTCATCCCGTGCTGCACCGACTGGCCGCCGTCGATCGGCAGGATGGCGCCGGTAACATAGCTTCCGGCACGGCTGCACAAATAGAGCGTTGCGCCTGCAATGTCATCCGCTACGCCGATGCGGCCGAGCGGAACGTGGCTGCCGACATGCTTCGCCTGCTCCTCGGTGGCGGTCGCAAACGCCGTCATCCGGCTCTGGAAGGGGCCGGGCGCAAAGGCGTTGACGGTGATGCGGCGGGCGGCGAACTCGATCGCCAGCGTGCGCGTCAAATGATGCACCGCGGCCTTGGAGGCGGTGTAGGAATAGGCGTCGTCGGCAACCGGTTGGGTACCCATCACCGAGCCCAGATTGATGACGCGAGCAGGATCCTCGTCGCTTGCGGCGGCGTCGAGCAGCGGCAAAAGCTCGCGCGTCAGATGGAAGACGGCGGTGACGTTGACGCCGAAAACCTTGGCCCAGGCGTGATAGGGAAACTCCTCCAGCGGAGCGCCCCAGGAAATGCCGGCATTGTTGACCAATATGTTGAGCCGCTCCGCGCGCACCTTCACCTCGGCGACCAAAGCGGCGATGCCGGCTTCGCTGGACACGTCACCGGCAAAGCCTTCGGCCCGGCCGGAGCCGCCCTGCGCGTTGAGCTCGTCGGCGACGCGGATGCAGTCCTCGCCCTTGCGCGAGGCGATCATGACCGTGGCACCGGCCCGAACCAGCGCGGTCGCGACCATGCGGCCGATGCCGGTCGCGGCACCGGTGACCAGCGCGGTCTTGCCGGCGACCGAGAACAGCTTGTCCAGATAGCTCATCCTGATCCTCCCACGTCCTCGTCCCAACCGCAGCCGAAGGACTCGCGTTGACAAGGCTAGCCGAAGTACGGTCATCCTTGCCACGGGTAAAGACGTCGAAAGGGCCGGAACCGATGGCGGACATGAATCTCGGCATGACCGAGCGGCTGAAGCCGATCCATCAGCGCGTGGCGGCTATGGTGCGCGACGAGATTGCGCCGCTCGGCGAGGAGTTTCTGGCCGAGGTCGGCAAGGGCGGTGACCGCTGGGCCTATACGGCCAGGCAGACCGAAATCCTGGAAGGCTTGAAGAAGACGGCGCGGGAGTGCGGCCTGTGGAATTTCTGGCTCACCGATTCCAAGCGCGGCTACGGCCTGTCGACGGTCGAATACGCCTATCTGGCTGAAGAGATGGGCAAGGCGCATCTCGGCGCCGAGACCTTCAACTGCTCGGCGCCCGACACCGGCAACATGGAAGTGCTGGAGCGCTATGGCTCGGAAAAGCACAAGAAAGAATGGCTGGAGCCGCTGCTCGACGGCAAGATCCGCTCCGCCTATCTGATGACCGAGCCGGACGTCGCCTCTTCAGACGCCACCAACATCTCGATGCGCTGCGAGCGGCGCGGCGACGACTATGTCTTGAACGGCGAGAAATGGTGGGCCTCGGGCGCCGGCGACCCGCGCTGCGCCGTCTACATCGTCATGGCCAGGACCGGCGCGGACGAGGAGCCGCGGCATCGCCGGCATTCGATGATCCTGGTGCCTGCCGACAGCAAGGGCGTGACCAAGCTGCGGCCCATGCAGGTCTATGGCGACGACGACGCGCCGCACGGTCATATGCATCTGAGGTTCGACAATGTGCGGGTGCCGGCGGACAACCTCATTCTCGGCGAGGGCAGGGGCTTCGAGATCGCGCAGGGGCGGCTGGGGCCGGGCCGCATCCATCACTGCATGCGGGCGGTCGGCCAGGCCGAGATGGCGCTGGAGATGCTGTGCCAACGCTCGGTGCGGCGCGAGGCCTTCGGCCAGTCGCTGGCAAGGCTCGGCGCCAATTTCGACATCATCGCCGAGTGCCGCATGGAGATCGAGATGGCGAGGCTGCTCTGCCTCAAGGCGGCGTGGATGATCGACCAGGGCGATGCGCGCGCCGCCGCGCCCTGGATCAGCCAGATCAAGGTGGTCGCGCCGCGCGTCGCGCTCAAGGTCACCGACGAGGCGGTGCAGATGTTCGGCGCGCAAGGCATCAGCCAGGACACGCCGCTCGCCCGCTCGTGGACGCATCTCAGGACCCTGCGGCTTGCCGACGGGCCAGACGCCGTGCACCGGCGGCAGGTGGCGCGCACCGAGCTCAGGAAATACACCCAGGAAAAGGTCTGACCGCCATGGCGCTTGCGTCGGAAATGAAGGCCCTGCTGCTCGTCGGCGACGGCTACACCAAAACACCGTCGGCCGGGGCGCTGGAAGCGATGGAGCCTTATCTTCGGGCAGGCAGCATCGCTGTGCCGACGCCTGGCCCGACGCAGGCGCTGATCAAGGTCAGCCTCGCCTCGATCAATCCGTCCGACATCGCCTTCATCAAGGGCCAATACGGGCAGCCGCGCGTAAAGGGCCAGCCGGCCGGGTTCGAGGGCGTCGGCATCGTCGTGGCGACCGGCGACGATCCCTATGCAAGGAGCCTCGAAGGAAAACGCGTCGCGTTCGCCACCGGCGTCTCGAACTGGGGTTCTTGGGCCGAGTACGCGGTGGCGGAGGCTGCGTCCTGCATTCCGCTGCTCGATACGGTGCGCGACGAGGACGGCGCTGCGATGATCGTCAATCCGCTGACCGCGCTCGCCATGTTCGACATCGTTAGACAGGAGGGCGAGAAGGCCTTCATCATGACCGCAGGCGCCAGCCAGCTCTGCAAGCTGATCATCGGGCTCGCAAAAGAGGAAGGCTTCCGGCCGATCGTCACCGTGCGCCGCGACGAGCAGATCCCGCTGCTGAAAGGGCTAGGTGCTGCGCATGTGCTCAACGAGAAGGCGGCGGATTTCGAGGCCGCGCTGCGCGAGGCGATCAAGGCCGAGCAGCCGCGCATCTTCCTCGACGCCGTGACCGGGCCGCAGGCGTCGGCCATCTTCTATGTCATGCCGAAGCGCTCGCGCTGGATCGTCTACGGCCGGCTCGACGCCGAGCCGACGGTGGTCCGCGAGCCCGGCCAACTGATCTTCCAGCACAAGCGCATCGAAGGTTTTTGGCTGGCCGAATGGATGCGGCAGTTCCGCGACCGGCTTGGCCCGGCGGTGCTGGAGGCGCAGAAGCGCTTTTCCGACGGGCGCTGGTCGACGGACGTGACAGCGGTGGTGCCGCTGGATCAGGCGATGGCCAAGCTGCCGGCCGAGTTGGCCAAGCTGAACGGCAAGGTGTTCATCAAGCCGTAGGCGCTGTTCAGATCACCGACCGCTCAGCGCAGGCTTTCGAGATCGCGGATGCGCTTGGCGCCAGCGGCTTCCAACTGCCTTGTGACCGCACCGATCAGCGTCTCGGCCACAACGAAGAGCGCGGCCGAAGAATCCCAGGCCGAAGGCACGGCAGTGCGCCCGGCGATCACATGGCGGGCGAAGCGGGCGATCGGCGACAGCCACTGGTCGGTGAACAGCACGATCTGCACACCGCGCTGATGCGCCTTCTCGGCAAAGCGCACTAGGCTCTCCTGGTAGCGGCGGATATCGAAGATCACCACCACGTCGCGCTTGCCCATGTCGATCAGCCGGTCGCGCCAGATGCTCTCCTGGCCGGCGAGGTGATAGACATCCGGCTGGATGATGGCGAGGTGGGCGGCCATGTAACGCGCCAGCGGGTCGGTGAAGCGGCCGCCGATCAGGAAGGTCTTGCCGCGCCGCCCGGCAAGCGTCGCGGCGATGTCGGCCAGCTGCTTGTCAGACAGATGCCGGAAGGTCTCGCGCATATTGTCGAGCGTTGCCTCCAGCATCGGCGAAACAGCGCTGCTGCTGCCAGGCGACGCAGGGTTGAGCGTGCGCGAGGCCGGGGACTGCAGCTGCGCCGCCAGCTCATCCTGCAGCGCCGACTGGAATTCCGGATAGTTCTGGAAGCCCAATCGCGCGACGAAACGCAGGATCGTCGGCGAGGAAACGCCGGCCGCGGCCGAGAACTCGGCGACCGTCTTCAGCCCGGTCAGCGGATAGTTGGCAATCAGCGTCTGTGCGGCGCGGCGTTCGCCCGCCGGCATGGCGCCGATGCGGTCCGAGATCAGTTCGGAAATGCTGGAGATCATCGTTTTCCCCACCCCTTTGGCCCGTTGGCGCCGTTTTCGGAATTCCGCGTTTGACAAAGCCGCTCAAAGTGTATGAAATCATCCACAGGGACGCAATGAGGCAAAATACGTAACATACGATACAGCGCTCCCCAGGGGACGGCAGTATGGAGAAAGCACGGCCCGCCAGCCTTGCACCGTCGGAGACCGTAAGGGTGACCAACCCCGGCGGCTCGAGCCCCTTCGTCTTCACTTGCGACCACGCCTCGAACTTCCTGCCGGCCGAATTTGGAACGCTCGGCCTTCCCGTCGAGGATATTTCCCGCCACATCGCCTGGGATCCGGGCGCGCTTCCGGTCGCCGGCCGGATGGCCGAGGCGCTCGACGCCACGCTTGTCGAGACCCGCGTGTCGCGCCTCGTCATCGACTGCAACCGGCCGCTCGACGCGCCGGATCTCGTGCCGCCGGTCAGCGAAACGACGGCCATCCCGGGCAATGCCGACCTTTCGGAGAATCAGCGCACGGCGCGAGTAGACCTGGCGTGGCGCCCGTTCCATGACACGATCGCTGGCATCGTCGAGCGCCGGCTGGCGCGCGGCCAGGAGACGCGGCTGGTGTCGGTGCACTCTTTCACGCCGGTCTACAAGGGGAGGAGCCGGCCCTGGCATATCGGCATCATCCATGACGACGACCGCAGGCTGGCAGCACCGCTGATATCGGCGCTGCAGCGTCTTGCCGGCGTTACCGTCGGGATCAACGAACCGTATTCGCCTGCCGACCGCGTTTATTTTACGCTGGAACGGCATGCGCGCTCGCGCGGCCTTGCCTGCGCGATGATCGAAATCCGCAACGACGAAATCTCCGGCGAGACCGGGCAGCGGAGATGGGCGGATCTGCTCACAGGCATATTTTCGAATCTGGAGCCCGAGGAGGCCAGGGGCTCCCGACAACGCGCAATGGGAAAGTCAGTACAGTCGGCCAGCTAAGAACCAACAGGGGACTTCCAACATGACAGCAAACGACTATACCGAAGTCGACAAGGCGGAGGACATAAAGGTCCTCCACAGCATGGGCTATGCCCAGGAACTGGAGCGGCGCCTCAGTCGCTTCTCGAACTTCGCGGTTTCCTTCTCCATCATCTGCATCCTGTCCGGCGGCATCAACTCGCTGGCGCAGGCGACGTCGGGCGCCGGCGGCATCGGCGTCGGCATCGGCTGGCTGGTCGGCTGCTTCATTTCGCTGACCTTCGCCGTCGCCATGTCGCAGATCAGCTCGGCCTATCCGACGGCCGGAGGCCTATATCACTGGGGCTCGATCCTCGGCAATCGCGGCACCGGCTGGGTCACGGCCTGGCTCAACCTGCTCGGCCTGATCACCGTGCTCGGCGCCATCAATGTCGGCACCTGGACGTTCTTCCTCGGCGCTTTCGGGCCGGCGTTGGGCATCGAGGGCACGCTGACCAACCAGATGATCTTCCTGGTCATCGTCACCGGCGCCCAGGCGCTGATCAACCACCTCGGCATCAAGCTGACGGCGAAGCTGACGGACTTTTCGGGCTACCTCATCTTCTTCGGCTCGATCCTGATCGCCATCGTCTGCCTGATCTCCGCCGAGCACTGGGACTTCAGCCGTCTCTTCACCTTCCACAACTACTCCGGCGATGCCGGCGGCGGCGTCTGGCCGTCGGTGTCGAATGCCTGGGTCTTCGCGCTCGGCCTGCTGCTGCCGATCTACACGATCACCGGCTACGACGCTTCCGCTCATACCTCGGAGGAGACCATCAAGGCGGCTTCTTCCGTGCCGCGCGCGATGGTGATGTCGGTCATCTGGTCGGCGCTGTTCGGCTACCTGTTCCTGGCCGCCTTCGTGCTGATGATCCCGAATATGGACGACGCCGCCAAGCAGGGCTGGAACGTGTTCTTCTGGGCCTTCGACCAGCGCGTCAGCTCCGGCGTCAAGGAGTTCGTCTACCTCGTCGTGTTCGTATCGCAGTTGCTCTGCGGCCTCGCCACCGTCACGTCGGCCTCGCGCATGATCTTCGCCTTCTCGCGTGACGGCGGCCTGCCCGGCTCGTCGGCGCTCGCCAAGGTCAGTCCGGCCCACCGCACGCCGGTGGCGGCGATCTGGACGGCCTCGATCCTGTCGGTGCTGTTCGTGTGGGGCTCGTCGGTTGTCTCGGTCGCCGGCACCTCGGCCTACACGATCGTGGTGTCCTGCACCGTCATCTTCCTGTTCCTCTCCTTCACCGTGCCGATCGTGCTCGGCATGCTGGCCTGGGGAACGCCGAAGTGGGACAAGATGGGGCCGTGGAACATGGGGCGCGGCATCTTCATGCTGTTCGCCTTCCTGTCGATCGTGTCGATGGTCCTGATCTTCGTCATCGGCATCCAGCCGCCGAACGATTGGGCGCTCTACATCACCCTCGGCTTCTTCATCCTGACGGCGATCGTCTGGTTCGCCTTCGAGCGCAACCGCTTCCAGGGTCCGCCGCTCGGCGACATCATCGCGGCGCGCCAGGCGGCGATCAAGGCGGCAGAGCAGGCGGTCGGCGAAACCGGCCACTGATAGCGACCATAATGGCCATGGCCGGCATCGCGCCGGCCATGGCTGCTCTCTTTCAATCGACCAGTATTGGAGTGCCAAAGGAATGGCCGGGAATTTCTCGTTCGATCAGTTGAAGCAAGCGGTCTCGAGCGGCGAGATCGACACGGTGCTGGCCTGCATCGTGGACATGCAGGGCCGGCTCGCTGGAAAGCGCTTCCTCGCCCAGTACTTCGTCGATTCCGCGCATGGCGAGACGCATGGCTGCAACTATCTGCTGGCCGCCGACATCGATATGGAACCGGTGCCGGGCTACAAGGTGGCGAGCTGGTCGAAGGGCTATGGCGACTTCGTCATGAAACCCGACCTTTCGACGCTCAGGCGCGTTCCCTGGCTGCAAAAGACGGCGCTGGTCATCTGCGACGTGCTCGATCATCACACGCATGAGGACCTCTCGCACTCGCCGCGCGCCATCCTGAAGAGACAGGTCCAGCGGCTCAAGGAGCGCGGCTATATCGGCTATTTCGCCTCGGAACTCGAATTCTACCTGTTCAGCGAGACCTACGATTCTGCCCGCAAGAAGCACTGGCAGGGCCTCGACACCGCTTCGCCCTATATCGGCGACTACCAGATCGGCATCACCACCAAGGAAGAAGGCGTCATGCGCCGGCTTCGCAACGAGATGGAAGCGGCCGGCATCCCGATCGAGAATTCCAAGGGCGAATGGGGCCCCGGCCAGGAAGAGATCAATGTGCGCTATGCCGAGGCGCTCGAAATGGCCGACCGCCACGTCATCCTGAAGAACGGCGCCAAGGAGATCGCCGATTCCGAAGGCAAGGCCATCTCCTTCATGGCCAAGTACAATTATGGCCTGGCCGGCAATTCCAGCCACATCCACAATTCGCTGTGGAGCGCCGACGGCAAAACGCCGCTGTTCTTCGACAAAAATGCGGAGTGGACGCTGTCGACGCTCGGCCAGCAATGGGCGGCCGGCCAGCTCAAATATGCCAAGGAGTTCACCTGGTTTCTGGCGCCTTACATCAACTCCTACAAGCGCTTCCAGGCCGGCACTTTCGCGCCGACCAAGATCATGTGGAGCGAGGACAACCGCACCGCCGGCTTCCGGCTCTGCGGCGAAGACACCAAGGGCATCCGCATGGAGTGCCGCATCGGCGGCGCCGACCTCAACCCCTATCTCGCCTTCGCGGCGCTGATTGCATCTGGCCTTGCCGGCATCGACGAGAAGCTGGAGCTGCAGAAGCCGTTCGTGGGCGATGCCTACCAGGCCTCGCAACTGCCGGAAATCCCGAAGACGCTGCGCGACGCCACCGAGACGCTGGCCAACTCCGTGATGCTGAAGCAGGCCTTCGGCGAGGATGTGGTCGAGCACTATGTGCACACCGCCCGCTGGGAGCAGTTCGAATACGACCGCCGCATCACGGATTGGGAACTGCACAGGGGTTTTGAACGGTACTAGAAGGCCGGGCAAGCACCGGCGCTGCCCCTCGCCCTTACCCTCTCCCCGTGAAGAACGGGAAAGGGGGCGTCGGCGCCGGAACCTCTCCCTTCTCCCCGTCACTTTACGGGGAGAAGGTGCCGGCAGGCGGATGAGGGGCAGCGCCACGCCACGTAATTTTTGATTGTTGTAAACTGCGAGGAAGAAATGACCGAGACGGTCAAACTCAAATCCCCCATCGACGGCTCGATCTATGCCGAGCGGCCGGTCGCGAGCGACCAGGCGATCAACGCCGCGGTCGAGCGCGCCAAGGCGGCGCAGGAGAAGTGGGCCGAGACGCCGATCGTCGAGCGCGGCAAATACATGCTGGCGATGCTGGAAGCGCTGGTCGGCATGAGTGAGGAGATCGTGCCGGAGATCGCTTGGCAGATGGGGCGGCCGGTGCGCTATGGCGGCGAGTTCGGCGGCGTCAAGGAACGCACCAGCTACATGGTCGAGATCGCCGAAGCTGCGCTCAAACCCGTCATGGCCTCCAATCCGAAGGACGGATTCCGCCGCTATGTGAAGAAGGTGCCGCTCGGTGTCGTCCTGGTGATCGCGCCGTGGAACTATCCCTATCTCACGGCGGTCAACACGATCGTGCCGGCGCTGATGGCCGGAAGCGCCGTCATCCTCAAGCATGCGGCACAGACGCTGCTGGTCGGCGAGCGCTTCCAGCAGGCCTTCGACAAGGCGGGCCTGCCTAAAGGCCTGTTCCAGAACCTGGTCATGAACCACGCCCAGACCGAGAGGCTGCTGGGCTCGGGCAAGATCGACCATGTCAATTTCACCGGCTCGGTCGCCGGCGGCCGCGCCATCGAGAAAGCCGCGGCAGGCACCTTCATGACGCTCGGGCTCGAGCTCGGCGGCAAGGACCCCGCCTATGTGCTGCCCGACGCCAAGATGGACCATGCGGTCGCCAACCTCGTCGACGGCGCCTTCTACAATTCCGGCCAATGCTGCTGCGGCATCGAGCGGGTCTATGTGCATGAGAAGGTCTATGACGAGTTCGTCGAGGGCTTCATCGCAGAGACCAAGAACTATGTCGTCGGCAATCCTCTGGAGCAGGCGACCACCATGGGGCCGATGGCGCAGGCGCGCTTCGCCGACCTGATCCGCGAGCAGAAGGCCGAGGCGCTGCGCAAGGGCGCCACCGCGCACATCAACATGAAGGTCGAGAACGACAGAGCCGGCTCGCCCTATCTGGCGCCGGAGGTGCTGACCGGTGTCGACCACCAGATGAGCGTCATGCGCGAGGAAAGTTTTGGGCCGATCGTCGGCATCATGAAGGTACGCAACGACGAGGAGGCGATCTCGCTGGTGAATGACAGCCCCTACGGGCTGACGGCCTCGATCTGGACGCGCGACACCGAGCATGCGATCGCCATCGGCGACCGTGTCGAAACCGGCACCGTGTTCATGAACCGTTGCGACTATCTCGACCCGGCGCTGGTCTGGACCGGCGTCAAGGACACCGGCAAGGGCGCGTCGCTGTCGGCGATCGGCTACGACAACCTGACCCGGCCGAAATCATACCACCTGCGTGAAGCGATCTGATTTTTCGAAAGACAATCCATGTCCAAGCTCGTCTCCAAATGGAACTATCCCACTACCGTCCGCTTCGGCGCCGGGCGCATCAAGGAGCTGCCGGATGCGCTGGCCGCGGCCGGTATCAAGCGGCCGCTGTTCGTCACCGATCCGGGGCTAGCGAAGCTGCCGGTCGTCGCCTCGACGCTGAAGATCGTCGATGACGCCAAGGTCCCCTATGGCGTGTTTTCCGAGGTGAAGCCGAACCCGGTGGAATCCAACCTCGCTGCCGGCATCGCCGTGTTCAAGAAGGGCAAGCATGACGGCGTCATCGCCTTCGGCGGCGGTTCGGCGCTCGACCTCGGAAAGCTGATCGCCTTCCAGGCCGGGCAGACGCGTCCGGTTTGGGATTTCGAGGATATCGGCGACTGGTGGACCAGAGCCAATTCGGACGCGATCGCGCCGATCGTCGCGGTGCCGACGACGGCCGGCACCGGCTCCGAGGTCGGCCGCGCAGGCGTCATCACCAACGAGGAGACCCACACCAAGAAGGTCATCTTCCATCCGAAGCTTCTGCCGGCGATCGTCATCGCCGACCCGGAGCTGTCGGTCGGCATGCCGCCCTTCATCACCGCCGGCACCGGCATGGACGCGCTTGCCCACTGCCTCGAAGCCTATTGCGCGCCTGGCTATCATCCGATGGCCGACGGCATCGCCGTGGAAGGCATCCGGCTGGTGCTCGAGAACCTGCCCAAGGCCTTCGCCAACGGCAAGGATCTGGTCGCCCGCGCGAATATGATGAGCGCGGCCGCGATGGGCGCCGCCGCCTTCCAGAAGGGGTTGGGGGCCATCCACTCGCTGTCGCATCCGATCGGCGCGCTCTACGACACCCATCACGGCATGACCAATGCGGTGTTCATGCCCTATGTGCTGGCCTTCAACCGCGGGGCGATCGAGGACCGCATTGCGAGGCTCGCCGCCTATTGCGGCATCAAGGGCGGCTTCGACGGCTTCGCCAAGGCGGTCATCAAGCTGCGCAAGGAACTCAAGGTGCCGCATGCGCTGCCCGGCCTGATCAAGGGTCTCGACATGGACAAGAAGCGCAAGGCGCTGATCGCCGACATGGCGGTGGTCGACCCGACCGCCGGCGGCAACCCGGTCAAGCTCACCAAGAAGGGGGCGCTGACGCTGCTCGAGAACGCCATCGCCGGCTCGGTATGAGAGCCGGCTTCGAATGTCGAAAAGTTGAAGAGGGCAACTGCTGGGAGAACGGGAGGAGGGGCGAGAAGCAAGGCGACTAACCATTAGCCGGAAAATTAAGTGCGGGCTAATTGCTACAGTCCGTTAAAAAGAGTTAACTTTTTGTGCCGCGGGGCTCGGGTTTCAAAAAGCCTTCATCTGGCTGTCACACGAAAACGATACCCGCATCGCAGGCGCCCAGCGGCGCCAGTTCAACGGAGAGAACACATGTTCAAGTTCACGGGGAAAGTGCTTTCCCTCTCGGCCGCGGCGCTGTTTGCGTCGACGGTGATTTCGTCCGCGGCTTCGCTGGATGATCTCGCCAAGGCGGCGAAGGCGGAGGGCGAACTCACGGTCATCGCGCTGCCGCATGACTGGTGCGGCTACGGCGCCGTCATCGACGGCTTCAAGGCCAAGTATCCGGAGATCAAGATCAACGAGCTCAACCCTGACGCCGGCTCGGGCGACGAGGTCGAGGCGATCAAGGCCAACAAGGACAACAAAGGCCCGCAGGCGCCCGACGTGATCGACGTCGGCCTGTCGTTCGGACCGTCCGCCAAGAAGGACGGCCTGATCCAGGCTTACAAGGTGTCGACCTGGGATTCGATCCCGGACAGCGCCAAGGACGCAGACGGCTACTGGACCGGCGACTATTACGGCGTGCTGTCCTTCCTGGTGAACAAGGATCTCGTCAAGTCAGCGCCGGCCGACTGGGCCGACCTTTTGAAGTCGGACTATGCCAACACCGTCGCGCTCGCCGGTGATCCGCGCGCCTCGAACCAGGCCATCCAGGCGGTCTACGCCGCCGGCCTTTCCGGCGGCGCTGCCGCCGGCGAAGCTGCCGGCACCGCCGGCCTCGACTTCTTCAAGAAGCTCAACGCCGCCGGCAATTTCGTGCCGGTCATCGGCAAGCCGGCGACGCTGGCCCAGGGCCAGACCCCAATCCTGGTCACCTGGGACTATAACGCGCTCGCCGGCCGCGACACGCTGAAGGGCAACCCGCCGGTCGACGTCGTGGTGCCGAAGACGGGCGTCGTCGCGGGCGTCTACGTGCAGGCGATCAGCGCCTTCGCGCCGCATCCGAATGCCGCCAAGCTCTGGCTCGAGTACCTCTACTCCGACGAGGGCCAGATCGGCTGGCTGAAGGGCTATTGCCACCCGATCCGCTTCAGCGACCTCTCAAAGAACGGCAAGCTGCCGGCCGACGTGATGGCCAAGCTGCCGCCGGCCGAAGCCTACGCATCGGCCGTCTTCCCGACGCTCGACGAGCAGGGCAAGGCCAAGGAAGCGATCACCAAGAACTGGGACGCCGTTGTCGGCGCCAACGTGAAGTAAGTTGTAGAATGTCCGGGCGGCCCCGAGGGCCGCCCGGAGCCCCTCGAAGACGGTAGCCGGCGCATGACCGATCTCTCGCTCTCCAACAAGGCTATTGCGGGGAAGACCGCGCCGCCCAGCGAGGCGCGCGCCTTGCGGCTGCCGACACAATGGATCGGCGTTGCGCCCTTCTTCATCTTCGCCGTCATGTTCCTGATCCTGCCCACGCTCTACCTGATGCTGGGCGCGTTCCAGAACGAGGCTGGCGAGTTCACGCTTGAAAACATCGCCGCTCTGTCGGAGCCGAACATCGTTGCCGCCTACTGGATCTCGATCAAGGTCAGCCTGGCCTCGGCGCTGATCGGAGCTTTTGCCGGCTTGGCAATAGCCATCGCCATCGTGCGCGGCGGCCTGCCCGATTGGATACGTTCAGCGACGCTCACCTTTTCCGGCGTCGCTTCCAATTTCGCCGGTGTTCCACTGGCCTTCGCCTTCCTCGCCACCCTTGGTCGGCTCGGCCTTGCGACCGTGCTGCTGAACACGCTTTTCGGCCTCAACATCTATGCGCACGGCTTCAACATCCTGTCGTTCTGGGGCCTGACGCTGACCTATGTCTATTTCCAGATCCCGCTGATGGTGGTGATCATCGTGCCGGCGATCGACGGACTGAAGAAGGAATGGGGCGAGGCCGCCGCGACGCTCGGCGCGACCACGGCGCAATACTGGCGCATGGTGGTCATTCCGGTGATCTGGCCGAGCTTTCTCGGCACCGTCATCCTGCTCTTCGCCAATGCCTTCGGCGCCATCGCCACAGCCTACGCGCTGACCGGCTCGTCGCTCAACATCGTGCCCATCCTGCTCTACGCGCAAATCCGCGGCGACGTGCTGCACAACGCGCATCTCGGCTATGCGATCGCCTTCGGCATGATCGTCATCACCGGCCTCGCCAATGTCTTCTACATCTGGTTCCGGACACGCTCGGAAAGGTGGCTGAAATGAAGACCGGACGCTTCTGGGCCTGGGTCGTCTTCGTCCTCGGCGCGGCCTATTTCTTCATCCCGCTGATCGCGACAGTGGAATTCTCCATGCGCATGCGGCGCGGCGCCTATTCGTTCGACGCCTACCAGATCGTGCTGGGCGATGCGCGCTTCCAGGCGACCTTCATGTATTCGGTATTCGCGGCAATCTTCACCATCATCCTGGGGATACTCATCGTGGTGCCGGCGGCTTACTGGATCCGGCTCAGGCTGCCGCAGCTCAGGCCGATCGTCGAGTTCATCACGCTGCTGCCCCTGGTCATCCCGGCCATCGTCATCGTCTTCGGCTATATAAGGATGTACGGCTCAAATTCGCCGCTGCCGTTCCTGGCGAACGACACCGCCACCAACGCGCTCCTGGTCATCGGCTATGCGACGCTATCGCTGCCCTACATGTACCGCGCCGTCGACACCGGGCTGCGCACGATCGACGTGCGCACGCTGACGGAGGCGGCCCAGATCCTGGGCGCCGGCTGGGGCACGATCATCAGCCGCGTCATCCTGCCCAATGTGCTGATCGCGGTGCTGTCGGGCGCATTCCTCACCTTCGCCATCGTCATCGGCGAGTTCACCATGGCCAGCCTGCTCAACCGACCGGCCTTCGGCCCGTATCTGCAGAATATCGGCGCCAACCGCGCCTATGAGCCGGCGGCGCTTGCCATCATCGCCTTCGCCATCACCTGGGGCTGCATGTCGCTGATTCAGATACTCTCCCGCTTCGCGCCGAAGTCGGCAAACCGCCCGAATTGAGAAAATTACCGACCGAAAGATAAAGCCATGGCCGAGCCGTTCCTCTCCATCCAGCACGTGCGAAAGTCCTTCGGCGCCACCACCGTGGTCGAGGATTTCAACCTCGATGTCGAGCCCGGCGAGTTCGTCTCCTTCCTTGGGCCGTCGGGCTGCGGCAAGACGACGGTGCTGCGCATGGTCGCCGGTTTCGAGGAGCCGTCGGCCGGCAAGATCGTCGTCGGCGGCAAGGACATCACCAGGCTGAAGCCCAACCAGCGCAATGTCGGCATGGTGTTCCAGGCCTATGCGCTGTTCCCGAACCTGACGGTGGCGCAGAACATTGCCTTCGGCCTGAAAGTTGCCGGCATGCCTAAGGCCGACGCCGACAGGCGCGTTGCCGAGATGCTCGACATCATCAAGCTGCCGCAGATGGGCGACCGCTACCCATACCAGCTTTCCGGCGGCCAGCAGCAACGCATCGCGCTGGCGCGCGCCATCGCGCCAAAGCCGAAGCTGCTCTTGCTCGACGAGCCGCTGTCGGCGCTCGACGCCAAAGTGCGCATCTCGCTGCGCGAGGAAATCCGTTCGATCCAGAAGAAGCTCGGCATCACCACCATCTTCGTCACGCACGACCAGGAAGAGGCGCTGTCGATCTCCGACCGCATCGCCGTCATGTATGGCGGCAAGGCCGAGCAGGTCGGCACGCCGTTCGAGATTTACAACCGGCCGGCGACCAAGTTCGTCGCCAATTTCGTCGGCACTCTCAACGTGCTGGAAGGCAAGGTCACCGACGCCGCCTCGGGCAAGGTGCAGGTCAACACGCAGGAAGTCTCGCTGAAGGGCAGGCTCAACGGCTCAAGGTCCGGCGACACGCTGTCGCTGGCGCTGCGGCCGGAAGCGATCTCGCTCGGACGCCAGCCCGGCCACGACACCAGCCTTTCGGGCGAGATCGCCGAAGTGCATTTCCTCGGCTCGGTCATCCGGGTGCGCGTCGGCATCGGCGGTAACACGGTGTCGCTCGACACCTTCAACAACTCCGCGACGCCGCCGCCCGTCGTCGGCCAGAAGGCAGATATCTCCTTCTCGTCGGGCGACATGCTGGTGCTGCATTAGGGAAATAGTGAATGGTGAATGGTTAATGGCAATCAGCGAAGAGAGTACTTTACGTGCTCAAAATCTTCTGATGATGACCATTCACCATTCACCATTCACCATTCACTTTTCAGTGCCAAACGCCTGGTTCCATCGCTACGATAAGCCATGGCGCTTTTCGAACTCACCCTTGTCCTGCTTCTCATCGCCGTCGCGCTGACGGCGGTGTCGCGGCGGCTGGAGGTTCCTTATCCTTCGCTGCTGGCGCTGGCCGGCGCCGGCCTTGCCTTTCTACCTGGCGCGCCGACAATCGAGATCGATCCGGAACTGGCGCTAGCGCTGTTCATAGCGCCGGTGCTTCTCGATGCGGCCTATGACACTTCGCTGCGCGACCTCAACCGCTACCGGCTGCCGCTGACGCTTCTGGCGCTCGGTGCCGTCGTCTTCACCACCGTGGTGGTTGCTTTCGTCGGTTGGAAGATGGCCGGCCTGCCGATCGCGGCGGCGATAGCGCTCGGGGCCATCGTCGCCCCGCCGGACGCGGTGGCGGCAAGCGCCGTGCTCGGGCAGTTCAAGGTGCCGCATCGCGTCACTGCGATCCTGCAGGGCGAAAGCCTGCTCAACGACGCCACCGCGCTTTTGATCTACCGGATATCGGTTGCGGCGACGATCGGCGCGGTCATGCTGAAGGATGCGGTTCCCGTCGTCCTCTTGTCCACGGTCGGCAGCGTCGCGGCCGGTTATCTGTTCGGCCGCTGCTCGCTGCTGACGCTGTCGCGCATCGAGGATGCGGCCAGCAGCACGGTGGTGCAGTTCGCCGGAACCTTCGCCGTCTGGATCATCGCCGACAGAACAGGCCTT
Source organism: Mesorhizobium sp. ORS 3324 (assembly GCA_000824825.2). GTDB lineage: Bacteria > Pseudomonadota > Alphaproteobacteria > Rhizobiales > Rhizobiaceae > Mesorhizobium. The sequence goes on from LM655170.1 coordinate 247,057, forward strand.
TCGGCCATCATCACCATCGTCGTCTATGCCATCACCATCGCGCGCACCGGGCCGCGCCGCATGTCGCCCCGCAGGCGCGTGAGCGCCTATTCGGTCTGGGAGTCGGCAGTCTTCGTGCTCAACGTGCTGGCTTTCGTCCTCATGGGTCTCCAGGCGCGGCTGATCGTCAGCCGGCTTGAGGGACAGGGACAGGCCGAGGCGTTCGTCTTTGCCGCGACCGTGCTCGCGGTGGTCATCGTGGCGCGTCTCGCCTGGGTGCTGGGCTGCGGCGCGATCCTCAGATGGGTTGCGCGCTTTGGCAGCGAGGCCCAGAGGCAGGAAGCGCCGTCGCTGCGCGGCGGCGTGCTGATCGGCTGGTGCGGCATGCGCGGCCTGGTGACGCTGGTGGCGGCCTTCGCCTTGCCGGCCGGCTTTCCCGGCCGCGATCCGATCGTGCTTGCCGCCTTCGCAGTCGTTCTCGGCACGCTGGTGCTGCAAGGCATGAGCTTGAAGCCGCTGCTGCGCCTGCTCAATTTCGAACGGGACACGACGGTCGAGATCGAGGTGGCTGAGGCGCGCGTCGCCATCATGCAGGCCGCGCTCGACGTCTTGAGCCGCAAGACCTCGGCCGCAGCGGCGGTCGTGCGTGAGCAATACGAAGCGCAGCGCGTCATCGCCAAGAACCCCGAGGACGCACAGGCCGCGACCGAGTACGACCGGCTGCGCCTCTATGCGATCAAGCGGCAGCGCGACACGCTGGAGGATCTGCGCCGCAGCGGGGCGATCGGCGACGAGGCCTATCACCGCCTGGAGGAAGAGATCGATTGGGCAGAGCTGGCGGCGTCGCCGGCCGGAAGTTACCAGCCGCTCACCACCTACTAGGCTGTATTGATATTCTGGTGGACTATTGCGCGCACGGCCGCGGTCCATTGCAACGCCATGGCCGAGGCGCTACTGCCGTGGCCGGATAATCAGCCGGTTAATCGATGAAGCTGGTCAGCTACAACATCCAGTACGGCTACGGCAGCGACGGCCGCTACGACCTGGCGCGCGCCGCGCGCCTCGTCGACGGCGCCGACATCATCGCCCTGCAGGAGGTCGAGCGTCACTGGCAGCGCAGCAATGGCGATGACCAGCCGAAGATCCTGTCCGGGCTGCTGCCCGACTACCACTGGGTCTATGGTCCGGCTTTCGACATGGATGCCAGCGAGCGGCGCGACGGCCGTGTCGTCAACCGCCGGCGACAGTTCGGCACGATGGTGCTGTCGAAGCTGCCGATCGTCTGGTCGCGGCTGCATGCACTGCCGCTGCGCCGCACGCTCAGGCCGCTCAACACCCGCAACGCGGCGCTGGAATGCATGATCCGCACGCCCGCCGGACCGGTGCGGGTCTGCTCGCTGCATCTTGCGCATATCGCGGCGGAGGAGCGGCTGGAACAGATCGACTACCTGCTTGCCGAGCATCGCCGGGTGTCGTCCGAGGGCGGCCCGTGGAGCGGCACCGACGACGAGCCCGAGCGCAACTGGGGCAATGGCGAGCCGGAGCCGGAAAACCCTATGGCGGCGATCTGGCTCGGCGATTTCAACATGGAGCCGGGAAGTGCGGAATACCGGCGCATCGTCGGCAGCACGCCCTATCATCGCGGCGCCGCCTATATCGACGGCTTCGTCGATGCTGTCGCCGTCGCCGCCGAGCCGGTGGCGGACTTCCATACGCATGAAAAGATAATCGACGGCACGCTGACGAAACGCCGGCTCGATCATTGCTTCGTCGGCGGCATGCTTGCCGGGCGGGTGCGTTCGCTAACGGCCGATATCGGCGAAGTGGCTTCCGACCATTTCCCGCTGAGGGTCGATATCGATCTGGAAACGCCAGGTATCGCCTCGGGGCCGGCCGGCGAGTGAGGCGGCTATGACGCTTTTCGTCGTCCTCGCGGTTCTGTCGGCGGCCGCCATGCATGCGATCTGGAACGCGCTGGTCAAGGTGCATCTCGACCGCTTCCTGTCGATCACGCTGATGACACTCGGCACCGGATTCGCGGCGTTGCTGGCGCTGCCTTTCGTCGAAGTGCCGAAAGTCGAGGTCTGGCCCTTCATTCTGGCGTCGGTGTTCTTCCACATGGGCTACCGGACCTTCCTGATCGGCGCCTACAAGGCCGGCGATTTCGCCCAGACCTACCCCCTGGCGCGCGGCACGGCGCCGCTGCTCTCGGCGCTCGGCGGCATCATCCTGCTCGGAGAGGTTCCGGCGCCGCTTGCCATCCTCGGCATCGTGCTGTTGTCGACCGGCACGCTGGTCATGTCGTTTCGCGGCGGCGCGCATCTGGAACGGCTCAATCTGCGCGCCGTCGGCTTTGCGCTCGGCACGTCGATCTTCATCGCCAGCTATACGCTCTCCGACGGCAGCGGCGCGCGGCTTGCGGCAACCGCACAAAGCTATTCGGCCTGGGTGTTCGTCTGTGACGCGCTCTCAGCGCTGGTGCTATGCATTGCCTTTCGAGGGCCGCAGTCGCTGCCAGTGCTGGCACGCGACTGGAAGGCGGGGCTCTTCACCGGCGTGCTCAGCGGCGCGGCTTACTGGATCGCGATGTGGGCGATGACCAAGGCGCCGATCGCCTCGGTCGCGTCGTTGCGCGAGACCTCGATCCTGTTCGCCATGCTGATCTCCGTGCTGGCGCTGGGCGAGAAGATGACGGTCTGGCGCGCCGCCGCCGCGCTCGGCATCGTCGCAGGCGTCATCGCGTTGCGGTTGGGATGAATCCGCAGCGTCACGTCGCGCTTCAGTCGGGAACTTCCAGATCGAAGACCATCAGCCCGTCGGTGCCGCCGTCGAGCGCGGCGACCAGCCGGGCGCCGGCGCGCCGATGCGCTTCGTGCACCAGATAGGCGTCGCGGGCGGCGGCATCGCTGAAGTCGATGGTGAAGCCGTGCGTGAAGCCGCGCGCGAACGGCTCAGGGCTGACATTGGCGCTGAAATGCACCTTGCCCATGCCTTCGATGACCGAGCGCAGCGCTTCGAGATCGGCGTGGATCGCCGTGCGCTCGGCGGCGAGGACATCGTCGCGGAAGCGGACAAAGACGCAGTGCCTGATCATCGCTCGTCCCTCAAGCCGCCTTGTTGCCCTTGAACACGGCGGGCGGCAACGGCTCGCGGCCAAGGATGAGGTCGGCGCCCTTCTCGCCGACCATGATCGTCGGCGCATTGGTGTTGGAGGAGGGGATGCGCGGCATGACCGAGGCGTCGCAGACGCGCAGGCCGTCTATGCCGCGCAGCCTGAGCTCCGGCGTCACCACGCTCATTGCGTCATGGCCCATGCGGCAGGTGCCGACCGGATGATGATCGGTCTTGGACGTGCGGCAGGCATAGTCGAAAAGATCGTCGTCGCTCTGCAGGGCAGGGCCTGGCAGCACCTCGCGCAGCACATAAGGCTGCAACGCCTTCTGGCGCATGATCTCGCGCGCCAGCCTCAAGCCCTTGATCGACATGTCGCGGTCATAGGGGTCGGACCAGTAGTTCGGATCGATCAGTGGATGGTCGGCCGGGTCGGCGCTTTTCAGCCGCACGGTGCCGCGCGAGCGCGGACGCAGGAAGGCGGAGTTCAGCGTCACGCCCGGGTTCTTCAGCTTCTCGACGCCAGCCTCGATGCCGGAGCCGAGGCCGAGATGGAACTGGATGTCGGGCGCGGCGGCCGTCGGGTCGGCGTACCAGAAGCCGCCGGTCTCGAACAGGCTGGAGGCGACCGGCCCCTTCTTCAGCAGCAGATATTGCAGGCCGGCCCAGAGCGTACGGTGCAGCTTGGCGTAGTTGTCATAGGTGTGGTCGCCGGTGCATTCGGCAATCACGAACAGGTCGAGATGGTCCTGCATGTTGGAGCCGACGCCCGGCAGATCGTGGACCGGTGTAACTCCGACCGACTTCAGATGGTCGGCCGGCCCGATGCCGGACTGCATCAAAAGCTTCGGCGAGCCGATGGATCCCGAGGAGACGATCACCTCGCGTTCGGCGCGCAGGATGGTCTTCTCGCCACCCGGCTTGTCGACCACCTCCACGCCGACGGCGCGGCCTTTCTCGACGACGACGCGGGTGACGAGCACATCGGTCCTGATCGTCAGGTTCTTGCGGGCGCGGATCGGCTTCAGATAGGCGACGGAAGCCGACGAGCGCCGCGCATCCTTCTGGGTGAGCTGGTAATAGCCGACGCCCTCCTGGCTGGCGCCGTTGAAATCCGGATTGAAGGGGATGCCCATTTCCTGCCCGGCGCGGAAATAGGCCTCGCAGATCGGCAACGGCGAGATCGGGTTGGAGACGCCGAGCGGCCCCTGGTCGCCGTGATAGTCGTTGGCGAAACGCTGGTTGTTTTCGGCGCGCTTGAAGTAGGGCAGCACGTCGCGATAGCCCCAGCCGGCCAAGCCCTCTTCTTTCTCCCAGGCGTCGTAATCGCGGGCATTGCCGCGCGTGTAGATCTGGGCGTTGATCGACGAACCGCCGCCCACCACCTTGGCCTGGGTGTACCAGAAGACGCGGTCCTTCATGTTCTTTTGCGGCACGGTCGACCAGCCCCAGGAGGCAATACCCTTGGTCATCTTGGCGAAGCCCGCCGGCATGTGGATCAGCGGATGCCAGTCCTTGCCGCCGGCTTCCAAAAGCAGCACCGAATGGGAGGGATCCTCGCTCAGCCGGTTGGCCAGGACACAACCGGCCGGGCCGGCGCCAACGATGATGTAGTCAGCCATGTTCCACTCACTCACAAGCGAGGCACGGAAAGCGCGCCATCGACATCGATCACCGATCCGGTCGAAAATCCGAATTTTCCGGAGGCCAACGCCGCCACCACAGCGCCGACATCGGCGGCCTCGCCCCAGCGTTTCGCCGGCACCAGCCCGCCTTCGATCAGCGCGTCATATTTTGCGGAAACGCCCGCCGTCATGTCGGTGCGGATGATGCCTGGCCGCACCTCGAACACGCCGATGCCTTCGGCGGCGAGCCTGAGCGCCAGGGTCTTCACCCACATCGAAAGGCCGGCCTTGGAGATGCAGTAATCAGCGCGCTCCGGCGAAGCCATTGTCGCGCTGACCGAGGTGATGGTGATGATCGATCTGGGCGCGCCAGCAGGCGTCGCCAGCATGGCCTTGGCGACCGCCTGGCTGAGGAACATCGTCCCGCGCAGGTTGATCGCAAGCGCGCGGTCGAAGTTCTGCGGCTCCAGCTCCAGCAGATCGCCGCGCAGCACGGCGCCGACGCCGGCATTGTTGACCAGGCAATCGATGCGGCCGAAAGCGTCAATGGCCGCTTCGACCATTCTCTGATGAGCGGAAAGATCAGCAATGTCACAGCGGGCATAGGCGAATTCCGCGCCGCGTGCAGCGATCTCGGCAAGTCCCTTGGCCGGCTTCTCGGCAAGGTCGGCGACAAGGATATCGAAGCCCGCATCGGCCAGGGCCTCGGCGCAGGCCAGCCCAATGCCGCGCGCGCCGCCGGTGACGATGGCCGCCGGGCGGGTCATTTGAACATATCCTTTCCAATGTGGGCGCCGCCCCTCATCC
>LM655170.1:252678-375840 GCA_000824825.2 Mesorhizobium sp. ORS 3324
GACGGGGAGAAGGGGGATGGCCGCAACGCCGGCGACCCCCTCTCCCCGTCCTTCACGGGGAGAGGATGAGGGTGAGGGGCAGCTCCGACCTGTCATGCGGCAAGCTCCGTCTTGCGGATGTGATCGGCGACGCGCAGGGCCTGGGCTGCGATCGACAGCGCCGGGTTGACCGCGGCCGAGGTCGGCAGGAAGCCGGCGTCGACGACGAACAGGTTGTTGTGATCGTAGGCGCGGCAGAACGTATCGAGGGGCGCCGTCGCCGGGTCGTTGCCCATGCGCACGGTGCCGCACTGGTGCGAAGGTGTGCGCTTGTCGAAGGGACGCGACAGCACGATCGGATAACCGCAGGCGCGAAAATTCTCGCGCATCACCCTGGTCAGGCCTTCGAGCGACTGCATGTTGGAACGCCGCCATTGCATGACGATCTCCTTGCCGTCGACCATGATCCGGCTTTCAGGATCGGGCAGGTCCTCGCACATCAGGTACCAGTCGACGGCGTGGCCGGCCATGAAATCGAGCGCGAATTTCGGCGCCAGCTTCACATTGGCCCGGAGGATGTTGCCGTCGATCTTGCCGAGAAGCTGGACATTGCCCAGCGGCTTGCCGCCCTTGCCGTCCGACAGATAATAGTCGTTGAGCATCAGCGTTTTCTGGTAGACGGCATCGTTGCGGCGGCGCAGGTCGATCGCCAGCATCGCGCTCGAATTGTGGTTCATGAAATTGCGGCCGACCTGGTCGGAGCTGTTGGCGAGGCCCTTGCCGCCTTTCTTGCCAGCATCGGCAGAAGGCGAACGCAGCAGGATGGCGGCCGAGTTGATCGCGCCGGCCGACAGGATCACCAGCTTCGGCGACAGCGTCTTCTGCGAGCCGTTCTGGGTGTAGTGGATGGCGGCGATCGACTTGCCGTCGGGCGAGGCTTCGAGCCAGTCGACATGGGCACCGGTGTCGAGTCGGATATTCGCATCGCCGAGCGCCGCTGCCAGCGGTCCGGTCTGGGCATCGACCTTGCCCTGTCCGGTGTTCGGGAAGGCATCCCAACCGGTCTTGCCTTCCTTCAGCCAGGCTTCGATGTCGACGCCGAGCGGCAGCGATGCCGGATGCAGGCCGAGGCCCTTCAGTTCGGCGCGGGCACGCGCGATCGAAGGCTCGTCGGGCACCGGCTTGAAAGCATAAGGGAGCGAGTGGAATGGCTCGGTCGGGTCCTCGCCGAGACAGCCGCGCACGCGAAAAAGCTGCTCGGCCTTCGAATACCAAGGTTCGAATTCGTCATAGGAAAACGGCCAGGCCGGCGACACGCCGCCGAAGTGTTCGAGCTCTGAAAAATCTTCCTTGCGGTAGCGGATCAGCACCGCGCCGAAGAATTTCGAGTTGCCGCCGACACAATAATAGTTGCCGGGGTTGAAGACCGGGCCGCCGGCCTCGCGCCACATTTCCTTCGGCCGGTAATGTCCGTCGACGAAGATCGATTGCGTCGAGCGTGCATGCGGCGTCGCGGGCAGGTGCTCGCCGCGCTCCAGGATCAGGATCGAGGCGCCGCTGCCGGCCAAGCCGGAGGCGATCGTGGCGCCGCCGATACCGGAGCCGATGATGACGATATCCGGGTTCATGGCCGTCAGAGAATGCGCTTCTCGGTCGCCGGATCGAAGAACACGGCCTTGCTGAGGTTGAAGGCCAGTGGCGTGCTGGTGCCGGGCTGGATCCTGGCATCGGCGCGCAGCCGCGCCACCACACCCTTGCCGCCGAGATTGGTGACGGCGAAGGTGTCCGAGCCAGCCGGCTCGACCACTTCGATGTGGCAATCGGCGGTGGCGATCTCGGATCCATTGCGCTCGGCGCCCTCCGGATCGGTCAGCGCTTCCGGGCGGACGCCGAAGATGACCTGCTTGTCCTTGAATGCCGCAAGGCCGGCCGGCGCGCCGGGAAGCGAGAGCGTGATCGGCTGGCGCGCCTCGCGATCGAGCACCACGGAGAGCCCGCTGCCATTGGCGCCGATCTTGGCCGGGATCAGATTCATCGCCGGCGAACCCATGAAGTCGGCGACGAACACGTTGGTCGGGTTGTTGTAGACCTCCGCCGGCGTGCCGAACTGTTGCACCTCGCCATCGCGCATCACGGCGATCTTGGTCGCCAGCGTCATCGCCTCGATCTGGTCATGCGTGACATAGACGATGGTCGTGCCGGTGGTCGCGTGCAGGCGCTTGATCTCGATGCGCATGTCGACGCGCAGCTTGGCATCGAGGTTGGAAAGCGGCTCGTCGAACAGGAAGAGCTTCGGGTCGCGTACCAGCGCCCGACCCATGGCGACGCGCTGGCGCTGGCCGCCGGAGAGCTGGCTGGGCTTGCGCTGCAAGAGGTGGCCGATCTGCAGGATCTTGGCCACCTTGTCGATCGCCGCCTGCCGCTCGGCCACCGGCACGCCGCGCATCTCCATGCCGAAGGCAATGTTGCCGGCCACGGTCATGTTCGGATAGAGCGCGTAGCTCTGGAAGACCATGGCGATGTCGCGCTTCGACGGATGCAGATCGTTGATGGCGCGGCCGTCGACGCGGATCTGGCCTTCGGTGATGGTCTCCAGGCCGGCGATGGTGTTGAGCAGCGTGGACTTGCCGCAGCCGGACGGACCGACCAGCACAAGGAAGCCGCCCTTTTCGAGCTCGACATTGATGCCCTTCAGGATCTCGACATTCCCGAAGCGCTTCTTCAGCCCATCAATTTCCAGAAAAGCCATGGTCGTTCCTTAAAGAAAAGAGGTCAGCCCTTGACCGCGCCTGCCATCAGCCCGCGCACGAAATAGCGGCCTGCGACGATATAGACGATCAGGGTGGGGAGCGCGGCGATCATCGCCGCCGCCATGTTGACGTTGTACTCTACGACGCCGGTCGAGGTGTTGACGACATTGTTCAGCGCCACCGTCATCGGCATCACGTCGCCGGTGCCGGCGTAGGCGGAAGCGAACAGGAAGTCGTTCCAGATGTTGGTGAACTGGTAGATGACGGTGACGACGAAAATCGGCATCGAGTTCGGCAGCATGATGCGGCGGAAGATCTGGAAGAACGAGGCGCCGTCGACCTGCGCCGCCTTGATCAGCTCGGTCGGGAAGGCCTCGTAATAGTTGCGGAAGAACAGCGTGGTGAAGCCAAGGCCATAGACGACATGAACGAAGACGAGGTTCACCGTCGAATTGCCGAGGCCGAACGAGAAGCCGATCGAGTTTCGCAGGTTGGCGCCGAAGCGGCCGATGCTGCCGAGGATCGTCGCCATCGGCAAAAGCACCGACTGGAACGGGATGAAGCAGGCAAACAGCATCATCGCGAAGACCAGCGTGTGGCCGCGGAAGCGCCATTTGGTCAGCACATAGCCATTGAGCGCGCCGAGCAGCGTCGAGATCAGCACCGCCGGAACCACCATCTTGATGGAGTTCCAGAAGTAGCCCTTGATGCCGGCGCAGGTCAGACCGACGCAGGCCTCGCCCCAGGCCTTGCCCCAGGGCTCGAAAGTCGGCGCCTGCGGCAGCGACAGCATGTTGCCGTTCTGGATCTCGTCCATGGTCTTGAACGAGGTGACCAGCATGACGAAGAGCGGCATCAGGTAGAACAGCGCGAACAGCGCGAGCAGGCCGTAGATGACGATGCGGTTGAGCGTCCTGGCGCTGAGGCCGCTCGAGGCCTGCCTTGCCGGTGAGGTGATGGCGCTCATCGCGGCTTCTCCCTGAGCTCGGAATAGAGGTAAGGCACGATGATCGCGGTCAGCGTCATCAGCATGATCACCGCGCTGGCGGAGCCGACCGCCATCTCGTTGCGCTTGAAGGTGAACTCGTACATGAAGTTGGACGGCAGCCAGGCCGAGCCGCCAGGCCCGCCACTGGTCAGCGCCACGACCAGGTCGTAGGACTTGATGGCGAGGTGTGCGAGCACGATGAAGGCCGAAAGGAACACCGGCCGCAGCAGCGGGATGACGATGCGGCGATAGAGCTGGAAAGTGGAGGCGCCGTCGATCTGCGCCGCCTTCATGATCTCGCCGTCGATGCCGCGCAAACCGGCCAGGAACATCGCCATGATGAATCCGGAAGCCTGCCAGACGCCGGCAATTACCACCGTGTAGATGACGAAATCCTTGTTCTTGATCCAGTCGAAATGGAAGCTCGTCCAGCCCCATTGATGCAGCGTCTGCTCGAGGCCGAGGCCGGGGTCGAGGAACCATTTCCAGGCGACGCCGGTGACGATGAAGGAGAGCGCCATCGGGTAGAGGTAGATCGGCCGCAGCATGCCTTCGCCGCGGATCTTCTGGTCGAGCAGGATGGCCAGGAACAGGCCGAGCGCCAGGCAGATCAGGATGTAGAGAAAGCCGAAAATGCCCATGTTGGTGATCGAGGTGTACCAGCTCGACGGCGGGTCGCTCTCGAAGGTCCAGCGCCACAGCCGCTGATAGGCGCGCGCGCCGGTAATGTCATAGGAGGGGAAGGTCTTGGAGTTGGTGAACGACAGATAGATCGTCCACAGGATGAAGCCATAGACGAAGACGATCGTCGCCGCGAAGCTCGGCGCCAGAACGATCTTCGGCAGCAGGTCCTGCAGGCGCGAGCGGACGGTCGCGCTAGGGCGGGTGTCTGGCCCCCGTGTCAGCTTGATGGTGGTTTCGGCGACTGTGCTCATCGGCTCATCCAGTACCGGTTGGTCGGGACTGCCCGGCACGAAGCGCGCCAGGGTGCGTCCCGGACCTTGTGATGGTAGGAGACCTTCCCCGCCGGGGCGGGGGAGGCTCGGTTTAACGCGGCTACGTCTTACTTCGCGTCGTCGATGGCCTTGACCAGCTCGGTCACTGCCTCGTCCGAAGACTTGATCTGGCCGTGGACGAACTTCGAGATGACGTCCTTGTAGGCGTTGGCGACGGCCGGAGGCGCGCCATAGCCCTGGGCCAGCGAGCCGAACAGCGTGCCGCCCTCGTTGGCCTTCTTCAGATCGGCGATGCCCTTCTTGCCGCAGGCGTCGAAGTCGGTGTCAGGCACGTCGGTGCGGGCGGGAACCGAACCCTTCACGACGTTGAAGGCCGACTGGAAGCTCTTCGACAGGGTGGCGGTGGCCAAAGCGACCTGGGCGGCCTTGCGGTCGTCCGGAACGTTGAACATGCCGAACATGTCGGAGTTGTAGATCACGGTGCCGTCAGTGCCGGGGAAGCGGTAGCACAGGAAGTCGGTGCCAGGGGTCTTCTTGGCGGCGTGGAACTCGCCCTTGGCCCAGTCGCCCATCACCTGAACCAGCGCATCGCCCTTGATGACCATGGCTGTGGCGAGGTTCCAGTCGCGGCCCGAGAAGTTCGGATCGACGTATTTGATAAGCTTGGCGAGGTTGTCGAACGATTTCTTCATCGTGTCGGACTTGAGCGACTCGTCATCGAGGTCGTTCATAGCCTTCTTGTAGAACTCCGGCCCGCCGGTCGACATCACGACGGAGTCGAACATGGTGGCTTCCTGCCAGTTCTGGCCGCCGAGCGCGAGCGGGATGACGCCGGCCGCCTTCGCCTTGTCGAGCAGGGCGATGAAGTCGTCGAAGGTCTTCGGCTCGGTACCGCCGATCTTGTCCATCACCGCCTTGTTGATCCACAGCCAGTTGACGGAGTGAACGTTGACCGGAGCCGCGACCCACTTGCCGTCATAGACGGAGAATTTCTGCAGGGCGGCCGGAACCGATTTGTCCCAGCCTTCCTTCTTGGCGGTTTCGGTGAGGTCGCCCATGACGCCGGCGGCGGCATAGTCGAGCACGGTGTAGCCCAGCATCTGCGAGGCGGTCGGATAGTTGCCGGCCGCGACCATCGCCTTCAGCGCGGTCATGGCGGCGTCGCCGCCGCCGCCGGCCACCGGCACGTCCTTCCAGGCATAGCCTTCCTTGGCCAGGTCCTGCTTCAGCACGTTCAGCGCGGCCGCTTCACCGCCCGACGTCCACCAATGCAGCATCTGCACTTCCTTGACGTCCGCGGCATGCGCCGAAAACGCAAAGCTCGTCGCAAGAGCCGTTCCGATAAGCAGTTTGCGCAACATTACACTTCCTCCCTTGTTGCATTCACATGACCGGCGGATGTCCGCCGGGGTCTCCCAACTCAGCCGACCCACCATCCGGTGCGCTGGCCGCGATGAAACTGAATGGTCTTTTCCTCGGTATAGTCCTCGACGGCCCGTTTGCCGAGTTCGCGTCCGAGACCGGACTGCTTGTAGCCGCCGAAGGGCAGTTCGGGATAACCTTCCATGAACGTGTTCACCCAAACCGTCCCCGAACGCACTCCGCGCGCCACCGACATGCATGTGTCGATGCTGGCGCTCCACACACCCGCAGACAAACCATAGGGCGTGTTGTTGGCGATGTGCAATGCCTGTTCAATCGTTTCAAAAGTGAGCACGGACAGCACCGGTCCGAACACTTCCTCGCGGGCGATGGCCATGTCCTCGGTGACGCCCCGCACGATGGTCGGGTCGAGATATTGGCCGGCGTTGGAGGCGAGCTGCCCGCCGCCGCTGAAAATGCTGCCGCCGTCGGTTTTCGCGGCCGTCACATAGCCGGCTACCTTTGCCATGTGATCGGCCGAGATCATGGCGCCGACCTTGGTGCGGTCGTCAAGCGGATCGCCGACCCTGACCTTCTCGGCCAGCGCCTTGACTGTTCCGAGGAAGTCGTCGGCGATCGCCTCGTGGACGATCAGCCGGCTGCCGGCATTGCAGCATTCGCCGGCGTTGAAGAAGCCGCCGAACACCGCGGCATCCGCCGCCGCTTCGAGGTCGGCGTCGGGGAAGATGATCTGGCCGTTCTTGCCGCCGAGCTCCATCGAGACCTTCTTCAGCGAACCGGACGCAGCCGCCATGGTCATCTTGCCGACGCGCGTCGAGCCGGTGAAGGATACCATCTCGACCAGCGGGTGGCTGACCATCGGCGCGCCGACATCGGCGCCGAAGCCGGCGAGCATGTTGACGACACCGGCCGGCAGGCCGGCCTCGAGCAGGATGTCGCCGAGCACGAAGGTCGAGGCCGAGGTCATCTCGCTCGGCTTGACCACCGCCGTGCAGCCGGCGGCGAGCGCGAAGGGCAGTTTCTGGCTGACGATCAGGAAGGGGAAATTCCATGGCGTGATGATCGAGACGACCCCGATCGGCTCGCGCAGCACCACGCCCAGCATGGTGTCGCCGAGATTGGCGTAGCTCTCGCCATGCAGCGTGCGGGCGAGCGAGGCGGCATAGCGCCAGATGTCGACGGCGCCGCCGATCTCGCCGCGCGCCTGGGCGATCGGCTTGCCCGATTCCAGCGCGTCGAGCCGGGCGATCTCTTCCAGCCGGGTTTCGATCAGGTCGGCCGCCTCGAGCAGCACGGCGGCGCGTTCGGAGGCTTTCATGCGCGGCCACGGGCCGGTCTTGAAAGCCTTGTGCGCGGCCTGCACCGCAGCTTCCACCTCCGCGGCACCCGCCTGGGCATAACGCGAAACGGCAAAACCGTGGCCTGGACTGCTGCGCTCGATGGTGCGGCCGTCGCGGGCATCGACATGCTTGCCGTCGATCAGGAGTTTGTAGCTCTTCGGCGCCTGGGACGCCTCGGCCGGCATTGCAATGTTGAGCGGTGCGTTCATCGTGCTTTCTCTAGGATCTCGAAAAGGTCGGCTTCTGCTTGGCCTTGAAGGCGCCGACGCCGGCCTTGAGATCGCCGGTCAGCGCGATGAAGCCGCTGGCCAGCGCCTCGGTCGCTGCAGCAACCTCCTCCCCCTCGGCAATGCCGATCATCAGCTTGGCGGCCTCGGTCGCCAGCGGACCGCGCTCGGCGATTTTTTCGGCCCAGGCCTTGGCTTCTTCCAACGCCTTGCCGGTCTCGACGACGCGGTCGACGATGGCGAGCGCAAGCGCGTCGGCCGCCAGGAAAATCTCGCCGCCGAGCGCCATGCGCCGGACCGCCTGCGAGCCGAAGCGGCGCACGGCGCGCTGCGTGCCGGACCAGCCGGGCACGACGCCGATCGAGGTTTCGGGGAAGCCGAGCTTCACCTGCGTCTCGGCGACGCGAAAATCGCAGGCGGCGGCTAGCTCCAGCCCGCCGCCCAGCGCATGACCGGACAGCACAGCGATGGTCGGCTGCCGAAGCCGCGCCAGCCGGTCGAAGACGCGGTGGCCATAGCGGACCCATTGCACCTGGAAATCGGCGGCGCTCAATTGTGCCCACGCCTCGACGTCGCCGCCGGCACAGAAGCCCTTGCCTTCGCCGCGGACCAGCACGACGCGGACACCTTCCGCCAGTTCCGCCTCGTCGAGCGCTGCTTCGAGCGCGCGCAGCATCGGGATGTCGAGCGCGTTGAATTTCTCCGGACGTCGCAACGTGACGGTGCCGATCAAGCCGTCCTGCTCGAAGGTGACGAGGCGCTCAGCCATGCGCGCCTCCGAGCGAAGCGCCGCCATTGAGCGACAGGCCGATCGGCCGGTCCTGATAGAGGGCGGCAGGCGTGACCTTCAGGTCGTTGGCGATAGCGAGCGCAATGTCGGCCTGCGCCAGCACGTCGCGTTCGAGGTCGATGCCGGGGGCGAGCTCGGTCACCATCGGCCCGTCCGGCGTCAGCTTCATCACGCAGCGCTCGGTGACATAGGTGATGTCCTGGCCTTGAGCGACCGCCCGCTTGCCGGAGAAGGAGATGTGCTCGACCTCCTCGACGATCTTCTTGACCTTGCCTTCCTGGTCGATGCGGATGGCGCCGTTCGCCAGCGAGAGTTTGGCGCCGGCGTTGAAGAAGCCGGAGAAGACGATCTTCTTCGCCCGGGCCGTGATGTCGACGAAGCCGCCGGCGCCGGCCGTCACATGCGGCCGCGCCGAAAGCTTCGAGACGTTGACCGAGCCGTGACGGTCGATCTGCAGAAAGGACAAAAGCGAGGCATCGAAGCCGCCGGCCTGGAAATAGATGAACTGGTGCGGCGAGGGCATGATCGCCTCGGCGTTCGAGGCACATCCGAACTTGAAGTCGAGCAGCGGCACGCCGCCGACCGCGCCCTGCTCGATCACCCAGGTGACCTTGCCGTGCTGGCCCTCCTCGAGAAGGATGCGCGGCACGTTGGCGGAGATGCCGAAGCCGATGTTGACGGCCATGCCGTCGCGCAACTCCATGGCGACGCGACGGGCGATCACCTTCTGGATGTTCATCTCCGGTGTGCGGAAGGTGGACAGCGGCCGGAAGATCTCGCCCGAGATTGCAGGGTCGTAAGGCGTCTGCGTGGTCTGCAACTGATCGGGCGCAACGACGATATGGTCGACCAACACGCCCGGCACGCGCACATCATGCGGCTTCAGCGTGCCGTTCTCGACGACGCGCTTCACCTGCGCAATGACGATGCCGCCATTGTTGCGGGCAGCCAGCGCCTGTTCCAGGCCGCCGAGATAGGCGCCCTCATGTTCGTAGGTGAGGTTGCCGCGCTCGTCGGCGGAGGTGGCGCGGATGATCGAGACGTTGGGAACGATGGCGCGGAAGTAGAGCCATTCCTCGCCGTCGAACTGCTGGACCGAGACGATCGGCTCGCTGGCCGCCGCATTCATGGCGCAGCCCTGGTGGCGCGGATCGGCGAAAGTGTCGAGCCCGACCTTGGTCAGCACGCCGGGCCGCTTGGCGGCGGCCTCGCGATGCATGTCGAACAGGATGCCGGAGGGCACGTTGTAGGCCGCGATCGAATTGTCGCCGATCATCCTCCAGATCTGCGGCGGCTCGGCGGAAGAGGGGCCGGAGGGATAAGAGCCGCACAGCGTGCGCTTCAAAAGGCCCGGCTTGGCCAGATGGTCGATGCCCTTGATGCCGTACATGTCGCCGGCGGCGATTGGATGCAGCGTGGTGATGTTCTTTGGATGGGCTTCCGCATCATAGCGCTCGCCGATCGCGGCAAGCACGGCGTCGGGGCAGCCGAGGCCGCTCGACGACGACACCGAGACGACCATGCCGTCCTTGATCAGGCCGGCGGCATAGGCCGCAGAGACGAGCTTGCTCACGCGAGGCTCCCGAGTTGCGGATCGATGATCACGGCCTTGCCGGTCTTCGATGATTGAAGTGCTGCTTCGGCCGATGCCAGCGACCAGATGCCGTCCTCGCCGGTGGCGGCGGGCTGGCCCTCGCTGCGGATCGCGGCATGGAACTGGCGCAGCGAGCGGGTGTAGAGGTCCTCGCGATCGAAATTCAGCTCTTGCTCGCCGCTCGCGGTGCGCAGCAGCACCGATCCGACCGGCTTCTGTGTCATCACATTGGCGGCGATCAGCGAGCCTTCCGTGCCGTGCACCTCGAAGCCGGTGCCGGCGAATTTGGTCGTGAAGCCGTCATGCGATTGCGCGATGACGCCGGACTGGAAGCGCCAGATGCACATGGCGCCGTCCTCCAGCCCGCCGCCAGCCATGCCGGCCGACTGCGTGAAGGCCGAAATCTCGACCGGGTCGTCCCCGAGCACGAAACGCAGCGTGTCGGCATCATGCACCGTGATGTCGAGCACCACGCCGCCGCCGGCTTCGGGCCTGGCGATGCGCCAGCCCTGCAGGTTTTCCGGCAGGTAGACGGAGTGGAAGACGCGCGCCGCGATCGGTCTGCCGATGCGGCCGGCGGCGATCGTCTCGCGCATCGCCCGATGCGCGCCGGCATTGCGCAGATGATGATTGGTGCCGAACACGATGCTGGCTTTCCGGGCGGCGGCGACCATCTTTCGTGCATCGGCGCTGGTCAGCGCCAGCGGCTTTTCGCACATCACATGCTTGCCGGCCTTGATCGCGGCAAGCCCCTGTTCGAGGTGCAACTCATTGGTGGTCGAGATGTAGACGGCATCGATGTCCGAGCCAAGCAACGCATCGAGCGTCGAGACGGCAGCCGGAATGCCGTTTTCCCTGGCATAGGCGTCGGCGCGCTCGGGGCTGGAGCTCATCACGACCGCAATCTCGCCATCGGCCTGCGCGCGGATGGCATTGATCATGAACTGTTTGGCGATCGTGCTTGCGCCGATCAGGCCCCATCTCACGCTCATGCCGCGTCTCCCATTCCGGTGCCGCGCGCGCTGCGGCTCGGGCCGCAGCTTTCCCTGACGACGAGGCTGACCGCGCCGATATGGTCCTCGGCGCGCGTCGTGCGCGCCTGGATCATCTTCAGCATGACGTGGGCGGCGCGCTCGCCAAGCCCCGCTGTATCGACGGCGACGCTGGTCAGCGCCGGCATATAGTGCTCGGCTTCGGCCACGTCGTCGAAACCCACCACGGCAAAGTCCGCTCCCGCCTCCAGGCCGCGCTTGCGCAGCGCCAGCATTACGCCGAAAGCGACGGCGTCGTTGAAGCAAAGGGCGGCCGACGGCGGCTCGGGCGCCGCAAGCGCGGTCTCCAGGCAGGCCATGCCACCCTTGCGGCTGGTCTCGCCCTCGACGATCGTTCTGTTGGCGACAGGGATGCCCTGCGTTTCGCAAGCCTCCAGAAAGCCGCCCAGCCTCTGTTGATAGACGACGAGGTCGGACGAGCCGCCGAAGAACGCCAGCCGGCGATGACCCTTGCGGATGAGATGTTCGGTGGCGATGAAGGCGCCGCGATGGTTGTCCGGCGCGATTACCGGAATGCGGCTTTCGGGCAGCCGGCGCATGGTGAAGACGATCGGCACGCCGGCGGTCTCGATGCGGCGGAAGGCGCCGGGCGTGGTGCCGCGCGCCGGCGAGACGATCAGGCCGGCGACACCCTGCTCCAACAGCGATTTCAGCACCTCTTCCTGACGCACGGGGTTTTCCGCGGTGTTGGCGATGAAGGGCACGATGCCGGCGGCCTGAAAGACGCGCTCCATGCCAACCGCAAGCTCGGCGAAGAAGGGATTGGTGAGGTCGTTGATCACCATGCCGATGACGTTGGAATGGGCCTTGCGCAGGTTGGCGGCGCCGCGGTTGTAGACATAGCCGACATCCTCGATCGCCTTGCGCACCTTGACCGCGGTCTCAGGCCGGATCAGCCCGCTGCCCTGCAGCACGAGCGACACCGTCGATTTGGACACGCCGGCCTCGCGGGCGATGTCCAGGATCGTCGCCTTGGCCCGGCTGGCCATATCCCTGCGTTCCTCCGCGTCTGGCGCCAAATTTATTGGAACGTTCTAATCACCATGCCTAGGTGGAGTCAACCGGGAATCGCGCGGAATTCGAAAAATCGATGACTCGCCTGAAAATACTAGACCTTACGCCGCAGTGCAGCATTAAATCGCTTCAGCTATCAGAATCATAAAGGTCCTTGATTTATTGGAACGTTCCATCTATAGGCTGCCGCGAAGGGAGATTTCCATGGACATCATCCTGCCTGCGGAAAACGGCGAGCGTGTCGGCTACCGGCTGGTCGGCCAGCCGGCGGAGCCCGTCATCGGCGCGGATTTCCCACGCGTCGCCTATGCCGCTGCCCATGTCGTCGCCAACCCCTTCGCCATGACCAATCCCTGGTCGCGGCCGGCGGTCGACTGGGACAGGACGATGGCCTTTCGCCATCATCTGTGGCGGCTCGGCTTCCGCATCGCCGAGGCGATGGACACCTCGCAGCGCGGCATGGGTTTTGACTGGGCAAGCGCCAAGGAACTGATCCGACGCTCCATCGCCGAAGCGCGCACGGTGCACGGCGCCGACCTCGCGTCGGGCGCCGGCACCGACCATCTGGCGCCGTCGGCGGCAAGGACGCTGGACGACGTGATCCGCGCCTATGAGGAGCAGTTCGCCTTCATCGAAGGCGAGGGCGGCAAGGCGATCATGATGGCGAGCCGCGCGCTGGCGGCTGTGGCCAAGGGGCCGGAGGACTATGCCCGCGTCTACGACCGCATCCTCAGCCAGGCTTCCGGCAAGGTCATCCTGCACTGGCTGGGCGACATGTTCGATCCGGCGCTCGAGGGCTATTGGGGCAGCAGGGATTTCGAGCCCGCGCTGGAGACGGTCGTAGCCATCATCGAGCGGCATGCCGACAAGGTCGAAGGCATCAAGATATCGCTGCTCGACGCCGGCAAGGAGGTGCAGCTGCGCGACCGGCTGCCAGAAGGCGTCGTGATGTTCACAGGCGACGATTTCAACTACCCCGAACTGATTGCCGGCGACGGCAAGCGGCATTCGCATGCGCTGCTCGGCATCTTCGATGCCATCGCGCCGGTGGCCAACGCCGCGCTGGTGAGGCTCGGCGAGGGCGACCGGGCCGCCTACGACGCGCTGATGGCGCCGACCGTGCCGCTATCGCGAAAAATCTTCGAGGCGCCGACAGAATATTACAAGGCGGGCATCGTCTTCATGGCCTGGCTGAACGGGCACCAGGATCATTTCGCGATGGTCGGCGGCATGCAGTCGGCGCGCGGCATCTGCCATTACGCGGATGTGTTTCGCCTTGCCGATCAGGCCGGCTTGCTGGCCGATCCCGAACGCGCCGTCACCAGGATGAAAGCCCTCTGCGCGGTCGCGGGCGTCTAAAGGAGAGTAGGGGGGAGTAGGGCCGTAGGGAGAATCAGGTCGCGCAGCAGCGGCGAAGCTCTACTGCCGTATTGCCCTATTCCCTAGATTTGGTTGGATGGTGGGCGTGACAAGGATTGAACTTGTGACCCCTGCAATGTCAATGCAGTGCTCTCCCGCTGAGCTACACGCCCATCCGAAGCCGCGCATACACCATTTTTGGTTCGGCGCGTCAATAGCGGGAATGCGAAAAGAAAGCTTCGCTTTGCCGCACCGGCGGGGGCCCGCCGGAAAATCCCTCAGGCCGCCTGCAGCATCTTCTCGACCTCGTTGACGAGGTCGCGCAAATGGAACGGTTTGGACAGCACCTTGGCGTCCTTGGGCGCCTTGGAATCCGGATTGAGCGCGACGGCGGCGAAGCCGGTGATGAACATCACCTTCAAGTCCGGATCGATCTCGGTGGCGCGGCGGGCGAGCTCGATGCCGTCCATCTCGGGCATGACGATATCGGTCAGAAGCAGCGAGAAAGGCTCCTCGCGCAGCCGCTCGTAGGCGCTCGCGCCATTGTCGAAATCGCTTACCTGGTAACCTGCTCGTTCCAGCGCCTTGACGAGGAAGCGGCGCATATCGTCGTCGTCTTCCGCCAGCAGTATGCGTGCCATCTTGTCCCGTCCGAATCACCCGCTCCAAGCCTGCCGCCGTGCAGGCCCGTTAACCATCCTGTATATGCGGATGAGACGGTAAACATCAAGTGAACGGTGGCCCCGCCACGCCAATTCAGCCAGCCGTTTCGTGCGGCTGAAATGCTGGACATGCCGGGCGCAAGATGGCAGTTTTGCGTCATGACGCAGTGCTTCTTCCTGGTTCGTTCAAATTGAAGACGGCAGCCGAGGATTTTTCGGTCGTACCACCCTTCGAAATCCGATCGGGCGCCGAGCAGCGCGTACCTTTCCTCTTCAGTTCGCCGCATAGCGGCCGCCACTATCCCGAGCGCTTCCTCGCCATGGCGCGGCTCGACCGCAACGCCATACGCCGGTCGGAGGATTGCTATGTCGAGGAGCTGTTTGGCGGCGCCGTCGCGCTCGGCGCGCCGCTGCTGGCGGCGAATTTTCCGCGCGCTTATCTCGACGTCAACCGCGAGCCTTGGGAGCTCGATCCGCGCATGTTCGCGGAGCCGGTGCCGTCCTTCTGCAACATCCGCTCGGCCCGCGTCGCGGGCGGGCTGGGCACGGTGCCCAAGCTGGTGGGCGAGGGGCTCGACATCTATCCCGGGCGCCTGCCTTTGGCAGAAGCCGTGGGGCGCATTGAGGCCGTCTACAAGCCATATCACGAGACGCTGAAGCGGCTATTGACCAGAACCCATGCCCGGTTCGGCTATGCGGTGCTGATCGACTGCCATTCGATGCCGGCCAGCATCCGCGTCGGCGACAACGGCGCGCGGCCGGATTTCATCATCGGCGATCGCTTCGGCATTTCCGCCAGCGCGGCTCTTACCGAAAGGGCGATCGGCCTACTCGCCGGCATGGGCTACGCGGTCGCGCACAACAAGCCGTATGCCGGCGGCTTCATCACCGAGCATTACGGCCGGCCGGCGCGCCAACTGCATGCGCTGCAGATCGAGGTCAATCGCGGCCTTTACATGAATGAGCGGACGTTCCAGAAAACAGCCGGCTTCGACGCGCTTACGGACGACCTGACGCGATTTTCGGCCGAACTGATGTCGATGCCCGACCATCATTTCGTCGATCTGCCGCTTGCCGCGGAATGATGCCCGCGTTGCGGTTCGCGGCTGAAAAAAAGACCGCATCGTTTTCACGACACGGTCGAAGTCTAGGGAGGAAACGCCCAAGGAGGGCATGGACAGGATAAGCTGTCCGATGACAAAACTATTGTGCGATGCACAAATGTCAATCGACTTCGGGCTTTTTTAATTCAATATGATGTGCAAATTCCGTTTCGGCGGCTGAAGTGTGACATCAAGGCAACAGGAGACGGCGCCAGATGGCTTCGCGCCTCTCGTCCGGCAAGAACAGCGGCTGCCGACGGCTGCCGCAATGGGGAGAATGATTTGGATATCAGCATCGACTTCATGCGGCGCATCGCGCGTGCCGCCGCCGCCGAGACCTTGCCGCGCTTCCGCAGCCAGGGCGCCGTCGCCAACAAGCAGGCGGAAAGCTTCGACCCGGTGACGGAGGCCGATCGCGAGGCGGAGCGGGCGATCCGGACGCTGATAGCGGCGGAATACCCCGATCACGGCATTCTCGGCGAAGAGCATGGCAGCGAGAACATTTCGAACCGGCATGTCTGGGTCATCGATCCGATCGACGGCACGCGTGCCTTCATTTCCGGCCTGCCGGTCTGGGGAACTCTGGTCGGGCTCACGGTCGACGGCGACGCCGTCGCCGGCCTGATGTCGCAGCCTTTCACCGGCGAGCTGTTCTATGCCAACGCTTCCGGCTCGCACTACGAAGGGCCGGGCGGCCCGCGCAAGCTTGCGACCCGCAAGACGACGGAGCTCGCCAAGGCGACGCTATTCACCACCACGCCGGCTCTCTACAAGGGCGAGGCGCGCAATCGCTACGACGAGTTCGAGAAGCAGGTGCAGCTCGCCCGCTACGGCACCGACTGCTACGCCTTCGCCATGGTGGCGGCGGGCAATGTCGACATCGTCGCCGATCCGGGCCTGAAGCCCTACGACATCGTGGCGCTGATCCCGATCATCGAAAAGGCGGGCGGCGTCGTCACCACCTTCGAAGGCGGGCCGGCGGAAAAGGGCGGCGACATACTGGCGGCGGCGACGCCGGAACTGCACGCGGCCGCGATGGCGGCGCTGCGCGGCTGAGCAACGCTGCGCCGTTTTTTGGGACTGCTCTCAGCTGTCGGCGGGGCGGGCGTCGGTGAGACGCAGGCCCCAGAAAATGAGCGCGAAAGCGGTGAGGCCGGTCGGCGCGGACGAATACCCTACGACCTTGATCGCGGCTTCCTGAAAGGCGCTCCCGTGGAAGGCTCCGGCCGCCAACGGCATTGTCTCGTTGCCGGCCCCCCAGGCGCTGGCGATCACGTAGGCTGCCAGGATGGCCAAAGCCGAGTAGATCAGCAGCCAGAACGCAAACCGTGACATCGCCATGCCGAGATTGAGCCTTGGCCACACGAGACCCAGCGCCAAAAGCAGAACGCCCTGCAACGCGCTCAGCGTGTGCGCGGACAGTCCGAGCCGCGGCGCGGCGAGGTACGGTATTGCAAAGCCTTCGAATGATGAAAACAGCAGCAGGGCGACGCCGATCTGCAACAGGCGATGCCCCTGACGTGGCAGTGTGTTCGATGCGTTCATGGCCGTTTCTCCCGATCTCTGTCGACTGGCGTCTGACCTCTTTGGGCAGCAACCTAGCGCTCGACGCCTGAACGGGAATAAGAGGCTCAAGGCGCACCCGGCACGGCCTGGAGAGCCGGGAAGCCGGCCGGGTCGCGAGGTTTGCGCTAGTCGGGGCTGGCCTGGCCCGCATCACCTGTGTGCGGCGAAGCGGTCAAACGGCGTCGCCGGTTCCGGGAATGAACGCGTCGAAGGCAGCTAGCAGCTGCTCGCGGAAAAGATCCCTTTCCTGCAGGATCTCGTGATGCGCGCCGTCGATCATCAGGAGCGAGCCGACGCGCAGCCGCCTGGCATAGGATTCCACGGCCTTGGTCGAGACGACCTGGTCGGCGCCGGCAGCGACGATCAGCATCGGCACCTGGATCCTGGCCATGAAGTCGGGATCGCTGACTGCCTCGGACGCCTCGGCGGCGGCCTTAAGCCAGCGGATGGTCGGACCACCGAGACCGAGCTGCGGCCAGGCTTCATAGATGCCGGTATTGCGCCGGTAGCGCTGCGGATCCGAGGTCACCTTGTTGGCTTCGAAGGGCGGCGGCAATTTCGGCCGCGGTCCCCAGGCGGCATAGAGCCGGCCGAGACCCAGCGCGCAGAACACCGCACAGACGCGCCGGACCGAGGTTATCGAAACCGGCAGATCGGGCACGGCCAGGAAGGGCGCGATCAGCACCATGCGCCGCACCCGGTTGACCATCGATGGCGAGGCAAGCAGCGCGATCACCGCCCCGGTCGAGTGGGCGAGGATGTAATAGGGGCCGCGGCAGTCCGGCAGCACGATCTCCTCGAAGAACTGCTCTAGGTCGCGGGTGTAGTCCCGGAAGCTGCGGACATAGCCGCGCTGGCGGTTGCGCAGCAGGCGGCTAGAATCGCCCTGACCGCGCCAGTCGAGGATGGCGACGCCGAAGCCGCGGTCGGCGAGATTGCGGATGGTCTCGAAATATTTCTCGATGCACTCGTTGCGGCCGGTCAGCAGCACCACCGTGCCTTGCAGCGGGCGGGCGACCGCGGCGAAGACGCCATAGCGGATCTTCTTGCCGTCGCGGGTGGTGAAGAAGCCGCCGGCGGCATTCTGCGGCGGCGGATTGCCCTCGGTCAGATAGAAAAGATCCGTCATTCGGCGCTTCGTTGACTGTTCTTTGCCCGAACGGGCCAGGCGTCGCCATGGTGATAGACGGCCATGCGGCAAAAGCAAAGGCGTCCGGGGATTTGCGCGCTCTCATAAACAGGGAGGCCGGAAGCGCTTGCGGCGCGCTTCCGGCCTCTGTCGATCCGGGAGGAAGGGACGTTGCACCCGGTTCGGCCTCGTAGCGGCGCGGGGATAGAGGCGCCGCTCGTCTGTCATGTTGGCCGCAGCTTAGCGACCCGCGGCTGAACGGATGCCGAAGCCGCGGTTCATCTGCCGTTCATCGTTGAGGGGGTGTCTCCCGCTCGCCGCGACCCTTGAAATGACTTTTTCCGTTTCCCAAATGATGGTTGCGGCCGCCGATTGTCGGGGCCGCTGGCCCATCCGGGACGCCTTTCGAGGGTTTCGCACCGGGTCAAACGCAAACCATGTTGCTCAACAGGAGAACACATCATGCGTCACGTTGATTTTTCCCCGCTTTATCGTTCGACCGTCGGCTTCGACCGGCTGTTCACCATGCTCGATTCGCTCGGCCAGCCCGAGAGCGCGCAGACCTATCCGCCCTATAACATCGAGCGCACCGGCGAGAACGCCTATCGCATCTCGATGGCGGTCGCCGGCTTCTCGGAAGACGAGATTGCGATCGAGGCGCACCGCAACGTGCTGACCGTCAAGGGTGAGCGCAAGGATGAGAACAACAGCGAGGGTTCCGAGCTGCTCTATCGCGGCATCGCCTCGCGCGCCTTTGAGCGCCGCTTCCAGCTCGCCGACCATGTCGAGGTCGAGGGCGCGACGCTGAAGAACGGCCTGCTCTACGTCGACCTCAAGCGCAACATCCCCGAGGAGCTCAAGCCGCGCAAGATCGCGATCACCACGTCTTCGGACAAGGCCAAGCAGATCGAGGCCAAGGTGGCCGCGTAATCGCGGGCTCCATCCACAGAATACGTCTCCCTCCCGAGACGAAAGCGGCGCCGAGAGGCGCCGCTTTTTTTTGTGGAGCGGTTCAGTGACAGCTACCCGGCGAGCAGGGCGCCGAGGCGGTCAACCTCCTCGGTCGCGGTGGCGAAGCTGGCGACGAAGCGGTAGATCGCTTCATTGTCGCCGAGATGGCCGTCAAAACCCTGCGGCACGCCCCATTCATAAAATTTGGCGCCAGCGGCCTGCAGCCTTTCGGCAACGCCGCGGTCGAGGATCGCGAACACCTCATTGGCCTGCGGCAGCCAGGCCAGCCTGCCTGCCGGCGCATCCTCGATCGTCTCGGCCAGGTGCGCCGCCATCGCATTGGCGTGGCGCGCCATCCTCAGCCACAGGCCGTCGGTGAGATAGGCCTGGAACTGGGCCGAGATGAAGCGCGCCTTGGAGAAGGTCTGTCCGGCGCGCTGGCGCAGCAAGCGGAGATCGCGGCCGACATCCGGATTGAGGATCACGACCGCGTCCGCCATCCAGCAGCCATTCTTGGTGCCGCCGAAGGAGACGAGGTCGACGCCGCTCTTCCAGGTCATCTCTGCCGGCGTCACGTCGGTCGCGGCAATCGCGTTGGCAAAGCGCGCGCCGTCCATGTGGAGTGGCAGGCCGTGGCGGCGGCTGACCTCGGCGATCGCCTTGACGTCGTCGACGGTATAGACCGTGCCCACTTCGGTCGCCTGGGTGATGGTCACAGCCATCGGCTGGCCGGCAGGCGCAAGGTCCTGCGAATAACGCTTGATGGCGTTGTCGAGGGCCTGCGGGTTCATGCGCCCCAGCGGCCCCGGAACCGACGCCATGCGCGCGCCGCCGGTGTAGAAACCCATCGCGCCGAATTCATCGACATTCATATGCGCTTCGGAGTGGCAAAGCGTGATGCCGCCGATACGGTTCAACGCGGCCATCGACAGTGCGTTGGCAGCGGTGCCGGTCGCGACGAAGAACACCTGGACGTCCCGCTCGAAGATCTCGTTGAAGCGCTGGTAGACGGCGCGGTCGAGGTCTCCGTCGCCATAGGCGGTCGCGATGCCGGCTGCGTGCTTGGAGAGATTTGCCGAAATGTCGGGATGGACGCCCGCCCAGTTGTCGGATGCAAAGAACATCGAAAGGCTCGCAGCTGATTTGTGGAAGCGGCGCGACTTGAACGCTTTGATCTCCCATGCGCAAGGGCCAAATGTCGCTAAAGCGGTAAAGCCAGCGGACAGCCGGAAAGGGCTGAGACCGAAGCTTACGTTTTGCAGGGGTGTCACGAAATTTTGTGTCGCACCGCGGCCAAGATTTTTGTGAATCGGTCTTGTGCAGCCCCCTGAATTCTGTCATAAAAAATTTAGGACAGTAGTGCTGTCTTATTTTGTCGCACAAAGCAAGCTGGATTGGCATATCATCCCTGCCATTCCGGCCATTGTCGCGAGCGGCGGGTAGACGGCTCCGCTCTGGCCTGTACGATACCGGATGCGAACCGGGCGTATGGCCGTATGGTTCGGCAAGAATTTCGCGAGACGTGCAGCAAGGATGAAGGGGAAGCCTTGTGCTTCCCAAGGCAAACCAGCGCCCAAGGCAAAGCAGCGCCAAGCGGGCGGAAACGGAGGACAGGACGATGACGGAACTGACGCCATCTGCGATCAACGGCCAGGCCGCGCAGACGAATGCGGCAGCCGTCAAAAATCCGACTCGCCCGACCAATGGCCCGACCGGCGGCTTGACCGCGCAAGGGCTCTACGACCCGCGCAACGAGCATGACGCCTGCGGCGTCGGGTTCATCGTCAACATGAAGGCCGTGAAGTCGCACCAGATCGTCGAGGACGGCTTGGCGATGCTGGAGAACCTCACCCATCGCGGTGCCGTCGGCGCCGATCCGCTGGTCGGCGACGGCGCCGGCGTGCTGGTGCAGATCCCGGATCGGTTCTTCCGCGAGGAAATGGCGGCAAAGGGCATCGAGTTGCCGCCGGCCGGCCAATATGGCGTCGGACACTGGTTCATGCCGCAGGACGCAGCCCTTCGTGCCCATATCGAGGACATCATCGCCGAATCGGCGCAATCCGAAGGGCTGCCGCTCATCGGCTTCCGCGACGTCCCGGTCGACAATTCGTCGCTGTCGAAGGCGCCGGAGATCGTCGCCTCCGAGCCGTTCCACCGCCAGGTGTTCATCGGCCGCACGGCCGACATCCCGGACGACGAGGAGTATGAAGCCAGGCTCTACCTGCTGCGCAAGGTGATCTCGGGTCGCATCTATGCCGAGAACGACGACAAGGATGTCGGCGCCTATTGCGTGTCGCTTTCGGCGCGCACCATCGTCTACAAGGGCATGTTCCTCGCCTACCAGGTCGGCGCCTATTACAAGGACCTCAAGGATCCGCGCTTCGAGACCGCGCTGATCCTCGTCCACCAGCGCTTCTCGACCAACACCTTCCCGTCATGGAAGCTGGCGCATCCCTACCGCATGGTCGCGCATAACGGCGAGATCAACACGGTGCGCGGCAACAACAACTGGATGGCGGCGCGGCAGGCCTCGGTCGACTCCGAGCTGTTCGGCAACAACATCTCGAAGCTCTGGCCGATCTCCTATGAGGGCCAGTCCGACACCGCCTGCTTCGACAACGCGCTCGAATTCCTGTTCCAGGGCGGCTACACGCTCAGCCATGCCATGATGATGCTGATCCCGGAAGCCTGGGCCGGCAACAAGCTCATGGATCAAGACCGCAAGGCTTTCTACGAATACCATGCGGCGCTGATGGAGCCGTGGGACGGGCCGGCGGCGGTCGTCTTCACCGACGGACGCCAGATCGGCGCGACGCTCGACCGCAACGGCCTGCGTCCGGCGCGCTACATCGTCACCGATGACGACCGCGTCATCATGGCTTCGGAAGCCGGCGTGCTGCCGGTGCCGGAGGACAAGATCGTGCAGAAGTGGCGGCTGCAGCCCGGCCGCATGTTGCTGATCGACCTTGCCAAGGGCCGCATTATTTCCGACGAGGAGATCAAGTCGGAAATCGCGACCAGGCACCCCTACAGGACCTGGCTCGCCAACACCCAGCTCATCCTGGAGGACCTGAAGCCTGTCGAGCCGCGCGCGCTGCGCAAGGATGTCAGCCTGCTCGATCGTCAGCAGGCCTTCGGCTACACCCAGGAAGACACCAAGCTGCTGATGGCGCCGATGGCGACCACCGGCCAGGAAGCGGTCGGCTCGATGGGCACCGACACGCCGATCTCGGCGATGTCGGACAAGTCGAAGCTGCTCTACACCTATTTCAAGCAGAACTTCGCCCAGGTCACCAACCCGCCGATCGACCCGATCCGCGAGGAGCTGGTGATGAGCCTGGTGTCCTTCATCGGCCCGCGGCCGAACATCTTCGACCTGGTCGGCACGTCGCGCCGCAAGCGGCTCGAGGTGCGCCAGCCGATCCTGACCAATGGCGATCTCGAGAAGATCCGCTCGATCGGCCACACCGAGGACCGCTTCGACACCAAGACGATCGACATCACCTATGCCGCGAACGAGGGCGCGGCGGGGATGCAGGGCGCCATCGACCGGCTCTGCGAGCGGGCCGAGGCGGCGGTTGCCGGCGGCTACAACATCATCATCCTGTCCGACCGCCAGGTCGGGCCGGACCGCATCGCCATTCCGGTGCTTCTCGCCACCGCGGCGGTGCACCACCATCTGATCCGCAAGGGCCTGCGCACCGCGGTTGGCCTCGTCGTGGAATCCGGCGAGCCGCGCGAGGTGCATCATTTCTGCTGCCTCGCCGGCTACGGCGCCGAGGCGATCAACCCCTATCTCGCCTTCGACACGCTGCTCGACATGCACAAGCGCGGCGAGCTGCCGGAAGAGGTCGACGAATACGAGGTCGTCTCCCGCTACATCAAGTCGATCGGCAAGGGCATCCTCAAGGTGATGTCCAAGATGGGCATCTCAACCTATCAGTCCTATTGCGGCGCGCAGATCTTCGACGCGATCGGCCTGAAGTCGGACTTCGTGCAGAAGTATTTCACCGGGACCGCGACGCTGATCGAAGGCGTCGGCCTCGACGAGATCGCGACCGAGACCATCAGCCGCCACGCGGACGCCTTCGGCAGCGATCCCGTGCTGCGCAACAGCCTGGAGGTCGGCGGCGAATACATGTTCCGCATGCGCGGCGAGGCGCATATGTGGTCGCCGGATGCTGTCGCCAGCCTGCAGCATGCCGTGCGCCAGGGCTCGTGGGACACGTTCAAGGAATATTCGGCGCAGATCGACAGCGCGACCGCGCGGGCGCAGACCATCCGCGGCCTGTTCAAGATCAAGCTCGCCGAAGAGACCGGCCGCAAGAAGGTCGCGCTCGAGGACGTCATGCCCGCGGCCGAGATCGTCAAGCGCTTCTCGACCGGGGCGATGTCCTTCGGCTCGATCTCCAGGGAAGCGCACACCACGCTGGCGCGTGCCATGAACGCCATCGGCGGCAAGTCGAACACCGGCGAGGGCGGCGAAGAGGCCGACCGCTACCTGCCGCTGCCCGGCGGCGGCAAGAACCCGGAACGCTCGTCGATCAAGCAGGTCGCCTCCGGGCGGTTTGGCGTGACGGCGGAGTATCTGGTCAATTCCGACGTCATGCAGATCAAGGTCGCGCAGGGCGCCAAGCCCGGCGAGGGCGGCCAACTGCCCGGCCACAAGGTCGACGCGACCATCGCCAAGGTCAGGCACTCGACGCCCGGCGTCGGCCTGATCTCGCCGCCACCGCATCACGACATCTATTCGATCGAGGATCTGGCGCAGCTGATCTACGATCTGAAGAACGTCAACCCGGCGGCCGACGTGTCGGTCAAGCTGGTGTCGGAGGTCGGCGTCGGCACGGTCGCGGCGGGCGTGGCCAAGGCGCGCGCCGACCACATCACCATCTCCGGCTATGACGGCGGCACCGGCGCTTCACCGCTGACATCGCTCAAGCATGCCGGCAGCCCGTGGGAAATGGGCCTCGCCGAAACGCATCAGACGCTGGTGCTCAACGGCCTGCGCTCACGCGTGGCGCTGCAGGTCGACGGCGGCCTGCGCACCGGGCGCGACGTCGTCATCGGCGCGCTGCTCGGCGCCGACGAGTTCGGCTTCTCGACCGCGCCGCTGATCGCGGCCGGCTGCATCATGATGCGCAAGTGCCATTTGAATACCTGCCCGGTCGGCGTGGCGACGCAGGACCCGGTGCTGCGCAAGCGCTTCAAGGGCACGCCCGAGCACGTCATCAACTTCTTCTTCTACGTGGCGGAAGAGGTGCGCGCGCTGCTCGGCGACATGGGCTTCACCCATCTCGACCAGATCATCGGCGACACCGACCTGCTGGAGAAGCGCGACGTGATCCAGCACTGGAAGGCGCGCGGGCTCGACTTCTCGAAGATGTTCTTCAAGCCGGACGCGCCGCACGAGGCGCTGCATTGGACCGAGCGGCAGAAGCATCCGATCGACGATGTGCTCGACCGCAAGCTGATCGAGCTGGCGAGGCCGGCGCTGGAAGCCAAGCAGCCCGTCACCATCGAGCTGCCGATCCGCAATGTCGACCGTTCGACGGGCGCGATGCTGTCGGGCGAAGTCGCCAAGCGCTTCAAGCACAAGGGCCTGCGCGAGGACACGATCACCGTCAAGCTCACCGGCACGGCCGGCCAGTCCTTCGGCGCGTTCCTGGCCCGCGGTGTCTCCTTCGAGCTGGTCGGCGCCGGCAACGACTATGTCGGCAAGGGCCTGTCCGGCGGCCGCATCGTCATCCGGCCGCCGGAAGAGGCCAAGATCGTCGCTGCTGAATCGATCATCGTCGGCAACACGGTGCTCTACGGCGCCACCGAGGGCGAGGCCTATTTCGCCGGCGTCGCCGGCGAGCGCTTCGCGGTGCGCAATTCCGGCGTCGTCGCGGTCGTCGAGGGCGTCGGCGACCATGGCTGCGAATACATGACCGGCGGCATCGTCGTCGTCATCGGCAAGACGGGGCGCAACTTCGCGGCCGGCATGTCGGGCGGCGTCGCCTATGTGCTCGACGAGAAGGGCGATTTCGCAGAGCGCTGCAACATGGCAATGGTCGAACTGGAGCCCGTTCCGGAAGAGGACGACCTGATGGAGAAGCTGCTCCATCACGGCGGCGACCTCGACCACAAGGGACGCGTCGACGTCTCGGGCGACATGACCAGCCACGATGAGGAGCGGCTCTACCAGCTGATCTCGAACCACGTCCATTACACGGGCTCGGTGCGCGGCCGCGAGATCCTCGAGAATTGGCAGAGCTTCCGGCCGAAATTCCGGAAAATCATGCCGGTCGAGTATCGCCGCGCGCTGATCGAGATGGAACGCATGCGCATGAGCGTGGCAGCGGAATAGGCTTGGGGCATGGCCGGGGAGACAATGTCCCGGCCGGCCTCCTCACCAATAATCCTGACCTCGGAACGAAGGTTGCCACGGCTGCCTTATGGGGTTAACGGGTGCGCGGCAAAAGCGTGCCTTCGGACAGCAGGGACTGGACTATGGGCAAGGTAACAGGGTTTCTCGAGATCGATCGGCAGGTGCACAAGTACCAGCCTGCCTCGGACCGCATCCGGCATTTTCGCGAATTCACGCTGCCGATGTCGGACAAGGAGGTCGAGAAACAAGCCGCGCGCTGCATGGATTGCGGCATCCCGTACTGCCATGGGCCGACCGGCTGCCCGATCCACAACCAGATCCCGGACTGGAACGACCTTGTCTACAACGGCGACTGGGACAGCGCGATCCGCAACCTGCACTCGACCAATAATTTCCCGGAGTTCACCGGCCGCATCTGCCCGGCGCCGTGCGAGGAAGCCTGCACGCTGAACCTCGAGGACATTCCGGTCGCCATCAAGACGGTCGAGCAGGCGATCGCCGACAAGGCCTATGAGACCGGGCACATCCGACCCTATCCGCCGGAGAAGAAGACCGGCAAGCGCGTCGCGATCATCGGCTCCGGGCCTGCCGGCATGTCGGCGGCGCAGCAGCTCGGCCGCGCCGGCCATGACGTGCATGTCTATGAGCGCGAAAGCCGGCCGGGCGGACTGATGCGTTACGGCATTCCCGACTTCAAGATCGAGAAGCATTACATCGATCGCCGCATCGAGCAGATGCAGGGCGAGGGCGTAACCTTCCATTGCGGCGTCAATGTCGGCGTCGACAAGAAGGTCTCGGAACTGCTCGCCGAGTATGATGCGGTGCTCTATTGCGGCGGCTCCGAAACGCCGCGCCCGGCCAACATTCCGGGCGACGAGCTCGGCGGCGTCTACGACGCCATGCCCTATCTGGTGCAGCAGAACCGCCGCGTCGGCGGCGAGCCGATCCAGTCGGTGGCCTGGCCCTCGCACCCGATCATCGCCGGCGGCCAGCATGTCGTCGTGGTCGGTGGCGGCGACACCGCATCCGATTGCATCGGCACCGCCTTCCGGCAGGGCGCGGTGCGCGTCACGCAGCTCGACATCCGCCCGCAGCCGCCCGAGAAGGAAGACAAGCTCGCGGTCTGGCCTTACTGGGCGACGAAGATGCGCACGTCCTCCTCGCAGGCCGAAGGCGCCGAACGCGAATTCCAAGTGGCGACGCTCGAGTTCATCGGCGAGGACGGCCAGCTGACCGGCGTCCGGTGCTGCGAGGTCGACGAGAAGCGCAAGCCGATCCCCGGCACCGAATTCGTCATCCGCGCCGATCTCGCCTTCATCGCCATCGGCTTTGCCGGTCCGGCGAGCGACAGCGTGATGAAGGAGCTCGACGGCCAGATAAAGGTCGTCACCGACAGCCGGCGCTCGAAGAATGTCGAGGCCAACGACCGCGACTACAAGACCAGCGTCGACAAGCTCTATGCTGCGGGCGACGTGCGCCGCGGCCAGTCGCTGGTGGTGTGGGCGATCCGCGAGGGCCGCCAGGCGGCGCGTTCGATCGACGAGGCGCTGATGGGATCGACAGTGCTGCCGCGCT
The DNA here is from genome assembly GCA_000824825.2 of Mesorhizobium sp. ORS 3324. GTDB lineage: Bacteria > Pseudomonadota > Alphaproteobacteria > Rhizobiales > Rhizobiaceae > Mesorhizobium. Next base: position 279,470 of record LM655170.1, read on the forward strand.
GAGACGGTCGAGACCTCCACGCCTGCTGCCGACGGCAGGCGTGTCCACGCCGCCGGGCTACCGACTTATCGCTGTCGTCGTGTCCGACGAAGCGGTCGGTGTCTTCGGCGGCCAGGAAAAATCGTCGGCGCGGCCGGGCGAGGCCGCCGGCGCCTTGCCCTCGACGGTCAGCTTCTCACCCGGCAGGTTCGGATCGGCCTTGGCGGGCTGAGCATCGCCCAGCAGTTCCGTGCCGCCGTCGAGCGCGGGGTCGCTGAGCAGCATCGGCGGCGTGCGGTCGACGACGACCGGGGCCGCGGCAGGCTTCGGCGCCTCGACCGGCGCGCCGGCCGGCGCGGAGACCGTCGTGACGCTTCCCGGTGCCGCCAGTCCAAGAATCTTGGCCAGCGGCTTTTCGGTATAGAAGGCCAGCTTGCGCTTGCCGGCCTTGGTCACGTTGATGCCGTCGTCGGAGCGCAGGCGCACCGGCTGGCCGTTGATGTCGGGGCCGGAGGTGACGAAGGCGCCGTTCTCGTCGACGAAACCGTCCCAGACATCGACGAACTCGCCGCCATGGCTCTGCGCCGCCGAATGGTAGATGTCGTTGAAGGCCAGCATGTCCGAGGTCATCTTCGCCACCCGGAACGCCGGCATGCCGACCCACAGGAACGGCACCTTGGCGTCCTGGATGGCCTTGCCCAGCGCATCGGTGCGGCGCTCGTATTCCTTGGTCCAGTTCTCCGAGCGCGGCTGCTCGCGCACGTCGCCGACACGCATCTGCTGGCGGTCGTTGGAGCCAAGCATGACCACCACGACGGAGGGCTTCTCCGTCTCGATCAGCGACTTGATCTCGACCGGCCAGTTGTAGAAATCGTCGCGCACAAAGCCGGACGAACCGTTGCTGCGGGAAACAATTCTGACGGCGGGATTGTCAGCGAAGGCGTCGTCGAGGCCTTCGGCAAGGCCGCCCGCCAGGAAATCGCCGACCACAAGCACGACGCGAGCATCGGGTGCCTTTTCGACGATCGGCGTCTCCGGTTCGGCCGGGGGGCGCGGCTTCGGTTTCTTCTTGGGCTTCGGCCTCGCCTGCTGGATATCGGCAGGCGGCTCGATGCGCTCGCTGCGGCGCGGGAACAGAAGATCGCGCAGCGACCAGCCATGGCTTTCTTCCTGCGCGAAAGCAGGCGAATGGAAGGCGCTGGAGCCGGCGACGGCAAGCACGACGGCGGCCACAACGAGGATAGGCAGGCGGCGAACGATCAGCCGGATACGGGCAACCGTAACCAATCAGGTCTCCATCCCTTGGCGCATGACATGCAAACACGGGACGTCATGCGCAAGCCGAAGCGCTACAGCATCCTTTCCGTATTGGAAAGGATTCACGCCATGGGCGGCTCTATTGCTTGCGGAGCCATTTCAACACTTCCAGGCTCGGATAGCCATCCTGGGTCAGGCCGACCTTCGCCTGGTAGGCCATGATGGCGGCCTTCGACCCATCGCCGATCTTGCCGTCGAACTTGCCGTCGTAATAGCCGTGCTCGGAAAGCCGCTTCTGCAGTTCCTGCCGTTCCTCGAAGGTGAGCTTGGTGAAAGGCCGCTGCCAGTCCTGCACAAGGCCGGTGCCGCCGGCGATCTCGTCGGCGAGAAGGCCGACGGCCAAAGCGTATTTGTCGGCGTTGTTGTAGGCCTTGATGACCGAGAAATTCCTGATCATCAGGAAGGCCGGGCCGCCTCTGCCGTCCGGCACCTTCAATGTCGCCTTGTCGGTCAGGTTCCTGAACGGCTTGCCGTTGGCCCTGACGACGCCAAGCGCCTGCCACTGCGCCAGCGTCTTCGATCCGGCGGGCAGCTTGCCGGCCGGCAGGGTCACCTCATAGCCCCAGGTCTTGCCGGCCTGCCAGCCGTTCTTCTTCAGAAGGTTGGCGGCGGTCGCCAGCGCATCGGGGATCGAATTCCAGATGTCGCGGCGGCCGTTACCGTCCATGTCGACGGCGTAGCGCTGGTAGCTGGTTGGGATGAACTGCGTCTGGCCCATCGCGCCGGCCCAGGAGCCCATGAGGTGGCTTTCGTCGATGTCGCCGGTCTGCAGGATCTTCAACGCGGCGATCAACTGGGTGCGGGCATATTGCGACCGCTTCGGATCGCCATAGGCGAGGGTTGCCAGCGAACGGATGACGTTGCGCATGATGTCGTCGCGCTTGAGGGTCTCGCCATAGTTCGATTCCATCGACCAGATGCCGAGCAGAATGTTGCTGTCGACGCCGAACCTTGCCTCGATGCGATCGAGCCACGGCTTCCATTTGCGGGCCATCGCCTGGCCGTTGGCCACCGCCTGGTCATGCACGCGGTTGTCGAAATAGTCCCAGGCGGGAGCGGTGAATTCCGGCTGGGTGCGGGCCTTTTCCAGCACGACCGGGTCGGGCTCGATGCCCTTCAGGGCCTTGTCGTAAACGGCACCCGAGACGCCGCCTTCGACGGCCGTGGCGCGGAAGCCTGCGACCCACTGGCGGAACCCGGCATCGGCGAAAGCGGGTCCGGCGGGCACCAGCAGGGCGAGGGTGAGGCCGGCGGCCGTCGCCAATGCCGTCAGGCGCCCTGCGCTGTTGCGAACCGACATCTTTTCCTCCTTCGTCAAATCAGGAAGAATCATTCAACGCCGAACCCGGTTAGCATTTGGTTTACCATAGGCGCCGCCCGGAACGAAAAGAAAGGTCGCGGCTTTAGGCCGGCATGTTCAGCTCGGCCGTTCGGTAGGTCAACATTCCGGCGCGAAAATGTTCAGGGGGATTGCGGAGCAGGTGGTCGAGCGGATAATTGGCCCAAAACAGGTGGGTGACGCAGCATGAAGCGAGTTCGCAAGGCAGTTTTCCCGGTCGCAGGCCTCGGCACGCGGTTTCTTCCGGCCACCAAGGCCATTCCAAAGGAGATGCTGACCGTCGTTGACCGGCCGGTCATCCAATATGTGGTCGATGAGGCGCGCGAGGCCGGCATCGAGCATTTCATCTTCGTGACCGGGCGCAACAAGGCGGTCATCGAGGATCACTTCGACGTCCAGTTCGAGCTCTACGACACGCTCGCCCAGCGCGGCAAGGACGACCAGCTCGCCCGCCTGCAGCGGCTGCAGCCGGCGCCGGGGCAGACCAGCTTCACCCGCCAGCAGGTGCCGCTCGGCCTCGGCCACGCCGTCTGGTGCGCGCGCGAGCTGGTCGGCGACGAGCCGTTCGCGCTGCTTCTGCCCGACATGATCATGCAGTCGGAAAAAAGCTGCATGAAGGACATGGTCGACCTTTACGCGGAGACCGGCAACAACATCATCGCCGTGCAGGAATGCGATCCGGCCGAGGCGCATAAATACGGCATCGTCGGCCGCGGCGAGGACACACATCACGGCTTCCGCATCACCGGGATGGTGGAGAAGCCGAAGCCGGGCACGGCGCCGTCCAACCTCTTCATCAACGGACGCTACATCCTGCAGCCGGAGATTTTCGGCATCCTCGAAAGCCAGGAGCGGGGCGCCGGCAACGAGATCCAGCTGACGGATGCGATGCTGAAGCTGGAAAAGCAGCAGCCCTTCTACGGCTACCATTACAAGGGGCGCACCTTCGACTGCGGCTCGCCGGAAGGCTTCGTCGAGGCCAATGTCGCCTTCGCGCTCTGGCGCAACGACATGAACGAGAGCATGGCCGGCGTCATCCGCACGCTGCTGGATGAAGTGCGGCCAGCGGAGCGGCGCGGTACTGCCTCTTAGCACCCACCCGACGCTCGAGACGAGGCCGTCCGGCCGGGGCTCAACGCCTCGGTCGGTAAAGCGCTATCGCTGCACCTTCAGGCCGAGATAGACGCTGTTGGCGACATAGTCGCGGCCAGCCAGGTTGCTGGTGAGCTTCTCCGTCCTGACGCGTGTGGTGAGGCCGGCATAGCGGTTCAGCCACCATGTCAGGCCGGCTTCGGCGCTCAGGATCAGATCGTGGCCGTCAGAGCCGGTATAGTCCCGCCAATCCAGTCCAAGCGCCGAATTCGCCGTCAGGTTGGCGCGCACCTGCCGTTCGCCGGTGAGCCGCCCCGAGTAGAGGAGATCGCCGCTCTGGCCGGCGGTGGTCGTGCTCTCGACCGTGGTCCTTCCGGTGAGGCCGATGATGGTGCCGCGCTCGGGCGACCATTTGAGATCGGCATTGACGTATGGTCCCGCGTTGGCCGGCAAGCGGTCATCGTCGATCGCTTCGCGCAGCCAGCCGACGGAGAATTCGCCGGAGAGCTTTTCGTCCATGTCGAGTTCGAGACCGGCGCGCGCGCCGAGCCGCGTCGAGGAGCGCTCGAAGCCGTTGCTGTCGAAGCGCAGGTCATAGATCCGCCGGCCGGCCTCCACCTCGGCGAAGGGCGTGATGGCCGGCGAGACTTGGTAGCCGGTGCGCAGGGTCGCGGAGTAGAGCGTGGAGTCGCGATCCTTCTGCGACAGCACCGTGCCGTCCGAGAGCTTGGCGTCGCCGTAGAAATCATGCGTGACCGCGCCGGTCAGCGTATAGCGCATCTTGCCGACATCCTTCTCTATGCCGAGGCTGCCGTCCACCGTCTGCCGCAACGGCTGCGAGGTGACGCCGGCAATCGCATCCGGTGAGGACGCCGATTCAGGCGCCGCTTCATAGCCGAGCTTGGCGATGGCGCGCAGCTCGTGATCGAGGTCGACATTGAGCTGACCCTCGATCCGGCCCCGCGCGTCGTTGATCTTCTGGCCCGACAAGGTGTTGCGGAAGAGGCCGTAGCCGTCGATGACGGCCGAATTCTCCCGCCAATCCGAGGTGGCGGAAAAACGCAGCGCCGTCTCGGACAGCACCGCCGGCCTGCCGCCGCTGCTGCCGTCGGCGTTGGATGTCGCGGTGAAGCCCTGCTCCAGCGTCGGCCGGAAGACAAAGGTGCCGACCTTGATGCCGGGGGCGGCGAAAGGATCGTCTTCCGGCTTCACTTTCTGGCCGTCGATCGACCCTGTGCGCTCGGCGCCGGGATCGAGCTTCTGCCGGTCGACGCTGTCGATGGTGACGGCGCGGCGGTTGGCGCCGTCGTCGTCGGTGGCCGCGGGAGCGGCCTTGTCGCCGGTGGCGGCCGTGCTGGCGGTGCTGACTGTGCTGTCGGTCGCGTGGCCGGGCTTCTTCTTGACCTTTTGCTTGTCGGCCGCCTTGGTGTCGCTTTTCGTCTTGGCATCGGCTGCGCGCAGCCTGGCGGTCGAAGGCCGGCGCGGCCGGGCCGGCGTCTGATTGTCGGCGAAGGGGTCGTCGGCTGCCTGCGGCTGGTCAAAGATGCTCGCCGCCGCGCCCGCTGGCTGGTCGTCGTCCGGAACGGCGCCCGGGCTTTCGGGCTGGTAGGGGTTTGCGAGGGTCTGGTCGTCAGCGGCTTGTGCCGTCTGGGCTGCCTGGTCCTGCGATCCCTGCGCGCGCAATTGCCTCGCCTTGCGCTGCTGGTCGGCGAGAATCGCCGACTCGGAGACCTCGCCGCGCAGCTCGGTTTCCTGCGCGAAGACCGGCGCGGGGCGCAGCAAGGCAAGAACGCTCGCCGCCATCAGCAGCGTGCCGACGGCTATGCCCTTTCGACCTCTCTTCGTTTCAGGCTGGGGCCCCGACATAGTCACCACTGCTCGCGCGGCGCAGGCGCGCCATACTTACCGGACCGTAAATGGGGATGGTTAACGGAGGGTTGAAACGGGCCGGTTCGACTGCCTCCGACGCACGCGAAACGGGAATTCCGTTGGACAGGCGGACGACATGGCGCTAATGGCATCTGCCATGCATGCGGGGTCCCCAGAAAGAAAGCGGCCGGACAGTCAGGCTGCAATCGAATCGGCGCTGAGAACGGTGGCGACGGAACAGGCCGGCGTCGCCGCGCTTGCCGCTGCGCTCGGCAACAGCCTGGCGCAGCCCTTCGCGGCCGCCATCGATCTCATTGCGCGGATCGAGGGCCGCGTCATCGTCACCGGCGTCGGCAAGAGCGGCCATATCGGCTCCAAGATCGCCGCCACGCTCGCTTCGACCGGCACGCCCGCCTTCTTTGTCCATCCGGCCGAGGCCAATCACGGCGATCTCGGCATGATCGCCAAGGATGACGCCATCATCGCCATGTCGTGGTCGGGCGAGAGCAAGGAACTGATGGGCATCGTCGCCTATTCCAGGCGGTTCTCCATCCCGCTGATCGCCATCACCTCCGGCGAGAACTCGGCGCTGGCGCGGGCGGCCGACGTGGTGGTGCTGCTGCCGCCGGCGCCGGAGGCCTGCCCGCACGGGCTGGCGCCAACGACGTCGACGCTGCTGCAACTGGTCATGGGCGACGCGCTGGCCATCGCGCTGCTCGAGGCGCGCGGCTTCACACCCGATCACTTTCGCACCTTCCACCCCGGTGGCCAGCTCGGCGCCAATCTGACGCAACTGCGCGAGATCATGCATGTCGGCGAGCGGCTGCCGCTGGTGCCATCGGGCACCGGCATGCGCGAAGCGATCGTCGAGCTGTCGCGCAAAGGTTTTGGCTGCGTGGCGATCACCGGCGGCGACGGCGCGCTGATCGGCATCATCACCGACGGCGATATCCGCCGCCACATCGCCGACGATCTCCTGTCGATGAGCGTCGATCAGGTGATGACGAAGAAGCCGAAGACGGCTGCCCCCGACACGCTGGTGGCGACGGCGCTGCAAACGATCAACACCTCCGCCATCACCAGCCTGATGGTGGTGGAAGGCGGCCGCCCCGTAGGGCTCGTGCATCTGCACGATCTGCTGCGCATCGGCGCCGCTTAGGATCTGTCGATATTCAGATGATGGTAGCCTGACTTGAATCTCAACAGGCACCGGCCGCTAGCGCAGTTCAGCGCTTCTTGGAATCGCTGATCTGCGCTAACCGTTTGTTTTCACGCAATTCCGGATGGAAAACCGCTGCGCACTTTTCCTGGAATTGCTCTAGATCAAACAGCCTCTACCGTCAGCTCCAGATCGGTATCCGCAGCCCCTGTCACACGCACGTGCGTGCCCGCCGGAAGATCGGGGCCGGAGACGCGCCACAGCGTGTCGCCCAGCCTGATGCGGCCGCGGCCGTCCTTGATAGGCTCGGTGAGCGTTGCCGTGCGGCCGACCATCTGCGCGCCGCGGCGGTTGAGCAGCGGCTGGTCGACCTCGCCGGCGCGCGCGGCCGTCAGCCTCTTGCCGATGAAGGCCGAGATCACGGACAGGACGAGAAAGGTGAGAACCTGAACCTGCCATGTCCAGATGGCACTATTCAACTCGGCCTGCCACGGCCAGATGGCGGCATAGCCGATGAGCAGCGACACCGCGCCGATGATGAGGGCCGCGATGCCGATCCAGAGCATGAACACGCCGGGCGCCACGACTTCCATCACCAGGAGCACGAAGCCGAGGACCATCCAGTTCCACGGACCGAGTTCCGAAACGATGCGCTCGATCATCGACGTTCTCCCACCAGAGCGGTTCACCGTTCACGGAAACGCAGAACCGCTCTATCTCTTTGTTTTGGCGCAATTCCGGACGAAAAACCGTTTCACACTTTTCGTGGAATTGCGCCAGACAAGGTCACATCAATTGTCGCTCGGTCGCACCAGAGGCGGGCGCGAAACCTGCCGCTGCGTGCCGGCAGAGCCGTCGCTCTTGAAGACCTCGCGGGCAATTTCGCCGATGCCGCCCAGCGTGCCGATCAGCGATGAGGCTTCCAGCGGCATCAGCACGATCTTGTTGTTGTTTGAGGAGCCGATCTTGGCCAGCGCCTCGGTGTATTTCTGGGCGATGAAGTAGTTGATCGCCTGCACGTCGCCCTTGGCGATGGCCTCCGACACCACCTGCGTCGCCTTGGCCTCGGCCTCAGCCGAGCGCTCGCGCGCCTCGGCATCGCGGAAGGCGGCCTCCCGGCGGCCCTCGGCCTCGAGGATCTGCGACTGCTTCAGGCCTTCGGCGGCGAGGATCTGGGCGCGCTTGTCGCGCTCGGCCATCATCTGCCGGCCCATCGATTCCACCAGGTTGGCCGGCGGGTTGATGTCCTTGATCTCGACGCGGGTGATCTTGATGCCCCACGGATGCGCCGCCTCATCGACGACCCGCAGCAGGCGCTCGTTGATCGCGTCGCGGTTGGAGAGCAGCTCGTCGAGGTCCATCGAGCCCATGACGGTGCGGATGTTGGTCATGGTGAGGTTGAGGATGGCGTTTTGCAAGCCGGCCACCTGGTAGGCCGCCTGCGCGGCGTTCAGCACCTGATAGAAGGCGACGCCGTCGACGCCGACGATGGCGTTGTCGCGCGTGATGATCTCCTGCGTCGGGACATCAAGCACCTGCTCCATCATGTTCATCTTGGCGCCGACGCGCTCGAAGATCGGATTGATGATGTTGAGGCCGGGCGTCAGCGTCTTGGTGTACCGTCCGAAGCGCTCCACCGTATAGTTGTAACCTTGCGGCACCGTCTTGATGCCTTTGAAAAGAAGGATGATGACGAGAAAGACAAGAACAATGATGGCAATATCGAAACCGCTGAAGCCCATTTCGTTTCTCCCCTCAAAAAGGCGGCGACCTCGCGGAATCACTTAAGTGTGTTTCCGTGACGTTACAATCAGGTGATCGCGAATATCGGTCAGCGAAGGCTTTCGCGTACCGGTTCAAGACCTGTCGGTGAAGCCCGTCACACCCAGCCGGAAAGCTCGCGCCGTACCAGCGCTTCGATCACCGCCATGCCCTCGGCGCTGTCGTTGAGGCAGGGGATGTGGGCGAAATTCCTGCCGCCGGCATGGTGGAAGGTCTCGGCCGCCTCGCGGCCGATCTCGTCCAGCGTCTCGACGCAGTCGACGGAAAATCCCGGATTGACGATGGCGATCGACTTCACGCCGTCCTTCGCCAGCTTCTCGACGGTGACGTCGGTGTAGGGCTGCAGCCATTCCTGGGCGCCGAAGCGCGACTGGAAGCTGGTGATGAGCTTCTTCTCGTCCCATCCCAGCCTTGCCCGCAGCAGCCGCGTCGTCTCCAGGCAATGCGCCTGGTAAGGGTCGCCTTTGTCGGAATAGGGTTTAGGGATGCCGTGATAGGAGGTGATCACCACCTCCGGCTCGAAGTCGAGCGTCGCCAGATGCTTCTCTATCGAACGGGCGAGCGCCTCGATATAGACCGGCTCGTCGTAATAGGGGGGCACGCTGCGGATTGCCGGGGCGTGCCTGATCTTCATCAGCGCGCGGAACAGCTGGTCGTTGGCGGTCGCCGTCGTCGTCGCCGAATATTGCGGATAGATGGGAAAGGTGAGGATGCGCTCGCAGCCCTGCTCGACGAGCCGGCGGGCCACGCTTGCCGTCGAGGGGCTGCCGTAGCGCATCGCCCAGTCGACGACGACGTTCGGCAGGTCGCCGAGCATGGCGGCCAGCTTCTCGGCTTGCGAACGGGTGAAGGTGCGGAGCGGCGACTCGTTCTTTTCGGTGTTCCAGATCCTGGCGTAGTTGGCGCCGGATTTCTTCGGCCTCGTGGTGAGCACGAGCCCATAAAGGATCGGATACCATATCGCCTTATTTAACTCGATAACGCGCGGATCGGAGAGGAATTCCCTCAGATAACGCCACATCGGCTTGAAATCGGTGCCATCGGGCGTGCCGAGATTGATCAGCATGAGGCCGATCTTGCCCTGCTTCACCGGCGCGGCACCTGCCGGCGCCGGACCGGCGGTCTTGGCGGCTTTCGCATCGGCAGGGCTGGCAAGCGTCATCAACGGTCTCCGGGCAGGCGCCGCAAAACTAGCGACGCCCTGCGGCTTTTCAATGCTGCGTCTGGACGCACCTTATCCCGCTCCCGCCTGAAAACGGAACACCCGCCCGGTTGCCCGGACGGGTGCCCTTGAATTTTCCGGCGAGATATTACTTCGCGGCTGGCGGAATGGTGAGCGTTGCGCCAAGCGGCAGACGGCGCGGCCTGTAATCCTTGTTTGCCTCGGAGATCAGCTTCCATTTGGCGCCGTCGCCATAGTTTTTCTTGGCCAGGTCCCAGTAGGTGTCGCCGGCGGCAATCACGTGGCTGGTTTCTGGGCTGGTCCCGGCCGGCTTGGCTTCCGCCGGTGCCGTTTCGGCCGGCTTTGCCGGTTCGGCCGCAGGAGCGGGCGTCGCCGTCTCCGCAGGCTTCGCCGGTTCGGCCGCGGCCGGAGCCGTTTCGGTCGAAACAGTCGGCGGCGTTCCGGCTATGTCGCCGGAGTTGGACGGCAAAGCGGGCATTGCGGGCTCGGCGGGTTTGCCAGGCTCGGCCGTCTGACTGGCGGTGGCGGGTGCAGTCTCAGCCGGCTTCGCAGGTTCGGCGGGCTTTGCCGGCTCGGCAGCCGCGACCGCGCCAACCTCGGTGATGCGACCATCCAGCTTCGGCGTGTAAGGCCGGTGCGCGGCGAGATAGTCGGCCACCACCTGTTCCAGACCGGGACCGTAGTCATAGGCGTCCGCGGCCTTTTCGGCGAAGACCTTGTAGCCGTCGCCGCCCTGGCGGACATAATTGTTGGTCGCGACCAGATACTGCTTGTCCGGATTGATCGGCGTCCAGGCGCCGTTCTCCATCACCTCGACCGATTTGACGCGGCCGGCATTGGGCGCAACCGACTTGTCGAAGGAATATTTCAGGCCCGCCACCTGCGGGAAACGGCCGGCGCCGTCCTCGATCTGGCTGAGGCCGCCTTCCAGCCCTGCGACCAGATCCTTGCCGGAGATCTTGAACGTCGCCAGCGTGTTCTGGAACGGCAGCACGGTCAGCACCTCGCCCATGGTTACGGTGCCCTGGTCGATCGAGGCGCGCAGGCCGCCGCCGTTCGAGATGACGATCTCGACGCCCTGGCCCTTCACGCGATCAAGGACGGCGTCGGAGACGAGATTGCCCATCTCGCATTCGCGGGCGCGGCAATTCTCGCGGCTGCCGTCGATCGGCTTGGTGGTCTCGGCGACCGCCTTGTTCTTCAGCGCCTCGATCGGCGCGCCGAGCTCCTTGATGCGGGCGAGCACCGCGGGATCGGGCGTGATCGACTTGTCGAGAAAGATCGGGTCGCCGCTCGCCGCCTTGACGACGCCGTTGTCGTCGAACACGACCTTGAACTCGCCAAGATATTTCGAATAGGACGCCGCCTGCACCACCGGCACCTTGTAGCCGTCCGGGTTGTCGACCATCGTCGGATAAGGACCCGCCGCCTTCGGGTCGGTGTTGGACAGAAGCGTGTGGCTATGGCCGCCGACCACCACGTCGATGCCCGGGATCTTGGCGATCACGTCGCGCTCGCGGTTGTAGCCGATATGGGTGACGGCGATGATCTTGTTGATGCCTTCTCCCTTCAGCTTCTCGACCTCGGCGGTGATCGACCTCACGTCGTCGGCGATGGCGATGTTCGGGCCGGGCGAGGCAAGCTCCGGCGTGTCGTTGGTCACGGCGCCGACGATGCCGATCTTCTGGCCGCCGACCTCGACCACGATCGACGGCTTGATCTTGCCAGCGGCGCCGGACTTTTCGTTGGGCACGACATTGGCGCTGACGACCGGGAACTTCGCCTTGTCGAGGTAAGGCACCAGCGCTCTCTCGCCGTCGTCGAATTCGTGGTTGCCGAGCGTCACCGCGTCGGGCTTCATCTGATTGAGAAATTCCTCCTCCGCAGCGCCCTTGTAAGTGATGTAGAACAGCGATCCCTGGAAGCTGTCGCCCGCATTGAGCAGCAGCACGTTCTGACCCTCGAGCTTCTTGCGCTCCTGCGCGATCGCGGTGACCAGCCGGCCGGCGCCGCCGATGCATTGGCCCTTGGTCTCCTCCTCGGCCGAACAGGTCGATTCGTATTTGTTGTTGCCTTCGATGCGGCTATGCCAATCGTTGAAATGCAGGATGTTCAGCGTGTAGTCGGCAAAGGATGTTCCCGCCGACAGGCCAAGTGCTGATGCGGAAAGGGCGGCAATGGCGGCAAATTTCTTCATTCTCGTCTCCCGGATGAGCTGACCTGAAGTGCTTAATCCCCTCGCTTGACCGGAACATAACAGCCAGCTTCGGCGTCATGTTCACATCGCGTTTTGGTCGATGCAAGCGGAAATCGGGAAGAGCTTTGCCGGCATAAAAAAGGACGGCGGCTTGCGCCGCCGTCCTCGAGGAGGTCGATCTTTACCGGCTCAGGCCCGGCGCGTCAGCACGAAGTTCTGACCGCTGGAGCTGGTGCAGTTGAGCTGGCTTGTCGAAACCATCAGGCAGTTGAAGCTGACCGGCGTCTGGCGGATCAGCGAGGTGCCGTGGATCTCCACCGAAGTCGGGCCGGTCATGGTGTAGCTGCCCTCCGACAGTTTCTGGCCAGTGTCGGTGGCGACGGTGGTGAAGCTGCCGGCCGCGAAGGTCGACAGGCCGGTGCCCTTGGCATCGATCCAGTTGCCCTCGACGCCCTTGGGCGCCGCCGACATCGGCGGTTCTGAAGGTCCCGTGGTGGTGCAGGCGGCAGCGGCCAGAAGGCTTGCCGCCGCGCCTGCCGAAAGCAATTTGCGCGCAATGGTCATTTGAAAATCCTCTCCTCTCGCATCGGCCCGAAAATCGGTTTCCGATTTTCGGAAAGCACGATGCGTTCATTCAAAGTGCTAGAGCGTACTTTGTGCGTCCGAATGAACGCACGTCGCTCTAGGCCGCATCATCTCAATCGCCCGATTTCCGGGCGATTGCAAGGTGGAGACGCCGGTAGGCCTGGCAGCTATCGCACCAGGATGTTGCGGAACTGCCACGGATCGTCCCTGTCGAGATCTTCCGGGAAAAGCCCCGGGCGGTTATCGAGCGGCGTCCAGTCGGTGTAATAGCCCCTGACTGGCCCGAGATAGGGCAGTTGCACTTCCAGGCAGCGCCTGAAATCCATCTCGTCGGCCTCGACGATGCCGGCGGTCGGATTTTCCAGCGCCCAGACCATGCCGGCGAGCACTGCCGAGGTGACCTGCAGGCCGGTGGCGTTCTGGTAGGGCGCCAGCTTGCGCGCCTCGGCAAGCGACAGCTGCGAGCCGTACCAGTAGGCGTTCTTGTCGTGGCCGTAGAGCAGCACGCCGAGCTCGTCGACGCCGTCGACCAACTCGTTCTCGTCGAGCACATGGTGGACAGGCTGCGCCTTGCCGGCGGCGCCGAACATCTCGTGCAGCGACAGCACGGCGTCGTTGCAAGGATGATAGGCGTAGTGGCAGGTCGGGCGATACTGCACCTTGCCCTTCTTGCCGCGCACGGTGAAGAAATCGGCGATCGAGATCGACTCGTTGTGCGTCACCAGGAAGCCGTATTGCTGGCCGGGCGTCGGGCACCAGCTGCGCACGCGCGTGTTGGCGCCTGGCTGCTCCAGATAGATCGCTGCCTGCGAGCCGTTCTTGTGCATCCTGCCGTTCTTCGGCATCCAGTTCTCATGCGTGCCCCAGCCGAGCTCGGCCGGCTGCATGCCTTCTGAGATGAAGCCTTCGACCGACCAGGTGTTCCAGAACACGTCCATCGGCTTCGGCTTCTTGGTGCGCTGGGTGTCGCGCTCGGCGATGTGGATGCCCTTGACGCCGGCCTTCCGCATCAGCTTCGCCCAGCCCTCGCGGTCGTGCTCCGCCGGCACGGAAAATTCGAGCCCGAGATCGGTGGCGAGGTTGACCAGCGCCTGCTTGACGAACCACGAGACCATGCCGGGATTGGCGCCGCAGCAGGAGATCGCCGTGGTGCCGCCGGGGCCCTTTTCTTTCTCCTGGCGCACGCTCTCGCGCAGCGCGTAGTTGGTGCGCGAGGCATTGTCGGCCTTTTCGTCGAAATAGAAGCCAAGCCAGGGCTCGACCACAGTATCGATGTAAAGCACGCCGAGCTTGCGGCAGAGCTTCATCAGTTCGAGCGAGGAGGTGTCGACCGACAGGTTCACGCACATGCCCTGGCCCCCGCCATTGGTGAGAAGCGGGGTCAGCAGCTTCTTGTAGTTCTTCTTGGTGATGGCATCCTGCATGAAGGTGATGCCGCGCTCGTCGAGCAGCTTGCGGTCGGTGTCGACCGGGTCGATGACCACCATGCGCGACTTGTCGAACTTGAAATGGCGTTCGATCAGCGGCAGCGTTCCCCGTCCGATCGAGCCGAAGCCGATCATCACGACGGGTCCGGTGATTTCACCGTAAACGGGCCAGTTTTCATTCGCCATTTTATTGCATACTCCTTCAAAACTCTGGGAAAGCCCCGGCATTTCGCCGGTAGCCCTACACCACAGATCATTGTCACAAACCAGCAAAAAGCGCCAACCGCCGGCAAAGCCGGCTTGGCGTTTGGTTAAGCCGCCCTGGCCATGCCGGCGAGGTATGAAACCAGCCGGTCGCGGTCGGCGGTCAGGCCCTTGTAGTCGAGCTGTGCCTGGTCGAGGGCGTTGAGCTGGTCCGCGAAGGAGGCTGCGAGCGTGGCCCTGTCGGGGTGGCGGACCAACACGGCCAGCGGGTCGAGATGGATGCGGATGGTGAAGAGGATGTCGCGCGAGACCGGCAGCTTGCGCAGCGTCTGGCGCTCGACGCGGATGAAAGCGTGGGCGTTGATGTCGCCGTCGGAAAAGCGCGTCGGGCGGTTGGTGGCGCGGTCGACGCGCTCCCCGTTCGAGAGCGGGTGATAGAGCGCATCGCCGGCCTGGATCGACCAGTTGAAGCGCTCGACCGCTTGGCCCTGCAGGCCCTCGAACATGCGGTTGATGATGTCGGCGGGTCGCGTGCCGGGGCCGAAGCCGGGCACCGGCGCATGGATCTGCTGCAACGGCTTGCCGAATTTTTCCTGGAGCGACCATGACGAGGGGAAGCAGAGCGATCCGGCGGCGAGCCGCCAGCCGTGCTCGTTGCGGCGCATGATGATCAGGTCTTCCTGGACCAGCAGGGATGCCCGGACAAGCGGCGCTTCGCGCAGCTCGCCAATCGTTCCTTCGAGGTCGACAACCTCGACGCCGGAGCCGGTGCCGCGGTGGGTCTCGGGATATCTTGCCGGAAGATAGGCGGCGAGAAGGTCCAGCACTTCTTGCTGCGCTTCGCGGGTGCCGTCTTCCTCGACAAAGACCTTCTCCGGGATCTCCGCGTAAAGCCGCCGCTTCTCGGCAAGATGAGGCAGAAGCAATTGATCGACCTCGATCCAGCGCTCGAGCTCGAGCGGCTTCAGGCCGATGGTGAAAAGCTTCGACGACCCGTCATAGGGCGTATGGGCTGGGGGCGTCTGGGTCGGCTGGCGAATGGTCATGTTTCTTTCAAATAGAAAATGGCCGGTGGCTCCAGTGTCAGGCCAATTGCGCCGGGATCAACCCGCGCAGCGAATTGCCGACGAAGATCGCCTTGGCCGACTTCAGATCATCAAAGGTGTAGATGGCTTCCGCCGCGCGGCCTTCGTCCAGAAGCTCGCCGCGCAATACTCCAGGGAGCAGGCCGCAATCGAGGCGCGGTGTCGCCAGCACGTCGTCGCCGAAGTCGGCGAAGAGATTGGTGATCGTGCCTTCGCAGAGTTCGCCGCGCTCGTTGGCGAGCAGAACCTCATCGGCTTGCGTGATGAGATATTCGGCACGTGCGTGCGTGTAGACCTGTCGCCGGCTGGTCTTGTGACGCAACAGCATGTCGCCGGAATCGAGCCGGGTTCGCGCCAGCCGCAGCCGCCAGACCTTGTCGGCGGGGAGTGGTTCGTAGGGCTGTGCTGACGCTGTCGCCTCGCCATTGCGCTGCAGGGCAAGCCGGGTGCGCAAGGCGATGCGCTGTCCGCCTACAGCGTCATTCAGCACCTCGCCGATCCGTTGCGGATCGCAGGCAAAGCCGAGTTCCGCCGCCGAAGCGTAAAGCCGCGCAAGATGCCGCTCGAAGCGCAGGAAGCCCGAGCCCGGCTCCCAGCGCATGGTCTCGATCAGCTCGAAGTCAGCACGGTTCCCGTCGCGAAGCGCGCTTTCAGAAGACACTCCCGATACTCCTCCTCGGCGGTGGAATCGAAGACGACGCCGCCGCCGACATTGTAGACGGCCTCGCCATTGGCAAAGAGCGAGATGGTGCGGATCGCCACCGAGAAGCGCATCGTGCCGCCGGGCGCGACCCAGCCGATAGCGCCGCAATAGACGTCGCGCGGCACGCCTTCCAGATCGTGCAGGATCTCCATGGCACGGATCTTCGGCGCGCCGGTGATCGAGCCGCAGGGAAACAGCGCGGCGAAGACCTGCCGGATGCCGACATCCGGCAAAAGCTTCGCCCGCACCCGGCTCACCATCTGGTGCACGGTCGGATAGGTTTCGATGCGGAACAGTTCCGGCACCTCCAGCGTGCCGACCTCGCTGATCAGCGAGATGTCGTTGCGCAAAAGGTCGACGATCATGCGGTTCTCGGCCTGGTTCTTTTCGTCGTTGCGCAGGAAGGCCTTCAGCCGCGCGTCTTCGGCCTTGGTCGCGCCGCGCGGCGCCGTGCCCTTCATCGGGTGGGTCTCGATCACGCCGTCGGCATCGATCTCGAAGAAGAGCTCCGGCGAGCGCGACAGAACGATCGGATCGCCAAGCGAAATCAGCGCGCCGTATTTCACCGGCTGGTGGCCTGTCAACGCGTCGAAGGCGGCACTCGGATCGCCGGACCATTGCGCGTGGACAGGAAAGGTCAAATTGCCCTGGTAGCAGTCGCCCTTGCGGATGTGGCTGTGCAGGCGTGCGAAACGGATGGCGTAGTCCTCGGCGGACCAGGTTGCCCTGGCGTCGAAGATCGGGCCATTGCTGGCTGGGCCTGAACTCCGCGGCACAGGTTCTTCGAGCGGCGCGTCGAAGACGCCGAGACAGATCAGCGGCGCGCGGCGGCCTTCGGGCAGCAGCGGCACCAGTTTTGGTTCGAGCAGGTAGCCGGCCTCGTAGGAGAAATAGCCGGCCAGCCATTTGCCGGCGTCGGATGCCGCCTGCGCGGCTGCCAGCGCCGGCGTGAACTCGTCCGCGGTTCGCGCAACAATGATTTCATGCGGCCCGTCGAAGACGAGCTGGCGGCCGGTCTCGTCGTTGCGGAAGATTGCGGAGCGCAGGGACATAAGCTTCGGATGCGGTCAATCAAGTCGATCGCTCTATATGGGGGTTGCGCCAGGCGCAATCGAGGGAACGGCGTCGGGCGGCGCAAAGGCGTCCTGTTGACACGGAAGCTTCGGTATCTGGCGGAACCCCTCGAACTTCGTCATCCCCGGGCGGAGCGGAAGCGAAGCGGACGCGTAGACCCGAGGATCCATGCCGTGACCTCGCGCGAAGCATAGGTGGGTGCAGAACGAAGCCCTTTCTGCACCGCCGCAGCGCTTGTAGGTAACGGAATGGATCATCCTATGGTCTGCGCTGCGTCGCTTCGCTCCTCGCTACGCCATAGGATGACGAAATGGCGGACGTCTCTGGACAACCTCGGGCGCTGGCGACGCTTGCGGGAGGTTCAGCTGTTGCTGGCGGTGCCCGCCGTCGGGAAGCGGCGGGCGAATTCGGCCTCGTCGCCCGCGGCCAGCAATTTCGCCTGCTCGATCCATTTCTCGCGCGCGATGCGGCCGTCGAAATTGAGCACGTCCTCGATGCGCTTCACGTCGGCCTCAGTCCAGGCGGCGATCTGGGCGTAAGTCGTGACGCCCTGACCTTTGAGCAGTTTTTCGTTGACCGGACCGATGCCGATCAGGCGGCGCAGATCGTCCGCCTTGTCGGCGGCCGCTTTCGGGGCGGCTGCTTTCTTCGGGGCCGGGGCGGCCTTCTTCGGCGTCGCGCTTGCCTTCGGTGCAGCGGCTTTGGCCGCGGGCTTCGGTGCCGCCGCCGTCTTGGCCGCCGCCGGCTTTCTCGCCGCCGCGGGTTTGGTCGAAGCCGATTTTGCTGCGGATGATTTGGCCGCCGCCGGGGCCGACGTCAGCGCCGCCGGCGCGGGCGCGGCGGCCTTGCTGGCGCCAGCCTTGGCGGGCGCGGAAGGCGCTTCGCGCAGCTTGCGTTCGAGATCGGCGCGGTCGCGACCGCTTGCGTCCAGCTCGCCGCTCAGGCGGTTCGTATCGGCGCGCAACCGGTCGCGTTCGCTCCTGGTGCGATCGAGCTCACCACGCAGGCTGTCGAGCTCGCCGCGCAGGCGGCCCCAGAGGAACCAACCAACCAGGACACCCACAACGAACGCCAGGAGCATGTAGAAGAAAGTGCTCATTTCCCTCTCCAGTCCGATCGGGCGGCCGCGGCCCGGAATGGCGGGCTTGCCGCAGGGATCGTCAATCGTTCCGCGCTCGGCGGAACAGCCGCTTCAATCGAGCTGTCGGCGCTTGGCTCTCCTCCGGCAATTGCCGACGGCCATCATCGCATTCGCCGAAGCGACACTAGGCCATCTCTGGCCTTGGCATTGCGTCCGGCTGAGCTTGGGGCCGGACGCTAACATATGGGTTGCGGAAAGCTAATTGAAAAATGCGGTGTAGAGTTATTGAAGAACAGGTATTTAGGGCAAGAATAGAGCGCCACACATATGCGTTCCGGCTAAATTGCTCTGGTCTATGCCGCCGGCGAAACGCCGGTCATTTGTCGAGCGCTTCCAACTCGTCGATCAGCGTGCTGATCACGCCAAGGCCGATCTGCCAGAAGGCAGGGTCGGTGGCGTCGAGGCCGAAGGGCGCGAGAAGCTCCGAGTGATGCTTGGTGCCGCCGGCGCGCAGCATCTCGAAATACTTCTCCTGAAAGCCGCGCTCGGCGTTCTGGTAGACCGCGTAGAGCGAGTTCACCAGGCAGTCGCCGAAGGCATAGGCGTAGACGTAGAAGGGCGAGTGGATGAAATGCGGGATGTAGGTCCAGAAGACCTCGTAGCCGTCGCGTAGCTTGATCGCCGGCCCGAGGCTCTCCGCTTGCACTTCCAGCCAGAACTCGCCGAGCCTGTCCGAGGTGAGCTCGCCATTGCGGCGCTCGGCATGCACCTTGCGCTCGAACTCGTAGAAGGCGATCTGGCGCACGACGGTGTTGATCATATCCTCGACCTTCTGGGCGAGCATCGCCTTGCGCTCGCGGCGGTCGGCGGTCTGGTCGAGCAGCGAGCGGAAGGTCAGCATCTCGCCGAAGACAGAAGCCGTCTCGGCCAGTGTCAGCGGCGTGGACGCCATCAGCGCGCCCTGGCCGGCGGCAAGCACCTGGTGCACGCCGTGGCCGAGCTCATGCGCCAGTGTCATCACATCGCGCGGCTTGCCCATGTAGTTGAGGAGCACGTAAGGGTGCGCCGACGGCACCGTCGGATGGGCGAAGGCGCCGGGCGACTTGCCGGGCCGCACCGGCGCATCGATCCAGTTGCGGTCGAAGAAGGTGCGCGCGATTTCGGCCATGTTCGGCGAGAAGCGCTGATAGGCCAACAGCACCGTATCCCTGGCGTCGTCCCAGCGGATCACCGATTGCGGGGTCTCTGGCAGCGGCGCGTTGCGGTCCCAATGGTTCATGACATCCATGCCGAGCCAGCGCGCCTTCATGGCGTAGTAGCGGTGCGACAGGCGCGGATAGGCCTCGCGCACTGCGGCCGCCAGCGCGTCGACCACGCCGCGCTCGACGCGGTTGGCGAGATGGCGCGAATCGGCGATGTCCTCGAAGCCGCGCCAGCGGTCGGAGATCTCCTTGTCCTTGGCCAGCGTGTTGGTGATCAGCGTGAAGGTGCGCAGGTTCTTGCGGAAGGTCGCGGCGAGCGCCTCGGAGGCGCGGCGACGCACCTCGCCATCCGAGTCCTGCAGCCGGTTCAGCGCCGGCTCCAGCGTCAGCTCCTCGCCGTCGACATCGAAGCGCAGGTCGGTCATCGTCTCGTCGAACAGGCGGTTCCAGGCGCCGCGTCCGGTGACCGACTTTTCGTGGAAGAGCTGCTCGATCCGGTCCTCGAGCTGGTAGGGCTTGTCCTTCCTGAGGTCGAGCACCCAGGGCCGGTAGTGGGCAAATGCCGCGTCGGCGGCGAGCGCGTTTTCGATCGCCGCGTCATCGATCAGGTTGAGCTCCAGCGCGAAGAACAAGAGATGCGCGCTGGCATCGGTCATCTTCTCCTGGATGTCGCCGTAGAGCTTGGCGCGCTGCGGGTCGGCGGTGTTGCCGGCATAGACCAGACCGGCATAGGAGACGATGCGGCCGATCAATTCCTCCAGCGCCTCATAGGCCTTCAGCGCCTCGCCGAGCTGGCCGGCGGCGCCGCGCCCGGCCTCGGCGGCCAAAGTGCCCTTCCAGCGGGCCTCGAAGGCGATGGCATCGCTTGCCGCGCGAGCGATGTCGCGCTTCAGCTCCGACGCTTCCATGCCGGCATAAAGATCGGCGAGGTTCCATTCCGGCAGATCGCCAAGCTCCGCCGCGCCGTGACCAGACGCCGTCGCCGCAAGCCGCCGACCAAACATCATGCGCATCACAATACCTTCCAGGACCAATGGGAAAGGAGAAGCCGGTCAAATCCTAAGGAATTCGTTCACCGGGTTTTTTGAAACCTTATTTAGAACCCTGTGCCAAGATGATCCATGGGGATTTCTTAGGGGCCGGGCAGCCAAAAGAGTCATGACAGGTTCCGTACTGATAGTCGATGATGATCCCGTGCAGCGCAGGCTGCTCGAGGCTGCAGTGACGAAATTCGGCCACAGCGCCATCGTCACCGACGGCGGCGAGGCGGGCTTGGATGTGCTCGACGGGCCGGATGCGCGCGAGGTGTCCGTCGTCATCCTCGACCTCGTCATGCCCGGCCTCGACGGCATCGGCGTGCTGAAGGCGATGCGCGAGCGCGCCATCAACCTTCCGGTCATCGTGCAGACCGCGCAGGGCGGCATCGAGACCGTTGTCTCGGCGATGCGCCACGGGGCTTTCGATTTCGTCGTCAAGCCGGCGTCTCCCGACCGGCTGCAGACATCGATTTCCAATGCCTTGAAGGTCGAGGCTGTCGAGGACGAGATGAAGCGCACGTCGCGACGGCGCGGCGGCCATCTCACCTTCAAGGACCTGATCACCCGCAGCCCGGCGATGGACCGGGTCATCCGTCTCGGGCAGAAGGCGGCGGCCTCCAACATCCCGATCCTCATCGAAGGCGAGTCGGGTGTCGGCAAGGAGCTGGTGGCGCGCGCCATCCAGGGCAGCGGCGACCGCCGCTCGAAACCCTTCGTCACCGTCAATTGCGGCGCCATCCCCGACAATCTCGTCGAGTCGATCCTGTTCGGGCATGAGAAGGGTTCCTTCACCGGCGCCACCGACAAGCACACCGGCAAGTTCGTCGAGGCGCATTCGGGCACGCTGTTCCTTGACGAGATCGGCGACCTGCCGCTCGACGTCCAGGTCAAGCTCTTGCGCGCCGTCCAGGAGGGCGAGGTCGACCCGGTCGGCGGCCGTTCGACCGTCAAGGTCGACATCAGGCTGATCTCGGCGACACACCGCAACCTGTTGCAGCAGGTCAAGGACGGTAAGTTCCGCGAGGACCTGTTCTACCGGCTGAACGTCTATCCGATCTTCGTGCCGCCGCTGCGCGACCGCCGCGACGATGTCCCCTATCTTGTCCGCCATTTCATGGAAAAGGTCGCGCCGGCCGATCCGCGCCGCCGTCTCACCGGCATATCGCCCAAGGCGCTCGCGATGCTGCAGGCCTATGACTGGCCGGGCAACATCCGCCAGCTCGAAAATGCGGTGTTCAGGGCGTCCGTGCTCGCCGAAGGCGATTTGCTGACCGAAGAGGAATTTCCGCAGATCCGCGCACAGGTCGAAGGCACGGTCAATCTCGACGCCGAGCCAGCATCGGCAGCCGGGCTGGCCGCGGATGAGCCGCAGCCAGCCGAGCAGGCCGGTTCCAACGGGGCGGGGGTTGCCTTGCCCGAGAGCGAGCCTCCTTCGCGGCCGCAGCCCCGCTTCGGCACGCTCAGAGCCCTGGACGAGCGCGGCAACGTGCGGGCGCTGGCCGATGTCGAACTCGAGATGATCAAGCTTGCGATCGACCATTATAACGGCCAGATGAGCGAAGTGGCGCGCCGCCTCGGCATCGGCCGCTCCACGCTCTACCGCAAGTTGAAGGAATATGGCATTGACCCCGAAGCGGGTCGGCTCGACCGGCTCGCCTCCTGATAGGCAAGCCTGAGCCCAGCTTGCCATCCTAAAATTCGAGTCAAAATGTCGCTCGCCGGCCCGCAAGCCGCTGTTTTTCAGCAGATTGCGGGGCAGCGATCACGTATTTGAGGCAAACGGTAACAGATCGTGTTCCGGGTCGGGTCGAATTATTGGTCTAAACCAGTGATTTACCACGAAGCACGGTGCATCATTTTTGACGGGATATCGCCACTGTGTTACCGCATTTCGGCTTCAATAAGCGATGATTAACCATTAGGATCGATATTCGGACGTGAGAACCACACGTCCGTTTGGGCAAATCCGGGGACAAACGGTCAGCCTGCAAGGCCATTTGATTTGAACCAAGTCGAACGAGACACAAACGGGCGGCATTTTCACATGAGCGTCTGGCCGAGGTGGCTGACGTTTGTGATTTTGGCCGTAGGGTTCCTCTCGGCAGCCGCCTCCGGCGCGAACGCCGAAGTCCGCACGCTGAAGCTCTATCATCTGCACACGCACGAGAAGGCCGAGATCGTCTACAAGCGCAATGGCCGCTACGATCCGGAAGGCTTGCGCAAGATCAACATCATCCTGCGCGACTGGCGCCGCAACGAGCCGACCAAGATGGATCCGCGGCTGCTCGATCTGGTGTGGGAAGCCTACCGCGAGAGCGGCGCGACGGACTATATCCAGGTCGTCTGCGGCTATCGCTCGCCGTCCACCAATGCGATGCTGCGCAGCCGCAGCCGCGGCGTGGCCGAGAAAAGTCAGCACATGCTCGGCAAGGCGATGGACTTCTACATCCCCGGCGTGCCGCTGAAGAAGCTGCGTAACATCGGGCTGAAGATGCAGGGCGGCGGCGTCGGCTATTATCCGACGTCGGGTTCGCCGTTCGTCCATATGGATGTCGGCAACGTGCGCCACTGGCCGGGCATCAGCCGCCAGGAGCTGGTCAGCCTGTTCCCGAACGGCAAGACGCTGCATGTGCCGAGCGACGGCCGGCCGTTGCCGGGCTATGAACAGGCTTTGGCCGCCTACAAGGCGCGCAAGGGCGCCGGCACCCCCAATATCGAACTGGCCAGCGCCGGCGGCTCGACCAAGCGGTCCGGCGGCCTGCTTGCTGTCCTCTTCGGCGGCGGCGGTGCGGACGAGGCCGACGACAGCGCCGATGTCGCGAGCGCCGAACCCGCGCCCCAGCCGAAGCCTGTGAAGCAGGTGGCGACGGCCAAGAGCAGCAACCTTCCGGGCATCGCGGTCGTCGCGCCGCAGGACGCCAAGCGCGCCAACATCCCGCAGATCGCGGACGACAGCGCCGACGATTCGCAACAGCCGCAGCAGGAAACGCCCGAGACGATCATCGCCGCGCTGCCGCCGAAGGAGATTCCGCTGCCTGCTTCCGCGCCGCGCCCGAAGGTCGATGTCGGCCAGCAGACGCCTGAGAACGTGCCGTTCGCCGTGGCGGATGCCTCGGCCACCACCGAGCAGGCGGTGGCGACGGCGCATGCACCGGTCAATGTACCGTTCGGAATGGCCGATGCTGGCGCGGCAAAGGCTGCGGCCGATCCTGCGCAGCTCGCGCTCAACAATGTTCCGCTGCCGACCTGGCGGCCCGATCTGCCGACCGAACTTGCGCCCAAGGACAAGAACGTGCTTCTGGCGCTGGCCGAGACGGCCGCGCAGGACAAGAGCGCGACCGATGCCTTCTCGGTGCTGCCGACTGCGCGGCCCGATACGAGCAAGCCGGATGAGATCAAGGCTGTGCTTGAACAGGCCAACGCAACCACGACAGCCGGCCCGAGCGAATTTGAGCTCGCTTCTCTGTCGGAGCCGCAGCCTCGCTCCGCGTTCAACGATCCGTCAGGCGTCGATGCGGCTTCGCCGCGCCAAGCCATCGCCGCCAGACCGGCCGGCACCGACCCGGCGCAGGCGATCGGCGCCGGTGTGAAGACGACCCGTAAGGAGGCGAGGGCTTCCGCCAATGATCTGAAGCCCGGGCCGAAGGCGGTGGTGGTGGCACCGCCGCCGCAGGCCGCCCGCTGGGCGCTGGGCAGCGGCGAGAATATCGCCACCGTCTCCGACCCGACCACGGCGCCGCGCTATGCCTACAACATCGTGCACACCCCGCCGAGCGAGGTCTACACGGCGGGCTTCCAGTCGGATGCCGAGACGCCCGATGCCAGCCGGTTCACCGGCAATGCGGTGAAGTTCCTTTCGGTTGCCCGCTTCCAGACGAAATAACGAAACGAGCCTGCCGTGATCGCAAAAAAGCCGCGTTGGACACCAGCGCGGCTTTTGTTTTTTTGATGCATACTTGCCTTGACCGCACGGTCTCCCGCTTCGTCCAATGGTAGGACAGTGGTTGGAGTCCATGAGCGGGAACCAGTCAGCGGCCGTGAACTCTGTCGGCGCCAGCGCACAATGACACAAGGCTAAACTTGTCGTGGTCCGGACCGACTGGCGTCTGTGGCGGCGAGAACAGTCTGCTGCCTTGGTGACCCAGGGCTGAATTATTTGACCAGCTTGCTCGCCTCGCGCGCCAGCGCTTCGATCTCGTCCCATTTGCCGGCCTTGATGAGATCGTCGGGCGCGACCCACGAGCCGCCGACGCAGATGACGTTGGGGAGGCTCAGATAGTCGGCGGCATTCTTGGCCGTTATGCCGCCGGTCGGGCAGAATTTCACGTCGGCGAGCGGCGAAGCGAAGGCCTTCAGCGAGGCGATGCCGCCAGACTGCTCGGCCGGGAAGAATTTGAGGAAGCGCAGGCCAGCCTCGCGCGCGGCCATAATCTCGCCGGGCGTGATGGCGCCCGGCAGCAGCGGCACGGGACTGTCTTTCGCCGCATCGAGAAGCTGGCTCGTGATCCCGGGGCTGACGATGAATTTCGAGCCGGCGGCAGCCGCCTCGTCGAATTGCCTGGCATCGAGGATGGTGCCGGCGCCGACAACGGCGTCCTCGACCTCGGCCGCGACGCGGCGGATCGCTTCCAGCGCGTCGGCGGTGCGCAGCGTGATCTCGATCGCCCTTAAGCCGCCGCGCGACAGCGCGCGGGCAAGCGGCACCGCGTCGGCCACATTGGCGATCTTGAGCACCGGGATGACCGGCTGGCCGTTGAGGAGCGACAGGAGCTTTTCGGTCTTGCTGGTCATTGGCTTGTCTCTCCGTTTCGATCGATTTCAACCGATTAGCAGAAGGGGTATTCCAAGTCCACGAAGGCCGGCGTGTCGCAATGTCACGCGGCGGGGCGGTTCTCCGGCTCTGCCTTGAAACCGCTTTCAGCACGGTCTAGTGGCATGGCCATGGCAACAAACGCAATAATTCAGCCGGTCCGCGTCGCCGCGCTCTACAAGTTCGCGCGGCTCGATGGCTACGAAGCCCTGCGCACGCCGCTTGCCGCGTTCTGTTGCGGCCGCGGCATCAAGGGCACGCTGCTCTTGGCGCATGAAGGCATCAACGGCACCGTCGCCGGCAGCGAGGAGGCGATCGCCGCGCTGATCGATCACCTCCAGGCCATCGCGGGCCTTGCCGGCCTGGAAGTCAAATACAGCAGCGCCGCAGAGATGCCGTTCCACCGCATGAAGGTGCGGCTGAAGCGCGAGATCGTCACCATGGGCATCGAGAATATCGACCCGGCGACCAGCGCCGGCACCTATGTCGCGCCGGCCGACTGGAACGCGCTGATCTCGGACGCCGATACGGTGGTGATCGATACGCGCAATGCCTATGAAGTGTCGATCGGCACCTTCAAAGGCGCGGTCGATCCCAAGACCGCCAGCTTCCGCGAATTTCCGGCCTGGGTCGAACAGCACAAGGGCGACCTCGAAGACCGCAAGCTGGCGATGTTCTGCACCGGCGGCATACGCTGCGAGAAGGCGACGGCCTATGTGAAGTCGCTGGGCTTCAGCCAAGTCTTCCATCTCAAGGGCGGCATCCTGAAATATCTCGAAGAGGTGCCGGCCGAAGAGAGCCTGTGGCAGGGCGAATGCTTCGTCTTCGACGAGCGGGTGTCCGTGTCGCATGGACTGGCCGAAGGCGACGCCGAACTCTGCCGTGCCTGCCGGCATCCGCTCACCGTCGAGGATCGGCTTTCACCGCGCTACACGGCCGGTATCTCATGCCCGCATTGCTTCGAAGCGCGCTCGGATGAAGACCGGGCCCGGTATGCCGAGCGCCATCGCCAGGTGGAGCTGGCGCAAGTGCGCGGCGGCCGGCGCCACATCGGAAGCTGAGGCGCGCCGGTTTCGTCAAAACATCCGCCCGTCATTGTAATGTCAACGCGCGGGGCCTACGTCTTGCCGATCCGAAACCCCGCCCGGGCGCATTCGGCCGGGCCAATTCTGGAGGCATTGATGCTCGACCCCAAGAAGCTGCTCGACGACCTTCTCGGCTCGCAAATTCCTGGCACGGGATCGACCGTTCGCGACAAGGCGGGGCAGGCGGTGCAGATGGCGAAGGACAATCCGCTTGCCGCCGGCGCGCTGGCCGCGGTGCTGCTCGGCACCGGCACCGGCCGGCAGGTGACGGGCGCCGCCATCAAGCTCGGCGGCCTGGCGGCCATTGGCGGGCTCGCCTACAAGGCCTACCAGAATTACAAGAACGGCGCCGAGCCTGCGCAGACGCCGGCAGCAAGCGAACCGGAACTTTTGCCGCCGCCGACCGACACCGCCTTCCATCCCTCGCAGGCGCCGCAAGGCGAGTCCGAATTCACGCTGACCCTGGTGCGGGCGATGATCTCTGCAGCCAAGGCGGACGGCCATGTCGATGACGAGGAACGGCAGAAGATCGCCGACAAGCTCAAGCTTGCCGGCATCGGCGAGGAAGCGGAAAAGTTCCTGATGGCGGAACTTGAACGCCCGCTCGATCTCGACACGCTGGTTGCCGGGGCCAAGACCGACGCGCAGAAGCTCGAGCTCTACACCGCCTCGCGCCTCACCATCGATCCCGACACCCGCACAGAGCGCGGCTATCTCGACCTGCTTGCCGGCCGCCTCGGCATGCCGGATGCGTTGGTCGATCACGTTGAGGCGACTGTGTCAGCGGCGAAGGCGCCGGCCGGGACCTAAACCGGCTGGCAGCGGTAAGGGGCAGGGGGACGAAAGGGCGTTAACCTTTCGTTAACCCAGCAAGCGCATGATTCTAATCAGTCGGGCCGGCTTTCCTCCTCCCAAGCACGGTTCAGGCCAGGGCGGTCGCCAATGACCGCCCTTTTTATCGGGCCTCCCTCTGGTTTCGTCGACTCGCCTTTTTTGTCGGCGAGAGCCGCTTGCCACGATCCCCATCATTTGCGATGCCACGTCTTCTTCCAGAAATGGGCTGGGGAGAACGATGATGACCGCCATGACAGAGAAAACCGCCATCGTTACCGGCGCCGGCACCGGCATCGGCAAGAGCGTCGCCACCGCGCTGCTCCAGGCCGGCTGGAACACCGTGTTCTGCGGCCGCCGCAAGGCGCTGCTTGAGGAGGCGATCGCCGAGGCCGGGAAGACGAGCGCCAAGGCGCTCGCGGTCGGTTGCGATATCAGCAAGGCCGACGAAGTCGACGACATGTTCGAGACCGTGGTCGAGGCGTTCGGGCGCGTCGACCTGCTCTTCAACAATGCCGGCATGGGCTACAAGTCGACGCTGATCGACGAGATCCCGGTCGAGGTCTGGAACGACGTCGTCGGCGTCAATCTCACCGGCTCGTTCCTGTGCGCCCGCGCCGCCTTCGGCGTCATGCGCCGGCAAAAGCCGATGGGCGGCCGCATCATCAACAACGGCTCGGTGTCGGCCTATGCGCCGCGCCCGGGCTCCGTGCCCTATACGGCGACCAAGCACGCCATCACCGGCCTGACCAAGACGCTGGCGCTCGACGGCCGGCCCTACGACATCGCCTGCGGCCAGATCGATATCGGCAATGCGTTGACCGAGATGGCGCAGCCGATGACCGTCGGCGTGCCGCAGGCCAACGGCTCGATCGCCGCCGAAGCGGTGATGGATGTCCAGCGCGTCGCCGACGCGGTGCTTCACATGGCGAGCCTGCCGCTCGATGCCAATGTGCTGTTCATGACGGTGATGGCGACGAAGATGCCCTTTGTCGGCCGCGGGTGAGGGGCTGAAGCGCTACTTCTTCAGGAAGGCCTCGATCCGCTCCAGCGCTCGTAAAATGTTCTCCTCGGAATTGGCGTAGGAGAGCCGGATGTAGCCTTCGCCGAGCACGCCGAAGTCGGGACCGCCGATCAAGGCGACGCCGGCATCCTCGAGCAGCGCCGAGGCAAGCTTCTTGGCCTTCCAGCCGGTCTTCGACACGTTGGGGAAAGCATAGAAGGCGCCCTTCGGCGTGATGCAGGAAATACCGGGGAGCGCATTCAGCCCCTCGACCACGATCTTCCTGCGGTTGTCGAAGGCGCGCATCATCTTCTCGACATCGTCCTGCGGGCCGTCGATCGCGGCAATGCCGGCATATTGGCTCGGCGCGTTGACGCAGGACCAGCAGTTGACCGCCAGCTTGCGCACCTTGTCGTAGAGATAGGCGCCCTTTTCGCCGTTCGGCCAGATCGACCAGCCCATGCGCCAGCCGGTCATCGCCCAGGTCTTCGACCAGCCGTTGAGCACGATCAGCCTGTCGCGGATTTCGGGAAAATTGAGCAGCGAGCAGTGCTTCTCGCCGTCATAAGTCATCACGTCGTAGATCTCGTCCGAGAGGATCGCGACCTGAGGGTGCTTCTCCAGTCCCTTGACCAGCTTCTCGATCTCCGCGCGCGGGGTGACGCCACCGGTCGGGTTGGCCGGCGAGTTGAGGATCAGCAGCCTGGTCGCCGGCGTGATCAGCGCCAGCGTCTCCTCGGCCGAGAAGGCAAAGCCGTTCTCCTCGCGGACCGGCACGGGAACAGGCGCCGCGCCGGTGAACTCGATCATCGAACGATAGATGGGAAAGCCGGGATCGGGGTACAGGATTTCCGCTCCCGGCTCGCCGAACATCAGGATCGCGGCGAACATGGTCGGCTTGCCGCCGGGCAGGATCATCACGCTCTCGGGCGAAACCTCGACGCCGGTGGTGGTCAGCGTGCGGCGAACGACCGCCTCGCGGGTGGCGAGCAGGCCGTTGGCGGGCGTGTAGCCATGATGGCCGTCGCGCAGCGCCTTGATCGCCGCCTCGACAATGTGCTGCGGCGTCTTGAAGTCGGGCTGGCCGATGCCGAGGTTGACGATGTCGCGCCCCTGATGGGCGAGTGCGGTGGCGCGCGCGAGCACCGCGAAGGCATTTTCCTCGCCGAGACGGTCGAAGGCCGCGATCGTGTGGAGCATTTTTCCCGTCCCTGTGGTTCTTTCTGTGGGCGAGCGTTTTTGTGAGCGTCTCTTGGCAAAAGTCAAACGGATTGGAGTTCCCGGTGTCGGAAAATCTCAAGGATTGGCGGCCGCGCCCGCGTCCGGAACGCAAGGTGCTCGAAGGCCGCACAGTCAGGCTCGAGCCGTTGAGCGCGGCCAAGCATGGCGACGGGCTTTACGAGGCCTCGTCGGTGCCCGATGCCGGCGGCCGCTTCGCTTGGCTGCCGGATTATCCGCCGGAAACCCGCGCCGCCTTCCAGCCGTGGCTGGACAAGGTCGAGGCGAGCGAGGACCCGCTGTTCTTCGCTGTGATCGACAAGGCGAGCGGCAAGGTCGCCGGGCGCCAGACGCTGATGCGCATCGATGCCAATAACGGCGTCATCGAGATCGGCAACATCTATTGGGGGCCGCTGATCTCGCGCAGGCCACAGGCGACCGAAGCGCAGTTCCTGTTCACCAAATATGCCTTCGACGAGCTCGGCTATCGCCGCTACGAGTGGAAATGCAACAACCGCAACGAACCGTCCAAGCGCGCGGCGGAACGCTTCGGCTTCAAGTTCGAAGGCATTTTCCGCCAGCATCTTGTGGTAAAGGGCGAAAACCGCGATACGGCGTGGTATTCGATCATCGACAAGGAGTGGCCGGCTTTGCGCAAGGCCTATGAGGCCTGGCTCGATCCGGCGAATTTCGATGGCGAAGGCCGCCAGAAGCGGCGGCTCGAGGAGTTTCGCACCGAGTTCGGCGCGTAGACCATGATCCCGAAGAGTGGGAACCGGTTTTTGTTGCGCTGACCTTCGGTTCGGACAAGATCATGGTCTGTAAACAGGAGTGCGACGATGGCGCATGATCACGGCTCACATGGGCACGGCGCGCATGCGCACAGCCTCGACGCCGGTCACATGCATGGGTCGACCGACAAGAAGCGGGTGCTGATAGCCACCTGTCTGACTGCCGGCTTCATGGTCGCGGAGGTGCTGGGCGGCCTCATCACCGGATCGCTGGCGCTGCTTGCGGATGCCGGCCACATGCTGGCGGACGCGATCGCGCTTGGTCTCGCCTGGTATGCCTATCATCTCACCGGACGTCCGGCCACCGGGCGTCTCACCTACGGCTTCGCCCGGGTGAAGACGCTGGTCGCCTACACCAACGGCATCGCCATTTTCGTCATCGCGCTCTGGATCGTCTATGAAGCCTGGGGGCGGCTGATGCATCCGGCGCCGGTGCTGGGCGGGCCGATGCTGGTGGTGGCTGTCGCCGGCCTGCTGATCAACATCACCTGCTTCGTCGTGCTGCATGGCGGCGACCGCGAGAGCCTCAACATGCGCGGCGCCATCCTTCATGTGCTGGGCGACCTGCTGGGCTCGGCCGCGGCAATCGCGGCCGCGCTGGTCATCCTCGCCAGCGGCTGGACGCCGATCGATCCGATCCTCTCCGTGCTGGTGGCGCTGCTGATCCTGTCGACGGCCTGGTCGCTGATGCGCGAGGCGGCGCATGTGCTGCTCGAAGGCGTGCCGGCGAGCCTCGACCGCGACCTCATCGCAAGGGATCTGGAAGCCGCGGTCAAGGGCCTGCGCGAGGTGCATCACATGCATGTCTGGTCGCTCGACGGCACCAGCAACATGGCAACGCTGCATGCCTGCCTGAGTGAAGGCGTCGATCCGCATGTGGCGGTGAGCGCCATCAAGAAGCGGCTCGCCATGAAGCACGGCATCGATCACGCCACGGTGGAGCCCGAATTCGGGCTCTGCGCCGACGGCCATCACGAGCACGACCACCATCATGACCACGATCACACCCATGATGCGCCTCGCGATCGCCGCCACTATCACTGAGCCGGTGATGAGCTTGAAGAGCCTCGGATCGAGAGACGACGGCTGATGGATCGCGAGACGCGCAACGCGGCGATCGCCGCCGCCTGTATACTGCTGCTCTTCGGGCTCGCCGCCTATTTCCTGCCCACCATAATGCTGGCCGCCGGCAGCGTTTCGACGGTGCTTGCGGCAATCGTTGCCGCAATCTTCATGGGGGCGCTGTTTGTCGTCTTCTGGCTGCGCGGACGCAGCCAGCGCAAGAAAGGTCGCTGAAATGAGAATTCTGATCACCGGCGCCGCTGGCATGGTTGGCCGCAAGCTGATCGCACGGCTCGTCAGGGACAGTGTGCTCAGCGGGCGCAAAATCACGGCGCTCGATCTGCACGATATCGTGCCGCCGCAGGCGCCGACGCTCGCAGGTACCGATGTCTCCATCCACACCGGCGATCTTTCCGCGCCGGGCGCGGCGGCGGGCCTGATCCCCTCGCGCCCCGATGTCATCTTCCATCTGGCCGGCATCGTCTCCGGCGAGGCGGAGGCCAATTTCGATCTCGGCTATCGCGTCAATCTCGACGGCACGCGCGCGCTGTTCGACGCGGTGCGGTTGGCGGGCTTCGCGCCGCGCCTCGTCTTCACCTCCTCGATCGCTGTGTTCGGCGCGCCGTTCCCGGACGTCATCCCGGACGAGTTCCACCCGACGCCGCTCACCTCCTACGGCACGCAGAAGCTGATCAGCGAGGTGCTGCTTGCCGACTATACGCGGCGCGGCTTCTTCGACGGCATCGGCATCCGCTTGCCTACGATCTGCGTGCGCCCGGGAAAGCCGAACAAGGCGGCGTCGAGCTTCTTCTCGGGCATCATTCGCGAGCCCTTGAGCGGCCAGGAGGCGATCCTGCCGGTGCCGCGCTCGGTGCTGCACACTCATGCCAGCCCGCGTTCGGCGGTGAATTTCCTGATCCATGCGGCGGAGATCGACGGCGACAAGGTCGGGCCGCGACGCAATCTCACCATGCCCGGCGTTGCCGTCACCGTCGGCGAGCAGATCGAGGCGCTGGAGCGCATCGCCGGACCCGAGGTGGTGAAGCGGATCCGCGAACAGCCAGACGAGACGATCTGGGCGATCGTCAAAGGCTGGCCGACGCGCTTCGAGGCGAGACGTTCACGCGAGCTCGGCTTTGTCGCGGAAAAGAGTTTTGACGAGATCATCCGCGCGCATATCGAGGACGAGCTGGGCGGAAAGATCGCCTGACAGGTTTGGACGGCTTCAGGCGCCGCCCGTCACTCCGGCCGAGAGCAGCAGCAGGCCGACCAGGAAGATGAAGGCCGCGCCGCCGATCTCGACGATGGAGTGGATGCGGTTGCCGAGGCGTCCGTTGCCGGCGAAATAGACCGCCCAGTTCTTGGCCGTCACCGCGAGCGTCGCCAGCGCCGAGACGGTGATCGCGGTGCCGATCGACATGGCAAACACCGACAGCAGGCCACCCATCCAGAGCCCGTTGAGCAGCGCGAAGCTCAGCACGATCAGCGCGCCAGAGCAGGGGCGGATGCCGACGGCGGCAACGGCCGACCACGCCGTGCGCCAATCGAAACGGTCGCCCGAAAGCAGCGCCGGGTCGGGAGCATGCGAATGGCCGCAAGTCGCGCAGACTTCGCCCGAGCCATGGTCGTGATGATGATGGCCTGCGTGGTCGCGATCATGCGCGACATGATCGTGATGGTGATGATCGTGCGCGCTATGAGCATGTGCTTCGTGGCTGTGTGCTTGCGAATGCGTCGCATGATCATGGTCGTGATGCGCGTGCGATGCATCGGCATGCGCTGCGTGGGAATGCGCGTGGGCGTGTGAGTGTCCCGCATGCGAGTGGCTCGCATGCGAGTGCCCGCCATGCGAATGGCCGGCATGGGCGGCCGAAAGGCTGTAGGCCGGACCGGCGCCGAATAGCCGCAGGATGGCCGGGCCCGCCTTGCGCCAGAGCAGCCAGGCGCCGAACAGGGTCACCAGCACATAGCTCGAGATTTCGAGGAACCACGCGGCGTCGGTCATCGACACCGCGGTGCCGCGCAGCACGAAATAGGCAAGCATCATGACGACGACCGCGGTGAGGCCCTGCAGCAGCGCCGAGACGAAGGAGAGCATGATGCCGCGTCTGAGAGCCACTTCGTTGGCGACCATGTAGGACGAGATCACCGCCTTGCCGTGGCCGGGCCCGGCGGCGTGGAAGATGCCATAGGCGAAGGAGAGGCCGACCAGCAGCCAAAGCTTGCTGCCGTCCTGGCGCATCGCCTTCATCGCAGCTGCCAGCGAATGGTAGAATTCCTGCTGGCGAACGTTGATCCACATCAGGATATGGGCGAACGGACCGGAGGTGCTGGGCGCCGTGCCGTCATTGGTGCCGATGCCGAGCGAGCTCTGGGCATGGGCGGCGCCGGGCAGGTGCGTCATCACCAGTGTGGCGGCCGCGAGGCCGAGCGCCAAGCGCAGCGACGGTTTCATCACCGGTTATCCTTCTGGCGGGCAGTTCAGTTCGAGCTTGGTGGCGAAGATCTTGCTCATGTTGGTGCCCGTCGGATCGTTGAAGAACGCTTCCGTCAGGGTCTTCTGGTTTTCCTTGATTGCTTCGTCCGGATCGGGACGGATCACCTTCTTGGTGCAGTTCGAGGGCAGGCCCTCGACGGTGAGGTTGGCGTCGTCGGTGAAGTCGATCGCCGTATAGAAGGTCGGATCGTAGACGCCGATGTCGATCTTGCCGGCAAGCTTGATCGGCGTCTTCGGTTCGGATTCGAAGAGGATGATCAGCTGATCGTTTTCGAAATTGGCCATCAGATGCGGCGGCGGGACCATAGTCACGTCCTTGCCGTCCTGCGTGACCAGCTGGAAGTAGTTGAACTCGGCCAGCGAGGAATGGACGGTGTCGGCCACTTCCTTGAGCTCGTTGTCGTCGAGCTTCAGATCGGAGTTCTTGTCGAACTCCATCATCACCGTGCTCGAAAAGAGATCGTCGAAGCGCCACAGATGCCGCAGCGCTTTCACACTTTGGTGATCCGGAGAGAGGATCACGTCGAGGCGGGCCTCGGCGAAGACATGCGGATGCACCTCGGCCGGCTCGACCGCGGCAAATGTTGCCGCCAAGGCCGAAGCCAGCATGGTTGCTTGCCGTTTCAGGTGCATTCTGGGCTGCGATTCCATCGACTTCGGGAGTGGGGCCCGAGAGTTACCAGAAAGGGGGCGAAATTGGGACGCTTGCCATAGGTTTGTTGACTAGGCCGCGTCGCGAGTCCTGAACCAGTGCACCAGGAAATCGACGAAGACACGAACCTTGGCAGGCAGGTAGCGACGGTGAGGGTAGACGGCGAAGATGCCGCTGCCGGAGAGAATGCGGTCATCGAGCACGCTCACCAGCCGGCCGTTCGCGAGGTCGGGCGCGGCGATGAAATCCGGCAGGATGGTGAAGCCCAGGCCCGACACGGCGGCGGCTCTCGCCGCCATAGGGCTGTTGACTTCGATCGGACCCGACACCGTGACGCTCACCGAATCCTCGCCGTCGCCCTTGAAGCGCCAGTTGGCGAGCGAGCGGCCATTGGTGTCGACGATGCACGGCATATTGGAAAGGTCCTGCGGACGCGTCGGCATGCCGTGCCTGGCAATCAGCTCGGGCGACGCGCAGAGCTTGACCGAAAACGGCGCCAGGCGCCTGGCGATCAGCGAGGAGTTCTCAAGCCGTGAGATGCGCACGGCAAGGTCGAAGCCCTCCTCGACCAGATCGACGAAGCGGTCGTCGAGTTGGATGTCAAGCACGATGTCGGGGTGCTGCTTGGCGAAATCGATCAGCGACTGGCCGATCGGCGCGTCGGCGAAGGTGCGCGCCGCCGAAAGCTTGATGCGGCCGCGAACGTCGCCGGAGGATTCACGCACGGCGTCGGCCAGGCTGTCGACCTCGCGCACGATTTCGGAGGCGCGCTGGTAGTAGGTGTGGCCGGCTTCGGTCAGCGAGAACTGCCGCGTGGTGCGGTTCAGAAGCAGCGCGCCGAGTTCGTCCTCCAGCTCGCGCACATATTTCGAAAGCAGCGCCTTCGAGCGGCCGATCTTGCGCGCGGCGGCCGAGAAGCCTTCGGCCTCGACCACGTCGATGAAGGCGCGCATGCGGGTCAATGTGTCCATGGTCAGACCTTTCGTGCCGCGTCGAGAATCTTGCGGCCGAGCCGTATCAGGGCGACGTCGCTGCCGGAAGGGCCGAGCAGCGACAGGCCGAAGGGCGCGCCGTCGACGCTTCTCAAGGGCAGCGTGATCTGCGGAAAGCCCGACAGACCGGCCAGGCACAACAAATGCAGCGCCCTTTCTCGATAGGCCTGGAATTGTTGCGGCGTGCTGGTGACAAACGGCGCCGCGCCGGGAACGGTCGGCAGGACGAGGAAGCCGTTGTTGCCGAGCAGGGCGCCGAGCTCGGAACGGAAGGCTGTCCGGCGCGCCGTTTCGGCCTCGACCGTCTTGGCATCGATCGTGCGTCCGAAGCCGAAACGCTCGTCGACGCCCGGGCCAAGGCCGTGGTTGCCGGCCGAGATCCAGCTGCCATGCACCTGCCAGGCCTCGAAAGCCTGCAGCCGGCGAAAACACCAATAGAGGTCGTCCGGAAACGAGGCGAAAGCATATTCGGTCTCGGTCGGCTCGCCGATGATGGCGGCGGCCAGATTCTTCATCCGGTCAAGCTCGGCAGCCTCGGCCGGGCCGGCGACGAAAGCGTCCAGCCAGCGGATCGACAGCGGGCGGTTGAGAGGTTGCTGGTGCGGATCGCGGCCGAGCAGCAGCTTGCCGACCGCCTCATAAGTCTCGATGTCGTCGGCGAACCAGCCGAAAGTGTCGAAGCTCGGCGCCAGCTTCATCGCGCCGTCGAGCGAGATGCGGCCATGCGTGGTGCGCAGCCCGATCAGGCCGCAGAAGCTTGCCGGCGCGCGGATCGAGCCGCCGGTGTCGGAGCCGACGGCGATGTCGGCAAGACCTCCTGCAACCGCGGATGCCGATCCTGAGGAAGAGCCGCCGGTCACGCGCTCGGGCGCTGCAGGATTAACCGGGAAAGGGAAATGCGAATTTTGCCCGAACAGCGAGAAGGCGAGTTCGTCGGTCTGCGTCTTGCCGACGAATCGCGCGCCGGCTTCGAGAATCGCCCGCACGGCATCGGCCGTCTGCGAGGCGGCATGAGCCTCCTCGAACTTGCGCGGGTTGCCGCAGCCGGTGCGGTAGCCGGCGACATCGTAGATGTCCTTGACGGCCAGGCGCAGGCCGGCAAGCGGGCCTAATTCCGCATGTGCCACAGGCATTTGGCGCAGGTTGAGGAAGGCGTTGAGAGGGCCGTGGGTGCCTGGCATCGTTCGATTTCCGGATACGGTCCACAAACATTGTTCGATGCTGGAAATTTTACAACCGCCGCCTACGATTTTTATTGATTGTGAAAGTCTTCGCTCTTATATCGCGCTTGCCCAAAGTCGCACGTGCCTGTGGGTGTCCGCCGATCCTCGAATGGTGAGGGCAATCGGTAAGGTAACTGGAGCCAACCCCTCCAGTCGGTCTAGTGGCCAACCGCCAGACCGAGGACACCTTGAAGCAACGACGGTGCGGGCCTTTCTGGTGTCTGCCGGTCGTCCAAAGACCGGGGTTACTGAAGAGGCACACCTTCATTGCCGGCAGTGCGGATGGTTCTCCCATCCAAGCCAAGGCAGACAAAGCGAACCGAGGCCGGGCAAGGCCAGGTTCACCGCTGCGAGACGGCGATTCATGGTTCCGGGGTCTCCACCGGCTGGTTCCATGGATTTTCCGTCCCGCCTTTGTCCACCGCGGTGTTCGTGGGGCTGAGTGCCCGCGTCCCGCAGCCTTTGTGCGCGCCGCAAGGCGCAGATGGAGACCTCGATGGCTACCCAGCGCATCCTCGACTTCCTCGCCACCCGACGTCCGAACGGCCCTTGCCTCGTCGTCGACCTCGATGTCGTGCGCGACAATTTCCGCGCCTTCGAGAAGGCGTTGCCCGATTCCAAGATCTACTATGCGGTGAAAGCAAACCCGGCGCCGGAGATCCTGCGCCTCCTTGCTGCGATGGGCTCGTCCTTCGACACCGCATCGGTTGCCGAAGTCGAGATGGCGATGGACGCCGGCGCGCCGGCCGACCGCATTTCCTTCGGCAACACCATCAAGAAGGAGCGCGACATTCAGCGCGCCTACCAGCTCGGCATTCGCCTCTACGCCGTGGACAGCGTCGAGGAGGTCGAGAAGGTCGCCCGTGCCGCCCCCGGCGCGCGCGTGTTCTGCCGCGTGCTCACCGACGGCGAGGGCGCCGAATGGCCGCTGTCGCGCAAGTTCGGCTGCGTGCCGGCGATGGCCGTCGACGTGCTGCGCCATGCCAAGAGCCTCGGCCTCGATGCCTATGGCGTGTCGTTCCATGTCGGCTCGCAGCAGACGGACCTGTCGGCCTGGGACCGTGCGCTTGGTGACGCCAAGAAGGTGTTCGCCACGCTCGCCGAGGAAGGAATCGTCTTGAAGATGGTCAACATGGGCGGCGGCTTCCCGACCCGTTACCTGAAGGACGTGCCGGCGGCGCAGGCCTATGGCCAGGCGATCTTCTCGGCGCTGCGCAGGCATTTCGGCAACGCGCTGCCCGAGACGATCATCGAGCCGGGCCGCGGCATGGTCGGCAATGCCGGCGTCATCAAGTCGGAAGTCGTGCTGATCTCCAAGAAGGCCGACAACGACAATGTGCGCTGGGTGTTCCTCGACATCGGCAAGTTCGGCGGCCTCGCCGAGACCATGGACGAGGCGATCCGCTATCCGATCGTCACGCCGCGTGACGGCTCGGAAACCGCCCCTTGCGTGCTCGCCGGCCCGACCTGCGATTCGGCCGACGTGCTGTACGAGAAGACGCCTTATCCGCTGCCCCTGTCGCTCACCATCGGCGATGAGGTGCTGATCGAAGGCACCGGCGCCTACACGACCACCTATTCGTCGGTCGCCTTCAACGGCTTCGAGCCTCTCCGATCCTACGTGATCTGACCGGTTCGCAAGGACCGATCAGATCAACCCGGGTGGGTGCCTGTCATCCGCCCGGGCTCGCTTGTGGAACAGATCTCCGCTCGTGAAGGATCGCGGACATGGAATACCTGATCAAATCGGCCGTTGCGGCCACTGAAATTGCCCCCTCGTCCGGACCGTCGGATGAGCTTTTCTCCGCGGGGGAGAAGAGCTCGACGGCAGTGCTGGCGCCCTCCCTTGCCCACCGGGCACAGGCTGGCTCGCGCGGCGCGCCGGACGAGGGGGCCGCACAGGCGCCGGCCTTCGTCATCCTTGCCGAAGGCGCCGGAGACATTGAGGCGCGCGAGGCGCTGCTCGACCGCGCCATGGGGCCGAAGCGCAGGAAGAAATCGTCCGAGAAGCTGCGGCGCGGCCGCCGGCCGTCGGAAGGCCTGGCCTTTGCCGCGCGCGATCCGTCGGGCGCGGTCGTCGGCACGGTCCGGCTGTGGGACGTGACGCTGGGCGAAGGCGGTCCGGCGGCGCTCCTGCTCGGGCCGCTGGCGGTCGAGCCGTCGCTGAAGAGCGCCGGCATCGGCTCGGCGCTGATGCGGCATGCGATCGCCGAGGCCGCGCGGCTCGGCCACGGCGCGATCCTGCTGGTCGGCGACTGGCCCTATTACGGGCGGTTCGGCTTCTCGGCCGACCGCACCGGCTCGCTCGCCATGCCCGGCCCCTATGAACGGCACCGCCTGCTGGCGCTGGAGCTGAAGGACGGCGCGCTCGACGGCGCCAAGGGCACGATCAAGGCCGCCGGCCGCAAGATCAAGGAATCAGCGCTGGGTTTCGTAGCCTGACGGGCGTTGAGCTCGCCCTCGAGAAATACCGGTGCGGCGCATGTGCTTAGGGCACGGCGCCGCACCGGCTTATTCAAGGTGGATCTACTTGCAGCTGGACTTCGCTCAGCCGAGCAACTGGCTGAGCGCCATGGCGACGCTCATATCGCCCTCGACCTTCAGCTTGCCAGCCATGAAGGCCATGGTCGGGTTGAGATCGCCGGCGATCAGCGAATCGAGATCGTCGAGCGAAAGCTTGACCGTGCAGTCGGTCGGGGCATCGGCGGTCGAGACGGTCGCGCCGTCGATGACGATGACGCCGTCGCTTCCGGTGTCGAACTTGACCGAGTGCTCGAAACCCGCGCTTGCCACGCGCGACTTGATCCTGTCGGCAATCTCCTGAACGCCCATGGCGGTTCTCCTCGTTTGGTTGCGTTTGACGCGCACCGGCCTTGGCCGCTGGGCGAGGCGCCGCACCGCGCGGGGCGCAGGCACCACCGCATATAGCTATCGGTTGACGTTTACGTCAACGTGGTCGCCATGCGGCATGGTGTAACCATGCGGCATGTCGCATCACCCCGATGGACGATGAGGCGAAGCATCCAAACCGCTGGAAAGGCCGGCAGCGGATCAATGCTGCTTGAAGGCCTTGGTCATTTCCTGGGCCGTCTCGCCGGCATTCTTGCGGCGGCGGATCGCGTTGTCGCGGATTTCGTCCTTGGACAGGAAGTTCACCTGGTCGATCAGCACGTCATGCACCAGCTCGACGCCGACGCGGGCGTTGACGGTGTCGCGGATCGACTTGCGGAAGGCATCGAGATCGATCGTCTCCTTCTTGGTGAAGTCGATCTGCGGATTGGAATAGAGGTAGGAATAGACCTGGTCGGTGATCAGCGCGGGCGCCGGGATGGACAGTTTCTTTATCTGATCCGGTTCCACCGTGTAGACGAGCTTGGTCAGGAAATAGCCGTCGATCTTGGCATTGCGGATGAGCGGCACGGAAATGATGTCGGTCTTGACGTAGTCGAGCCCGCCAAGCATCGGCTTCGGCGGCTCGCCGACGCCGCGCTGGCCCGCCGCCTGGAAGGAATAGAACACCGCGCCGAGCGTGGCGGCGCAGATCCAAAGCGCTGCGGCGATGAACTTGATCATGCTTTGTCTGTTTGTTCGAACATTATCTTGTCCGAAAACCGGCTTCCACTTTTCGCTGGCGCGGTCCTGCGGTTCGGGATCATGCTCGGGCGTATCCGAATTCGCCGGCCGAATACGTGCCGTCGGCATCGGCGCGCTGGATGGCGTTCTTCAGAAGCGTCGCGACCTCGTTGACGGCGTTGAGATGGGCAAGGATCGCTGCCTCGTTCTTCGCCAGCTTCTGGCGCAGCCGCGCCAGCCCCTCGCGATGCTGTTCGAGGAACTCGATCTCATTGGCGCCCTTCAAGGCGCGGGTCAGCTCGTAGAGATAGCGGCTCTTGCGGGCATTCGAGGCCTTGAGGTCGTAGCCGGTTCCGCTGCGGATACCCGCCGTCTCCTCGTCCACCGCTTCCTCGATACGGCCGATGATGGCGGCGAGGTTGCCCGGCCGCGCAGATGCGATCGGCGCTTCCGTGGCGGTGGTCCGTGCAGGCAGATTGGAAAGGTCCGTTTGGTCGGCCATGTAAATCCCTAGATCTTGATATCCGTTTTTATGGTTGCGTCGTCGCCGGTCATCGACCGGGCGGCCTTACGCTCAAGCTCCTCGACCAGGGAGGTCGAAAGCCTGGTCTGCCGGTCGATCTCGGCTTTCTCCGGTCCGCCCCCAACGGGCCCGACCGGCACCTTATGCTTGCCGTCCAGGTAGTGGTCGGCAAGCATCGATCTTGCGATGCCGATGCCGCCATGTGCGGCCATGACATCGGCCACCTTTTCTGCAAGCTGCGACTTCCACATGTCGCCCGCCAGACCTTTGCCGTAAACGCCTTCAGTGTCCTTGGGCATCATGTTCTGGATGAACGTCGTCAGAACCATCGCCTCGAAGCGCTGGAACTTCTTTGCCGGGTTTGCCGCCTCGGCCTTGTCCGCGGTGGCGCGCGACAGGATCGAGCCGGCATCGACGGAGGCAGCCTGGTCGATCGAAAACGTGCCTTGGGCACCTCCTGCCCTTCTGGCGAGAGCTGCCCGCGCGGCTTCGACATCGGCCGGCTCCGCCGCGCGGGCAACATCCATCACGATGTCGCTGGGGGGTGAGATCGCCAAGAAAGTCCGCCTCTTTGCCGGGTTTTGTTAGTTGCACCATGGCTCAACAAGCTTGTGGCAGGCTTGCGAAGGGATTGGCCAGGGATTGGATTGGCGAAACTGGATCGTTCGTCCGCCGAGCGCCCGGCCCGCGCAAGCGCTTTTCCAGTAGGCGGGGCGTTGCGCGTTCGGGCGGCAGTCAAGCCATGGAAACCTCGCAGGCCAGCGCCTGCATGTCACGGCCGATGGCGGCAACGGCGACGATCTTGCCGTCCTTCTTGTAGCCGACCAGACAATCGCGGTCGGCGATGCTCCCATCGATCTCGATCGCGTCCCACGACCGGGCGTAGCCGACATAGCGGATCGATACGTCGTAGTGCTCGCTCCAGAAGAACGGAACGCTCGAGAAGGGTTGCCTCAGGCCGAGCATGTTCTGCGCCGCGATCTGTCCCTGGCGTTCCGCCACCACCCAATGCTCGACGCGCCGTGATTCAGCCGTCTTCAAGTCAAGCCACTGGGCAACGTCGCCGGCAGCGAATATGCCGGCCACGCTCGTCTCGAGGAACTCGTTCACGAGCACACCCTGGTCGACGGCAATGCCCGCATCGGCGGCCAGCGAGACGCGCGGCTTCACGCCGGCGCCGACGACGACAAGATCTGCAACGATCACACCGCCGTCGCTCAACGCGACCTCCCTGTCGGTTATCCGTTCAGCCGTCGCGCCCAGATGGAAAACGACGCCGTGCTCTTCGTGCAGCGAGCGGATGAATGCGCCGAGTTCCGGTCCGAAGACTGCTCCAAGCGGATAGGCCTCCGGCGCGACAACATGGACCGCGATGCCGCGCTTGCGGAGGGAGGCCGCGACTTCCAGTCCGATGAACCCCGCGCCGAGCAGGACCGCCGTCTTCGAACCTTGGGCGCGCTCGATGACGGCGCGGCCGTCGGCCAGCGAGCGCAATGTGAAGACGTGGTTGCCGTCGGCGCCGGCAACCGGCAGGCGAACCGGCTCAGCTCCCGTCGCCAGCAGAAGGCGGTCGAAGGGAAAAGCTCTCCCTTCGCTTGCAATCACCGCCCGCCCGTCGACGTCGATGCGCTCACATGTCGTCCGCAACTGGAGATCGATCTTGTTGCGGGCGTAGAATTTGGGACCGCGCAGCGGGATCCACGCCTCCGGCGCGGTCCCGGCAAGATAATCCTTGGACAGGTTGGGGCGGTCGTAAGGCGCATCATTATCCGAACTGAGCATGGTGATTTCGCCGGCGAACCGGCTGCGGCGCAGCATCTCGGCTGCCGCGAAGCCGGCGGCGCCTCCACCCACAATAACAATGCGCTCCTGTTGGCCAGCCGCATCCGGCTGCGACGACGGTGCGGCCTCCTTGTCTGCCGTAACCTTGCCGGTCACGAAGACACGATCGCCGCGGCGCTCGACACTCCATCGCTGCAGCGGGTCGAAGGCGGGCGCGGCGAGCGCCTCGCCGGTGCGGAGATTGAAGCAGGCGTGGTGCCAGGGGCATCGAACCGTGTCCTCGACCATGATCCCCTCGGCCAGCGGCCCACCGTAATGAGTGCATTTACCTGCGACCGCCAGAACCTCCTCGCCGACACGCGCCAGAAGCACCGGCTCCTCGCCGACATGCCCGGCAAGCAGCCCCCTGTCGCCAAATGCGGCAAAAGGCACTCCGATCGTCAAGTCGGGACCCATATCCGGATTTTGCTGCGCGGCCATGGTGGCTCTCCTTCGGGCGTTTGCCGACGATCCATCCATTCAGGCGTCGGACCCAGAATTGACGCTGCGTCGGCCAAAAGGTTCCTGAGATTGATAGCCGGCGCCATCGTTGTCGCATCGCCGCTCGCGATGCTTGCGGACATCGGCATCGGGCCAGAGATGGAATTCTCGCTGCTACTCGTCCCGCCGCTTCTGCGTGATCAGGTCGAGCCGCTCGCGGTCGGAGCGCTCGCGCTCGTCGCGGCGGCGCATATCCTTGTAGGCGCGCTCGACCATGTTGGCGCGGGCGGTTGCGGTGGCGATCAACGCCGCTTCCTGCCGGGCGCTCTCGAGGTTCTGCTTCTTCCGGCCGAACGCATCGGCGATGCGGCGATGATAGAGCTCCGGGAACAGGCCGGCGAGCGAGCTGCCGGTGTCGAAATGCTCGACGAGTTCTCTCGCTTCCGATTCCGCCGCGGCGGCCGCCGAGAGGAAGCCCGCATGCCGGGTCTCATGCAGCGCCTTCAATTGCTCCTGCACCTTGACGAGCTTCTTCAGGCGGTCCTTGCGCGAGGTCATTTGCTCACCTCGCCAGCGTGAGATCGACAAAGCCGTCGACGAACAGCGACAGCAAGGTGCCGACGGCGAAATAGAAGATGATCATCCCGCCGGCGATGACGAAGGGCAGCGAGATGAAATAGACCGGGATCTGCGGGGTCAG
This sequence comes from Mesorhizobium sp. ORS 3324, assembly GCA_000824825.2. Lineage (GTDB taxonomy): Bacteria > Pseudomonadota > Alphaproteobacteria > Rhizobiales > Rhizobiaceae > Mesorhizobium. The sequence continues at coordinate 323,007 of LM655170.1, forward strand.
CTTGTTGACGAAGCCGATCGTCAAATTGACCAGGATGGCGTAGGCGATGAAGGGGCTGCCGAGGCGGATGACCAGGAAGAAGGCGTCCGCCACCGTATCGGTGACGTCGACGAGGGCGGCCTGCGGATTGAAGAACACATTGACCGGGGCGACCTTGTAGGAGGCGACGAGCGCGCGCACGATCTCGTGGTCGAAGTCGAAGACGAAGAGCAGGAGCAGCGCCGAAAACGAGATGATGGCGGCGAGCGCCGCCTGCGGCTCCGGCTCCTCGATCGCCGGCCCGCCCGAGCCGCCATAGCCGATCAGCATGGCGATGGCCGAGCCCATGAAGCGCAACGCTTCCATGTAGAGCCTGGTCATGGCGCCGATCAGTCCGCCGACCAGCAGCTCGGAGACGATCATCGGCGCCAGGACCTGTGGGCGCGGATCGACGAACGGGTAGATCTTATCCCACAGGAAGGCGAGCAGGCCGCCGGTGGCGGCGATCGACACGAACAGCCGGACCTGGATCGGCACGCGGGTGCTGGAGATGCCGGGCATCAGCATGAAGCAGGCGCCGATGCGGCAGAAGGCGAGGAAGGCGGCGATGACGACGCCTTGCGAAAGCGCGTTCACGAGATCGTTCCGAGCACCTTGATCTCGACGCCCTTGGCGATCTCGACATGGGAGAGAACGGGAAGCGTGGTGAAGAGCCGCTCGATGATCATGCGCACATAGGGGCGCGCGTCGGGTGCCGTGACCAGCACGAAGCGCTCGCCGGCCTCGAGATGCTTGCGGATCGCCTTGGTCGCGTCCTGGCCGAATTCCTCGAGCTGGCGCGGGTCGATATCGAACTCGCGCACCTCGCCCTTGGCGTCGCGCTTGAGGCTCTGGTGGAAGGCGAGGTCCCAGCGGTTGCCGAGGCGCAGCACCTTGAGCATGCCGCCCTCGGAGAGATCGCCGCAGATCTGCTGCGCCATGCGGATGCGGACATGCTCGACGATCTGCTCGGTGCGGCGCACATGCGGCGCGATCTCGGCGATGGCCTCGATGATCAAATGCAGGTTGCGGATCGAGACGCGCTCGGCAAGCAGAAGCTTCAGCACCGCCTGCAGGCCGGGATAGGAGATGTGCGAGGTGCAGATTTCCTCGGCGAGCTTGCGGTATTCGGGATCGAGCCGTTCCAGAAGCGCCTTCATGTCCTTGTAGGACAGAAGCTGCGGCAGGTTGTTGCGGATGACTTCGGAGAGGTGGGTGAGCAGCACCGACATGTTGTCGGCGAAAGTGTAGTTCTCGCGCTTCAGGTCCTCGGCGAAAGTCTCGAGCACCGAATAGGCGCGCATGCCGAAGGCCGGCTCGCGGATCTCCTCGCCGGGTATGTCGGGCACGCCACGGGTTCCGAGCAGCACCATGACCTCGCCGACGCGCATCTGGTATTCGGCGACGACAGTGCCGTGAACCTTGATCTGATAGCTCTTCGGCGGGATGACGAAGTCGTCGGCAACGCGCACTTCCGGCACGACGAAGCCGTATTGCCGGGCGAATTTCTTGCGCATCTTCGACATGCGAAACACCAGTTCCTGATGCGCGACCAGCAGCCTGGTCGAGAGCTGCTTGCCGATCAGCAGCTCGATCTCGGCGGTGGCCAAAGAGGCCTTGACCGAGTTCTTCTCTTCCTCGGCCTTGTTCGCCTTCTCCTGGTTCTTCAAAGCCTCCGCGGCGGCGATCGCACGGTTTTGGCGCAGCGGGATGACATAGCCGAGGCCGGCCATGGCGCCGGCCAGCGCAAAGAACGGGAACAGCGGCAGGCCGGGCATCAGGCCGAGGATCACCAGCAGCGAGGCCGCGACATAGAGCGCGCGCGGATGGGCGCCGAGCTGGCCGAACACCGCCTGGTTGGCGGAGCCGCGGGTGCCGCCCTTGGAGACGAGCATGCCGGCGGCGAGCGAGACGATGAGGGCCGGGATCTGGGTGACGAGGCCGTCGCCGACCGACAGCTTGATGAAGACGTCGGCCGCCTGGCCGAGGCCCATGCCGTGGCGCAGGTAGCCGATGGCGATGCCGCCGACGATGTTGATGGCGGTGATGATGAGGCCGGCGATCGCGTCGCCGCGGACGAATTTCGAGGCGCCGTCCATCGAGCCGAAGAAGGAGGATTCCTCCTCCAATTCGCGGCGGCGCAGCTGCGCCGTCTTGTCGTCGATCATGCCGGCGGACAGGTCGGCGTCGATCGACATCTGCTTGCCGGGGATGGCGTCAAGGGTGAATCGCGCGCCGACCTCGGCGATGCGAGTGGCGCCCTTGGTGATGACGATGAAGTTCACCACGATCAGGATCATGAAGACAATGAGGCCGATGACGAAGTCGCTCGACATCACCAACTTCGAGAAGCCGGAGATAACATAGCCGGCGGCGTGCGTACCCTCGTTGCCGTGCGACAGGATCATGCGCGTGGTGGCGATATTGAGCGAGAGCCTGAGCATCGTGGCGATGAGCAGCACGGTCGGGAAGGACGAGAAATCCAGCGGTCGCTGGATCCAGAGCGCAACCATCAGGATCAGCACCGAGAGCGCGATCGAGAAGGCGAGGCCGATATCGATGAGGAAGGCGGGGATCGGCAGGAACAGCACCGCCAGAATGACGACGATGCCGAGCGCGAAGAAGACGTCGCGGCCGTTCTTGGCCACCAGGCCGGACGGGATTGTTTCGCTGATCGCCATGTCGTCCTCGAATCCAGACTTGCCCAGCGCAAAGGCAGGCACTCGACCGTAGCCGGCCAAGCTTGCGCGAAGGTGGGAGAGGGGCGGTTTACAGCTGCGCCGCGTTCGCGGTGGCGACGGCGACGAGCCAGCGCCGGACGGCGCGTTCCTCGTCGGCGGATAGCCCAGCCGTCAGTTCGCGTTCGAGCTTCTGCACACGCTCGCGACATTTCTTCAGCAAGGCGCGGCCGCTGTCGCTGAGGTCGAGATGCTGGATGCGCCCGTGCACCGCATGCGGCTTGCGCACGAGCGATCCGGCCTTTTCCAGGTTGCCGACGATCACGCTTACCGTCTGCGGCGTGAGCACCGCGAGCCGGGCGAGGTCGGCATTGGAGATGCCGGGATAGGCCGAGACCATGGTCAGCGTCGCGAATTGCGGCTGCGTCACGCCGAATTCGTCCAGCGAACGTTCGACCCGCAGCCTGTAGGCGCCCGCCGCCTGCCGCAGCAAATAGCCGAGATAGCCTTCCTCGCCGCGCTTGCCCTCGCCGGGCGCGGGGATTGCAGGGGCCGCTTTCTGCTTGCGCATAATGTCATAGCTCTTATATGTTATTCGAACTCTGATATTATCGCGTCGTGGAGCGGAAGACGATGGGTTATCGCATCTTTCTTGCCGGAGGTTCCGGAGCGATCGGCCGTCGCTTGGTTCCGCAATTGCTGGAGGCGGGCCATCAGGTGACGGCGACCACGCGCCGGGCCGCGAAGGCCGCGGAGCTGCGCGCGCTCGGCGCCGATGCCGTGGTGGTCGATGTGTTCGACGCCGCCGGTTTGTGTGCGGCCGTCGCCGCGGCAAGGCCCGAGATCGTCATCCATCAGCTCACCGACCTGCCGCCCGGGCTCGATCCCGCCCTGATGGGCGAGGCGGTCGTCGCAAATGCGCGCATTCGCAACGAGGGAACCCGAAATCTGGTCGAGGCGGCGAAGGCGGCCGGCGCCAGGCGCCTGATCGCGCAGAGCATTGCCTGGGTCTACGCGCCCGGACCCGAGCCGCATGCCGAGACCGATCCGCTCGACAGCGGTGCCGAAGGCGGCCGCGGCATCAGCGTCGGCGGCGTCATCGCGCTCGAGCGGCAGGTTCTCGAAGCGCCGATGACCGGCATGGTGCTGCGGTACGGCCACCTTTATGGCCCTGGCACGGGAGCGGACAGTGCGGCCGATCCGGCGCTGCATGTCGATGCCGCCGCCTACGCCGCGTTGCTTGCCGTCGAGCGCGGTTCGCAGGGCGCCTTCAACATCGCGGAGCCTAACGCCCATGTCACGACCGACAAGGCGATCCACGAACTCGGCTGGCGCGCCGACTTCCGCCTGGCTGCGTGACGGAACCTTCGAGCTCGCTGCGACAGGCGACGGCTTCACCACATCACTAATCGGCGCAGCGCCAAAATGGCGCCATAAGCGGTCGGCATTGCGGTTGTAACGCAATGCCGCCGCGCGTATCACGCTCGGCGGCGTCCCATCCTCCGCATACCCGGCGAGCCGATCCGTTGCCTGCCAGAAACGAACCGCAAGTCTATGCACGCCGGCTTCGCGCGGTGCTGATCAAGTCGATCCCCGTGCTCGAGGCGCGCGGCATTGTCATCGTCATCCTTGCCGGGCTGGTCGGCGTGATCGCCGGCGCTCTGGTCACCGGCATGAGCGAGCTGGTGCAAAGCATGCACTGGCTGCTCTTCGACGTGCAGCCGGGCGGCCGGCTTTCGGCCATGTTTTCGCTGGCCAATCCAGTGCAGGCGATGTTTCCGGCGACGGGCGGGCTGCTGCTCGGCCTGTCGGTGATCTGGCTGCGAAAGCGGAAGTTCCGCACGCCGGTCGACCCGATCGAGGCCAATGCGCTCTATGGCGGGCGCATGTCGCTCACCGATACCTTCATCATCGTCGCCCAGACCATGGTCTCCAGCGGCTTCGGCGCCTCCGTCGGTCTGGAAGCCGGCTATACACAGATCGGTTCCGGCATCGCCTCGCGGCTGGCGCGCGCCTTCCGCCTGCGCCGTAACGATGTGCGCATCCTGGTCGGCTGCGGGGCGGCCGGCGCCATCGCGGCCGCCTTCGATGCGCCGCTCACCGGTGCCTTCTACGGCTTCGAGCTTGTCATCGGCATCTATTCGGTGGCCAATGTCGCGCCGGTGATGACGGCGGCGATCGCCGCCGCGCTGACGGCGGAGGTGTTCGGCGGCGTGCCGTTCCCGCTGGAACTTTCCGGCCTGCCGACGCTGACCGCCAGCCAGTATGTGCCGTTCCTGCTGCTGGGACTGCTCGGCGGTGCCGCCTCGATCGCCATCATGCATCTGGTGAGCATCGTCGAGCGCGTTTTCGCACGGCTGGCGATCGACGCCTCTGTGCGGCCCTTCATCGGCGGCATCCTCGTCGGCCTGCTGGGGCTGGTCACGCCACAGGTGCTCTCCAGCGGCCATGGCGCGTTGCATCGCGAGTTCGCCATGAACTACGGGCTCGCCGTGGTGGCGAGCGTCTTCGTGATGAAGCTTGCCGCCTCCGCCATATCGCTCGGCTCCGGTTTCCGCGGCGGCCTGTTCTTTGCCTCGCTGTTCCTGGGCGCGCTGCTCGGCAAGGTGTTTGCCGGCGTCATGGCGCTCGCCGCGCCATCGACGGGCCTCGATCCGGCGGTCGCCGCCGTCGTCGGCATGACCTCGCTTGCCGTCGGCGTCGTCGGCGGACCGCTGACCATGACGTTCCTGGCGCTGGAATCGACGCGCGACCTCACCCTCACCGGCGTGGTGCTGGCGGCTTCGATCATGTCGGCGATCCTGGTGCGCGAAACCTTCGGCTACTCCTTCTCGACCTGGCGCTTCCATCTGCGCGGCGAGACGATCCGCAGCGCTCACGATGTCGGCTGGATGCGCAGCCTCACCGTCGGCTCGATGATGCGCAAGGACGTGCGCACCGTCGATGCCGCGACGACGCTCGCCGAATTCCGCAAGGAAATCCCGCTCGGCTCCGCGCAGCGCGTCATCGCGGTCGAGCAGGGCCAGCATTATGCCGGCGTGCTGCTCGTCGCCGAACTGCACAGCGATCTCTCCGACGGCGAGACACTGGTCAAGGCGCTCGCCCAGTTCAAGGATGCGGTGCTGGTGCCGTCGATGAACGTCCAGTCCGCCGCCGAAACCTTCCAGCGTGCGGGCGCTGAAGAACTGGCCGTCGTCGAGGATTTCGACGATCGCATCGTTCTCGGTCTGCTCACCGAAAGCCATCTGATGCGGCGCTACGCCGAAGAGCTCGACAAGGCGCGGCGGGATCTTTCGGGCGAGGGGTAGTCGAACTTTTCTCAATCCGGCTCGGCGAGCGAGTGGAATTTTGCTGCGCTGGCGACGGCGCCAGGCTTGTGGCAAGACGCGACGCAGACGTGATCGGCACTTCTCCCAGGAATCATCCCATGCAAGTCAAGCGCAACGGCGACATCTCGTTCTGGTATGCGGATCTGGGCGCGGTTCCTGCGCCGCGTCCGCCTCTGCCCGGCGACATCGAGGCCGATGTCGCGATCGTCGGCGCCGGCTATACGGGACTCTGGACCGCCTACTATCTGAAGAAGGCGAAGCCGTCGCTTCGCATCGCGATCGTCGAGCGCGAGTTTGCCGGCTTCGGCGCTTCGGGGCGCAATGGTGGCTGGCTGTCGGGTGGCTTCGGCTGGTCGCGCGAGAAATATCTCAAGACCTCGACCCGGCAAGGTGTGACCGCCATGCAAAAGGCGATGGCCGGCTGCGTGGACGAAGTGATCCGCGTGGCCGCAGAAGAAGGCATCGATGCCGACATCCGCCGCGTCGACAATCTGACGATCGCCACCAATCCGGCGCAGCTCGAACGCGTGCGCGAGGAATGCGAGACCATCCGCTCCTGGGACGCCGACCCCGAGCGTATCGAACTGCTCGACGCGGCCGCGACGCTCGCCCGCATCAACATCAAGAATGTCATGGGCGGCTTTGTCATCCACGGCCAGGCGCGGGTGCAGCCGGCCAAGCTGGTGCGCGGTCTGGCGGAAGCGGTCGAGCGGCTCGGCGTGCCGATCTACGAGAACACGACGGTCACTTCCATCGCCAAGGGCAGCGTCACGACGGATCGCGGCACGGTGCGGGCCGAAACCATCATCCGGGCGACGGAAGGGTTCACCGCCGGCATCCCCGGAGAGGAGCGGACATGGCTGGCGTTGAACAGCGCGCAGATCGTCACCGAGCCGCTGTCGCCGGAGCTCTGGCGCGAGATCGGCTGGGAGGGACACGAGCTGCTCGGCAATGCCGCGCATGCCTATTGCTATGCACAGCGCACGCGCGAGGGCCGCATCACCATGGGCGGGCGGGGCGTGCCTTACCGCTATGGCTCGCGTACCGACGTGAACGGCCAGACGCAGCAGGCGACCATCGATCAGCTGCATACGATCCTGACGACGCTGTTGCCGCAGACGGGGGGATGCCGCATCGACCATGCCTGGTGCGGCGTGCTCGGCGTGCCGCGCGACTGGTGCACGACGGTCGGCCTCGACCCCAGGACCCGCATCGGCTGGGCCGGCGGCTATGTCGGGCTCGGCGTCTCGAGCTCCAACCTGTCGGGGCGCACGCTGGCGGACCTGATCCTCGGCAATGAGACGGAGCTTACGCGCCTGCCCTGGGTCAACCGCAAGGTCCGGCCGTGGGAACCGGAACCCTTCCGTTGGCTCGGCGTCCATTCGATGTATCGGCTCTACCGCATCGCCGACCAGCGCGAGGCCGCGGGACTTGCGCACACTTCGAAGCTTGCCGCTCTCGCCGACAGGATCACAGGCCATTGACTAAAGCGCAACTTTGATCAGGGCCAACATCGGGACCGTCTCGACCAAGTCGACGTCGAGCGAAGGGGCAATCCTGATGCGTATCGTTCGCCCAAAATCGCTGCGCGTTTTGGGCGGCATGCATCAGTGTTCGATCGGCCCCTTGGGCGACACAAGGGCTGTGCCCGCAGTCGTCGGGCGCTCGATCATGCGGCGCACACGCGGCGGGTTCTCGCCGCTGTGCAGCGCGCGGATGCGCTCGCCGACAACGGCGTCGGCGTGGGTAGCGCGCCTGTTGTGGCGGATGTACTCGACCCAGGTCGGCGTGTGGTAGTGCTCGATCCACACAGACGGATTCTCGAGGTCCCGCGCGAGCGTCCAATTGCGGGCGCCGTCGCGGCGGCGGATGCGGCCGCGCTCGGCCATGGTGGCGAGGAATTCCGGCACATCCTCGTCGCGGATGACATATTCGATCATGATGGCGATCGGGCCGCTGCGCGGCTTCAAATCGAGCGCCAGCATCGGTTCCTTGAAGCGGTTGAGCGGGTCGAGGTTGAGCGTCGTCTGCTGCGGCAGCGGCAGGACGAGGCCGATGGCGCCGCCGGCGAGCATGGCGACCGCGGCAACCATCAGTGCCGTCTCCGCGCCATGGGCGTCGGCGACGACGCCCCAGATCCAGCTGCCCAGCGCGATGCCGCCGAAGGTTGCCGTCTGGTAGATCGACAGCACGCGGCCGACCACCCAGCGCGGCGTCGACATCTGCACCGTCACGTTGAAATGCGAAAGCGCGATCACCCAGCAGGCGCCGCCGACGAGCAGGCCGGCCGACGTTTGCCAGGCATTGTGGCTGACCGCTGCGTTGAGGGCGCAAAGCGCAAAACCGGCGAAGGCGGCGCGCACCATCGTTTCGCTGGAGAGCAGCTGTCTCAGCCTGACGCTGATCAGCGCGCCACCGACCGCGCCGATGCCGAAGGCGCCGAGCATGATGCCGTAGGTCAGCGCATCGCCCTTGACCACGTCGCGCGCCACCAGCGGCAGCAGCGCCAATACCGCGCCGGCGCTGAAGCCGAAGGCCGAGCCTCTCGCCAGCACCTTGCCGATGTTGGGCGACATGGCGACATAGCGCAGGCCGGCGCCCATCGCCGCACCCAGCGATTCGCGCGGCAGCGTCTGCTCAGGCAGGTTCGGCTTCCAGCGGAACAGCACGGCGATCAGCCCAACATAGCTGATCGCATTGGCGGCGAAGGCGGCGGCAGCACCCGCGGCTGCGACGATGACGCCGCCGATCGCCGGGCCGACGCTGCGCGTGATGTTGAAGCCCATCGAGTTCAGCGCGACCGCTGCCGGCACCTTGGCACGCGGCACCATGTCGCCGACGGAAGCCTGCCATGACGGGCTGTTCAGCGCCGTGCCGCAGTCGATCAGGAAGGTGAAGGCAAGCAGCATCCAGGGCGTCATCCAGCCGAACCAGGTGAACACTGTCAGCAGCGCCGAGACGAGCAGCATGAAGCTCTGCGCCACCAGCATGACCTTGCGACGGTTGAAGCTGTCGGCGATGGCGCCGGCAATGAGCGCGAACAGCATGATCGGCAAGGTGGTCGAAGCCTGGACCAGCGCCACCTGGTAGGAAGAGGTGGCGATCGTGGTCATCATCCAGGCGGCGCCCACGCCCTGGATCAGGCCGCCGAAGTTAGACACCAGGCTGGCCGACCAGACGGCGCGGAAGATGCCGTGCCGGAACGGCGCCAGCGCCGAGACGCGTTCGCTTTCCGGCTCGTCGTCGATCATGGTCGCTGTCCCGCTACCTGCTGTCTATAGCGGTTCACCGTTTCACAGAAACGGCGAACCACTCTATCTCTTTGTTTCCACGCAATTCCGGACGGAAAACTGCTTCACACTTTTCCTGGAATTGCTTTAGCGCTCGCCGCACGCCCGGGGGGCACGGCGGCGACTCGCCAAGGATCGCGGTCCAACAACAGGAAGGCAAAGGCGAAAATGCGTCGGCGAAGCTTTAAGCCAAGCATCTTGCCGATCCTGGACCAACCTTTTGCTGGTTGGGCAGCAGGATGCCCGCAGCCGTTGGTCAGAAGCCGTGCTCGATGCGTTCGAAGATGACGTTGGTGAAGGCCGAGATCTGGCTGCCGATGAACGGGCCGGTCAGCGCCACCACCAGCATGATGGCGACGATCTTGGGCACGAAGGTGAGCGTGATTTCCTGGATCTGGGTCAGCGCCTGGATGAGCGCGATGCCGATGCCAACTGCCATCGCCACAAGCACGACCGGCGCGGATGCGGTAAGCACCGTCCACACCGCGTATTGCACGATATCGAGGGCGTCCGCCTCGTTCATGGGCAGGCCCCCTTGCAAAAGCGGCTAAAGCGGGTCGCGTGAAAAAGGCTTCACGCAACCTGCTTTGGGTTTTTCGATCATAAGCATGTCTTTGTCCCGAAACCGGGGTCCACTTTCGGGAGACATGCTCTAGGCGGCCGGCTTGATCGAGACGCCTGCGCCGACGGGGACTTCGGTGCCGTCCTGCAGCACCGCGATCAGGCCGCTGCTGGCGAGCTTCACCGAAGCCACCGTTCCGGTGGTCTTGCCGTCGGCGGAGGTGATCGAGCGCCCGATCAGCGCATCGGCCTGCGACAGCGCCGAAGACTGCATGATCTGGTCGAGCTTGCTGTTGGTCTGAACCGATTGCTCGACCTGCGAGAAGGTCGCAAGCTGCGCGACATATTGCGTCGAATCCATCGGCTTGGTCGGATCCTGGTTCTTCATCTCGGCGATCAAGAGCTTCAGGAACGATTGGTAGTCGACGGCCGTTTTCGAAGTCGCCTTGGTGCTGGAGTTGGCGCCTGCCGGAATGGTCGTCGTCATGTCCACGGTCATCGGTCTCTATGCTCCCACAGCCAGAGCGCGCGGCGTCTCAGGAATGTCGTCATTGCCGCCGAGCGCCAGACGCTCGAGCGGATAGAGCGCGCGAATTGCCTTCAGCGCCTCGTAGATGTGATCCTCGCCGACCATGCGGTCGATCTGCTTCAGCGCATTGCAGATTTCCGGATTGTCGAAGCTCGCAATCAGCATCGGCAGCGAGCGGCGGAACATGTCTCGGGCCTCGGACGCGCCCAGCGGGTTAATCAGCATGATCTGCACGATGAAATAGAGCTGCCTGAGCGGCGTCGAAGCCTGCTCGGCCTGCATGACATGACCTTCCAGAAGGAACTGAACGTCGTTCATCAACTCGATGGTGACCTTGCGGTCGACGCGGATGACGGCGCCGTTGATGTAGATCTTCTCGTTCGGCTTCAGCGAGATCTTCAGCGTGTTGGTCATTGGATGCCGTCCCGGATGATCTGGGAGACCTCGATCAGCCCTTCGAAATTGTTGGCGCGGCCCTGGCGGATGTCTTCCGTTTCACGCAGCAGCCACAGGCCGATGGAGATCAGATTGGCGCGCAGCTCCTTCGGCAGGGCGTTGTCGCTCGAGCCGAGATCCTCGACGAAGGTGGTCCAGATGCGGTTGGTGAAGTGGAGCGCCTCGACCGCTTCCATCGACTCCGGGCCGACGGCCGCTGCCGCCGACAGCATGTCGATCGAGCGGGTCAGCAGCTGCCGCTCCCGGTCCTTGGCGTCGGCGACGGAGTCGGTCTGAATGTCGGCGTAGGAGAATTGATACATCGTCGGAGCTCTGGCGTTCCGGTGAGAGTGTTCAGGTGAGGTAGTTCAACAGGCTGAGCTGCTGCAGACGCGCGGTCAGGGCGAAGGACGTTTCGATATGCTGTGTCAGGTCCGCAACGCGGGTCGCGGCCTCCGCAGGGTCGACGCCTTCGAGGTCCACGATATGCTTCTCGAAGAGATCGACCTGCGTCTTCATGCGGTCGCTGGCGTCGGACACGCGCTTCTGGGCAAGGCCCGCCTCGGAACGCACCTGGACGAGGCCGCCGATTGCTTCGCCGACCATAGCCTGCGCGCGGCTGACGATCGTGCTCTGGCCGGCCTGGCTGATGTTGCCGGTGAACAGAGTGCTGACCATGGCCGCCGCCATGGCGAGCTTGCGGATGCCCTGCTCATTGGCGCTGACCGAGGTCCGGGTGGTCTCGTTCAGCGAAATGCGGCTGGTGATCTGCGCGTCGGTTGCGCTCGACCAGTTGGTCTGCCAGCCGGAGCCCAGGAATTGCGGCTCGACCTTGGTGGTAATGAAGTCGTCCATCTGGGCGGCGGTGATGTTGGCGGCCGCCGGATCGTTCTGGGTGAAGCCGAAATAGCTGGTGAAGGCGGCGTCGAACGCCGCCTTGGCCGGCGAGCCGGAAGCGCCGAAATCGTCGATCGGCTTGACGTCGGTGTTGGTGCCGGCAAACAGGTATTCGCCGTTGACGCTGGTGTTGAGGATACCCGTCATCTGCTGCAGCGCCGAGGCGCCGGCGGTCTGTAGCACGCTGGTTGAGGAGTCGCCCGACACGCCGCTGGTCAGCGCCGACAGGAAGCTCTGCGCGAGATCGGAGAGCTGGCCAAGCGAATTCTGGGTCGATGCCAGCCGGGCGGCGACCAACGCGTTGGAGTCGACGATGCCGTTCAGCCGGTCGAGGTCTCGCTGGAAGGTGACAGCCTGGGTCGTGCGTCCGCCAAGCGCCAGACCGACATCCGCGACCTTGCCGGTCTGGGATTCCGTCGTCGCTTTGACGAGATCGGCCTGCATGCGCATCTGCTGGTAGCGCATTGCGTTGGAGATGGCGGCTGAGGAAACGGCTGTCGCTTTCATGGCTTATCCCACCGCGCTCAACAGGGAGTCCAGCATGTCGCTGACGGTCTTCATCATCCGCGCTGACGCCTGATAGGTGTGCTCGAGGTCGAGAAGCAGCGACATTTCCTGATCGACATTGACGCCGGTTTCGTTCGACAGCGCCTCAGCCGTGCGCGTGGCCAGCGCCTCCTTGGCATCGGCATTGGTCGAGGCCTGCTGGCGCACGCTTTCGAACCAGCCGATGGCGTTGGCGGCATAGTCCGAGACGCCGGAGCTGACGGTGATGCCGGCGGAGGAGTCGAAGACCATCGGCTGATCCAGCCTGTTGCCGTAGGCGATCAAAAGGTCCGAGTAAGAGGCGCCGCCGCCGGTATTGGCGACATAGGCCGCGCCGTTGGCGCCGCCGTCGCGCAGGAGCGAGGGGGTGCCGCCGGCGCTGGGATCCATGGCCGCGTTGACGCTGATCGAGCCGGCCAGCCCGTTGACCAGTGTGCCGGCAGCGGGAATGGCCGGCGCGCCGGACCAGGTGAACAGCCCCGTTGCGTTGGGCTGCGACGGCGAGGTCTCGGCAAATGCCGTGATCAGGCCGCGCGCGATCTCGTCGAGTTGGCTCTGCATCGTCGCGGCGACATCGTCGCGCAGCTTGAGCATGCCGGCTAGCTTGCCGTCGGCGCTAGCGTTGTCGCCGGTGCCTGCCGAAAGCGGCACGTTGTCGATGTAGATCGTGTTGCCGGGCGCGCCGGCCGTATAGCCGGCCGAGGGCGTGAAGGTCACCGATCGCGGCACCGTCTCGAACAGCGTCGTGCCGTCCTTGGTGGTGATGACCATGTCGTTGTCGCCGCGAGTGAAAGTCGAGACGGGGACATATTCCGCGATCTTCTTCAGAAGCGCGTCGCGCTGGTCGAGCGCGTCGGACACGTCACTGCCCGAGCGCGTGCCGATGATGACGGCCTTGTTGGCGTCCTGGAACTGGCTGAGCAGCGAGTTGAGGTCGTCGACCGCAGTCGCGATCTGGCCGTCGGTCTGGGTACGGAAGTCCTGGATCGCGCTGGTGCCGCCATTCAGCGAGCTCACCACCTGCTTGGCCGCGTCGATGACGCTGGTGCCGAGGTTCTGGTTCGACGGCGTCGTGGCGTAGAGCTGCAGCGCCTGCTGCAGATTGGCGATCGCGGTCGACGGAGACGACGCGTTGTCGACCCCGTTGACCGAGAGGTCGAGCTGATCCATGCCGCTGTACAGCGCGCTCTGGCCGCTCCATGCCGACAGCGCGGAAAGGTTCTGGCGGAACAGAAGATCATTCGCGGCGCGCTGTATTTCCACCGATCGCGCGCCGGGCGTCGTGCTGGTGACGACGGCGACCCGCCGGGCGTAATCCGTGTTGGAGGCGTCAGCCACATTGCGCGACACGACGCTGGTTTGCTTGGATGTGGCCAGGAGCGCCGACTGGGCGATGCTTAATGCGGTGGAAAGCGACATGCGGGTCTTTCACGGGCTGGGGCCCGATGGGTTATCTCTTCAGGTTGACGAGGACGTCCATGAGGTCGGAACCGGTCTGGAAGACTTTCGAGTTGGCGGTGTAGCTGCGCTGCGCCGCAATCATGTTGGTCAATTCTTCGGCGATATCGACGTTGGAATTTTCTAGCGCGCCGGAAACGACCGAACCGAGTTTTCCTTCATTGGCAAAGCCGATGCGAACGGCGCCCGAGTCCGCGCTCTGCACATAGACGTTGCCCGGCATGGCGGTGAGGTTGTCGGGGCTCTGAACGTCGGCCAGCGGTATCTTGTAGAGCGGCTTGGTGGTGCCGTCCTGGTACTGCGCGTAGATGACGCCGTCCTGGCTGATCTGGATCTTCTCGATCGTGCTCGGCGGATTGCCGTTGACCTTGGCGTCGGAGACCGTGAAGCCGGTTCCGAGCTGCGTCAGCTTGGAGAGATCGAGGTTGAGGGTCGAGCCGTTCGGCACGGTAAAGGAGATGCCCGTGGTCGCGCCGGTCAGCTTGCCTGTGGTGGTGTCGAAAGTGAGGTTGGCCGAGCCCAGCGCGCCACCGGTATAGGGGAAGGACGTGCCTGGGGTCGCCTTCGACTGGTCGAAGACCGAGACCTCCCAGTTGCCTGAGCCTTTGTTGGTGAAATAGACGTCGAGCAGCACCTTGTTGCCGAGATTGTCATAGGCGACCAGCGAGGATTTCGACGTGTACTGCGCCGAAGCGCTGTTGGTGGAGGGCAGGCTGCCGGCTGCGACCGGAGTGGCGCCCGCCGGCAGGTTGCCGGTGAAGGTTCCTTCGGTGCTGGGCGTCGCCGTCATCTCCTGGTCGGAGATCTGCACCGGCACCAGGCCCTCGAAACCGTTGGCGGTCGCGGCCGGATCGCCATTGGCGTAGCTGTAGGCCATCAGCTGGTAGCCGGCGGCATTGACCAGCCGACCCTGGGCGTCCGGAACGAAGGCGCCGGCACGGGTGAGGTAGGGGGTGCCGCTCGGGTCCTGCACGACGAAGAAGCCGTCGCCGTTGACGGCGAGGTCCGATACCGAGGTGGTGTATTGCAAGACGCCCTGCGAGCTGACGGCGGAGCGGATCGTCGTCGTGACGCCGCCCGAATTGTAGGCGCCGCCCGTGCTCGGCATGATGAGCGTCGAGAACTCGGCGGAGGAGCGCTTGTAGCCGGTGGTGTCGGAGTTGGCGATGTTGTCGGCCACCGTGGACAAGCGGTTGGCCTGCGCGTTCATGCCGGAGACGCCGGTCCGCATCATTCCGTAGAGGCTCATAAAAACATCTCCTCGATGCCTGAAAGCGCATCGCGGCGAAACGGAAGCTGGCGACGCGCTTTGAGTCTTTGTTTCGATGCAAGTCGTTCTCCCAAAGCGGCTGTGCACTTTTGGGCGACATGCATTTTTGCCGAGGCATGTCGTTGTCCCAAAACCGCTGTGCACTTTTGGGCGACATGCACTAGGTCAGAGGCCGTAAGGGTAGGCCTCGTGTCTTGCGCGAGGCTGGCGCGGGCTGTGCCGGCAACGGCGGCCATCAGAACACCAGCCGGTAGCCGAGGAACCTCTTCGAATCGATCGGGTCGTGGCCGAGCTTCTCGCGCAGCTTCTTGCGCAGCTTCGAGATGTGGCTCTCGACCACGTTCTCCTCGACCTCTTCGTCGAAGATGCCGTAGATGGCGTTGAAGACCTGCGTCTTGGTCACGCGCCGGCCGCGATTGCTGGCCAGATATTCGAGGATGCGCCGCTCGCGGCGCGGCAGCGGCAGCGGCTCGCCGTCGATCTCCGGATCGCGTCCATCCATGAAGATGCGCATCGAGCCGACCTCGGTATAGGCGGCCTCTTCGTGGGCGCGGCGGCGGATGGCGGTGATGCGGGCGAGAATCTCGCGGATATGGACAGGCTTGCGCACGACGTCGTCGACGCCGCTCTCGAAGAGCCGCAGCGTGTGTTCCAGCGAATGCTGCTCGCTGAGCGCGATCACCGGAGCGCCGGTGCGGTCGCGGATCTGGCGCGGCGAGATGGCGCCCTCGCGACAGTCGCCGATGAGGAAGGCCCTGACGGATCTGAGATCGGTGTCGGCGGCGGAGCTCACCCACTCGCCGAACTCGCCCGGGGCGAAGCCCGCGGTGGCGACGCCTTCGCGATCGAAAAGTGAGCTATAGCCCTCAGTTACGAGCTCGCGCTCATCAACGATCACGATCATCGGACCACCCCTCCGAATCAGCTCATCTGCCCCGTGCGGAAAGGCGTACCCGGTGCCGTGAATCCTGAAAAACCGTCATTTCTTGTAGCTATTTTCTTGGGAGTTTTTTTGGCACCCGTAATAAAGGCAGTGGCAAAGGCGCATTGGCGGCGGCGGATTGGGGACGATGCTGCAGCGCCCGGCACCTCGAAGGCGGTCGGCGCATGGGTCGCTGGCACAGCAACTATTGATTGCAGAATGTGCTGGCGTTCGGCGTCCATTTGCCGAAGCCGGTGGCGACCATATTGGCGATGACGCGGCAGACATAGATCTTCTGCGCCGGGTCGTTGTCCGGGCCGGCATGATAGCGGGCGACGGCCATCGACCAGGTCATATGGCGGGCATGGAGACTGGCCAGGAAGCGCGCCGCATAGTCGACGTTCTGGTGCGGGTCGAGCATGTCCTCGACGCTGCGGAATTGATCGCCGTGGTAGCGGTGGTTGATCTGCATGCAGCCGAGATCGATCAGCGTCTTGCCCTCGCGGCGGGCGTTCTCGAATGTCGCCAACGCCTCGCCGCGGCTCTGCGGGAAAACGGCTTTTCCTTCTATATTCAAGGCATTGGGATGCAGGCTGCCTTTCTTTCCGGTCTCCGTCAGGCCGACCGCATAGAGAATGCCCGCCGGCACGCCGTAGCGATCGGCGGCACGTAGGATCTCCGGCTCGCAAGGATTGGAGGCGGCAGCTTTGGCAGCGCCGGCGGCCAGGCTAGATATACATATCGTCGCCAGCGCGCTCGCGAAGAGGCGAAGCAGCGCGGCCGAATTCCTGTGCGCCATTGCCGTCGTTCCTTCCCGGTTGCCGATCGCCACCGGCATTGTTGCCGCCCGAATTCCCCGGCTGGAACGAAGGCTGGTCGCGCTCCGCCGACATCGGCAGGGCGCCGTTCGCGTCGGCGCGCGCGGCCGAATGAGCTGCCATCGAGGGTTGCAGGATCGTAACCTGATCGACCGCGAAACCGAGACCGCGCATGGACTTCACGATCGCGTCGCTGTCAGCGGTCAGACGGCGGTACGCCTCATGCGTTTCCGGTTTCATCTCAATCGAAAGCTGCTCTCCCGAAAGCCTCAGGCTGGCGGTGACCATGCCAAGCTCCGAAGGGTGGAGCTCGATCTTGAGGACATGTGTCGGAACGGCAACAGAATTGGCCGCTTGCGAGGCGATCGAGGCGCTGGAAAAGGCCTGCTGAACGCCGTTGTCCGAAGCGATCGCCTCAACCAGGGCGGACGCCGTCTGGCTTATCGGATTTTGCGCCGGCGCCGGAAAGCTCTGCTGAGCGACGACGTCCATGCGCCCGGCGGCGGAGGATGGCTTGGCCTGACTGATCGATGCGACGGATTGCGCCGCCTGCGCGGTCTTCTGCGCGGCTGCCGGCCGCCAGCCCTGCGGCGTTGCGGCACCGGTCTCGGTTCCCTGCGTTCGAGGCAGGATGTCGTCCTTGCGGATTAGTGCGTCCGCGGCCGCACTGGCGCCGGCCGGTTTCTGTCCGAAGTCGGGTCCGGGTTTCTCCGTCGCCATCGATGCGTGGGCGGAGCGCGGCAAAGGCTCGGACCCTTCGGAGCTGTCGGCCGGTGCGCGTTTGCCCTGACGGATCGCCGGCTGTGCAGATGCGGACCGGCCGATGGAGGAAGGGTTCTCTGCTTCGCCCTCCGCGGATGCGCCGCGATCGGCGTTTGTCGACGTTGCGAAATGGCGGATGTCGCTCAGCGCCATCAGCAAGGGCAGGCGATCCTGAAACGGAGCGGCGTCGGACGATTGCGCCGTCTTGCCGGCATCGTCTGTGGCGTTCGCTTCGTCGGCATCGGCGTTGTTCTTCGCGGCTTTTCCGGCCGCCGGCTTTTGTGCGCCAGTCTTGTTCTGCCCATCCTGGTCGGGCTGCGCCTTGACCGGGCCGGCGAAAACGCGCCTTGCCGGATGCGCATCCGACGACGATGGCTCGGCCGGCTGTTTGCCGTGCTGGGCAGGCTTGTCGGCGCCATGCACCATCTTGCCGAAATCCGAGCCTTTCTCCTTCCCGTCGGCGGCATGCTGCCGCGACTGGGCGCGGACGGAGCCTGATCCCGGCAAGGTCTGGCTGACGCTGGTCATTTGGGAGCGGCTCCGAGTAGCTGGTCAATCTGGTCGAGCTGACGGCGTGCGTTGAGCATCGCGGCGTCGGTCGGATCGTGCGGATCGAGGGCCGAGTTGGATGCAGGCGCCGATGCAGGCAGCACAGGTGGCGTTTCGGTTTGCGCCGAACCTGCTGCGGGCGGCGCATCCACAGACTGAGCCGTCATTGGCAGCGCCGGCGGCGCGGGAGCCGCGGCCGGCGCGTCGGCCGCCGGCTTGGCCGCGGTCGCGGCGGCCGGCTGCTCGGACACGACACCCTCTACCGGCGGCAAGGCTTCGGCGTCGGCCTGGTTCACAGCCTCGGCTTCGGCTGCGGGTTTCCCCGCATCGCTCTTTGCAGAATCGGCTGTCCCGGCTTGGTCCTTGATGGCCGCCGGCACAGG
The DNA here is from genome assembly GCA_000824825.2 of Mesorhizobium sp. ORS 3324. Classification (GTDB taxonomy): domain Bacteria; phylum Pseudomonadota; class Alphaproteobacteria; order Rhizobiales; family Rhizobiaceae; genus Mesorhizobium. The sequence continues at coordinate 341,452 of LM655170.1, forward strand.
AGCGACGACCTCGCCGGCAACGGCCTGCGCCGCGTCGAGCAAGGCGCGGTCGCTCTCCGAGAGCTTGCCGCGATCGATCTTGCCGAGCCTGCCGCGAACGTCGTCGATCGTGGCCGACGTCACCGTGGAGAGGCTCGAATAGAGCACGGCGCGCGGGTCGTCCTGATTGCCTCGACCGTTGCGACCTTGTTCGGCCCGGGCGGAGGCGAAGGCGGAAAGGTCGGCCAGCCCGTCGATGGCGGCGCGGCGAGCGATGCGCAGATAGATCACCTTCTCGCGCTCGGGATCCATCATCGCAGTGATGTCGGCGAGCTTGTCCTGGCTGATCGACATGTGCAGTTGAATGACGCCGGAAACGAAGGAATCGGCGAACTGGCTGGCATAAGGGGAGTAGAGATAGGCCGCGACATACTGCGTCGAGGCAAGCGCGAAGCGCGCAGCGTCGCCCTGCGCCGCGGCGATGCCGACGGAACGGCGAAGGGCTGCTTCCTCGACCAGCGTGCCCGGGCTCAGCAGGCGTGCCTCATCCAGCAAGGTAAGCGCTGCTGCCGGTTCGTCGGTTGCCAGCAGCGAGCCCTTGACCAGCGCCAGGAAGGCGCCGAGGTCGGCGGGCACGCTCATCGGATCGATCGGCCTCAGGATTTCGATTGCGGCAGCCGGTCGGCCGTTCAGGTAGGCGACGACCCCCTTGGCGATGGCAAGGCTCTGCGGATCGGCCGTCGCGCGCGAAGCCGCCGCCGCGACCGTGACGGGATTGCCGCCGCTCATGCCGTAGACGAGAAGCGCGCGAAAATTCTTCGGATCCTTGAAATCCCCGGCATCGGCGGCGCGAAGCCTGGCATCGGTCATTTCGAGCAGCTTGGCCTGCATCGGCAGCGCCGCGTGGTCGCCGCCGGCGATGCGGTCCTGGATCAGCTGCAGCGAGCGCACCAGCTGGTAAGGCTGCAAGCCATCCTGAGCAGAAGCCGTAGCCGGCGATCCTGCGGCCAGTAGCAGCCCGACGGCGCGGCCGATGACGGTCCTGCCTCTCATCCGCCGGTCGCCATCAGGATCTCGATGCGGCGGTTGGCGGCCGCCAGCGGATCGGACGGGATCTTGGGCTGGCGGTCGGCGAAACCGGCGACCTCGGTGATGCGGCTCTCGTCGACGCCGCCGCGCACGAGCATATAGTAGGCGGAATGGGCGCGGGCGGTGGACAGCCGCCAGTTGTCGTAGGCATCGCTGCGAAACGGCCGCGCGTCGGTATGGCCGCCGATGGTGATGGTGCCCTTCTTCTCGTTGACGATGTGGCCGATCTTCTCCATCGCCAGCACCAATTCGCGGCGCGGCACGGCCGAGCCGATCTCGAACATGCCGAAGTCGAGCTGGTCGGTGATCGAGATGACGACGCCCTTGTCGGTGGCCTCGACCGAGACGCCTTGCGCCAGCTTTTCACCCGGCACGAAGGCCTTGGCCAGTTCCTGCTTGATCTCGGCCGCGGCCCTGAGCGCGGCGCTGGTAGGGGCTTTCTCGACCTTGTCGGATGCCTGCGTCGCCTCGCCCTTTGCCGTCTCGTCCTTCGCGGTCTCGGCTGCCTTGACTGCTTCCGCCTCGGCCTTTTCGTCTTGAGACTTCTCGCCCTCGATCTCCTTGGCCGCGGGCTTCTCGGCTTTGGCACCAGCTTCGGCCACAGCCGTCTTGGCCACAGGCTTTTCGGGCGCGGCCAGCGGCTCGAGCGGAGCATCCAGCTGCGGCGGCGTGGGCGGGACGGCCTTGACCTTCGGGACTTCGGTCTCGGCTACCTTTTCGCCGGGCTTGGCCGGATCGCCTTCGATCTTCCTGCGTTCAGCACTTGCTTCGGCGCCAGGGGTCGCCACCTGCTGCGACCAGAAATCCGGCGCGAAAGGATCGCGATAGGATTCGCCGCCGGAAGCGCCGGTCGCCGGGCCAGCGTTCTGCGCACCGCCTTCGCCCTTGGCGCTGACATTCTGCATCACGCCGGTGTCGGTAGCGATCTCCGACAGCACGGCATAGGGATCGGCAAACAGGTGCTCGTCGGAGAGGTCGGATGACTTCTGCGAGGCTTCCTTGGTCTGTCGCCTGTCGGAAGAGCCGGCGCCGCCTTTGCCGTTCTCGCCGGCCTTGCTTGCGCCATCCTGCGGGTTGTCGGCGGTGAGGCCAACCTTGCTCGGGCCGTCGCCGAGATCTTCCAGGCCCTTGCGGCTGGAATTGCGGTCGATCAGTTCGACCGGATTGAAGTAGCTGGCGACCGCCGCCTTGGTCTGCTCGTTGGCGGCGTTGATCAGCCACATGACGAGGAAGAAGCACATCATCGCGGTCATGAAATCGGCGAAGGCGATCTTCCAGACGCCGCCATGATGGCCGTCGTCGTGACCGTCGTGGTTGCGCTTGACGATGATGATCTCGTGGGCGGCTTCGCCGTGGCCGACAGCGCTCATGACAGGACCTCGGACAGGGAAGCCGACCATTCGGCGATGCGCGTCTCGAACACGGTTTCATCGATGGTCACGATGAGGTCGAAGCCCGGGGCTTCGGTGAAATCGAGATTGGCCGCACGGAGCCCAAGCGCAGCCTTCAGCGGCTCGAACAGCGACAGCGGCCCGCGCACGCCGATGCGCACGGCCCCACTGTCGGCAATCGCGGCGCTGATGGTGCGGGCAAGAGCTTCGAGCGAGCGCTTTTGCAGATCGTCGCTGACGATGCCGCCGATGATGCGGGCGACGGTGGCGGCGGTGATCTCGGCAACGCGCGCCTGCATGGCATCGATCCGCGCCGTGACCGCCGCACCCAGATCGCCGCCGAAGCTTTCCAGGAACGCCTTCGCCGCATCGTCATTGGCCTGGCGCTCGGCCTCGAGCGCCGCCTGATGGGCGGCCGCCAGGCGCGCCTCAAGCGCCGCTTCCGCATCGGCCACGGCCTCGGCGATCAGCGCGCCGATGTCGGCCTGCGGCGGAGCCGTATCCTGTGTGCGCTCGATGTCGGGTGCCGCCGGCGCCTGGCTGGTTTTCGAGGCGCGGGATCCGAAATCGGGCAGAAGGTCGAAGAGGGCTGCCGAAGCCATGGCTTAACCCGCGGCTTCGGGGGCGGCCGCCCATTTGCGCAGGATCTGGGCGGTGCGTTCCTCATTGAGGTCGACCATGCGGGCCAGCCGTTCCTGCGGCGCCGGCCTGATCTTCTGGCGCAGATCATCGAGAGGGGTGGGGCGGGCACCCGGCAAGGCGCCGGCGGGCGTGTCGGAAGCGATCGCGGCCACCGGCGCGTCAGGCGTCGGCAGCGAGCGCTGGACCTCGTCGAAGCTTGGGCCGGCGACGGCCGCGGGCTTTGCCGATGATGCCGTCAGCGCCGCCGCCATCGGCCGCAAGCCGAAGAAGGCGACCAGGAACACGACGACGATGAAGGCGCCGGCGTTGATGAGCGTGCCGGCATGCGTGCCGATCGAGGCGAGCATGCCCGGCTGGTCGACCGGCTCGCCATCCAGCCCGTCGATGAACTCGACCGACGAGACATCGATGACATCGCCGCGCTTCTCGTCGAAGCCTGTGGCGGAGGCCACCATCTTCTGGATATCGGCAACGCGCTTGGCGATCTGCTCGGGCGTGGCGTCCTTGCCGAGAATGGTCTTGAGCCGATCCTGGTTGACCACCACGGCGATCGACATCTTGGTCACCGAATAGCCGTTGGAGACGGTGGCGATCTTCTTGGAGTTGATCTCGTAATTGGTGATCTCTTCCTTGCGGTCGTTCTGCGAGGAGGACTGCGGCCCTTCGGCGGTTGTCGTCTGCGTTTCGGGCAGGTTCTGCTCGACGCTGGTCGGGGTCGAGGCCTGTTTCTGGTTGCTGGCCTCGTTGGTGCGCACCGACTGCACGGAGCGCTCGACGCGGGACTCCGGATCGAAGATCGTCTCTTCGGTCTGGCGGGTGTCGGTGTTGACATCGGCCTTGACGCTGGCGCGGAAATTGTCTGGTCCGAGATAGGGGGTCAGCGCCCGGCGAATGTTGTCGCCGATCTGCGCCTCGACCGTCTGCTCGACGCCCAGCGTGCGGGCAGCGCTGGTGTTGGAGGGATCGTCGCCGGCGGCAAGCAGGTTGCCGTTGGAATCGAGCACGGTGACCTTGTCGGCAGAAAGGCCGGGAACGGCGGCGGCGACGAGGTGGCGGATGGACTGCGCGCTCTTCTGTGCGTCGGCGCCGGCGTAGCGGATGACCACCGAAGCCGAAGGCTGCTGCTCGTCGCGGCGGAAATTGGCGCGCTCGGACATGACGATATGGACGCGCGCCGCCTTGACGCCGGCGATCGACTGGATGGTGCGCGCGATCTCGCCTTCGAGCGCGCGCACGCGGGTGATCTGCTGCATGAAGGATGTCAGGCCGAGCGAGCCGACATTGTCGAACAGCTCGTAGCCGGCGTTGGCGCTGGTCGGCAGGCCCTTTTCGGCGAGCAGCATGCGCGCCTGAGCGGTGGTGCCTGCCGGCACCAGCACGGACGTTCCGTCGGCGCCGACATCGAAGCCGATGCCGGCCTCGCCCAGCACCAGGCCGATCTGGTTCACGTCGTTGCGGTCGAGCCCGACATAGAGGGTCTCGTAGGCCGGACGGTTGAGGTAGACCGAGGCGACGCCGATGACGGCCATGACCAGTGCGGCGATGCCGCCCATGAGAGCGAGACGCCTGACGCCGAACCCGCGGAGATTCGCGATGAGGCTCTGGATCTGTTCCGGCACGATTCAACCGCTCCCAGCATGACTGTCCGCCGGAAGACTAGACCGCGAAGCTTGTGCGAGGATGATAAGGCGTGCCGCCAAAGAGCCAGCAAGATGCTGAACGCGCAACTTCCTTCCGAGCGACGAAAAGGCCGCGTTTCGGACGCGGCCTTTTCGTCGGTCGATGGTGATCAGGCGGCTTAGCCGTTCTTGAACAGCTGCAGGATCGACTGCGAGGAGCTGTTGGCGATCGACAGCGACTGGATGCCGAGCTGCTGCTGCACCTGCAGGGCCTGCAGGCGGGTCGATTCCTTGTTCATGTCGGCATCGACGAGCTGGCCGACGCCGCGGTCGATGGAGTCCATCAGGCTCTGCGTGAAGGTCTTCTGGAGGTCGATCGAGCTCTTGGCGGCGCCGAGCACGGTGGCGGCGTCAGTAAGCTGACTCATGACGTTGTCGATCTTGGTGACCATCTGCGTGATGATGTCGTCGGTCACGCCCGTCGCCGTGATGTCGAGATTGAAGGCGGAGACGTTGTCGATCTTGACGGGCGTGCCGCTCACTGCGCCTTGGCCTGCGGTGTTGGCGGCGATGTCGGTGGCACCGCCGGCGATCGCGGCGGCATAGGCGGCATCGTAGGCCGACTGGTCCGCAGCCGTGGAATAGATCGATGTCTGGCGGTCGAGGATGCCGTAGTTCTTGACGTCGGTGGCGAGGCCGGAATCGAACAGCTTGGTGCTCTCGACATCGATGTCGATGGTTCCGAGCGTGATGGCGCCGGACGACGAGCGGTTGAACGAGGAGACGATCTTGGCGTTGGGCTGGACGCCGTCATTGGCGGCGGCGACCTGCTTGGACGTCACCGAAAGATAATTCGAGCCGGAGAAGGTGGCTGCGTCGGCGAAGGATTTCATCTGCGCCTGCAGCGCGGTGATTTCGGTCTGCGTCTTGGCCTTGTTGGCAACCGACTGGCCGACGCTCGACAGCAGCTTCGTTTTGATCTTGCCGATCGTGTCCAGCACGTTGTTCATGCCGGTGTAGGCAGTGTCGACCTTCGAGGCGCCGAGGCCGAGCGCGTCCTGCACCGTCGAGAGCGCTGAGTTGTCGGACCGCATCGTGGTGGCGATCGACCAGTAGGCGGCGTTGTCGGAGGCTTCGGAGACCCTGTAGCCGGTCGAGATCCTGGCCTGGGTCTGTTCGAGCGATTTGTTGGTGGCGTTGAGGCTTTGAAGTGCAGTCAACGCCGCAGCGTTCGTCATGATGCTAGCCAAGAAACTCGCTCCTTCTCAAAAGCCGGCATGCCACGCAGTCCGGATCGGCCTGCCCATCGGCTGCGATCGTGCCGGTCGGGCCGATTCGACAACCTGTCGTAAGCTAAAGGTTAACCATAGCTAGCGTGATATGGTTAATGCCCTGTTAAAGATCAGCTTTTGAGAGGTTAAGGAACGAGCGTTGCGCGAGCCTTGAGCCAGCGCAATTCCAGGAAAAGTGTGAAGCGGTTTTCCGTCCGGAACGCTTGGGAACAAAGGAGATGGAGCGGTTGCCGTTTCCGTGAAACGGTGAACCGCTCCAACGCAAATCGGGCCGCGCTTTTGGCGCGGCCCGATCGTGTTGCCTTTGCGGTTCTAGCGCGATCAGCCGCGGAAGAGCGACAGGATCGACTGCGAGGAGCTGTTGGCGATCGACAGCGCCTGGACGCCGAGCTGCTGCTGAACCTGCAGGGCCTGGAGGCGAGTCGATTCCTTGTTCATGTCGGCATCGACGAGCTGGCCGACGCCGCGGTCGATGGAGTCCATCAGGCTCTGCGTGAAGGTCTTCTGCAGGTCGATGGAGCTCTTGGCGGCGCCGAGCTTGGTGGCGGCGGTCGTCATGGCCTTGAGCGCGGTGTCGACGACATTCATCATTTCCGAGATCTGGCTGTCGCTGGCCCCCTTGCTGGTTGCCGAGTCGAAGATCTTCAGGGTGGCGACCGAGTAGGTGTCGCCGGCGGCCGCGGCCGCACCCAGGGTCGGGTTCTGCGCCGTGCCGACGATGGCGCCAGTCGCGCCGACGTAGTTAGCGTCGAGGATACCCTTGTTGGTCGGGGCCGCACCGGCATCATACAGCTTGATGCTGTCCACGTTGACGTCGATCGTCGAAATCGACACCGTGCCGGTGGCGCTGCGGTTGAAGGCCGAGACGATCTTGACGTCGGCGGTCGTGCCCGAGGCGGTGGACACTGACAGCATGTTGGTGCCCGAGAAGGTGGCGCCGTCGGCGTAGGCCTTCAACTGATCCTGAAGCGCCTTGATTTCGGTCTGGGTCTTTTCCTTGGAGGCGTCCGTCTGGCCGTAGGATGCGGTCAGCTTCTGCTGGATCTTGTTGATGGTGTCGATCGCGCTGTTCATGCCGGTATAGGCCGTGTCGACCTTCGAGGCGCCGAGGCCGAGCGAGTCCGAAACGGTGGACATCGCCTGGTTGTCGGAGCGCATCGTGGTGGCGATCGACCAGTAGGCGGCGTTGTCCGAAGCCTGCGAGACGCGATAACCCGTCGAGATGCGGGCCTGGGTGGTGTCGAGGTTCTTCTGGGTGGCGTTCAAGCTCTGCAGCGCGGTCAGCGCCGAGGCATTGGTCATGATACTGGCCATGATACTCGTACCTTGATTTTACACGGATTTTTTTGACATACCGGCTTGTCCGGTATGACGGTGCGGCATCATGCCAATGATCGCTGAGACCCGATCACCCGCCATCTGGGGCGACTATGGCGGCAAGTCCCTACCAAAGGACTAAACTGGACGGTTAATCGAAAATAATTGCGGAATTCGCGCCGGCTTCCGCAGTCCAAACCTTCAGCACTTTGAGTGGCGCCTAGGGCGCGGCAGGGCCGGTCAGGTAAAGGATCGCACCAGGCTGCCGACCAGAAGGTTCCAGCCGTCGATCAGCACGAAGAACATGATCTTGAATGGCAGGGAGACCACCGTCGGCGGCAGCATCATCATGCCCATGGCCATGGTGACGGTGGCGACGATGAGATCGATGACGAGGAACGGCAGCACGATGAGAAAACCGATCTCGAAGCCGCGCCTGATCTCGGAGATCATGAAGGCGGGCACCAGGATGCGCAGGTCGACGGTGTCGCGCGAGACGGTCTGGCCGCGCTCGCGAGCGAGATCGGCGAAGAGGTCGAAATCCTTGTCGCGCACATTGTGCAGCATGAAGGTGCGGAACGGATCCGAGATCTTGTCGAAGGCTTCGGCCTGGGTGATCTGGTTGTTCATCAGCGGCTTGACGCCGGTGTTCCAGGCCTGGTCGAAGGTCGGCGCCATGACGTAGAAGGTCATGAACAGCGACAACGAGATCAGGATCAGGTTGGCGGGTGTCGATTGCAGGCCGATACCGGCGCGCAGGATCGAGAAGGCGATGACGAAACGGGTGAAGCTCGTCACCATGATCAACAGGCCCGGCGCCACCGAAAGCACGGTAAGCAGGCCGAACATCTGGATGAGGTAGCCGACTGTGGTGCCGTCGGCCTTGCCGATGCCGCCGAGATCGAGCTGCTGGGCCGCGGCGACAGAGGTGGTGACGACGATGAGCACCGTGGCGATAAGCAATTTTCTCATTCGAGCAGCATCGTCCTGATGAGAACCTGTTTGACGTGGCCGCCGCTTCGCAGCGCCGCCCGCTCGTCGAGATCTGCCTTGAGGTGCTGGTAGCCGCTGGCGCCTTCGATCTGATGCATCTTCAGCGTGCGCACGAACGCCAAGAGATCCTGATGGATCTGCTCGGTCATTTCCGGCGGCTGCGGCGCGTCGTAGAGCACCGATGCCTCAAGCCTGATCCAGACCTCGCTTGGCGAGGCGATGTTGGTGGTGATCGGCGCCAGCTGAACCAGCGTCGGTCCGGCAACGCCCGGCTTGCCGGCCTCGGCGGGCTTCTCCGGGGTGCCGGCATTCTCCGCCGCGGCGGGAACCGGCGCCGGGGCATCCCCCTGCTTGAGATAGCCGCCCGAGACCCAGCCCAGGCCAATGGCCGCGCCCGTCATGGCCAGAAGCATGGCGAGCTGGACCACAAGGGAGGGTCCTTTTTTTGGCTGGGCATGCTCGACATTCGCCACGGCTGCGGTCTCCCCGTCCTAGAAAGGAAGAACCTGGTCGAGGATCTGCTGGCCGTAAGGCGGCTGCTGTACCTCGCTCACGCGGCCGCGGCCGCCATAGGAGATGCGTGCTTCGGCAATGCGCTCATAGGGGATCGTATTCTCGGCGCCGATGTCGGAAGGACGCACCATGCCGGCGATGGTGAGGACCCGGAGCTCGTAGTTCACGCGCACTTCCTGCGAGCCCCTGATCATCAGATTGCCGTTGGGCAGCACTTCGGTGACGACGGCCGCGACATTGAGCTCGAGGCTTTCGGAGCGCTTGATTTCGCCGTCGGCATTGGTCTCGGTGCTGGAGCTCAGGCCGGCGTCGCCCTTGCCGCTGGTGCTCCTGCCGTCCCATCCGAGCGTGACGTCATAGCCGAGCTTCCGGGCGGCGGTGCGGCTGCGGTCGTTCTGGTTCTTGAAATTGGCCTTGTCGTTGAGCTTGATGTTGACGGTCAGGATGTCGCCTTCCCGCAGCGCCCGCGGATCGGTGAAGAGCCTGCTCTGGCGGTCGTCCCACAGCGAGAATCTTTTCACGGGCGCCGCCGGCGGCTCCGGATAGGAGTAGGGGGCCGTGCCGCCATTGCCGATGCCGGAGCCGACGGGCGACAATGCCGGTTCGCGGCCGACCTCCTTGAGGTCGGTGCCGCAGCCGGACAGCGCCGCAACCGCTACAAGGACGAGCAACTTCAACTTCATGACGGATCAACCCTTCGCGCCGCGCTGGCCATGATGCCGGTGAGCGTCGCCGCCGCCTTCTGGTCCATTTCGTTGAGGATGACGCCGGCCTTGCGCGAATCGAGCTTCATCAGGATGGCGGCAGCGAGTTCGGCATTGACCATCGCAAGACGCTCGGCCGCGGCGTCGGGCTTCATGCCGGCATAGATCTTGACCACGCTGTCCTCGGCGCGCGCCAGGAACACTTCACGGCGCTTCAGCCATTCCTCGTATTCGGTGCGTTTTGCCTCCAGCGCCTTCATGCGCTCGTCGATGCCGGCCTGCAGCTGCTTGAGTTCCTCGGCCTGGAGCGCGTAGCGGCGGTCGCGCGCCGCATCGGCGATGTTGGAGCAGAAGCGCTGGATCTCGCTTTGGTCCGGCGCCTTCGCGTGCACGAGTTGGGCCGGCTGGGCCGGCGCTTGTCCGCCGGGCAGCACCTGGCGCACTTCTTCCGCGCGGGCGGTGCCGCCCGCCAGCGCAATGATTGCGGCAGCGGCAAAGAGGCTAATTCCAGGATGGAGCCTCGGGCGACGATGCGGTTGTGAGGACAAAAGCTCGATCATCGGCGTGCCCTATTGGAGAACCAGGTCGGCCTGCAGGGCGCCGGCCGACTTGATGCCTTGCAGGATGGCGATGATGCCGTCGGGCTTCACACCCAGCCGGTTGAGGCCGGAGACTAGCGTTTCGAGATCGGGGCCGTCGAGCACGGCAACGCGCGCGTCGGGCCGCGTGGCCTCGATGGCGGTGAAGGGCTCGACCGCGGTCTCTCCCTTGGAGAAGGGCTCCGGCTGAACCACCTTGGGCGCTTCGGTGATGCGCACAGTGAGCGTGCCGTGGCTGATCGCCACACGCGAGATCTTGACGTTGTTGCCGATGACGATGGTGCCGGTGCGCTCGTCGATGACGACGCGGGCCGGCGCATCCGACTCGACGACGAGGTTTTCGATCTCGGCATAGAAGCGCGCGGCCGAGACGTTCTTCGGCCGCCTGATCTGCACGGTGCGGGCATCGCGCTCGGCGGCGACGCGCATGCCGAAGCGCTGCGAGGTGTAGTCGTTGACGGCGTCGGCGATGCGAATGGCGGTCGAGAAGTCGGGATTGCGCAATTGCAGCGTCAGCACGCCCTGGTCGTCGAACTCCGCGGGCACCGAGCGCTCGACGATGGCGCCGTTCGGCACACGTCCGGCGGTGGGCACGCCTTGCGTCAACTGCTCGGCCTGGCCCTTGGCGGTGAAGCCGCCCACGATCACCGAGCCTTGCCCGACCGCATAGATCTCGCCGTCCGCCGCCTTGAGCGGCGTCATCACCAGCGTGCCGCCGGCGAGCGAGCTCGCATCGCCCATCGAGGAGACGTCGATGTCGATGCGGGCGCCAGACTGGACGAAGGGCGGCATGTTGGCGGTGACGATGACGGCGGCGACGTTCTTGGCGCGCGCGCTGCCGCCCTCGGTGGCGATGCCGAGGTTCTCCAGCATGGCGCGGATCGACTGTTCGGTGAAGGGCGAGTTGCGCAGGCTGTCGCCTGTGCCCGCCAGGCCGATCACCAGGCCGTAGCCGACGAGCTGGTTGTCGCGCGCGCTCTGCAGCTGGGCAATGTCCTTGATGCGCGCGGCGACCTGGCCGGGCGGCAACGTGCTCGGTCCGGACGATACGCGGAACATGCGCGTGGTGGTGGCCGGATCGTATTCAGGGTCGTCGTAGACGCCGCCATTCTTCAGGACCAGCTCGCGCTTGGCCTTGGGCGTGAGCCCGTCGGCCAGTGCAGGCTGAAGACCGATGGCGGCGCTCAGCAGAAGGGCAAATGCGCGCTTCACGATGCGCCGACCCTTATGGTGCCGTCGGCCATCACCGTGCCGGAAATGATCTTGCCGCTGTCGACGTTGCGGATCTTGATCTGGTCGCCGGCGGCGCCCGGCTGCAAGGTGACGCCGGCGGCCGAGATGGTCAGCGCGCCGGCGGTGAAATAGACCTGCACGGAAGCACCCTGCTCGACCAACCAGGCATCGCGGATGGCTGCCGCCGGGATGTAGCGGCCGGGCACGAGCGTCCGCTTGGCGACCTTGCCCTGCAATTCCTCGGAACGCGTGGCCATGCCGTCCGGCTTGTGCTTGCCTGGGACGAGCCTCACCTGCTTCAACGCCGCGAGCTCGATGGTTTCGCCGGGATAGATGACCCGGTTGGGGATCAGCACGGCTTCGCCGACAGCCTGACTGGCGGCGATCTGGTTGGCCGACTCGCCCTGCATCTGGCTGGCCGTCTCCTGCGCAAGCGCCGGCATGCCGCCGGCCACCAGCGCAAGGGCCAGCGCGGCGCGGCGGAAAGTGGGGCAGGAGGCCGGCAAAACCATCGTCCGTTACCTGATGTTCTTGGAGACCACCGAGGCCATGTCGTCGGCGGCCTGGATGACCTTGGAGTTCATTTCATAGGCGCGCTGCGCCGAGATCAGCTCGGTGATTTCCTTGACCGGATCGACGTTGGAGGACTCCAGATATCCCTGCTGGATGGTGGCGAAGCCGGGATCGCCTGGAACGCCGACATTGGCGGGACCGGAGGCCGCGGTTTCCTGGAACAGATTGTCGCCGAGCGGCGCGAGGCCAGCCTCGTTGGCGAAGTTGGCGATCTGGAGCTGGCCGAGAAGCTGGAGGTTGGTCTGGCCGTCGATGCGGGCAAAGACCTGGCCGGTCTTGTTGACGATCACCTCGACCGCGTTGGTCGGCACGGTGATCGCCGGAATGACCTGGGCCCCGTCGACGGTGACCAGTTGCCCGGTGGCATTGGTGTTGAAGGCGCCGGCGCGGGAGTAGAGCGTGCCGCCGTCGGCGCCCTCGATCTGGAACCAGCCGCGGCCGGTCAGCGCCAGGTCGAAGCTGTTGCCGGTGCTGGTCAGTTCGCCTTGCGTGTGGACGTTGCGCACGGCCGTCGTCTTGACGCCGAGGCCGATCGAGACGCCTTCCGGCACCAGCGAGGTGTTGGAACGGTTGGGCACGCCCTGGGTGCGATCGACCTGGTAGAGCAGGTCCGAGAACTCAGCCCGCGCCCGCTTGTAGCCGGTGGTGTTGATGTTGGCGATGTTGTTGGCGATGACTTCCAGATTGGTCTGCTGGGCGTTCATGCCGGTCGCGGCGATGGCAAGGGCTTTCATGACGCGGTCCTAGATACTCATGCGGCTGATTTCGAGGTAGGCCGAGACGACCTTGTCGCGGATGGCGATGGTGGTCTGCAGGGCCTGCTGGGCGCTCATCACCGCATCGGCCACCTGGCGGGTGTCGGCGTCGCCCTTGAGCGCCTGGATCGACATCTGCTCGGCGTTCTGCAGCGTGTCGACCGTTTTCGTCGCGGCCTTGTCGAGCATTTCGGCGAAGCTGCTGCCGACGCTTTCTGTTGCCTGGGTACCGGCACCGCTCTGAAGCAGGCCCGGCGAGGCGGCTTCCGCGCCATCGATTGCCGGTTTGAACTGGAGTGCCCCGATACCGCCGATCATTACTGGTTCCTCATCAGGTCGATGGTCATGGAAATCAGATCGCGAGCCTGCTTGATGACCTGCAGGTTGGCCTCATAGGAGCGGTTCGCCTCGCTCATGTCCGCCATTTCGACCAGCACGTTGACGTTGGGCATCTTCACGTAGCCTTTTTCGTCGGCGGCTTCGTTGCCGGGCTGGAACTCGATCGGGAAGTCCGATGGGTCGCGCGCGATCGAGCCCACCTCGACAAGCGAACCGCCGCTCGCGCGGTCGAGCTCGGACTGGAAGGTGATCGTCTTGCGCCGATAGGGATCGGCCCCCGGCGTGTTGCCCGTGGATTGCGCGTTGGCGAGGTTCTCCGACACCACGCGCAGCCGCTCCGACTGGGCGCCAAGGCCGGATGCCGCGACTTTCAGGGCTGCGGTCAGCGCGTCCATGTTCAGCTCTTCACCACCATGGTCATCATCGAATGGAAGGCCTTGACGATCGCCGTGTTGAGCTCGAAGGAGCGGCGCACCTCGCCGGCCTTCATCAGCTCGTCCTCGAGCACCACCGTGTTCTTCGACGGCATGATCGAGCCGGTGGCTTCCTCCGGCTTGACGTTGAAGCCGGCATTGGCGGTCTCGGCGCCAAGATGACCGGCCTGGGTAGCCGCCAGCGTCACCGCGCTGCGGTCGAGAACCTTTTCGAACGGCTCGACGTCGTTTGCCGTGTAGCCCGGCGTGTTGGCGTTGGCGATGTTGGAGGCGATCGCCGACTGACGCACGGCCAGCCATTGCGACTGCCGGGTGGCGAGATCAAAAAGGTTGACGGGTTCCATGGGACTCTCCGGGCGAGCAGGCACAAGACTAGGCCGCCAGTCTTGCGCGGACCTTGCGCGGAGCGGGCTCGGCAGCCCGACGCGGCGTTGTCACCTGGAAAGCTGGATCACCTTGTTGGCGTCGGTGACGATCACCCATTTGCCGGCGCGCTGCTCGATCGAGGCGATGCGGCTGGAATCGGGCAGCACCGAGCCGCGCTGGACGATCCACAGGCCGGTATCGTCCTCGATCATGGCGCGGCCATTGGCGGCATGCACCATCTTGAACGCCGACGCGGCCGGAAAGGGCTGCTCGCCGGGCGCCGGCGTGGGGGCAGGGTCGTCCTGCACCGTGCCGGTGGCAAGCAGGTCGATATCGGCGTTGGGGACGTCCTTAGCCGTCAGCGGCGCGCTGCGGTCGGCCGAAACGCCGCCGCCTTCGCGGCCGGAATTGCTGCCGCTGCCGCCGAACTTGATGGCCTGCACGCCGAACTGCTCCTGGTTGAAGAAGATGTACCAGGGAAACAGCGCGCAGATCAGTCCGAGCGTGATGCCGAGCACGGCAACGACGAAATCGCTGCGCCGGTCGGCTCGCCTGTCGGCCAGGCGCGGGAATTCGGCCCGCGGCGGCTGCGGCCATTCCACCTTCGGGAACAGGCCGTTGATAGCCAAGTCGCGGCTGGCCTCGGCCTCCTCTGCGGCCTCGGCTTCGGCGAGCATCTCGCGCAGCATGCGCTCGGTATACTGGAGCTCAGTCTCTTTGATCGCCATTCTGCTTCCCCTTGAGATGGCGGGCGAGGTCGGCGAACGGATCGGCTGAAGCGCGGTCCCTCGGCGATTGCGTGAGCGCCTCGTAGATCAGCGGCACCTGGCGCACTGCGATGTCGAGCTCGGCGTCGGCGCCGCCCTGATAGGCGCCGAGCAGGCGGATGTCGCGTGTGTCCTCGAAGCGCGCGATCATCGATTTCAGCCTGGTCACCAGCATGCGTTGCTCGGCGCTCCAGGCCTTGTCGGCGAGGCGCGAGATCGACGACAGCGGATTGACCGGCGGATAACGGCCCTGCTCGGCGATCGCGCGGTCGAGTACGACATGGCCGTCGAGGATGCCGCGCACCGAATCGGCGACCGGATCGTTGTGGTCGTCGCCGTCGACCAGCACCGAGATGATGGCGGTGATCGAGCCCTTACCCTCGGCGCCGGGCCCAGCCCTTTCGAGCAGCTTCGGCAGGTCGGTGAAGACCGAGGCCGGATAGCCGCGCGCGACCGGCGGCTCACCGGTTCCGGTCGCCACCTCGCGCAACGCGTGGGCAAAGCGGGTGATCGAATCCAGCACCAGGAGTACGCGATGGCCCTGGTCGCGGAAATGCTCGGCCACGCACATGGCGGTGTCGGGCGCGCGCCGGCGCATCATGGCGCTCTCGTCGCTCGTGGCGACGACGGCCACGGTCTTTGCCATGCTCTCGGCGCCGATCGTATCCTCGAGGAATTCGCGCACCTCCCGGCCGCGCTCGCCGATCAGCGCGACGACCACCGTGTCGAAGGCCTCGGCGCCGGCGAGCATGGCAAGCAGCGTTGACTTGCCGACGCCTGAGCCGGCGAAGATGCCGAGCCGCTGGCCGAAGCAGAGCGGAGTGAAGATGTCGATCACCCGCACGCCGGTGAGGAAGCCCGTGCCGACCCGCTGGCGCGCCATGGCGCCGGGCGTCGCTCCTGCCATGGCCTCGGCGGCGTTCGGCCTGATCAGCGGTGGACCGCCATCGATGACGCGGGTCAATGCGTCGATGGCGCGACCGCGCCAGGAGACGTGCGGCGCGACCGCGAGCGGACCGCGCCGGAACACGGCGTCGCCGATGCCGGCATCGGCGCTGCGCTCGAATGGCGCGACCACGACCTCGTCGCGGCCTATTTTGACGATCTCGCCGCGGCGCGTCCCGGCCTTGCCGCGCTGCTCGACGATGTCGCCGAGCCTGGCGATGTCGGAAAGGCCGCGCACCTTGTAGTGGGTGGGCGAGATCTCGACGACGCGGCCGCCGCGGCTGAGCAAAGTTTTCGGATTGTCGAACCGACGCCAGACGCGTTCGAGCGCGGCCAACCGATCGGCTGGACCAGCTTCGTCAAGCCTCTCGGGCGCGCGGAGAAGGGACGAGCCGGTCGCCATGCCGCTACTTCGAGCCGAGCGTCTTTATCGCGTCGTCGGTGGAGGAAGCGCTCTGCCGGATCAGCGCGGCCGTGTTCTCGAAGGCACGCTGCACCTGGATCAGCCGTGTCATCTCCAGCACCGGATTGACGTTGGATTCTTCCAGGAAGCCTTGCGCGACGCCCACGTCGGAACGGTCGGTCATGGGCTCCGGCGGGCGGGCGGGAACGATGCCCGAATTGCCGTAGCGGACAAAATTCTCGCCAGGGTCGAATTGGAAGACGCCGATGGCGCCGACGAGCTGGTCGTTCTGCCTGAGCGAGCCGTCGGCGCCTGCCTTGGGCGGGCCGTTGCGCGGATCGAGCTGGATCGGCGCGCCGCCGCTGTCCAGCACCGGATAGCCTTCGATCGACATCAGCTCGCCGTTCTCGTTCATGGAAAAGCGGCCGTCGCGTGTCATCACCGTGCCTGCCGGCGTATCGATGGCGAACCAGGCGTCGCCCTGGATGGCGAAGTCGAAGGGATTGCCGGTTTCGGTCAGCGAGCCGTGCGCGGTGGAGAGATAGGTCTTGCCGGAGGAAGCGAAGGAGACCGACTTCGGCCCGGTGCCGGAGACCACGTCCTCGAATTTCACGCCGGTGGCGCGGAAGCCGATGGTCGAGGCATTGGCGACGTTGTCGGCGATGGTATCGAGACGGCGCTCGAGCGCGATCTGCGAGGAGAGTGCGACGTAGAGACTGTCCTGCATGGTCTTCTCAGAACTTCAGCTTCTGCATGGCCATCATAAGGTCGGTGGAAATGCCCACGGTGATCGGCTGCGCGAAGAGCACGCTGGCCGACGACACGGCCGTCGAGGTTGGGTTGTTGATCTCGTACATGCTGGTGAAGCGGGTCAGGAACTTGCTGAGCTTCTCGGGCTCGGTGAAATCCGAGATGTCGAGCTTCTGCTCGAACAGCTGCGCCTGCTTGTCGATGTCGGCCGTGGCGAAGGAATCGGGCAGGCCGAGCGCGGTGCGGACCACGCTGGCGAGCGCGGTGTCGGCGAGCACGTCGTACCAGCTGGTGATGTCCGGCGCCTTGCGCTCGAAATAAAGCGCGAGCCGCACGCCCTGATTGGTCTTGCCGGCGTCCTCCTCCAGCGTCTGGCGCATGTACTTGTCGACGGTCGGCTGCTGTGCCGGAACGTAGGTGGTGGCGTTCTCGCCGTACTGTTCGAAGTTGAAGGCCGAGGCGAGGGCAGCATATGCCGGATTCGTCTGCTTGTTGGCGACGCTGTCGGGGTCGCGTACGCCGCCTTCAAGGACCTGCTTGATGAGGTCCTTGTCTTCGGTTGCTGAATCGAGACCGAACGCGGCCAGCGCATAGGTGTAGAGCCGGCTGTTGCCCATCAGATCATCGATGGACTTCACCTTGGTGACATTGGCGAGGTAGTAGGTCGTCTCGCCCTTCACATAGTCCGAATTCGGATCGAGACCGGCGATCTGCGCCTGCGTGGCGTAATTCTTCGTCACCAGCTGCTGCGCCTTGTTGTAGACGGTCGCATCGGCGCCGTTGGCGGCGAAGTTGAAAGCCCTGACGAACTCGGCGTAGCGCCTGTCGGTCAGCTTGTTGGCGAAACTGTTGGAACTGGAAACGCCTTCCTTGAGCGCCTTGACCATGAAGGCCTTGGCGTAGTCCATGTTCTCCAGTCCGTAGGCCTTCATCGCATACTTGAACAGGCGGTCATTGTTGACGAAATCGTCGATCGATTTCACCTTGGTGATGTTGGCCAGATAATATTGGGTGTCGCGATCGACCGTCGGCTGCTGCTCGATACGGTCGATCGATTTGTTGATGTCTTTCACGATCAACTGGTAGCTGCTGTAGGTATTGAGCAAGGATGTGCCTCCGGCCGAAGCTATCCGGCACGATAAGCTCACTTCCTTGCGCGAAGCTGAATCGCATCCTGCGGTTCCGATTCAAGCCTCACACAAGGCACGAGGACTATCCCTGATCCACGACGTGACATGCGGAAGGACCTGTCGTGGGCATTCTGATCGGACTTGTGGTGACGCTCGGCTGCGTTCTCGGCGGCTTCATGGCCATGGGCGGCCATCTGCACGTGCTGGTGCAGCCCTGGGAGGCCGTCGTCATCTGCGGCGCGGCGCTCGGCACCTTCCTCGTCGCCAATCCGATGAAGACCGTCAAGGACACCGGCAAGGGCATTCTCGAAGCCTTCAAGCAGGCTGTGCCGAAGGAGCGCGATTACCTCGAAACGCTGGGCGTGCTGCACAGCCTGATGCGCGAATTGCGCTCGAAGTCGCGCAGCGAGGTCGAGGCACATATCGACAATCCGGAAGAGTCCGCCATCTTCCAGGCGTTCCCTACCGTCCTGAAGAACCATGACCTGACGCATTTCATCTGCGACTATTGCCGCATCATCATCATCGGCAACGCGCGCTCGCACGAGATCGAGGCGCTGATGGACGAAGAGATCCAGACGATCCGCAACGACAAGTTGAAGGCCTATCACGCGATGGTCGCGGTGGGCGACGGCCTGCCGGCACTCGGCATCGTCGCCGCCGTGCTCGGCGTGGTGAAGGCGATGGGCGCGCTAGACCAGTCGCCGGAAATCCTCGGCGGCCTGATCGGGGCTGCGCTCGTCGGAACCTTCCTCGGCATCTTCCTCTCCTATGCCGTGGTCGGTCCGGTCGCCACCAAGATCAAGACGGTGCGCGAGAAGAAGAACCGCCTCTACATCATCGTCAAGCAGACGCTGCTCGCCTATATGAACGGGGCCTTGCCGCAGGTCGCGATCGAGTTCGGCCGCAAGACCATCTCGTCCTATGAGCGCCCGACGATCGATGCCGTCGAGCAGAGCACGATGAACACGGGCGGCGCCGAGAAGAAGGCGGCCTGAGCATGCAGAAGTTTAGTCAGGGCCGCTTGCCGTCATGACCAGTCCGGGCAGTCCGTCGCAAACCCGGGCTTTGATCATCGAGCGTCTCGTCGGCGACAGCGGCGAGGCCGCGCAAGTGATCGGCGCCGGCCGCGGCATGGCGGAGCGCGCGCTGCCGCTGCTGCAGAAGGCGCTTGCCGGCGAGCTCGGCGCGCCGGTCACCGTCGACCTGCAAGCCGCTGAGGTGGGCCGAGTCCCCGAAGCGCGCATGCGCGCCGGCGAAACCTTTGCCATGACCATCGTTTCGTCGCCGACATCGGCGGACGCCATGACGCTCGTCATGGACGCGCCGGCGATCGCCGTCATGGTCTCAGCGCTGTTCGGCGGCGATCCGGACCAGCCGGTGGCGCCGATCGAGCGCGACCTGTCGCAGATCGAGACCGACGTCGCGACCACGGTGTTCCAAGAGGTTGCGGCGGTGCTCAACGGATCGGGCAGGCGTTCTCTGGAACTGCGGCTGCCGGTCCCCAGGGCGATGTCCGGCAACGAGGCGAGACGGCGCGTGCTGCGCGATGGCGCGGCGGTCCGCATCGTCTACGGCATCTCGACGCCGACCGATTCCGGCACGATCACGGTGATGATCCCGCAGCGCATCCTTCTGGCGACGCGCGGCGCCAACGCCGATCAAAGCGACGACCAGACGACGGAGTTAGACTGGCGGGCCCGCTTCTCGGAAGAGGTGATGCGCTCGACGGTGCAGCTCGAAGCCACGATGCCGCTCGCCCGGCTGACGCTTGGCGACCTCGCCGCCTTCCAGCCCGGTCAGGTGATCGAGCTCGAGGAGAACGCGCAGCTGCAGGCCAAGCTCAGCGCGCGCGACAAGACGCTGTTTGTCTGCGAGTTCGGCAAGCTCGGACAGAACTACACGGTCCGCGTCCGGCATCCGCACGATGCCGGGCAGGATTTTATCGACGGACTTATGCCTGGCTGAGGCCGGCTTGGGAATATTGGAGACGAGGCATGGCAAAGACCAAGGTGGAAGCCGAACCCGATCAGCCGGACGAGCAGCTCGACCGCGCAATCGAGGAATTGCGCGGCGTGCTCAGGGAAGAGGAGAGGCGTCCGGACGCCAGCCTCCAAGCCGGCGCCAATTCCTCGATCATCATGACGATCCCGGTCGATGTGCAGATCATCCTCGGCAGCACCGAAATGCCGGTGTCGGAGCTGATGGCGCTGCAGAAAGGCTCGACCGTGGCGCTCAACCGCCGCATCGGCGAGCCGGTCGACGTGGTGGTCAACGGCCGCAGGATCGCGCGCGGCGAGATCACCGTCTTGGAAAACGACCCGTCGCGCTTCGGCATCAGACTCACCGAGATCATCGCCGCCGCGAAGAGCGCCTGAGCATGGACAGCGAGAGCATTCACCGGCAGCGGAGCCAGGCACGATGACGTCGTTGACGCTGACGCGCCCGCAAAAGGCAGCCGCCATATTGGTGGCGATGGGCAAGCCCTCGGCCAGCCGGTTGCTCAAATTCTTCAAGCAGGAAGAGCTGAAGGCGCTGATCGAAGGCGCCCGCCTGCTGCGCACCATCCCGCAAGCCGACCTGGAACGCATCGTGGCCGAATTCGAGGCCGAATTCACCGAAGGCGCCGGCCTGCTTGATTCTGCCGACCGGATGGACACCATCCTCAACGAATCGCTGTCGCCCGAGGAAATGAGCGCCATCTTGGGCGAAAGGAAATTCGAGCCGGCGCCTGAGGGGCCGCCGCCGATCTGGCCGGATCTGGAAAAGCTAGAGCCTGTGCGTCTCGGCAGTTTCCTTGCCGGGGAACATCCACAGACAGCGGCCATGGTGCTGTCGAAGCTTGCGCCGCAGGCTGCCGCAAATGTGCTGCTGACGATGGAAAAGCCGATACGCAGCCAGATCATCAAGCGCATGGTGACGATGGCCAACATTCCGGACGCGGCAACCAGGATTGTCGAGAACCAGCTGCGCGCCAGCGTGCTTTCGCAAAAAGCGACTCGGGATACGTCGGCTGGACAGGAGCGCGTCGCCAGCGTGCTCAACGAGATGGCCAAGCCCGAGCTCGACGAGCTCATGCAGGATCTGGAAGCGGCCGGCACGCCGGATCTCGCGGGCGTGAAATCGCGGCTGTTTGCCTTCGACGACCTGCCGCTGCTCACCCAGAAGGCGCGCGTGCTTCTGTTCGACGGGCTGTCGACCGAACTCGTCACGCTGGCGCTCCGCGGCGCGTCGGCCGAGCTCACCGAATCCGTGCTGTCGGCGATCGGCGCGCGCTCGCGCCGCATGATCGAATCCGAGCTCGGGCAGGGATCGGAAGGCATAGCGCTCACCGACATCATGGCGGCTCGCAAGACGATCGCCGTGGCGACCATCCGTCTGTCGCGGCAAGGAGCGTTCGAGCTTCCTTCGACGCAGAACGCCGCCGAAGCGGCCTGACGGTAGCAGTCCGGTCGGATCACCATGGCTGAGGCGGTCGACAAGGATTCCAAAACCGAGGAAGCGACAGAAAAGAAGATCCGCGACACGATAGAGCAGGGCAAGCTGCCCCATTCGCGCGAAACCGCGATCTTCGCCTCCTTCCTTGCCATACTGGTGTTCACGGTCTTCTACGCCAAGGACGCGGTCGTCGACCTCGGTATGTTCCTGTCGACGTTCCTGGAAAAGCCCGAAGCCTGGCCGATGGACACCGAGACCGATGTCATCACGCTCTACAAGCAGGTGCTGATCGAGATCGGCCGCGCCGTCGTCAGCCTGCTGGTGCTTCTGGTTGTCGCCGGCGTCGGCGCATCGGTGTTCCAGAACATGCCGCAAATCGTCGGCGAGCGGATCAGGCCGCAATTGTCGCGCATCTCGATCGCCAAGGGCTGGAGCCGGATGTTCAGCGTGCAGGGATGGGTCGAATTCGCCAAGTCGCTGGCCAAGCTCGCCTTCGCCATAGTGGTGCTGACCTTCACGCTTTCGGAAGATCATCGCCGGTTGCTCGCCGGCATGATCACCAATCCGATGTCGTTCGGCCTGGTCATCCGCGGCATCGCCGTCGACATATTGGTGGCGATCGTCTTCGTCATGGGGCTGATCGCCGTCGCCGACATTGTCTGGTCGCGCTTCCACTGGCGGCGCGACCTGCGCATGACCAAGCAGGAAGTGAAGGACGAGATGAAGCAGTCGGAAGGCGACCCGATCGTGAAGTCGCGCCTGCGTTCGCTGGCGCGCGACCGGGCGCGGCGGCGCATGATGACGGCCGTGCCGCGCGCGACGCTCGTCATCGCCAACCCGACGCACTATTCCATCGCGCTGAAATATGTCCGGGAGGAGGATTCAGCTCCGGTCGTGCTCGCCAAGGGCCAGGATCTGGTGGCGCTCAAGATCCGCGAGATCGCCAGGGAGCATAATATCCCGATCTTCGAGGACGTGGCGCTTGCCCGCTCCATGTACAAGCAAGTTTCGGTTGATAGCGTGATCCCATCGCAATTCTACCAGGCCGTCGCCGAGCTGGTGCGGATCGTCTACTCGAAGAAGGCCGAGCGCAAAGCAACCTCATGAACGGACGCTGCCTCTATCCATGAACCGGCAACCACACGCCAATTCACGCGAGCTCATCGTCGCCCATGCCATCGAAGACGTGGTCGGCGAGCTGCGCCTGATCGAGGTCGCCGACTACATCGCCTTCATCCGGCTGGAGCATTTCGCCTGCCTGTCGGACCTGGTGGATTCGGCCGCGGAACTCTACTTCCAGCCGGGCACGCTGCGGCTTGGCCATGGCGGCGAGGCGCATGTCGACTGGAGTGGCAGCCCGCGCATCGTGCTCGACCTCGAGCTTCGGCCGCGCGGCGTGACCGTCTATTTCCAGCTGACGCTGACCGGGCAGGGGGCGTCCGTGGTCGTCAACTATGTCTCGTTCGAGAAGCCCGGCGAGACTCCGGAGCACAACACCGCCCTGCTCGAGGACGCGATCGACCAGGCGCGCATCCGCAAGACAGAGCCGCTCGCCTATCCTTGACGATAATTTGGGGCGTATAGACGCTTGGCCTGAGCGAGCTTATTCGATCAGGCCAAGGCGCAGCGCCTTGGCGACCGCCTGATTGCGGTTGACCGCGTTGAGCTTCTGCGTCGACTGGGTGAGGTACTGGTTGGCGGTGTGCACCGACAGCTTCAGGAGCTTGGCGATCTCTTCGCTGGTGTTGCCGTTGGCGGTCAGCTTCAGGCATTCGAGCTCGCGCTTGGAGATGGCACGCATCCTGCCGGTATCGCCCGGGCGGATGCGGGCGACAGCCGCGAACAGCGCGAAGCAGCGCGCGTGGATTTCGCAGAGCGTGTCGTCCGACAGCGTGATGTCCGAGCCCAGAAAGGCCACCAGCCCGCATTGGCCGCGATCTGCATGCACCGGGAAGGCGATGCCGTTGGTGCCGGGCGCGAGCGGCGCGGTCGGCTCGGCCCATGAAAGGCTCTCCAGCGTTTGCCGCGAGCCGGCCATGCCGTCATCGGCCCACCAGCGCGGCGTCGTCGAGATGCGGCTGTGGCGCACCATCTCCTCGCCGCTGGCGCCCGAGATGAACTTGGTTGCGACGGCGGTCGACGGATAGTCGGAATCGAAGCAGGCGACGAGCCGAGCGCGCTCCAGCGAGGGGCTGACGAAGAACAGCCCGAAGCCGGAAGCGTTGATGTCGACGGCGATCCACCGGCAGCGGCGCACGGCGTCCGGGATGGTCACCGCGTGATGCGTTTCCGATCCGAGCGAGAAGGCGCCGAACGGATTGCGCTGGTCGTTGAACAGGGCGGCCGCGGCCTCTTTGACTTGTATGTGCTTCAAATGATGCCGCTCCTGATCGCGGTCGCGATCGCCATCGCACGGTTGCTGGCCGCGAATTTCTGGATGGCGTGCGTGATGTAGCTGTTCACGGTGTTCGACGAGACGCCAAGGATGAGCGCCACCTCGTCGGTGGTCTTGCCTTCCGACACCCAGAACAGGCATTCGCGCTCGCGGTCCGACAGCGGGTCCTGCATGGATGCCGCGGCCATCAATTGCGGGATGCTGGACAGCGCGTAGCAGCATTTCAGCTGCGCCTTCATCAGGGCCGTGAGATCGATCTTGCCGGGCTCGGCGGCGGAGAACAGCACGAACAGGCGCTGGCGGCCGACATTCAGCCTCAGCGAATAGATTTCGGCGTGGCCGAGCACCTCGAGCAGCCTGGCTTCCTCGCCGGTCAACAGCGCACCGGCGTCGGGTGCGTGCGCTGCCACCAACGGCTTGGGGCGCACGCCGGGCGCGGCGGTCAGCGGCCCCTGCGCAAGGTTGGCGATCAGCCTTTTGCCGATCAGCTCGATGGCGTCGAAGATCCAGTTCGACGACACGATGCGGGCGTCGTTGCGGTCCTGATCGTGCACGATGGCAACCAGCATATAGCTGTCGGCGCCGATGTCGGCGGCAAGCTGCATGAAGAAGCCAGTGAGATCGCCGCGCGACGCCAGGCGCGGGCCTGAAGCATCGGATTGAAGAGGCGCGGCGAGATTGCTCATTTGATATTCTGGCCGGAATCGATCCCTGTGCCCGGTGCCGGCATCAGCCGGCGTCCGGACCCGAAACGCGTCACGTTAACGAAGACACACTCACGGGCGCGCACTGCGCCCAACCGAGCCGAATCCTTTCAGGGAACGCGAAGCCGTCCGCGTCTGGTGCCGGCCGAGCGCCGGAACTTGAGACCTGGGTGGTTGCCGCGCCCCCCGTGGACCGGCTGATTCGGGTCTAATCTACCCGCAGATGAATCCGACATCAAACGCGATTTGACAAAATCGAATCTCGTGGACTCGCGTCGCGACTCAGCAGCCGTGCCTTGCGCTGGCGGGTGGCAGTTTCAGGGTTGAATTGAGCCGACGATTTCCCGATGAGGCCGCAAAAAAACGCCCCCCGGATGCAGCCGGGGGCGCATCTCCTTTCAACGGGATCTGGCTCAGCGATCCTCGAATCCCGTGAGCACGCCGACGGCGTTGATGCCGATCTCCTCCACCGCGTAGCCGCCTTCCATGACGAACAGCGTCGGCAGGCCGAGCTTGGCGATGCGGCGGCCGATCTTGGGATAGTCCTCGCTCTTCAGCTTGAACTGGCTGATCGGATCCTTCTCGAATGTGTCGACGCCGAGCGACACCACGACGACGTCCGGCGCGTAGGCGGCGAGCCTGGCGCAGGCATCCTCCAGCGAGGCGCTCCAGCCTTCCCAGGCGGTGCCGAAGGGCATCGGATAGTTGACGTTGAAGCCTTCGCCCTCGCCCTCGCCGCACTCGTCGGCATGGCCGAGGAAGAAGGGGTACTCGACCATCGGGTCGCCATGCAGGTTGAGCACCTGCACATCGCCGCGGCGATAGAAGATCTCCTGCGTGCCGTTGCCGTGGTGGTAGTCGACATCGAGGATGGAGATCCGGCTTGCGCCCTGGTCGCGGAACCATTGCGCGACGACGGCGGCATTGTTGATGAAGCAGTAGCCGCCCATGAAGGCAGCGCCGGCGTGATGGCCGGGCGGTCGGCAGAGCGCGAAAGCGGTCCGCTCGCCGCCCTTGACCAGGGCGGCCGCCGTCAGCGCGACATCGTAGGACGACTTGATCGCCGCCCAGGTGCCTTCGACGAAGGTGGCGCCGGCATCGAAGGAATAATAGCCGAGCAGGGCGTCGATGCGCTTCGGCGGCACGTCGCCGCGCAGGCCGCGCGTCGGCCAGGTGAAGCCCATGGCCGAGCCTTTGAAGCCGGCAGCGACCCATTCCGGCCACACCGTCGGCAGGAAATCGATGTAGCGCGCTTCGTGCACGCGCTTGGCGGCCGCAAGGTCATGCTCGACCGGCCCGATGATCGGTCCCAGCTTCTCGCTCTCCACCCTGGCCTTGATGAATTCGGCCCGCGACGGCTTCTCGAAGCCAGGCACGATGGCGCTCGTAACGAGTTCCATCTGCCCGGCGTGACCGGCGTGGAGAGGAGAAAAAACTGTCTTCATTTTGGGAGTTGGCTCGCTCTTCGGGTTGCGTCTTGGAAGGCCTCAAGCTGCTTTGTGGCAGAGAGTTCCGGCGCCGCCAAGAGGGCATTGCAGATTGTCGCTGGGGCCAGCACGGGACGGCTTGTCAGACGCCAATACTCTGCTAGCCTAGGCACAAATGGGAGAAAATGATGCCGCAAACGGCCGATCTGATCGTCGAGAACGCCAGCATTTTGACGATGGATCCAGACACCCCCGCCGCTCAAGCCATTGCCATCAAAGGCGATCAGATTGTTGCGATCGCAGATCGCGATAGTATTCGCGACCATAAGGGATCGGGCACTCGCGTCATCGACGCGCAGGGCGGCTCCGTCCTGCCGGGCTTCATCGAAGCGCATATGCATCTGTTTGGCGGGGCTGCCGAGCTCGAAAATCTGCATCTGGCGGGCGTGCATGGTTTCGACGCGCTGCGCGATGCTATCCAGACCTTCGCCGCGAAGCGTCCGAATGCCAGGCTGCTGATCGGCGCCGGCGTCGACTATTCGATCCTGCCCGAGCCGGTGACGCGCCATCATCTCGACCGCATCATTCCCGACCGTCCCTTCGCCATGTCGGCTTCCGACCACCACACGATGTGGGCGAACACCAAGGCGCTTGAAGAAGCCGGCCTGCTGCACGGCAAGCAGGTGGGACCGGGCAACGAGGTCGTCATGGGAGCCGATGGACTTGCCGCCGGCGAGCTGCGCGAAGGCGAAGCGTTCGGCCCGATCCTGGAACATTTCGGGGCGAACCGGACCCGTCTCGGCCTGACGGGCCTGGAGCCGGAACCTTATCCGTCCGCGTCGGAACTCGCAGAGGATCGCGACCTGATGCACCGCGGGCTCGAATGGTGCGCAAAGCACGGCATCACCTCGATCCAGAACATGGACGGCAACCTATACCAGCTCGAGCTGCTTGCCGGCCTGGAGAAAGAGGGGCGCTTGCTGTGCCGCACCAAGGTCCCGTTCCACTTCAAGAATTTCATGAAGCTTGACATGCTCGAAAAGGCCTCGCGCATGGCCGCGAGCTATAATTCCGAATGGCTGTCGTCAGGCATGGTCAAGGTCTTCTATGACGGCGTCCTGGATTCCTGGACCGCGGTGATGGTCGACGATTATGCCGACCGTCCAGGCTGGCGCGGCGAGCCGCTGTTTACGCCCGAGCATTTCGCCGAGGTGGCGGTCGAGGCCGACAGGCGCGGCCTGCAGATCGCCGTGCACTCGATCGGCGACGGCGCGGTGCGGGCCGTGCTCGACGGCTATCAGGCGGCGCTCAAGAAGAACGGTCGGCGCGACAGCCGGCATCGCGTCGAGCATATCGAAGTCATCACGCCGTCCGACGTGCCGCGCTTCGCCGAGCTCGGCGTCACCGCCTCGATGCAGCCGCCGCATCCACCGGGCGCGATGAATTTCCCGCTCGAGCCGACGATCTCGCGCATCGGCCGTGATAAGTGGCCGCTGAGCTATGCCTGGCGCACGCTGAAGAATGCCGGTGCGCGGGTCGTCTTCGCATCCGACTGGCCGGTCTCGCCGGTTGATCCGATCCTGGGCAT
This sequence comes from Mesorhizobium sp. ORS 3324, assembly GCA_000824825.2. GTDB lineage: Bacteria > Pseudomonadota > Alphaproteobacteria > Rhizobiales > Rhizobiaceae > Mesorhizobium. Next base: position 368,837 of record LM655170.1, read on the forward strand.
CCAGGCGGCGGTTATGCGCAAACCTTGGGCAGAAGGCCTGCCGGACCACAGCTTCTCGCTCCACGAATCCATTGCCGGCTACACAGTCGAGGGCGCCTATGCCGAGTTCATGGAACATCGCAAGGGGCGGCTGAAACCCGGATACCTCGCCGATATCGTGGTGCTGTCGGGCGACGTCGAGAAGACCGCGCCGGAAGCGCTGCATACCGTTCGGCCGGTGACCACCATCTGCGGCGGGAAGATCACCTATCAGGCCTGAGGGTGGCATGGGAATTGCGTTGAAAAGTCGAGTTGCAGCTCCGCAGTTGCCAAGCCAAATGGCTTGTGGTGACAATCAGACAGGAACAAACCTGCCGCCAAGAGCAGGCTCTCTCAATGGGGTAATCGTGCCGGAACAACCGGGTAAGAACGCGATCGAAGTTCGCGGTGTACGCAAGGTATTTGGAACCGGTGAGAACCAGGTGGCCGCTCTCGACACGGTGTCGGTGTCGATCCGGGAGAACGAGTTCTTCACCCTGCTCGGCCCGTCCGGATGCGGAAAGACGACGCTGCTTAGATTGATTGCCGGCTTCGATTTCCCAAGCGCCGGCGAAATCCTGCTGCACGGCCAGGACATCGCGCCGCTACCGCCCTTCAAGCGCCCGGTCAACACCGTCTTCCAGAGCTATGCGCTGTTCCCGCACATGACGGTGGCGCAGAATATCGGCTTCGGGCTGGAAATGCTCGGCAGGCCGAAGGCCGAGATCGAGGCGCGCGTCGCCCAGATGCTGAAGCTGGTCAAGATGGAGGCGCTCAAGGCGCGCCGGACCAGCCAGATCTCGGGCGGCCAGCAGCAGCGCGTGGCGCTCGCCCGGGCGCTGGCGCCGCAGCCGAAGGTGCTCTTGCTCGATGAACCGCTGTCGGCGCTGGACTACAAGCTGCGCAAGGAAATGCAGATCGAGCTGAAGCGGCTGCAGCACGAGACCGGCATCACCTTCATCTTCGTCACCCACGACCAGGAAGAAGCGCTGACCATGTCCGACCGCATCGCGGTGATGTCGGCCGGCAGGATCCTGCAGGTCGGCACGCCGCGCGACATCTACGACCGGCCGGCCGAACGCTTCGTCGCCGACTTCATCGGCGAGACGAATTTCTTGGCCGGCACGGTGATATCGAAGAAGCCCGGCGTAGCAACGGTCAAATTCGCGAACAATGCGACGATCGCCGCCGGTTATCCGGAAGGCTTCGAGCCGTCAGGCGAAGTCACGCTGGTGGTGCGTCCCGAGCACGCCGACCTGACTCCCGACCCGGTCAAGGGGACCATCGCCGGAACGCTCTCCAACATCGTCTATTTCGGCACCGACACGCATTATCACGTGAAACTCGACGGCGGCGAAAACTTCATCGTGCGCCATCAGAACAGCCGTTCGAACCCGGTCATCTACGAGACCGGCACCAAGGTCGGCATCCAGTTCGAGGAGGACGCCGCGCGCGTCCTGAAAGACTGATGACGACAGCTGCGCTCTCCCCGGTCACGCTTTCCAAAGCCGCGTCGTTCGAAGCCCAGGCGGTGAAGACAAGCGCGCGACGCAACCGGCTGCTGTCGCTGCCGGCGCTGATCATCATCGGCATCTTCGGCGTGCTGCCGCTCATCATCATCTGCGTCTATTCGTTCCTGGCCGCCGCGCCCTACGGCGGCGTGCAGTGGCAGTTCTCGACCGACGCCTATCTGAACTTCCTGTTCCAGCGCGACATTTTCGACGACACGCTGCAGTTCACTCCGGACTTCCTGATCATCTACCTGCGCTCGTTCCTGTTCGCGGTGGTGACGACGATCGTCTGCCTGCTGCTCGGCTTCCCGACCGCCTATTTCATGGCCACGCGGCCACCCGCGCAGCGCAACTGGTGGGTGCTCCTGATCACGATTCCGTTCTGGTCTAACTTGCTCGTGCGCACGCTGGCGATCATGTTCATCATCCGCGACGAGGGGCTGATCAACAACGCGCTCTTGGCATTGGGCGTGATCGATAAGCCGATCACCATGCTCTACACCAATTTCGCCATCCAGCTCGGCCTGCTCTACGCCTTCCTGCCGTTCATGGTGCTGCCGCTCTATTCGAGCCTCGAAAAACTCGATTTCCGGCTGATCGAGGCGGCCTACGATCTCTATGCCACGCGCCAAAAGGTGCTGTGGCGGGTGATCATCCCGCTGTCCAAACCTGGCATCATCGCCGGCTGCCTGCTCGTCTTCATCCCGGCGCTCGGCGCCTATGTGACGCCGCTGATCCTGGGCGGCGGCGTGCATCTGATGATCGGCGACCTCATCGCCCAGCAGTTCGGGTCGGGGCGCAACTGGCCGCTCGGCTGCGCGCAGGCGCTGATCCTGATGGCGGCGGTGCTGGTGGCGCTCTACTTCTACGTCCGCAACACGTCGGGCAAGGTGCAGCATGGCTGAGCCCCGCGCCATAGACATCAAGGACCAGCCGGGCTTCCGCTCCATCGCCGTCATCTGCGTGCTGGTGCTCTACGTGCCGGTGCTGATCCTGATGATCTTCTCGCTGAACAGCGGCTCGCTGGTCACGCATTGGGAGGGCGTCACACTTGGCTGGTACGGCAGCGCGCTGCTCAACGAGGAGTTTCACAGCGCGGCACGCAACACGCTGATCATTTCGGTGACAGCGACGATCGTCTCGACCATCTGCGCGACGCTGGCGGCGATCGGCATGACCAGGGTGAAACCGTGGCGTGGGATCGCCGCAGCCTTCATGATCATTAACCTGCCGCTGATGGTGCCTGAGATCATCACGGCGGTGGCGACGCTCTCCTTCTTCGCGCTGATCGCCGGCACGTTCGGGCTGAATTTCGGCATCGGCAACCTCGTCCTCGCCCACACCGTGTTCTGCATCCCCTTCGCCTACATGCCGATCCGCGCGCGGCTCGAGGACATGGACCTGACGCTGGAATATGCGGCGGCCGACCTTTACGCGACGCCTTGGAATGCGTTCAAGCGCATCACACTGCCGCTGCTGGTCCCCGGCATCATGTCGGGCGCAGCACTCGCCTTCATCGTCTCCTTCGACGATTTCACCATCACGCAGCTTGTCGCCGGTCCCGGCCAGACGACGCTGCCCCTCTACATCTGGAACCAGATCCGGCGACCGATGACTCCGGAGATCAACGCCATCTCCACCATCCTGCTGCTGGTGTCGATCCTGTTCGTCTCGGTCTCATTCCTGATCGCGCGCCGACGCGCCAAATGACCCAAGAGCTCCAACACAACAATGGGAAGGCAAGGAGAACATAAAATGTCTGGAAAACTGATGACGGCCGTTTCCGCGGCCGTGCTGTTATGGGCGGTGCCCGCGCTCGCCGACGGCGAACTGCACATCTACAACTGGGGCGACTACACCAACCCCAAACTGATCGAGAAGTTCGAGAAGCAATACAACATCAAGGTGACGCTGGACGACTATGATTCCAACGAAACCATGCTGTCCAAGGTGCGCGCCGGCAATTCCGGCTACGACATCGTGGTGCCGTCCGACTACACCGTGAAGATCATGATCGAGGAAGGCTTGCTCGAGAAGACCGAGCCCAACGCGATGCCGAACGGCAAGAACATCGATCCGCGCTTCGTCGACGTCTACTGGGACAAGGGCCGCCACTACACCGCGCCATGGCAGTTCGGCACGACGACGTTCTCCGTCAACATGGACAAGTTCAAGGGCGACATCGACACGCTGGCGATCCTGTTCAACCCGCCGGATGCGCTGAAGGGCCAGATCAACGTGCTCGACGACGTCAACACCGTCATGCATGCGGTCGAGCGCTATGCCGGCGTGCCGCGCTGCGGCGCCGACAAGGCCAATCTGAAGAAGATCAACGAGATACTGACGGCCGCCAAGCCGTCCTGGAAGACCTTCAGCTACGACACAATCACCAAAATCACCTCCGGCGACGTGGTCGTGACCGAACAGTGGAATGGCGCGGCCTACCGCTCGCGCCAGAAGATCCCGGCGATCAAATATGCCTATCCGAAGGAAGGCGTCGAAGGCTGGATGGACAACGTCGCGGTGCTGAAGGGCGCCAAGAATCTCGAGAATGCCAAACTGTTCCAGGACTTCGTCATGGCGCCTGAGAACGCGGCCTTGATCTCGGAGTTCGCCGGCTACGACAACGGCATTGCCGGCAGCCACAAATTCCTGCCGCCGGAGTTCGCCAACTCGCCGGAGATCAGCCCGCCGGCCGGCTCGCCGACGCCGGAATTCGTGCCGCCATGCCCGCCGGAAGTGGTGGAGATCTACAACAAGATCTGGACCAACCTGCGCAAATAGCTCCGGCGTAAAGCATGAGGAGGGGAGGCCCAGGCCTCCCTTTCTTTTGTCTATTTCTGTGCATGTCGTTTCCGCAAAAGCGCTACGCACTTTGCGCGACATGCATTGGGGAGGGTTCCATGACGTCATACCGCAATTCCGATCCGCGGCCGCCGATCATGCAGGGCTCGCCGCCCAAGCTGGTCCCGCCGAACCTCGATTGGGACAGAGGCCCCTGGAACCGTTGGGCCTTCCAGAACATCCGCGAGGTCCTGCCGACCGTCGAGGTCTGGCGCGGCCATGGTCACCGCCGCCGCTTCGAGCGCGCCGAGGTCGACCTCGACGATCTGCCGGTGGCTGACAGCACGGGTGCGGCGACAACGCTCGCCGGGTTCCTCGACGAGACCTACACGGACGGGTTCCTGGTGCTGAAGGACGGCAGGATCGCCTATGAACGCTACTTCAACGGCATGGACGAGCGCACACTGCACCTGTCGCAGTCGATGGCGAAGTCCGTCACCGGTTCGGTGTTCGGCATACTGGTCGGACGCGGCCTGATCGACCCGGGCCGACTGGTCACCGATTATCTTCCGGAGCTTGGCGAGACGGCCTGGGCCGGCGCCACCGTCCAGCAGGTGCTCGACATGACCACCGGCGTGCGCTTTTCCGAGGAATACACGGATCGCTATTCCGAGATCGGCCAGGTCGATGTCGCCAGCGGATGGAAACCCGTGCCGCCGGGCAGCGATCCCGCCTTCCAGTGGCCGACGCACATGTTCGAGCTGGTCCTGGGGCTGAAGGACAAGGTGCGCGAGCACGGCGAGGCCTTCGAGTACCGTTCGATCGAGACCGACGTGCTCGCCTTCATAATGGAGCGGGTGAGCGGCAAGCGTTTGGCGCAACTGGTCTCGGAAGAGCTCTGGCAGAAGCTCGGCGCGGATGAAAGCGCTTGCTTCACCGTCGACAGCGCCGGCTATGCGCTGGCCGAGGGCGGCTTCAACGCGACGCTGCGCGACTATGGCCGCTTCGGCCAGCTCATCCTCGACAATGGCGGCGGCGTGATCCCGGCCGAGTGGATCGAGGCGACGCGCACCGGCAGGCACGGGCCGGATTTCAATCCAAGCCTCCCGGAAGCCAGCTACCGCAACCAGTTCTGGATCGAGGATCCACGGTCGCGGGCGCTGATGTGCCGAGGCGTGTTCGGCCAGATGATCCACATCAGCTGGGATCGCAGGATGGTCGTGGTGAAGCTTTCGACTTATCCCGATTTCACCAACAAAGCCTATTCGGTAGCGACGCTGAAGGCCGTGCACGCCATAGCGGCGGCGCTTCGCTGACTGACAAGAAGACCCAGGAGACGATCGTGACCGGCAAGACCGCGTTCGAGACCAGGTACGGCTTTGCCCGCAAGGATGTGCGGCTCGACAATTGGCGGCTGAGGCCGTTCAGCCAATGGTCGTTCCAGAATGTCGGCGAACTGGTGCCGAGCGTGCATGTCGCAGCCGCGTTTGGGGGTGAGGAGCAGGCGAAGCCTCTCAGTGCGCTGCTCGAAGAAGAAATCACGTTGGCCGGCGGTGCCGAAACGGTCGAGGCCTTCCTCAAACGCTCCGACGCCGACGGGCTGGCGATCATGAAAGGCGGCAAGCTGGTCGGCGACTGGGCGGCGCCGCATATGGCGTTCGGCCAGCGCCATATCATCTTCTCGATCAGCAAGTCGGTAACGGCAATTCTCGCCGGCATACTGGAAGGCGAAGGCGTGTTCGAACCGGAAGCGCCGGTGACGCAGTATATCCCCGAAGCCAAGGGCACGGCCTATGGCGATGCCTGCGTGCGCAACGTGCTCGACATGACCGTCAGCCTCGATTTCGAGGAGGCCTATCTCGATCCGGAAAGCGCCTTCGCCCGCTATCGCCGCGCGACGCTGTGGAACCCCGGCAGCGGATCGGAAAGTCTCTCGGCATTTCTGCTGACGCTGCAGCGCCTCGCCGAGCCGCATGGGCAGACTTATCGCTACCGCTCGCCCAATTCCGACCTGCTCGGAATCCTGCTCGAGCGAGCGTCGGGAAAGCGCATCAGCGATTTGCTAAGCGAGAAACTGTGGCTGCCGCTCGGGGCTGGGAGCGGGATGTCGGTGACGGTCGACATGGAAGGCACGGCGCGCACCGCCGGCGGCATGTCGATGACGCCGCGTGACCTTGCCCGCATCGGCGAGATGATGCGCCAGGGCGGCACGGCCAACGGCCGCCGCATCGTGCCGGAGGCTTGGGTGCGCGATACGGTCGCCAGCGGCGGCAGCCACGAAGCCTGGCGGCGCGGCACGATGGCGTTCCTCTTCCCCGAAGGCCGCTACCGCAACAAATGGTACCAGACGGGCATGCCAAGCGGCGCCTTCTGCGGCATCGGCATCCATGGTCAGTGGATCTACGTCAACCCCAGGAACGAGGTGGTGATCGCCAAGATGTCGTCGCAGCCGGAGCCGGTGGACGACCAGCTTGACGTCGAAATCGTGGCGTTTTTCGAGGCGCTGAGCGGGATGGTCTGAGGGGGACGGCATTCAACTGTCGAAGGTTGGCGCCGCCCCTCACCTGCCTGCCGGCATCCTCTCCCCGTAAGTGACGGGAAGAGGGACGCTCTCATCGCAGCTTTCGCCAATCTCCAGCGCTGCAAGACGAGTGCCGAGGCAGCGTCAGCCTCCCTTCTCCCCGTCACTAT
>LM655170.1:375940-399669 GCA_000824825.2 Mesorhizobium sp. ORS 3324
GATGAGGGGCGGCGCCGACCTTCGAGAGAACGATCCGAGACATACAGCTGCCAAAACGTGCTTTCCTGTGGACCTCTCTCCCATCCGAAAACAGCGCGGTTGGCGGAACGGGCGTCCCGGCCTATGGTCGCCGCTCTTTTCGACAGGGACGAGCATGGCATCGGATATCAAGCGCATCGCAGCAATCATCGCGGCCGAGATCGGCGCGCGGCCGGAGCAGGCAGCAGCCGCTATCGGGCTGCTGGACGAGGGCGCAACAGTGCCGTTCGTGGCGCGTTACCGCAAGGAAGTCACCGGCGGGCTCGACGACACGCAGTTGCGCGACCTGTCCGAGCGGCTTGCCTATCTGCGTGAGCTCGATGCGCGGCGCCAGACGATCCTCGGTTCGATCCGGGAGCAGGGCAAGCTGACCGAGGAACTCGAGGCCAAGATCGCGGCGGCGAGCACTAAGGCGGAGCTCGAGGACATCTACCTGCCCTATAAGCCCAAGCGCCGCACCAAGGCGGAGATCGCCCGGGAGCGCGGGCTCGGTCCGCTGGCCGAGGCGATCCTCGCCGACCGCTCTGCAGTGCCTGCCGAGCTCGCGCTCGTCTATGTCACCGAAGAGGTACCCGACACCAAGGCGGCGCTCGAAGGCACGCGCGACATCCTGTCGGAGCGGTTCGCCGAGAATGCCGACCTGGTCGGCGGACTGCGCGCCTATATGAAGGAACGCGCCTTCCTGCGCGCCCGGGTCGTCGACGGCAAGCAGGAGGCGGGCGCCAAATTCTCCGACTATTTCGACCATGTCGAGCGCTGGGCGAACGTGCCCAGCCACCGCGCCTTGGCCATGCTGCGCGGCCGCAACGAGGAGGTGCTGTCGCTCGATATCGAGGTCGATGCCGACGATCAATCGCCGGTGAAGCCGGTCGAGCGGATGATCGCCAATGCCTATGCGATCGGCGGCACAATGCCGGGCGACCGCTGGCTGATGGAGGTCGCGGGCTGGACCTGGCGGATAAAACTATCGCTGCATCTGAGCCTCGACCTGATGCGCGACCTGCGCGAGCGGGCCGAGGAAGAAGCGATCCACGTCTTTGCCCGCAACCTCAAGGACCTGCTGCTCGCCGCGCCCGCCGGCTCGCGGCCGACCATGGGGCTCGATCCCGGCATCCGCACCGGCGTCAAGGTGGCGGTGGTCGACGGCACCGGCAAGCTGGTGGCGACGACGACGGTCTATCCGTTCCCGCCGAAGAACGATGTGCGCGGCACCCAGGCGGAACTTGCCAGGCTTATTCGCCTGCACAAGGTGGAACTGATCTCGATCGGCAACGGCACCGGCAGCCGCGAGACGGAGAAGCTGGTGGCCGACATGCTCGCCAGCCTGCCTGCGGACGGCGGGCCGAAGCCGATCAAGGTGATCGTCAGCGAAGCCGGCGCTTCGGTCTATTCGGCCTCGGCGACGGCGGCAGCGGAGTTTCCGGACCTCGACGTATCGTTGCGCGGCGCTGTATCGATCGCGAGACGACTGCAGGATCCGCTGGCCGAACTGGTCAAGATCGAGCCGAAATCGATCGGCGTCGGCCAGTACCAGCACGATGTCGACCAGTACCGGCTCGGCCGCTCGCTGGAGGCGGTGGTGGAGGATGCGGTGAATGCCGTCGGCGTCGACCTCAACACGGCGTCCGCGCCGCTTTTGGCGCGCGTTTCGGGGCTCGGGCCGTCGCTCGCCGAGGCGATCGTTGCACATCGCGACGTGACCGGTCCTTTCGGAACGCGGCGCGACCTGCTCAATGTCTCTCGCCTGGGGCCTCGTGCGTTCGAGCAATGTGCCGGATTCCTGCGCATCCCGAACGGCGCCGAGCCGCTCGATGCCTCCGCGGTGCATCCGGAGGCCTATGGCGTGGCGAAAAGAATAGTCGCGGCCTGCGGGCGTGACGTGCGTTCGCTGATGGGCGACAGCGCGGCGCTCAAGGCGTTGGACCCGCGCGTCTTCGTCGACGAGCGTTTCGGCCTGCCGACGGTACGTGACATCATCGCCGAACTGGAAAAGCCTGGACGCGACCCGCGCCCCGGTTTCAAGACGGCGACCTTTGCCGAAGGGGTCGACGACATCAAGGACCTGAAACCCGGCATGCTGCTCGAAGGCACCGTCACCAATGTCGCGGCCTTCGGCGCCTTCGTCGACATCGGTGTGCACCAGGACGGGCTGGTGCATGTCTCGCAACTGGCCGATCGCTTCATCAAGGATGCCCATGAGGTGGTGAAGGCCGGCGACGTGGTGAAGGTGCGGGTCGTCGATGTCGACATCAAGCGCAATCGCATTGGGCTTTCGATGCGGAAGGACGGTGGCGAGGGTGGGGCACCGAGAAGCGGACGCGACCATGGCGGCGGCAAGTTCGCGCAGCGATCTCAGGTGCCGCAGCGCCAGCCGGAACGGCCGTCGCAAGGCGCGTTCGGCGCGGCGCTCGCGGAGGCGATGAAGCGGAAATAGCTACCACGCGAGCACTGCCGGTTCCTTGCCGATCTGGCCCAGCAGCCAATCGCGAAAGCTGGCGACCGGCGGATGGCCGCGCTTGTCGTGCGGCACGACGAGGTAATAGGCGCTGCGGCTCTGCATCGGCTTGCCCGGCGCCGGCACCAACTGGCGGCGCTGCAATTCGCCGGTAATCAGGATTTCCGGCAGCAGCGCGATGCCGAGTCCCGCCATACAGGCCTCAGCGATCGTGCCGAATTGCTCGAACTGCATGCCGGGACCGGTCGGCGCGTCAAGCCCCTGATGCTCGAACCATTCGCTCCAGGCGCCTGGGCGTGTCGCCATATGCAGCAGCGGCATGCGGCTGATATCGCCCGGCGCGGCGACCTTGTGCTCAGTCAAGAATTCCGGCGCCGCGACAGGCAGGACAGTCTCTCGCATCAGCAACGTGCAGTCCGCATCCGGCCAGTCGGGCATGCCGTGATGGATCGCCGCGTCGAGCCGCTCGCGCGCAAAGTCGAACCGTCCGATGCGCGTGGCGAAGTTGATGGTGATGTCCGGGTGCCGGGCGACGAAATCCGGGATCAGCGGCATCAGCCAGCGCGTGCCGAAGGTCGGCAGGATGGCAAGGTTGAGAACGCCGCCATGCCGATTGCTCATCAATCCGAGCGCAGCGTCGCGCAGCTGGCAGAGCGCCGAACGCACTGCTTCGGCATAGGCCTCGCCCGCTGTGGACAGCCGGACGTTGCGGCTGTCGCGCTCGAACAGCCGACGTCCGAACTGTTCTTCCAGGAGGCTTATCTGCCGGCTGACCGCGCCTTGCGTTAGATCGAGCTCGCGGGCCGCGGCGGTGAAGGAGCCGAGCCGCGCTACCGCCTCGAAGGCGGCAAGCGCGCTGATGTTCGGCAAAAGGCGGCGTTGGACATTCATGATCCATTACTAGCGCTCATTGATCCGTGATGCAATTTTGTTTGATTTTTTCGATGTGGAGGCCGATAAGCCGGGCAATCCAAGATTTTTGCCGGGAGACCGAGGTCATGGCCGCCGAGAAGAACGCTTTCGTCTGGAACGATCCTTTCCTGATCGAGGACCAGCTTTCCGAGGACGAGCGCATGGTGCGCGATGGCGCTGCCGCGTTCGCAGCCGACAAGCTGGCGCCGCGCATCGAGGCAGCCTATGTCGAGGAGAAGACCGACCCCACTATCTTCCGCGAGATGGGCGAAGCGGGCCTGCTCGGCATCACCATTCCGGAAGAATATGGCGGGCTCGGCGCCAACTACGTGACCTACGGGCTGGTGGCGCGCGAAGTCGAGCGCATCGATTCCGGCTATCGCTCGATGATGAGCGTGCAGTCGTCGCTGGTCATGTATCCGATCCATGCCTATGGCTCGGAAGAGCAGCGCAGAAAATACCTGCCGAAGCTCGCCTCCGGCGAATGGATCGGCTGCTTCGGCCTCACCGAGCCGGATGCCGGCTCCGATCCGGGCGGCATGAAGACGCGGGCCGAGAAGACGGCCAACGGCTACAAGCTGTCTGGCTCCAAGATGTGGATCTCCAACGCGCCGATCGCCGACGTCTTCGTCGTCTGGGCAAAGTCGGCTGCGCATGACAACCAGATCCGCGGCTTCGTGCTGGAAAAGGGCATGAAGGGGCTTTCGGCGCCGAAGATCGGCGGCAAGCTCAGCCTCCGCGCCTCGATCACCGGCGAAGTGGTGATGGAAGGCGTCGAGGTCGGCGAGGAGGCGCTGCTGCCCAATGTCTCCGGCTTGAAGGGCCCGTTCGGCTGCCTCAACCGCGCGCGCTACGGCATATCGTGGGGCGCGATGGGCGCTGCCGAGGATTGCTGGCACCGGGCGCGGCAATATGGCCTTGACCGCAAGCAGTTCGGCAAGCCGCTCGCCGGCACGCAACTCTTCCAGAAGAAGCTCGCCGACATGCAGACCGAGATCGCGCTCGGCCTGCAGGGTAGCTTGCGCGTCGGCCGGCTGATGGACGAGGGCAAGATGGCGCCGGAGATGATCTCGATCGTCAAGCGCAACAATTGCGGCAAGGCGCTCGACATCGCCCGCCAGGCCCGCGACATGCATGGCGGCAACGGCATCCAGATCGGCTACCACGTGATGCGCCACGCGCAGAACCTGGAGACGGTCAACACCTACGAAGGCACGCATGACGTGCATGCGCTGATCCTGGGACGGGCGCAGACGGGGCTGCAGGCTTTTTTCTGAGCCGGCAACGCTGCTTAAAATAGGTGCAGCGCAACATCTCTGCTTGGAGAATGCCCAGCACTTGTGTCAGGGTCTGGCGACTGAAACGCCATTCTCAGGGGACCCATGGCAATTCTGGCAGCCGTCCACCACCTGACCCATTACAAATACGATAGGCCGGTCGTCCTCGGCCCCCAGGTGATCAGGCTGCAGCCGGCGCCGCATTCGCGCACCAAGGTGCTCAGCCACTCGCTGAAGGTCGAGCCGAAGAACCACTTCGTCAACCTGCAGCAGGATCCTTACGGCAACTTCCTCGCCCGGTTCGTCTTCCCGGAGCCAGTGGACGAGCTCAAGATCGAGGTCGATCTCGTCGCCGACATGACGGTCTACAATCCGTTCGACTTCTTCGTCGAGGAGACGGCGGAAAACTTCCCGTTCGACTATCCGCAAGAGATCAGGGAAGACCTCGCCATCTACCGCACGCCGGAGCCGGCCGGGCCGCTTTTGTCGAAATTCCTGCAAAGCATAGACCGCAGCCCACAGAATACCGTCAATTTCCTCGTCGGCCTCAATGCAAGGCTGCAGCGCGAGATCGCCTATATCGTGCGCATGGAGACCGGCGTCTACTCGCCGGAAGAGACGCTCGCTGCGGCCAAGGGCTCTTGCCGGGATTCGAGCTGGCTGCTGGTGCAGATACTGCGCAATCTCGGCATCGCCGCGCGTTTCGTCTCCGGTTACCTGATCCAGCTCAAGCCGGATCTCGTCTCGCTCGACGGACCGCCCGGAACCTCGGTCGACTTCACCGACCTGCATGCCTGGTGCGAGGTCTATATTCCGGGCGCCGGCTGGATCGGCTTCGACCCGACCTCAGGCTTGCTCACCGGCGAAAGCCATGTGCCGCTGGCGGCGACGCCGCACTACCGCAACGCCGCGCCGATTTCCGGCATGGCAAGCTTCGCCAATGTCGATTTCGGCTTCGACATGCGGGTCGATCGCATCGCCGAGCATCCGCGCATCACCAAGCCGTTCTCCGACGAAAGCTGGGATGCGCTCGACGCGCTGGGCAACAGGGTCGACGCTGTTTTGCAAGAGCAGGACGTTCGGCTCACCATGGGCGGCGAACCGACCTTCGTGTCGATCGACGATTTCGAGTCGGCCGAGTGGAACACGGCCGCCGTCGGCCCGACCAAGCGCGACAAGGCGGATCAGCTGATCCGGCGGCTGCGCGAGCGCTTCGCGCCGGGCGGCTTCCTGCATTACGGGCAAGGCAAGTGGTATCCGGGCGAGAGCCTGCCGCGCTGGACCTTCTCGCTCTACTGGCGCACCGATGGCGAGGCGGTCTGGCGCGATCCGTCGCTGATCGCACGGGAGGGTAGCCAAGCGGCTGTCGGGCCCGAGCAGGCTGAAAGCCTGCTCAAGGCGATCGCCGGCGAACTCGGCATCGAAATGTCGATGGTCAGCGAGGCCTATGAGGATCCGGCCGAATGGCTGCTCAAGGAAGGCAAGCTGCCGGACAATGTCGATCCCTCCAACTCCAAGCTGGAGGATCCGGAAGAGCGCAGCCGCATGGCGCGCGTGTTCGAGCGCGGGCTGACCAAGCCGTCAGGCTATGTGCTGCCGGTCCAGCGCTGGAACAGCCAGGCCGCGGGGCAGCGCTGGCGCTCTGAAAAATGGAAGACGCGGCGCGGCCGCCTGTTTCTGGTGCCCGGCGATTCCCCGGTCGGCTATCGGCTGCCGCTGGGCGCTCTGCCCTACGTGCCGCCGGCGCAATTCCCGTATATCGTGCCGGTCGATCCTTCGCTGCCGCGCGGCACTTTGCCTGCGCGGGACGCCATCCTGCCGGCGGCGGCTGCAGGCGGTGCCGATGAAACCGCGCGACAGCAAGCGGAAGCCTCCTTCACGGCGGCGACCGCGCAACAGGACCGCGTCGAGCAGCAGCTCACCGAGATCGGCGGCGCGGTGCGGACCGCGCTCACCGTCGAGCCGCGCGACGGCCGGCTCTGCGTGTTCATGCCGCCGGTCGAGGCGCTGGAGGATTATCTCGAGCTGGTGGCGGCGGCCGAGAACGCAGCCAGGGCGATCGGCCTGCCTGTACATATCGAGGGCTACGCCCCGCCGCACGATCCGCGCCTCAACGTCATCCGCGTGGCGCCCGATCCCGGCGTCATCGAGGTGAACATCCATCCGGCCGCCAACTGGCAGGAATGCGTCGCCACGACGACCGCGATCTACGAGGAAGCCAGGCAGTCGCGACTCGGCGCCGACAAGTTCATGATCGACGGCCGCCACACCGGCACCGGCGGCGGCAATCATGTCGTGGTCGGCGGCGCGACGCCGAACGACAGCCCGTTCCTGCGCCGGCCGGATCTGCTGAAGAGCCTGGTGCTGCAGTGGCAGCGGCACCCGTCGCTGTCCTATCTGTTTTCCGGCCTGTTCATCGGCCCGACCAGCCAAGCGCCGCGCATCGACGAGGCGCGGCACGACTCGCTCTATGAGCTGGAGATCGCGCTGGCGCAGGTGCCGCATCCCGACAAGGGCAGCGCACCGTTGCCGTGGCTGGTCGACAGGTTGTTTCGCAATCTGCTCACCGACGTGACCGGCAACACGCACCGCTCCGAAATCTGCATCGACAAATTGTTCTCTCCGGACGGTCCGACCGGCAGGCTCGGGCTGGTCGAGTTCCGCGGCTTCGAGATGCCGCCCAATGCGCGCATGTCGCTAGCCCAGCAGTTGCTGGTGCGCGCGATCATCGCGCGCGCCTGGAAGAATCCGCTCGACGGACGTTTCGTGCGCTGGGGCACCTCGCTGCACGACCGCTTCATGCTGCCGCACTATGTCTGGGCGGACTTCCTCGACGTGCTGGAGGACCTGAAGCTCAACGGCTTCGACCTCCGCGCCGAATGGTTCGCCGCGCAGCTCGAATTCCGCTTCCCGTTCTGCGGCGAGGTCAGCCAAGGCGGCGTCAAGATGGAGCTGAGGCAGGCGCTGGAGCCTTGGCACGTCATGGGCGAGCAGGGCGCGATCGGCGGCACCGTGCGCTTCGTCGATTCCTCGGTCGAGCGGCTGCAGGTCAGGACCGAAGGCCTCAATCCGGAGCGCCACGCCATCGTCTGCAACGGCCGCGTCGTGCCGATGAAGGTGACGAACAATCGCGAGGTCGCGGTGGCGGGCGTTCGCTTCAAGGCCTGGCAGCCGGCCTCCGGCCTGCATCCGGCCCTGCCGGTCAACACGCCGCTGGTCTTCGACATCTATGACCGCTGGTCGGGCCGCTCGATCGGCGGCTGCGTCTACCATGTCGCGCATCCGGGCGGGCGCAATTACGACACCTTCCCGGTCAACGGCAACGAAGCCGAGGCGCGCCGGCTGGCGCGCTTCGAGCCGCGCGGCCACACGCCGGGAACCTATGTGCTCCACGCCGAAGAAGCCTCTGAAGAGTTCCCGATGACCCTTGACCTCAGGCGGCCGGCGAGATTCTGATCGACCATGGCCAAGGGGAATCAGAAACGGGCGGGCGGCAGGCCGCGGGCGCAGAGCCTGCTCACGCATTACCGGCCGATCGAAGGCGTCGTCGACGAGATGGTCGACGCGTCAGGCAATCCGCGCCCTGCCTGGCGCTCCTTCATCGAAGCGCTGGACGAGCTGGGGGCCGAGACGCTCGGGCAGCGCTTTGCCCGCGCCGACCAGTACCTGCGCGATGCCGGCGTCTACTACCGCGTCTACGACAAGGCCGGCGCCAACGAACGCGAATGGCCGCTGGCGCATGTTCCGCTGCTGATCGACGAAAAGGAATGGGCCGAGATCAGCGCCGGCCTCGTCCAGCGCGCCGACCTGTTCGAGGCGATCCTGGCCGATATCTACGGTCCGAACCGGCTGGTCGAGAAGGGCATCCTGCCGGCCGGGCTGATTGCGGCGAGCCCCGAATATCTGCGCCCCGTCGTCGGCGTCCGGCCGGCCAGCGGTCATTTCCTGCACATGGTCGCCTTCGAGCTCGGCCGCGGGCCGGACGGCCGCTGGTGGGTGCTGGGCGATCGCACGCAGGCGCCGTCGGGCGCCGGTTTCGCGCTGGAGAACCGCGTCGCCACCACGCGCGCGCTATCCGACATCTATGGCGAGATGCATGTGCATCGCCTGGCCGGCTTCTTCCGCCGCTTCCGAGATGCGCTGAACGGCATGGCAAGGGAGTCCGGCGGCCGCGTCGCCATCCTGACGCCAGGACCGCTGAACGAGACCTATTACGAGCACGCCTATATCGCGCGCTATCTCGGCATCATGCTGCTCGAGGGCGAGGACCTGACCGTCTCCGGCGGCCGCCTGATGGTGCGCACCGTCTCGGGGCTGATGCCGGTCGTCGTGCTGTGGCGGCGGCTCGATGCCGCCTTTGCCGATCCGCTCGAGCTCAAGCCGGACTCGCAGATCGGCACGCCCGGGCTGGTCGAAGCGATCCGCCGCGGCTCCGTGTCGGCCGTCAACGCGCTTGGGTCGGGCCTGATGCAAACGCGGGCGCTGCTTTCCTTCCTGCCCAGGATCGCGCGTGAGTTGCACGGCGAGGAGCTCAAGCTGCCGAACGTCGCGACATGGTGGTGCGGGCAGGAGGCCGAGCGCAGCCACGTGCTTGCCAATATCGATCGCATGGTGGTCGGCCCGGCGCTGTCGACGCGGCTCGCTTTCGAGGACGATGGCGCGACGCGGCTGGGCTCAGCGCTCTCGGCAGGGGAACGGGCGGAGTTCATCGCCCGGATCGAACAGGACGGTGCCGGCTTTGTCGGCCAGGAAGCGGTGACGCTGTCGACGACGCCGGTCTTTGTCGGCGGCCGGCTGGAGCCGAGACCGGCCAGCCTGCGCGTCTACCTGGCACGGACGCCAGAAGGCTGGACGGTGATGCCCGGCGGCTTTGCCCGCGTCGGCTTCTCGCTTGACCCGACGGCGATCGCCATGCAGCGCGGCGGCCAGGCGGCCGATGTCTGGGTGGTCAGCGACAGGCCGGTCGAGCGCGAGACGCTGTTGCCGCAGGAGAGCGACGGATTCACCCGCACCATGCCCGGCAGCCTGCCGAGCCGCGCCGCGGAGAACCTGACCTGGCTTGGCCGCTATATCGAGCGCTCGGAAGACGCGGTGCGCGTGCTGCGCGCCTATCACGTCAGGCTGGCGGAGACCTCCGATCCCGAAATGCCGCTGCTCGCCGACATCAGGGACTATCTCGAACCCTTCGGCATCGAGGTCGAGTCGGCGATCCCGATGGGGCTGATCAGCACATTGGACAGCGCCGTCTACAGCGCCGGCCAGATCCGCGACCGCTTCTCGCCGGACGGCTGGCTGGCGCTGAAGGACCTGTCGAAGACCATCCACAAATTCGCCAGAACGGTGGCGCCGGGCGACGACGCGACGCGGGCGATGACCGTGATGCTGCGCAAGCTTGCCGGCTTCTCGGGTCTGCTGCACGAGAACATGTACCGCTTCACCGGTTGGCGCTTCCTGGAGATCGGCCGAAGGCTGGAACGCGGCATCCAGATCGCCCGCGCGCTAGCCAGGCTGACAAAGGCAGGCGCGCCCGACGGCGCGCTCGACATGATGCTGGAGATCGGCGACAGCGTCATGACCCACCGCCGGCAATATCCGGTGCAGGCCGGGCGGCGCACGGTGATCGACCTCCTGGCGCTCGATCCGCTCAACCCGCGTTCGATCCTGTTCCAGCTCGAACGGCTGAAGGCGGAGATCGGCATGCTGCCTTCCGTGGGCGGCGAGGGACACATGTCGCCGGCGGCGAAGGAGATCCTGCAGCTCAATACCGCGATCGCCGTGATGGAACCCCAGGACATGACCGCGAACGTGCTCGACGAACTCGCCAACCAGATCGGCGATCTCTACAACAGCCTCGCCAGGGCCTATTTCGGATAGAGCATCTCCAGGAATAAGGATCGCCTCCAATGCTCCATCTCTTTGTTTTTACGCAATTCCGGACGCAAGGCTACGGCGAAGCCGCCGAGCCTGACCGCTTCGCACTTTTGCTGGAATTGCTCTAGATGCTCTACGACATCAGGCTCCATCTGCATTACGACTATGCTGCCGCCGCCGGCGGCGGCCGGCATCAGGTGCGCGTGCTGCCGCAGACGGTTCCCGGCGTCCAGCGGGTGATCGCGGCCGCGCTGTCCTTCGCGCCGACTCCCGCCGAGCGGGCGGATTTTTCCGATTTCTTTGGCAACAACGTCACCTCGATCGCCTTTCGCGAGGCGCATGAGGAACTCGACATCAGGATGAGCGCGCGCGTGTCCGTGTCGCGACCGGAACCCGGCCTCGACGTCTCGCCCGACATTCACGGGCTGAAGGCGGAGCTCGATGCGGTGCATTCGCTGTCGGCGACCGCGCCGCATCATTTCCTGGTCGCCAGCGACTACGCCGGTATCGACGCTGCAATCACCGCCTATGCGCGGGAGAGCCTCTCCGGCTCGACAGTCGTCACGGCAGTCGATCTCTGCAACCGCATCCATCGCGATTTCACCTATGACGGCAAGGCAACCACCGTGCAGACGCGGGCAAGCGACGCCTTCGCTCTGAAACGCGGGGTCTGCCAGGATTTTTCGCACATCATGATCGCCGGGCTGCGCGGGCTCGGCATTCCCGCCGGCTATGTCAGCGGCTTCCTGCGCACCATCCCGCCCAAGGGCAAACCGCGGCTGGAGGGGGCGGACGCCATGCATGCCTGGGTCAAGGCCTGGTGCGGGCGCGATGCCGGCTGGCAGGAATTCGATCCGACCAACGGCATGCGGGCGAGCAACGACCATATCACGGTTGGCTACGGCCGCGACTATTCCGACGTGGCGCCGATCGTCGGCGTCCTCAAAACCACCGGCGGCCAGGTCGGCGAGCAGGCGGTCGACGTCATTCCGGTGGCTGCCTAGCCAAGTCGGCGCCGATGGCTCTTTCGGGAGGATTGCTTCTTGCGATTAGCCCGATATCTTGACAACGGGGTTTGAATACTGCCGCTTCATTTCGCGGCAGGGAGCTTTCATGACAGTCAGCGTCATCATCCCGGCGCACAACGCGGCGGCAACCGTGGGAAGGACTTTGGCTTCGCTCGCGTCGGAAGCCGACGTAATCGGCGAGGTCCTGTTGGTCGACGATTCGTCGTCCGATGGCACGGCGGCTGTCGCCTTGCAGGCGGCCGGGCGGCTGGGATTGCCGCTGCGCGTCCTCAGGTCGATTTGCCGCGACGCTGGCGGATCCAGGAACCTGGCCTTGGAGCAGGCCCGCTTCCCTTGGATTTATATGATCGATGCCGACGATCTCCATCTCGAAGGCGGCCTGAGGGCGTTGTTGTCCAAGACCAGAACGCAGCCGGGTCCCGATATCGTGGTTGGCGCCTATCGCCGGCGGACCGATGGTGTGGATCGGCAGTTCAAGATGCCGGGCGGTTACACCGCCGCAGGGCTCGCCAACGCTTGCGCCTATCTGGAAGGCCGGATCCGGTCGATCGCGGTTGGCAGCGCGCTGGTTGCGCGGCATGCCATTGGTGAGACGCGCTTCCCGACCGGGCTCCCTTATGACGAGGATACGCTGTTCTGGGTAAGCGTGATGAGGAGAGCGTCGCTCGCGGTGGCAAGCCAGCCCATCATGATCTACTTCGTCTCATCGGAGCGCTCCGACGATCGGTTCACGGTCAAGCCGGTGTCACGGTTTCTGGAATGGCGGCTAGCGCTGCGGGGACTGACCGACTGCGGCATTCCGAAATCATCGCTGAAGGTGAGGGAAGGGCTGGTTGCTCTCAAGATCGCGCGCGTTCACTACGCACAAGGCGATTTGGAGATGGCCGAAAAATTCCTGACGGTCGCGGAAGTCGCCCCAAGGGCTGCAGCCGACGTCTGGCGCTGCATGCGCTACCGGCTGAAAATCGCCGCGCGGCGCCGGTTCCCTCTTCATCGAATCCAGTTGCAAAGCGCCTGATGGCCGACGGGCCGGAACTCGCCGTCGTCGTGATAGGTTTCCGGGCGCCGACCGACCTGGTCGCGGCCGTAAGGTCGGTACTTGGCCAGGACATTCCGCTCGAAATCGTGATCGTGAATTCCGGCGGCGGAAATGCCCAGGCGCTTCTGGCCGAGGCCGGGTTCGACGTGCCTGTCATCGAATTCGAACAGAGGCTGTTTGTCGGCGCCGCGAGAAACCGGGGCATAGCGGCGACCAAGGCTCCTTTCATCGCCTTTCTCGCGGACGATTGCCTGGCGTGTCCCGGGTGGGCTGAAGTCCGGTTGCGCCGTCACCGGGAAGGCGCCGCGGCGGTGGCGAGCGCCATCGTCAACAGCCACCCGCGCAATCTGGTCGCATGCGCGGCGCACCTCGTCATTCACATGCGGCGCCTGCCAGGTCTTCCCGCCGAAAAGGCGCAGCGCTACGGCGTTTCCTTCGACCGCAGGCTGTTCGATCGGTATGGGCTCTTCGACGAGCAACTGGCTTCAGGAGAAGACACTGAATTCATGGCCAGGTTGCCCGAGGCGATGCGGCCGGTCTGGGAACCGCAAATTCTCACCATCCATCGCAACGAGACACGCCTGTTCGAAATGCTCGCCGACCAGTATCGGCGCGGACGCCGCTACGGCGCCTATCTTAGGTCTGTCGGGGGCAAAAAACCGGCGCGTCCCTTTCGGAAAGTGTTCCGGGACCGTCGCAATGTCGGCAAGCTGGCAAAAACGGGGCTATCCGGAAAGGAGAGGACTTTCGCCATGCTGTCGCTGCCGATCGTATGGCTGGCATTGTTCGCCAAGTCGCTGGGGGCCGCCGTCGGCGCCAGGCATGGCGACAAGGAGGGTCGACGCCCATGATCACTGTCGAGATGAAGTCGCCGCGCCGGCGGCGCGGCCGATGGCTTTGGTCGCGGCAAAGGATCGTCGCCATCTTCAGCTATCGCTACGACGCGCATCTGGTGCCCGACCTCCTCGCCAACCTCGATGCAATCGTCGACGGCTGGATCGCTTATGACGATCGGGCCGCAACGGAGGTTTTCAGCAGCGAGCCGGAGAGGCGGCGCGCGCTTATCACCGCAGCCTATGGGGCTGGCGCCGACTGGATCCTGGCTATGGACCCTGACGAAAGGCTGGAAATCGCCGTCGCCGATCGTATAGGCCGGCTGACCAGCGGTTCCAGGCGCATCGCCTGGGGGTTCCGCTGCCGGGAGATGTACACGCCGGCAAGCTATCGCGTCGATGGAGCCTGGGGCCAGAAGATGCAGCACAGGCTTTTCGGCGCCTACCATCCGGACCGGTACCGGTCGAAGGACCTGCATGGCATCTGGTTTCCCGAGGATCTCGGTCTGAAACTCAGGGACAGCGGCCTCAATCTTTATCATCTGAAGATGATCGAGCCGAAACGGCGCACGGCGCGCCGCGACCTCTACAATCATCTCGATCCGGATCGCCGGCATCAGGATATCGGCTATGACTATCTGACTGATGAGGCGGGAGCGGTTCTCGAGGCGATACCAGCCGGGCGAGATTATTTTCCCGTTCACATAGACGACGGCGAGCTCTGGATGGCTGATGCGTTCGCCGATCGGCAAGGTTGATGAGGCTTCACGCAAGGAGGGAACCCGCCGCCGGTTGCGCAGCTTATCTACGGACAAGTTCGGTAGAGCCAGCATGCTGCAACGATCGCGATCGTCCCTCGACCGTTCTGCGGGCGGGGACGAAGCCCGCAGGAACGGCGCGCAAAATTCGGCCGAGCGCACGTCGCTCGGCTATGTCAGCGACGCCGATCCCGGCATCCGGCGCCTGAGAAAAGGCAAAGGATTTCGGTATGTCGGCCCGAACGAGAAACCGGTGACCGCAGCGACGCTGGACCGCATCAAGGCGATCGTCATTCCGCCGGCATGGACCGATGTGTGGATATCGCCCGATCCGAACGGCCATCTCCAGGCAACCGGCCGGGACCAGCGCGGACGCAAGCAGTATCGCTATCACTCTCAATGGACCGAGGATCGGGAGGGCATCAAATACTCCAGCCTGGTCGCTTTCGCGGAACGTCTTCCAGCCATCAGGCATCAGGTCGACGCCGACCTGCGGCGGCACGGCCTGCCACCGGAACGGGTGGTCGCCTCTGTCGTCTGGCTGCTCGACAACACCATGATCAGGGTCGGCAATGCCGCCTACGCCCGCGACAACAAGAGTTTCGGGCTGACCACCCTGCGCGACCGACACGTCGATGTCGAGGGTTCGAGGTTGCGCTTCGCCTTCAAGGGCAAGTCCGGAAAGGAATGGAAGCTGAAGCTGGTCGACCGTCGCATCGCCAAAGTTGTGCGTAGAGCGCAGGATCTGCCGGGTCAGCAGCTGTTCCAGTGCCTCGACGAAGACGGGAATCGCCGGCCGGTGCGCTCTGAGGACATCAACCGCTACATCCGCGACGCTTCCGGCGGGGAGTTCAGCTCCAAGCATTTTCGGACATGGGGCGGCACCATCCATGCGGCATCCCTGTTTGCCCAGACCAAGCTCCCAGAGAGTATGATCCAGCAAAAGAGGGCGACGAACAGGATAATCGACAAGGTCGCCGAACGACTGGGCAATACGCGGGCTGTCTGCCGAAAATGCTATATCCACCCGCTGGTCTTCGAGGCGTGGTCCGAAGGCAGGCTGCTCGACGAAATGGCGGAAGCCAACAAGCGAAAGCGCCTCATACCCGGCCTCGACGAGGAGGAGACGCTGGTGCTCAGATGGCTGCAGGCGCGCGGGGCCTGACATACCGCAAGGGCACGGGTAAACCTGTGATCGCCCTGGCGATTTTTTTATCGACGTTGTGTCGGGAAGGGTCCTACTGTCTCGTCCTTTGATACGGAAAGGACGTGACAATGCTCTACGCCATCCTCTGCTACGCCTCCGAAGACGTCGTCTGCTCCTGGAGCAAGGAACAGGACGACGAGGTCATGGCAAAGCTCCTCAACGTTCAGGACAAATACGCCAAGGCGGGCCGGCTTGGACCCGTGGCTCGTCTGTTACCGACCACTGCCGCGACAACGCTTAGGAAGGTCAAGGGCGAAGCGATGGTGCTCGACGGGCCGTTCGCCGAGACCAAGGAGCAGTTCCTCGGCTTCTACACGCTCGAATGCCAAGATTTGGACGAGGCCGTCGCGTTTGCCCGCGAGCTTTCCGAAGTCAATCCGAGCGGCGGCTCGTACGAGATTAGGCCGATCTCCGTCTTCAACCCGACCAAGGTTCCCGCATGACCGATTTTGCCTGGATCAGCAACGCGATCAGCACCGCCCGTCCGCAGGCGATGGGCGCGCTGCTGCGCTATTTCCGCGACCTCGATGCCGCGGAAGAAGCTTTCCAGGATGCGTGCCTGAGGGCACTGAACAATTGGCCGAAGAACGGCCCGCCGCGCGACCCGGCGGCGTGGCTGATCTTCGTCGGCCGCAACAGCGGCATCGACGCGGTGCGCAAGCGCTCCAAGCAGGCGCCGATGCCGGAAGAGGACCAGATTTCCGATCTCGAGGATGCCGAAGGCGATATGGCCGAGCGGCTGGACGGCGCGCATTATCGCGACGACATCCTGCGGCTCCTGTTCATCTGCTGCCATCCGGACCTGCCGGCGACGCAGCAGATCGCGGTCGCGTTGCGTATCGTCTCGGGCCTCAGCGTCAAGCAGATCGCGCGCGCCTTCCTGGTCGGCGAGAGCGCCATGGAGCAGCGCATCACCCGCGCCAAGGCGCGCATTGCCGATGCCGGCGTGCCGTTCGAGACGCCGGGCGCGGTCGAGCGCTCCGAGCGGCTCGCGGCGGTCGCCGCCATGATCTACCTTATCTTCAACGAGGGCTATT
This sequence comes from Mesorhizobium sp. ORS 3324, assembly GCA_000824825.2. Classification (GTDB taxonomy): domain Bacteria; phylum Pseudomonadota; class Alphaproteobacteria; order Rhizobiales; family Rhizobiaceae; genus Mesorhizobium. The sequence goes on from LM655170.1 coordinate 392,397, forward strand.
CGACCAATGGCGGCGAGGCGCCTGCGCGCGCGCCGCTCTGCGAGGAGGCGATCCGGCTCGCGCGGCTGCTGCTGAGGCTCTTCCAGGCGGAGCCCGAGATCATGGGGCTGACGGCGCTGCTGCTTCTCCAGCACGCGCGAGCGCCGGCGCGCTTCGACGAGAATGGAGAGATCGTGCTGCTCGAGGACCAGGACCGGTCGCTCTGGAGCCGCAAGATGATCGAAGAGGGCCTGGCGCTGGTCGACAAGGCGCTGCGTCATCGCAGGCCCGGCCCCTACCAGGTGCAGGCGGCGATCGCGGCGCTGCATGCGCGGGCGGCAACACCCGAGGATACCGACTGGACCGAGATCGACCTGCTCTACGGCCTGCTCGAGCAGATGCAGCCGTCGCCGGTGGTGACGCTGAATCGGGCGGTGGCGGTGAGCAAGGTGCGCGGCCCGGAGGCGGCACTTGCCATGATCGAGCCGCTGGAAGACAGGTTGTCCGGCTATTTCCATTTCTTCGGCTTGAAGGGCGGCCTGTTGATGCAGCTTGGCCGTGGCGAGGAGGCGCGCGTGGCCTTCGACCGCGCCATCGCGCTTGCCAACACCGCCGCCGAGGCCGCTCATATCCGCATGCATATCGACCGGCTGATCAAGGAAAGCGCCGAGGCGTCGTCGATCAAGAAGGCGCACTGATCCCGCCTCCGCCGTCTGGCCCAATTTTGCGCGCCGGGCTTGGACCATGCCGGGGTGGCGGTTTTTCCCTGAAACGAGTAAGGCCACACCATGAAAGCGCCGTCCTGCCTGAGGGCACCGACAAGACATGGCGCAAGGCTTTGACGCTCGCCATATCCAGGGCGGGATCTGAAAAGGGTTGAAAAATGACGATAGCGAAGGAAACGGCCTCACTTCTGGAGAAACTGGGCGTCGCCAGGGATGCGCTTTCCGGCGGCGATCTTGTCGTGCGCAGCCCGGTGACGGGCGAGCAGATCGGGGCGCTGAAGTCGATCTCGGCGGTCGATGCCGGCAAGGCAATCGATTCCGCGCACAAGGCCTTCACGGCCTGGCGGCTGGTGCCGGGGCCGAAGCGCGGCGAGCTGGTGCGCCTGCTCGGCGAGGAGCTGCGCGCGCACAAGGCCGAGCTCGGCCGGCTGGTGTCGATCGAGGTCGGCAAGATCCCGTCCGAGGGGCTTGGCGAAGTGCAGGAGATGATCGACATCTGCGATTTCGCGGTCGGCCTGTCGCGGCAGCTCTACGGCCTAACCATCGCCACCGAACGTCCCGGACACCGCATGATGGAGACCTGGCATCCGCTCGGCGTCGTCGGCGTGATTTCTGCCTTCAACTTCCCGGTCGCGGTATGGTCGTGGAACGCGGCACTTGCTCTTGTCTGCGGCGACGCGGTGGTGTGGAAGCCGTCGGAAAAGACGCCGCTGACGGCGCTTGCGTGCGAGGCTATCTTCAAGCGCGCCACCAAGCGTTTCGGCGCCGACGCGCCGGACGGCCTGCTCCAGGTGCTGATCGGCGACCGCGCGGTCGGCGAGGTGCTGGTCGACCATCCGAAGGTGCCGCTGGTCTCGGCCACCGGCTCGACCCGCATGGGCCGCGAGGTCGGCCCGCGGCTGGCGAAGCGCTTCGCCCGCGCGGTGCTGGAGCTCGGCGGCAACAATGCCGGCATAGTCTGCCCGACCGCCGATCTCGACATGGCGCTGCGCGCGATCGCCTTCGGCGCCATGGGCACGGCCGGGCAGCGCTGCACGACGCTCCGGCGCCTGTTCGTGCATGAAAGCGTCTATGACGCGCTGCTGCCGCGCCTGAAGAAAGCCTATCAGAGCGTCTCGGTCGGCAATCCGCTGGAGACCTCGGCGTTGGTCGGCCCGCTGATCGACAAGGCCGCTTTCGACAACATGCAGAAGGCGCTCAAGGAAGCGCAAGCGCATGGCGGCAAGCTGACCGGCGGCACGCGGTTCGAGAACGGCCACCCCGACGCCTACTATGTGCATCCGGCGCTGGTCGAGATGCCGAAGCAGGTGTCCCCGGTGACGGAAGAGACCTTCGCGCCGATCCTCTATGTGATGAAATATTCCGATTTCGACGAGGCGCTTGAGCTTCACAATGCGGTGGGCGCCGGCCTGTCGTCATCAATCTTCACCCGCGACCTGCAGGAATCGGAGCGCTTCCTCGGCGTCGATGGTTCGGACTGCGGCATCGCCAACGTCAATATCGGCACCTCGGGCGCCGAGATCGGTGGCGCGTTCGGCGGCGAGAAGGAAACCGGCGGCGGGCGCGAGAGCGGCTCGGACGCCTGGAAGGCCTACATGCGCCGGGCCACCAACACGGTGAATTTCTCCAAGGCGCTGCCACTGGCGCAGGGCGTGTCGTTCGACATCGACTGAGGACACACCGCCTCGTCGAGGCGAAGCCGCTCAACGGCGCGCCTTGCGCGCCGACACGGCGCGGGCTGGGAGCAGGCGCTGCGGCGCTCAGCTTTCGCCCGCGCGGGGAAAACAGGCCTCGAAAGCCGCGTCGATGACGGCGAGCTTGGCTGCCTGGACGGCCATGTATTCGTCGAAGAACTGTCGCGAGACCCACATCACCGAATGGCCGCGCTGGCCGACCCAGCCGATGCTTCCGAGCGCCTCGGCATCATGGAGCTTGCGCGCCAGATGGGTGCGCGAGAGCTTCAGCCAATGCGCGAATTCGCTGATCGAAATGACGCTGGTTGGTATCTTCTGGAGACCGGTGTCCTCAGGATCGATGCCCGACATCAGCCAGTCCATGACGATGCCGCCATTGTTCAGCCAGATGAACAACGAGAAGGTCGGCTCGGGTTCCCGCACCGGACCGGAGGCAAGCAATCCGTCGCAGATCAAGGGCTGCAGCTTTGCCAGCATATCGGGCCGCTCGAGGAAGGTCTCAAGCCGGTTTCCACCGTCGATGCGATCGAGCGTTCTCAAATGGGCATGGATCCAGCCGGTGAAGGTCTCGATCGTGGCCGCGCTCACGCGCAAGGGGTGAGCGCGGCCATCGCCGCTCGTCGAAAGATATTCGGCGATGTTGTAGTGCAGCATTTCTTTGACGAACGCCTCGGCGGTGTTGCGGCTGGCGACTGCATTGCGGCGCACGACCTCGAGGAAACGTGCCACCGTCATTTCGGTGCGGCGATCGTTGGGATCGCGCCTGAAATGCAAGGCAAGCCCGACATGGCCGAGCAGCCAGCGCTGCTGGGTAGCAAAGACCGCGGCGAGGCGCGGGCTGGTTTCGTAGATATGGATGAGCGCGCGGGACTGCTCCTGGACACCGCGGAGAACTGCCGGATGACTGGCGATCTCTTCGGCACTCAGCGGCATTTCCTGCGGCACTCCCCATTTTATCCCAAGCAACGGCAAATGAAGATTTATAGCCTTCGCCGGTCGTGTCCAGTCGCCCTTTGGAACAACGGTGATTGCCCAGCGTATTGCTCGCTAACTCCTTGCATCAGTTTGGAAAACGATCGGAGCCGACGCTTTGTCCTTCACGTCTTGCCAGACCTATGCGGCGAGATGCCCTTTGCAAGCTGCGAGCCGCGACCTATCGTGCGGCTTTGCAATCCATCGCCTCAGGCCGCGGCTGAGTGAAACGATGCCAAGAACGATCCGGACGCTGACCGCCAGCGAAGCGGAAACACTCGTCGATTGGGCGGCGGACGAGGGCTGGAATCCCGGCGTCGGCGATGCGTCTGCGTTGCGGGCGGCCGATCCGGAAGGATTCATCGGCGCCTTCGTCGACGGCGAGATGGCGGCCGGCATTTCGGCCGTCGCTTACGGCGCGGGTTTTGGCTTCATCGGCCTCTACATCTGCCGGCCGGACCGGCGTGGCGAAGGCCACGGCAAGGCGGTGTGGGACGCCGGCATGGCCCGGCTCAGCAACCGGATCATCGGCCTCGACGGCGTGGCCGAGCAGCGGGCCAATTACCAACGCAAAGGCTTCGTGCCCGCCTATGAGACCGTCCGTTACAGCGGTCGCCCGGTCGGACTTAATGGCGGCAGCGACATCCGGCCCGTGACGGCCGCCAGCGAAGCCGAGATCCTTGCCTACGATCGCCAGTGCTTCCCGGCGCCGCGCGAGACATTCCTGCGGGAATGGCTGCAGACACCCCGGATCGCGCTGATGGCCACCGATCCGGCCGGCCTTGCCGGCTACGGCGTGGCGCGTCGATGCCGGGAGGGTTTCAAGGTCGGGCCGTTGTTCGCCGACGGGATGGACATAGCCCTGGCGCTGCTGGCGGCACTGACGGACAGGACGGCGGGTGAGGCGCTGCATATCGATGTGCCGTCCACCCAGAACGGGTTCACCGCCGTGCTTCAGGCTGTCGGCATGGTGCCGGGTTTCACGACGACCCGCATGTACAAAGGCGGCAAACCCGGCAATGCGCCGTCGAAGGTTTTCGGCATCACGACGCTGGAGCTGGGGTGACCGCGAGGCCGACCACTTCGACCTCCTGTGATCATTGTTTGTCCGGCGTGGCGCATGCGGCATGTCTGCGAGACATGGTTCGCATGTTGGCGTGGCGTCGTTTCACGGAGGTTGCAGGATGGCTCGCAGGACGGTTCTGATCGCGGGCGGCGCCGGCGGAATGGGTCTCGCGACCGGACTTCGCCTCGCGGCTGACGGCGAGGGGATCGCGCTCGCCGACCTTCCCGGCGCGAAACTCGACGAGGCCGTGGCGAAGATCGCTGCGACCGGCGCGAAGGCTGTCGGCTTGCCGCTCGACATCCGCTCCGTCGCTGCCTGCCGCGAAGCGGTGGACAAGGCAAGTGAGTGGGGCGGCGGCCTCGATGTTCTGGTGAACGCCGCGGGCGTCTGGCTCGAGGGACCGGCGAGCGAGGTTCGCGAAGAGCAATGGGACCTGGTGCTGGACGTCAATCTCAAGGGTGCCTTCTTCCTGATCTCGGCCGCCATTCCGCATCTGTCGGCGGCGCAAGGCGTTGTCATCAACATCGCGTCCGACGCCGGCATCGTCGGCAACAACGGCGCGGCGGTCTATTGCGCCTCGAAGGGCGGACTGGTGCTTTTGACCAAGGCGCTAGCCCTGGAGCTTGCCCCGCACGGCATCAGGGTCAACGCCGTCTGTCCCGGCGACACGGCGACGCCGATGATCGAGTACCAGGCGAAGACCTATGGCGGTGATGACCCGGACGGCTACAAGCGCAAGCTGCTGGGGCACTACCCGCAAGGGGAGAAAGCGCGCTTCATCACCGTGGAAGAGATCGCATCCTTCATCCACTATCTTTGCCAGCCCGGCGCGGCGCCGATCACCGGGGCCGCGCTTTCGATCGATTTCGGCGTCAGCGCCGGATATTGAATTGCTGCGGCGTCGGCTTCATTGCCTGGAGGGGCCATGGTTGTGTTTCGCAAATCCCGCACGGCGCTGGTGACCGGCGCGGGCGCAGCCGACGGCATCGGCGTGGCCGTGGCGCGGGCCTTCGGCGAGGTTGGCCTCGCGGTCGCCGTCACCGCCTCGTCGCAACGTGTCGAGCGGCGCGCTGAAGAGCTGCGGGCCGGCGGGTTCGATGTCCGCGCGATCGTGGCCGACCTGACGCGCGCGGCGGATGTCGAGCGGCTGTGCGCGGAGGTCGGTGAGATCGACATCCTCGTCAACAATGCCGGGATGGGAACGGTCGCCCAGCCGGCGCTGCAGCGGCGCTTTCTCGATCTCAGCGAAAGCGACTGGGACCGGGGCATCGATGTGAGTCTTAAGACGACATTTCTCGCTACGCGTGGATTTCTGGGCGGCATGGTTGAGCGCGGCCATGGACGCGTGGTCAACATGGCCTCGGTCACCGGGCCCTATGTCTCCAACGAAGGCGAGGCCGCCTATTCCGCCGCCAAGGCGGGCATGGTCGGCCTCACCCACGCGCTTGCGCTGGAGGTCGGCCGCAGCGGCGTCACCGTCAATGCCGTGGCACCGGGCTGGATCGCAACCGGCGCCTCGACGCCGGAAGAGCTCGTCGCCGCGCGAAACACGCCGCTCGGACGCGCCGGCACGCCGCAGGAAATCGCAGCCGCGGTCCTGTTCCTGGCCTCCGACGGAGCGAGCTACGTCAACGGCGCCGTCCTCGTCGTGGACGGCGGCAACATCCTGCAGGAGCGCAAGGGCTGACCTCTGAGGTCAGCCTTTGACCATATCCGCCATGGCGTCCGGCACCACCACCAGCTTGCCGACGAAGTCCTTGGCCATGAAGTCGGTCTGGGCGCGGTGGAAGTCAGACAGTTTGTAGATGCCGCCGACCAGCGGGCGGATCTTCTTTTCCTCGATATAGCGCACGATGCGGCGGAAATCGCCCCTGGTGCCCTGGCTCGAGCCGTGGAGCTGCAGCTGCTTCAGATACATGGTGCGCAGATCGAGCTGCACGACCGGTCCGGCGATGGCACCCGCCGTGGTGTAGCGGCCCTCGGGCCGCAGGATGCGCAGCAGATCGTTGAAGATGGCGCCGCCGACCAGGTCGGCGACCACGTCGATGGGTTTGCCGCCGGTAGCCTCGCTGACGGCGGCCGGCAGGTCGGCCACACCGCGCGTGATCACCTTCTCGGCGCCAATGTCGAGCACGGCCTGCTCCTTGCCCTTGCCGACGACGGCATAGGGAATGGCGCCGCGCGCCCTTGCCAGTTGCACGATGCCGGAGCCGACGCCGCCGGAGGCACCGGTGACCAGCACCCGTTCGCCGGCCTTCAGCGCCGCGCGCTCCAGCATCTGCTCGCCGGTGAGATAGGCACAGCAGAAGGTGGCAAGCTCGACGTCGCTCAAGTCGGTGTCGACGACATGCGCATTCTCGGCCGGCAGCGCCTGGTATTCGGCATAACCGCCGTCACGACCGTGGCCCATGTAATCGATGTCGGCGAGCGAATCGTCGTCACGGTTGTAGATCGAGAAATCGACCATCACGCGCTCGCCGATGCGATCGGCGGAGACGCCGTCGCCGACGGCGACGATGGTTCCGACCGTGTCCGTGCCCTGGATGCGCGGGAAGGTCAGCGTGTTGCCTTGCCGGCGCCAGGTCGACACCGCGGTCGCGTCTTCCTCCGTGCCATAGGCGCCCTGGCGGACCCACACGTCGGTGTTGTTCATGCCGCAGGCGCTGACCTTGACCAGCACCTCGCCGGCAGCCGGCGAGGGCACCTTCACGTCGGTGCGGTAGACGAGTTTCTCCAGGCCGCCGTGGCCGGTGAGAAGCACGGCGGCCATGGTTGCTGGGATGGTGGGATGGGACTTCATGGATGTTGCTTCCAACTGTGCAGGTTGGCGCTGCCCC
>LM655170.1:399769-449102 GCA_000824825.2 Mesorhizobium sp. ORS 3324
GGTGCCAACGGTCAAGGATTAGAGAGCCGAGAGCACGCTCTTCACGGCATCGGCAGTTTTCGACACCACCGTGTCGGCCTCCTCGCGCGTCAGGCAGAGGGGCGGCGCGAAGCCGAGGATGTCACCCTGCGGCATGGCGCGGCCGATGACGCCGCTTGCGGCGAGTGCGGTGGCGATCTGCGGTCCGACTTTAAGCGCCGGATCGAAGAAGACGCGGTCGTCGCGGTCCTTGACGAACTCGACCGCCGCCAGCATGCCGTCGCCGCGCACCTCGCCGACATTCTTGTGGCCGCCGACGGCCTTGGCAAGCTCGGTGCGGAAATAGGCGCCGGTCTCGCCGGCGTTCCTGACCAGATCCAATTCGTCGATCAGCTCGAGATTGGCGACGCCTGCCGCAGCGCAGATCGGATGCGCCGAATAGGTCCAGCCATGGCCGAGCGAGCCCAGTTTGTCGGAGCCCTTGACCAACACCTGCCAAACCTTGTCGGAGACGATGACGCCGGAGAGCGGCGCATAGGCCGAGGTGAGCCCCTTGGCGATGGTGATCAGGTCCGGCTTGATGCCGTAATGGTCGGAGCCGAACATCGTGCCGAGACGGCCGAAGCCGGTCACCACCTCGTCGGCGACGAGCAGCACATCGTATTTGTTCAACACGGCCTGGATCTTTGCCCAGTATCCCGCCGGCGGCGGCACGATGCCGCCGGTGCCGAGGATCGGCTCGCCGATGAAGGCGGCAACGGTGTCCGGGCCCTCGGCGAGGATCATCTCCTCCAGCTTGTCGGCGCAATATTGCGAGAACTGCTCCTCGCTCATCGAGCGGTCGGCGCGGCGGAAGTAATAGGGCGCCTCGGTGTGCATGATCGGCGCGCGCGGCAGGTCGAAGGCGTTGTGGAACAGCTCGAGCCCGGTCAGCGAACCGGTCATCACGCCCGAACCGTGATAGCCGCGCCAGCGCGAGATGATCTTCTTCTTCTCCGGACGGCCGAGGACGTTGTTGTAGTACCAGATCAGCTTGATGTTGGTCTCGTTGGCGTCGGAGCCCGAGAGGCCGAAATAGACCCGGCTCATGCCCTTTGGCGCGCGGTCGATGATCATCTTGGCAAGCGTGATCGAGGCCTCGGTGCCGTGGCCGACATAGGCGTGGTAGTAGGCGAGGTTCTTCGCCTGCTCGGCAATCGCATTGGCGATCTTCTGGCGGCCATAGCCGACATTGACGCAATAGAGGCCGGCGAACGCATCGATGCTCTTCCTGCCGGTGTTGTCCCAGACGGTAACGCCTTCGCCGCCAGCCATAATCCTGGCTGGCGACTCACCCCGCGCGTGCGTGCCCATATGCGTCGAGGGATGGAAGAAGTGGTCGCGATCCCAAGCCGAGAGTTCGTTGGATTGTTCGAGCATTTTTTCTACTCCTGAAGATTTCGGGACGGCTTACGCGACATCCAGGCAAAGATATTTGAGATCGGTGAAGGCTTCGAGGCCGTGGCGCGAGCCTTCGCGGCCGATGCCGGACTGCTTGACGCCGCCGAACGGGATCGGCGCACCGGTGATCTTCACCCGGTTGATCGCGACCATGCCGTAGTCCAGCGCGCGACCCATGCGCGCCTGCCGCGCGCCATTCTCGGTGACCACATAGGCGACGAGGCCATATTCGGTGGCGTTGGCGCGGGCGACGACTTCCGCTTCGTCGTCGAACGGCGTCACGGCGGCGACCGGACCGAAGGTTTCCTCATGCATGATCAGCGCTTCGTCCGGCACGTCGACAAGCAGCGTCGGCTGGTAGAACAGCGGCCCGGCCGTGTGACGCTTGCCGCCGGCAAGGCAACGCGCGCCGCGCGTCAGCGCGTCGGCCACCTGCTCCTCCACCTTCTTGACGGCGCGCTCATGCATCAGCGGGCCGATATCGGCATCGGCGGAAAGCCCGTTGCCGGTGCGCAGACGCTCGATGCGGCGGGCGAAGGCGGCGCAGAAGCGGTCGTAGATTTGCCGCTGCACATAGATGCGGTTGGCGGCCAGGCAATCCTGGCCGGAGGTGGCGAATTTCGCGTCGATTGCGATCGTGACGGCCTTCTCGATGTCGGCGTCGTCGAAGACGATCAGCGGCGCGTGGCCGCCGAGCTCCATCACCAGCCGCTTCATCGTCGGCGCGCTCTGCGCGGCGATCAGCCTGCCGACCTCGGTCGAGCCGGTGAAGCTCATGGCGCGGACCCTGGCGTCGGCGCACATCGCGCCGACGATCGTGCGGGCATCGCCGGTGACGACGTTGAAGACACCGGCCGGCAGTCCGGCGCGCTCGCCGAGCTCGGCCAGCGCCAGCGCGGACAGCGGCGTTTCGGAGGACGGATGCGCCACCACGGTGCAGCCGGCGGCAAGCGCCGCCGCCGCCTTACGGGTGAGCATGGCCGACGGAAAGTTCCACGGGGTGACGACACCGACCACGCCGAGCGGCTCGCGGCGCACGGTCATCTGAGCATTCGGCAGGTGGCTGGTGACGCTTTCGGCGTTGAGACGCTTGGCGTCCTCGGCATACCACTCGACGAAGGAGGCGGCGTAGTCGATCTCGCCCAGCGACTCCTTCAGCGGCTTGCCCTGCTCAAGCGTCATCAGCAACGCCAGGTCGTCCTTGGCGGCGATGATCAGCTCGAACCATTTTCGCAAAATTCTGGCGCGCTCCTGCGGCAGCGCCGAGCGCCAGGCGGGCAGTGCGCGGGAAGCCGCGTCGATCGCCTCAATCGTCTGCTTACCGTCGAGCGCGGCGACGAAAGCCACGGTGGCGCCGGTGGCGGGATCGGTGACTTCGAAGCTCGCGGCCGAACTGCCGGCCGTCCAATGGCCGCCGACATAGCCGAGATCGCGCAGCAGCCGGCGATCGGCAAGACGGTCCAGTGCTTCGTGGCGGTTTGGGCGTGCAAAATGCGCGGACATCGATATCTCCCTCGATTGGCCGGAGCATCGGACGTGCCGAGCAAAAAAGGAGACTGTTTCGGCGTCGCTCCGTAGAGAGATTGTCTCTATTGGATTGTCCGGGGAGACGATCTCTCCGCCTTACGATTGCCCCGGCAGCAGATCAGCCACGGGCAAGACGATGTCTTCCTTCACCGTCTTGGTGACGATGTAGGTGAAGTAACGGTCGATGCCGATCTCGCGTTCCAGCAGCGCGTCGACCAGCCGCTGATAGGCGTCGATGTCACGGGCCATGACCTTGAGCATGTAGTCGACGCCGCCGCCGACCGACCAGCAGGCGACGATTTCCGGGATGTCGCGGACGACACGCTCGAAACGGTCGAAATCGGCCTGGCGATGGCTGGCTAAGGTCACCTCCATCAGCACCGTCGCCACCGGCGCGATCGCACGCATGGCGACCGAGGCGTGATAGCCGGAAACGATGCCGGCCTTCTCCAGCTTGCGCAGCCGCATCCAGCAGGGCGTCGGCGACAGGCCGACCTTGTCGGCCAGCGCCAGCTTGGTGATGCGCCCATCGCGCTGGATGGCGTCGAGGATCTTGAGGTCGATCGAGTCGAGTTTCGCTGCCGCCATGCCGGCTCCGCCTTCTGTTCAAGACACCATGACGATGCATTATTTCGATTGTCAATTGCACTGATTTCGATCTCTAATAAGTCATGACATTATGGCAGCCAGATCCTGCGCTCATCCGTCGCCCGGCCTACCTCTCGCTGGCCGACCAGTTCGCGCGCGCCATCCATGACGGGCGGCTTGCCAATGGCGCGCGGCTGCCGACGCATCGCCGCCTTGCGGACGACCTGAAACTTTCGGTGCAGACGGTCAGCCGCGCCTATGAGGAGCTGATCCGCCGCGGCCTGATCTCTGGCGAGGTCGGGCGCGGCAGCTTCGTCCAGACGCAGCGTCGCGAGCCGGATCCGCCATACCTTCCGGAACGGCTGGGCGAGGTCATCGACCTCTCGATCCTGAAGCCGGTCTGCGAGCCGATGCATCTGGAGAAGCTGAAGCAGGCGTTGGGGTGGCTGGCCGAGAACCTGCCGTCGAGCTCGGCGCTGTCGTTCCGGCCGAACATGGTGTTCCCCCGCCATCGCGCGGTGGCGGTCGAATGGCTGAAGCTATGCGGCCTCGAAGCGTCGCCGCAGAACGTCAGCCTCACCAATGGTGCCACGGCCGGCATGACGGTGGCGCTGATGAGCGTCGCGCCGCCCGGCTCGACGGTCGCCACCGAGGCGATCGGCCACCACACGCTGGTGCCGCTCGCCCGCTATCTCGGCTTCAATCTCGAAGGATTGCCGATCGACGACAACGGCCTGATCCCCGAGGCGCTCGACGAGGCCTGCCGTCTGTCGGACATCCGCGCCGTCTTCGTCCAGCCCTCGGTGATCAACCCGACGGCCACATTGATGGACGCGGCACGGCGCGAGCAGATCGCAGCGGTCGCGCGCAAGCATGACATCGCCATCATCGAGAACGACGTGCTTGGGCCCCTCGTCGAAGGCCGGCCGCCGGCCGTCGCCGCCTTTGCGCCCGAGCGGACGCTCTACGTGACCTCCTTCACCAAGATCGTCGTGCCTGGCCTGCGCATCGGCTATCTGGCGGTGCCGGACCGCTATGTCGCCGCCGTCGCCAACCGCCATCTCGTCTCGAACTGGATGGCGACGCCGATGGTGGCTGAGATCGCCACGCGCTGGGTGAACGACGGCACGGCTTTTGAGCTGGTCAACTGGCAGCGCGGCGCGCTGAGACGCCGGCAGGAGATCGCCGCGGAAGTGCTCACGGGTGTCGATTATCGCTGCCATCGCGACGGGCTGCATCTCTGGCTCGAATTGCCGGGCGACCGGGCCGAGGAGAGCTTTGTCGCGCAGGCGCGCCTTCGCGGGGTGGCGATTGCGCCCGGTACTTCGTTCCGCATCGCCGACACGCCTTGGCGTCCGGCCGTGCGCATCTCGCTCGGATCAACCACCGAGGGGGAACTGCGGGCGGGCTTGAGCGTTGTCGCCAAGCTCCTGCTTGGCGATCCGGAGCATCTCCTGCTCGCCATCTGATCCACCAAAGGGAGCGCAAATTGCCCTGAAATTGTGCCGCGCCCGAAATATTGTCATGATATTATTTTCCTGATTGACATGATTTGGCGCGTTTCGCATCGTTAAGGGCATAGGCTTCTCCAGAAGGGGAAATGGATTGCCCGCGCCCATCATCAAGGTCGATGCGATTTCGAAGAGCTTCGGCGCCTTCAAGGTGCTGGACGGTTTGTCGATGCAGGTCATGCCGGGCGAGAAGCTGGCGCTGATCGGCCCGTCCGGTTCGGGCAAGACGACGATCCTGCGCATACTGATGACGCTGGAGAGGATCGACGGGGGCCACATCCAGATCGACGGCGAGCAGCTCTATCACATGGAGCGCAACGGCCAGCTGCTGCCGGCCGACGAGCGGCATCTGGCGAAGATGCGCCAGAAGATCGGCATGGTCTTCCAGCTCTTCAATCTGTTTCCGCACAAATGCGTCATGGATAATGTGACGCTGGCGCCGATGCTGACCAAAGGCGTCGCGCGCGCCGCCGCCGAGAAGCGGGCGATGGAACTGCTCGACATGGTGGGGCTCGCCGACAAGGCCAAGGCGATGCCGGCACAGCTTTCCGGCGGCCAGAAGCAGCGCGTCGCGATCGCCAGGGCGCTGGCGCTGTCGCCCAAGATCATGCTGTTCGACGAAGTCACCTCGGCGCTCGATCCGGAGCTGGTCGAGGAGGTGCTCAACGTCATGCGCAAGCTCGCCGCCGAGACCGACATGACGATGCTGCTCGTCACGCATGAGATGGGCTTCGCTCACGACTTCGCCGATCGGGTGCTGTTCTTCGACCGCGGCAAGATCGTCGAGGAAGGCAAGCCCGATGAGATTTTCCGCCATCCCAAGCAGGAGCGCACGCAAGGCTTCCTGAAGAAGATCATCGCGGCCGGACATCGCGTCTGACCGCTATGCCCCAGGGGCGGCGAGGCCGGCCCCGAAAACCAGCAAAGGGCAGCCGGAAGGCTGTCCCGAACCAAGCAAATCAAGAAGAGAAACAAGGAGTTGGGAACGATGAAGAAACTTGGCATCCTGGCTGGCGTCGCCGGCCTCGCAGTGGCCGCGGTGTTGGTCGCCTCCGGTGCGCGTTCGGCCGACGACGCCAAGCTGGAGCAGCTGAAGGCGCAAGGCTTCGCCCGCGTCGCCATCGCCAATGAGCCGCCCTACACGGCGGTGGCCGCCGACGGCAAGGTCTCGGGCGCAGCGCCCGACGTGGCGCGCGAGATCTTCAAGCGCCTCGGCGTCAACGACATCGTTGCCTCCATCTCCGAATACGGCGCCATGATCCCCGGCCTGCAGGCCGGCCGCTTCGACGTCGTCACCGCCGGCCTGTTCATGAAGCCGGAGCGCTGCGCGGCGGTCGCCTATTCCGAGCCGGTGCTTTGCGATGCCGAGGCGATGCTGGTGAAGAAGGGCAATCCGAAGGGCTTCAAGAGCTATGCAGACATCGCCAAGGACTCTTCCGCCACCGTCGGCGCGCCTGGCGGCGGCACCGAGGAGAAGCTGGCGCTCACCGCCGGCGTGCCGCGCGACCGCGTCATCGTCGTGCCGGACGGTCAGAGCGGCCTGAAGATGGTGCAGGACGGCCGCATCGATGCCTACTCGCTGCCGGTTCTGTCGATCAACGACCTCATCAAGAAGGCCAACGATCCGAATCTCGAAGTAATCGCGCCGGTGCAGGGCGCGCCGGTCTATTGCGACGGCGCCGCCTTCAAGAAGGGCGACGAGGCGCTGCGCGACGCCTACGACGTCGAGCTCGCCAAGATGAAGAAGTCCGGCGAGTTCGCCAAGATCATCGAACCCTACGGCTTCTCCGCCAAGGCGGCGATGTCGACGACGCGCGAGAAGCTCTGCGCGGCGAAGTAAGCGCGAGCTTCTTCCTTCTCCCCGTTTCACGGGGAGAAGGTGTCACGAAGTGACGGATGAGGGGCGGCGCCAAGTTCTGCAAGGCTGGCTCCGCACCCTCACCTGCCTGCCGGCATCTTCTCCCCGTGCACGGGGAGAAGGGGCCAAGACCAAACGTTGGAATTTTGAATGACCCAGTGGTCCGGCTATCTCGGCCTGATATTGCAAGGAGCCCTTGTCACCGTCGAGCTGACGCTGATGGGGTCGGTGCTTGCGCTGGTCATGGCCTTCCTCGCCGGAATAGGGCGCGTGTCACGCTTCTTCATCGTGCGCGCCTTGGCCACGACCTATATCGAGTTCTTCCGCGGCACCTCGATCTTCGTGCAGCTGTTCTGGGCCTATTTCGTGCTGCCCTTTGTCGGCCTGTCGCTGACGCCGCTGCAGGCCGGTGTGCTGGCGCTTGGCCTCAATGTCGGGGCCTATGCCGCCGAGGTCGTGCGCGGCGCCATCCTGTCGATCGGCGACGAGCAGTATGAGGCATGCACGGCGCTCAACCTCGGCCGCTGGCAAGGCATGCGTCATGTCATCCTGCCGCAGGCGCTGCTGGTCATGCTGCCGACCTTCGGCAACAACGCCATCGAATTGCTCAAGGCGACGTCGGTCGTGTCGCTGATCTCGCTCGCCGATCTCACCTTCCAGGCACAGGTGGTGCGCTCGCAGACGGGCAGCACGCTGATGCCCTTCGCCTCCGTGCTCGTCATCTATTTCGTGCTGGCGCTTATCATTTCTTGGGGCGTGCGCTCGCTGGAGCGGCGCATGGCGCGCGGCCTCGATGGAGTGCGTGTCTGATGGAATGGGATTGGAACTTCGTCCGCGAGATCATGCCGACGCTGATCCAGGGCGTGAAGATCACCATCCTGGCGACGGTGCTCGGCTCGATCCTGGCGGCGATCGTCGGCCTCGCCATCGCGCTGGCGCGGCGCTCGCCGAACCGGGCGGTGTCGCGCAGCGTCGGCTGGTTCGCCGAGTTCGTCCGCGGCACGCCGCTTCTGGTGCAGCTCTACTTCATCTTCTACGTGCTGCCCGATTTCGGCATCCTGCTGCCGCCGCTAGTGGCGGGCGGCATCGGCCTTGGCCTGCACTACGGCACCTATACCGCCGAGGTCTATCGCGCCGGCATCGACAATGTGCCGCGCGGCCAGTGGGAGGCCGCCAAGGCCTGCAACCTGAGCGGCCACCACACCTGGACGCATGTCATCCTGCCGCAGGCCATCCCGCCGATGATTCCGGCCCTGGCCAATTATTTCATCGCCATGTTCAAAGAAACGCCGCTGCTTTCGGCGATCACCGTGCTGGAGCTGATGAACCAGGCCAAGAGCGTCGCCAACAGTTATTATCGCTATGTCGAGCCGATGACGCTGGTCGGTGCCTTCTTCCTCGTCATCAGCCTCTGCTCCGTCGTGCTTTTGCGCTGGCTGGAGCATCGTTACGGCAGGATCGAAAGATGAAAGTCATGAAGCCGCTTCCCGAAATCCGGCTGGCATCGAGCCGCCCAGCCCTCGATGCGCGTCCGCTCGAGAAACGCGTCGGGCTAATCGCTTTAGCCACCGACCATACCAGCGAGGTCGACTTCCGCCGCATGGTGGCAAGCGAGCGGATCGGTGTCTATGTCGCGCGCATTCCCTATGCCAATCCGACGACGCCGGAGAATCTGCGCAAGATGCAGCCGTCGCTTTCGGCGGGCGCAGCACTGATCCTGCCGGACGAGCCGCTCGACGCCATCTGCTACTCCTGCACGTCGGCTTCCGTGGTGATCGGCGACGCCGAGGTCGAGGCGGCGATCCAGGCGGCCAAGCCCAATGTTCCGGTGGTCACGCCGCCGATGGCGGGCGTGCGCGGCCTCAATGCCTTCGGCGTGAAGCGGATCAGCATTCTCACGCCCTACACCGTCGAGACCAGCCGGCCGATGGCCGCCTATTTCGCCGCGCACGGCTTCAATATCGCCAGCTTCACCTGCCTCGGCTTCGAAGACGACCGCGAGATGGCGCGGATCACACCGGCTTCGCTCGTCGAGCAGGCGCGCAAGGCCATGCATGCGCAGGCCGATGTGCTGTTCATCTCGTGCACGGCGCTGCGCGCGGCGCTTGCCGTTCCAGCCATGGAAGAGGCGACCGGGCGCCCGGTCGTCACCAGCAACCAGGCCAGCGCCTGGAACTGTCTCCGGCTCTGCGGCGACGACACACCGCGGCCGCAGTTCGGCCGACTGATGACACTGCCGTTGGCTCAGTGATCGAAATGCCAGTGAAGGAAATGTCAGTCACGCTTCAGCATATTCGCGCTGCGCGCGAAAATATTGCCGGCAAGGTCGAGCGCACACCGACCGTGCTGTCGCAAAGCCTCTCGGACCGCGCCGGCCATCCCGTCCATCTGAAACTGGAGCACCATCAGACCACCGGCGCCTTCAAGCTGCGCGGCGCTTCCAATGCGGTGGCGGCGTTGAGTCCAGAGCAAAGATCGCGCGGCGTCGTCGCGGCATCGACCGGCAATCACGGCCGCGCGCTCGCGCATGCGGCCAGGCTCGAAGGCATGCGTGCGGTGATCTGCATGTCCAGACTGGTTCCCGAGAACAAGCTCGACGCCATCCGCCGCCTCGGCGCGGAGATTCGCATTGTCGGCAACAGCCAGGACGATGCCCAGCAGGAGGTTGACCGGCTGGTGGCGGAGGAGGGGCTGGTCATGCTGCCGCCCTTCGACCATCCCGACATCATCGCCGGGCAAGGCACGCTGGGGCTGGAGATCATGGAGCAGGTGCCGGACGCAGCAAGCGTGCTGGTGCCGCTCTCCGGCGGCGGATTGGCTGCCGGCGTTGCGGCGGCCGTCAAGGGCGTGAGCCCCGGCACCAAAGTCATCGGAATCTCGATGGAGCGAGGCGCGGCGATGAAGGCGAGCCTCGATGCCGGCCGGCCGGTGCAGGTCGAGGAACTGCCGACGCTGGCGGATTCGCTCGGCGGCGGCATCGGCCTCGACAACCAACTGACTTTCGGCATGTGTCGCGGCCTGCTCGACGATGTTATCCTGCTTTCCGAGGACGAGATCGCCGCCGGCATCCGCCATGCCTATGAACAGGAGCGCGAGATCGTCGAGGGTGCCGGCGCCGTCGGCATCGGCGCGCTGCTTTCCGGAAAGGTGAAGGCGGAAGGCCCCACCGTCCTTATCCTCTCCGGCCGCAACATCGACATGAGCCTGCATCGCCGTATCGTCTGCGGCGACGCTGCACAGGAGGAGAGCGCCGCATGAGCCGCATGACCATCCTCACCGAGGCGGAACTGCGCAAGATCGTGACGCTCGATCTCGACGCCGTCGCCTGCGTCGAAAATGCCTTCCGCGCTTTGGCCACGCTGCAGGTGGCAATGCCGCCAATCTTGAGGCTCGACATTGCCGAGCATCGCGGCGAGGTGGATGTGAAGACCGCCTATGTGCCCGGAATCGATGGCTTCGCCATCAAGATCAGCCCCGGCTTCTTCGACAATCCGAAACTCGGCCTGCCCAGCGTCAACGGCATGATGGTGCTGCTCTCGGCCAAGACCGGACTTGTCGAGGCGCTGCTGCTCGACAATGGCTACCTTACTGATATCCGCACAGCCGCCGCCGGCGCGGTCGCGGCCAAGCATCTGTCGCGGGCGGACTCCAAGGTCGCGGCGATCTTCGGCGCCGGCATGCAGGCCGGCCTGCAACTGGAAGCGCTGCGCCTCGTCAGGCCGATCGAAGAGGCGCGCATCTGGGCGCGCGACGCCGCCAAGGCCGAGGCGGCCGCCGCCCGCTTGCGCGAGAGACTGGGCATCATGGTGCGCGCCGAGCCGGACGCGGCGAAGGCGGCGGCAGATGCCGACATCATCGTCACCACCACGCCTTCGACCGAGCCCCTGATCAAGGCCGGGTTCGTCTCGGCCGGTCAGCACATCACCGCCATGGGTTCGGATGCCGAGCACAAGAACGAGATCGCGCCGGCGATCCTTCGCCTGGCCGATCTCTATGTCGCCGACAGCGCGAAGCAGACGCGGCGTCTGGGCGAACTCCACCATGCCATCGAGGCGGGCGTGATGGCAGCCGACGCCGAAGTCACCGAGCTCGGCCAGATCATCGCCGGGAAAAAGCACGGACGGCGCTCGGCCGGCGACATCACGATAGCCGACCTCACCGGCACCGGCGTGCAGGATACCGCGATCGCCACTTTAGCCCGCGACCGCGCGAGGGCGGCCAATGCCGGAACCGTTTTCGAAAGCTGATACCTGGCCAGAGCGTGATCCGGAAAAAGCGGAACTGTTTTCCGGAAAGATTACGCTCAAACAGAAATAGGCTCTGGGCCCAACAAACGAGGATCAAGAACGATGCAGCCAAACCTGAAATTCTCGCGAAGCGAATTTGCCGATCGCCTCGCCAAGACGCGGAAGGCCATGGAGGCCAAGGGGGTCGATCTGCTGATCGTCAGCGATCCCTCCAATATGGCCTGGCTGACCGGCTATGACGGCTGGTCCTTCTATGTGCATCAGGCAGTCATCGTGCCGCCTTCGGGCGAGCCGGTCTGGTATGGCCGCGGTCAAGACGCCAACGGCGCCAAGCGCACCGCCTACCTCGCGCATGACAACATCGTCGGCTACGCCGACCATTACGTGCAGTCGACCGAGCGGCACCCGATGGACTACCTCGCCAGCGTGCTGGCGGATCGCGGCTGGGACAAGCTCACCATCGGTGTCGAGATGGACAATTATTGGTTCTCGGCGGCTGCCTTCGCCTCGCTGCAGAAGCACCTGCCCAATGCCCGTTTCGTCGACGCCACCGCGCTGGTGAACTGGCAGCGCGCCGTAAAGAGTCCGACCGAGATCGACTATATGCGCAAGGCCGCCCGCATCGTCGAAGCCATGCACAAGCGCATCGTCGACAAGATCGAGGTCGGCATGCGCAAATGCGATCTGGTCGCCGAGATCTACGATGCCGGCACGCGCGGCGTCGAGGGCATCGGCGGCGACTATCCGGCGATCGTGCCGCTCTTGCCGTCGGGCGCCGATGCCTCGGCGCCGCATCTCACCTGGGACGACAAGCCGATGAAGGCGGGCGAGGGCACGTTCTTCGAGATCGCCGGCTGCTATAACCGCTACCATTGCCCGCTGTCCCGCACGGTCTTCCTCGGCAAGCCGACGCAGGCCTTCCTCGACGCAGAGAAGGCGACGCTGGAAGGCATGGAAGCAGGCCTCGCCGCCGCCAGGCCCGGCAACACTTGCGAGGACATCGCCAACGCCTTCTTCGCGGTGCTGAAGAAGTACGGCATCGTCAAGGACAACCGCACCGGCTACCCGATCGGCATCTCCTATCCGCCGGACTGGGGCGAGCGCACGATGAGCCTGCGCCCCGGCGACCGCACCGAGCTCAAGCCCGGCATGACCTTCCACTTCATGACGGGCCTCTGGTTGGAGACGATGGGCCTGGAGATCACCGAGTCGATCCTGATCACCGAGACCGGGGTCGAGTGCCTGGCCAATGTGCCGCGCAAGCTGTTCGTGAAGGATTGAGGCAATGTCAGCTCTGCGTCCATCGCCGATCACGCCGACCGTCGACTTCGAGCGTGACGGCGTCCAGCACGGCTTCCTGCGCCTACCCTACAGCCGCGACGATTCCGCTTGGGGCTCGGTGACCATTCCGATCTGCGTCATCCGCAACGGCAAGGGACCGGCGGCGCTGCTCACCGGCGCCAATCACGGCGATGAATATGAGGGGCCGCTGGCGCTTTACGAGCTTGCGCGGACGCTCGATCCGAAGGACGTCTCCGGCACGGTTATCATCGTACCGGCGATGAACTATCCGGCCTTCCGGGCCGGCACCCGCACCTCGCCGATCGACAAGGGCAACATGAACCGCAGCTTCCCCGGCCGGCCGGACGGCACGGTGACGGAGAAGATCGCCGACTATTTCCAGCGCGAATTGCTGCCGCGGGCAGACATCGTCTTCGACTTCCACTCGGGCGGAAAGACGTTGGACTTCGTGCCGTTCTGCGCCGCGCACACGTTGCCGGACAAGGCGCAGGAAAGCAAAGCCTTCGCCGCGGTCGAGGCTTTTTCGGCGCCCTACTCGATGCGCATGACCGAGATCGATACGGTCGGCATGTATGACACCGCGGCCGAGCAGATGGGAAAGGTCTTCGTCACCACCGAGCTCGGCGGCGGGGGCACATCCCGGGCCGCGACGGTGCGGATCGCCCGGCGCGGCATCCTCAACGTTCTTCGCCATGCCGGCATTGTTGCCGGCGCGGTCGAGAAGACTCGAACTCAATGGCTCGACATGCCTTCGGCCGATTGCTTCGCCTTCGCCGAGAATGACGGCATGATTGAGACCATGGTCGACCTCGGCGAGAAGATCGAGGAAGATCAGGTCGTGGCGCGCATCTATTCGACTGGCCGCACCGGCACCGCGCCGCAGGAGATCAGGGCCAGGATGTCAGGCCTGCTGGCCGCGCGCCACTTCCCTGGGCTGGTCAAGGCCGGCGATTGTGCCGCGGTGTTTGCCGTCGAGGTTGATTGACGCGCGCCAGATCGCGCGTCGTGCCGAGCGATAGGGAGCGAGCCGTAACGAGGCAATCAGGCCTGCGTTACGGCTCGTGTTCAACCTTGATGCCGATAGGCGGCGATGGACTCCGGCTTCATCTCGATCGAGAAGCCTGGCGCCGTCGGCGGCATGTACGCCGCGTTCTCGATGATGCAGGGTTCGAGGAAATGCTCGTGCAGATGATCGACATATTCGATCACCCGTCCGTCCTTGGTGCCCGACACCGCGACATAGTCGATCATCGACAGATGCTGGACATATTCGCATAAGCCCACGCCGCCGGCATGCGGCCAGACCGGCAGGCCGAACTTGGCCGCGATCAGCAAGACGGCAAGCACCTCGTTGAGCCCGCCCATGCGGCAGGAATCGATCTGCACGACATCGATCGCGCCGCCGGCGATGAACTGCTTGAACATGATGCGGTTCTGGCACATCTCGCCGGTCGCGACCTTGATCGGCGCCACGGCCTTGCGGATCTTCGCATGGCCGGCGACATCGTCCGGGCTGGTCGGCTCCTCGATGAAGAAGGGCTTGGCGAAGGCGAGGTCGCGCAGCCAGTCGATCGCCTGGTCGACCTCCCAGACCTGGTTGGCGTCGATCATCAGGTAGCGGTCCGGACCGATCACCTCGCGGGCGATCCTGAGGCGGCGGATGTCGTCCGCGCGGTCGCGGCCCACTTTCAGTTTGATGTGGTTGAAGCCTTCGTCGACCGCTTCCTGGCAGAGGCGTCGCAGTTTGTCGTCGGGATAGCCGAGCCAGCCGGCGGAGGTGGTGTAGCAGGCAAAGCCTTCGCGCTCGAGGGTGGCGATGCGCTCGGCCTTGCCGGCCGCGGCCTTCTTCAGAATCTCCAGCGCCTCTCCCGGCGTGATCGCGTCGGTGAGATAGCGGAAGTCGACGACGCGCAGGATCTCTTCCGGGCTCATTTCGGCGACCAGCCGCCAGACCGGCTTGCCGGCTTCCTTCGCCCAGAGGTCCCAGACCGCATTCACCACGGCGCCGACGGCGAGGTGCATCGCGCCCTTGTCCGGTCCGATCCAGCGCAACTGGCTGTCGCCGGTCACGTGGTGCCAGAAGCGGCCGGGATCCTCCTTGATCCATTCGAGGTCGAGACCGACGACAAGATGGCGGAGCGCTTCGATCGCCGCGCAGCAGATTTCGTTGCCGCGGCCGATGGTGAAGGTAAGCCCATGGCCTTTCAGCGACGGCACGTCGGTGTCGAGGATGACGTAAGCCGCGGAATAGTCCGGGTCGGGGTTCATCGCATCCGAGCCGTCGAGGCTTTGCGACGTCGGAAAGCGCAGGTCGAAGGTGCGAAGATCAGTGATGCGGGTCATGCTCTCAGTTCCATCAGATCGACCAGCCGCCGTCGATATTGTAGGCCTGCCCGGTCGTATAGGTGGCGCCGGCCAGATAGACGGCAAGATCGGCAATTTCTTCGGCCGTGCCCAGCCTTCCCATCGGCTGTCGGGCGATGAAGGCCGTGCGGGCGGCCTCGTAATCGCCCTGCGCGCGCATGCGGCTTTCGAGCGAGGGGCTTTCCACCGTGCCGGGGCAGATCGCGTTGCAGCGGATGCCTCTAGCGACATAGTCGGCGGCGATCGACTTGGTCAGGCCGATCACGGCCGCCTTGGTCACGCCATAGGCGAAGCGGTTGGGCACGCCCTTCGGCGCGCCCGCGACCGACGCCATGTTGATGATGGCGCCGTCGCCGCGCTCCAGCATGCCGGGCAGCACGGCGCGGATGGTGCGGATCATGGCGCGCACGTTGAGATTGAAGGCGAAGTCGAGGTCCTCGTCCTTCATCTCGAGGATCGAGCCGGAATGGACGAAGCCGGCGCAGTTGAACAGCACGTCGACGCGGCCGATCTCGGCGAAGACGGCCTTCACGGCCTCGTCGTTCAGCACATCGAGCTTGCGGGCTACGATGCCTTCATTGCCGTTGAGCTCGGCCAGCGCGGCTTCGTTGATGTCGGTGGCGTGAACAGTGGCGCCGGCTTTGGCAAAAGCCAGCGCGCTTGCCCGACCGATGCCCTGCGCCGCCGCGGTAACGACAACGATTTTTCCCGTCAGATCAGCCATGTTGTTTTTGTCTCCGTCTTTCAGCCGAGTCGGGGACGCCGCTCGACGATGTAGATGTGATCGGCGGCGAGTACGACTTCGTCGCGCTGGTTGATGACCTCGACGCGTTCGATGACGCGCCCTGAGTCCGGGCGTTTCGGATCGTCCTCCTTCGCGGCGATCGTCGTGCGCGTGCGGATCGTGTCGCCGATGAACACCGGCTTGATGAAGCGCAGCCTGTCATAGCCGTAGGAGAAGGCGACGGGGTTGATCACGTTCGCCGTCAGACCGACGCCGACCGAAAACACCAGCGTGCCATGAGCGATGCGCTGCCCGAAGGGCGTCGTCTTCATGAACTCGGCATCCATGTGGTGCGGAAAGAAATCGCCGGTGTGTCCGGCATGGACGACGAAGTCCGTCTCGGTGATCGTGCGGCCGCTGGTCAGCCGCGACGAGCCGATCGCGTAGTCCTCGAAATAGGTGACCTGTTCCATGCCGTTCCTTACGGTTTTGCGGCGAGCGGCGTCGCCGGTGCGGCGCTCGATTTATAGGCGGCTTCCACCAGCGCCATCGTGTTCCAGGCATCCTCGACGGAACTGATCAGCTCGCTGTCCTCGCCGGACGCGAAGCGCTGGACATTGGCCATGCGCCCGACAAAGGCGTCCGGGAACCATTCGCCGGTGAGCGGCACACTCACCCAGTCCGACCCGCCTTTTGGATAGATCTCCAGCACGTCGGGCTCGCCGCGCGGATAGTCGAGATTGAGGCCGAGCTTGACATAGGCGGCGCCCTCGGTGCCGCAGATGCGGAACTCGCAGGCCTGGTGCCGGCGGCCGAACTTGTGGTCGTGGTTGATCGAGAGCGCGCAGCGCACCACCTCGCCATAGTCGAGAATGGCGCTGGTGCGGGTCTGCGCGACCGCGTGGTTGGGATGGCCGAGGGTCTTGGCGTGCACGCCCTTCGGATCGCCGAGGAGCTGCCGGATCAGGTCGAGGTAGTGGATCGAATGCATGGCGATCTCGACGCGCGGCGCCTTGAGCAGGAATTCCCAGAGCTGCCATGGCGTGGCGAGCGCCAGCCAGGCGTCGAAGTCGACGACCTGGCCGAGCCAGCCCTTGGCGATCGCGTCCTTCAGCGCCAGCATCATCGGCGCGAAGCGAAGCTGGAAATTCACCGCCGCCTTGAGCTTCTTGGCGCGGCAGATTTCGAGGATCTCGGTCGCCTCGCCGAGATAATTGCCCATCGGCTTCTGGATCAATGCGACGGCATCATCGGGCAGGACCTTCAGCACCTCGGCGTGCCGGCCGGGCGGGGTCGCCAGATCGAAGATCGCATCCTTGACGGCGGCCGCCTCATCCGCCGAGCCGAACGCCGTCACGCCCCATTTCGCGGCAAGCGTCTGCGCCTTGGCCTGATCCGGATCGTAAAGGCCGGCGACCGGAAATCCGGCCTTGCGATAGGCCGGGAAATGCGCATCGCCGACGATCGAGCCGGCGCCGAAGGTGACGATCGGACGTGCCTTCGCAGGCCTTGACCAGGACTGCGCCAGCGAGACGGGATCGAAGGCGTCAGTCATGGTGGAAGACTTCATCCATCATCGCCCACCATTCACCCTCGTGCCTGGTCGGCAGGGGCTCCTGGCAAGGCATGCAGAGCGCCCACCACTCCTGGGTCTTGGGGTCGGCGGCCATCCTGGCCATGTCGGCCGCGTAGTCGGTGCCATGATATTCGAAATAGGAAAACAGCAGGTTCTCCGGCCGCTTGAGATAGATCGAGTAGTTCTTGATGTTGCAGGCGGAGATCGTCTTCAGCACATCCGGCCAGACGGCGGCGTGCAGGCGCACATATTCCTCTACCTTCTCCGGCTTGAGGCCAAGCACCATGCCCATTCGCTGCATCTCAGTTCCTCCCTTCGGTGACGGTCGCGCTGAATTCGGCGATGCTGCGCGCCTTGAGCGCATCGAAATCCCAGTCGATGCCGAGGCCCGGCTCGCTCGGCGCCAGCGCATGGCCGTTCTCGATCGCCATCTTGTTGCCCGTCAGCTCATCCAGCTGCGGAATATATTCGACATATTTGCCGTTCGGCACGGCGCAGGCCAGGCTGACATGCAGTTCCATCAGGAAATGCGGGCAGATCGGCATGTCGAAGGCTTCCGCCATATGCGCCACCTTCAGCCAGGGCGTGATGCCGCCGATGCGGCCGACATCGACCTGGACGATGTTGCAGCCACCCTTCTGCATATATTCGCGGAAATGGCGGATCGAATAAAGCGACTCGCCGACGGCAATCGGCGTCGCGGTCGCATTCGACAGCCGCACATGGCCGTCGATGTCGTCGGCCGGCAGCGGCTCTTCGATCCAGGCGAGGTCGAGCTCGCGCAGCCGCTCGGCGCGGCGGATGGCTTCATCGACGGAAAAACCCTGGTTGCAGTCGGTCATGATCTCGTAGCCGTCGCCGACCGCCTTGCGCACCGCAGACAGTCGCGCAAAGTCTTCCGAGCCATGCGGCTTGCCGATCTTGACCTTGGAGCCGGTGAAGCCTTTCTCTTTCGCAGCCAGCGCATCCTCGACGAGTGCTGCCGTATCGATGTGCAGCCATCCACCTTCGGTCGTGTAGAGCGGGCAGCGGTCCTTGGCGCCGCCGGCGAGCTTCCAGAGCGGCAGCTTCTGCTTCTTCGCCCGAAGATCCCAGAGCGCAGTGTCGATGGCGGCGAGCGCGATGGCCGTGATGGCGCCGATGGTGGTGGCATGGGTGGCGAATTCGAGATCGTGCCAGATGGCCTCGATCCGGTCAGCGTCCTCACCGATCAGCTGCGGCGCAAGATGGTCGGCCAGAAGCCGCATCACCGAGGAGCCGCCGGTGCCGATCGTGTAGCTGTAGCCCATGCCGACCGCGCCATCGGCATCGGTGATGGTGACGATCGGCGTCTCCTGGCTGACAAAACTCTGGATGGCGTCGGTGCGCTTCACCTTCGGCACCAGATCGACCATTGAAAGCTCGACTTTCTCGATCTTGGCCATCGTCAGCGCCTCAAGGATTTGCCGGTTTCCGCGGAAAAGAGATGCGCCTGCGACAGGTCGAAGTGCATGGCGACGCGGTCGCCCGCCTTCAGTGGCCTGGGGTTCAGCATGCGCGAGACCCAGTCGCGGCGGTCAAATTCGGCGAACACCAGCGTTTCGTTGCCGAGTGGCTCGGTCACCGTCACCGGCAGTTCGATCTCGTGGACGTCCGCGGCATCGCCCGAATGCAAGCCGTGACCCGCCGGATAGAGGTCGTCGGGACGCAGGCCGAACACCACCTTGTCACCGGCGCTCACCCTGGCCTTGAACCGACCGGGCAGCGGCAGGCTCTGGCCGCTGGCGAAGACGATCTTGCCGCCGTCCACGGTCGCCTCCTGCAGGTTCATCGGCGGCGAGCCGATGAAGCCCGCCACGAAGCGCGTCGCCGGCCGCTGGAAGACCTCGTCCGGCGTGCCGACCTGCTCGATGTTGCCGTCGCGCATGATGACGATACGGTCGGCGAGCGTCATCGCCTCGACCTGGTCATGCGTGACATACATGACGGTGGATTTGACCTTGGCGTGCAGCTTCTTGATCTCGGTGCGCATCTGCGTGCGCAGCTTGGCGTCGAGATTGCTGAGCGGCTCGTCGAACAGGAAGACGTCCGGATCGCGCACAATGGCGCGGCCCATGGCGACGCGCTGGCGCTGGCCGCCGGAAAGCTGGGACGGACGGCGCTCGAGCAGCGCGTCGAGGCCGAGAATGGCCGACGCCTCGGCGACGCGGCGGTCCATCTCCTCTTTCGGCGCGCCGGCGATCTTCAGCGAGAAGCCTAGATTTTCTCGCACTGTCATATGCGGATAAAGCGCATAGGACTGGAACACCATCGAGATGTTGCGCGAGCGCGGCGGCAGGTCGTTGACGATGCGGTCGCCGATCTCGATCGTGCCGGCGGAGATGTCCTCGAGCCCGGCGATCATGCGCAGCGTGGTCGACTTGCCGCAGCCGGACGGCCCGACGAGCGCGATGAACTCGCGGTCGGCGACGTCGAGGTCGATGCCGTGCACGATTTCCATGTTGCCGTAACGCTTGGTCAGTTTCTTGAGCGAGACAATCGCCATCGGATCAACCTTTCACCGCGCCGGAGGTCAGGCCGCCGACGAGGTGTTTTTGCACGATGAAGGTGAGGACAAGCGCCGGAATGATCATCACCACGGCCAGTGCGCACATGCCGCGCCAGTCGATGGTGAATTCGGCGGTATAGTCGAGCAGCCCGACAGGCAGCGTCTTCGAATTGATCGAGCGTGTCAGTTGCGAAGCCAGCGCGAACTCGTTCCAGGAAGTGAGGAAGGCGAAGATGCCGGCAGACGCGATGCCCGGTCCGGCGAGCGGAAACTCGACCTGCCAGAAGGCCTGCCAGCGCGTGCAGCCGTCGATCTGCGCGGCCTCGGCGAGATCCTTCGGCACCTGGCGGAAGAAGCCGTCGATCAGCCATATGGTGAAGGGCACATTGAGCGCGACATAGGCCAGGATCAGGCCGAAATGCGTGTCGATGATGTCGAGCCGGGCATAGACGAAGAACAGCGGCAGGGAGAGCGCGATGCCGGGCACGGTGCGCGTCAGCATCAGGCCGAGGAACATCGCCGACTTGCCGCGGAAACGGTAGCGCGCGAAGGCGTAGCCGCCGGCCATCCCGATGGCGATGGCTATGACGGTCGAGGTGACCGAGATGATCAGCGAGTTGCGGAAATAGTCGAGGACGGGAATGCCGCCCTTGCCGACGCCGCTGAACATGGCGATGTAGGCGTCGAGCGAGACCTGCTGCGGAATCCAGACCGGCGGCTTGGCGAGGATCTCGACCGTCGGCCGCAGCGAGGACAGCACGATCCAGATGCCGGGCAGGCAGATCAGAAGCATGGCGAGGAACAGGCCGACGCGGTGCGCGACAACGCCAGCGCGGCGCTTCAGGCGGGCGGATGCGTTGGCGTCCATTCTCACCACTCCGCGCCGATCTGGGTGCGCGCCGCGGCGAGCTTCTTGAAGAAATAGACAGTGAAGATGATCGACAGCAGGATCGAGAAATAGGCCATCGCGTTGGCGACGCCCATGCGCGCGTCGCTGTAGGCGGTGCGTGCCACCAGCGTCCACAACAGTTCCGTGCGGCCGGCCGGGCCGCCATCCGTCATGATCTTGACGATGTCGTAGGCGCGCGCGACGTCGAGCGAGCGGATGGTCATGGCGATGTAGGCAAAGGGCATGATGAAGGGCCAGGTCACATAGCGGAAGGTCTGCCAGGGTGTGCAGCCGTCGACGCGCGCCGCCTCGACCGGCTCCTTCGGCATGGCAAGCAGGCCGGCAAGGATGAGGATCGCGAAGATCGAGGTCGACGACCAGATCTCGGCGATCGAAATGGCGATGAAGGCGAGATGGCCTTCGATCAGCCAGGGGATCGCGTCCTGCGTCAGCCCAAGCGACTGCAAGGCATTGTTCACCAGCCCGATATTGTCGTTGAACATGAACTTGAACTGGAAGCCGACCAGGATCGGCGAGAACATCATCGGGAACATCATGATGGTGCGCAGCAGCCGCTGGCCGCGGCTGGCCTTCTCCACCAGTAGCGCGAGGCCGAGCCCCAGCAGCATCTCGAGATTGAGCGCGATGGTGAGCAAGAGCACGGTGCGGCCGAAGGCCCACCAGAAATTCGCGTCGGACAGGATGTTGCGGTAGTTGCGCAGGCCGATAAAGGTGAAGAAGGTCTCCGGCCGCGTCAGCCTGAACGGCGTGAAGCTGGAGTAGAAAGACAGGCACAGCGGCACGACCACCACAGCTGCCAGCACGAGCACGGCCGGCAGCAGAAGCAAGGTTGGCGCGGAAAGCCGCTTGGCCGTCATTCAATTTTCCCAAATGTGTTTGTGCGGCCGGCGATCATCGCATGGCGGCCGCATCAGGCAACAAGCGGCGCTGGTCGCGAGGACCAGCGCCGCAGGCGGGATGGCGCTTAAAGCGCGTCGCTTCGAAACGAACTCCAAGCGACGCGCTTTAAGCCCTTGTTCTGATGCATGTCGTTCACCCAAAATCGCTGCGCACTTTTGGGCGACATGCATTAGAGCTTGCCGGCGTCCTGGAGGATCTGCGTCGCCTTGGCGGCAGCGTCGTCGAGCGCCTGCTTGGAGGTCTTGTCGCCGAGGATCGCGGCCTGCAGCTCCGGATAGACCGCGTTGGAGATCTCGATCCATTCCGGCGTCTGCGGCACCGGGAAGGCGTTCTTGGCGGCTTCCTGGAAGGCCTGCAGCACTTCGGTCTTGTAGGGATCGGACTTCGCCTGCTCGAGGTCCCATTCCCACACCTTGGTGCGGGTGGGCAGCGGGCCGGCCGCGGCTTCGAGCTTCTGGCTGTCTTCATTGGTCAGCCACCAGACGAGCGACGCGGCGGCCTCCTTATTGGCGCAGTTCTCGGTCACCGAGAAGCCGTGCGCGCCGGACCAGCCGGAACGCTTGCCCGACGAGCCCTTGGGCTGCACCTTGACGCCGACATTGCCCGCGACCTTGGACGATTTCGGGTCGTTGAAGAAGCCGGCCCAGCCCGGCCAGTCGAGGTTGATCGCCACGGTGCCGGAGGCGAAGCCCTGGCCGAGGTCATCCCACAGATAGTTGGTCGTGCCGGCGGGCACGGCCTTGGCCTTGTAGAGCTTGACGAACCAGTCGAGCGCCTTGACGCCGGCTTCGGAGTTGAAGGCCGGCTTGCCGTCCTTGTCGAGATATTCGCCGCCGTCGGCGATCACCATCTCGTAGAAGCGGCCGTTGATCGCCTCTTCCTTGCCGGCATATTGCGTGCCGTAGAAGTCGGGCGGGCTGGCAAAGAATTCCGCCTGCTGGGCCATCTCGTCGAACGTGTCCGGCGGCGCGAGATCCTCGCCGTACTTCTCCTTGTAGGCCTTCTTCTTGGCTTCGTCCTGATAGAGGCTCTTCTGGTAATAGAGCGCGGAGACGTCGAATTGCGCGCGCGGCAGCATCACCAGCTTGCCGTCCAGCGTTCCGGCCGCGATGTTGGCCGGCACGAAGGCGTCGATCTCCTCCTTCGGCAGCAGCTTGGCGAGGTCGGTATAGATGCCCGGATATTGCGGCGCGAACGAGGTGTGGTTGGAGCCGACGCACCAGGTGATCGAGTTGGAGGCGATGTCCGACTTGATCTCTTTGTCGAGGTCGAAGTGGTTCTTCTTGGAGATGACGTTGACCTTGGCGCCGGTCGCCTTCTCCCACTCGCCGATGCGCTCGTAGAGCTTCTCATATTGCTGGCCGCCGATCAGCTTGGCGTCGATGGTGACGCCGGGAAACTTGCCCGGCAGGTCGGCCGCGAATGCCGCGCCCGATGCCATGAGCAATGCGCCGGCGGCGACGCCGGAAAGCAGTCTGTTCATGAATATCCTCCCTGGGGCGGCAATGCGCCGTCCGTGACCTGAAGCTCAGCGCTTCATTCATATGCAAACAAAATATTTATAGGCCGTCAAGGCGAAACTTCTTTCCAATGGGCGGCCTCTTGCGTATATGAAAATTGAAATTCACCAGAGAGGCGTCCGGTGCAGGAAGACGAGGAAGACCGCTATCGCGCGCCGGCTCTCGACAAGGGGCTGGACATCCTGGAGCTGCTGGCGAGCGTCGATGGTGGCCTGACGCAGGCCGAGATCGCCAAGCGGCTGGACCGCAGCCCGAACGAGTTCTACCGGATGCTCGACCGGCTGGTGAAACGCGGCTACGTCACCCGGCCCGAGGGCGACCGCTACTCGCTGACCTTGAAGCTGTTCGGCCTGGCGCAGCTGCATGCGCCGGTGCGCCGGCTCGTCTCCTACGCGACGTCGATCATGCGCGAGCTGGCCGAGACCTCGTGGCAGGCGAACCAGCTCGTGGTGTTCGACCGCGGCAACGCGGTGGTTATCGCGCAGCAGGAGGCGCCGCACTACTGGGGCATCTCGATCCGCGTCGGCTCGCATATCAGCCTGTTCGACACCGGCTCTGGGCACGTGCTCTTGGCGTTCCGCTCGCCTGAAGAGCGCGAGATGATGATCGCGGAGCATCTGCGCACCAATGAGGAGATGAAGCAGTCGCCCGACTTCTTCGCCCGTCTCGACCAGATACGCGAACGCGGCTACGAGATGATGGCCTCTCTGCAGACGGCCGGCGTCTACAACCTGTCGGCGCCGGTGATCGGCTCGGACGGGCGCGGCATCGCAGCGCTGACGATCCCCTATATCACCCTGGTCAACGCGCCCGCCGCGCCCGATATCACCAGGACGATCGCGCTGCTGCAGGCCGCCGCGGCAAAGCTGTCGCAGCTCGCCGGCTCGGATGTGAAGATGCGGATGTAATTCTTATTTGAATGATGAATTCTCCCGTGAGATGATCGAGTGAATGTTCTGATGCATGTCGTTTTCCCAAAACCACTGCGCTTTTTGGGCGACATACATAACCGCTACTGGGGAGGAAGCCATGATCGTCGACACGCACCTGCACCTTATCGACAAGGCGGCGCTGCGCTATCCGTGGCTAGCCGGCGTGCCGGCGCTCGACCGCGACTTCTCTCACGATGAATACGCCACCGAGGCGCGCCGCGCCGGCATTGAGCTGGCGCTGCACATGGAGGTCGACGTCGATCCGGCCGATATAGAGGCGGAGACGGCTCACACCGAAGGATTGTCGGAGCAGCCCGGCAGCCTTGTGCGAGGCGCGATCGTCTCGTGCCGGCCGGAAGAGCCGGGCTTCGCCGCCTGGCTGGACAAGGTGAAGGCCGATCCCTTCGTCAAGGGTT
This sequence comes from Mesorhizobium sp. ORS 3324, assembly GCA_000824825.2. Classification (GTDB taxonomy): domain Bacteria; phylum Pseudomonadota; class Alphaproteobacteria; order Rhizobiales; family Rhizobiaceae; genus Mesorhizobium. The sequence goes on from LM655170.1 coordinate 424,091, forward strand.
TCCGCCGCGTGCTGCATGTGGTGCCCGACGACGTTTCCGAGGGCGCGCTTTTTCGTGAAAACATCAAGCGTATCGCCGGCAGCGGGCTGACGTTCGATCTCTGCGTGCTGCCGAGGCAGATGAAGCAGGCGATCGCGCTGGTCGATCTGGCGCCGGACGTGCAGTTCGTGCTTGATCATTGCGGCGTGCCCGACGTCAAGGGCAGGGCCGAGCATCCCTGGCGCGAGCAGATCGCCGAGATCGCACGGCGCCCCAACGTCGTCGGCAAGATCTCCGGGGTCGTCGCCTATGCCGATCCCGCGACCTGGACCGTCGAGACGCTGCGGCCCTATGTCGAGCACACGATCGGAAGTTTTGGCTGGGACCGCGTCGTGTGGGGCAGCGACTGGCCGGTCTGCACACTCGGCGGCGGGCTGCTCGGCTGGGTCGCGGCGACGCACGCACTCATTGCCGGCGCGAGCGACACCGAGCGCACGAAGCTCTTGTCCGGCAACGCGAAGAAGCTCTGGCGGCTGTAAGCACAGCGCCGATGCGCGAATGTATTAGCCGGCCGCAACGGCGGGCGCGAAACTCTCCCGGAACAGGCGATTGATGTCGACGACGACCGGCCGGGCGTCCTGCCTACCGGCAAGCCCTTCATTGATGCGGTCGGACGCGGCCTGCTGGAACGCCATGTAGCCGGCATGGCGCGGGCGCACCCAGGCGCCTTCCAGCGTTGGCCGCGTGCCGCGATAGAAGTCGCCGGTCGCGGCGTTGACGGCCTCGTCCTCCCAGGCGGCGGCATGGCCGGACTGGCCGCCGGCTGCCGCATAGGGCCCACGTTGCACCTCGCCGCTGGCGATCCAGTAGGCGAAGTCGATCGCTTCCTCGGCGGCAGTGGAGAAGGCCGAGACGGCGATGCCGGTGCCGCCGAGCGCGGAGCCGACCGGGCCGTTACCGCCCACAGTCGGCATGTCGCAGAAGAAGAGCCGGTTCGGGCGGAAGCCTGCAGTCGCGTAGGGTACGTAGCCGTAGATCAGCGGCGCGCAAGCGATACGCGAGCCGGCCTCGGCCATCTTTTCGAACACCGCGATCGGGTCCATCGCCAGGCATTCGGGATCAACGAGCGCCGCGATCTCGCGCAGCATTTCGAAGACGGTCTCGCCGGTCTCCGGATCGGCCATGTCGCCCGGGCCATCGACGGCGCAGGGCCGGCCGAGATCGGCGGCCAGCGTGAAGAAGCACATCAGCGAGTGCGGCGGCCTGAGCGGCAGGAGCACGCGGCCCTGTTGGGCAAGCTCCAGCACCTCGGTCCAGATCTTCGGCGCGGCGTCGATCAGATCGGGCCGCCAAGCCTGCACCTGGGTTGCGGCATCGATCGGAAAGGCCCATTGCCGCCCCCGCCAGGTGTAGCTCGGATAGGAGCGGCCGACGCTTGCCTTCGCCAGCGCCTCGCGCTCCTTCTCCCGGCCCGGCACGTCGAGCGGCGCCAGGCATTTTTCGGCGGTGATCTGGCCGACATGCGGATGATCGATGACGATCAGGTCATAGGCACGAGCGAGCTCCTCGACCGGGAAGGATTCGAAATCCTGCAGCGAGCGCTTCTCCCATTCGATCGAAACGCCGGTCTTTTCGTTCCACAGTCTTGAGCAGGCGACCATCGGGTCGTAGCCGCGCGGATGGTTCCAGGTCATGCCCTTGAGCGACGTCACAGGCCGAACTCCTTGCGGATCTTTGCGCTGTGCTCGCCGACGCGCGGCGCCGCCCGCTCGACCTTGGCGCGCACGGCGTCGATCCTGAGCGGCGACCGGGTGGTGTCGATCGAGACACCGTCCTCGCGCGTCACGGTCTGCAACAGGTCGAGCGCCTTGAAGCCGTCGCTCTCCAGCACTTCCTTCCAGTTCAGCACCTTCGCGCACCAGATGTCGGCCGGCTCGAGGACCGCCAGCCATTCGTCGACCGACCTTTGCGCGATGCGCTGCGCAATGATTGCCTTGATCTCGTCGCGCGCCGTGAACCAGGTCGCCGGCTGGTCGCGGTAGGGCGCCAATGCCTCGATCTCCAGCAGGTCGGCGAGTTTCGGGATCGGCGTCATGGCGATCGCCAGGAAACCGTCCTTTGCCGGATAGACGCCGTAGGGCGCCGCCAGATAGGCATGGGCGCTGTGGAAGGACGAGCGGCGCGGCAGCCGCCGGCCGTCGTTGAGATGGGTCGTCAGCACCTCGAACTGGAAATCGATCAACGCCTCGAACAGGCTGGTCTCGACATGGCCGCCTTCGCCGGTGATGCCGCGCCGGACAAGGGCTGCGAGGATGCCTTGCGCGCAGGCCGCGCCCGCCAGCATGTCGGCGATCGCCAGGCCGAACGGCACCGGACCCTGATCCTCGTCGCCGTTCAGCCACATGACGCCCGAGCGCGCCTGGGCGAGCAGATCCTGGCCGGGACGCTTCACCCATGGGCCTTCCTCGCCATAGCCGCTGATCGAGGCATAGACCAGGCGCGGGTTGAGCGAGCGCACATGCTCATAGTCGAGGCCGAGCCGCTCGATGACGCCCGGGCGGAAGTTCTGGATCAGGACATCGGCTTTGGCGAGCAGGCCGCGCAGCGCTTTCAGATCGTCCTCGTTCTTCAGGTCGACGGCAAAACTTTCCTTGGCCCGGTTGATGGCGTGGAAGATGGTGGAATCGCCGCCGATCTCGGTGTCGCTGAGATAGAGCCGTCGCGACAGGTCGCCGCCATCGGGCCGCTCGATCTTGATCACTCGGGCGCCGAGGTCGAGCAGCCTCAGCGAGCAGTAGGGTCCCGACAGGAACTGGCTCATGTCGACAACGACAAGGCCGGACAGCGGCAGGCCGGCAGCCATGATCACTTCTCCGTCTTGCCGGCGAAGTCGGCCGGATTCCGGTATTTCACCGTCTGCAGATGTTCGCAGTAGAGCACCAGCTCGCCTTCGCCCTTGAATACCTCGTAGCTGGCGCGGATCAGCCCCATGTCGCGGTAGCGGGGCTTTTTCTCCATATTGGTGCGGATCGAATAGATGGTGTCGCCGATGAAGACCGGCTTGATGAAGCGCAGCTTGTCGTAGCCGTAGGAAAAGGCGTTGACGCAATTGGTGGCGACGAGGCCGAGCCCGGCGGAGAACACGAACGCGCCAGCCACCAGGCGCCTGCCGAAAATGCCTTCGCGCTCGGCGAACATCTGGTCCTGGACGTAAGGATGGATGTCGAGCACCAGGGCGTTGAAGAGATGGCTGTCGCCTTCGGCCATGGTGCGCCGGAGCGAGCGGATCTTCTGGCCGACCGGCCAGTCTTCATAGAACCAGTTTTCGGCGTTCCATACCGGCAGCTCGGCATGATCGGCTGGGATGTCGGAGGGTCGAGTCGAGGCGACGCCGACGGTGGGCGGGAAGCTGGTCATGATCCTGTTCGTCCGTTGCCGGAGCATAGGCCGCGCCATCCTGGCAAAGCCGGAGCCAGGCGCGATCGATCCTCCCTCAATCTTCTCTTGTGAAGATTATATTCACTTATGAGTGAGCACAAGCGGGTTGGGTAGAAATTTTGCCTCCACGGTCGAACCTGGAGTTGCCTCAGATGCACGAGGACAGCGCCGGGCCCTGGCCGCTTGATAACAGTTGCCGGCGGACTTCCGCCGTCACGGCGACCGCCGTTGTGGCGTGCTGGGTTGGCGAGGCGCTTCTGCGCAGGAAGGACCTCCGCCGGCCAGAATCGAGCAAAACAAATGATTATTTTAGTCAATTCTACATTTATAACCCACCCTAAGGGTTGTAGAATTGTGGCGACCAGTTGTAGGTGGAAGCGCACTACACGGTCCAGGCAAATGCCGCCAATAAAATTGGCTTCGATACCGGTGTAATTCGTTAGTAATCGATCGTCAGGATAATCCGGACCTCGACATATTTGGTACCTTTTTCTTGAGTCGATTATGGCGGTTCTCGGTGCATTCCCTCCCGGTGTCGGCTGCCGACCCTTCGACGAGGGGGATTGGGAAGGCGTGGCGGATTGCCTGCACAGGGGCTTTCCGGAGCGCAGCCGCGGCTATTGGATAGAGGCTCTGACCCGCTTGTCGCGGCGGCCCGTGGTCGGCGATTTCCCGCGCTACGGTTTTGTCCTCGAGAAGTCGGGCCGGATCGTCGGCGCCGTGCTTACGCTCTATGCCAGGCACAGGAGTGCGGAGGGCGACGAAATCCGCTGCAATCTCTCGAGCTGGTCCGTCGACGCCGAGTTCCGGCCCTATGCCAGCAGGATGATCGCGACGGTCATCATGCGCAAGGACGTTGTCTACACCAACATTTCCCCGTCGCCCGGGACGTTGAAGCTCAACAAAGCGTTCGGGTTTCGCCTGTTTTCCGGCGGACAGGTCGCCTTCCTTCCCGTCCTGAACGCGATGCCGCGCCCGGACCGCGTGCTGGAAGCCCGTCCGGACCTCGCCGAAATGACTGAGCTAACCGACAATGAAAGATACATACTCCTGGAACACGCCGCGCTGGGCTGTCTTTCGCTGATCTGCCTTTGCGACGGTTTGGTGTTGCCCCTGGTGCTGAAGCCGCGACGGATTTTGCACGGTCTCATCCCGTGCTGCCAGGTCGTCTACTGCCGCTCCCACGCGGACCTGGTCCACTGCGCCGGGGCCGTCGGCCGCTTTCTCCTGCGGCGCGGGAAGCTGCTTTGCCTCGTCGATGCCATGGGCCCGGTTGCCGGTCTGTCCGGCAAATATTTTCCGAAGAAGGGCCTGAAGTATTTCAAGGGTCCGAAATCGCCTGCGCCGGGAGACCTGACGTTCACCGAAATGGTGCTGTTCGGCTCCTGAACGACACGGAAACGGAAGCTTGCCGGTTCCCGAATCAGGCCGGCGCCCCGGCCCGAGCCGCCGCGGCCAAGCGCCAGCGTGTTCCGAGCGAGATTCCCACAAGCAACAGGCAGAAGGCGAGGGCGAGCGGAGAGTAGAACGCCTCTTCCTGCAGCACGGCGTTGGCCGAGATGGTGGCGATGCCGACAAAGCCGAACAGGAAATCCGGGTCGCCGGTTTCGATAAGCTGCCGCCGCAACGCCACCAGCAGCGCCGCCAGGAAACCGAAGAAGACGAGGCTGCCCACCCCCATCTGGTAGAGCATGACGCCGACCGCGCTCTCGACCGGGACTGAAGCGACGCCCTCGGCCTGGGCGCTTTGCCAATTGAGATTGATGCTCGTGCTCGACAGGTTGCCGCCGAGCCCCAGTCCCTGCCCAAGCGGGTCGGCCAGGAAGTCGCGCATGCCGGCGATCAGGCCGAGCACATGGTAGTCGCCATGCGTTGCACCGTAGCCGATCGCCGCTGTCGTCCAGGCCACGGCTAGCGCTATCACCGCCGTGAGCGCCAGACCGGCGCGCGAGGGTTTGTAGATCAGCCGCACGGCAATCGCGACGAAGAGCATGAAGGTCGCTCCCTTGGAGCCGATGACAAGCAGCAACGGCAAGGCCGCGAGAGGCAGCACCCATCGTCCCCTGAAGAGGAGCCAGGCCGATATGATGCTCAAGGCGTAGCCATAGCTGATCGGGTGGAAGTTCGGACCGCCGATGCGGAAGACGCTCGGCAGGATGTCGTTGAACAGCGGCGTGTTGAAGAAGGTCGTGGTCATCACGTCCTCGATCCCACGGTAAACGAAACCCGTTTCCTTGAGCGCCTGCTCCCACACTCCGGTCTCGACCTGCCGGGATATGCTGCGCTCGACGTAAAGGTCGCCATGGAAGAAGCTGAGGAAATCCATGGTGAGGGTCAGTTCCAAGTAGCCATAGACGATCGCGCCGGCGCCGAGCCAGAGCATGCTCTTGCGCAGGTCGACCGGATAAAGGCTGGCGGCCAGCACCGCGACGTGAAAGCAGGCGAGCGGCGTGATCGTGTTGCGGAAATAGACGACAGCGTCCTTCGGGCCGCCATGCACGACGCCGAAGGCGAAATAGAAACAAACCGTTCCGCTGAGCACGATGCTCAGCAGCAGCCACGGGCGCAGTTCGGTCAGCGCCCGGACGCGGTGCTGAAACGAGGCCGCCAGGAAAATACCGAACGCGGTCATCAAGATGATGAAGTTCGTGCCGCGCAGCGCGTCGAAGGTGTCGTTGTCGGGAATGTAGGGGGTGAACCAGGCGACCACGAGGTTCTGGTAGAGGAAGGCGCAGATGATCAGCACCGGAACGCCCGAAGGCATCGCGTTCGCAATGATCAGCGTCAGCACGAAAGTCGCGGCTATCCCGAACGGGGTCCAGACGGCAAAGGCGGAGACGGCCAGCGCAACGACAAGCAAGGCAGTGCCGACATGCAGCAGGGCTTCGGACGTGTCCCGGCCCGGCGCGCCCAATCCGACCGGCGAATAGGCATGCGTCGTGCTCATCGCCGGCCGGCTCCTCTGGTCATTGCCTGTCGCGGCAAGCGTCCACGGCGCCCATCGTCCACGTTCGTCCTCCTTAACTTCCAAGGAGTGCGGCGATCATAGAGTCGTCGAACCCTTCAGCGCTTCGCCTGCTGCTGATGAGGCCGAAACCCTGATCGAGTTCCCAATAAGCCCACGCCACATGGTTTGCTTCAGCCGCCTTGCGCACGGCGCGCACCCAGGCTGCACGGCTTACGGCATCCACGCAGAAATTGAGCACGCCGAATTCGTTCAGCATGACCGTGCAGTCATGCGTTGTGGACCAGCGCCCGAGATCGGCGAAATCCGCACCGATCCGCGCTTCCGTCCAAGGCGCCGACAATTCGTCCTCGACGAGGTTGGCGGCCTCATCGTCGCCCGCCGCGCGCAGCTTTGAAAGCAATTGGCTCACCGGCGCCATCTCCTTGCTCGCGGGAAAGGGCAGGTTCGCGATGCGGGCGAGCGGCGAGGCATCCCAGTTCTCGCACTGATGGGTGAATGCCATCGGCGCGTAATAGTGGACGGCGGCGATCTGATTGTCGTCGGTGAGCGGCGGCGTGTCGGCGATTTCCCAGACGCCCTGGAACTGCGCTGGTCCCCAGACCAGCGTGTGGAGCGGACAGCTTGCTCTGAGCGTTGCGGCGATCTGCTCCCGCAGCGCCAGCCACTGGGTCCGTTCCATCGGCGGCTCGTTCAGCAGTTCCGGATAGACCCAATCCGCCGGCAGGTCGGCGACGATGACACGCAGGGCCGTCCAAGCCTGAAGCACCTGTCTGCCAGCGGCCTCGGGATCATTGCGGAAAGCCGCCACCAGCTCGCTCGAGGGATGCATGTCGAGGAGGACGGAAAAGCCCAGGCCGACGAGGTCCCTGACTCCGTTCTGGATGCGGCGAAGCCTGCCCGTGTCCCCGGTGGAGACGAGATCGCCGTTTACCGGCAGCCGGATCGTTTCGAATCCCGCCTGGCGCAGCTTTTCGAGCGTCGCCGTGGCCGGAGCGAGCCCGCCGTCACGGTCGAGCCATCCGGGAAGGTTGAAGCCGCGCGAGGGTACGCGGCCACCGGCCGTCGCCAGCGCGGCGGACTTTGGTAGCGGGGAGGTGGCAAGGAGGGCTCCGGCGACAAGCGCGAGCGCATCTCGCCGTGACAGCCTGGGCGGCGATGTCATCGATCCACCGCCTCCACGGCTTATGCCCTGGCGGCGGTGCTGCGGCGCCATTCGCCGGCCTGTCGAGGATCGTCGCTCGTGCCGGCCGGCCGCGCGCTGTCCGGCGCGACGACAAGGGTGGCGCTGCGGCCGATCTGGCCGGCGCCGAACTGCTGCGCAAGCAGCCTGGCGGCCTCGGAAGGCTGCTCTGACGGGCCGAGCGCGACAAGCGCCAGATCGGCCTTGGCGAAGAGTTCCGGATTCCAGCCGTTCTCGTTGAACGAAGGCGCGATCACCAGCACGAAATCGAAGGCGGTTCCTGCCTCGGCCAGAATGCCGCGGAAGGTGTTGCGATCCGCTCCGCCGGGGCCTTTCTCCGCCACCGAGCTGCATACGACGGTCCGCAGGCCGGTCGCGCCGTCGATGAACAACCCGGCTCCGCTCGTCATCGACTCCGACAGGTCATCGCCAATTTCCACCATCAGCACATTTTGCTCGGCGCGCTGCATGCCCATTCCCAGCATCGCGCCCGCGATCCTTGCCTCGAAGCTGCTGCGGATCGACGACACGAGGATGACAAAGGGTTTGCCATGGTCGTCGAGGTGCAGGACCATCTGCCGCATGATCTTCAGGACCGCGAGCGAAAGCGTTTCGTTCCCGGTCTGGAACAGCTGCTTCCTGATCGCCTTGATGTTGGAATAGGCGGTGCCGCCGGCGACGCCGGGCAGGCGGTACTCGCCGAAATTAGCCGGCATCGGCAATGGCCGGGGGGCGACAGGCGGGCTGTCCTTGCGGTCCACGACCGGCTCCGGCGCGACATCGGCCGGTGCCTGCGGGTCTTCCTCCGGCTGCGGTATCGGCCCGAGCGCCAATGCGAGGCCGCATCCGGCGAGAAGGCCGAGAACCGCGCTCACCAGGAGAAGCAGGACCGGCTTCGGCCATGTCGGCTGCACAGGCGGCGAGGCCGCGCCGATCTTGCGCGCCTCGGAGGTCTGCGCACCCTGCATCTGGGATGTTTCCTGCGCCCGCTTGAGGAAGTCGTCGAGCACGGCGCGCGCGGCCTGCGCCTTGGATTCCAGCTGCCGCAACTGCACCTGCGCGATGTTCGAGTTCGTCGACTGCTGGCGCAACGCCTCGAGCTTGTCCTGCAGCTTCTGGACATTCTGCACGGCAAGTTCGTAGTTGGCCTTCAACTGCTGCCTGATGCGATCGGCTTCGGCCGCCATCAGCCGCTTCATCCGCTCCAGTTCCGACTGAAGCCGCCCGATGGTCGGGTGACGCGGCCCGTACATGGTTTCCAAGCTGGCCAGTTCCGCGGCGCGCTGGTTGTAATCATCGCGCAATTTGACGGCGGAGGTGGAGGTAAGAATGTCGGCGAGCTTGGCGAGCCCGGCCGGCGAGCTGCCGGCCGCAAGCGCCTGGTTGTAGCGGTCCTTGGCCTGATCGGCGTCGCCCTGGGCGGCTATCAACTGGCTCGTAAGCTGATCGAGCTGCGACTGCAGCGTGCCGCCATCGGTCGAATTCAGGATGTTGTGTTTCGCTTTGAAATCCTCGACCGCCCGCTCGGCGTCGCTGACATCCTTCTGCAGGCCGGAGATTCTGTCGGTCAGTAGCGTGTTGACATCGCTGTTGGCGGTTTCGCGTTCTCCCACCAGGCCCGCCCGGTACTGGTCGACAATGGCATTGGCGATGCGCGCGGCCTTTTCAGGCGAGGGCGAGGTGAAGCTGACATTGATGACGTAGGTGAGCCCTTCGCGCTCCACCGACACCTTGCCCTGGAAACGCTTGAAGGCGGTATCCTGCGGCGAGGTCGCGCCGGCTCCGAACAGCGACAACAGACGCGACATCAGGCCGGCGCCGCCAAATTCCGGATCGCTGTCGAGCTTCTGGTTCTTGAAAACCGAGCCCAGCAGGTCAGGCGACTGGATGACGAAGACCTGGCTGGCAATGGCGGCGCTGTCAGATCCGATTCCCGGGAGCACGTTGTTGAAATTGGTCGCGCGCGTGTCGCGGGGGTCGATCAGTATCGAGGCGGTTGCCGTGTAGCTCGGCTTCGTCACCGCAAGATAGGAAAGCGCCAGCAGCACTGCCGCGCCGGCGACGGCAAGCACCATCAAACGACGCGCCCACAGGATGGCCCACACGGCACCTATGTCGAACAGCGGCGGAAGAGTGCGTTCGTCGATCCTGGCTGGCTTCATCATTTTCCTCGTGCGGAGCCGCGACCTCACGACCTCACTCGTCTCCACATTATTAAGGATTATCGTTAGCCATCCGTTAAGGGTGGAGCTGAGACGATGCGATCCGTGCCGGGCGGTGCCGGTAACCATGCGAAGCGTTCGCACTGGCGCAAATGCGGACTTTTGCTCTATTCAGGGGCCGGGTTTTGAGCGACGGCGCGCAGGCTAAGGGACAAGCCACAGCCGGTCGTCTCAGGAGGCGAAGTTGGACGACATCACAGGCAACCGCGACGCTGGCTTGGACGGGCAGGCCAGTCCGGCGACCGACATGCGCATGTCGGTCGCGGCCCTCGCCAGGAGCGGCGCCGTCGCCGGCATCATCAAGCTTGCCAGCGCTGGCCTGTCCTTCCTCATGTTCGTGGCGGTGGCGATGGTGACGGACGAGCGGCAGTTCGGCCTTTACAGCGCGACCTACGCCGGCGCGAGCCTGGTCTCCTTCTTCGCGTCGGTAGGCCAGCAAAGCACCGTGCTCAGGTTCTGGCCGCAATATGCCGGGTTGGGCGACCTCGGCTCGGCTCACGGGCTGATGGCCCGCGCCATTCTGGTGGCGCTGGCCGGGCTTATCGCCACCAGCCTGCTCGTGATCGTGGTGGGGTTCCTGCCATTCGCTGGCAGGGGAGCGCCCGAATGGCTCCCGCTATGCGTGGCAGCCGCGGTGCTGTCCTTCTCGCTCGGCTGGTCCGAATTCACCTCCGGCGCATTCCGGGCCAAGAACGCGCTGATATCCGGCCTGTTGCCGCGGGACATCATCTGGCGCGCGGCGACGATCGTCGCCGTTCTCGTTCTCCATGTCCTGGATGTCAAAATGAGCGCGGTGGCGGCGACGTACCTGACGGCCTTGCTGCTGATCCTCTCCGTCGTCCCGCAAACGGTGGCTCTGGTGCGCGATACCGCGCGTGCCGACCGCGGCCGTCTCACGGAAGGACAAAAGCAAGAATTCAAGACCGTCACGCTCGGCCTGTGGGGCGTCACCTCGCTGCCGCCAGCTCTTGGCCAGGTCAGCACCCTGCTCGTGGCGATGATCCTGGGCCCTGAAGCCGCCGGCGCCATCTTCGTGGCGGATCGGACCACGCGTTTCGTCACCCTTGCCCTCAACGGCATCAACCAGGCGCTCGCCCCGCAGATATCGGCCGCCTTCTACAGCGGCGACAGGGCCCATGTGCAGCGCATCACCAGCCTTGCAGCGCTCGGCGGCTCGGCCATTGCGCTCTGCGTGCTGGCGGCGTTCTGGTTTTTCGGCAATCTCATCCTGTCGATCTTCAACCCGGCTTATGCGACGCCGACCATGAGGGCAACGCTCATCATCTTCGGCATGGGGGCGACATTCGGCACCGCCTGCGGCCCGATCGAAATCCTGCTGCAGTTGACCGGTCTGCAACATGCGCTGTTCAAGGTGCTTGTGGTCGTCAACATCGTCGGGCTTTGCGTGACGGCCGTCGCAACCTACTATCTCGGGCCGATCGGGGCGGCGCTCAGCATCGCCGGAACCGTCGTCGCCTGGACGGCCTTCGGGGTGTCGATCGCCCGGCGCAGAATCGGCATCAATCCGTCGGTTCTCGGCCTGTCGCTCGACAGGATCGGGCTCGTGCCCCAAGCGCTCCCGAGAGGGCGCACGTGAGGATCATCCAAGTGCAGACCCAGGCGGAGGCCGCGGGAGCGCAACGCATCTCCGACATGGTGGGCGAAGGATTGCGCGCCCGCGGGCATGATGTGCGCACCGTCTTCATGTACCGGAAGACCGAAGCTTACGACGGCGATCCCCATGCGGATTTCATACTCACGGAACCTCCGCGCGGACTACCCGGACAGATGCGGGCAACCATCGGCCTGGCGCACTATCTGCGCGCGACGCGGCCCGACGCCGTCATCACCTACCAGCACTACGGCAACATCTTCGGCACGATCGGCGCCCGGCTGGCCGGCGTTAGGCACATCGTCGCAAACCAGAGCGGCGCCCCGCACAGCAAGGGCGTGATGGGTCTTCTCTCGCAGATCGACAAGCTGATGGGGATGGCCGGCCTTTACCAGGCGAATGTCGTCAATTCCGGCTGGACGGAAGCACAATTCGATCGCTACCCGCAATCCTACCGGCGGCGTATCCGCCGCATCGATCACGGCGTGCCCGCACCGGGCGAGGAATTCGACAAGACGGCCGCACGTGCCGCCTTCGGCCTGCCGCAGGACGTATGGCTGGCCGTTTCGTCCGGGCGGCTGACACGCATGAAGAACCAGATCGCGCTTGTCGGGGCGCTCGACCAATTGCCTGATGTCCATGTTGCGCTCGCCGGCGCGGGGCCGGAGCGCGAGACGCTCGTCGCTTTTGCCGAGAGCCGCGGCGTGGCCGGTCGCCTGCATCTCGTCGGCGAGGTTCCTCCGGCGCGCATCTTCGAATTCCTCGCGTCCGGCGATGCCTACGCGTTTCCGTCGATGACCGAGACCTTCGGTCTCGCATGCGTCGAAGCGGCGATTTCCGGCCTGCCGATCGTGGCGAGCAACCTCGACGTGATGCGCGAGGTGCTGACCGCGGAGGACGGTGAGCCAGCCGCGCTGTTCGTCGAGGCTGACGCTGCCGGCATGGCCAAGGGGCTTGCCGATCTGTTTGCGCGGCCGGAGTTCAAGGCCAGGCTTGCGGCCGCCGGACGGCGGCTGCGGGACAGATATTCGCCGGCCAGGATGTGCGCCGGCTACGAGGCGCTACTTCTTGCCTGATCGCTTTCGCACGGCAGCGATCCCGTCGATCACCTCCAGCCGGCCCGCCCGGTTGAGCGTGTGGATCTTCGGATAAGGCCAGTCACCGCTGGCATCGATCGGCCGGGGCGCCGACAGGCGCACCGTCTGCTGGTCGAGTCGCAGCAGCTCGGATAGGCCGAGCCCACCGCCGTAACCCAGCGTTCCGTCCTGCACCGGGAGGAGAATTCGGCCCTGGCGGTTGCGGACGAAGGCTCCGCCGGGGCGAGCCATGCGATGGTCGATCAGAATCGGGTTCGCGGGATGCGGCCGCCATGGGCCGGCGAGTGCGGGGGCTGAGAAAACCACCAGCACATCGGAGGTGCTTCCGTGGCCGTCGCGATCCGTGGCGAACAGCCAGAAGAACCCGTCATGCTCGAGCAAGGTGGCGTCGGAAATCTCGCCTTCGACCAACACGGCTTCGGGAACCCAGCCGTCCGGAAAGCTCGAGGCGCGGTAAAGGGTGAGCTTGCCGCCGGCGCTCGCCTCCGGCAGCATCCAGACCGCGCCGTCGCGCTCGAACACCTGCGGGTAGGAGAGGTGGTGCGCTTCCTCCAGCACGACCCGGGGCATACCGGGTACGCCGCCCGCATCGAAGGGAACAACGGAGATGACCGCCTTGCCGGTCGCATGAGGATAGTCCTCGACGAAGACGAAGGACTGGCCCTGCCATTGGAAGGGGAACGGGTCGGCATAGAAATGATCGCCGGGGTCGGGCAGCACCGACCAGCCGGTCCCGAGCTTGGCCGTTTCCGCGACGCCTGGTGCATCGGTGAAGCGGTAGCCGACGCGCCAATGCGCATGGCGGAAGCGCGCGCGCCGGAGCGCTTCGCGGCCAAGCCGCGGGAGCGCCGCGCCGAGATAGGCGGACGTGAACCGGGTGGAGGTCCGCTCGCCGTGACCGCGAGTTTCGGCAATTGCCTCGCGCGGCAGCCGGCCCGTTGCGAAGCCGCGAGCGACCGAGCGAACCAGGGTGATGGCCCGGGCGAACACGTCCTCCGTGCCGAGCGCCGTGGATTCACGCTTGTCCACCATCGGCCGCGCCTGGCCCACCACCACCTTCCCGTCGAGCACGGCCTGGATCACCGGCAGCCTTCCGGTCGCGACGGCGGTTGCCGCCGAGAGATCGGCGCGGGATCCATCGAACAGAAGGCCGATCGTGGGAACGTCCGATAGCGCCGCGTCGCCAGCAAGGTCGAACCTCAGCGCCGCAGGGCGATTACCGTGTCTTGCCTGGATTGCGTGCACTGGGTCGGCGAGATGGGGGCCGCGCCGCCGGAAAAGACGTTGCTCGAACCGGAAGGCGGCCTTTGCCGCGGCAGGCCAGCCTGCCGGCCCGGGCTGGTGCGCTATCGCGACATCGTGGCCGTCCGCCTCCAGCCGCTCTATGGCGACCTGCTGCCAGCGGCGAGGCGCCGATTGCGGAACGATGACTTGGATCGCCAGCATGTCTTGCCGCCCGCGTTTATTTTCTATTCAGGTTTTCACAGTGCCGATAATGAGGAGCGAAAGACTAGCCTAAAATGCTTACATCGGAGTTACACGCAAGGTGCGACTTCGACTTTGACGTTCACGGCGAAAATTCTCGACTTGCGATTCCCGAGCCGGCCGAGGGGCCATGCGCCCGGCTGCTTTTGCAACGCAACATTAGCATTTTAAGCATATACCAAGATTCCAACTATCCCGGCGGTCGATCTTGACCTAAAGCGCAAGACGTCGTCGATAGACCGCTGTTCCCGCCGGTTCGGATCACATGTTTGAAGTCACTGTCGAGGATGCGTTCGATTTCCGTTCGACGGAATACGCCGAGCTCTTCGCCAGCTCGGTGGCGACCGCCTTCCAACATCCCATATGGCTCTCGCAACTGTACGAGAAGATTGTGCGGCAAGGCGGCGCCACGCCATTGATCGTCGTCGTTCGCGCGCGCACAAGCGGGAAGCTCGCTATGGTCCTGCCTCTGGTGAGGCGCCGGTACACGCTGCTGAGGGTCGTGGAATTCGCCGATATGCGGGTTTCCGACTATGTGTCGCCGGTCGCCGACGAGGAGACTTTCTCCCGTATCCTCGCCGACAGCCCTACGGTCGCCGCCATCCGAAAGCAGCTGCGGCCCTACGATCTCCTGCGCATCGGCAAGCTGGCCGACCGCTCACTGGCGATGGAACGGCTGTTCGGCATCGACAAGCGCGACAGCATGGGCATGAGCGCCTATTCCAGCAAGCTGGAACCGACATTCGCCGGCTGGCGCGAGCACCGGCTGGACCAGTCCTATCGCAAGGAGCTCGACAAGAAGTCCCGCCAGCTCAACCGCATGGGGCAGGCGCGCTTCGAACGCGTGGATGGCCAGGACGCCATCCGCACGACGTTCGATGCCCTTAAGCTCTATCGCGGCAAACGCTTCGACGGCAGCAACGGTCCCGCCGATCTTTTGCAGGTCCCTTCCTATTTCGATTTCTACCTGGCCATCGCCAATGAGGGGTGCGGGGGTTTCGCCCGCACCTACGCGTTCTGGATGAACGGCCGGCCGATCGCCGGCGCTCTCGGGCTCGAGCATCGCGGCTCGCTCCTGGTCATTCTCGGCGGCTTCGATGAGGCCGGTTACAGGAAGCAGTCGATCGGCAGCCTGATGTTCGAGCAGATCGCCCGCGATTGTATCGAGCGCGGCGACCGCCATCTCGATTTCACCATCGGCGACGAGCCCTACAAGCGCATCTTCGGCGGCCGGCCTTCACCGATGTGGCAGATCTACCGTGCTGGCAGTCCGCTCGGCTATGCGGCGCATCTAACGGTGGAGAAATTGCCGGCAGCCAAGGCATTTGCCCGGCGTGTCCGGGAAGCGGCGCATGGCAAGAAGGCCAAGCCGGCTCGCGCCATGGTGCCCTCGACTCCCGACGAGGCAACCGAATCTTCCTGAAATCCAACGGTCGAAGCGCATGCTTTACGCGCGCTTCGAATCCCGAATTGGCCGGGCACTTTGATGCCCGGGTACGATCGTCTGGCGTTATGCCTGCCGATGGTCCGCGATCAGGAAACGGCTTCGACCTTCGGCCGCTTGAGGCCACGCAGCCTCGCGGCAAAGCTCGGGCTCAGCTTGTCGATCTCGTGCAGGATACGGCGGCGGCTGAAGTGGACTTGCCGGCGCGCGCGCCAGCGCAGGTCGGTATCGATGGTCAGGCTGCGGCGGAAATTCGCCAGTTGGAGCGCATGTTCGTCCATCGCCTGCTTCGCCGGATCGTCGTAGAAGGCGGCGATCTTTGCCGCCGCCATGCCGGGCGTGGCCATCCATTGCGGCACGTGAACCAAGCACAGCCGCTCGACATCGGTGAGCAGCCGGCTGACGCCGGTCCCGGCGGCCGGACAGGATGTCTGATAAGCGTCCCCGATCAGGACGACGCCGTCGCGCTTGCAATTCTCGGCGACGGTGATGTCGGTGAGCCAGCTCGAGACGCGATCGATGACCTCGAAATCGCCGAACGCGTTGACAAGTCCCGGAAGCGTTTCGGTGAGCGTTTCGCGAGGCCGGTCGCGCAGCGCCTTGACCCACGGGTCGTTATGTTCGCGGAAAACAAAAAGGTTGGCGCGCGTGACGCCGCCGGCCGGGAAGAAGTTCAGGTAGTCGATGCCGTCGGAGACCCGTTCGCCGTAATAGGTCAGCGCCGGGTGCTTGAAGGCACTCGCGCCCGCCGGCCGGATATTGAAGCCGAAAGTCAGCGATTGCCGCTGGTGGACGAACCGGCGCTCGATGCCGAGGTCGCGCCGCAGAATATCCCCCATGCCGGTGGCGAGCACCAGGAGACGGGCTGACACCTCTTCCTGTCCGATGATCGACACACGCTGGCGCTCGGGGCCCGCCTCGACCGCGCTTACCCGGCCGGCGATAAAGCGCACGGTCTCAGGCAGCTCGGCGCGCATCGCGCTGACGAGATCGTCGTAGAAGATGCCGTAGTGGCGGGCGCGCGTGCGGTCGAGCACACGTCCCTTGCGCACGTTGACGATCTCGTCGAATGCCGCAGCGGCCGCGGAAAGACTGTCCAGGAGGCCGATGCGGCGCAGTTTTTCGATCTGGTCGCCGGCGATCTTCTCGACACGGAATTCGCGGGGAAAAGCGGCATAGCGGTCGATCAGCGTGACACGGTAGCCCGCCCGCCCGAGAAGGGTCGCGGCAAGCGTCCCGGAGAGCCCGCCGCCGACAATGGCGATCTCGGTGTCGGTTCCCGCCGGCAGCGGACGCGGCGAATGTTCGGCTGTCATTGGGAATACCTCAACAAGGCGTAGAGGGCGCGGGGATTGGTGGTGAAATAGCGCCAGAAGAGCCGGCGCGGCTCCATCAGCATGCGCCAGAGCCATTCGAAGCCGGCCTTCTGGACCCAGAGCGGCGCGCGGCGGACCTTGCCGGCGATATGGTCGAAGAGCCCACCCGAGGTCTTGATCACGCCGATATTCGAGAGCCGCGACGCATAATCGCGGACAAAGATCTGCTCGCGCGGAACGCCGAGGCCCAGCCACAATATGTCCGGCGCCAGCGCGTTGATTTCGTCGAGCTTTTTCTCGAGTGCTTCGCCGGTGAGATAGCCGTGGCTGTGGCCGACAATGCGCAGGCGCGGATAGCTGGCCCTGATCGCGGCCACCGCCTTGGCGTTGCCGGCCTCAGTCGACCCCAGCAGGTAGAAGGTCGCAGCCTCGTTCTCGGCGAGCCTCGCAACGTCGTGGAACAGATCGGTGGTGGCCACACGCTCCGGCAGCGGCGTGCGGCACAAAAGGCGCGAGGCGAGCACAAGCGGCTGGCCGTCGGCGAAGATCTGGTCGGCTTCGCGGAAGAGGGCGGCGATCTCCGATTTCGCGCGCGCCTGGGCGATGACCTCGCCATTGGCGGACGTGAAATAATAGGGACGGCTGCCGTGACGATGCTGCCGTGCCGCTTCGATCATCAGGCGGGCGGCGCCCTGCCGGTCGACCACGGTGACGGGCAGGCCCCCAAGCTGCACCGTCGGCAATGCATGCAGGTCCTGCCCGGAAGGCGCTGCTTCCAGCTTCGCTGCGGCGGTCACGCTTGCGTGCCCGGTTGGAGTTTGATGATGCAACCGAGGCAAATGAGAGGTCTCATGGTTTGCGGGCGTCAAATTTTGGCTGGGATAGAGCAGGTCCGATCCACTCGTAACGCAGTCTTCTTCAAAATCTCTTTTCGCACTTTCTAAAACTTTCCGCATAGGAGAAGTCGCCCATTCTCCGGTATTCAAACCACCCCCTTCATGGGTACCATAAGTAAAAAAATCAAAAAGCTAAGCGATATGTTAATAGTTAGTTAATACATCAAATCTTCTTAAAAGTTTAGACAAAATACTAAGGTGTGTGGCCAGGGAACTAGAGAGTGCCGCATATCCGACATTCGCTCAGGCGCCGGCATTTTGCGATGCAAGGGTCGTCCCCACATCGAATGGACACAGGTGTCTATTCACGCTAAGTTCGCGCTGCGCCGGAGTCGACGGCGTTCGTCGATCGGCAATGGACGGAAGGGATCATGGGCTTTCGAGGGCGGGGCGAACCGGCTGCGCGGGTTTGGTGCCGGGCTGCCAAAGCAGCGTCCGCACATGCGCCATGTGAACTATGCAGTGAGGCGGGATCGAGCGCATGACAAGACACTATTCCGCGCTTTCGCTCTTCAAGGAAGGCATCGCCGGCCAGACCGGATGGGAACAGGCCTGGCGCTCGCCCTATCCGAAGGCGCGCTATGACGCCATCATCATCGGCGGCGGCGGCCATGGCCTCGCCACGGCATACTATCTGGCGAAGAATCACGGCGTCACCAACGTCGCCTTGCTGGAGAAGGGCTGGATCGGCGGCGGCAACACCGGCCGCAACACCACCGTTGTGCGCTCCAACTACTTCTACCCTGAAAGCGCGGCGATCTACGGGCTGGCGCACAGCCTCTACAAGTCGCTCTCTAAGGACCTGAACTACAATGTGATGCTTTCCGCGCGCGGCATCCTCACCCTCGCGCATAGCGAAGCCGGCATGGAAACCGCTGCGCGGTCGGTCAACGCCATCCAGGTCAACGGCATCGACTGCGAGCTGTTCTCGGTCGAGGACGTGCGCCGCGTCGTGCCGATCTACAATTTCAGCCCGGATGCCCGCTACCCGGTCTACGGCGGCACCTGGCAGCCGAGCGGCGGCACCGCCCGCCACGACGCCGTCGCCTGGGGCTATGCGCGCGCGGCAAGCCGTCTCGGGGTTGATATCATCCAGAATTGCGAGATTACCGACTTCATCATCGAGAACGGTCGCTGCCGCGGTGTCGTCACCTCGCGCGGCGCAATCAGGGCCGAGCGCACGGGGATGGCGGTGGCCGGCCACTCGTCGGTGCTGGCGGCGAAAGCGGGGTTCCGGCTACCGGTCAATTCCTACGCGCTGCAGGCCTGCGTGTCCGAGCCGGTCAAGCCGATCATCGACACGGTGGTGATCTCGCCGGACACGGGCGTTTACGCCAGCCAGTCGGACAAGGGCGAACTGGTGATCGGCGGCGCGCTCGACCGCATCCCGTCCTACGGCCAGCGCGGCAACCTGCCAGTGCTGGAGGGCGTGATCGCCGGCATGCTCGACATGTTCCCGATCTTCGGCCAGTTGAAGATGATGCGGCAATGGGCGGGCATCGTCGATGTCGTCCCGGATTCCTCGCCCATCATCGGCGAATCGCCCTTGCCCGGCCTCTTCCTCAATTGCGGCTGGGGCACCGGCGGTTTCAAGGCGATCCCCGCCGGCGGCACGCTGCTTGCCCACCTGCTTGCAACCGGCAGGCACCACGACATCAGCCGGCCCTTCGATCTCGACCGCTTCGCCCGCGGCCGGCTGATCGACGAGGCCGCCGGTTCCGGCATTGCCCATTGAAGGTCTAGAAGAAGATGCAGCTCTTTCCCTGTCCGTTCTGCGGGCCGCGCGAAGAAAGCGAATTTCACTATGGCGGCGAGGCCGGCAATTTGAGGCCCGACGGCAACGACGTCACGGCCGAGCGCTGGGCCGGCTATCTGCATATGCGCGACAATCCGAAGGGCCCGACCCGCGAGATCTGGATGCATTTGACCTGCGGCGAGTTCTTCGCGATGAGCCGTGACAGCGTCAATCACAAGGTGTCGGGCTCCTCTGCGCTCGGCGAAACGGAGCACGGCGCATGAGCGCGTCCCGTCTCCCCAATGGCGGCAGCGATATCGATCGCGCACGCCCGCTGACCTTCACCTTCGACGGCGGGCGCATAGAGGGCTTCGCCGGCGATACGATCGCCTCCGCCTTGCTGGCCAGCGGCCGGGCCGTTGTCGGCCGCAGCTTCAAATATCACCGGCCACGCGGCATCTGGGGCTCCGGTGTGGAGGAGCCCAACGCGCTGGTCGATATCGAGCGCGCCGGCGGCCGCGTGCCGAATGCGCGGGCAACGACCGAGCCGGCCAAGGACGGCATTGTCGTCAGAAGCGTCAACGCGACGCCGACAGCGCTCGCCGACCGCAACGCGGTTCTCGACCGTTTTGCCCGCTTCCTGCCCGCCGCCTTCTACTACAAGACCTTCATGTGGCCGGACTGGCACCTGTTCGAGCCGCGCATTCGCGCCATGGCCGGACTTGGTGTCGTCGACCGCAATTGGAAGCCGCGCCAGATGGCGGACCAGATCAACCATCATTGTGACGTGCTGGTGGTCGGCGCGGGACCGGCGGGTCTCGCCGCAGCTGCCGGCGCCGCGGCGGCCGGGCATTCGGTTGCCCTGGTCGACGACAGCACGCGTCCCGGCGGATCGCTGCGTCACCGCGCGGGTGACGTCGACAGCGTCGAAGGGATGGCGTGGGTCGACGCAATGGTGGCCAAGCTGAAGAGCGAGGGCCAACTCGTGCTCAGCGATACGACCGCCTTCGGCCTCTACGATCACAATCTGGTCGCGCTCAACCAGCGGCACCGTGACGGCCGGCCGGATACGCTGTGGCGCGTGCGGCCGCGCCGCATCGTGCTGGCGACGGGGGCGATCGAGCGGCCCGTGCCGTTCGCCAACAACGATCTTCCGGGCATCCTCTCCGCCGATGCCGCACTTGCCTATCTGCGCCGGCATGGCGTGCTTGTGGGGCAACAGATCGTGGTCGCGACCAACAACGACAGCGCCTACGAGGCGGCCACGGCCCTGGCGGCGGCCGGCGCCTCCGTGACAGTGGTCGATTGCCGGCGTGACTGCGGCGCGCAAGCCGGGGCCGGCATTCGCGTCCTGGCGGGGCGGACGGTCGTAGCGGCGCGGGGGCGCAATGCGGTCCGGGGTGTCCTGCTCGACGACGGTACAAACCTTGCTGCCGATTGCGTGCTCGTCTCGGGCGGCTGGACGCCGACGGTGCACCTGTTCTCGCAGGCGAAGGGCAAGCTTGCCTGGAGCGATGACCTCGCGGCTTTCGTTCCCGGTGAGGCCGTCGACGGGATTGGCGTAGCCGGCGCGGTGGCAGGCACTGTCTCGCTTTCCGAGACCTTGGCCAGCGGCGCGGCGGCCCTCGGCCCGTTCGGCTCCTCGTCGACACCAGTGGCCCACAGCACGGGAGCGGAGGCAACGCTGGGCGTTGTCGGCCTGTGGCCGAAGCCCAAGGCCAAGGGCCGCGTGTGGATCGATTATCAGAGCGACGTCACCGCCAAAGATGTCGAGCTTGCGGCGCGGGAGAACTTCGTCTCCGTCGAGCACCTGAAGCGCTACACGACGCTCGGCATGGCGACGGACCAGGGCAAGACGTCGAACCTGAACGGCCTGGCGCTGCTGGCCGACGTCACCGGACGCGGCATCGCGGAAGTCGGCACCACGACCTATCGGCCGCCATTCACGCCTGTTCCCTTTGCCAGTCTCGCCGGAGCGCGCCGTGGCAGCATGCACGCGCCGGTCCGCCGCCTGCCGCTGGAGGCGAGCCATCGCGCGGCAAGCGGGGTCTTCCAGGAATATGGCGGCTGGCTGAGGCCGGCCTATTACGGTAGCGGCGATGCCGAAGCTGCAATCCAGGACGGTGTGCGACGCGCCCGGCAGTCCGTCGCGCTGTTCGACGGCTCGACGCTCGGCAAGATCGAGGTGATCGGTCCGCGCGCGGCCGATTTCGTCGACTTCATCTATTACAACACCATGTCGACCCTGAAGCCGGGCCACTGCCGCTACGGCTTCATGCTGTCGGAAAACGGCGTCGTGTTCGATGACGGCGTTCTCGTCCGTCTGGACGAGCATCGCTTCATCGTCTCCTGCTCGTCGTCGCATGTCGCCGCCGTCCATGCCCGGCTGGAAGAGTGGCGGCAGGATCGTTTCGGCCGCGATGCGGTCTATATCCACAACGCCACCGCGCAATACGCCACCTTGACCGTGTCGGGGCCGAATGCGCGCGGGCTGGTGGAGGCGCTCGACCTGGGCGCTACGCTGGACGATGCCAGCCTGCCGCACATGGCCGTCGCCGCCGGCCGCTTTGCCGGCGACGAGGTGCGTATAACCCGGGTCTCCTTCACCGGCGATCGGAGTTACGAAATCTCCATCCGCGCCGATCGGGCCGAGGCGCTTTGGACACGGATGCAGCAAGAGGGCTGCGCGTTCGACGCCGTGCTGCTCGGGCTCGAGTCGCTGATGATCCTGCGCGCCGAGAAGGGGTACATCGTCATCGGCAAGGACACCGACGGCAACACCATGCCGCACGACCTGGGTGTCGCAGGCCCTCGGACCAAACGTACAGGTGAATTCGTAGGCCGGCGCTCGCTTTTCATCGAAGCGGCAGACGACGGCAATCGCAACCAGCTTGTCGGTCTCGCGGTCCGCGAAGGCGAGGCGCCGCTGGCGACCGGCGCGCATGGTGTGGAGAAAAGCGGGGGCCCACTTCGAAGCATCGGCTTCGTTACCTCCAGCTATCGAAGCCCGATCCTGGGGCGCCCGGTTGCGTTGGCGCTCATCGAGCGCGGCGCCGCGCGGCATGGCGAAACGATCGACGTTCAACATCTCGGCGTTGTGCGGCAGGCAACAATCGTTGCGCCCTGCGCCTTCGATCCGGAGGGGAAACGACTCCATGCGTAACCTTGCCGAGAAATGGCCGGCAGCGCCCGACTGGGCCACGGCGGTGCTGAACAAGGGCGGCGTCAGCGTGCGCACGCTTGGCGGGTTGAACCAGCTCCTGGTCAGCGGCGACCTCACAGCCTGGTCGAAGGCTTCGGGTCTTGCTGGCGAGGGCGTCGGAGCCGGCGCGGTTGCCGGCGGCGGCAAATACATGGTGCGGATCGCGCGCGATCGCATTCTTGCCGTCGGCGAAAAGCCATTTCCCATCGCCGCCGGCTGGCACGAGGCCGGTTTCGCGGTCTCGGTCGTGGACGCCGGGCTGCATGTGTTCGAGGTCGAGGGACCGAGTCTGGCTGGTCTGGTCGCCAGGGCCACGACACTCGATCCGCAGCAGGCAAGCCGTTCGGCTTCAGTGCTTTTTGCCGGCGTCAATGTGCTCTTCTACCGGTTCGGCAATGCCAACCGGGGGCGTCTCCACGTCGACCGCGGTTTTGCGCCGTACCTTTGGGAATGGCTCGAACAATCGCTGGACCGGCTCGGCTCTTCAAGTCGCTGACCCGCTCAAGTTTCTGTTTTACGCAATTCCGGGCCGAAATCCGCGACGAACTTTCCTAGAATCGCACTGGTATTGTGGCGCCGCGGGTTTCAGGTCTATCTAGCCGCGGTTAAACCTTGTCCGGCGCGCCATGCCCTCCGATTCCAGTGTTGATGAAGTCGAGCGACGGCCCGGTCTGACCGGCAACACCAAGGTGACGCGCGAGGACTGGATGAAGCTCGCGCTGGAGACGTTGATCTGCGATGGCGTGGAGGCGGTGCGCGTGCTTGCGCTCGGGCAGAAGCTGAACGTCTCCCGCTCCAGCTTCTACTGGTATTTCAAGAGCCGCCAGGACCTGCTGGACCAGCTCCTCGACCATTGGCGCAGCAACAACACCCGTTTCATCGTCGAGCAGGCGGGTCGGCCGGCGGCGTCGATAACGCAGGCGGTGCTCAACGTGTTCGAATGCTGGCTGGATGAATCGCTGTTCAATCCGCGGCTGGATTTCGCCGTGCGGGCGTGGTCCAGCCAATCGGCCAAGGTGCACCGGATCGTCAACGAGGAGGACGATGCGAGGGTCGACGCCATCCGCGAGATGTTTTCGCGGCACGGCTACGAAGAGACCGAGGCGTTTGTGCGAGCCCGCGTGCTGTACTTCACGCAGATCGGCTATTACTCGCTCGAGATCGTCGAACCGGTGAGCCGCCGCCTCTCCCTGACGCCTACCTATCTGCTCACCCACACAGGCAAGGAACCTCTCGAAGGAGAGGTCGAAGCCTTTGCCGAAAAGATGCGGCGTCTGTCCCGAGGCGCAAAAAAATAGCCTGCCGGAGGATGCAACTTATGCCGTCCCTATCATGACGCTTCTCGTCCAGCCGCGCTTGGTGAACGAGCCGTTTTCCGACCCGGGACTGCTTCTCGATTTCCGCTTCGGCGGTAGGGCAGTCCTCTTTGACCTCGGCGATCTGTCGGCGCTTTCGCCGCGCGAGATCCTGCGCGTTTCGCACGTGTTCGTGTCGCACATGCACATGGATCACTTCAGCGGGTTCGATCGTCTGCTCAGGGTGTCGCTCTATCGTGAGAAGCAGGTCCATATCATCGGCCCGCCCGGGCTGGCGGATGCCGTTGAGGCCAAGCTGAGGGCCTATACTTGGAATCTCCTCGACGAACGGTCGCAGGACTTTACGATCTTCGCCTCTGATTGGACGGAAGAAGGCTTTGCCACTGCAGCCGCCTTCCGGGCGCGCAGGGCTTTCGTGCGGGAGAATTGGCAGAACGCGGACACTCAGTTTCCTTTGGACGATCCGGAGTTCACGATCGAAGCCGTCACGCTCGATCACGGGATTCCGTGCTTAGCCTTCGCGTTCCAGGAAAAGCTGCGGGTCAACGTGCACAGGTCGCGCCTGGATGAACTCGATCTTCCTGTCGGACCTTGGCTCACAGACGCCAAGCGGGCGGCGCGACGCGGCGCCGACGCGGTTACTGAGTTCACGCCGAGTGCAGGCAGGAAGGTAACGCTTGGCGAACTGCTGCGGGCTCAGGCACTGGTCTGTGCACCGGGCCAACGCATCGCCTATGTGACTGATTTGGCGTTCTGTCCGGACAATGTCACACGTCTATCCAACTTGGTGCGCGGCGCCGATGAGCTTTTCATCGAAGGCGGATTCCTGGAGGTAGACCGAGACCTCGCGGCGTCGAGGAAGCATCTGACCGCCGCGCAGGCAGGTGCGATCGCCAGGCAAGCCGGCGCGATCTCCGCCCACCAGATACACCTTTCGCCTCGGTATCTCGGACGCGAAGACGAGCTGCGGGCTGAATTCGAAGCTGGATTTCTCGGACGTTCGGTTACAGCGAGATAAGGCTCGTTCCCCTTGTAAGGGCTCCTGCTATTGCGCGCACGGTCGGGGCAGGTAAGCGCCGACGAGCTTGCCAATTTTTCCTAGAACAGGCCTTCGATCTGGCC
>LM655171.1:0-57102 GCA_000824825.2 Mesorhizobium sp. ORS 3324
GAAGCTGCGCTTCGCCATCCGTGAAGGCGGCCGCACCGTCGGCGCCGGCATCGTCGTCACCATCAAAGAGTAATCGGACTAAAAACGGATCTGTCGCGGGCGCGGGGGCTGCCCGCGCCGCGCCAGAACAAGGAATTGACGCATGAACGGACAGAATATCCGCATCCGCCTTAAGGCGTTTGACCACCGGGTGCTCGACGCCTCGACGCGCGAAATCGTGTCGACCGCCAAGCGCACCGGCGCCAACGTCCGCGGCCCCATTCCGCTGCCGACGCGGATCGAAAAGTTCACGGTCAACCGGTCGCCTCACGTCGACAAGAAGAGCCGCGAGCAATTCGAGATGCGCACCCACAAGCGGCTGCTCGACATCGTCGATCCGACCCCGCAGACGGTCGATGCTCTGATGAAGCTCGATCTGGCCGCCGGTGTCGACGTCGAGATCAAGCTGTAAGGAACAAGAGGGCGGGGCGACCCGGAACTCTGAAGGAACAAGAGGCGTGGAGGGGCGCAAGCCCCGACAGGGAACTCTAAAGGAATTGAACCGATGCGTTCAGGTGTGATTGCAAAGAAGGTGGGAATGACCCGCATCTACAACGATGCCGGGGAACACGTTCCCGTCACCGTTCTCCAGATGGAGAACTGCCAGGTCGTGGCGCAGCGCACGCAGGAGAAGAACGGCTACACCGCCGTCCAGCTCGGCGTTGGCCTTGCCAAGGTGAAGAACACGTCGAAGGCGATGCGCGGCCATTTCGCTGCCGCCTCCGTCGAGCCGAAGGCGAAGCTCGCCGAGTTCCGCGTCTCCGCCGACAACATGATCGACGTCGGCGCCGAGCTCACCGTCGAGCACTTCGTCGCCGGCCAGAAGGTCGACGTGACGGGCACCTCGACCGGCAAGGGTTTCCAGGGCGTGATCAAGCGGCACAACATGGGTGGCGGCCGCGCCACGCACGGTAACTCGGTCTCGCACCGCACGCACGGCTCGACCGGTCAGCGCCAGGACCCCGGCAAGGTGTTCAAGGGCAAGAAGATGGCCGGCCACATGGGTGACGTTCGCGTCACCACCCAGAATGTCGAGGTCGTCTCGACCGATGCCGACCGCGGCCTGATCCTGATCCGTGGCGCCGTTCCCGGCGTCAAGGGCGCCTGGATCCTGGTCCGCGACGCGGCCAAGGTCGCGCTGCCGGCCAACGCACCGAAGCCCGCCGCGATCCGTGCGGCCAAGAACGATGCCCCGGCCAAAGAGGGAGCGGAATAATGGACCTCAAGATCACAACGCTCGGCGGCAAGGACGCCGGCAAGGTGAAACTCTCCGAGGAGATTTTCGGCCTTGACCCGCGCGAGGACATCCTGCAGCGCGTCGTGCGCTGGCAGCTCGCCAAGAAGCAGCAGGGCACGCATAAGGCCAAGGGCCGCGCCGAGATCGCGCGCACCGGCGCCAAGATGTACAAGCAGAAGGGTACGGGCCGCGCCCGTCACCATTCGGCTCGCGCTCCGCAGTTCCGCGGCGGCGGCAAGGCGCACGGCCCGGTCGTGCGCAGCCACGAGCACGATCTGCCGAAGAAGGTGCGCGCGCTGGGCCTGAAGCATGCGCTGTCGGCCAAGGCCAAGAGCGCCTCGCTGATCATCGTCGACGAGCTGAAGCTGGCCGAAGCTAAGACCAAGGCGCTGGCAGCCAGCCTCGAGACGCTCGGGCTCACCAACGCCCTGGTGATCGGCGGCGCCGAGCTCGACCAGAACTTCAAGCTGGCGGCGACCAACATTCCGAACATCGACGTGCTGCCGATCCAGGGCATCAACGTCTACGACATTCTGCGCCGCGGCACGCTGGTCCTTTCGAAGGCCGCCGTCGAGGCTCTCGAGGAGCGCTTCAAATGACCGACCTTCGTCACTACGACGTGATCGTCTCGCCGGCGATCACTGAAAAGTCGACCACGGCTTCCGAGCAGAACCAGGTCGTCTTCAACGTCGCCAAGAAGGCGTCGAAGCCGGAAATCAAGGCTGCCGTCGAAGCGCTCTTCGGCGTCAAGGTGATGGCCGTGAACACGCTCGTTCGCAAGGGCAAGATCAAGCGCTTCCGCGGCACGGTTGGCCGCCAGGGCGACGTCAAGAAGGCGGTTGTGACGCTGGCCGAGGGCCAGTCGATCGACGTCGCGACGGGTCTCTGAGCAAGGCCGCGAGGACAGGACAATGGCACTCAAGAAATTCAACCCGGTAACGCCGAGCACCCGCCAGCTGGTCATCGTCGACCGCTCGGGCCTCTACAAGGGCAAGCCCGTCAAGGGCCTGACCGAAGGCCTGACCAAGTCGGGCGGCCGCAACAACTACGGCCGCATCACGGCCCGCTTCATCGGCGGCGGTCACAAGCGCTCGTACCGCATCATCGACTTCAAGCGTAAGAAGTACGACGTCGTCGGCACTGTGGAGCGTATCGAATACGATCCGAACCGCACCGCCTTCATCGCGCTGATAAAGTATGATGACGGCGAGCTGTCCTACATCCTGGCACCGCAGCGCCTGGCTGCCGGCGACAAGATCGTGGCCGGCGAAGCGGTCGACGTGAAGCCGGGCAATGCGATGCCGCTCGCCTCGATGCCGGTCGGCACGATCGTGCACAACATCGAGCTGAAGCCGGGCAAGGGCGGCCAGGTCGCCCGTTCGGCCGGCGGCTACGCCCAGCTCGTGGGCCGCGACCAGGGCATGGCGATCCTGCGCCTGAACTCGGGCGAGCAGCGCGTCGTGCACGGCTCCTGCATGGCCACCGTCGGCGCGGTGTCGAACCCCGACCACGGCAACATCAACGACGGCAAGGCCGGCCGCACGGTGTGGCGCGGCAAGCGCCCGCACAATCGCGGCGTGGCCATGAACCCGGTCGACCATCCGCACGGCGGCGGCGAAGGCCGCACATCGGGCGGCCGTCATCCGGTTTCGCCCTGGGGCAAGCCGACCAAGGGCAAGAAGACGCGGTCCAACAAGGCGACCGACAAGTTCATCGTGCGCTCGCGCCATCAGCGCAAGAGCTAAGAAGAGGTAACGCCAAGTGACTCGTTCGATTTGGAAAGGCCCCTTCATCGACGGCTACCTTCTCAAGAAGGTGGACAAGGTTCGTGAAGGCGGTCGCAATGAGGTGATCAAGATGTGGAGCCGTCGCTCCACCATCCTGCCGCAGTTCGTCGGCTTCACCTTCGGTGTCTACAACGGCCAGAAGCATGTCCCGGTCTCGGTGAACGAGGACATGGTCGGTCACAAGTTCGGTGAATTCGCTCCGACCCGGACCTATTACGGTCACGGCGCGGATAAGAAGGCGAAGAGGAAGTAATCATGGGCAAGGCCAAAGCTCCGCGCAGGCTTGCTGACAACGAAGCGCGCGCCGTTCTGCGCACGATCCGTATCAGCCCGCAGAAGCTGAACCTGGTTGCCGCGCTGATCCGCGGCAAGAAGGTCGCGACAGCGCTCTCCGACCTCGAATTCTCGGCCAAGCGGATTTCCGGCACGGTCAAGAAGACGCTGGAATCGGCGATCGCCAACGCCGAAAACAACCACGACCTCGATGTCGATTCGCTGATCGTGTCGGAAGCCTATGTCGGCAAGTCGATCGTCATGAAGCGGTTCCACGCTCGTGGCCGCGGTCGCGCCAGCCGTATCGAGAAGCCGTTCTCGCACCTCACGATCGTCGTTCGTGAAGTCGAGGAAACAGGGGAGGCCGCATAATGGGCCAGAAAGTCAATCCGATCGGGCTGCGTCTCGGCATCAACCGCACCTGGGATTCGCGCTGGTTCGCGAACACCGGCGAATACGGCCAGCTGCTGCACGAGGACATCAAGATCCGCAAGTATCTTGAGAAGGAACTCAAGCAGGCCGCGATCTCCAAGGTCGTGATCGAGCGTCCGCACAAGAAGTGCCGCGTCACCATCCATGCCGCGCGTCCGGGCCTCATCATCGGCAAGAAGGGCGCCGACATCGAGAAGCTTCGCAGGAAGCTGATGGAGATGACGAAGTCCGAAACGCATCTCAACATCGTTGAAGTGCGCAAGCCGGAAATCGACGCCACGCTGATCGCGCAGTCGATCGCGCAGCAGCTCGAGCGCCGCATCGCGTTCCGTCGTGCCATGAAGCGTGCCGTTCAGTCGGCCATGCGTCTCGGCGCCGAAGGCATCCGCATCAACTGCTCCGGCCGTCTCGGAGGCGCCGAAATCGCGCGCATGGAGTGGTACCGCGAGGGCCGCGTGCCGCTGCACACGCTGCGCGCCGACGTCGACTACGGCGTTGCCGAAGCGAACACGGCTTACGGCATCTGCGGCGTCAAGGTGTGGGTGTTCAAGGGCGAGATCCTCGAGCACGACCCGATGGCCTCCGAGCGTCGCGCCACCGAAGGCGATCATGCAGGTGCTGCCGGCGAGCGCGAGCGCGGTCGTCGTCGCGAGAACGCCTGAGACATTTGAGAATTTGGAGTTAGAACGATGCTGCAGCCAAAGCGCACAAAGTTCCGCAAGCAGTTCAAGGGCCGCATCCACGGTACCGCCAAGGGCGGCACCAACCTGGATTTCGGCGGTTTCGGGCTGAAGGCGCTTGAGCCGAACCGCGTCACCGCGCGTGAGATCGAGGCGGCCCGCCGCGCGATCACCCGCGAGATGAAGCGCGCCGGCCGCGTCTGGATCCGGGTGTTCCCGGACCTGCCGGTCACCTCGAAGCCGACCGAAGTGCGTATGGGTAAGGGCAAGGGCGGCGTCGACTATTGGGCGGCCCGCGTCAAGCCCGGCCGCATCATGTTCGAGATCGACGGCGTCAGCGAGGAGACCGCGCGTGAGGCGCTGCGCCTCGGTGCCGCCAAGCTCTCGGTCAAGACGCGCTTCGTGCAGCGCATCGCAGAATAAGGACGGGCTGAACCATGAAAGCCGAAGACATCCGGACCAAGACCCAGGATCAGCTGGCCGACGACCTGGCCGCCCTCAAGAAGGAGCAGTTCAACCTGCGCTTCCAGAAGGCCACCGGTCAGCTCGAGAAGACCGCACGCGTGAAGCAGGTCCGCAGGGACATCGCGCGCATCAAGACCATCGCCGCGGAAAAAGCCGCGGCCAAGAAGGCTTAAGGACGAGAACCATGCCAAAGCGCATCCTGCAGGGCACTGTCGTCAGCGACAAGAACGAGAAGACGGTTGTCGTCAAGGTCGAGCGGCGCTTCACGCATCCCGTGATGAAGAAGACCGTGCGCCTGACCAAGAAGTACAAGGCGCATGACGAGAACAACGCCCACAAGGTCGGCGACCAGGTGTTCATCCAGGAATCGAAGCCGATCTCCAAGGACAAGCGCTGGGTCGTCATCACCGCGGATCAGGCTTGATCCGGGCGAACGAAACGAATTTTGGACAGACCGGGGAGGGGTGTTGAACCCGTCCCGTTAGAAAAGAAGAAGGCGGCCAGTCATGATTCAGATGCAAACAAACCTCGACGTCGCGGACAATTCCGGCGCCCGTCGTGTCATGTGCATCAAGGTGCTGGGCGGCTCGAAGCGGAAGTATGCCTCCGTCGGCGACATCATCGTGGTGTCGATCAAGGAAGCCATCCCGCGCGGCCGCGTGAAGAAGGGCGATGTGATGAAGGCGGTCGTGGTTCGCACGGCCAAGGACATCCGCCGTCCGGACGGCAGCGTGATCCGTTTCGACAAGAACGCGGCCGTTCTCGTCGACAACAAGAAAGAGCCGATCGGCACGCGTATCTTCGGGCCGGTTCCGCGCGAGCTTCGCGCCAAGAACCACATGAAGATCATCTCGCTCGCGCCTGAAGTGCTGTAAGGAGCCGGACCAATGCAAAAGATCAAAAAAGGCGACAAGGTTGTCGTGCTTGCCGGCAAGGACAAGGGCCGTTCGGGCGAAGTCCTGTCGGTGCAGCCGAAGGAAGACACCGCGGTCGTTCGCGGCGTGAACCTCATTCGCCGTCACCAGAAGCAGACCCAGTCCCAAGAGGGCGGGATCATCACCAAGGAAGCGCCGATCCACCTGTCGAACATCGCGCTGGCCGACCCCAAG
This sequence comes from Mesorhizobium sp. ORS 3324, assembly GCA_000824825.2. GTDB lineage: Bacteria > Pseudomonadota > Alphaproteobacteria > Rhizobiales > Rhizobiaceae > Mesorhizobium. The sequence goes on from LM655171.1 coordinate 6,023, forward strand.
GACGGCAAGCCGACCCGCGTCGGTTTCGCCATCCAGAAGGATGGCAAGAAGGTGCGCGTCGCCAAGCGTTCGGGAGAAGTCATCAATGGCTAAGGCTGAAACCAAGCAGGCAACTGCCAAGAACGAGCCGCGCCTCAAGAAGGTCTATCAGGAGACCATCCGCAAGGCGCTGCAGGAGCAGTTCGGCTACGAGAACGACATGCAGGTTCCGCGCATCGACAAGATCGTGCTGAACATGGGTGTCGGCGAAGCAACCGCCGACTCCAAGAAGCCCTCGGTCGCGGCCGAGGATCTCGCGCTGATCGCCGGCCAGAAGGCCGTCGTCACCCGCTCGCGCAAGTCGATCGCGGGCTTCAAGGTGCGCGAGAACATGCCGATCGGCGCCAAGGTCACGCTGCGCAAGGAACGCATGTACGAGTTCCTCGACCGCCTCGTGAACATCGCGCTGCCGCGCGTTCGCGACTTCCGCGGACTGAACCCGAAGAGCTTTGACGGCCGTGGCAACTACGCCATGGGCATCAAGGAGCACATCGTGTTCCCGGAGATCAACTACGACAAGGTTGATCAGGTCTGGGGCATGGACGTCATCGTTTGTACGACGGCGAAGACGGACGACGAGGCCAGGGCGCTGCTCAAGGCCTTCAACTTCCCCTTCCGCCAGTAACGGCAGCGAAAAAGGAAAAATCTGAAATGGCAAAGACCAGCTCAGTCGAGAAGAACAACCGGCGCCGCAAGCTTGCCGGCCAATACGCCGCCAAGCGCAAGGCGCTCAAGGACATCGTCATGGATCAGTCCAAGCCGATGGAAGAGCGTTTCCGTGCCCAGTTGAAGCTTTCGGCGCTGCCGCGCAACTCGGCCAAGATCCGCATCCGCAATCGCTGCGAAGTCACCGGCCGTCCGCGTGCCTTCTATCGCAAGTTGAAGCTTTCGCGCATCGCGCTTCGCGATCTGGGCAACAACGGCCAGATCCCGGGCCTGGTCAAGTCGAGCTGGTAAGGAGACACTGAGATGTCATTGAGCGATCCTCTCGGCGATATGCTGACCCGCATCCGCAACGCCTATGGCCGTAAGAAGTCGAGCGTCTCGACCCCGGCCTCGCGTCTGCGCGCTCGCGTTCTCGACGTGCTGAAGTCGGAAGGCTATATCCGCGACTACAGCCAGACCGACTTCGAGAACGGCAAGTCGGAAATCGAGATCGAGCTGAAGTATTTCGACGGCGCTCCGGTCGTGCGCGAGATCGAGCGCGTCTCGAAGCCCGGCCGCCGCGTCTATGTCTCGGCCAAGTCGATCCCGCACGTCGCCAACGGCCTCGGCATCGCCATCCTTTCGACGCCGAAGGGCGTCATGGCCGATCACGAAGCGCGCGAGCAGAATGTCGGCGGCGAGATCCTCTGCCAGATCTTCTGATCGGGCACGAGATTGATGAATGGGCTTCGGTTCTCGGGATCGCGCCCGGGAACTGGAACCTGAAACGAAAGAAGTGACGAGGACAACAAAATGTCTCGTATCGGAAAGAAACCCGTTTCGCTGCCCCAGGGCGTGACCGCGACCGTCAACGGCCAGACCGTGACGGCGAAGGGCCCGAAGGGCGAGCTGAAGTTCGTGGTGAACGACGAAGTGCTGGTCAAGATGGAGAACAACGAGATCTCCGTCGAGCCGCGCGACCAGACCAAGACCGCCCGCTCCAAGTGGGGCATGTCGCGCACGCAGATCGTCAACATCCTGCAGGGCGTGAAGGACGGTTTCGAGAAGAAGCTCGAGATCACCGGCGTCGGCTATCGTGCCGCCATGCAGGGCAAGAACCTGCAGCTGGCGCTCGGCTTCAGCCACGACGTGGTCTATGAGACGCCGCAGGGCATCACGATCGCGGTGCCGAAGCCGACCGAAATCACGGTCTCGGGCATCGACAAGCAGCAGGTCGGCCAGGTCGCCGCCGAGATTCGTGAATATCGCGGTCCGGAGCCTTACAAGGGCAAGGGCGTGCGCTATGCCGACGAGCGGATCGTCCGCAAGGAAGGCAAGAAGAAGTAATAGGCTTGGCCCCGAAGAGTTGCAGACTTTTCGGAAAGGGCCAAGCCCGAGAAGTGTAACGCCGCGGGGAGCGGCCGCGGGAGGCTTGGCCTACCGCACAAGGTTGCCCCCGTTTTCTGAAGGCAAGGAATTGATATCATGGGCAGCTCGAAAGAATCCACCCAGCGCCGCGCGCAGCGCATCCGCCGCCAGATCAAGAAGGTCGCCGGCGAGCGTCCGCGGCTTTCTGTGCATCGCACCTCGAAGAACATCTACGTCCAGGTGATCGACGACGCCAAGGGCCACACCCTGGCCGCCGCCTCGACCCTGGAGAAGGACCTCAAGGGCTCGCTCAAGACCGGCGCCGACACCGCTGCCGCTGCCGCCGTCGGCAAGCTGATCGCCGAGCGCGCCGCCAAGGCCGGCGTCAAGGAAGTCGTCTTCGACCGCGGCCCGTACATCTATCACGGCCGCGTCAAGGCGCTGGCCGAGGCCGCCCGCGAAGGTGGTCTGAGCTTCTAATGCATGATCCCGAACCGAGAGGTCCGCGCAGCGAAAAGTTGCAGACTTTTCGGACAAGATCATGCAAAGGAGAAATTCACCGCCGGCGACCCGAAATGCGGCGCCGGCATTTCAGCAACCGTGCTTCCGGAAAAGAACAAGGACTAGGATATGGCACAGGAACGTAGGGAAGGCGGCCGCGGCCGCGAACGTGAGCGCGAGGAGCGCGACGACGGCTTCGTGGACAAGCTCGTCCACATCAACCGCGTCGCCAAGGTGGTGAAGGGTGGCCGTCGCTTCGGCTTTGCCGCACTCGTCGTCGTCGGCGACCAGAAGGGCCGCGTCGGCTTCGGCCACGGCAAGGCGCGCGAAGTGCCGGAGGCGATCCGCAAGGCGACCGAATCGGCCAAGCGCGACATGATCTTCGTGCCGCTGCGCTCGGGCCGCACGCTGCATCACGACGTCGAGGGCCGCTGGGGCGCCGGACGCGTTCTGCTGCGCGCCGCCAAGCAGGGTACCGGCATCATCGCGGGTGGTCCCATGCGCGCCGTTTTCGAGACGCTCGGCATGCACGACGTGGTCGCCAAGTCGATGGGTTCGTCGAACCCCTACAACATGGTTCGCGCCACCTTCGACGCGCTGAAGAGCCAGATGCATCCGAAGGATGTGGCTGCCGCGCGCGGCATCAAGTACTCGACCCTTCAGGCCCGCCGCGGCACCGCCGTTGCGGCTGAAGAATAGTCGACGCTGACCAGGGATTTTCGACCATGGCCAAGAAAGCTACCAAGACCATCACCGTCGAGCAGATCGGTTCGCCGATCCGCCGGCCGAAGGAGCAGCGTGCGACGCTGGTCGGCCTCGGCCTCAACAAGATGCACAAGCGGCGCACGCTGGAAGATACCCCTTCCGTGCGCGGCATGATCGCTGCTGTCCAGCATCTCGTCCGCGTCGTGGACGAGGCCTGAACGGAAGCGCAGGAGAAGAACGATGAAACTCAACGATCTGCGTGACAAGGACGGCGCCACGCATTCCAAGAAGCGCCTCGGTCGCGGCATCGGCTCCGGCTCGGGCAAGACCGCCGGTCGCGGCGTCAAGGGTCAGAAGGCACGCTCCGGCGTCGCCATCAACGGCTTCGAGGGCGGCCAGATGCCGCTCTACCGGCGCCTGCCGAAGCGCGGCTTCAACAACCTGTTCGGCAAGAGCTTCACGGTCGTGTCGCTCGCCCGCATCCAGGCTGCTGTCGACGCCAAGAAGCTCGACGCCAAGGAGACCGTGACTGCCGAGACCCTGATTGCCGCCGGCGTCATCCGCCGCGCCAAGGACGGCGTACGCGTGCTCTCCGATGGCGAGCTCAAGGCCAAGCTCTCGTTCGACGTCGCCGGCGCCTCCAAGGCGGCGATCGAGAAGATCGAGAAGGCGGGCGGTTCGGTGAAGCTGCCGGAAGCGGCCGCCGCCGAGTAACGGCGATTTGAAGCGCGGGCCGGGGGGAATGACTTCGCTTTTTTCCGCCCGTCCGCGCTTTGATCTGATCAATTAGGCGGCCGCGTCAACGCGGCCGCTTGCATGTTGACGGTCCGGAGCTTATCTCGTGAGCTTCGGTGACACGCGCCGCCTGAGCTGCGGGCATCGAGCGTGACCTAGCGGAGAAAATCAGGCATGGCTTCGGCTGCTGAACAACTAGCCTCCAATCTGAATTTTGCGGCCTTCGCCAAGGCCGAGGATCTGAAGAAGCGCATCTGGTTCACCATCGGCGCGCTGCTCGTCTACCGCCTCGGCACCTACATTCCGCTTCCCGGCATCAATCCCGACGCCTTCGCGCAGGCCTTCTCCTCGCAGAGCAAGGGCGTGCTCGGCATGTTCAACATGTTTGCCGGCGGCGCCGTGCAGCGCATGGCGATCTTCGCGCTGGGCATCATGCCCTACATCTCCGCCTCCATCATCATGCAGCTGATGACCTCGGTCATCCCGTCGCTGGAGTCGCTGAAGAAGGAGGGCGAGCAGGGCCGCAAGATCATCAACCAGTACACGCGCTACGGCACGGTGCTGCTTGCTCTGGTGCAGGCCTACGGCATCTCGATTGGTCTGGAGGGCGGCAACGGCATCGTCAACGATCCCGGCATGTTCTTCCGCATCTCGACCGTCGTGACGCTCGTCGGCGGCACCATGTTCCTGATGTGGCTCGGCGAGCAGATCACCGCGCGCGGCATCGGCAACGGCATCTCGTTGATCATCTTCTCGGGCATTGTCGCCGGCCTGCCGCGCGCCATCTCCGGCACGTTGGAACTCGGCCGCACCGGCGCTCTGTCCACCAGCCTCATTCTCGCGATCATCGTGCTCGCGGTTGTCGTCATCGGCGTGATTGTGTTCTTCGAGCGCGCGCAGCGGCGCCTGCTCATCCAGTACCCGAAGCGCCAGGTCGGCAACCGCATGTTCCAGGGCGATACCTCGCACCTGCCGCTGAAGCTCAACACCTCGGGCGTCATCCCGCCGATCTTTGCCTCCTCGCTGCTGCTCCTGCCGGCAACTGTCGCGGGCTTCTCGCAGGCGACCAACCTGCCGGCCTGGGCGAGCACGATCCTGGCCTCGCTCGGCCACGGCCAGCCGCTGTATATGGCATTCTACGCGGCGATGATCATCTTCTTCGCCTTCTTCTACACGGCGATCGTCTTCAACCCGAAGGACACAGCCGACCAGCTCAAGAAGCATTCCGGCTTCATCCCGGGATACCGGCCGGGCGAGCGCACCGCCGATTATATCGACTATGTTCTGACGCGTATCACCGTTATCGGCGCCATCTATCTGGTGCTGGTGTGTCTGCTGCCCGAGTTCCTGATTTCAGCGACTGGCGTACCTTTCTACCTCGGTGGCACATCGCTTCTGATCGTGGTCAGTGTCACGCTCGACACGGTGGCGCAGATTCAGGGTCACCTGATCGCGCACCAGTATGAGGGCCTGATCAAGAAGTCGAAGTTGCGCGGGGGTAAGAGGAGCAGATGAGGCTGATATTGCTTGGGCCGCCAGGGGCGGGCAAGGGGACGCAAGCACAGAGACTGGTAGACAGGCACGGCATACCTCAGCTTTCGACGGGTGACATGCTGCGTGCCGCCGTCCAGGCCGGAACCGAAGTCGGCAAGCGGGCCAAGGCGGTGATGGATGCCGGCGAATTGGTGTCGGACGCGATCGTCAATGCGATCGTGGCCGAGCGGATCGACCAGCCCGATTGCGCCAGGGGCTTCATCCTCGACGGCTATCCGCGCACACTGGTGCAGGCCGACGCCGTCGAGGCGATGCTTGCCGAGCGCGGCATTGCGCTGGACAGCGTCATCGAGCTCGTCGTCGACGACAAGGCGCTGGTCGGACGAATCGTGAAGCGCGCCGAGGAGGCCCAGGCCGCCGGCCAGCCGGTGCGCAAGGACGACAATCCGGCGGTGTTCGAGGAGCGCCTGCGCGAATATTACAAGAAGACGGCGCCGCTGACCGGCTATTATTATGCCAAGGGCAGGCTGAAGACCGTCGACGGCATGGCCAGCATCGACGCGGTGACGGCGGAGATCGAGAAGGTGCTCACTGCGGCGGCGAAGTAGGCCGTTCCGACAAGCAAAGTTTGCGCTTGACTGGAGGGGGCCGTTGGGGTATGGCGGCCCGTCTTCCTGTCAGGCATGGAGTTTGCTTGCCCGCAAGGGCAAGGCAGATGCTTTGAACTGGAAACTCCCGCAAGGGCCGGCCTCCACCGGACGCGGGGCAACTTAGACAGCGCCGGCTCGCCCGGCCCAAATGGAGATGAGAAGGTCATGGCTCGTATAGCCGGCGTCAACATTCCGACCAATAAGCGCGTCGTCATCGCGCTTCAGTACATTCACGGCATCGGCAAGAAGTTTGCCCAGGAGATCGTCGACAAGGTCGGCATCCCGGCAGACCGCCGCGTCAACCAGCTGACTGACGCGGAAGTGCTGCAGATCCGCGAGACGATCGATCGCGATTACCAGGTCGAAGGCGACCTGCGCCGCGAAGTCTCGATGAACATCAAGCGGCTCATGGACCTCGGCTGCTACCGCGGCCTGCGTCATCGCCGCTCGCTGCCGGTCCGCGGCCAGCGCACGCACACCAATGCGCGCACCCGCAAGGGTCCAGCCAAGGCAATCGCCGGCAAGAAGAAGTAATTAGGGGAGTAAGGGAGTAGGGCAGTAAGGCAATAGGGATCGCGTTTTTCCCTACTCCCTTACTGCCCTATTCCCCTACTGCCTTCCCACGGTGGAGCCGCTGGCATTACGGCGGTGTAGAGATCAACTGAAAGGACTACCATGGCCAAGGAAGCCGCTCGTGTTCGCCGTCGCGAACGCAAGAACATCTCGTCGGGCGTTGCCCACGTCAATTCGACCTTCAACAACACGATGATCACCATCACCGACGCGCAGGGCAATTCGATTGCCTGGTCGTCGGCCGGCGCCCAGGGCTTCAAGGGTTCGCGCAAGTCGACCCCGTTCGCCGCCCAGATGGCCGCCGAGGACGTCGCCAAGAAGGCCCAGGAACACGGCATGCGCATGCTCGAGGTCGAGGTCTGCGGACCCGGCTCCGGCCGCGAATCGGCGCTGCGCGCCCTGCAGGCTGCCGGCTTCACCATCACCTCGATCCGTGATGTGACGCCGATCCCGCACAATGGCTGCCGCCCGCGCAAGAAGCGCCGCGTCTAATATTTGAACGCCGCGTGAGCGCCAAGGCGCTCCTCCGCGGCAATTCCAGGCTGCCCGCCACGATTGGATGGTGGCGGGTCAAAGGAAGGAAGACACAATGATCCAGAAAAACTGGCAGGAACTGATCAAGCCGAACAAGATCGAGTTCTCGTCGAAGAAGAAGACGCTGACCACGCTGGTGGCCGAGCCGCTCGAGCGCGGCTTCGGCCTCACCCTCGGCAACGCGCTGCGGCGCGTGCTTTTGTCCTCGCTGCGCGGCGCGGCCGTCACCGCCGTGCAGATCGACGGCGTGCTGCATGAATTCTCGTCCATCGCCGGCGTGCGCGAGGACGTGACCGACATCGTGCTCAACATCAAGGAAATCGCCATCCGTATGGAAGGCGACGGCCCCAAGCGCATGGTCGTGCGCAAGCAGGGCCCGGGCGCCGTTCTCGCCGGCGACATCCAGACCGTCGGCGACGTCGAGATCCTCAACCCCGACCACGTCATCTGCACGCTGGACGAGGGTGCGGAGATCCGCATGGAGTTCACCGTCGACACCGGCAAGGGCTATGTGCCGGCCGAGCGCAACCGCGCCGAGGACGCGCCGATCGGCCTGATCCCGGTCGACAGCCTCTACTCGCCGGTCAAGAAGGTCTCCTACAAGGTCGAGAACACCCGCGAGGGCCAGGTCCTCGACTATGACAAGCTGACCATGACCATCGAGACCGACGGTTCGATCTCGGGCGAGGACGCGGTGGCCTTCGCCGCCCGCATCCTGCAGGACCAGCTCGGCCTGTTCGTCAACTTCGACGAGCCGCAGAAGGAAGTCGCCACCGAGGCCGTCACCGAGCTCGCCTTCAACCCGGCGCTGCTCAAGAAGGTCGACGAGCTCGAGCTTTCGGTGCGCTCGGCCAACTGCCTGAAGAACGACAACATCGTCTATATCGGCGACCTGATCCAGAAGACCGAAGCCGAGATGCTGCGCACCCCGAACTTCGGCCGCAAGTCGCTGAACGAGATCAAGGAAGTGCTGGCGGCGATGGGCCTGCACCTCGGCATGGAAGTGCCGGATTGGCCGCCGGAAAACATCGAAGACCTCGCCAAGCGTTACGAAGATCAGTACTGAGCGGTGAATTGAGAATGGTGAAATGGTGAGTGGTCGCCGTCCGGCGGCTTCGGAGAGGTAGAGCCCTTCCGTTCACCATTCACTATTGACCATTCACAAAACGAAACAGCCGGGCCAACCGCCCACAACACCAGGAGAAGAGCCATGCGCCACGGATTTAAAGGCCGCCGGTTCGCCCGCAGCGTAAGCCATCGCAAGTCGATGTTCGCCAACCTCGCCGTGTCGCTGATCGAGCACGAGCAGATCGTCACCACCCTGCCGAAGGCGAAGGACTTGCGTCCGATCGTCGAGAAGCTGGTGACGCTCGGCAAGCGCGGCGACCTGCACGCCCGCCGCCAGGTGATCGCGCAGATCGGCAATGAAGGCGTCGTCAAGCGCCTGTTCGAAACCATCGCCCCGCGCTACGCCACCCGCAACGGCGGCTACCTGCGCATCATGAAGGCGGGCTTCCGCCACGGCGACAATGCTGCCATGGCGGTCATCGAATTCGTCGACCGCGACACTTCGGCCAAGGGCGCCGCCGATCGCGCCCGCCTCGAGGCCGAAGGCACCACTGAGGAAGCCGCGGCTGCGTAAGGCCCGGTTTTCGGATGCGACTGCGAGGGGCCTGCGGGCCCCTTTTGCATTTTTAAGGCGGAGACTCGGAGCGAGCCGATTTTCGCACTGAAACCCATGCTTTTGCGCGACAAGCATCGTATTTCCGTGCATTAGCCTTTCATTCTGCACAATCGTCGGGACAAATGGCGCCTGATCTGGAGGATTCGGAATGCACCTCAAACGTCTGTTTCTCATTGCGGTTTGCGCGCTGGCCGCCTTTGCCGCGGCACCTAGCGTGAGACAGGCTCTGGCAGAAGACGCCGCCAAGCCGGCAGACCCCGGTCTCTCCGACGTGCTGACTGATCTGCTGCACGGCGTCGAAGGCGGGAACTCCACCTCCGGTCCGGATAAGCGCGTGCCCTTCGGCCGCGAGGAGGTGCAGCTCTCCTTCGCCCCACTGGTCAAGCAGACGGCGCCGGCCGTGGTCAATGTCTACGCCTCGCAGACCGCCAAGGTGACCTCGCCCTTCGAGGGCGATCCCTTCTTCGAAGAGTTCTTCGGCCGCGCCCAGCCGCGCGCGCAGTCCTCGCTCGGCTCCGGCGTGCTGGTCGATCCGAGCGGCGTCATCGTCACCAACTACCACGTCATCAAGGACGCCGACGAGGTGAAGGTCGCAACCGCCGACGGGCGCGAGTTCACGAGCAAGGTGATGCTGAAGGACGAGACGCTCGATCTCGCCGTGCTCAAGATCTCGGCCGACAAGCCGTTCCCTGTGATCACCATCGGCGATTCCGATGCGCTCGAGGTCGGCGATCTGGTGCTGGCCATCGGCAATCCGTTCGGCGTCGGCCAGACCACCACCAGCGGCATCGTTTCAGCACTTGCTCGCAGCCATATCGGCGTCTCGGATTCCGGCTACTTCATCCAGACCGACGCCGCCATCAATCCCGGCAATTCGGGCGGCGCGCTAATCAACATGGGCGGCCAGCTCGTCGGCATCAACACCGCGATCTACAGCCGCAGCGGCGGCTCGATCGGCATCGGCTTCGCCATTCCGTCGAACATGGTGCGCGCCTTCGCAGACGCCGCCAAGGCCGGCCTCGATTTCTTCGAACGCCCCTATATCGGCGCCGAGTTCGAGGCGGTGACGCCGCAGATCGCGGAGTCGCTCGGCATGGAGAAGCCGACCGGCGCGCTGGTTTCGTCGGTCGATGCCACGGGACCTGCCGGCAAGGCGGGGCTCAAACCCGGCGATGTCGTGCTGTCGCTCAACAACACGCCGGTCGAAGGCATCGAGGCGCTGGACTATCGCATGGCGACGCTCTCGATCGGCTCCAAGGCGACCTTCGCGGTGCTGAGCAAGGGCAAGCAGGCGGCAATGGAAATCCCGTTGGAGCGGGCGCCGGAAGGCGCCAAGGCCACGGAAGTGACGCTGCATGGCCGCAGCCCCTTCGCCGGAGCCAAGGTGGCGGAGCTGTCGCCGCGGCTTGCCCAGCGGCTCGGCCTGCGCACCGATTCGAAGGGCGTCACCGTGGTCGACATCAACCGCGATTCGCCCGCCGCCGATTTCGGCTTCCAGCCGGGCGATATCGTGCGCGAAGTGAACGGTACGAGCATCGACACGGCGGCGACGCTGGCCCAGATTGCCCAGCAGGACACGCGCTGGTGGCGCTTTACCGTCGAGCGCGGCGGGCAGACACTGCGCCAGGTGCTGCGTTACTGAGCCCGATCCCTAGGGTCGCGCTCCAACCTGAAGATTGAGCATGGCTGACCTGTTCAGTGCCGACGAACCGGAGAAGGCGCCGCCCGGCCGGCCGCTGGCCGACCGGCTGCGCCCGAAGAACCTTGGCGAGGTCGTCGGCCAGGAACATCTGACCGGGCCGGACGGCGCGCTGACGCGGCTGATCAGCTCCGGATCGCTCGGCTCGATGATCTTCTGGGGGCCGCCCGGCACCGGCAAGACGACGGTGGCGCGGTTGCTTGCCGGCGAAACTCACCTTGCCTTCGAGCAGATCTCGGCAGTGTTCTCCGGGGTCGCCGACCTGAAGAGGGTATTCGAGGCGGCGAAGCTGCGCCGCGCCAATGGCCGCCAGACGCTGCTCTTCGTCGATGAGATCCATCGCTTCAACCGCGCCCAGCAGGACGGTTTCTTGCCCGTCATGGAAGACGGCACCGTGGTGCTGGTCGGTGCCACGACGGAGAACCCGTCCTTCGAACTGAACGCGGCGCTCTTGTCCCGCGCGCGCGTGCTGGTGTTCCGCTCGCTGGGTGAAGAGAGCATTGAAAAGCTTCTGGCGCGGGCGGAGGAAACGGAGGGTAGGGCGCTGCCGCTCGACGACGAAGCGCGGGCCATGCTCATCCGCATGAGTGACGGCGACGGCCGCGCATCGCTGACGCTGGCGGAGGAAGTATGGCGGGCCGCCAAACCCGGCGAAGTGTTCGGGCCGGAGGGACTGCAGCGCGTCATCCAGCGCCGCGCGCCGATCTACGACAAGGGCCAGGACGGCCACTACAACCTGATCTCGGCGCTGCACAAATCGGTGCGCGGGTCCGATCCCGACGCCGCGCTCTATTACCTTGCCCGCATGTTCGATGCCGGCGAGGATCCGCTCTATCTCGGCCGCCGGCTGGTGCGCATGGCGGTGGAGGACATCGGCCTTGCCGATCCGCACGCGCTGGTCGTCGCCAACGCCGCCAAGGACGCCTACGACTATCTCGGTTCTCCCGAGGGCGAGCTCGCCTTTGCCGAGGCCGCCGTCTACCTCGCCACCGCGCCCAAGTCGAACGCCGTCTACACCGCCTTCAAGGCGGCGACGCAAGCGGCCAAGGAGTTCGGCTCGCTCTTGCCGCCCAAGCACATCCTCAACGCGCCGACCAAGCTGATGAAGGAAGAGGATTACGGCGCCGGCTACCGCTACGACCACGGCGAGCCGGACGCCTTTTCCGGCCAGGACTATTTCCCGGAAAAGATGGGCCGCCGCACCTTCTACGATCCGCCGGAGCGCGGTTTCGAGCGCGAGATCAGGAAGCGGCTGGAATACTGGGCCAAGCTGCGCAAAGAGCGAGAATAGCCGCTTGCGCGGCGAGACGGGCCTGGTGCTTCGCGGCGAATCTTCGCCGGCATGACGATCAAGGTCGAAATGCCGGTGCAATCATGAGCGGGCAAATCTGACCCAGATTGTGCCGGACCAGGAAAAATCCTATGAAGGCGCACGGCTGGCGGGGGTCGCCGTGATTTGGCTCATGCGAACAGGATCGCGCTCCCGCGCGAAAGACTATGACAAAGCAAACCGTTAAGACCCTTCGTAAGGCTGCGATCGCAGTCCTGCTGCTTGCGCTCGGCTTCTACTTCATCCCGATCCTGACCGCGATCTTCATCGCCTGCGGCCTGATCGACATCATGCGCAACGACGAGAAGAACTGGAAGCTGTTCGACCGTTATTTCCTCGGCAACGGCCTGTTCACCTGGCTGCTTTCGCCGTTCAACCTGATTGTCGACCTTCTCTGCTACCGCAATCACGGCGTCTGGAAGCCCGAGCAGTTCCCGGAAGACTATCAGCGCGAGATCAACGAGGTGCTCGACGTCTTCAAGGCGCGCAAGGACGAGATCATCGCCGACATCGACGCCAATTTCGGCACCGGCCGGCGCGGCATGTATGTCTACCAGTGGTACGGCAAACACAAGATCGACAACGTCCCTGAATTCAACAAGGATTTCAAATACATCAAGACGATCGCCGTCTCGGTTTTCAGCGGCCGCGAATCGACCTCGTGGCATTTCGGGCCGCTCAGGCTCAGCCTGCGCATCCTCTACAATCTGATCCCGGTGAAGGCTGAGATCTTCGTCCAGTGCGGCAGCAAAAAGAACTACTGGTACGACAATCCGCTGTTCATTTTCGACGACACGCTGTTCCACCGCTCGGTCAACGAATATGACGGCCGCCGCTATTGCGTCTTCGTCGACATCATCCGCCCGTCTCCGTTCCCGGGCCTTATCGCGGGGCTTTTGGCGATCGTCTCGGTCAGCGTCGAGCGCATCAATTCCGTCTTCTACAAGAACTGGAAGATGATCGGCTCGGCGAAGCCTAAGAAGGCCGCCGCCAACTGAAACCGCTCGACGCGCCGGCGCGGGCTCGATCCGCGGCCGGGTCATTGGGGCGATCTTTGCCGCCGTCTGGGTCTTTGGCTCGCAAGATGCCTGCCTTAAAGCACGTCGCGCCGAACGATTCAGGTGACGTGCTTCAAGTCCCAGTTTTTGAGCATGTCGTTCTCCCAAAGCCGCTCCGCACTTTTGGGCGACACGCTTTAGTGCTAAGGCGCCGCTTTCAAACGGAAAAGCGTATCTATGGCAGGCGTTGAACAAATCACGGTGGAGGCTGGCGAGGCGGGCATGCGGCTCGATCGCTGGTTCAAGGTCCACTATCCGGGCCTCGGCTTCGGCCATCTGCAGAAGCTCCTGCGCTCCGGCCAGGTCCGCCTCGACGGCGGGCGGGTGAAGGCCGACACGCGCGTCGAGCCTGGACAGACCGTCCGCATCCCGCCGCTCGATGTCGACAAGAAGGGCGATGCGCCGCTGACCGGCCATTCGATCCGCAACCAGGGCGATGCCGATGTGCTGGCCAAGATGCTGCTGCACGAGGACCCAAAGGTCTTCGTCTTCAACAAGCCGGCCGGCTTGGCCGTGCAGGGCGGCTCCGGCGTCACGCGCAATGTCGACGACATGCTGGAGGCCTGGCGCAACCAGAAGGGCGAGAAGCCGCGCCTGGTCCACCGCCTCGACCGCGACACCTCAGGCGTGCTGGTCGTTGCCCGCACCCGCCTTGCGGCCATGAAGCTGTCGGAAGCGTTCCGGGCGCGCGAGACGAAGAAGACCTATTGGGCGCTGGTCAAGGGCGTGCCGCCGAAGCGCGAGGACAAGATCTCGACCTGGCTGATCAAGGAGCAGACGCCCGACGGCGACCGCGTGCGCATCGCCAAGCATGGCGAGAAGGGCGCCGACCATGCCGTGTCCTACTACCGCATTGTCGAGCAGGCGGCGCAGTCGCTGTCCTGGCTGGAGATGGAGCCTTACACCGGCCGCACCCACCAGTTGCGCGTCCATGCCGCTCACATCGGCTGCCCGATCATCGGCGATCCCAAATATTTCGAGGCCGACACCAACTGGGAATTTCCCGGCGGCATCCAGAACCGGCTGCATCTTCACGCCCGCCGCATCGTCATCCCGCATCCCGACCAGGGCGTCATCGACGTCGTCGCGCCGATGCCCCCGCATATGCGCCAGAGCTGGAACCTGCTCGGCTTCGACGAGCAGAGCGCGGAGGACGCCAATTGAACGGCGCGGCCGAAACGCTGGGCCGCCGCGATGCGGTCGATATGGCGGCAGCCGCCATCATGGTCGGGCTGACGCTGTCCTGGGGGCTGAACTACGTCGCCGCCAAGGTGTCCTATGCCGGCTACGATCCGGTTTTCGTATCGATCGCGCGCTCCATCCTTGGCGGGCTGTGCGTGTTCGGCTGGTGCCGGCTGCGCGGCATCAAGCTGTTCGAAGCGGACGGGACGTTGATCGCCGGCATTGCCGCGGGCCTGCTTTTCGGCGTCGAGTTCCTGTTTCTCTATATCGGGCTGGAGCATACAACGGTCGCCCGCAACACGCTCTTGGTCAACACCATGCCGTTCTGGGTGCTGGTCGGCGGGCATTTCCTGCTCGGCGAGCACATCACCCCGCGCAAGCTCGGCGGACTTGTCCTGGCCTTTTGTGGCCTGGTGGCAGTGTTCTCCGACGGCATCGTTGCCGGCAATGGCGCGACGCTGACGGGCGATCTGCTGAGCCTGGGCGCCGGCATCCTGTGGGCATTGACCAGCATCGTCATCAAGCGGTCGAAGCTGGCCGGGACCAGCGCCGAGAAGCTCTTGCTCTATCAGCTGGCCGGCGCGGCCGTCGTCGGCGCACTGGTGATGCCTTTCGCCGGCGCGCCGATCCGTGAAATCGCCGCCCTGCCGACACTGGCCTTGCTGTTCCAGTCTTTCTATATCGTCGCCTTCACCTATGTTTTGTGGTTCTGGCTGCTGACGCGCTATCCGGCAGCAGGGTTGTCGAGCTTCGCCTTCCTGTCGCCGGTGTTCGGCGTGCTGTGCGGCGCGGTGCTGTTGGACGAGCCGCTGACGACCAGGATTTTCCTGGCGCTCGGCCTGATCGCCGCCGGGCTGGTCATCGTCAACCGGCCGGCGCGCAAGCAGATTCCGGCGTAAGGAGTTCGACATGCGCGACATCCTCAATGACCTCGAGGCCGGAAAGCAGCTTTCCGATCCCGATCCGGTGCGCCGCGCTCAGATCCAGATGAAGACGCCGCTGCCGAAGCGCTTCTACAAGGCTGTCTCGGTCGTGCCGGCCGAAGGCGGTTTTGCCGTTCATCTCGACGGCCGGCCGGTCCGCACCCCGGGCAAGGCGTTGCTGGTGCTTCCGACAGAAAGAGCGGCGCAGCTGGTGGCCGACGAGTTCTCCGCGCAGGGCGAGGTCATCGACCCGGTGACCATGCCGGTCATGCGTCTTGCCAACACGGCCATCGACGGCGTCGCCAGCGACACGCAGGCGGTGCTGGAGGATGTGCTGCGCTTCGCTTCGTCGGACCTGCTCTGCTATCGCGCCGACGGCCCGCAGGGGCTGGTCGATCGCCAGAACAAGCTCTGGGATCCTGTCCTCGATTGGGCGGGGAGCCGCCTCGGCGCGCGCTTCAACCTTGCCGAGGGCGTCATCCATGTCGAGCAGCCGCGCGAGACGATCGCCGTCCTTGGCGCCCATCTTGCCCAGTGCGCCGAGCCGATGCGGCTGGCTGCCATCCACGTCATGACCGCGCTGACCGGGTCCGCGCTGCTTGCGCTCGCCGTCGATTTCGGTGAGCTCGACGGCGAAGAAGCCTGGACCGCCGGCCATGTCGACGAGGACTGGCAGATCGAGCATTGGGGCCAGGATGCCGAGGCCGTGGCGCGCCGCTCGGCCCGCAAGCGCGACATGATGGCGGCGGTCAGCCTGCTGGAAGCGCTGCAAGTCTAGAGCAATTCCAGGAAAAGTGCGTAGCGGTTTTCCAACCGGAATTGCGACGGAGAAAACAAGCAATTCCAGGAAACTGGGCAGTAGTTTTACGCCCACGTTTGCGCAAGAAACTTGCAGTGGATCGACGACGCACCAGAGATGAGACCCTCCAAGGGCCACACTCCCCTTTCGCATTGCACCTAATACGAAAGTCATAATCCCATCGTCGCGGTGCCTTTTGCCGACGCTTTCTGCCATTTTTTCCATCGTTGGCTGCGTTTTGAGTCCGCGTTCAGAGGAGTTGCGGATGGTGGCGCGCAAGCCATCGAGGACAGACGGGATCCACGGGAGGATATATCAATGGCAATGGTTTCGACCGCCGGCAGAACAAGCCGCGGCATGACGCGGGAGGAGAAGAAGGTTATCTTCGCGTCCTCGCTCGGCACCGTTTTCGAATGGTACGATTTCTATCTTTACGGCTCGCTGGCCGCCTTCATCGGCGCGACATTCTTCAGTCCGACCATCCCCGAGGCGACGCGCAACATCTTCGCGCTGCTGGCCTTTGCAGCCGGCTTCCTCGTCCGCCCGTTCGGCGCGCTGGTGTTCGGCCGCATCGGCGACCTTGTTGGCCGCAAATACACCTTCCTCGTCACCATGACGATCATGGGTCTGTCGACCTTCCTGGTCGGTCTGCTGCCCGGCTACGCGAGTTGGGGCATTGCGGCACCCGTGATCCTGATTGGGCTGCGCATGCTGCAGGGCCTGGCGCTCGGCGGCGAATATGGCGGTGCCGCGACCTATGTCGCCGAGCACGCGCCCGACGATCGCCGCGGCTACTACACCTCCTGGATCCAGACCACGGCGACGCTCGGCCTGTTCCTGTCGCTGCTCGTCATCCTGAGCGTCCAGGGTTCGCTCAGCAAGGATACCTACGCGTCCTGGGGCTGGCGCATTCCCTTCATCGTCTCCTTCCTGCTGCTTGCCATCTCGATCTGGATCCGGCTGTCACTCTCGGAGTCGCCGACCTTCCAGCGCATGAAGGACGAGGGCAAGGGCTCCAAGGCGCCGCTGTCTGAGGCCTTCGGCCAGTGGAAGAACGCCAAGATCGCGCTTTTGGCGCTGCTCGGCCTCACCGCCGGCCAGGCCGTCATCTGGTACAACGGCCAGTTCTATGCGCTGTTCTTCCTGCAGAACGTGCTGAAGGTCGACGCTTGGTCGGTCAACATCATGATCGCGATCGCACTTGCCGTCGGCTCGATCTTCTTCGTCGTGTTCGGCTGGCTCTCCGACAAGATCGGCCGCAAGCCGATCATCATGGCGGGTCTTGCGCTTGGCATCGTCTGCACCTTCCCGCTGTTCAAGGCGCTGACCTGGGCCGCCAACCCGGCCCTGGCCACCGCCCAGCAGAACACGCGCGCGACGGTGACGGCAGCACCCGGCGACTGCAAGTTCCAGTTCAACCCGGTCGGCACGGCGAAGTTCACGACCTCCTGCGATATCGCGACCTCGTTCCTGACCAAGAACTCAGTGCCTTATGATGTGGTGACGACAGCCGCGCCCGGAACCGCGGCCACCGTCAAGATCGGCAACGAGACGGTTCCGTCCTACGATGCCGTCGCCGCCGGCGATCAGGCCAAGGCCAAGGAGGCCGCCTTCCAGAAGGCAGTCAACATATCCCTGCGGGACGGCGGCTATCCGCTGAAGCGCGGCGCGATCAAGGTGCCGGATCAGAAGCTTGACGCGTTCATCGCGGCCAATCCGGAGCTGAAGCTCGATGCGGCCGCCATCCGCGGCGGCGAGAAGGCGGCAGTTCCGACCGAGCAGGCGGTCAAGGACAAGCTGCTCACCACCGAGGAAGCCTCGGGCACACCCGAGATCACCGTCTACAACATTCCTGGTGGCGGTCCTTTCGCCATGGTCGCCGATCCGGCGGCCATCAACTGGCCGGCGACCATCGGTATCCTGTTCATCCTGGTGGTGTTCGTGACCATGGTCTACGGACCGATCGCGGCGATACTGGTCGAGATGTTCCCGACCCGCATCCGCTACACCGGCATGTCGTTGCCTTACCATATCGGCAATGGCTGGTTCGGCGGCCTGCTGCCGGCGACGGTGTTTGCCCTCAGCGCCTATAAGGGCGACATCTACTATGGTCTCTGGTACCCGGTGGTGATCGCGGCAATGTCGCTGATCATCGGCATGATCTTCGTCAGGGACACGCTCGGCACCGACCTGCACGCCAAGCAGTAGACGATCGATCGTCTGCAAGAGAAAGCCCGGCGCGAGCGATCGCGCCGGGCTTTTTCATGCCGAACCGGAAACGGCTGGTCAGCTCTTGCGCTGCTCGCTTTCTTCCTCGATCGCCGCCTCGTGGTACCAGCCGTCGAAATCGGCGTGCGTATTGCGCAGCGAAGCAAGCTCTGCCGCGAATTTGGCCTTTGCGCCTAAATTTGAGGCAGACATCCGGCCTGCAAGCGGGAACATCAGAATCTTTGCCGACGGACAGGACGTGGTGATTTCCATTGGCGGCCTCCCTGCTTTCCAGGAGCTTTTCGATTCAACTTTCTCCCAAGATAGGTTCTGCGATTCATTTAGGCAATATGCCCACAAAAAGATCAGTTTTTGCCTACTATTTATGCAAAACTTGCGACTGAACGATTGCCGCGCATTGCTGAGGCGATTCAACAGATTCAACGCATTGCCATGACCATTTTGCCGCACACGGGAGGGGGCGAGTGGCACACGAATTGCATTTTAGCGACCGGCAGGCCGGCTCGGTCCGGCCATGCGTCGATACCGCCATGTCGCGGCGTCCAAGCAACGAGAGGCACTGGAATGACCAAATACAAGCTCGAGTATATCTGGCTCGACGGCTACACCCCGACCCCCAATCTGCGCGGCAAGACCCAGATCAAGGAGTTTGCCGAGTTCCCGACCCTCGAGCAGCTCCCTCTGTGGGGCTTCGACGGCTCCTCGACGAATCAGGCCGAAGGCCGCAGCTCGGACTGCGTGCTGAAGCCGGTGGCCGTTTATCCGGATCCGGCCCGCACCAACGGCGCTCTGGTCATGTGCGAAGTCATGATGCCGGATGGCGTCACGCCGCACGCTTCGAACAGCCGCGCGACCATCCTCGACGACGAGGACGCCTGGTTCGGCTTCGAGCAGGAATATTTCTTCTACAAGGACGGCCGTCCGCTCGGCTTCCCCGAGAGCGGTTATCCGGCGCCGCAGGGCCCGTACTACACCGGCGTCGGCTACAAGAATGTCGGCGATGTCGCGCGTCAGATCGTCGAGGAGCATCTCGACCTCTGCCTCGCAGCCGGCATCAACCATGAAGGCATCAACGCCGAGGTGGCCAAGGGCCAGTGGGAATTCCAGATCTTCGGCAAGGGCTCGAAGAAAGCCGCCGACCAGATCTGGATGGCGCGCTACCTGCTGCTGCGCCTGACCGAGAAATACGGCATCGACATCGAGTTCCACTGCAAGCCGCTCGGCGACACCGACTGGAACGGCTCGGGCATGCACTGCAACTTCTCGACCAAGCATATGCGCGAAGTCGGCGGCAAGGCCTATTTCGAGGCGCTGATGGCGCAGTTCGAAAAGAACCTGATGGATCACATCGCCGTCTACGGCCCGGACAACGACAAGCGCCTGACCGGCAAGCACGAGACCGCGCCGTGGAACAAGTTCTCCTACGGCGTTGCCGACCGCGGCGCTTCGATCCGCGTGCCGCACTCCTTCATCAAGAACGACTACAAGGGCTATCTGGAAGACCGTCGCCCGAACTCGCAGGGCGACCCCTACCAGATCGCCTCCCAGGTCCTGAAGACGATCTCGCAGGTCCCGACCGACGCGAAGGTCTCGGCGGCCGCGTGATGCCCTTATGGCGCGGGCAGCAGTCCGCGCCAAGATAATCGACGATGCAAGAAGCCCCGGTGGTAACGCCGGGGCTTTTTTGCATGGCTATCCGAGGGCTGAGGTTCGGCCAGATTTTGCGGCGCGAACACCACATCCGGCTCCCGTTTCGGGATCACCGGCCATGCGTGCAACAATGCGCATTTTACTTGCCCGCTTTGTGTAATTTTAAGGTGCTTCCTGCAGGCTGGTAACGAGGGAGCCTGTGCATGAACCATATTGGCACGCATTATCTGAAACTATTTATGGCAGGGCTCGCGTTCGGCTTCTATCTGGTCGCGGCGGGTATACGCGGCTGGGGCACGGAACCGCTCAGCGATTTCAGCAACGATGCCGTTATTCTGACGATACTTAAGGGCGGTATCATGTTCGCCTTCATATTCACCGTAGGGCACTTGGCGTTGCGCTATTTCGGCATCATCAAGGCTTGGACCTACGCTGTGCTCGGGACGGTTTGCGCCTTGCCGCTGTTTATAGTGCATCTTGCTTCTGGAACGTTCGAAGAAATGGCGGCGACAGGAAACCTGTCGACCGGTTTGTTCATACCCGCGTGCGTCGGTGCGGCTATCGGCTTGGCGTATCGCAAGTCGGCCGGAGTGGACGGTGTGGCGGAAGACCTAGAAGGAATGAATGTAGCCTACCGCCTGGCCGCAGCTGCCGCCGGCGAAACAGCTTCCGGATCGTATGGCCAGGCCGGCCGTGGACAGGTCGCGTTCGGAAGGGCACAGCCTACCGCCGACGTGGTCGGTGGATTCGTGCACGAGGGAACGGAGTACTTCTCCGGGCCCTTGCGAGTGCGCACCTCACTGGTCTCTCTCCTCAGCGCATCCATCTTGGGCGGCATGTTGAGCACCGTACTCCAAGGGGTCCTGGATCTCGGATCATACATGCATGGTCTGGACCGCATCGGTAAGACGATACGCCCCGGAAATCTCATCGACGTGCTGGTGGGCGACCTGGTGGCAAAGGGGGCCATGGCGCTATTCACTGGGATGCCCGTCGTTATCCTCATTGCCATCGCGCATTTTGCCCTGCGGTCGATAGGCAAGTCTGGATATCTGGCTTATGGCCTCGGTGGATTATTGGCGGCTCCAGCCATGGCTCTTGTTACGTTCGGTGCTGCAGGGCCGCTCGTGATTCTCTCCACCTTGCCAACGGTTGTGGGCGCCGTCATCTATCGCAAGCTTGCCGGCCTCGAACCTGTGCCGGTCGCTGAGGACGTCATTGCGAGAGACCGTCGCGACCTTGTTGGGGCCGACCATGCGCGACGAAAAGCTGGGCGGGTCATAATCTCCTGATTCGAACAGACAGTCGCAGCGCAAATGAAAAGCCCCTGGAAGGCGAACCTTCCAGGGGCTGGATTTTCTATTCGATCAGCAGCTTAGACCGAATAATACATGTCGTACTCGACCGGGTGCGGCGTCATCTCGAAGCGCATGACTTCCGCCATCTTCAGCTCGATATAGCTGTCGATCTGGTCGTCGTCGAAGACGCCGCCGGCCTTCAGGAAGCCGCGGTCCTTGTCGAGGCTTTGCAGCGCTTCACGCAGCGAGCCGCAGACGGTCGGGATCTTCTTCAATTCCTTCGGCGGCAGGTCGTAGAGATCCTTGTCCATCGGCTGTCCCGGATGGATCTTGTTCTTGATGCCGTCGAGGCCGGCCATCAGCATTGCGGAGAAACCGAGATAGGGGTTCGCGCCCGGATCGGGGAAGCGCACCTCGACGCGCTTCGACTTCGGCGACGAGCCGAACGGAATGCGGCAGGACGCCGAGCGGTTGCGCGCCGAATAGGCGAGCAGCACCGGCGCCTCGTAACCCGGCACCAGACGCTTGTAGGAGTTGGTCAGCGGGTTGGTGAAGGCGTTGATCGCCTTGGCGTGCTTGATGATGCCGCCGATATAGAACAGGCAGGTCTCAGACAGGCCGGAATATTCATTGCCGGCGAAGGTCGGCTTGCCGCCCTTCCAGATCGACTGGTGGACGTGCATGCCCGAGCCGTTGTCGCCGAACACCGGCTTCGGCATGAAGGTGGCCGTCTTGCCATAGGCGTTGGCGACCTGGTGCACGACATACTTGTAGATCAGCATCTTGTCGGCATTGCGCACCAGGGTGTCGAACTTGATGCCGAGCTCGTGCTGAGCGGCGGCGACCTCGTGGTGATGCTTCTCGACGCGCACGCCCATCTCGGCGAGCACGGTCAGCATCTCCGAGCGCATGTCCTGGCAGGAATCGACCGGCGGCACAGGGAAATAGCCGCCCTTGGTGCGCGGACGGTGGCCGAGGTTGCCGGTCTCGTAATCGGTGTCGTCATTGGACGGCAGTTCGGTCGAGTCCAGCCGGAAGCCGGTGTTGTAGGGGTCGGCCTTGTACTTGACGTCGTCGAACACGAAGAACTCTGCTTCCGGGCCGACATAGATCGTGTCGCCGATGCCCTCGGACTTCATGTAGGCCTCGGCCTTCTTGGCGGTGCCGCGCGGGTCGCGGTTATAGGCTTCGCCCGAGATCGGATCGAGGATGTCACACAGGATGACCATGGTCGACTGAGCGAAGAACGGATCCATATGGACGGTGTCGGTGTCCGGCATCAGCACCATGTCGGACTCGTTGATCGCCTTCCAGCCGGCGATGGAGGAGCCGTCGAACATGACGCCGTCGGCAAACATGTCTTCCTCGACCTCGGCGACATCCATCGTCACATGCTGCAGCTTGCCTCGTGGATCGGTGAAGCGCAGATCGACGAACTTCACATCGTTGTCCTTGATCTGCTTCATGATGTCTTTGGCTGTCGTCATGTCGTTTCTTCCCTGTGTGATGACCGTCTTGAGATGGGCTGGAATCCGAAACGTCAGACCGCGTCCATGCCGGTCTCGCCGGTGCGGATGCGGACGACTTCCTCGATGTTGGAGACGAAGATTTTGCCGTCGCCGATGCGGCCGGTCTGCGCCGCCTTGCGGATGGCTTCGATGGCGCCTTCGACGGCATCGTCGCCGAGCACCACTTCGATCTTCACCTTGGGCAGGAAATCGACGACATATTCGGCGCCGCGATAGAGCTCGGTGTGGCCCTTCTGCCGGCCGAATCCCTTGGCCTCGGTGACGGTGATGCCCTGCAGTCCGGCCTCCTGAAGCGCTTCCTTCACTTCGTCCAGCTTGAATGGCTTGATGATCGCTTCGATCTTTTTCATGTAGAAAGTGGCCTCCACTGCCAAAGAGACGGGTTGTGTGCCCCGCTTGCGCCTCCATCAAGCACGAACCGTGCCAACTCGCGAAGGTTGCAGGCGGCATCGGGCGATTCAGATGCCATGCCGCACCCCGACGCAAATTCGCGTCATCCGTTGCGTTGGATGCGTCATC
This sequence comes from Mesorhizobium sp. ORS 3324, assembly GCA_000824825.2. Classification (GTDB taxonomy): domain Bacteria; phylum Pseudomonadota; class Alphaproteobacteria; order Rhizobiales; family Rhizobiaceae; genus Mesorhizobium. The sequence continues at coordinate 29,167 of LM655171.1, forward strand.
GACGCCCAAAGCCTATACATCGCTCCTCCATCCGTCTGCGCAAAATTTGGGCAGATAGCGCAATTTGCAGGCAGATTCCCCTCCAGGCGCCACCGCTTCGGGTGGTATTCGGCCGTTGCCGTTTGCTTCGAACCGCAAATCGGACAATGCTTGATCGGATGGAGATCGGCAATCCCATGCGCAACGAACTTCTTTCGCCGGCCGAGATGGCCGAGGCCGACCGGCTGGCGATCGCGGAAGGTCCGCTCGACGGCTACGGGCTGATGCGCCGCGCCGGCGAGGCGGTCGCAACCGCGGTGCTGGCGCGTTATCCGGCAGCCAGACCGGTGCACGTGCTGTGCGGTCCCGGCAACAATGGCGGCGACGGCTATGTCGTGGCGCGCTTGCTCGAGGAGAGCGGCGTCGCGGTCGTGTTGTGGGTGTCTGGCGAGCCGCGGGCCGGCAGCGATGCGGCGCTCGCCGCGGCCGACTGCCCGCTCGAGCGCCGGCCGCTGTCCGGCTTCACTGCCGAGCCCGGCTCGCTCGTGGTTGTCGCCGTCTATGGGGCGGGGCTGTCCAAGCCGCTGTCGGGCGACGCCGCCAGGGCGGTCCGGGTGGTTACGGATCTCGGTTTGCCGGTGGTAGCCATAGATCTGCCTTCCGGCGTTTCCGGCGACAGCGGGGCCATCCTCGGCTGCGCATTTCGCGCATCCATAACCGTGACCTTCGCGCGAAAGAAGCCGGGGCATCTGCTGCTGCCAGGGCGCGAGATGTGCGGCGAGGTCGTGCTGGCCGACATCGGTATCGGCGACGGGGTCATCGCCAGGATCGCGCCGCGAACCTACGAGAACGGTCCGGCACTTTGGCGGGCGGCTTTTCCGGTCCCGGCCGTCGATGCGCATAAATACAAGCGCGGCCACGCAAACGTCTTTTCCGGCGGGCCTTCGGCGACGGGTGCCGCGCGGCTGGCAGCGCTTGCTGCCGCAAGAAGCGGGGCAGGGGCGGTGACGGTGTTGTCCCCGGCGAACGCCATGCAGGTGAATGCCGCGCATCTGACCTCGATCATGCTGCGCAAGGTCGATGCGACCGCCGATCTCGGCGCGTTCCTCACCGATCGCCGCCCCTCCTCCTTTGTGCTCGGGCCGGGATTCGGCGTCGGCGATAAGGCGCGCGATTTTGTCCTCGCCCTGCTCGGCGCCGGGCAAGGACCGGATGCCGGCATCGAAGGGCTGGTGCTCGACGCGGACGGCATCACCTCGTTCCGCGACGAGCCCGAGACGCTTTTCCAGGCTGCCCGCAGGCCCGGCGCGCCGGCCTTGGTGATGACGCCGCACGAGGGCGAGTTCGGCAGGCTGTTCCCCGACATCGCGGACGACAAGGCGCTCTCCAAGCTCGCCAAGGCGCGCGCGGCCGCGCGGCGCGCCAATGCCGTGATCGTCTACAAAGGCGCCGACAGCGTGATCGCAGCGCCGGATGGCCGCGCCGCGATCAACGGCAACGGAGCGCCCTGGCTTGCCACGGCAGGTTCCGGCGATGTCCTGGCGGGCATTATCGCCGGGCTGTTGGCGCAAGGCATGCCCGCCTTCGAAGCCGCCTGCGCTGCCGTCTGGATCCATGCCGAAGCCGGCAGCCGCTTCGGTCCGGGGCTGATCGCCGAGGACTTGCCGCAGGCCATGCTGCCGGTGCTGCGCGCGCTAATGGAAAGCGGGGGGCTGCCGCCTCAGGCGAATTGAGGCGCGTACTTTCGGACCGCCGCTGCCAGCGCCTCCAAAACCCTTTCCTCGGTGATGGCACGAGTGTCCTCCACCCAGCTCGGAGTGGAGATCGGCGGTTCGAGAAATGTGACCTGTTCGTTGACCGGCCCGTGCGGATAGGACCGGTTTGATCCGAGGACGAGCACGCATGGCACACCCACAGCTGCGGCGGCGTGAGAGATGCCGCCGTCGACGCCGAGAAACACCGTGGAGGCGGCGACCTGGCACATGGCCTCAGAGACGTCCGGCGTCGACGTGAAATCGATCACTTCGGGCAGCTGAGCGCGGATCTGGGCTGCGGTTTCGCGTTCGCGCGGTCCGCCGACGAGCCAGACCGACCAGCCCCGTGCGACATGGTCGCGCGCGATCGTCAGGAAGCGTTCCACCGGCCACGAACGCAAGTCCACGGCTTCGGATGTGTAGAGCGCCAGCACAGGTCTTGCCGGATCGACGCCGTGACGCAGACGCCAGTTCGCCAGCTCGTCTGCCGAAACCACCAAGCGCGGCGCCGGCAGCGTTGTGCCCTCTGCCGGCTTCCGGCCGAGCAGGGCGATGGAGCAAACCTGTTCGAAGAGCCGGGTCTTGCGCGGGCCAAAGGCAAGCATCGCCCGCCACCAATCGGCGGGCAAACGGTTGATCATGCCGAACTGCAATTCGCGCGGATAGCCGATGCGTTCGCGAATGCCGGCCAGCCAGGGCACCAGCGCCGCCTTGGTGCTGCTCGTCAAAAGATAGGCTGCCTGGTAGTTCTCCTTACGGAGTTGGTGCGCCAAACGTGCCCGTTGCCCAAGGCCAGGGTTCCAGTGCCGCTCGACTATCCACGCTTTACGGACATGCGGCATCAATCTGGCCAGCGGCGCTGCGATTGGCGAGGTGATGACATCGATCGGCTGTCCGGGAAACTTTTCCGCAATGATCTGGATGGCGGAGTGGCAGCGGACAAAATCGCCGATCGCCGGCAGGCAGAAGACGAGGATGGGGCGCAACAGGCGACTACCTTTCGATCCGTACGAGAGCCGCTCACAGAGGGCACGCTGGTGCTTTGTCACGGAAGCGTTTCGCCTTCAAGGATGCAGGCTCGGGGAGTTGCAGTCACGCCTTCGACGTTTTGCCGCGCCGGCTGGCCTGTCAGGCATTTCCGCTTTTACGGCCTGCTGCCCATGCGAATTCTGCTGACAGAGCCGTCCGCTGAACCGGCTCTATCGTTGGCGACGACCCGCGTCCCAGTGCCGGAGACTCTTTAAGTGCAAGAACCGCAAACCTGCCGAAACGCTCACCGGCTAGAAGGACCAGTCGTGACATCGCCGCCTCACAGCGGAATGTTGTCGTGCTTCTTCCAAGGGTTCTGCATATCCTTGTTGCGCAGCATGCGCAGCGCTCGCGCCACGCGGCGGCGGGTCGAGTGCGGCATGATCACTTCGTCGACATAGCCGCGCTCGGCCGCGACGAAGGGCGACAGGAAGCGATCCTCGTAAGTCTTTGTGTGAGCTGCGATCTTTTCCGCGTTGCCGATGTCCTTGCGATAGATGATTTCGACCGCGCCCCTTGCGCCCATGACCGCGATCTGCGCCGTCGGCCAGGCATAGTTCATGTCGCCGCGCAGGTGCTTCGACGCCATCACGTCATACGCGCCGCCATAGGCCTTGCGGGTGATCACGGTGATCTTCGGCACGGTGGCCTCGGCATAGGCGAAGAGAAGCTTCGCGCCGTGCTTGATCAGCCCGCCATATTCCTGCGCGGTGCCGGGCAGGAAGCCGGGGACGTCGACGAAGGTGACGATCGGGATCGAGAAGCAGTCGCAGAAGCGCACGAAGCGCGCCGCCTTGCGGCTGGCGTCGGAGTCGAGCACGCCCGCCAGCACCATCGGCTGGTTGGCGACGAAGCCGACGGTTCGGCCGTCGACGCGGCCGAAGCCAGTGACGATGTTCTTGGCGAAGCTCGCCTGGATCTCGAAGAAATCACCTTCGTCGCAGGTTTTGAGGATCAGTTCCTTGATGTCGTAAGGTTTGTTGGCGTTGTCCGGGATCAGCCGGTCGAGCGACATGTCGTGATCCGTCACGGACTGGTAGCATTCGATCTCTGGAATCTCCGCGGTATTGGAGGCCGGCAGCAGATCGATCAGCCGGCGCATCTGCAGCAGCGCCTCGACGTCGTTGTCATAGGCGCCGTCGGCGATCGATGATCTTGTCGTGTGCACCGTGGCGCCGCCGAGGCTCTCGGCCGTGACCGTCTCGTTGGTCACCGTCTTCACCACGTCGGGCCCAGTGACGAACATGTAGGAGGTGTCGCGCACCATGAATATGAAGTCGGTCATGGCGGGCGAATAGACGTCGCCGCCGGCGCAGGGACCCATGATCAGCGAGATCTGCGGGATGACCCCGGAGGCGAGCACGTTGCGCTGAAAAATCTCGGCATAGCCGCCGAGCGCGGCCACACCCTCCTGGATGCGAGCGCCGCCGGCGTCGTAGAGGCCGATGATCGGCGCCCGGTTGCGCAGCGCCATCTCCTGCACCTTGACCACCTTCTCGGCATGCGCCTCCGACAGCGAGCCGCCGAACACTGTGAAATCCTTGGCGAAGAGATATACAGGACGCCCGTTGACGGTGCCCCATCCGGTGACGACGCCGTCGCCGGCGATCTTGGTCTTCTCCATGCCGAAATCGGTCGAGCGGTGCTCGACATACATGTCGAATTCCTCGAACGAGCCCTCGTCGAGGAAGACCTCGATACGCTCGCGGGCGGTGAGCTTGCCTTTCTTGTGCTGGGCCTCTATCCGCTCCTTGCCGCCGCCCATGCGGGCGATCTCGCGGCGGCGCTCGAGTTCCTTCAGCACGTCCTTCATCGCTGCCCCCAAAAAGGAAAGGTGACTTGTGGTAGTCGCGAGGACAGCCAAGCGCAAGCGGCGCTTTTTGTCCTCGTTTTGCTGCGCTGCAACATAGCCTCTTGCATTTTGGAGCGGACTCGGCCATATGCGGCGGCATAGGCGCTTGGGCCGAACTATCGGCTTTCTCCACGAACGAGACTGGTTGCGTCTGTTTTCCCTCTTTCCGGTCAATCGGCAAGGTGGCGAAAGAGCCCCGGGGCATGAAGCTCGCGGGCACGACAGCGCAGCCGCGCGGACATTTGTTGTCCGCCGCCTTGTCGTTTCCTGACAATTTTTCGACGGCAGGTTGCGCCCTGCCGCCATCGCTGTTTGCGGCCCCAGGCCGCGTGAAAGAAGACTATTTTGACCAACGAAAACAAGGCGGAACAGAACGGTTTTGCCACCCTTGGAATCACCGGCGCGCTGCTCAAGGCCGCTAATGCAGCCGGCTTCACCGATCCGAAGCCTATCCAGGCCCAGGCGATCCCGCCGCAGCTTGAAGGCCGCGACATTTTCGGCATCGCCCAGACCGGTTCTGGCAAGACGGCGGCCTTCGCCCTGCCGATCCTGTCGAAGATCATCGGGCTCGGCACCAAGCGCCGGCCGAAGACGGCGCGCGCGCTGATCCTGGCCCCCACGCGCGAGCTCGCCGTGCAGATCGAGGACACCATCAAGCTGCTCGCCAAAGGCGCGCATATCTCGACCGCGCTCGTGCTCGGTGGCGTCTCCCGCTACAGCCAGGTGAAGAAGATCGCGCCCGGCGTCGATATCCTGATTGCCACGCCCGGCCGCCTGACGGACCTGGTGCGCGAGGGCGACCTCATCCTTGCCGACACCAAATGGCTGGTGCTCGACGAGGGCGATCGCATGCTCGACATGGGCTTCATCAACGACGTCAAGCGCATCGCCAAGGCGACCGCGCCGGACCGCCAGACCGCGCTGTTCTCGGCGACGCTGCCGAACGAGATCGCGGAGCTCGCCAAGGGCCTGCTGAAGGATCCGGTGCGCATCGAGGTTGCGCCGCAGAGCACGACGGCGGCCGAGATCGTGCAGAGCGTGGTGCTTGCCCGCACCAAGCAGAAGCGCCAGGTGCTGTCGAAGATGCTCGCCGACGAGGCCATGCGCTCGGTGATCGTGTTCTCGCGCACGAAGCACGGCGCCGACCGCGTCACCAAGGACCTCGCCCGCGACGGTTTCAACGCCGCCGTCATCCACGGCAACAAGTCGCAGAACGCGCGCCAGAAGGCGCTCAACGATTTCCGCGACGGCTCGGTGCGCATCCTGGTGGCGACCGATATCGCGGCGCGCGGGATCGACGTGCCCGGCATCAGCCATGTCGTGAATTTCGACCTGCCGGACGAGGCGGAAAGCTATGTCCACCGGATCGGCCGCACCGGTCGCAACGGCAGGGACGGCATCGCCATCACGCTTTGCGATCCGTCGGAGAACGGCAAGCTGCGGCAGGTCGAGCGCATCATCCGCATGCGGCTGCCGGTGATTGCCGATCACCTCGGCAGTCCCGATCCGCAGCGCGATCCGAAGGAAACGACCGAGCGCCATTTCGAGCCGGCCAATGACCGCGAGCACCACGGCGGACGCCGCGACGGCCGTCGCCCCGGCAACGGCAACAACGGCAAGAAGCGCTTCGGCGGCAAGCCGACAGGCGAAAGGACTTTCTCCGGCAAGCCTGGCGATCGTCCGGCTGTCGCCAAGCCGAATGGCGAGCGCAAGCCTGATGGCGCCAAGCGCTTCAGGGGCAACAGCAAGCGTCGTTTCGGCGGCAAGCGGCCGGCGAACCGCGCCGCTTAAGCGACAGAACCGAGGCTCATCACAGAGCCTGGCTAAGAAAAAAGGCGGCTGAAGCGATGTGCTTCGGCCGCCTTTTCATATCGAGCAGCGTGAGCGCTATTGCAGCAGCGCCTTCACCCACACCGCGATGCGCTGGGTGAGAAAACCTGTGGTTTGCGGCGACAGCGCGTCGCCGGCAATCACGTGGTTGTCCGGGTCGCCGGTATCGTCGACCGGCACCAGCTCGTGCGGGCCGCCCCAGCGGCCGGCGATCTCGCGCGTTCGGTCCGGCCGCACCACCTTGTCGGCGTCCGAGAAGATGAACAGGGCAGGGATCTTCGCCTTCTCGACTGGCGCGCCATAGGCGAGATCGGTGAGCGCAGCCATCGGCAGCGTCGCCGCCATCGGATATTTTGTGGTCCAGAATTTTTCGTGGAGCGCGTTGCGCGGCGTGAAGCTGCGCTCCTTGCCGCCGACGAGCTCCGCGATCTCTCTGCCCCAGGGCATGGTCAGCACTTCGGCGCCTGAGGCCTTGACGCCGAAATTCGGCGAGATGAACGCGATCGCCGCGACACCGTCTGACGCGCCCGGCTGGGTTGCGGCCCATGTCGCCAGCGAGCCGCCGGTCGAGGTAGCGATAACAATCACCTTGTCGCCGATGGCGCGGCCGATCGCCAGCGCCTCCTCATAGTCGTTGATCCAGGCGTTGACGCTGCCTTCGGCCATCGCGGCGCCGTCCTGGCCGTGGCCGGTCAGGCGGGTGTAGAAGAGATTGGCGTTAAGCTCGTCGGCGACATCGTCCGGCAACGGGCGGACCTCGCCTTTCGATGCCGAAAAGCCATGAATATAGACGATCGCAAGCTTCGTCTTGGCGTGTACCATCGGGTTCGCCCAGATGATTTCCTTGTCCAGCCCGTCGCGGATATTGGGCACGGCGGCCTCCTCTCGCGCCAGATAGGCCTGAGGATCGTCGCCGATCGCCGAAGGGTTGAAGCGGATCGTCGTGTCGACCGCCACGCGTGGGCCGAGGAGGAAACCGGCGACGAGGATGACGGCGAGACCCAATAGCGCAAGCACGATCCGTCGCCCTATCCCGGGACCGCTGCGTCCTTTCGGCGACATGCCTACGTCGCCTGGTCCGGAGACGTGTTCGTCTTGCCCGGCATTTTGCGGTCGAAATTCAATGGCCGTCCCCACCAGCTGGTGGTTAGCCCGATGACCAGGCGGCAGACCGGCCGCGGCAAAAGGCCAAGCAGCTTGAGCGGCCAGCTTATGTGATAGGGGAAGGTGACCTCGAAGCCGCCCTTCCTGATGCCGCGCGCCATGCGGCGCGATGCCCGGTGCACGGGCATCAGACCGGGCATAGGCAGCATGTTCTTTTCGGTCAGCGGCGTGTCGACGAAGCCCGGATTCATCACCTGGATACGGATGTTCATCTTGTCGAAGTCGTATTTGAGCGACTCGGCCAGGATGTTGATCGCCGCCTTGGTGCCGCCATAGGCCGCAGTCGTCGGCCAGCCGGAGTAGGCGGTGACCGATCCGACCAGCACGACATGGCCGCGTCCCCGCGCGCGCATATAGTCGACCACCGGCACCAGGCCGTTGACGATGCCGAAATAGTTGACGGCGAAGGAGCGATGGAAGTCGCGAACCACGAGATGCTCGCCGGGCGTGGCGATGTAGTTGCCGGCGTTGAAGACGGCGAGCACGACCGGCCCCATCTCATTTTCGATCGCCGCGACCGTCCGCGCCATGCCCTGCTCGTCGGTCACGTCGCACGGGAAGGACTTCACATGGCCGGCCATCTGCGCCGTTTCGACCAGCAGCGTGTCGACCGGATCGCTGGGCAGCGCCGTCACCGCGACGGCGTAGCCCTGCTTTGCCAGATCCTTGGCCAGCGCCCGGCCGATACCGCTGCTGCCGCCCGTGACCCAGGCGACACCGTCTTTCGGATTGGCCCGGTAGAGTGTCATTGAAAGCCCTGCGAATGTTTCGGGGTCATGCGCCCCGGTCAAAATCCTGCAGCGTCCCTTGCGCGTCCGATGGACGCGCGGCGCTATAGTGCTCTAACGGCGAAGAAATCGGATGAAAAGAGCCCTTTTGGGCGCATCGTTGAAATGATTGCGAGGGTTGCAGCGTCCGGAATGCGACTGGACCAGGCAAAATCTTGCCTTGAAACCGAGGCTTCCGGTTTCTAGGGTCTCGCCGCACGCACAAAGGAATCCTCATGCACCGTAATGTGATCGAAGCGATCGGCAACACCCCCCTGATCCGGCTCAACAAGGCTTCGGACGCTACCGGCTGCGAGATTCTGGGCAAGGCCGAATTCATGAACCCGGGCCAATCGGTCAAGGACCGCGCCGGCCTGTTCATCATTCGCGATGCCGAGCAGCGCGGGCTTTTGAAGCCCGGAGGCGTCATCGTCGAAGGGACCGCCGGCAACACCGGCATCGGCCTGACGCTGGTCGCCAAGGCGCTTGGTTACCGGACCGTCATCGTCATCCCCGACACGCAGAGCCAGGAAAAGAAGGACACGATCAAGGTTTTGGGCGCCGAACTGATCGAAGTGCCGGCCGTGCCATACAAGAACCCCAATAACTATGTGAAGCTGTCGGGGCGGCTTGCGGAGCAAATGGCGCGGTCGGAGCCGAACGGGGCGATCTGGGCGAACCAGTTCGACAACGTCGCCAACCGCGACGGGCATATCCGCACGACGGCCGAAGAGATCTGGGCTCAGACCGGCGGCAAGGTCGACGGCTTCGTATCCGCCGTCGGCACCGGCGGAACGCTTGCCGGCGTTGCGATCGGGTTGAAGGGCAAGAGCAAGCAAGTCAAGATCGCGCTCGCCGATCCGCTGGGTGCAGCCCTCTTCAGCTTCTACACCACCGGCGAGCTGAAAGCCGACGGCAGCTCGATCACCGAAGGTATCGGCCAGGGCCGCATCACTGCCAATCTCGACGGGTTCACGCCGGATTTCTCCTACCAGATCCCGGACGAGGAAGCGTTGCCGATCATCTTCGACCTAATCCAGGAAGAGGGGCTTTGCGTCGGCGGCTCGACAGGCATCAACATTGCCGGCGCCATCCGGCTGGCGCGCGAGCTCGGGCCTGGCCATACCATTGTGACAATCCTCGCGGACTACGGGACGCGCTACCAGTCGAAGCTGTTCAATCCCGAGTTCCTGCGCGGCAAGAATCTGCCGGTACCGGGCTGGATGGAAGAAAAGGCCGACATTTCGGTGCCGTTCGAAAAGGTAGCCTGATGGCGCAGAAGACCGTAGCGCTGTTTCGCGACGACGCCTATCTCGAGGCGGCGGAGGCTGAAGTCGTTGCCATCAATGACCGCGGCGGCATTCTTCTTGATCGGACCATCTTCTACGCTACGTCAGGTGGCCAGCCCGGCGATACCGGCCTGTTCGAACGCGCCGACGGCAGCCGCATCGCGATCGCCGCCACCATCACAGGCGAGACCAAGGACGAGATCATCCATGTCCCTGCGCCGGAACAGCCGCTGCCCACCGTCGGCGAAAAGCTGAGGCTTGCCATCGATTGGCCGCGGCGCCATCTTCTGATGCGCATGCATTCCGCCTGCCATCTGCTCACTGTCGTCTGCCCGTTTCCGATCACCGGAGCGGCGGTCGCCGAGGATGATAGCCGCGTCGATTTCGATATTCCCGATGCCGGCCTCACCAAGGAAGACGTGACCGCCAGGCTGATGGAGCTGGTTCGCGCCGACCATCCGATCTTCACGCGGCTGATCACCGACGAGGAACTTTCGGCCAATCCCAGCCTTGTGAAATCGAAGAACGTGCGTCCGCCCGTCGGCACCGGCAAGATCCGCCTGGTCTGCATCGGCGAGAATGCCTCGGTCGACAGCCAGCCTTGCGGCGGCACCCATGTGAAGAGCACCGGCGAAGTCGGCGAGATCCACATCGGCAAGATCGAGAAGAAGGGCCGCGAGAACCGGCGCTTCCGCATCCGCTTCGGGCCGATGCCGGCGAACTGACAAAGCAATACGCACCCAAAATCGCGAGAGGCGGGCAGGAGCAGGAAAATGGCCGAAGACAGCCCTTTCATCGTCGACGCGGATTGGCTCGAGAAGCGGCTGGGCACGCCCGGGCTCACCGTCATCGACGCTTCCTGGTACCTGCCGGCACAGCAGCGCAACGCCCATGCCGAATACGTCGCCGCCCATATTCCCGGCGCTCGCTTCCTCGACCAGGACGCCGTATCGGACCCGGAGTCAAAGCTGCCGCACACATTGGCTCCGCCCCAGTACTTCGCGCAGTATGTCGGCTCCATGGGCGTTTCGGCCGACGACACCATCGTCGTCTATGACGGTCCGGGCCTGTTTTCAGCGCCGCGCGCCTGGTGGATGTTCCGCGTCATGGGCGTCTTCCAGGTCTATATCCTGAGCGGCGGCTTCGACCGCTGGAAGGCGGAAGGGCGACCGGTGACGGCGGAGCCGACCAGGACGGCGCCCTGCGTCTTTTATGCCGATTTCGATGCAAGCCGTGTCGTCAGCCTCGACGAGATGCGCAGGATTGTTGGAAGCCGGAAAAGCCAGATCGCCGACGCACGCTCCCCCGGGCGTTTTGCCGGGACCGATCCCGAGCCGCGCCCCGGCGTCCGCTCCGGTCATATGCCTGGCGCTCACAACGTCCCGGTTGCCGCGCTTGCCGAGAATGGCGAGCTTCTGCCCAAGGACCGCTTGCGCAAGGTGATCGAGGATGCCGGCATCGATCTTTCGAAGCCCGTCGTCACCTCCTGCGGATCGGGCATCACCGCGGCGGCGATCACGCTGGCGCTCGAGACGCTTGGCCATGCCGACAACAGGCTCTACGACGGTTCGTGGACGGAATGGGGCGGGCTGAGCGACACGCCCGTGGTGACGGGCAAGGAATGACGGCGATGGAAAAAGGTGCGCCGAAGGATATCGAGGTCACGGTCACATTCCTCGAAATGCATGCGCCGCCGGCATCGTCGCCGCCGCTGCCCTACAACCGACAGATCGCGCTGCTGAGGACCAGGGACATCCCGCTGCATTTCTACCGCTACCTGATGGATCGGGTCGGGCGCAAATGGCATTGGGTCAACGTGCTGAGGTTGAGCGACGAGGAACTCGCCGCCGGCCTGCACCGCGAGGACCGCGACATCAGGGTGCTCTATCTCGACGGCTCTCCCGCCGGCTTCTTCGACCTCAAGCCGCATCTGCCCGACGAAGTGGAGCTTGCCTATTTCGGCATGATGGAACACGCGCACGGCCAGGGCATCGGCCGCTGGTTCCTGGGCGCGGCGATTTCCGCCGCATGGTCGTACGCGCCGAAGCGCGTCACGGTGCAGACCTGCACGCTCGACCATCCGGCGGCGCTGCCCCTTTACCAGAAGCTCGGCTTCATGCCGGTGGCGCAGAAGAAGGAGGTCGTCCATCCGATGACCTTCGCCGAGCGCTCGGCAAGCGTCATGCGGCCATAGCGCGTCACTCGAATCCGTTTCGACGCGACGCGCTTTAATGCAAGCGCCACCCGATGATTCAGGCGGCCTGGCTTCAAGCCGGGCTCCATACTGGGATGTGCGAACCGCATTGCAGGAATCGGGTGGGAGGCGCGGCCGCCAAGGCATAATTTCCGGTCAACAACACCGGAGGTTTTTGCCATGCGAATCCAGTTTAAAGCCTTGCCGACCGAAGCCGTGCGAGCCTTGCAGCGGGGAGCGCCCGACGCCTACGGCCGCACGCCCGAACGAAGGATTTCCGACGGCGACGGCGTGCCCTGCCGGCACTGCTTGAAGAACGTCGCGGCGGGTGATGCCTATCTCATCCTTGCCTACCGGCCGTTCCAGGAACTCCAGCCTTACGCCGAGACCGGGCCGATCTTCCTGCATGCGACGGAATGCGAGCGAGCCGAGGAGGCGGATGCGCTGCCTGAGATGCTCCAGAGCAGCGACTATATCGTGCGCGGCTACGGCGAGGACGACCGCATCGTCTACGGCAGCGGCGCCGTCATCCCGACCGGCGATATCGCGGCCCGCGCCGAGACGCTGTTCGAGCGGGACGACATCGCCTACATCCACGTCCGCTCGGCGCGCAACAATTGCTACCAGTGCCGCATCGACCGGGCGTGACGGGCAAAAAAATGCCCGCCGATGGTCTGGCGGGCAGTTGGGAAAAAGCCTGCGACAGAAGCTGTTGGCGAAAATCGCCAGCAGGCCGACGTGTCTAGGCATTTTTTCCCGAAGCCGAATGTGAAACATTTCACACAATGCGTACCTGTAGCGGCCGGCGTTCTCGAAGCCGTGCGAACATCGTTCGCGGCTGTCGTACTGCCGTCGCATAAGCGCGCTAGAAGGCGAGCGTTGATCGATTGCCGACCGCGGATGGACCGGCGGCATGTCGCAACATCGAGGAAGCGGGGCTTTGGCTCCGCTTTTTTGTTGCGCGGTCTTCTTTGATCATCCCGGCGCTTCGCAGACTCACTTTTCCTGGATTTGCTCCAGACAAAGAAAAGCCCGCCGGAAGGACCGGCGGGCGCGACCGGAGGAAGCCCTTGTCTGGTATCAGGCGGCGAGCACGGCCTTCGGCTCGACCATCTCGTAGCCGAGCGCTTCGGCGACGGCGCGGTTGGTGATCTTGCCCTTGTGGACATTGAGGCCGTTGCGCAGGTGGTGGTCGTCGACCAGCGCCTTGAGGCCCTTATCGGCGAGCTGCAGGCCGTGGTGCAGGGTGGCGTTGTTCAGCGCATGCGCCGAGGTGACCGGCACTGCGCCCGGCATGTTGGCGACGCAGTAGTGGATAACGCCGTCGACCTCATAGGTCGGCTCGGCATGTGTCGTGGCATGCGATGTCTCGAAGCAGCCGCCCTGGTCGATGGCAACGTCGACGAGCACCGAACCCTTCTTCATCCCGGAGAGCATTTCGCGGGTGACGAGCTTGGGCGCCGCGGCGCCCGGGATCAGCACCGCGCCGACGACGATGTCGGCCGAGAAGCACTCTTCCTCCAGCGCCTCGACGGTCGAGTAACGCGTATGGACGCGGCCGCCAAAAATGTCGTCGAGCTGGCGCAGGCGCGGTATCGAGCGGTCGATGATGGTGACATCGGCGCCGAGGCCGGCGGCCATTTTCGCCGCATGCAGGCCGACGACGCCGCCGCCCAGCACCGTCACCTTGCCGGGCAGCACGCCGGGCACGCCGCCGAGCAGCACGCCGCGGCCGCCATTGGCCTTCTGCAGCGCGGTGGCGCCAGCCTGGATCGACAGGCGGCCGGCGACTTCCGACATCGGCGCCAGGAGCGGCAGGCCGCCGCGGTCGTCGGTGACCGTCTCATAGGCGACGGCCGTGACGCCCGAAGCGAGCAGGCCCTTGGTCTGCTCAGGATCGGGAGCGAGGTGGAGATAGGTGTAGAGGATCTGGCCGTCGCGGAGCTGGACCCATTCATTGGGCTGCGGCTCCTTGACCTTGACGATCATGTCCGACTTGGCGAACACGTCGGCGGCCGTCTTGGCGATGGCGGCGCCGGCGGCGCGATAGGCGTTGTCATCGGCGCCGATGCCGGCGCCGGCGCCGGTTTCGACCAGCACTTCGTGGCCGTGCGCGACATATTCGCGGACCGAGCCGGGCGTCAGCCCGACGCGGTATTCATGGTTCTTGATTTCCTTGGGGCAACCGACGCGCATTTTTCTTCTCCTGTCCGCCCTTAAGAGGGCGCTCTCCCTGGCATTTCGGTGCATGTCATCGGCCCCGAAACCGCCGCGCAGTTTTGGGCGACACGCATGAGAGGCAGTGAAGCATGAATCGGTGCGTATGTGTTTGCGAATGCACTTGCGGCGGGATGCATTCTTCGATAATTGTTGCGCAAATTCCCAAAAAGTTCGCAGGAATCACGAAGAATGCCGCTCGACAGGATTGATATCGCCATTCTGGAGACTTTGCAGAAGGATGGGCGGATACCCAATGCGGCGCTTGCCGAGAAGGTCGGTCTGTCGCAGTCGGCCTGCTCGCGCAGGCTCGACAATCTGGAGAAATCCGGAACCATCCGCGGCTACCACGCGCGGCTGTCCAACGCCGCGCTTGGTCATCAGATGACGGCGATCGTGCATATATCGCTGTCGGGACAATTCGAGAAGACGCTGTCGGATTTCGAGGCGGCGATCAAGCGCTGTCCGAACGTGCTTTCCTGCCATCTGATGTCGGGCGAATACGACTATATCCTGCGCATCGCGGCGAAGGACCTCGCCGACTATGAGCGCATCCACAAGGAATGGCTGTCGGCCATGCCGCATGTGACGAAGATCAACTCGTCCTTCGCCTTGCGCGAGATCATCGATCGCACGGCCGTCGGTCTACGGCCGGAGATGGCTTAGGCTTCTAGGCCCCATAGGCCTCCGTCACCACCTCGCTCATGGGGATGTCGTGCGGCTGAGGGTAGATGGTGGGGATGCGCTGCAATTCGTAGCCGACGCCGATCACCAGCGGCCGGAACGGCATGGCGGCCAGCGTGCGATCGTAGAAGCCGCCACCATAGCCCAGCCGGTATTTGCCCGGATCGATGCCGACCATCGGCGAGATCACAATGTCCGGCAGCACAGGATCGCCTTCGGCCGGGATCGGAATGTTCCAGACACCCTTTTCCAATCGGTCGCCGGGCGCGTAGGCGCGGAAGACCAATGGATGTCCCTTTTCGATGACGACGGGGAGCGCCGTGCGGCCGCCGCGCGCATTGATTGACGCCATCCAGCCGCGCAAGTCCGGCTCGCCGCGGTACGGCCAGTAGAGGCTGACCATGCGGCCGGCAATGTCGCCGATGAGGGCGTCCAGGCTCTCGGCAATGCGCGCCGACATTGCCGCGCGTGCGTCGGCGGACACCGCAAGCCGGGCGTTGATCAGTCGTTCGCGCTCGGCCTTGCGCCAGCGCCTGACGTCGGTCCAGTCGGACAGCGGCATCTGGTAGGTCGGGTTGAGTTCGTGCATGAAGCAAGGCGGCGAGGCGTATTGGGCCGGGCCTTCGTCATCACGATCGTCAATCATCCCTTTTCTCCCGTCATTTTTCGCTCACGCTATACCCAGTACCTGACTGCCGGCATGTGCATTCACGACACCAGGAGGCGACTCCCGGGCAATAAAGCTGCCCGCAGTGACATTGTTGCGGTGCACAAAAATGCTTACATCGTCCTTGGTCAGCTTGCTTGGCGAGGTGAACGAAAATGGGCGAAGTCAGCCATCACGTCGTGGTCGTCGGCGCGGGATTCGGCGGTCTCGAACTCACCCGCGCGCTGGCCGGCGCGCCGGTGCGCATCACCATGATCGACAAGCGTAATCATCACCTGTTCCAGCCGCTGCTCTATCAGGTGGCGACCACCTCGCTCGCCACTTCGGAGATTGCCTGGCCGATCCGTCATCTGCTGCGCAAGCGCAAGGATGTGACGACCCTTCTCGGCAACGTCACCGGCATCGACCGCCACGCAAAACGCGTGCTGCTCGATGACGGCAGCGCGGTTCCTTACGACACGCTGGTGCTCGCCACCGGCGCGCGCCACGCCTATTTCGGTCACGACGAATGGGAGCCTTTCGCGCCGGGACTGAAGACGCTTGAAGATGCCACCGAGATTCGGCGCCGTATCCTGCTCGCCTTCGAGCAGGCCGAGCGCGAGACCGATCCGGCGAAGCGCCAGGCACTGCTGACGCTGGTCATCGTCGGCGGCGGCCCTACAGGCGTCGAGCTTGCCGGCACCATTGTCGAGCTCGCGCACGAGACGCTGCGCGGCGAATTCCGCAACATCGACACGCGGCAGGCGCGTGTAGTGCTGATAGAGGCCGGCGACCGTATCCTCTCCAATTTCGCGCCGGACCTCTCAGCCTATGCGCAGAAGGCGCTGTTGCGGCTTGGCGTCACGGTCGAGCTCGGCCGCGCCGTTACGCATCTGGATGCCGAAGGCGTCGTCTTCGGCGACACGCATCTGCCCGCAAGGACCATCCTGTGGGCGGCCGGCGTCGCCGCCTCGCCGGCGGCGGAATGGCTGGCAGTCCCGGCCGATCGGGCGGGCAGGGTGCTGGTCGAGCCCGATCTCACCGTGCCCGGCAACCCCGACATCTTCGTTATCGGTGACACGGCGCATCTGTTGCGGCCGGATGGCAAGCCGGTCCCGGGCGTCGCACCCGCCGCCAAACAGGCGGGCCGCCATGTCGCCGCAACCATCAAGGCGCGGCTCGCCGGCGACAAGACGCCGCGTCCGTTCCGCTACCGGCATGACGGCGATCTGGCGACGATCGGCAAGCGCGCCGCCGCGATCGATTTCGGCTGGATCAAGCTCACCGGCTGGCCCGCCTGGTGGCTCTGGGGAATAGCCCACATCTATTTCCTGATCGACTTCCGCAACCGGCTCGCGGTTTCGCTTAGCTGGCTATGGATATATTTCACCGGGCAGCGCAGCGCACGCCTGATCACCCAGGGCGACGACGACAAGGGCTGATCGCTCCGCCTCTTTCATCGAGGCGTCACCACCTTGTCGTGATCAACAGGCTTTCCGACAGACGTGGACTCAAAATACCTTCGGCGCCATGTTCCGCGCCGGGGGCAGGCGTTGTCGCGCCGTCTAAGAGGAGGAAACAATGTCACTTTTGCCCGTCTCCCGCCGCGAATTCCTGGCCGGAACAGCCGCCAGCGCAGCGCTGATCATGCTGCATCCGTTCTCCGCCCGCGCCGCGGCCAATCAGGCACATCTGCGAATCATGGAGACGACAGACATCCATGTGAACCTGCTGCCCTATGATTACTACGCCGACAAAGCGAATGACACGATGGGCCTGTCCCGCACCGCCTCGCTGATCGACGCGGTGCGCAAGGAAGCCACCAACTCGATGCTGATCGACAATGGCGACCTGCTGCAGGGAAACCCGCTGGGCGATTACATCGCCTATGAGAAGGGCATGAAGGACGGCGACCTGCATCCGATCATGAAGGGCATGAACCTGCTCGGCTACGAGTGCTCGACGCTCGGCAATCATGAATTCAACTACGGCCTCTCCTTCCTGGACAAGGTGCTGGCCGGCGCCAACTTTCCGTTTGTCTGCGCGAACCTGATCCGCGGCACCACGCTTGCCGCCAACCCGCGTGACGACAGGCTCTACCTCAAGCCCTATGTGATCCTTAACAAGAAGATCAAGGACGGCTCCGGCAACGAACAGCCGATCAGGATCGGCGTGATCGGCTTCGTGCCGCCGCAGATCATGGTCTGGGACCTGAAGAACCTCGAAGGCAATGTGAAGACGCGCGACATTGTCGAGGCGGCCAAGGCCTGGGTGCCGCAGATCAGGGAGGAGGGCGCCGACATCGTGATTGCGCTCTCGCATTCCGGTATCGACATCAAGCAGGGCGACATGATGGAGAACGCCTCGTTCTTCGTCGCCGGCGTCGAGGGCATCGACGCGGTCTTCACCGGGCACCAGCATCTCGTCTTCCCCGGCAAGAAGGATTTCCAGGCGCTCGAAGGCGTCGACACCGCAAAGGGCACGCTGCAGGGCAAGCCGGCGGTGATGGGCGGCTTCTGGGGCTCGCATATGGGCCTGATCGACCTTCTGCTGGAGCGCAACGGCTCGAAATGGCGGGTCATCTCGGCCACATCCGAAGCGCGGCCGATCTATGAACGCGTCGACAACAAGAACAAAGCAACGGTCGGCGACGACAAGCGCGTCATCGCGGCGCTCGCACAGGACCATGAGGCCACGCTAGCCTATGTCCGCCGCCCCGTCGGCAAGACCTCCGCGCCGCTCTATTCCTATTTCTCGCTCGTCGCCGACGATCCGTCGGTGCAGATCGTCAACCAGGCGCAGAGCTGGTATCTGAAGGACATATTGAAGAGCACGCAGTGGAAAGACGTGCCGCTGCTCTCGGCGGCCGCACCCTTCAAGGCCGGCGGCCGCAACGGCGCCGATTATTATACCGACGTCCCTGTCGGCGACATCGCCATCAAGAATGTTGCCGACCTCTATCTTTATCCGAACACCGTGCGGGCGGTCGAAATCACCGGTGCGCAGGTGAAGGAATGGCTGGAGATGTCGGCCGGCATCTTCAATAAGATCGAGCCCGGCAAGGCCGATCAGCCGCTGATCAACACCGACTTCCCATCTTACAATTTCGACGTCATCGACGGCGTCACCTACAGGATCGACCTGTCGCAGCCGCCGAAATACGATGCGAAGGGCGGTGTGGCCAATGCCGGATCGAGTCGGATCATTGACCTGCAATTCGACGGCAAGCCGATTGATCCGGCGGCGAAATTCGTGGTCTGCACCAACAACTACCGCGCCGGCGGCGGCGGCAATTTCCCCGACATCAACGCCTCGAAGATCATCTATGAGGCACCGGACACCAACCGCGATGTGATCGTGCGCTACGTCGTCAGCGAGGGCACGATCAACCCGACGGCAGACGGCAACTGGTCCTTCGCACCGCTGCCTGGAACCAGCGTCGTCTTCGAGACCGGACCCAAGGCGAAGGACTTCATCGACCAGGTGAAATCACTGAAGATCGAGGCGGTGGGCGAGGGCGAGGCCGGATTTGCCAAGTACCGCATCACCCTTTGAAGCGGTCGGCAAAGGGTTTTGTGTCGGCGTTCCGTTTCGGATCACTGGTAGGTATCGGTAGAAAACGGTGAACCGGAAAATTTGCGGCGAAGGCGCTCTGGTTCCGGCCGGAGACATACGGTAGTTTTAGCTATGCGTTATGTGGTCGTCATCGCCTCCATCACCTTCTTCCTGATTTGGGACGGCCTCTATAACCAGGGCCGTTACCTCGACGCGACCGTCAGGGAGATGTCGCGCATCGTAAGCTACGTCACCGGAGCGGCCTGAGGCCGGGCGGCTTCCGCCTCGGCGGCCGAGGCGCGACATCGTTTCCGGTTGACGCGACGGCCTCGCTCCCACAAAAACGCGCTCTTCCGTCGATCAAGGAGGCTGGATTGATCCGGCACATCGTTTTCTTCAGCGTAAGACGCAAGGAGGATGTGGAGGCCGTGCGGTCTGGCCTCGAGGCGCTGGGCAAGATTCCGCACTCGAAACATTTCGAGGTGACGCTCAACACCAAGGTCGATCTGTTCTCCAACGCTATCGATGTGGTCGTCTACGCCGAGTTCGAGGACGAAGCGGCGCTCGCCGCCTACAAGGCGCATCCGATCTATGCGGACACGACCAGCAAGGTGAAGCCGCTGCGCGAGCTGCGCTACTCGGCGGATGTCGTGGCCGCCGCCTGAGCCGGATGCTCAATTCACGCCGCTGCGCCGTGCCGGGCCTTGAACCGGTAGCCGGAATGGGGCACACCGCGCCGGCATGATCGAAACTTCGACCCATCCGCTCGACCATCTGGTTCTGCCGACGCAGAGCCTCGAGGTCGCAAAACAGCGCCTGTCGTCGCTCGGCTTTGTCGTTGCGCCGACCGGCATCCATCCTTTCGGGACCGAGAACGCCTGCGTCTTTTTTGCTGACGGCACCTATCTGGAGCCGCTGGCCATTGGCGATGGAAAAGCGGCCGAGCAGGCGATGACTGAAGGCAACGTCTTCGTCGTGCGCGATCGCCTTTACCGCGACAGGCTTGGCGAGGAAGGGTTTTCCGCCGTTGTCTTCGGGACGGCCGATGCCGATGCCGATCATGCACGCTATGTCGATGCGGGGCTGTCTGCCGGGAATACGCTGGGCTTTTCGCGCGCCTTCGCCGACCCGACCGGGAAGAGCGACACGGCATCGTTCAAACTGGCATTCGCGGCCGGCAGGGCAGCAACCGACGCATTCCTGTTTGCCTGCCAGCGCATCAACGCGCCGAAGATCGATCGCACGGCCCTGCAGGCTCATGCGAATGGGGTGACCGGCATCGTCGAGATCGTCGCAGTCAGCGACAGGCCTTCGGGGCAGGCCCGGCTGGTGTCGACCGCCGCCGGCAAGGAGGGGGAACACCATGACAGGGTGGAACTGCCCAACGCGACTCTGACGGTTCTGACGCCCGACGCCTTTGCCTCGCGCTTCGGCGTTCCGGTAGGGTTCCCTTCGGATCTGCGTTTTGCGGCGATCATTTTTTCGATCCGCGGCAGCGCCGCCGCCGCGCGCCTGCTTGCGGCCGGCGCAATCGAACACAACATGAGCGGCAGCGATATCGTCGTGCCGCCGGCGCCCGGTCAGGGCGCGACCTTCATCTTCCGGGAGATCCCATGAACAAGCCCCTGGCGCCCAATGCATCGGTAACTGTCGGCAAGGTTCTGTTCGCCAACAATGCGCCGCTATCGCTAATTGCCGGTCCCTGCCAGCTTGAATCGCGCCAGCATGCCTTCGACATGGCCGGCGCGCTGAAGGAACTGACCGAGCGGCTGGGCATCGGCCTCGTCTATAAGACAAGCTACGACAAGGCCAACCGCACTTCGCTGACGGCGACGCGCGGCGCCGGGCTCGAAGCGGCGATGCCGATCTTCGACGATTTGCGCAAGACGTTTTCCATTCCCGTGCTGACCGACGTCCACACGGAGGAGCAGTGCGCGATCGTCGCGCCGCATGTCGACGTCCTGCAGATCCCGGCTTTCCTTTCACGCCAGACCGACATGCTGGTCGCAGCGGCGCGGACCGGCAAGGTCGTCAACGTGAAGAAAGGCCAGTTCCTTGCGCCGTGGGACATGAAGAATGTCGTCGCCAAGATCACGGGTTCCGGCAACGCCAATGTGCTAATCACCGAACGCGGTGCCTCCTTCGGCTACAACACGCTGGTGTCAGACATGCGCGCGCTGCCGATCATGGCCGAGATCGGAGCGCCGGTGATCTTCGACGCGACCCATTCCGTGCAGCAGCCTGGCGGGCAGGGCGGCTCCTCGGGCGGCGAGCGCCGCTATGTCGAAACCCTAGCCCGCGCAGCGGTCGCGGTTGGTGTTGCCGGGGTCTTCATCGAGACCCACCATGACCCGGACAACTCGACGTCTTCCGACGGCCCCAACATGGTGCCGCTCAAGGACATGCCGGCGCTGCTGGAAAGGTTGATGGCGTTCGACCGGATCGCCAAGGGGCACTGACACCCGCTGCACGCCCGCCCGGTCCCGCGCTGGCTTGTGGCTGCCAGTGGCCGGCTGTACGCTCACTTGTGCAACCGAGCGCCTTCGCAGGAGGAAGCCATGTCTGTCGCCCGCGTCACCGAGATCACGTCATCGTCCACGAAGAGCTTTCAAGATGCCATCGAACAGGGCATTGCGCGTGCCGCAAAGACATTGAAGAACGTCGAGGGCGCGTGGATCCAGGACCAGAAGGTCGTGGTCGAGAACGGTAAGATCTCCGACTACCGCGTCAACATGAAGGTGACCTTCATCCTCACCGACTAGGATCGGGGTGCCGGCGGAAAAGTCCGGAACCTTCGACAGCTCCTCTCATTGTCCAAACAGGCATTCAACCGAGAGGAGCAGCATCATGACCACCCCGTCCGGCCACACTGACGCGATTGCCGCCTCACGCGTCATCGGCACGTCGGTCTACAACACCGAAGGCGACAGCATCGGCAGCGTCGAGGATGTCATGCTCGACAAGATGTCGAACGGCATCATGTTCGCGGTGATCGGTTTCGGCGGATTTCTCGGCATTGGCGAGAAATATCACGCCGTTCCGTGGGCAACCCTCGACTATGACAAGGACAAGGGCGGCTACGTCGTGCCCTTCACCAAGGAGCAGCTTAAGGCCGCGCCCGCCTATTCGATCAAGGAGTTGACCGGCGCCGACGGCGAAGCGGCGCGCAACGCGTCCTTCGATTACTATCAGGTGACACCCTACTGGCACTGACGATCGCTGCGGGAATCAAAAAGGCCCCGGTCTGACGGATGTCTGACGAGGGCCTTTTGGCTTGGATCTACTCGTTTGCGTGAAGGGCCGGCACTTGCACCGCGCCTTGCGGGGGTTTCTGGTTGTTGCACGACGTCAGAAACGCCGCCGCGATCAGAAACAAACTCACGATACCGCTCAACTGGGACATGGCGAAACTCCTCCTGTTTCGCCCCGCGCGAATCCGATCATAAATCAGAACGGTGTCTGATACGCATGACGTATGATGACAGAGATTTGCGCTTCGTGACTCTTGCCCTCGGCAATATTTGCGGACGGCCCGATTGCCTTTTGCGGCGCTTTGGCTAAGAGGGGCGCGACGCTTCAATCGATCAATCGGGGACATCGCAATGACCGCCATCATCGACATTGTCGGGCGTGAAATCCTGGACAGCCGTGGAAATCCGACCGTCGAGGTCGACGTGGTGCTGGAAGACGGCTCGATGGGCCGCGCCGCGGTGCCGTCGGGCGCCTCGACCGGCGCGCATGAGGCGGTCGAACTGCGCGACGGCGGGCCGCGCTATCTCGGCAAGGGCGTCCAGCGCGCCGTCGAGGCGGTGAACGGCGAGCTGTTCGAGGCGATCGGCGGTATGGAGGCCGAGAATCAGATCCATATCGACCAGACGATGATCGAGCTCGACGGCACGCCGAACAAGAGCAGGCTCGGCGCCAATGCCATCCTCGGTGTGTCGCTGGCGGTCGCCAAGGCTGCCGCCGAAGCCGCTGGCCTGCCGCTTTACCGCTATGTCGGCGGCGCAAAGGCGCATGTCCTGCCGGTGCCGATGATGAACATCATCAATGGCGGCGCGCATGCCGACAACCCGATCGATTTCCAGGAATTCATGATCCTGCCGGTCGGCGCGCCGACGCTGCGCGACGGCGTGCGCTGGGGCTCGGAAATCTTCCACACGCTGCGCAAGAGGCTGAAGGATGCCGGCCACAACACCAATGTCGGCGACGAAGGCGGCTTCGCCCCAAACCTGAAGAGCGCGCCGGCCGCGCTCGATTTCATCATGGAATCGATCGAGAAGGCCGGCTTCAAGCCGGGCGAGGACGTGGCGCTCGGCCTCGACTGCGCCGCGACCGAGTTCTTCAAGGACGGCAATTACGTCTATGAGGGCGAGAAGAAGACGCGCGATCCGAAGGCGCAGGCGAAATACCTCGCCAAGCTCGCGTCCGACTATCCGATCATCACCATCGAGGACGGCCTTGCCGAGGACGACTGGGAGGGCTGGAAGATCCTGACCGACCTGATCGGCAAGAAGATCCAGCTCGTCGGCGACGATCTGTTCGTGACCAACACGGCACGCCTGCGCGACGGCATCCGCATGGGCGTCGCCAACTCGATCCTGGTCAAGGTCAACCAGATCGGCTCGCTGACCGAGACGCTTGATGCGGTCGAGACCGCGCACAAGGCTGGCTACACAGCCGTCATGTCGCACCGCTCCGGCGAGACCGAGGATTCGACCATTGCCGACCTCGCGGTAGCCACCAATTGCGGGCAGATCAAGACCGGCTCGCTGTCGCGCTCGGACCGCATGGCCAAGTACAATCAGCTCATCCGCATCGAGGAGGAGCTGGGCAAACAGGCGCGCTACGCCGGCAAGTCGGTGTTCAAGGGCTGATCCGGGTTCATTCAGAACCAACAAAAAGGGCGGGGCATTCCCCGCCCTTTTTGTTTGTGCGGACCTCGCGCCCGGCCGGCCGTAACCGTCCATTAAGCACAATTGAGCGAAAAGAGACTCCATGGTCGCTTGCGTTCGCGGCCGCGAGGGTTCGGGTCATGTGGACACGTCAGCACAAGCAGAGAAACACCGGCAGGCTGATCATTCCGTCGCTCTGCGTGCTGTTCCTGGCCTATTTCGGCTTCCATGCCTATCACGGCGAGTTCGGCATCTATTCCAAATATCGGCTGCAGGCTCAGGCGGCCGAGTTGCAGGCCCAACTCGACGCGGTCAAGGCGCGCCGGACCGACCTCGAACGCCGCGTTCAGCTTTTGCATGAGGGAACGCTGGAGAAGGACATGCTTGACGAGCAGGCCCGAAAGGCGCTCAATTTGTCCCAGCCCGACGAAATCACCATCATGCTGCCCGCCGCAGCGAAATAACCGAGTTTCGGTTAATCGCGCTTATTTGCAATGATTCTAATCGCTTAGACGCATGCCAGCCATGCATTTTTCAGCATGGCGCAATGCATTTTGGCATGTTAGCCTCCCTCAAATCGGTGGGGAGACGATCGATCTCCCTGAATGTCCGCGAAGAGACGCCAACAGGGAGTGATGCATGGCCACCGCCGCCAGAAAAGCGCCTGCCAAATCCAAATCCGACAAACAGCCGAACCTTTCCGCGCCCAAACCGGCCGAATTCACCAAGGAAGAAGAGCTTTCCGCCTACCGGAACATGCTGCTCATCCGCCGCTTCGAGGAGAAGGCGGGTCAGCTTTACGGCATGGGCTTCATCGGCGGCTTCTGCCATCTCTATATCGGCCAGGAGGCCGTCGTCACCGGCATGAAGATGGCGCTGGTCGAGGGCGACCAGATGATCACCGCCTATCGCGACCACGGCCATATGCTGGCGATGGAATTGTCGCCGCGCGGCGTGATGGCCGAGCTCACCGGGCGCCGCGGCGGCCTGTCGAAAGGCAAGGGCGGTTCCATGCACATGTTCTCCAAGGAGAAGCATTTCTATGGCGGCCATGGCATTGTCGGCGCGCAGGTGTCGCTCGGCACCGGGCTCGCCTTCGCCAACCGCTACCGCGACAACAAGAACGTCACGCTGACTTATTTTGGTGACGGCGCGGCCAATCAGGGCCAGGTCTACGAAAGCTTCAACATGGCTTCGCTCTGGAAGCTGCCGGTGATCTACGTCATCGAGAACAACCGCTACGCCATGGGCACCTCCGTCTCGCGCTCTTCCGCAGAGACCGATTTCTCGCATCGCGGCGCCTCCTTCAAGATCCCGGGCATCCAGGTCGACGGCATGGATGTCCGCGCCGTGAAGGCCGCCGGCAACCTCGCCGCCGAATGGTGCCGCGCCGGCAACGGTCCGCTGATCCTCGAAATGCAGACCTATCGCTATCGCGGCCACTCGATGTCCGATCCGGCAAAATACCGTTCCAAGGAGGAAGTGCAGAAGATGCGCTCCGAGCGTGACCCGATCGAGCAGGTCAGGGTGCGCCTGCTCGACAAGAAGTGGGCAAGCGAGGATGAGCTCAAAGCCATCGACAAGGAGGTCCGCGACGTTGTCGCCGACGCCGCCGAATTCGCCCAGAACGATGCCGAGCCGGATCCGTCCGAGCTCTGGACCGACGTGCTGCTTTAAGGAGAGGGTAAGGACATGCCGATCGAAATTCTCATGCCCGCCCTCTCGCCGACGATGGAAGAGGGCAATCTTTCCAAATGGCTGAAGAACGAAGGCGACCAGGTCGTCGCCGGTGACGTGATCGCCGAGATCGAGACCGACAAGGCGACGATGGAAGTCGAAGCGGTCGACGAAGGCACGCTTGGCAAGATCCTGGTCGCTGCCGGCACCGAAGGCGTCAAGGTCAACACGCCGATCGCGGTGCTTTTGCAGGACGGCGAGAGCGCCGCCGATGTCGGAAAGGGGGCCGCGCCGGCCAAGGCGGAAGCTCCGGCCAAGGCCGAGGCGCCCGCTGCACAGGAAGAGAAGGCGCCGGCAGCGCCCATCGCTGCCGCGCCCAAGGCGGAGATTGCCGCCGATCCGGACATTCCCGCTGGCACCGAAATGGTCTCGACCACGGTGCGCGAGGCGCTTCGCGACGCCATGGCCGAAGAAATGCGCCGCGACGGCGACGTCTTCGTCATGGGCGAGGAGGTTGCCGAATACCAGGGCGCCTACAAGATCACGCAAGGCCTGCTGCAGGAGTTCGGGCCGCGGCGCGTCGTCGACACGCCGATCACCGAGCATGGCTTCGCCGGCGTCGGCGTTGGCGCCGCGATGGCCGGTTTGAAGCCGATAGTCGAGTTCATGACCTTCAACTTCGCCATGCAGGCGATCGACCAGATCATCAACTCGGCCGCCAAGACGCTCTATATGTCCGGCGGCCAGATGGGCGCGCCGATCGTGTTCCGCGGCCCGAACGGCGCCGCGGCAAGAGTCGCAGCCCAGCACTCGCAATGCTATGCCGCCTGGTATAGCCACATCCCCGGCCTGAAGGTGGTGATGCCGTATACGGCCGCCGACGCCAAGGGCCTGCTCAAGGCCGCGATTCGCGACCCGAATCCGGTCATCTTCCTGGAGAACGAGATCCTCTACGGCCAGTCCTTCGACGTGCCGAAGCTCGACGATTTCGTGCTGCCGATCGGCAAGGCGCGTGTCCACAAGCAGGGCAAGGACGTCACTATCGTCTCCTTCGGCATCGGCATGACCTACGCGGTCAAGGCTGAAGCCGAGCTGCGCGGCATGGGCATCGACGCCGAGATCATCGATTTGAGAACCGTCCGGCCGCTCGACTTCGACACCGTCATCGCCTCGGTCAAGAAGACCAACCGGCTGGTGGTGGTGGAGGAAGGCTTCCCGCAGAGCTCGGTCGGCGACCACATCGCCAGCCAGGTGTCGCAGCGCGCCTTCGACTTCCTCGACGCGCCGGTGATCACCATTGCCGGCAAGGACGTTCCTATGCCATACGCGGCGAACCTCGAGAAGCTTGCGCTGCCCAATGTCGGCGAGGTCGTCGAGGCAGTCAAAGCCGTCACCTATCGATAAGGAACGACGCCGATGCCGTCCTTCTGGGTCTTGGCCGCCGTCGTCGCGCCCACCGTGGGGATTGCTTTCCTGGTGCGCTCCATGACGGGCAAATTCGATGCGATCCTGCTGATGCTCAGCGGTGTCGCCTCGCTGGTCCTCGCAACCGTTGCGACAGGCGCCGCCCAGGTCGACCAGACGGGCGACATGATGAGCCTGGAAATGACCAAAAGCAGTTTCCACTTCGGCGTGCTGCCGCCGGTCTTCATCGTCGCCACGCTGACGGTCATGCGCGGCCTGTTCAAATACATTCAGGAGTGAGCGATGCCAATCAACATCACCATGCCGGCCCTGTCGCCCACGATGGAAGAGGGCAATCTAGCCAAATGGCTGGTCAAGGAAGGCGACAAGGTTTCGCCCGGCGACGTGATCGCCGAGATCGAGACCGACAAGGCGACGATGGAAGTCGAGGCCGTCGATGAAGGCACCGTCGCCAAGCTCGTCGTTCCGGCCGGAACCGAAGGCGTCAAGGTCAACGCGGTGATCGCCATCCTGGCCGGTGAAGGCGAGGATGCCGGCGCTGCCGCGAAGAGCGATGGCGCTGCTGCACCCAAGGCGGAAGCGCCGAAGGCGGAAACTGCGAAAGCCGAAGCGCCCAAGGAAGCGCCGAAGCCGGCAGCAGCCCCAGCGCCCGCACCGGCGAAAGCCGAGCCTGCCCCGGTCGCCAACGGCCACGCCGGCGGCGAGCGCGTGTTCGCCTCGCCGCTTGCCCGCCGTATAGCCAAGGATGCCGGCGTCGACGTCGCAGCGCTGAGCGGCTCCGGACCGCATGGCCGCGTGGTGAAGGCCGACGTCGAAGCAGCGATCGCTTCCGGCGGCGCCAAGGCAGCACCTGCCGCCAAGGCGCCGGCCGAGGCACCGGCGGCCGCGCCGGCTGCCAGGCCGATGTCGGACGACCAGGTGCTGAAGCTGTTCGCGGAAGGCTCCTACGAGCTCGTCGCGCACGACAACATGCGCAAGA
>LM655171.1:57202-78906 GCA_000824825.2 Mesorhizobium sp. ORS 3324
GGTCAGACAAGGCGCGATCAAGATAGCCACCGTGATGTCGGTGACGCTGTCGACCGATCACCGTGCGGTCGACGGCGCGCTCGGCGCCGAGCTGCTCGGCGCCTTCAAGCGCATCATCGAAAACCCGATGGGCATGCTGGTCTAGGAAGGAAAAAGGCGGTGCAGAAATTCTTCACCAGCCTTTTCGACTTCATCATTCCGATCCCGCCGGCGAACTGTTCGCACGTCAGGCGCTCTAAGCCAGGTATCGGCAGGGCAATCGCATGAAGACAATTCTCTGCTACGGCGACTCGCTGACCTGGGGCTACGACGCCGCCAGCCTCGGTCGCCACGCGTTGGAAGACCGCTGGCCGAGCGTGCTGAAGGCCGCGCTGGGCGACGGGATCGAGGTCATTGCCGAGGGCCTCAACGGCCGCACCACAGCCTTCGACGATCACTTGGCCGGGGCCGACCGGAATGGCGCAAGGACGCTGCCGACGATCCTGACCAGCCATGCGCCGCTGGACCTGATCATCTTCATGCTCGGCGCCAACGACATGAAGCCCTGGATCCACGGCAATCCCGTCGCCGCCAAGCAAGGCATGCAGCGCCTGATCGATATAGTGCGCGGCCATGACTATCCGTTCGACTGGCCGGCGCCGCAGATCCTCATTGTCGCGCCGCCCGCGGTGACGCGCACCGACAATGCCGAATTCAAGGAAATGTTCGCTGGCGGTGACGACGCATCGAAGCGGCTGGCGCCGCAATATTCCGCGCTTGCCGACGAGGCCGGCTGCGGCTTCTTCGATGCCGGCACCGTAGCGACGACCACGCCGCTCGACGGTGTCCATCTCGATGCGGAAAACACGCGGCGGATCGGCCAGGCGTTGGCCCCGCTCGTGCGTGTGATGCTCTCACTCTAACCCCGAGAAAGATCAGGGAGAAACCCGTGGCTGAGAACTACGACGTCATCATCATCGGCTCTGGCCCCGGCGGCTATGTCACGGCGGTGCGTTCCGCCCAGCTCGGCTTCAAGACGGCGATCGTCGAGCGCGAGCATCTCGGCGGCATCTGTCTCAACTGGGGCTGCATCCCGACCAAGGCGCTCCTGCGCTCGGCCGAGATCATGCATTATTCGGACCATCTCAAGGATTACGGGCTGAAGCTCGACGGCAAGGTCAGTCCCGACACGGCCGCCGTCGTCGATCGCTCGCGCAAGGTCTCGCTCAGGTTGAACGGCGGCGTCGCCTTCCTGATGAAGAAGAACAAGGTCGACGTCATCTGGGGCGAGGCGAAGCTTTCGAAGCCCGGCGAGATCGTGGTCTCCAAGACCGCCAAGAAGCCGATGGAGCCGCAGCCGCCGGTGCCGAAGGGTGTCAAGGGCGAGGGCACCTACACCGCCAAGCACATCATTCTGGCGACCGGCGCCAGACCGCGCGCGTTGCCGGGCATCGAGCCGGACGGCAAGCTGATCTGGACCTATTTCGAAGCGATGGTGCCGAAAGAGATGCCGAAGTCGCTGCTGGTCATGGGCTCGGGCGCCATCGGCATCGAGTTCGCTTCCTTCTACCGCACTATGGGCGCCGACGTGACCGTGGTCGAGCTGCTGCCGGCGGTGATGCCGGTAGAGGATGCCGAGGTCTCGAAATTCGCGCAGAAGCAGTTCGAGAAGCAGGGCATGAAAATCATCCTCGAGGCCAAGGTGACCAAGGTCGAGAAATCAGCCAATTCGGTCACCGCGCATGTCGAGATGAAGGACGGTAAGGTCGAGAAGATCACGGCCGACCGCATGATTTCGGCCATCGGCGTGCAGGGCAACATCGAGGGCCTCGGCCTCGAGGCGATCGGCGTGAAGACCGATCGCGGCTGCATCGTCGTCGACGGCTACGGCAAGACGAATGTGCCCGGCATCTATGCCATCGGCGATGTGGCCGGGCCGCCGATGCTTGCCCACAAGGCCGAGCATGAGGGCGTGGTCTGTATCGAGAAGATCGCCAATTTCCCCGGCGTGCACGCCACCGACAAGCTGAAGATCCCCGGTTGCACCTATTGCAGCCCGCAGGTCGCCTCGGTCGGCCTGACCGAAGCCAGGGCCAAGGCCGAAGGCAAGGACATCCGCGTCGGCCGCTTCCAGTTCGGCGCCAACGGCAAGGCCATCGCGCTCGGCGAGGGCCAGGGTTTCATCAAGACCATCTTCGACAAGAAGACCGGGCAGCTGCTTGGCGCGCACATGGTCGGCGCGGAGGTGACCGAGCTCATCCAGGGCTTTGTCGTGGCGATGAACCTGGAGACTACCGAGGAAGAGTTGATGCACACGATATTCCCGCACCCGACACTGTCGGAGATGATGAAGGAAAGCGTGCTCGACGCCTATGGCCGCGCTTTGAACGCATGATAAATCGCCAATCGGTGATAGATTGGCTGCGCGAGACTCACATTCGGCAGCCGGAGAATCCTGACGGCAAGGCCGCTCACATCCGGATGCATATTCACCTGGCACAGGAGGAGTTGGCATATGCACTTGAATGGCGTCGGCTGGATCGCAGCCATCATCATCGGAGGTCTGGCGGGATGGCTCGCCGAGATGGTCATGAAGAGCAATACCGGCATCTTCATGAACATCATCCTGGGCATCGTCGGCGCGATCGTGCTCAATGCGATCCTGCAGGCTCTCAACATCCAGTCTTTCGGCGTCGGCTGGGTGGCCTATCTGATCACCGGCTTCATCGGCGCCTGCCTGCTGATCTTCGTCGGGCGGCTGGTGCGCCGCTGACCCGTGCGAAGGCCCGCTATGCGAAAACGGCCGTGGCGGCATGCGCCGGCGCGGCCTTTTTCTTTGCTCCGAAAAGTCCTAGATGACGCAGACAGGCGGCCGCGAAGCTAGCGGCCGCGAAGGGTTTGATATGGTCACTGTTCTCGACACGATCGCCAATGCGCCGCGCCCGCGGCATCCCGAGAAGGCGCACAGGCCGGACCAGGAAGTGCTGCGCAAGCCGGACTGGATCCGCGTCAAGGCGCCGGTTTCGAAGGGCTATGCCGAGACGCGCGAGATCGTGAAATCGAACAAGCTGGTGACGGTATGCGAGGAGGCCGGCTGCCCGAACATCGGCGAATGCTGGGACAAGAAGCACGCCACCTTCATGATCATGGGCGAGATCTGCACGCGCGCCTGCGCCTTCTGCAACGTCGCCACCGGCATCCCGACCGCGCTCGATCCCGATGAGCCGGCGCGCGTTGCCCACGCGGTCAAGCAGATGGGCCTCAGCCATGTCGTCATCACATCGGTCGATCGCGATGATCTCGACGACGGCGGCGCACAGCATTTCGCCGACGTCATTCATGCCATCCGCGCGGCGACCCCTTCGACGACGATCGAGGTCCTGACGCCAGACTTCCTACGCAAGGACGGCGCGCTGGAGATCGTCGTTGCCGCCAAGCCGGACGTCTTCAACCACAATCTGGAGACCGTGCCTTCGAACTACCTGACGGTCCGGCCGGGCGCCCGCTACTTCCATTCGATCCGCCTGCTGCAGCGGGTCAAGGAGCTCGACCCGTCAATCTTCACCAAGTCCGGCATCATGGTCGGCCTCGGCGAGGAACGGAACGAGATCCTGCAGCTGATGGACGACCTGCGTTCGGCCAATGTCGACTTCATGACCATCGGCCAGTATCTGCAGCCTTCGAAGAAGCACCATCCGGTGATCCGCTTCGTCACGCCGGAAGAGTTCAAGTCCTACGAGACGATCGGCAAGACGAAGGGCTTCCTGCTGATGGCGTCGAGCCCGCTGACGCGCTCCTCGCACCACGCCGGCGACGATTTCGCCAGGCTGCGCGCGGCGCGCGAGGCACAGCTCGAGAAAGCCAGCTGACCGGTTAGATGCCGAAATTCGAAGCCACCCGCCGCGTCGCCCACACGCCGGAAGAGATGTTCGCGCTGGTGGCGGATGTCGAGGCCTATCCGCAATTCCTGCCGCTCTGCGAGGCGCTGACGGTCCGCTCGCGCAAGGAGCGCGACGGCCGCACCATCCTCGTCGCCGATATGAGCATCGGTTACAAGGCGATCCGCGAGACCTTTACAACGCAGGTTCTGCTCAAGCCCGACGAGAATGCCATCGACGTCAAATACATCGACGGCCCGTTCAAATATCTCAGCAATATCTGGCGCTTCGATCCGGCCGACGGCGGCTGCGAAGTGCACTTCTTCATCGACTACGAGTTCAAGAGCCGTATTCTCGGCGCGCTGATGGGCACGATGTTCGACCGTGCCTTCCGCATGTTCTCGGAGGCCTTCGAGAAGCGGGCAAATCTGATCTACGGCGCCAAGCCGGCCTGATCCTTATCCCGCCCGATCTTCGCCAAGTGCGCGCAGCCCGAGATGCAAGGCGTGCCGCACCGTCTCGTGGCGGATGAATTCGCGGCCCTTATGGGCAAAGAGCTGGCGCTCGACAACAACCGGCTGACGGGCGAGTGCCACCCCGAACCAGACGAGCCCGACCGGCTTTTCCGCCGAGCCGCCGCTCGGACCGGCAATTCCGGTGACGGCGAGGGAGAGGCTGGCGCGCGAATGCGTCAGCGCGCCCGCCGCCATCTCCTCGACCGTCTCACCGGAGACCGCGCCATGCGCCCCAAGAGTCGCCGCGGAGACGCCGAGCATCTCCATCTTGGCTTCGTTGGAATAGGTGATGAAACCGCGGTCGACCACGGCCGAAGAGCCGGCAATGTCGGTGAGCGCGGCAATGATCATGCCGCCGGTGCAGCTTTCGGCCGTCGCCAGCATGATGCCGCGTTGCTGGCAGGCCTGGAGAAGGGCGTTGGCGAGTTCGGCGTTGCTCATGCCGGCACCTCTCCCGGATAGATGACGCTGGCGATGGCGATCGCCGCTATGCCTTCGCCGCGGCCGACAAAGCCGAGCTTTTCGTTGGTCGTCGCCTTTATCGAAATGCGTTCCGGCGCGATGCCAAGCATCGCCGCCAGCGCCGCCGTCATCGCCTCGCGATGCGGTCCGACGCGCGGCGCCTCGCAGATCAGCGTGATATCGGCATTGGCTATGCGCCCGCCGCGCTCGCGCACAAGCTTCGCCGCATGTTCCACGAAGATCTTCGAGGCAGCGCCTTTCCATTGCGGGTCCGACGGCGGGAAATGCGTGCCGATATCGCCGGCGCCGCAGGTGGCAAGCAGCGCATCGGTCAGCGCGTGCAGCCCGACATCGGCATCCGAATGGCCGGAGAGTTTTCGATCGTGCGGAATGGCGACGCCGCACAACGTGACGTGATCGCCGGGCTCGAAGGCATGCACATCGTAACCATTGCCGGTGCGGATGTCCGGAAAGCGCGGCAGCGCGCTGGAAAGCCGCTGGTCGGCCATCGCAATATCCCTTGCCCAGGTGAGTTTGAAATTGTCAGGCGAGCCGGTGACGATCTTGACCGGAATATGCGCCCATTCGGCAATCGCCGCATCGTCTGTAAACTCGGTCTTGCCGAGATGATGCGCCTTCTCATGCGCCGCGAGCAACGGCCAGAACGGAAAGCCCTGCGGCGTCTGCGCGGCATGAAGGCCGGCCCTCGACACCGTCTCCTCGATCATGCCGGCGGCCGATTCCCGCTTCAACGTGTCGGCGATTGGAAGGGAGGGCAGCGCTCCCTGATGCTCGCCGATGGCTTCGATGGTGCGGTCGATGAGCCCGGCATCGACGAAGGGGCGTACCGCATCGTGAACCAGCACCTTTGCCGGCGCCCGCTCCCTGAGCGCCTGGAGGCCAAGCCGGACCGAGGCTTGGCGGGACGGACCGCCGGTGACCGCAAGGACGCGACCGGCATTGGCTCCGGCCGCGCGCTCGAAAAGCTCGCGGTCATCGGCATGGATCGCCACAACCACCGGTCCGATCTTCGGGTGCGACAGGAATTTTTCCAGCGTATGCGCGATGACGGCGCGGTCCCCGATGCGCTGATATTGCTTCGGCCCGTCGGCTTGTCCGGCGCGCGCGCCGCGCCCGGCGGCGACAATAACCACGCCCACCTTGCCCTGCGCGTCCAAACCCTGATTTTCACTTGCATCAGTCATGGCGAGAGGCTTAGTCGCGGCTCGAAGGGAAGGCCAGCATTTTCCAAAATGCGCCTTAATGTGACGTCATTGCGCGTTGCACAATGGCTTGCATCTGGCTAGAGAATGTGCAGCAATCAAACATGCTTGGTTTTTGTGCATGCCTGAATTGACCAGATTGGCTTCGCCGCTCGATGTCGGCGGTGTGAGGATCCGCAATCGCGTGTTCCTCGCGCCGATGTCAGGCATCACCGACGAGCCGTTCCGGCAGCGTGCCCATGCGCATGGCGCCGGGCTGGTGGTGTCGGAAATGGTGGCGAGCGGCGAACTGGCCAGGGGCAGGGCGGGCTGCGACCTGCGCATCCGTCATTCCGGCCTGCCTGTCCATATGGTGCAGCTTGCCGGCCGTGAGGCGGCGCATATGGCCGAGGGCGCGCGAATCGCTGCGGGCGAGGGCGCCGACATCATCGACATCAACATGGGCTGCCCGGCGAAGAAAGTGACCGGCGGCTATGCCGGTTCGGCGCTGATGCGCGATCTCGACCATGCGCTCTCGCTGATCGAAGCGGTGGTTGGCGCCGTCTCGGTGCCGGTGACGGTCAAGATGCGGCTTGGCTGGGACGAGGGTGCGCTCAACGCGCCGATGCTGGCGCGTCGCGCCGAACAGGCCGGTGTGCGCATGGTGACCGTGCATGGCCGCACGCGCTGCCAGTTCTACCAGGGCAAGGCGGATTGGCGCGCGATTTTGCGCGTCAAGCAGGCGGTCTCGATCCCGGTGGTGGCCAATGGCGATGTCGGCTCGCCGCAAGAAGCGGCAACCATCCTCGAACAGTCGGGCGCCGACGCGGTCATGATCGGCCGCGCTCATTACGGCGCGCCGTGGATCGCAGGCAGCATCGCGGCGGCCGCCGCTGGCTTGTCCGCGCACGGCATTCCCGAAACGCTGCGGGCGCTCGCCGACTATGTCGTTGCCCATTACGAAGACATGCTGTCGCTCTACGGCATCGAAAGCGGGCTGCGCCAGGCTCGCAAGCATCTCGGCTGGTATCTCGACCGGCAAGCGGCCGGCCTTTCCATGGAGCAGCGCAAGCGGATCCTAACCTCTTTCCAGTCTTCGGAGGTCGTCCGTGGGCTGCGCGAGGCATTTGCTGACGTTGCCGCGCCGACTGAAATGCGGAGCGCGGCATGAAGGCGAACCTGCCACAGCCGGCTGACATGGCGGATGCCGCCAATATCGTGCTGAACACCATCCGCCGTCCGGTGATCATGGTCGATCCGGACGGGTTCATCACCTTCGCCAATGCTGATGCCGAGGATTTCTTCCGCTCCAGCGCGACCATGCTGGCGCGTAACACGCTCTCCAAGCTGGTGCCGTTCGGCAGTCCGCTGCTGACGCTGGTGGAGCAGGTGCGCGAGCGCCACGCGCCGGTCAACGAATACCGCGTCGACGTGTCCTCGCCGCGCCTCGGCATCGAAAAGATGGTCGACCTCTATGTCGCGCCGGTGCCGGAATTCCCGGGCTCGGTCGTGGTGATGTTCCAGGAACGGTCGATGGCCGACAAGATCGACCGCCAGATGACGCATCGCGGTGCTGCCCGCTCCGTCACCGGCCTCGCCGCCATGCTGGCGCATGAGATCAAGAACCCGCTTTCCGGCATCCGTGGCGCGGCGCAACTGCTCGAACTGTCGGCCTCAGACGAGGATCGCGCGCTGACGAGGCTGATCACCGACGAGACCGATCGCATCGTCTCGCTGGTCGATCGCATGGAGGTGTTTTCGGACGAACGGCCGATCGAGCGCTTTCCCGTCAACATCCATGTCGTGCTGGACCATGTGAAGGCGATCGCCAAGAACGGTTTTGCGAAAAAGATCAAGATATTGGAGGAATATGATCCATCGCTTCCTCCGGTCTATGCCAACCGCGACCAGCTGATCCAGGTATTCCTCAACCTGGTCAAGAACGCCGCCGAGGCGATCGGCGCCGACCCGCAGGGCGAGATCGTGCTGTCGACGGCCTTCCGTCCGGGAATCCGCGTCTCCGTGCCGGGGACGCAGGACCGCGTCTCGCTGCCGCTGGAATTCTGCGTGCACGACAACGGCCCCGGCGTTTCCGAGGACATCCTGCCGATCCTCTTCGATCCGTTCATCACCACCAAGCCGAATGGCTCGGGCCTCGGGCTGGCGCTGGTGGCCAAGATCGTCGGCGAGCACGGCGGCATCATCGAATGCGATTCGACGCCGCGCGGGACCACTTTCCGCGTCCTGATGCCGGCCTGGAAGGAGACTTCGCCCAACGCCGGCGACGAAGCTGAAGGAGACCGCAAATGACGGTTCGCGGCAATATCCTCGTCGCCGACGACGATGCGGCCATCCGCACCGTGCTCAACCAGGCGCTGTCGCGCGTCGGCCATGAAGTGCGCGTGACCTCGAATGCCTCGACGCTGTGGCGCTGGGTGGCGGCCGGCGAGGGCGATCTGGTCATCACAGATGTGGTGATGCCGGACGAGAACGCCTTCGACATGCTGCCGCGCATCAAGAAGGCGCGGCCGGAGCTGCCGGTCATCGTCATGAGCGCGCAGAACACCTTCATGACCGCCATCCGCGCGTCCGAGACCGGCGCCTACGAATACCTGCCGAAGCCCTTCGACCTCACCGAACTGCTCAACATCGTTAACCGCGCGCTGGCCGAGCCGAAGCGGCCGAAGCTCGATTCGCGTGCGGAGGAGCAGCCGGAGACGATGCCGCTGGTCGGCCGCTCGGCCGCCATGCAGGACATCTACCGCATGCTCGCCCGCATGATGCAGACCGACCTCACGGTCATGATCAGCGGCGAATCCGGGACCGGCAAGGAACTGGTGGCGCGCGCGCTGCACGAATACGGCCGCCGCCGCGGCGGACCGTTCGTGGCGATCAACATGGCAGCGATCCCGCGCGATCTGATCGAATCGGAACTGTTCGGCCATGAGAAAGGCGCCTTCACCGGCGCGCAGAACCGCTCCACCGGCCGCTTCGAGCAGGCCGAGGGCGGCACGCTTTTCCTCGACGAGATCGGCGACATGCCGATGGAGGCGCAGACGCGGCTGCTGCGAGTGCTGCAGCAGGGCGAATACACGACCGTTGGCGGGCGCACGCCGATCAAGACCGACGTGCGCATCGTCGCCGCCACCAACAAGGATTTGCGGACGCTGATCAACCAGGGCCTGTTCCGCGAGGACCTGTTCTATCGGCTGAACGTCGTGCCGCTGAGACTCCCGGCGCTGCGCGAACGCTCGGAAGACGTTCCCGACCTTGTCCGGCACTTCTTCAAGCAAGGCGCCAGCGAAGGCCTGCAGACCAAGCGCATTTCGGCGGGCGGCATCGAGCTGATGAAGCGCTACCCTTGGCCCGGCAATGTGCGCGAGCTGGAAAACCTGGTGCGCCGGCTCGCCGCGCTTTATTCTCAGGACGAGATTTCCGCCGAGATCATCGAGGCCGAGCTCAAGACCGGCGAGAGGCCCGTGGTGCCGGGCGTCGGCCCGCTCATCCCCGATGATCTGTCGATCGGCCAGGCGGTCGAGCATTTCCTCCAGCGCTATTTCGCCTCTTTTGCCGGCGAGCTGCCGCCGTCCGGGCTTTACCAGCGCATCCTCGCCGAGGTCGAATACCCGCTGGTGCTGGCCTCGATGACGGCGACGCGCGGCAATCAGATCAAGGCGGCCGAGCTTCTGGGCCTCAACCGAAACACGTTGCGCAAGAAGATCCGCGAGCTCGGCGTCAACGTCTACAAGGCCGCCAGGCAGCCCTGAATTTGCCTTCACTTTTGGGGATTGAGCAGGGGAAAGATTTCCGTCTCGGCCACACTTGTTGCATAATCGCCACAATGCGTTGCATACATCCGACGCAATGACCGACTCTAGACGGCGATATGGCTGCTGAGGCTCCAACACTGAACCAACTGCTTTTCAGTCGGGCAGGCGTCCGCGACGGCCGCCGGCTGCTGGCACTGCCTGGCGTGGTCGCGATCGTGGGCGCGATGATCACGGCTGCGATCTCGTTTGCGATCTTGGTCGGCGCGACGCCGATTGCGCCCAACGCCAACACGACCTGGGCGCTGATCGCGGTCAACGCCGTCTTCGTCCTGTTCCTGATCGCGCTCATCGCCCGCGAGGTGCGGCGCATCGTCATGGCGCGGCGTCATGGCCGGGCTGCCTCGCGGCTGCATGTGCGCATCGTCGCCATGTTCGCGCTGGTCGCCGCCATTCCGGCGATCATGGTGGCCATCATCGCCTCGATCACACTCGATATCGGTCTCGACCGCTGGTTCGAGATCCGCACCAAGACCATCGTCAATTCGTCGCTGTCGATCGCGGACGCCTATGTCCAGGAAAACGCGCGCAACCTGCAGGGCACGACCCTGTCCATGGCCTATGATCTCGACTCCTCGCGCACCCTTTACGGCCTCGATCGCACCGGTTTCCTCGACCTCCTGACCAAGGAGGCCGCCGGCCGCGGGCTGGCGCATGCGGCGCTGATCAAACCTGACGGCTCCTTCGTGATGAGCGCCAAGACGGACGCGGATTTCGCCATGCCTGAGCCGCCGCCGGGCGCGGTCGACAGCGCTGCCGACGGCAAGCCGGTGCTGATCGAGCCGCGAACGCGCAACATCATGGGCGCTATCGTCAAGCTGCGCGAGATCGAAGGCCTTTATCTCTTCACGATCCGACTTGTGGACCCTGAGGTCATCAAGGCGCGCCAGATCGTGAAATCCAACACTGACGAATACCGCAACCTCGAGGACAATCGCCGCACCTCCCAGGTGGCCTTCGCGCTGCCCTATCTGTCGCTGACGCTGATCATCATCCTGTCGGCGATCTGGACGGGCATTGCGGTCGCCGACCGGCTGGTGCGGCCGATCCGCCAGCTGATCGGTGCGGCCGACGAGGTGGCCACCGGCAATCTCGACGTCGCCGTTCCCGTGCGCCAATCCGACGGCGACGTGGCCTCGCTGGGCGAGACTTTCAACAACATGATCCTCGAGCTCAAATCGCAGCGGAACGAGCTTCTGTCGGCCAAGGATCTGATCGACGAGCGGCGCCGTTTCTCCGAAGCGGTGCTGGAGGGCGTCACCGCGGGCGTCATCGGCGTCGATCCCTACGGCACCATCACAATCGTCAACCGCTCGGCCGAAACCATGCTGGCGATCTCGGCCAGTGCTGCGCTCGGGCAGAACCTCTCGGCCATCCTGCCGCATGTCGGCCGCGTCTTCGAGATCGGACGCCAGTCCGGCAAGCCGGTCTATCGCGAGCAGGTGACCTTCTTCCGCGCCGGCATGGAGCGGACCTTCAACGTCCAGATCACCGTCGAGGCGGGCGACGACGGCTCGGAAGAAAAATCCTATGTCGTCACCGTCGACGACATCACCGATCTCGTCCAGGCGCAGCGCTCCTCGGCCTGGGCGGATGTGGCGCGGCGCATCGCCCACGAAATCAAGAACCCGCTGACGCCGATCCAGCTCTCTGCCGAGCGCATCAGGCGCCGTTACGGCAAGGTCATCACCGAGGACCGCGAGGTCTTCGATCAGTGCACCGACACTATCATCCGCCAGGTCGAGGACATCGGCCGCATGGTCGACGAATTCTCGGCCTTCGCCCGCATGCCGAAGCCCGAGATGAAGGTGATCGATCTGCGCGAATCGCTGCGCGAGGCATCCTTCCTGGTCGAAGTGAGCCGCTCAGACATTGCCTTCGAGCGCAATTTCGGCACCGAGCCGCTCAAGGGCACATTCGACAGCCGCCTGATGGCGCAGGCCTTTGGCAATGTCATCAAGAACGCTGCCGAGGCCATCGACGGACTTGATGCGCAAGACCGTTCCGACGGCACAATCCGGATTCAAGCCGGGCGCCAAGATGGCGCCATAAGAATCGACGTTATCGACAACGGCAAGGGGCTGCCGCGCGAGAATCGGCAGAGGCTGCTCGAGCCCTACATGACGACGCGCGAGAAAGGCACCGGCCTTGGCCTCGCTATCGTCAAGAAGATCGTGGAGGACCATGGCGGTCGGCTCGAATTGCACGACGCGCCGCCGGATTTCCACGGCGGCCGGGGCGCGATGATCACGATCATCCTGCCGCCGGCGGCGGTCGTCGCCGCGCCGCCACGCGGCGAAGGCCGCAACGAACACGAACGAGAAACTGAAAAGGTCGGTAATGGCGTCTGACATTCTCATCGTCGATGACGAGGAAGACATCCGCGAACTCGTCGCCGGTATCCTGAGCGACGAAGGTCACGAAACCCGCACGGCACATGATGCCGACAGCGCGCTTGCAGCGATCGCTGATCGCGCGCCGCGGCTGATTTTCCTGGATATCTGGCTGCAGGGCTCGCGCCTCGACGGTCTTGCGCTGCTGGACGAGATCAAGACCATGCACCCGAACATGCCGGTGGTGATGATCTCCGGTCATGGCAACATCGAAACGGCGGTCTCCGCCATCCGGCGAGGCGCCTATGATTTCATCGAGAAGCCGTTCAAGGCCGACCGCCTCATCCTGATTGCCGAACGCGCGCTGGAGACATCCAAGTTGCGGCGCGAGGTCTCCGATCTCAAGCTGCGCAGCGGCGAGACTTTCGATCTGATCGGCATGTCGTCGGCGATGAGCCAGTTGCGGCAGACCATTGAGCGCGTCGCGCCGACCAACAGCCGCATCATGATCATCGGCCCATCCGGCTCCGGCAAGGAACTGACGGCGCGCGCCATCCACGCGCTGTCGGCGCGCAAGAACGGACCTTTCGTGACGCTGAGCGCCGCCACCATCACACCCGAGCGCATGGAGATCGAGCTGTTCGGCACCGAATCGAACGGCACCGAGCGCAAGGTGGGTGCGCTGGAAGAGGCGCATCGCGGCATCCTCTACATCGATGAAGTGGCCGACATGCCGCGTGAGACGCAGAACAAGATCCTGCGCGTGCTGGTCGAGCAGCAGTTCGAACGGGTAGGGGGCACCAAGCGCGTCAAGGTCGATGTCCGTATCATCTCGTCCACCTCGCAAAACCTGGAGGCGATGATTGCCGACGGACGCTTCCGCGAGGACCTCTACCATCGCCTGGCGGTGGTTCCGGTCATGGTGCCGGGCCTGGCCGAGCGGCGCGAGGACATCCCCTACCTCGTCGACAATTTCATGAAGCAGATCGCGCGCCAGGCCGGCATCAAGCCGCGCCGCATCGGCGACGACGCGCTCGCCGTGCTGCAGGCACACAACTGGCCGGGGAACGTGCGCCAGCTCCGCAACAATGTCGAGCGGCTGATGATCCTTGCGCGCGGCGGCGAGGCCGACATGCCAATCACCGCCGACCTCCTGCCCTCCGAGATCGGCGATGTCATGCCGCGCACGCCCAACCAGTCGGACCAGCACATCATGGCGCTGCCGCTGCGCGAGGCGCGCGAGCAGTTCGAGAAGGACTATCTCATCGCCCAGATCAACCGCTTCGGCGGCAACATCTCGAAGACGGCCGAATTCATCGGCATGGAGCGGTCCGCTTTGCACCGCAAGCTGAAGTCGCTCGGTGTGTAGCTAGCGCTTGGTCCACCCGATTGTTCATTACGGCCGCGGCGGAATCGCCTAAGAAAGCCGAATAGCTCCGAGGGGTTTCCATGCCGCGCATAGCCTATGTCAACGGGCGCTACGTCGCCCATGCTCGAGCCCGCGTCCATATCGAGGATCGCGGTTACCAGTTCGCCGACGGCGTCTACGAGGTCTGCGAGGTTGCGCGCGGCTATATCGTCGACATGCCGCGCCATCTTGCCCGATTGAAGCGCTCGCTGAAGGAACTGTCGATCGCCTGGCCGGTCTCCGAGGGCGTCCTGCCGCTGCTGCTGCGCGAGGTGGTGCGCCGCAACCACGTCGTCAACGGCCTCGTCTATCTCCAGGTGACGCGCGGCGTCGCCAGCCGTGAGTTCTTCTTTCCGGCGGCGGGCACCAAGCCGGCCCTGGTGATAACCGCCCGCAAGGCCGATCCCGCTGCCGCTGCCAAGCGGGTCGAGACCGGCATCAAGGTGATCACGGTGCCGGAGAATCGTTGGGATCGCGTCGACATCAAGAGCACCGGCCTGCTGCCAAATGTGCTCGCCAAGCAGAAGGCCAAGGAAGCCGGCGCCCAGGAGGCTTGGTTCGTCGATGCCGACGGCACGGTCAAGGAAGGCGGCTCGTCCAATGCCTGGATCGTCACCCGCGACGGCGTCCTGGTGACGCGGCCGGCCGACCACGGCATCCTGCGCGGCATCACCCGCACGACGCTGTTCGATGTCGCCGCCAAGCTCGGTCTGAAGGTCGAAGAGCGTGGATTTTCGGTCGCCGAGGCCAAGGCCGCGCGCGAGGCTTTCATCAGTTCCGCGACCACGATTGCCATGCCGGTTGTCGAAATCGACGGCGCGCCGATCGCAAACGGCCACCCCGGCTCTATGACACTTTCGTTGCGGCAGGCATTTTTTGACATTGCGGAAAAAAGTCCAGCCTGATAACCGCAAAGGTGGAATGAACCTCAACTATCTCGTTCTGCTTGCCGCGCTGACGGCAAGAGGGGGTTTGCTCGCTTGACAGGCGCCGCGTAATTTGGCGCATTGGCGTGCAGACCGTAGGGGATCGGCGAAAGACAAAAACAATGGCGGAACGATCGCAAAACCTTCAGGACCTGTTCCTGAATTCAGTTCGCAAGAGCAAAAATCCACTTACCATCTTCCTCATCAACGGCGTGAAGCTGACCGGCGTCGTCACTTCGTTCGACAATTTCTGTGTGTTGTTGCGGCGCGACGGGCATTCCCAGCTCGTCTATAAGCACGCCATTTCCACGATCATGCCGAGCCAGCCGGTTCAGATGTTCGATGGCGAGGAAAGCCAGGGCGCCTGATTGGCACGTGAGAAGGACGCGGACCGCAGCGTTCGCGCAAAGCAAGGACACCAGCTCGGGCCGGAAGCCAAGGACCCGACCCGGGCGGTTGTCATCGTGCCGGTGCTTACGCGCCAGCCGCGCGGCGACGACGATTCGAGCCGCCCGCGCCTGAGCCGCTCGGCTGATGCCCGCCACGACGAGGCGGTCGGGCTAGCCAGCGCCATCGACCTCGATCCGGTCCACACAGCGGTGGTGACGGTCACCGATCCGCGTCCGGCGACGCTGCTCGGCAGCGGCAAGGTGGCGGAGTTCGCCGACATCGTGAAGGAGCGCAAGGCGGAGCTGGTCATCGTCGACCATCCGCTCACGCCGGTGCAGCAGCGCAATCTCGAAAAGGAGCTCAACGCCAAGGTGCTCGACCGCACCGGGCTGATCCTCGAAATCTTCGGCGAGCGCGCCCGGACCAAGGAAGGCACGCTCCAGGTCGAGCTGGCGCATCTCAACTACCAGAAGGGCCGGCTGGTGCGAAGCTGGACCCACCTCGAGCGGCAGCGCGGCGGCGCCGGCTTCCTCGGCGGTCCCGGCGAAACGCAGATCGAATCGGACCGGCGCATCCTGCAGGACAAGATCACCAAGCTTAAGCATGAGCTGGAAACGGTTCGCCGCACACGCGACCTTCACCGCGCCAAGCGCAAGAAGGTGCCGTTTCCGGTTGTGGCGATCGTCGGCTACACCAATGCCGGAAAGTCGACGCTGTTCAACCGGCTGACCGGGGCAGGGGTTCTGGCTGAGGACATGCTGTTCGCCACGCTCGACCCGACGCTGCGCCGCGTGCGACTGCCGCACGGCACGCCGATCATCCTGTCGGACACGGTCGGCTTCATCTCGGACCTGCCGACGCATCTGGTCGCGGCCTTCAGGGCGACGTTGGAAGAGGTCGTCGAGGCCGATCTCGTGCTGCATCTGCGCGATATCTCGGACCCGGACACGGCCGCCCAGGCAGAGGATGTCGAGCGCATTCTTGACGATCTCGGCGTTGACGCGGCCGACACAGATCGCGTCATCGAGGTGTGGAACAAGATCGACCTGCTCGACGAAGGCAACCGCCAGCGCCTGCTTGCCGAAAGCGCCGACGGCAAGGCGCCGCCGATCGCGATCTCGGCTGCGACCGGCGAGGGGGTCGATGCGCTGAAAGCGCTGATCGAAACCAGAGTGTCGGGCGAGCTTGAGACAATGACGGTGACGCTGAGCCCGTCCCAGCTCGGCCAGGTCGACTGGCTTTACCGCAATGGCGATGTCGTTTCGCGGACCGACAATGAGGACGGCAGCGTCACCATCTCGCTGACAGCGACGCACAGTACGAGGCAGGAAATCGAGAACCGGCTGCACCGGAAGACAGGCGGTTAACCTACTGCTTATTTTGCGCTTTTGGCCTGCTGCCAGAGCGCTTCCATCTCGTCCAGTGTCGCTTTTTCCAACGTACTGCCCGCAGCTTCCAGGGCCTGCTCGACATAGTGGAATCGCGAGCGGAATTTCTCGTTGGTACCGCTAAGCGCGGCTTCCGGGTCGAGCTTCAAATGGCGGCCGAGATTGACGATGGCAAAAAGCATGTCGCCGAACTCGTCCTTGATGGGTGCAGCGTTCCCCGTGGCGAGCGCCTCGCGCAACTCGCCGATCTCTTCCTCGATCTTGTCGAGAATGGGCGCTGCCTCGCTCCAGTCGAAGCCGACACGGGCCGCCTTCTCCTGCAGCTTCAGCGCGCGGGTAAGGGCAGGGAGCGCGACCGGCACGCTGTCGAGAAAACCCTTGCCGTGATCTTCAGGATCGAGGCCGCGGGCGATGCGGGCGTTGCGCTTATCGGCCTTCTCCGCCGACTTGATCTTCTCCCACATGCCCTTGGCCATGCCGGCGCTGCGCGCCTTCTCGTCGCCGAAGACATGCGGGTGGCGGCGGATCATCTTGGTGGTGATCGCCTCGACAACGTCGCCGAAGGCGAACTCGCCGATCTCTTCAGCCATCTGAGCGTGGTAGACGACCTGGAGAAGCAG
Source organism: Mesorhizobium sp. ORS 3324 (assembly GCA_000824825.2). GTDB lineage: Bacteria > Pseudomonadota > Alphaproteobacteria > Rhizobiales > Rhizobiaceae > Mesorhizobium. The sequence goes on from LM655171.1 coordinate 74,131, forward strand.
GTCGCCCAGTTCCTCGCGCAGATCGTCGAAATCGCCGCGCGCGATCGCGTCGGCCACCTCATAGGCTTCCTCGATCGTGTAGGGCGCTATGGTGGAAAAATTCTGCTCGATGTCCCACGGGCAGCCGGTCTTCGGCGCTCTCAGCGCCGCCATGATCTCGATCAGCCGGGAAATGTCCTTCGAGGGTTTCATGCAACAAACCCTAGCGCGCGCAGCGGCGGGCGACCAATCCCGCCGGCCGCCAAAAGCCTATTGTCCACAGTTGCGCCGGCTCTCAGTCGAGCACCGAGACGATCGCCTTGGCGAGGTCGTCCATGCCGTCCTCGGGCAGGCCGGCCACGTTGATGCGGCTGTCTCCCACCATATAGACGGCATGTTCGGTGCGCAGGCGCTCGACCTGCGCTTCCGTCAGCCCAAGCCTTGAAAACATGCCGCGATGGCTGGCGACGAAATCGAAGCGGTCGGAGTTGGACTGTCGGCGCAACGCCTCGGCGAACGCAACACGCAACCGAAGCATGCGCAGCCGCATTTCCTCGAGCTCCGTCTCCCAGTCCTTCCTGAGGTCGGCGTCTTCGAGCACCATGCGCACGGCGGCAGCGCCATGGTCCGGCGGCATCGAATAGAGGGCGCGCGCGGCCGCCAGCATCTGGCTCATCGCCACATCCCCGTGGGCGCCGTCCTTGGCCATGATCATCGCGGCGCCGACGCGGTCGCGATAGACGGCGAAATTCTTCGAGCAGCTCGAGGCGACGACCAATTCCGGCACCTTGTCGGCGAGCAGCCGCAGGCCGGCGGCGTCGGCGTCGAGGCCTTCGCCAAAGCCCTGATAGGCTATGTCGACAAAAGGCAGCAGGCCGCGCTCCAGCAGGACGTCGGCAACCTTCGCCCATTGCGCAATATCGAGATTGGCGCCGGTCGGGTTGTGGCAGCAGCCGTGCAGCAGTACGACGTCGCCGCTGTTGGCGCTCTTCAGCGCCGCCAGCATGTCATCGAAACGGACTGCGCCCGAGGCAGCATCGAAATACGGATAGTCGCGCACCTGCAGGCCGGCGGCGCGCATCACCGGCAGATGGTTCGGCCAGGTCGGATCGGACAGCCAGACGGTCGTGCCGGGGCGGGTGCGCTGCAGAAGCTCGGCCACGAGCCTCAGCGCGCCGGAGCCGCCGGGCGCTTGCGCCGCACGGATGCGCGAAAGATCTGCCTTCTCGCCAAAGGCAAGCTTGATCATCGCGGTGTTGAAGCCGGTATCGCCGGCTAGGCCGAGATAGGTCTTGGTGTCCTGGCTGGCGAGCAGCCGCTTCTCGGCCTCGCGCACGGCCCGCATCACCGGCGTCCTGCCGTCGCGGTCCTTGTAGACGCCGACACCGAGGTCGACTTTGCCGGGGCGCGTATCGGCGCGGTAGAGGCCGATCAAGGCAAGGATCTTGTCGGCGGGCGCCGGCTGCAGGGTTTCGAACATCGATAGGGCTCCAATGGCGGCGGAGTGATACGCAAATCGGTCGCGCTTCGCCAGCGGTTTCCGCTGCGCCACGCCGAATGCCGGGCCGAGGGCGCCATAGCCGAAACGAAAAACACGCCCTCATCGGGATTAAAACCTTGCCCTGTTCCGTAAACAGGGCATGAAACGGTCGATGGCACGCTTCGATATCGTCGGGCAGTTGGGCTCGCTGCGACGCTATGCGCGCTCGCTGACGCGCGACAGCGCAGATGCCGAGGATCTGGTCCATGACGCGCTCCTGCGCGCCTATGAACGCCGCGCGACCTTTCGTGCCGGCAGCAACCCGCGCGCCTGGCTGCTCGCGATCGTGCACAACATCTTCATCGATCGCATCCGTTCACGCCGATCCGAGACAGCACGTATCGAGCAGGCCGGCTATCTTGCCGATCATAGCGTGCCGGCGTCCCAGGACCATTCGGTGCGCCTTTCGCAGGTGCGCGCGGCCTTTCTGGCGCTGCCGGAAGAGCAGCGCTCTGCCCTGCATCTCGTCGCCATCGAAGGGCTGAGCTACGCAGAGGCCGCCGAGGTCAGCGGCGTGCCGCTTGGAACCCTGATGTCACGCATCGGCCGCGCGCGTGCCGCCCTGCGCGAGATGGAGGAGGGCGCTCCGCTGAAAGCCAGGAACCAAATCAGGATCGTGGGAGGTAAGTCATGACCGCTATTGTCGATCCCGTGACCGACGCCGATCTCGACGCCTATGTCGACGACCAGCTCGACGCTGCCCGCCGCATCGAGGTCGAAGCGTTCCTGTCCGCGCGTCCGGAAGTGGCGGCGCGCGTGATGGCTGATCTCAGAACCCGCGACGAGCTGCGCGTGGCGCTGGCCGGGCCAGTCGGCATGGCGCGCCCGGCAACGGCCGAGGCGGCGCTGCGGCTGGAGAGGGCGCTCGCCAGGGACCGTGTCTTCTCCATGCTGCAGCGTGCCGCGGCGGCCGCCGTTCTTGTGGCGGCGGGCTGGCTTGCGAACGGGTTCTTCGGACCGATCGCGTTGACCAAGGTGGTCGCCTCGACGCAGCCGCCCGCCTATGTCGAGGAAGCGGTGAGCGCGCACCGGACGACGCTGGTGCGTGAAACCATGCCATCCCAGGCCGAAGCGCCGAATTATGATGCCGACGAGATCCGCGCTGCGACGGCGATCGTCATGCCGCCGCTCCCTGATGACTGGAAGATCCGCGACGTGCAGATCTATCCGTCGCGCTTCGGGCCGAGCGTCGAGATGGCGGTCGAGACGCGGGACCTCGGCCTGGTGTCGCTGTTCGCGATCAGGCCGGGCACGTTCGACGTGGTGAAGCCGACCGTCGCGCCCTCGGGCGATATCTCATCCGCCTATTTCCAGATCGGAGAGGTGGCCTACGCCGTCGTCGGAAAGGGCGACGCCGGCGATCTCGACCGCGCCGCCGAGAGGCTAGCCCGCACGCTCTACTGAAACACGCGATCGAACCGAGCCAAGCAAGGAGAACCCCAATGAACAGCCCCAATCTCGGATACCGAATCGGCGCCGGCGTTCAGGCCGGCGCTGTCTATGACGAGGGCCTGCGCAAGCACATGCTGCGCGTCTACAACTATATGGGCCTCGGCCTCGTCGTCACCGGCCTTGTCGCCTTGGCCGTGGCCTCGACGCCGGCGCTCTATGTGCCGATCTTCTCCAGCCCGCTGAAATGGGTGGTGATGCTGGCGCCGCTCGCCTTCGTCATGATCTTCTCGTTCAAGATGCAGACGATGTCGGCCGCTGGCGCGCAGGCGATGTTCTGGGCTTTCTGCGCGGTCATGGGCCTGTCGCTCGCTTCCGTGTTCCTGGTTTTTACCGGCACAAGCATCGCGCGCACCTTCTTCATCGCCGCGACGATGTTCGGGGCCACCAGCCTCTACGGCTACACGACCAGGCGCGACCTGACGCAATTCTCGTCCTTCCTGATCATGGGCTTGATCGGCGTCGTGATTGCCAGCCTCGTCAACCTGTTCCTCGGCTCGACCGCGCTGCAATTCGCCATATCGGTGATCGGCATCGCCGTCTTCATCGGCCTGACCGCCTGGGACACCCAGACGATCAAGGAGCAGTATGCCGAGAATTTCGACGCGGAATCGCAGCAGAAGCTCGCCGTGTTCGGCGCCTTCTCGCTCTATCTGAACTTCATCAACATCTTCCAGCTGCTGCTGAATTTCACCGGCGAGCGCGAATAGTCCGGACCGCCGTAGGCGATACTGCTGGCTTTGACGTGGCCGGAGGGAAGCCCCGGCCACGGTTTTCCATTTGGGTCGTGTTTGGCGTGGCGGCGCAGTCGGTCACTCAATGAGGGAGGTGCCGCCGTGCCTGCTGCTCTTGAGCTCAGGCGCAGCCTTTTGCTAGCCTGCCGGCCACACCAGCCGGCCGCGAGGACGCATGGAAAAGGTGACGCTTCGCAGTGACGGCATCTCGGCGACCATCGTCGAGCAAGGGGCCGAGCTGATCTCCCTGCGCGATGCCGAGGATGCGGAGCTTCTTTGGCAGGCGGGACCTGACTGGCGGCGTCATTCCCCGGTTCTGTTTCCGATCGTCGGCCGGCTGAAAGGCGACCAGTTGCGCCATCGCGGCAAAGCCTATCCGATGACGCAGCATGGCTTCGCCCGCGACCGGCGCTTTGCCTGGGTGGAGCAGGGGCCTTCCTCCTGCACGCTGGTCCTGACCGACGATGCTGAAACCCGCGCCCGTTACCCGTTCGCCTTTCGGCTGATTATTGGCTACAGCGTCGGTCAGCGCCAGCTCGGCGTGACCTTCGAGATTGCCAACTCCGGCGATGAGCCGCTGCCGGCCTCGATCGGCGCGCATCCCGCATTCAACTGGCCGCTGCTGCCGGAACTGCCCAAGGAAGCCTACCGGCTGACCTTTGCCGCCGATGAGCCCGCGCCGATCCGTCGCCTGAGGGAAGGGCTGCTGCTGCCGATGCCGCAACCAACGCCCATCGAAGGCAGGACGCTCGCGCTCTCCGAAAAACTCTTCGACGACGACGCCGTCATCCTCGATCGGCCTGCGAGCGCCAGCGTCCGCTATGCCGCCGGCCGCGGGCCGGCGATCGAAATGTCGTGGCAAGGGTTCAACGAGCTGGGCATCTGGTCCAAACCCGGCGGCGCGCCGTTCCTCTGCATCGAACCCTGGCATGGTGTTGCAAGCCCGGTCGATTTTGACGGCGAATTTACCGACAAGCCGGGTGTGATGCTGATTCCGCCAGGTGCCAAACGAACTCTGAGCTACCGGATCGGCCTCGGTTTGGAGCCACAATTCTAGGGCAATTCCAGGAAAAG
>LM655171.1:79006-117590 GCA_000824825.2 Mesorhizobium sp. ORS 3324
GTCAAAACAAGGAGATAGAGCGATTCGCCATTTCCGTGAAACGGTGAAGCGCTCTAGAGCTGCAAGCCGCGATCCAGCTCGATCTCCTTCAAAGGATCGCCGCCGTCGATGAAGAGCCGGCCATCTGGCCTGAGGGCAGCCTTGATGCGCGCCAACGCCGCCCGGCCAGTCCCGGGGTGACGCCCGTCGAGTGCGCCGACCCGCATGGCGAAGGCGATGTCGAAAGGGGCATCGCCGGGATGCAACGCAAAATCCTCTATCGCGACCTGCCTGAACTCGAGGCGGCCGGCGGCCATCTCATCGGCCGATCCGGCGCGCGCCAATCGGATTGCCTTCTCCGAGCGGTCGATCGCCAGAATGAACCCGTTACCAACACGCTTCGCGACGGCACGAGCGGCAACGCCGGGACCGCATCCGATCTCCAGCACCCGCAGTCCGGGTTTCAGCGGCAGCGCTTCGACGAAGGCGGATATCCTTGCGGAGGTTCCGGCAGCCATGCGAATCCCGGTCTCAGACCTGCTGGACGATGGTGCCGATCACATTGACGAGAAGCCGCGCGGCGGTGAGCGTCGACAGGCCGTCAATGTCGGCGGGAGGATAGAGCTCGACGAGGTCGAACCCCGCGATCCTGGCCCGCTTGCCGACGCCCGCGATCAGGTCGATCGCCTGCGTGTAGGTGAGGCCGCCGGGCGTGCGCGCCGCCACCCCCGGCATGACGGAGGGATCGAGGCTGTCGCAGTCGAGGGTGACGACGACCCGCGCGCCTTCCGGAATATGGCGAAGGGCGGTTTCGACACCGTGGGCGTGGACCTCGCGGGCGGTCACGAAGCGGCTGCCGTAGCGCTGCGCCGCTTGGATTTCGGCGAGGCGCGCGCTGCCGACGCCGCGCAGGCCGACCTGCACCATGCCGGCGACATGCGGCATCTCGCTCGCCCGGCGCATCGGGCTCGAATAGCCGTAGCGCTCGCCATGCACCTCGTCGCGCCAGTCGATATGGGCGTCGATCTGCAGGATCCAGACCGGCCCGTGATCCGCAAAGCCGGCGAGGAAGGGAATGGGCACGGAATCGTCGTCGCCGATCAGGATAGGCACGGCCGGCATTGCCAGGACCTCGCGCATCTTGGCCTCGATCCTGGCACGGTTGCCCGCATTGTCATGCATGATGGTCAAAACGTCGCCGGCGTCGACGCAGCAGAGCGGCTTGCCGTCGAACAGCGGCCCGCCGAGATCGAAGTCCCAGTGCTCGACCAGCGGCGCATCGTCTTGGCTCGCGGCACGGATGGCGTCGGCGGCCAGGACATAGCCGCTGCTGTCCTTGCCGGGATAAGTGCTGCCGTGACCGGCTCCGAAGATCACCGCCCGGGGCACTCGGCCTTCGGCCAGCTGATTGGGAAAGCCGAGAAAGGAAGGAGAGGCGGTCATTTTCCGAATGCCTTCATTGTTGCATCCCTGTCGGACGGCGGCTTGGGGTAGGGTAGTTTCTTCGGCCCGGAGTTTTGCGACAATTCCTGTCTCGGGCAACAACGCGCTTGCCGAATGCCTGAAATATGTCAGCGTTTCCCTGGCGACGTTTCCGGAGTGAACGGTACGCCAACGCCGGCCGCGGCGTAGGGATATGGCTAGGCAGCCAGCGTTGCGGGCTGATTGGATTCTTGCCCTGTTTCTTTGAAAGCTGCAGGAAGCCCAGTTTCAAATATAAATATAGTGCGCCGCAACAAAATGTTGCACTGCAGGTAATACTGCCACATACTAGTCTTGTTGTGCTGGGCGGGGCGGGACACCATCGACAACCGGAGGATAGGAAATGTCCAAGACCGCCGACAAGCCCACCGAAACCGCCGAATTTCCGACGTTCGACCCTGACAAGGCCACCGATCAACTTCGCGCAGTCGCCGAAAAGGGCGTCGAGCAGTCGAATGAAGCGCTTGCAAAGTTCCAATCGGGCGCTGAAGACGTCCGGAAGGCGCTCGAGTCGACTGCCGAAACCGCGAAATCGGTCGGCAACGAACTGTCGCTGAAGATGATCGCCGCATGGCGCGCCAATGCCGAAGCTGATTTTTCGCACGCCGAGGCTCTGGTCCGGGCGAAGTCGCTGCCGGAAGTTTTTGAGCTGCAGACGACCTTCCTGCGCAAGCGCGTGGAAATGAGTGCCGGGCAAGCCAAGGAATTTCAGGAACTCACGACCAAGGCGGCGACCGACGTTTCCAAGCCGGTCAAAGACGCCTTTGAGAAGGTGTTGCAGGATCTCAAGGCCGCTTGATTGTCCAAGCGACCGGCGCGCCAGCGCGGCTGCAGCTGAAACACGGCTCTGCGTTGGGCGCTAATCCGAGTCCGAGGGAACAAGTTGTCATAGCGAGCGGACAGGGCTACGAAGGCCAACCTTTGCAATGCGATCACAAATAGTTGGGGTGACATGCCAGGTTCCATTCACGCATGCCACTCCAGCCATTCGTCGCAAAGCGCCCCTGAAAATCTCAGGCGGCCCGCAAATGCCGTTCAGCGTCGCGTGCGGCGATTTTGGCAAGCGGCGCGAGGATTGCACTTTCGGCCTTCAGCGCGACATCACCCAACGAGATGAGGCCCGTCATCCGTTTCTGCCGGTTGAGCACCGGAAGGTGATGCACCTGGCGCTCCTGCATTTGCCCAAGCGCCTGTTCCAGGGTCTGATCCTCGAAACAGAAGAATATGCCGGGTGACATCACCGCGCGGCATGTCAGCTTATCGAGGCTCTCGCCCGCGGCCACGGCGCGGCACGTGATGTCGCGATCCGTGATCATGCCAACGAGCCGATCATTTTCGCCGATCGGCACGCAACCGATACCTTCATCGCGCATGACGCGCGCGACTTCCCGTATCGGCGTATCAGGGGAGTACCAACGCACTTTCCCCGTCATCGCTTCCTTTACCAGCATGGTCGCCTCCATGTGGCCTGGTCCCATCGGGATCGCGGACGGATGCAGCACAAAAGACAGGACCTGGCAACAATCATTGCTGCGGACAAATTCCGCCTGCGAAGTCCCGGAAATGACTATGCACCCGAACGATGCGCTCTGGCCAGACTCTATTCGGCCAGTCGGATCCAAATTGATGAGCTGATCCGGCTGCACCCGTGCGAGCAGCGATCGTTCCGGACGAACATCCAGCAAGGGGACGCGACATTCCTGCTTTGCAGAAGTGGGCATTCTAACTTTGCGCCCAGATCAAGAAGTCGCATAAGATAGATTATGGAACTGACAGATGCCGGTTCCGTCCAATCGTCGATGCGGGAAGCGTGGGATCACCCTCGACCGGAACCGTATGAGCGCGCCCATGCCCGGATATGAAAAACCTGACCGGACCATGACGCTGACAGTTGAGCGGTCAATGCCACCGGCTATGAAGAGTTGCTCTTATCGCGCTGACTCGTAAGGAATTTCTATCACCATGCCGTCATAGGCCGGCACCACGTGGTCCGGCGTTTCTGCCATCACGACGTCGTAGTCCAGCGGCACGTGCATATGCGTCAGCACGGCGTTCCTCGGCGACAGCTTCTCGATCCAGCCCAGCGCCTGGCCGAGCGACAGGTGGCTGGGATGCGTGTTGTACTGCAGCGCGTCGATCACCAGCATGTCGAGGCCGCGCAGCCGTTCCGCGGTGGCGGCCGGGAAGTCGCTGATGTCGGGGCAATAGGCGAGCCCGCCGATGCGGAAGCCCAGCGAGATGATGTCGCCATGGATCTGCGGCAGCGGCTCAAGGGCGAGGGGACCCCCCTCGCCTTCGATCACCACCGGCCTGGCATGGTCGATCAGATGCGGCTTGACGATCGGCGGATACGAGCTGCCCGGCGGCGTCTCGAAGCAATAGCCGAACGCGTGCCGCAGCCGTCCCATCGTCGGCTCGTCGGCGTGGATGTCGATGCGGTGCCGCTGTTCGTGCACATAGCCGCGCAGGTCGTCGATGCCGTGGATGTGGTCGGCATGCGGATGGGTGTAGACGACGGCGTCCACACGCTTCACCGAGGCGAGCAGCATCTGCTCACGGAAATCCGGTCCGGTATCGATGACGACCGTCGTCCGGCTGCCATTCCCGGCAATCCGCTCGACCAGCGCCGCCGTGCGCATGCGCCGGTTTTTCGGGTTCTTGGGATCGCAATTGCCCCAGTCGCCGGTGATGCGCGGCGTGCCGGGCGACGAGCCGCAGCCGAGAATGGTGAAGCGCAGCCGGTCGCCCATCTCTCAGGCGCCCGCGATGTCCGGGCGCGGCATCTTGGTGAACAGCCGGAACACGTTCTCGGTGGTGATGTCGGCGATCTCTGCCTCGCTGACGCCGATGGTTTCGGCGAGCACCTTTGCCGTGTTCGCCACATAGGCAGGCTCGTTGCGCTTGCCGCGATGCGGAATGGGCGCAAGGTAGGGCGCATCGGTCTCGACCAGCAGCCGGTCGCGTGGCACATCGGCTGCGATCGCGCGCAGCTCGGCCGAGTTCTTGAAGGTCAGGATGCCCGAGAAAGAGACGTAACCGCCCAGCGCCACGCCGACCTCGGCCAGCCTGCGTCCGGACGAAAAACAATGCAGGATGAAGGGGAAGGCGCCCTTCCCTGTCTCATCCTCGAGGATTGCCGCCATGTCGTCGTCGGCATCGCGCGAATGGATGACCAGCGGCAGCCCGGTCCGGCGCGCGGCGGCGATGTGGGTGCGAAAGCCTTGCGCCTGCGCATCGCGCGGCGCGTGGTCATAGAAATAGTCGAGGCCGGCTTCGCCGATCGCCACCACCTTGGGATGGCTGGAAAGCCGCACCAGCTCGTCGGCGGTCACGTCGAGCTCTTCCGCCGCCTGGTGCGGATGGGTGCCGACCGAGCAATAGACTTCGTCGAAAGTTTCAGCGATGTCGATAATTTGCTGAAAACGCTTCACGCGCGTCGAGATCGTCACCATGCGGCCGACCCCGGCGGCAAGAGCGCGGGCGACGATGGCCGCCCGCTCCTCGGCGAAGTCCGGAAAATCGAGATGGCAATGGCTGTCGACGAGCATCAGGCTTTGGTGTCCTGCTCGACGTAACGCGGGAACACGCCCTCTGGTGCTGGCAAGGCGGTGCCGGGCACGAGCGCATGCTTTGCGTGGACGTGCTCGAAATTGCGCTTGTCCGCCGGAACGGCCAACAAGTCGAGCAGCTTCGTGGCCGACCCGGGGATGAAGGGCTGGCAAAGCACCGTCACGCGCCGGACGACTTCGGCTGTCGTCCACAGCACCGTCTCCATGCGCTCGGGGTCGGTCTTCCTGAGCGCCCAGGGCTCCTGCGAGGCGAAATAGCGGTCGGCTTCGGCCACCACGCTGAAGATCGCCGCCAGCGCCAGATGGATCCCCTGCTCCGCCATCGCCTTGCGCGCCACGACAAGCGCCTCCACCGCCTGGTCGAGGATCGTACTGTCGGCCTCGGTCAGTTCGCCGCGCCTCGGCACCGCGCCGCCGCAGTTCTTGGCGATCATCGACAGCGAGCGCTGCGCAAGATTGCCAAGGCCGTTGGCGAGATCGGCATTGGTGCGGTTGACGATCGCTTCATGGCTGTAGTTGCCGTCCTGGCCGAACGGCACCTCGCGCAGGAAGAAATAGCGCACCTGGTCGACGCCGTAATGCTCGGCCATGGTGAACGGGTCGATGACGTTGCCGACAGACTTCGACATCTTCTCGCCGCGGTTGAACAGAAAGCCATGGCCGAAGACGCGCTTCGGCAGCGGGATCCCCGCCGACATCAGGAAGGCCGGCCAGTAGATGGCGTGGAAGCGCACGATGTCCTTGCCGATGATGTGCGCGTCCGCCGGCCAGTAACGCCATTTCTCAGCGTTTTCATCTGGATAGCCGATGCCCGTGATGTAGTTTGTCAAGGCGTCGACCCACACATACATCACATGCTTCTCGTCGCCCGGCACCGGCACACCCCAGTCGAAGGTGGTGCGCGAGATCGACAGGTCCTTCAGCCCCGACTTGACGAACCTCATCACCTCGTTGCGGCGCTCGGCCGGGCCGATGAAATCGGGCTGGCTTTCGTAGAGCGCGATCAGCTTGTCCTGATAGGCCGAAAGCCGGAAGAAATAGCTCTCCTCCTCGACCCACTCGACAGGCGTTCCCTGCGGTCCGTAGCGGAGGTTGTCGGGACGAAGTTCTGTCTCTTCCTCGCCGTAATAGGCCTCGTCGCGCACCGAGTACCAGCCGGCGTAGCCGCCCTTGTAGATGTCGCCATTGGCGGCCATCGCCTTCCAGATCGCCTGCGAGGACGCGTAGTGCCGCTCTTCCGTGGTGCGGATGAAATCGTCGTTGGAGGCGTTGAGCGCGCTCGCCATGCGCTTGAACTCGGCCGCGTTGCGGTCGGCGAGCTCGCGCGGCGAGATGCCTTCCTTGCGCGCCGTCTGCAGCATCTTGATGCCGTGCTCGTCGGTGCCGGTCAGGAAGTATACGTCCTTGCCGTCGAGCCGCTGGAAACGGGCAAGCGCGTCAGTGGCGATCAGCTCGTAGGCATGGCCGATATGCGGCTTGCCGTTCGGGTAGGAGATCGCGGTCGTGATGTAGAATGTGTCGCGTGACATGAATGAACCGTCATGAATGTCTGAATGGAAGCCGTGGCGGTGGATATCCTATCGGCATGGCGATTGCCATCCCGAGGGACGATGCATGCCGCCCAAAAGTGGCGCCCGGTTTTGGGGCAGCGGCATGCATCAAGAAAACCGTCACATTCGCATCGCAGACTTCAGGCGGTCGATCATGGTCAGGGCGTGCTGCTTCTTGTCGAGATTGTAGGTCTCGGCTTCAGATATCGTGTTCAGGGCCTCGTGCCAAGCCTCGGACAGCGTTTTGGCCCTGGCAAGATCGCCGGCGAGCGCCGCTTCGCTGGCGGCCGCCGACAGAATATCCAGCGCACGGCGATTGAAGATATCGAACTGGATCGCCTGGTCGCGCCCGGCGACGGCCTCGGCGAGGCGGTGCGCGCCGGCAATGTCGGGCTTCTGCGCCGCCACCAGCGCATCGAGCGCGCCAGCGATCTCCAGCCCGCCATATTGGGTGAGCAGGATCGCGTTGCGGGCGCTGCCCCCTGCCCGCTCGGCCAGCGCCGCGCGCGCCGCCGGATCGTCGGGTGGCGGCGGCTCGACGTTTTCCAGAACCGCCATCAATTCGTCGGCGGCGAGCGGTGTCAGCCGCACCATCTGGCAGCGCGACCGTATCGTCGGAAGCAGGCTGCCCGGCGCGTGCACGATCAGGATGAACAGGGTGCGCGCCGGCGGCTCCTCGAGATTTTTGAGCAAGGCGTTGGCGGCATTGTTGTTCATGTCGTCGGCCGGATCGACGATGACGACGCGGTAGCTGCCGTCATGCGAGGTCATCGACAGGAAGCGGCTGACCTTGCGGATCTCATCGACGGTAAGCACCGTCTTGAAGGTCTTGGTCTTGTCATTGGCCGGGCGCGTGAGATGCAGCACCGAAGGATGCGCGCCGGTGGCGATCTGGCGAAACAGCGACGATGCCGGATCGGGAACGGCGAGCGTGTCGGGCGCGGCCTTGAAGTCCGGATGTTTCAGAAGATGGTGCGCCAGGTGGAAGGCGAGCGTTGCCTTGCCGATGCCGAGCGGACCGGCGAGGATCAGTGCATGCGGCAGCTTGCCGGCGCGGTAGGCCGCGGCAAGCATGCCTGCTGCCTGCGCGTGGCCGATGAGCCGCGGCGTTTCCGACGGCTCGGGAACGCCGTCCAGCGTGTCATGCTGTTCGGGGGCGATGCGTTCGAAGATCATGCCGGCGCCGTCTGCTTCCTCTGCACCGGCATCCGCTTTTCCAATACCGCGAACACGGCCGCGGTGACGACATTCTCCACCGTTTCCGGATCGGCCGATGCATCGATGACGATGCAGCGGTCCGGCTCCGCCTCGGCGATCGCCAGGAAAGCCTCGCGCCGACGCTGGTGGATGGCTAAAGTCTCCTTCTCGAACCGGTCGGCGCTGTCGCCGGCGCCACGCCGGGCCGCCGCGCGCTTCAAGCCTTCGGCCGGATCGATATCGAAGATCAGCGTCATGTCGGGAACCATGCCGTTGATGGCGACCGCTTCCAGCGCTTCCATGAAATCCGGATCGAGCCCGCCGGTGATGCCCTGATAGACGCGCGAGGAATCCATGAAGCGGTCGCAGAGCACGATCGAGCCGCGTTCGACCGCCGGCCGGATCACCTGCTCGACATGGTCGGATCGCGCGGCCGCGAAGAGGATTGCCTCCATCTTCGGGCCGAAGGGTTCGGCAGCGCCCGACAGGAGCACGTGTCTCACCGCCTCGGCGCCCGGCGACCCGCCCGGTTCGCGCGTGACCAGGACCTCGTACTTCTTGGCGCGCATGCGCAGGGCCAGCCGCTCGATCTGCGTCGACTTGCCGGCTCCCTCGCCGCCTTCGAAGGTGATGAAAAATCCGCTCGCCAATCGAGAATGCCTTTGCCCGTGCTGGCCGCTGTCATAGCTCCCGTCCGATAAAAGGTCCACGAGCCTGCCTGATCACAAATGTTTCTGACGCAGCCAGCCGACAGCCAGTTCCTTGGCCGCGTCGAGCGCGCGCTGCGGCAGCGTGCCGACCTTCACCGACTCGGCGGCGAAAAGCGGCGTCCGCTGGCTGAGCGTGTCGCCGATCCAAACGCGCAATTCCCCGACCGGTTGCCCCTCCTCCACCGGCGCCGCCACCGGACCGTCATAGACGATCTTGGCGGTCAGCTTGTCGCGGTTGGCTATCGGCAGAAAGATGTCCACCGGGCCCTTGGCTTTCAAGGCCACGCCGGATTGGGCGCCGCCGAAGACCTGCGCTTCGCCGACAACCTCGTCCTTGGCGAATATCTCCGTCTTCTGGAAGGAGCGGGAACCCCAGTCGAGCAGCTTGCGCGCCTCCTCGGAACGCTCGCGATCGTTCGCCAGCCCGCTCAGCGCCGCGATCACGCGGATACCGTTATGGCTGACGGTGCCGACAATGCCGAAACCGGCCGACTCGCTCGCCCCGGCCACGAAGCCGTCGGCGTCGATGCCCATGGCCAAAAGCGGATTGCGGTTCCGCTGCGAGATCTTGTTCCAGGTGAAATCCGGCTGGCTGTAGTAGTGGAAGAATTCGGGATAATCGCGCCAGAGATGCAGCGCCAGCATCGTGAGTTCCCGCACAGTCGTCTGCTGGCCGTCCGCCGGCAGCCCGGTCGAATTGACGAAGGTCGATTTGGAGAGGCCGAGCTCGCGGGCACGCTCGGTCATCTGCGCGGCGAAATTCGCCTCCGAGCCCGCTATGCCTTCGGCAAGCACGATGCAGCCGTCATTGGCCGCCTGCACGGTGACGCCCTGGATGAGGTCCTCGACGCGGACCGCCGATTTGAGCTTGGCGAACATGGTCGAGGTTCCCGACGGGGCGCCGCCTGTGCGCCAGGCGTTTTCGCTGACGACGAAAGTGTCGTCGAGCGTCATGCGCTTCGCCTTGAGGGCGCTGAAGACCATCTCCATCGTCATCAGCTTGGCCATGGAAGCCGGCGGGATCGGCTTGTCGGCATCCTTGGAGAAAAGCACCGTGCCGGTGTCGGCATCGATCATGAAGGCCTGCGCCGCCTTGGTCTCGAAAAGCTGCGCGCTTGCCGGAACGGCGCAAAACAGCGTCAGCACCAATCCCAGGAATCCGGCGATAGGCGGAAAAATACGGAACTGCATGAATATCGACCTGACTAGCCGCTTTCGGCGCAATCAAGCTATCAGGGTTTTTTCCGCCCGATCAACGGCGCGCGCGAAATTGATCAGTTTCGCACAACCAACGCGTCCGGCGCCCCATGCGACCATGCTGCGCGCAGCAAGTCGTCGATGCTGCCGTGGCCATCCGGATAGACATTGACCGCATACCAGTCGTTGCCGTCGAGCTCGGTCTGCTGGATCTCGGTCCTGCCGAACGGCTCGAGGGCCGCCGCCACGCGCTTGGCCTCGGCGGCATCGTCGAACGATCCGGCCGCGATATAGTCCGAGGCCGGCTGTTCCTGGCGGTTCGATTTCTTCCACGACCGCAGGATGTCGGCCGGCGACATGCCGCTGGTGTCGAGGGCGGCAAAGACGTCGGCACGCTTGACGCGCTCATCCGCGTAGGACAGCGAGGCCATGGCGAAGGGCGAGTTCGGCGGCAGCCGGAACTCCGGCCGCTGCGGCACGATCGGCCCGAAATCGGGCAAAGTGACATCGCCGGCGCCCTGCGCCTGTGCCGACATCGCCGGCTGCTCCGACAAGGCCGGCTGCTCGGCAAGGCCCGGCTGCGCGGCAAAAGCCTGTCCCGAATTGGTAAGCTTGCCGGGGAACGGCACTGCCGGAGGCGCATCGACCTGCATGCTGGGCGACGGGCCGTTCATGGCCACCATCACGCCGGTCGGCAGGCCGTCGGACGGGTCCGGCCGCCTGTTGCCGGGATGATAGGAAGCCATCAGATACTGGTCGTCATTGCCGTCGAGCGGCGCCCGGCCGATATATTCCACCTTCACTTGCGCCGTGCCGACATTGGCGTAGTCGAGCATCTGGGCGGCGCGCTGCGAGACATCGATGATGCGGCCTTCATGATAGGGGCCGCGGTCGTTGACGCGCACGATGATCGAGCTGCCGGTGGCCAGATTGGTGACGCGGGCATAGCTCGGCAGCGGCATTGTCGGATGCGCCGCCGTCAGTTGCGACGTGTCATAGACTTCGCCATTGGCCGTCAGACGGCCGTGGAAAGCATCGCCATACCAGGAGGCCAGGCCGACCTTGGCGTAGTGCCTGTCTTCCTTCGGATAGTACCACTTGCCCCGCACCTGATAGGGCTTGCCGAGCTGGTCGCGGCCGCCGCCGCGCCGCATGAAGGCGACGCGCGGGCTGGCCTTCACGCCATATTCGGATTCGGCGAAATATTCCTTTGAGTGCGGCCGCTTGTCGAGCATCGCCCTGGTTTGCGGCGTCGACCCGCAACCGGCAAGCAGCGCCGCCGACAGGGCGCACAGCGCGAAAGCAGGAGCGCGACGAAGACGCGGGCGCGCCGAGGTCTGCATGTTTTCGATTGTCCCCTCTCGCTGTCAATTCGTGGAGTCAGCCGACGAACGTTAGCGACACCTTGATACCCAATCCCTTTTTCACAGGAATTGTTTATCACGATGTTAATCGATTATGGCCGGAACCGGGCGAGATTATGGCGAGACAGGCCAGACGAGCCTTGCATGGATGAGCGCCGGATGAAGGGGCAGCTTTTGGAGGGGACTTCCTTTTCCAACCGGCGCTCATGGCGCCGGAGTTCCTGCGCCGATCAAAAGTCTAGCATGGTCTCGGCAGGGCCTTGCTAGATCGAACGGATGACTCGGCTCATCTATATTAGCTACCGCTTGAGAAAGATGGCCTGGACACTTTTTGAGCCGGGTTCCGGGATGATGGCTCCGTTAGCGGCCGCCGAGCTCTTGCTGTCGGCGACGCTCGGCATTTGAGCGCATCTGCCTGGACAGCAGGAAGCTGCGGCCGCAGTGGTTGACGCAAGCCCGACTGCCGCACTACAGGAATGGAGCGCGAACCGGTCGGGAACGCTTCGGGTGCCAATTCGGCGGCAACCACTCGACCGATA
This sequence comes from Mesorhizobium sp. ORS 3324, assembly GCA_000824825.2. GTDB lineage: Bacteria > Pseudomonadota > Alphaproteobacteria > Rhizobiales > Rhizobiaceae > Mesorhizobium. The sequence continues at coordinate 90,594 of LM655171.1, forward strand.
GCGATGATCCTAAGTGGTTGAAACACCGCGATGGAGGGATGGCCGAGCGGTTTAAGGCACCGGTCTTGAAAACCGGCGTGGGCGCAAGTTCACCGTGGGTTCGAATCCCACTCCCTCCGCCAGTCAACCCCTAAAAAGCGCAGAAAACATAGGGTTTGGCGATTTTCAGTTAGTAACCAACTAACCAATCTACTAACCAGCCGCAAAGCCACGGTCGCAATGAGCAGGCGGCGTCAAAGTTGCTCAAATAGGTTTTTGCGATTGCGTCGGCCACTGTCTTTCGGATTCCGCCGAATTTGCTGAAGCCTGTATCGCGAGCGGCCAACTCTCAGCCGAGCGCGAGCGGATTAAAGTGCGCCGTTTGGTCAAGATACAGGTTCGGAAACGTCCCCTCTGGCGCGACGACTGACGCTTCAAGTGGCAGCGGCTATCCGCTCGCTGGCGACGGCAACGCATTCGCTGCAGATGACAGACACCTTTTCAGGAACAAACCTCCTCTTCCCATCATTCCGGAATCCACAAGACGAGCAAGAGAACTTCATGGATTCTGGTGATCCAAATAGGCAGAGCCGACCTTTCAGTGCAGGGTCAATGCATTTCGCGCAGGTGTACCTACTAAGGCCGAGAACGAACTTCCTATCCGTGCCGTATCGCGCGCCACAAAAATCACACTCAATCGGTTCGGACATCTTCGGCTTTAGAGGTTTGTTGCCAAAAAGCAGCGAAGACCTCATCGAATATCCTCAAGCGCGGTGTGGGAAACAATCTTCTCTATAGTAGCGACAGCTGCCCGCTTTCACTATTAAGATTCTGCGGAAACTTGATTTGCGTAGCCGGCTTCTCAACGATCACCAAGGCATCATCCGGCGCCGTCCGCTGTAGGTGTCGCGCCTCTGACCAAGGGGCCGTCAGCCACGCCTCGACCTCATCGCGCGTCGTCAGGATCACAGGCATAGCCTTCTCATGGATAGGCGCGATGAGCGCGTTCGGCTTAGTCGTCATGAAGCCGTACAACTCGAAATCGCCCGGCCCGTCCTTGACCCTGCGAACGCCGTGCCAGGGCGTCCACATGCCGGCGAAAAAGAACAGCGGCCGGTCTTCGCTGCGGGCGAACCAGTAGTTCCGTTGGATGCCCGTTTCAGGGTCTTTGTCGCCGGGCGTCGGCGACGGCTCGGCGAAGCTCGTTACCGGCACGACGCAACGGTTTTCGACGCCAACGTATTGCTGCCAGTGGGCATATTGCGGGTTGCGAATGTTGGTCGTGCCGTAGTCGGCTTTGCCCTTCACACGCTCTGCCGGCGTCGGCATACCCCAAAGCAGCCCGGCAAGTCGCGCTGGCCGTCCGGCGCGTTGCGGACAACCGGCCCTGGCATGTTTGGATAGACATCCAGCGACGGTTCCAGGTTGCCCAGGATATCGCGCAAGGCGCGGGTCCATTCGCGGATGGCGTCTTGGCTGGTCGTGATGTTGTAGAGATTGCACATCTAAGAATCTTTACCTTGCTGCGTCCATAATAATGGGTCGGGAAGCAACGTTGGAGGGACAAATGCGTCCTTTAACCTGGCTAATCGCTATGCTTGGCGGGACGATCGGGACCGCGCACGCGACCGATTTTCTAGACCAGTCTTACAAGGCGTTATCGCCAAATCAATTGGACAGTGTTGTGCTTGAGGTGGCGAAAGTTATGCGTGACCCGACTTCCCTTATCTTTCGAGGTTTGACGCACCCGAACACTGGCAGTCCCTTCGTTGACAACGGTGTGGTGTGCGGGTTTGTCAACGGGAAGAACGCATACGGTGCGTATGTCGGCTTCACGCCTTTCGTCTATCAGGGGCCGATTAATGACCCCTTGGTCACGATCTACGCCCCGCAGGCGGATGACCCCGATTACGGAAATGCGCTGCGCAAGCACATGATGGACGTGTCGGGCTGCGCGGCAGCTTTGGGCCTATAAGGGCGCGCCGGCGGCATGCGTGTCATGCCGCTGCGGCGAACAAGCGGGTCAAAGAGCGCTCCTTTATCGGATAGGACAACCCCAATTTCGTGCCGTCCGCCGGCACCCAAGCCAGAGCCACGCCGCAGACCGGCTTCCCATTTGCGAGCACTTCCGTTTTGTGATTGAAATTCTGTTGCGTGGAGGGCGGGACCAAAATGGGCCTTTTTGACTGGCTCTTCGGCGGCGCTGGGAAAACTCGCATAGGGCGCCCGCCAATATCAGACATTGCGGTTCCGATCCCCGGCGATGACGGCACGCCCGCAACTAAAAACCAGATCGATGTGATCGAGCGCTTAGTCTGTGAGCCGCCCCTTGGTGATCTTACTTACCAACAGGCGGCGGCGATAATGTCGGCGCGGTCCTACGCCAAGTTTGTTATGGATGATGTCCTCTCCAGGCCGGGCATCCGCCACCCAAGGCGGCCGGTATATCTCGCGCTACAGGCTAATTTGATCGCCTTCATTGTCCGCGATCCGCAGGCTCGGGCGTATGCGTGCAAGTGGAGCGACAAGAATTTCGAAAGCGGTGAGGAAAGGCCTCCGCCCAAGAACGCTCATTGGCAGCAAGCGATAGCGTTTATCGCACCGGCCATTGCAGCGGCGCGTTGAGGGAACTGCTTGCCGCACGCCTCAGGCCATTGCACTATCGCCGCAGAAGGCGTTTTGGGGGCAACGGATGGCGGGCGAGAACGACGTCGGCTTGCGTGTACTGGTAGCCAGCGCTTGCGTAGCCACAATCGTCGGGGTCGGATACTACCTCGTCAGCGAATATCGTACACGCCAGCGGGAGCAAGAGGCGGCAACACAGCGGGCGCTAGGTGATGCTCTGCGGAAAGGATGCCTTGAGGACTTGGCCTCTGCCGGCCCCGCCTATTACCCGCACCCCAAAGCAATCGCCAACTGCCTCGACATGGGTGCCTTGACCGAGCTGAGGTGCAGGCGCTGGAAGACCTGTTAGGCGTCAACCTGCGCTAGAGTAGCCGAAGCTGTTTAAACGCTGACGGGGTTAGGGTCTCAGACCGGCGAACTTCAAAGCGGCTTCCGTGAGCACGTCTGTTAAGACATCCGAGCCGACTTTCCATGCTCCGCTCGCCGCCTTCGGACCGTTCTTCTTGATCCAGGCCAGCGCCTTGTTTCCAAGCGGCTTGTCCAAACTTTTTGGCGGCTCGGCGGCGACTATCTCGGAAAACTCTTTAGCCGCTTGCTGTGGCAGCCCCGCCTCTACCAGAGCGTTCGTCATCGAGCCGATGTCGCCCGCCGTAATTGACAAGGTGATTTGAGCGCCATCAGTTGCAGTGATGTGCGTGACATTGCCGAGGATAGTTTGGTTGAAGATTTGCGTTACCGCTGCCTCGCTGGCGGCATCCGGCGGTATTGGCTTCGTCAACGTAACCGCCGCAGCCTCTGGCACCCGTTTCTCAAGCTCGATTGTAAGTTCTAGGACGCGACTGCGTACCGCCTGTTTTATCTCTTTCATCGCAACAGGGGAGATTTGCCCCGAAACGGCATTGCAGGCCCACCCCGGATACACATTGCCTTGGAGCAGCAAAATAAGGTTAGAGGCATTGATGCCAAGCGTTTCAGATTTTGCAAGCTCCTCGACGCCGGCGATACTTTCTCGGACTTTATGAGACGTCCAACTCTCGCCAGCGAATTGCTCGATCGCATGCGGCGGAATCGGCGCGTTTTGTATCATTCTGCCAAGTGGCCCTGACCAAGTTCCTCGATAAGTTACCGCAACGATCCGATACTCTGGGACATCTACCTCCGGCGGATACCCGGAGGTTTCATATTTTACCCAATCCTCAAGCGGCTCGCTCCCAAGACGAGAAGCCAGGAAACGCAATTTCAGCAATGTGCTGCTTAGGTCCGCGTCATCGCTCAGCAGCGCGGCCTGAATCTCGTGAAGAATGCTAATGGCTGAAATCCCCCAAATAACCCGATGCAACATATAGGGTCGATCATAGCGCATCTACAACCGTCCACTAAGGAAGGCTGTCGCCTCCGGGTATCATGCGGGGTATTATGTCGCAGCGGTTAGAAAATGTGGTGGAAAAACATGAACTTGGGGTCGCCTATTCGATAGACACTCCCTCCGCCAGATTCAGTCTCTGACTGCGCAAGGTGCTTGCCTTCGCCATTGCTCTAAAGCACCGGGCCAATGCCACAACGGGACTTCGCCTCGGCGACCGCAAACCCCGGGCGAGCACGCACATCTCAATCGTCGTCATCCCGAAAGCGAATCTTGGATTCGCGCGGCGCATGAGCGATGAAGCCGTTCGACAGTAGCAAGTTGTATGGCGGGCACTGCCCCCGTTGAGCGTGGCAAGCAGACGAAGAGCCAATGACCCGAATGAGGGGGATACACATTTCAATACTTCTGCTCTAATCTTGCCCCTCAAAGAAATCGCAAGGTGGCACCATGGAAGCGATCTTTGACGACATCACCGCGGCAATTCAGCAACCTCATCCAGACGTTTCGGCTGCTGTCCGCGCCTTCGCCCTCGACTTCGCCGGCAAGCTATTGCTGGGCATTGCCATCGGCATAGGCATTGCCGTTGGCCGCCTGATCGCCGGCTAGAGCGTGCAGCGGCAGCAAAAGCATTCCTCCAGCGCCCCAGGTTGATCCAGGCCGGCCGCAAGGCTGGCACCAGCCGGCTATGCTAAACAGGTCGCGTCATCCACCGGAGCCACAGCCATGACCTCCCCTGTTGGAAACCAGCACAACGCTGGCGTGGTGCAGCGTAGCCTCAGACCTCAGGCGCCGTCCGAAGAGACCTTCCCCGGCAAGAGCGCCGACAGCGTTGGTCATCTTGCCAAAGTTTCGGTTGTCGAGACGGGCGACAGTGAGCCGGGCGCGCAAGGTCGGGCAGCGTCCCGGATTGCCCGAATGGATGTCACGGTGCTTCCCTCGACCGGCTCAGACGACAGCCAGGTGCCAGACACGGGAAGCGGAGGCAGCGGCACGGCTGATCAGCCTGCATCAGACAACGCTATCGGCTGACGCGGCCCTAAAAGCAGCCGGGCCGGGATCTTCTCGCGGGGGGCATTTTCAGGTCCGTTCGGCCGCCGGTGGATTGCGAATCACGAGCCGGTGAATCCTGGCCGGCACCAATCTCACAAGCGCGTGCGTTTGGTTGATTTCTCGGACAAAATATGCTGCTTGTCGCGCCCATGAAAAAGCTCTGCCTGATGGTCCTTGCGTCCCTGACGCTGGCCTGGCCGGCCAAGGCGATGGACAACGCATTGCGCGCCGGCCTGCTGAAACTTGATCCGCAGACTCGTCTCGAGCAGCGTTGCGACGCCGAAGTGCTCGACCGGATCAGCCACGACGATCACAACTACAAAGCCGACCGCGTCGTGGCCTATGCCTTCGCCACACCGCAGATGAGCGCCGATGCTATCAAGAGCCCAGGCGCCGCCTTCCGCAGCAAGGGTCAATGGTTCCGGCTGAAATTCAAGTGCCAGACCGCGCCCGACCACATGCAGGTGCTGCAGTTCCGCTACAAGATCGGCGACGAGATCCCGGAAGCCGACTGGGCAAAATACAATCTCTACGACTAGGTGTCGGCCGCCCCCCGCTGCCGGCGTTCGGCTGAAAATTCTTTGCACAGGCCGCGAGGAAAGTTGTTTTCCGGCCGATCCTGAATCACTGTCTTGACGCTGATACAGCGTGCCTTTAGGCCCCGTCTGGACAATTCGCGACGCCCGCCCAGGCAAGGATTTCTAGTTTATGGAAATATTTACTGCCGCAGGCCTTTCGGCCCTTGTCCAGGTTGTCGCGATCGACCTCGCGCTTGCAGGTGACAATGCAATCGTGATCGGACTTGCGGCAGCCGGCCTGCCGGCAGATCAGCGCAAGCGAGCCATCCTCGTCGGCATTGCGGCGGCCACGGTCCTTCGCATCCTGTTCGCCCTGATCACGCAATGGCTGCTGAGCATCGGGCCGATGCTGCTCATCGCGGGCGGCCTGTTGCTTCTTTGGGTGTGCTGGAAGATGTGGCGCGAGCTGCGCGTCAGCCCCGACGACGAGCGCGACGCGACCGAAGCGCTGTCGAGCGACGATTACAACAAGAAGGGAACGACCGCCGGCAAAGGGCCGCGCAAGACGTTCTCGCAGGCCGCCTGGCAGATCGTCATCGCCGACGTCTCCATGTCGCTCGACAACGTGCTCGCCGTCGCCGGCGCCGCCATGAAGCACCCGACGGTGCTCGTCATCGGCCTGGCCCTGTCGATCGCCCTGATGGGCTTTGCCGCTTCCTTTGTCGCGCGTCTGCTGCAAAAATATCGCTGGATTGCCTATCTCGGCCTGCTGATCATCCTGTACGTGGCCATCAACATGCTGCTCGGCGGCGCCGTGCAGCAGTTTCCCGACCATTTCGCTTTCCTGGCGCCCTGGTTCGGGCCGGACGGCCACTGAGGTCGTCTCGCCACAAACCGGCGCGTGCCGTCGGCGCAGCGCGGCCAATTGGCCGGTTTGCTTGCTTGCTGAAGCGTGCTATTGCGCCGCGCAAATTGGCTTAGCCATGCGCCAAAGATCGACGTGAACGGGCTTCGGCCCGTTCAGCGATCCGGCCCTTGTCTCTTGGAAAATTGCTCATGTCCGCGCCTCGCGTCAGTTTCGTCAGTCTTGGTTGCCCGAAGGCGCTCGTCGATTCCGAGCGCATCATCACGCGCCTGCGCGCCGAGGGCTACGAGATCGCGCGCAAGCATGACGGCGCCGACCTCGTCGTCGTCAACACTTGCGGCTTCCTCGATTCCGCGCGCGACGAGTCGCTCAACGCCATCGGCTCCGCTCTTTCGGAAAACGGCCGCGTCATCGTCACCGGCTGCCTCGGGGCCGAGCCGGAGGTGATCCGCGAGAAGCATCCCAATGTGCTGGCGATCACCGGTCCGCAGGCCTATGAGAGCGTGATGGCGGCGGTGCATGAGGCGGCTCCCCCCAGCCACGACCCTTACGTCGATCTGCTGCCGCCGCAGGGCGTGAAGCTCACGCCGCGCCACTACGCCTATCTGAAGATCTCGGAAGGCTGCAACAACCGCTGCACCTTCTGCATCATCCCGGCGCTGCGCGGCGACCTCGTCTCGCGCCCGGCCGCGGACGTGCTGCGCGAGGCCGAAAAGCTCGCCAAGGCCGGTGTCAAGGAAATCCTCGTCATCTCGCAGGACACCAGCGCCTACGGCATCGACATCAAGTACCAGACGAGCCTGTTCGGCGAGCGCGAGGTCCGGGCAAAATTCCTCGACCTCGCCGAGGAGCTCGGCAAGCTCGGCATCTGGATACGCATGCATTATGTGTACCCCTACCCGCATGTCGCCGATGTCATTCCGCTGATGGCGGAGGGAAAAATCCTTCCCTATCTCGACATCCCCTTCCAGCATGCCTCGCCGCAGGTGCTGAAGAACATGCGCCGGCCCGCCCATGGCGAAAAGACGCTGGAGCGCATCCGCGGCTGGCGCGAGGTCTGTCCGGATCTTGCCATTCGCTCGACCTTCATCGTCGGCTTCCCCGGCGAGACGGAAGACGATTTCGAGATGCTGCTCGACTGGCTGGATGAGGCGAAAATCGACCGTGCCGGCTGCTTCAAATACGAACCGGTCAAGGGTGCGCGCTCCAACGACCTCGGCCTCGAGCAGGTGCCGCAGGAGATCAAGGAAGCGCGCTGGCATCGCTTCATGCAGCGCCAGCAGAAGATCTCGGCAGCGCAGCTCGCCAGGAAGGTCGGCAAGCGGCTGCCGGTGCTGATCGACGAGGCACACGGCACCTCGGCCAAGGGCCGCACCAAATATGACGCGCCCGAGATCGACGGATCGGTGCATATCCAGTCGCGCCGTCCGCTGCGCGCCGGCGACATCGTCACTGTCAAGGTCGACCGCGCCGACGCCTACGACCTCTACGGCTCGGCAGTCTGATCACGCCAAAGGGAAGGCGTCTCCGGCAGGCGGCGCTGCAAATGAAAAGGGCGCCCCCTGAGGCGCCCTTTCCTTTTGATCTTCCAGTCGCTTATTGCGGCAGCTTGTCGTCGATGCCTTTGACATAGAAATTCATGCCGAGCAGCGTGCCGTCGTCGGCAGCCTCGCCGTCCTTCAGCCAGGGCGAGCCGTCCTGCTTGGACACCGGACCGGTGAAGGGATTCCAGCCGCCGGCGATCTTCTTCTCGGTCGCTTCGGCCATCGCCTTCACGTCGTCGGGCATGTTGGTGTAGGGCGCCAGCTTCACGGCGCCGTCCTTGATGCCCAGCCACACATTGTCCGGCTTCCAGCTGCCGTCGAGAGCGGCCTTAACACGGCTGATGTAATACGGACCCCACTCGTCGGTGAGCGCGGTCAGCTGCGCGTTGGGCGCGAACTTGATCATGTCTGACGACTGGCCGAAGCCGTGCAGCTTGCGCTCCTCGGCGACCTGCAGCGCGGCGGTCGAATCGGTGTGCTGGACGATGATGTCGGCACCTTGGTCGAACAGCGCCTTGGCGGCGTCGGCTTCCTTGCCCGGATCGAACCAGGAGTTCACCCACACGATCTTGACCTTGAAGTTGGGATTGACCGACTGCGCGCCGAGCATGAAGGAGTTGATGCCCATCACCACTTCCGGGATCGGGAAGGAGACGATGTAGCCGGCGAGCCCCTTCTTCGATTCCTTGGCGGCGATCTGGCCGAGCACGTAGCGGCCTTCGTAGAAGCGCGCATTGTAGATGCCGAGATTCTTGCCGGTCTTGTAGCCGGTGGCATGCTCGAACATCACCTTGGGGAACTTCTTGGCGACCTTCACCTCGGCGTCCATGAAGCCGAAGGACGTGCCGAAGATGATCTTGCACTTCTCGCGCGCCAGGCGCTCGAAGGCGCGGTCGGCGTCGGGGCCTTCCGAGACGTTCTCGAGGTAGGCGGTCTCGACCTTGTCGCCGAGCGCCTTCTCCACTTCCAGGCGGCCCTGGTCGTGCTGGTAGGAATAGCCGAAGTCGCCGATCGGACCGGTATAGACCCAGCAGGCCTTCAGCTTGTCGGCCGCCTCGGCGGTTGCCGCCAGCGACAGGGCCGCGGTCGTGGTCATCAGCGCAATAAGCAGTTTCTTCATCGTGTTACCTCTCTGAGTTAAGCCTTGGAGCTTCCCGTCTTTTTGTTGTTGTCAACGATCCGGAACAAATGGCTGCCCCAACGAAGCCGGCGTGTTCATCATCGTCAGCCGCTTGTTGCGCGAGATTAGAACGAGAACCACGATGGTTGCCAGATAGGGCAGCGAAGAAAGAAACTGTGAAGGCACAGGAATACCAAAAGCCTGTGCATGAAGCTGGCCGATCCACACCGCGCCGAAGATGTAGGCGCCCGCTAGCACCCGCCACGGCCGCCAGGACGCGAACACCACCAGCGCCAGCGCGATCCAGCCGCGGCCTGCACTCATGTTCTCGACCCATTGCGGCGTATAGACGAGCGACAGGTGGCCGCCGGCAAGGCCGGCGCAGGCGCCGCCGAAGATCACGGCAAGATAGCGGTAGCGGATGACCTTGATGCCGAGCGCATGTGCTGAACTGTGGCTGTCGCCGATCGAGCGCAGCGTGAGGCCGGTGCGCGTCTTGAACAGGAACCACATCACGGCGGCGGTGAGCGCGATCGAGAGGTAGAACAACGGATCCTGGCCGAAGATCAGCTTGCCGACGACCGGAATCGAGCTCAGGCCGGGGATATCGAGGTTGGGCAGCCTGACGCCCGGCTGGCCGACGAAGCTGGTGCCGATCATGCCCGACAGGCCGAGGCCGAGCAGCGTCAGCGACAGGCCGGTCGCCACCTGGTTGGTGGCCAAGGACAGCGTCATGACGGCGAAGAGCAGCGAAAACAGCGCGCCGACGATGATCGCGGCAAGCAGGCCGATCCAGGGCGACCCGGTAAGGTAGCCTGCCCCGAAGCCGCCGACGGCGCCCATGATCATCATGCCTTCGACGCCCAGGTTGAGCACGCCGGAGCGCTCGACCACGAGCTCGCCGATCGCCGCGATCAAGAGCGGCGTCGCCGCGGTCGCGATGGTTAAAAGGATGTTGACGGTGATATCCATCAGCGTGCCTCCTCCAGCTTCGGCGCGGCCTCGAGTTTCGGCGCGGCAAAGCCAATCAGACGAATGCGGTAGTGAATGAGCGTGTCGCAGCCGAGCACGAAGAACAAAAGCATGCCCTGGAACACGCGCGCCACCTTGTCGGAGATGCCGAGCGCGGTCTGCACCGCCTCGCCGCCGAGATAGGTCAGCGCCAGCACCAGGCCCGCGGCGACGATACCCAACGGATTGAGCCGGCCGAGGAAGGCGACGATGATGGCGGTGAAGCCATAGCCGGGCGAGATCACCGGCTGCAACTGGCCGATGGCGCCGGACACTTCCGAGATGCCGGCAAGGCCGGCCAATGCGCCGGACAGGAGGAAGGTGAAGAACACCATCTTGTTGAAGCCGAATCCGGCGAAGCGCCCTGCCCTCGGGCTCGAGCCCAGAACGCGGACCTCGAAGCCCTTCAGCATGCGGCTCATCATCAGCCATATTCCCACGGCCGCGACCAGCGCGAAGACGAAGCCCCAATTGGCGCGGCCGGCATCCGGCATCAGCTGCGGCAGGGTGGCCGAGTCGCTGAACTGGATGGTCTGCGGGAAGCCATGGCCCTGCGGGTCGCGCCAGGGACCGCGTACCAACCAATCGAGGAAGAGCTGCGCCACATAGACCAGCATCAGGCTGGTCAGGATCTCGTTGGTGCTGAAGCGGGTCTTGAGCAGCGCCGGGATGGAGGCATACAGCGCACCGCCTACCATGCCGAGCAAGAGCATCAGCGGCAGCACCAGCGGACCTTCGAAGTCGGGGAACAGTACCGGGATGATCGAGCCGAAGATGCTGCCCAGGATGAACTGGCCCTCCGCGCCGATGTTCCAGATGTTGGCCTTGTAGCAGACCGACAGGCCGACAGCGATCAGGATGAGCGGCGCCGCCTTGATCGCCAGCTCGTGCAACTGCCAGACCTCGCTGACCGGCTGAATGAAGTAGACATTGAAGGCGTTGAACGGATTGACCCCGAGCAACGCGAACATGATGGCGCCGGCAATCACCGTCAGCGCGAAGGCGATGAAGGGCGAGAGCACCGAAAACAGCGCCGAGCGCTGCGGGCGTTTGACCAGTTCGAGGCGCATCATGCCGTCTCCATGGTGTGTTCGGCGTGGCCGGGCTCGGCGCCGCCCATCAACAGGCCGATCTTCTCGAAGGTGGCTTCGGCGATCGGCAGCGGCGCGGATAGTTCGCCGTTGTGCATGACCGCGATGGCATCGGACAGCTCGAACAATTCGTCGAGGTCCTGGCTGATCACCAGAACCGCCGAGCCGCTGCGGGCAAGCTCGATCAGCGCCTGGCGGATATGGGCGGCGGCACCGGCATCCACGCCCCAGGTCGGCTGGTTGACGACCATGACGCTCGGCTTGCGGTCGAGCTCGCGGCCGACGATGAATTTCTGCAGATTGCCGCCCGACAGCGCTGCCGCTTCCGGATCGGGCGCGCTCTTGCGCACGTCCATTGTGGCGATGATGCGCTGGGCGGCGCTGTAGACGGAACCGTTCTTGACCATGCCGCCGGAGCCGACGAAGGACTTGCCGTCGGTGGCGTGGCGCGAAAGCAAAAGGTTCTCCGAAAGCCTCATGCGGGGTGCCGCGCCATGGCCGAGGCGTTCTTCCGGCACGAAGGCAGCGCCCATCAGCCGCCGGCCGGTGATCGAGAGCGCGCCGGCATCCTTGCCGCGTATGCGGACTGAACCCGCATCCTGCTGCAGCACCTCGCCGGAGACGGATTCGAAGAACTCGCCCTGGCCGTTGCCGGCGACCCCCGCGATGCCGATCACTTCGCCGGCGCGCACGGAAAGATTGATGTTCTTGAGCGGAATGGCGAAGGGCGTCGCCGGCTTGCGGGTGAGCCCGCGGATTTCCAGCAGCGCCGGCGCCGTCTCGATGCCTTCGGCCGGCGCCCGCACCACCGCCTTGACCTCGTTGCCGACCATCATGCGCGCGAGCGAGGCTGCCGTCTCCTGGCGCGGGTTGCAGTGGCCGACCACCTTGCCGTGGCGCAGCACCGTGGCGCGATCGCAGATGCGTTTGACCTCTTCCAGCCGATGCGAGATGTAGAGGATCGACTTGCCTTCGGAGCGCAGCCGTTCCAGCGTCTCGAACAGCTTGTCGGCTTCCTGCGGCGTCAGCACCGAGGTCGGCTCGTCGAGGATGATGAGCTGCGGCGTCTGTAAGAGGCAGCGGATGATCTCGATGCGCTGGCGCTCGCCGACGGAAAGATCGCCGACCAGCGATTCCGGATCGAGCGGCAGGCCGTAGCTGTAGGAGAGCGCCCTCGCCTTCGCGGCGATGGTGCTGATCGGCGAGCCGTCATTGAGCGAGAGCGCGATGTTCTCGGCCGCCGTCAGCGCCTCGAACAGCGAGAAATGCTGGAAGACCATGCCGATGCCGAGCTTCTTGGCTACGCCCGGGCTGGTGATCCTGACCGCCTCGCCGTCCCAGAATATCTCGCCGGAATTCGGCTCCAGCGAACCGAACAGCATCTTGACCAGCGTCGACTTGCCGGCGCCGTTCTCGCCGAGCAGCGCGTGGATCTCGCCCCTCGCGATGTTGAGGTCGATGTGATTGCACGCCGTCAGCGTGCCGAAAATCTTCGTAAGGCCGCGAACCTCGAGCAGGTTCGCCCTGTCATGATTTGCACTCACAGTGCCTCCCATCCAGTTTCCCGGACATGTTCTGTGTTCCCGCTAGTATCGTATGCGCGGCCGGCTTCGGTCGGAAAGCGCCACCCAACTTGAAAGAGCTTCAAGAATTCCAGCGGAAACTCAAGGGGTAAGATACACCTATTGGGAGCTTGCGAAAAACTGACGGGCCCTTTGGGCAAACCGTGCCCTCATCCACGGCATGGCGCTGAAGAACGAGGCAGCCGCCTAGAGCGTGTCGCGCTGAAGGCGGACTCGGGCGAGGCGCTTCAAGTCTTTGTTTGATGCATGTCGTTCTCCCAAAACAGCTGCGCACTTTTGGGCGACATGCATTAGGGAATGAGGACGGTCGTGCCGGTCGTCTTGCGGCCTTCAAGATCGGATTGCGCTTGCGCGGCGTCTTTCAGCGCATAGCGCTGGTTGATCTTGATCTCGACGGCGCCGCTCAGCACCACATCAAAGAGCGCCTCAGCCGACGCCACCAGATCCTCGCGCTTGGCGTTGTAGACGAAGATCGTCGGCCGCGTTGCGTAGAGCGAGCCTTTCTGCGCCAGCAGCGACATAGAGAAAGGCGGGATCGGGCCGGACGACTGGCCGAAGCTGACGAACATGCCGAGGGGCTTGAGGCAATCGAGCGAGGCGGGGAACGTGTCGTTGCCGACGGAATCGTAGACGACATCACATTTCCGGCCGCCGGTGATGGCGGCAACGCCGGCGACGAAATCCTGCTCCTTGTAATTGATGACATGGTCGAAGCCATGCGCCTTTGCGAGCTCGATCTTGTCGGCGGAGCTCGCCGTGCCGATCACCGTCGCGCCGAGATGCTTTGCCCATTGGCCGAGGATGAGGCCGACGCCGCCGGCGGCGGCATGGTAGAGGATCGTGTCGCCCGCCTTCACAGGATAAGTGCGGCGCAGCAGATATTCCGCCGTCATGCCCTTCAGCATCATGGACGCCGCCTGCTCATCGCTGATGCCGTCCGGCACCTTGACCACACGGTCGGCGGCGATCACCCGTTCCTCGCAATAGGCGCCGACATTGACGGCATAGGCGATGCGGTCGCCGGGCTTCAGCCAGTCGACGCCGGCGCCGACGGCGAGCACCACGCCGGCCGCCTCGCTGCCCGGGATCAGCGGGAACCCGCCGGGCGGTGGATAAAGGCCCGAACGATGATAGACGTCGATGAAGTTGAGGCCGATCGCGGTATGCCGGACCAGGACCTGCCCGGCGCCCGGCTGGCCGGGATCGGCATCCTCATAGGTCAGAACTTCGGGGCCGCCATGGGCGTGAATGCGGATTGCCTTGGACATCGCTCAACTCTCTCGGAATGGGAATAGGATTGGGGGCATGATCCCGAAAAGCCGGTTTTCGGAAAGGATCATGCTCCAACAAGAAGTTAGGTCAGGGCTTCTTGGCGCCAAGCTTGGGAAACATCTGCATGATGCCCCCGATGCAGGCGAGATAGAGGCCGGTGATGGTGATGCCGATCTTGGTGAAATCGCTGACCTGCTCACCCAGCACGCCGATCTTGTTGTAGAAGCTGGCGAGCGCGGCCTGCGCCAGCGCAAGCGCGCCGAAGGCGCACCACAAGAGGATCATGCCGAGATTGAGCGACCTGAGCCGCACAACCCGCACCGGATGGATGAAGTTGATCGGCAGAAAAGTGAGGATGCCGGCGACCACCACCACGGCGAAGGAAACCCATGGTCCCGGTTCGATGACGAAGAGCGTGAACACCACCATGTTCCAGACGACCGGGAACCCCTTGAAGAAGTTCTCCTTCGTCTTCATGCCGGTGTCGGCATAGTAGATCGCGCTCGACACCACGATGATCGCCGCCGACAGGAAGGACAGGTTCTCGCCCATGAAGCCGCGCTGGTAGAGCGCGAAGGCCGGGATGAGCACATAGGTCACGTAGTCGATGATGTTGTCGAGCATTTCCCCCGACCATGTCGGCAGGATCTCCTTGACTTCGAGCTTCCTGGCGATCGGGCCGTCGATGCCGTCGACGAACAGCGCCAGCCCCAGCCACCAGAACATTGCGGTCCAGCGCTCCTCGCTCGCCGCGACCAGCGACAGGAAGGCCAGGAACGAACCCGACGCGGTAAGCAGGTGCACCGAGAACGCGCGCGCCTGCGGCCACGTCACCTTCTTCTTCGGCCGCGGAATCCGCTCCGCGATCTTCTTGGCCGCTTTCCTGGCTGTTGTGTTCTTGCTCACGGGCCTCGCCAATCCAGCTTGCAGATCTCGGCCGAGCGGCCGGCGAAATTCCAGTTGCGACCGAAGGCGCGCATCCTGCTCTTGTCGGACTTCGCCACGATGATTTCCGGCGCGATCCAGTATTCGGAATTGGTGATGACGGTATCCTTCTCACGGTCCTTGCCGGGCACCGGCGTCACCGCGCCGTCGATAATCTTCGGTATCTGGAAGACGCGCGTCTTGTCGCGCGTCTCATAGGTGATCGGCACCTGCTCGACGCCGAGGAATTTGCCGACCAGGATCGACAGCAGCGACGTGGTGCCGCCGACCTTGCCAGTGAAGATTTTTGTCAGTGCCTTCGTCGCATAGATGGAGGCGCGCTTGTCGATGAACAGGCCGGCGGTCCAGTTCCCGCGGCTCATATAGCCAGGGATTTCCATGACCAGCCCAAGATTGAGGCCGGAAAGGTCGACCTCGCCGAAGTGGCCGGCATCGACGCGGAATCCGGCCCAGGTCTGGCAGTAGCCCTCGCTCGGCGGGTGGCTGCCGAGCGACAGGACGCAGGGGCAGAAAACCGTGCAATTGCAGGAAAGCACCAGCTCTCCTTTCATCGCCCAGCTTTGATCGGTCATCGAATTTCTCCCCTCAGGCCGAAACTAATAGCAGGGCGACGGCCCACACAAGCAGTATCGCACCGGCGACCCGGCTTGCCATCCTGCCGGCGGTCTGTTTTTCGATCAGGGTGAACAGGCCGATCAGCCCCATCCAGAAGATGTTCATCGCGCCAACGGCAAACATCACCAGCATCAGCGCCCAGCAGCAGCCGAGGCACCAGACGCCCTGCTCCACGCCGAGCCGGAAGATGCGCTCTGGTTTCGCGCTCCAGTTGGCGAACAGGATCGAGAACGGGTTCCGGCATTTCTTCAGGCAGGCCTGCTTCAGACCGCTGAATTGATAGAGGCCGGCAATCGCCAGGGCCGCGGCTCCGGCAAGCCCGATCGCAGGATCGAGCACCTGCCCCGAGGCGGCGAAAGCATAGACCGCAAGCGTCAGCGCGGCGAACGCCACCGAGGCCGCAAGCCAGGTCGTGAGATACCCAGCAACCAGGACCAGTGGATGGATGACGGGCTCGCCCTTGATGCTGGCCGTATCGGCGATCTCGCAATAGGTGCGGACCAGCGGGGCGGCCGAAGGCAACATCGCTGCCACGGCCATCAGGAACCACATCAGGATAAGCGCCGGCGCCTGCGCGCCCGCGGAGCCTGCAAGGGGCGCTGGCGCAAGACAAAGGGCGAAAAACCGATCAAGGAATTCCGGCAGCGGCAAGCGCGGCAAGTGCTTGAGCAGCGCATCGCCAGGAGCGCCGGCCGGGCGACCTTCGGCGCCGCGAATCGCCATGGCCGCGAGGATGAGCCACGCAAGGGCGACGCCCGCGCCAATCGTGACCGTCACGGCGATGCGCGGGCTTCGCGCGAGTCCCGCCGTTGCGCGGCCGGCGCGGTCGAGATTGCTGAAATCATGCTCCTGGCCGGTCATGGCACTCGAATGGGCCGAATCGCCGCGTTGATCAAGTCTGCCGATCTGCCCTATATCCACCTGAAGGCCTGACGGGCCGCTCATCACTGATGGAAGCCTGGCGTGGAGCAGAACGACAAAGCCCGCATATTGGTTGCCGGCAGCGGCCCGGCCGGCCTGATCGCGGCCCTCGGCTTCGCCGAGGCAGGCTTTGCCGTGACGCTCGTTGGCCCGGAGGCCACCAGCAACGACGGCCGCACCACCGCCCTGATGAACCCGTCGCTGAAAGTCCTCGAGCGGCTCGGCGTGCTGGACGAACTCAGGCCGCAGGCGGCGCCGCTGAAGGTTATGCGCATCGTCGACGCGACCCGCCGGCTGATCCGCAGCCCGACCGTGACCTTCCGCGCCAGCGAGATCGGCGAGGAGCAGTTCGGGCTCAATATGCCGAACAATGTCCTGATCCCGGTGCTCGCCAAGGCGGTTGCCGCTCACCCGGGCATCGAGTGGCGAAAGGCGATGGTCGAGACTTGGCGGCTCGACGCCGCGCGGGCCCATGCGAGCCTGGCCGACGGCAGCGAGGTCTCCGCATCGCTGGCGGTCGCGGCCGACGGACGCCTGTCGCCGGCGCGCGAAGCCGCCGGCATAAGGGCGTCCGCGCGGCCCTACCCGCAGTCGGCGCTCGTTCTCAATTTCAGCCATCGCAGCGAGCATGGCTTCATCTCGACCGAATTCCACACCGAGACCGGACCGTTCACGCAGGTGCCGCTGCCGGGCAAGCGTTCCAGCCTCGTCTGGGTGGTGAAACCGGAAAAGGCGAAGGAGCTCGCAGCGCTCGACGATGCCGCGCTGTCAGCCCGGGTCGAGGAGCAGATGCAATCCATGCTCGGCCGGGTTTCGGTCGAGCCCGGCCGGCAGGTCTATCCGCTGTCGGCGGCCTCGCCAGGCCGCTTCGCGCAAAACCGCGTGGCGCTTGTCGGGGAAGCCGCCCATGTCTTCCCGCCGATCGGCGCGCAGGGCCTCAACCTCGGCATCAGGGATATCGACGATCTGATTGGAATCGCCAGCGAAAACCGCGGCGACCCAGGCTCGCGGCTGAGCCTCGCCGCGTATGACACCAGGCGCCGCCCAGACATATTGGCGCGCAGCAGCGCGGTGAACCTGCTCAATATGTCGCTCTTGTCCAACATGCTCCCGGCCCAGCTGGCGCGCAGCGCCGGTCTCAGCGTGCTGGGCAGCTTCGCCCCGCTGCGCGCCTTCTTCATGCGCGAAGGCCTGCAGCCCGGCAGCGGTTTTCGGGCATTCGCCGGCGGCTTCCGGAAACAGGCCGCGCGCTAAGGTGACACATCTGGGCCTTCCGCTTTCCGACCCGAAACCATCGCGTGCGCCGATCCGTAGCTTGGTAGCAAGATGCGGCATTGGAGCGGGCCGATATCCCGGCCAAATAGGGCCCAAGCCGAAAGTCGGGGTCGATTCTTGGCTGCGCGACGTGTAGATTCAAGACCTTAGGCGCCTTGCGCGCAAGCCACTGACGGCGCCTCGGGACCAGCGCATGACCCCGAAAATCGGAATCGATTTTCAGAAAGGATCATGCCCAAATTAAAGGTGCTGCAGCGTCCTTTTGCGCGTCCGAAAGGGACGCGCGGCGCTGTAGGTGGTGAGTGAGATGAAGACGGCCAAATTCGCGATCGGACAAGTGGTTCGCCACCGGCTGTTTCCATTCCGCGGCGTGATCTTCGATGTCGATGCGCAATTCGCCAACACTGAGGAATGGTACGAAGCCATTCCCGCGGATATGCGTCCGCGCAAGGACCAGCCTTTCTACCACCTTCTCGCCGAGAATTCCGAGACCGAGTACATCGCCTACGTGTCCGAGCAGAACCTGCTCGAGGACCGGTCGGGCGAGCCTATCCGGCATCCGCAGATCGGCGAGATGTTCGACAAGCTGCCCGACGGGCGCTACGAGCCGAAACGCCATTCAAAGCACTGACGGCTGAACGCCGGCAACAAAAAAAGCGGAGCACATTGCCCCGCTTTTTTGTTTCCGGAGAAACGCTCCGGCAAATCAGTTGGCGGTTTTCGCCTTGTCCTGCTCTTCCTTGAGCTTCTTGGCGAAGTCCTGATTGTTCTTGGCGACGAAGTCCTGCAGCTTCTTCTGGCGGTCCTCGATGTCCGACTGCTGCAGCGGCGGACCATCATAGGCGTCGCCGAAGCCCGTCAGCGCGACCTTGATCGGGTTCGGCTGGTTCTGAAAGTTGACCGAGGTGAGCGTGATCTGCTTGCCTTTCTTGAACGAGCCGACGAGCTGGTCGGTCAGCGGCACTTCGGCGACGCAGCGGTCCGGGAAGCAGATCACATAGTCGAGCTTCTGCGCCTTGCCGGCATCGATCTGCAGGCCGATGCCCGGAGGCACGAGGCGGCCGGTCGGAACCGTCACCTGGAACACCTTGCGGTTCACCTTGCCCTTGAGCTCGATCAGGCTGATGCCGGTGACGAGCTGGCCATTGCCGGCGGTGACGATGTTTTGCACGTTGCAGATGTCGACGTCTTCCTGCTTGGTGCAGGCCTTGAACCAGCCCTGCGGAATCTGCGGCGGCTGCTGCGCCGAGGCGGTGAAAAGCCCGGCGCCCAGAACGCCGACCACGCCTGCGGCCAGTACCGAAAGGCGGTACGCGTTGATCGTCATATGGTGCACTTTCCTCTCAAATGATCCCGGGGACCGGCTTCTTCGTGCCGTGTGGTCCAGCTACCTGTTGCCCAAATGAGGCAACAGCATGACTTCGGAGCGCGTGTTACACCGCCGGCGGCGCTGAATCCAGCCCGCTTTCCGCGTTTTTCTTCCAGGTTTCGTATCCCTGGACCGCCCCCGATTGGCTACGGACCGGCTGAACCCAATTCGCGTGGGGGCGCGATTCAATCGGGGGGCGAAATGCTCTAGGGTGCGTGACGAATCACAAAGCCGCCCGGCAAGGAGACGGTCATGGACCGCGTTCTCGTCCGGCTTATCGCCGCGACCTCGTTTCTGGCCCTTTCGCTGCTTCCGGCCTTGTCGGAGCCGAAGCACGGCATTGCCATGCAGGGCGAGCCGGCGCTGCCTCCCGACTACGCGCATTTCAACTACGTCAATCCCGATGCGCCGAAGGGCGGCAGCGTCACCTATTGCGTTGTCGGCAGCTTCGATAACCTCAACCCGTTCATCCTGAAAAGCCTGCGCACCACGGCGCGCGGCATGATGGACACGGTCTACGGCAACCTCGTCTTCGAGCCGCTGATGCAGCGCAATTACGACGAGCCTTTCAGCCTCTATGGGCTGCTTGCGGACAGCGCCGACATGGACCCGGACCGCAAGAGCATCGAGTTCCACCTCAATCCCAATGCCAAATGGTCGGACGGCCAGCCGGTGACGCCGGACGACGTGCTCTTCACCTACGATGTCTTCACCGCCAAGGGTCGTCCGCCTTACAGCGATCGCATGAGCATGATCGCCAAGCTGGAGAAGACCGGCGATCACAGCGTGAAATTCACCTTCAACGACAAGGCCAACCGCGAATTTCCGCTGATCGTCGCGCTGACGCCGATCATCCCCAAGCACGCCTTCGACAAGGACACCTTCGACAAGACGACGCTGAGGCCGCTGATCGGCAGCGGCCCCTATACCGTCGACAAGGTACTGCCCGGCCAGCGCATCGTCTTCAAGCGCAATCCCAACTACTGGGGCAAGGACATCCCCGCCAAGCGCGGCTTCGACAATTTCGACCAGATCACGATCGAATATTTTCTCAACGCCAACGCCAAGACGGAAGCATTCAAGAAGGGCATCTGCGCGCTTGATGACGAGACCGATCCGGTCAAGCGCGACCGCGATGTCGACATTCCGGCGTTCCGCAAGGGTGAGGTGAAGCAGGAATATTTCGACACCGGTATTCCGCCCGTGGTGACGGGCTTCCTGTTTAACACCAGGCTGCCGAAGTTTTCCAATCCGGTCGTGCGGCGCGCGCTCGGCATGCTCTACGACTTCGAATGGGCGAACAAGAACCTGTTCGCCGGCAAGTTCAACCGCACCATGAGCTTCTGGCAGAACTCGGAGCTGTCCGCGCTCGGCCATCCGGCCGGCGATCGCGAGAAGGCGCTGCTTGCCCCCTACCCCGACCGTGTGCCCCCGGAGGTCATGGACGGCAGCTGGCGGCCGCCGGTCACCGACGGTTCCGGCCAGGACCGCAGGGTGCTGAGGGAGGCCTTCGATCTGTTCAAAGGCGCCGGCTATCAGATCCAGGACGGCCGGATGGTTGATCCGCAGGGAAATCCGTTCGGCTTCGAGATCCTGACGTCGTCGCAGGACGAGGAGCGGCTTGCGGCCCTCTACCAGCGCACGCTGGAGAAGATCGGCATCGCGGTCACCATCCGCAGCCTCGACGGCGACCAGATCCAGTCGCGCAAGCAGCGGTTCGACTTCGAGGTCCTGGTCGGTACAAGCGGCTTCAACAATTCGTTGTCGCCCGGCAGCGAGCAACTTGGACGCTGGGGTACTGCTGCGGCCAGGCAGGAAGGGTCGTTCAACCTCGCCGGCGTCGCCGATCCGGCGGTCGACGCGGCTATCAAGGCGATGCTGAACGCACGCACCAAGGAAGACTATGTCGCCGCGGTCCGCGTGCTCGACCGGCTGCTGATCTCGGGCAACTACATGGTGCCGATGCAATACAACACGCAGCAGTGGCTGGCTTACTGGAGCTACCTGGAACATCCGCAAAAGACCCCCATATTCGGCTATCAGCTGCCGACATGGTGGCGAAAGCCCGACTGAGGCAAACCCCAACTGAAGCAAGCCGAGCAGGGAGACGAGCATGAGCCCCGGGAACTCAATCACCGTCGATGTGGTGTCGGATGTCGTCTGCCCCTGGTGCTTCATCGGTCAGAAGCGGCTGGACAAGGCGATTGCCGCCGTCGGCGATGTCGGCGTGCATGTGCGCTGGCGGCCGTTCCAGCTCGATCCGACCATTCCGCAAGGAGGGATGGATCGCCGCCAATATTTGCTCAGCAAATTCGGCAGCGAGGAGCGCATCCGCCAGATCCATGCGCGCATCGAGCCGCTCGGCGAGGCCGAAGGCATCCATTTCGCCTTCGCCGCCATAAAGGTCGCGCCCAACACGCTGGACGCCCACCGCGTCATTCGCTGGGCGGGAGCCGCCGGCGAGGATATCCAGAACCGGCTGGTGCGCCGCCTCTTCCGGCTGAATTTCGAGGAAGGCGCCGATCTCGGCGACCATTCCGTGCTGGTCGAGGCCGCGCGCGAGGCCGGCATGGACGCCTCGGTGGTCGAGACGCTGCTGCCGACCGATGCCGACGTCGATGCCGTGCGCAACGAGATCGCCACCGCCTCGCGCATGGGCATCACCGGCGTGCCCTGCTTCCTGCTCGAAGGCAAATATGCCGTGATGGGCGCGCAGGAGGCCGACGCGCTCACCGACGCCATCCGCCAGGTCGCCCAGGCCAAGGCACGCGGCGAGCTGGAAACGGCAGGCTGAGCCAGCCGGCGATCGACAAACAGGACGCCGCCACCAAAACCGTTTTCATGACTTTTCGCGGCCCCCCGCGACAGACGATTCAGGCAAGCCGGAAGAGATCGAGGACGGCGCCTTTTCCTGTATTCCGTAATCGCGCTTTAGCAAAATTGGCCGGTTGGCGCGTCATTTTCGTTCACAAAACCGTGTTTTTAGTTTCCCTAGGGGAAGGACGGAAAAGCCACCCAAGCTTGAGTCCAACAAACTGAAATAAAAAGAAAAATTCGAGCAGGACGCGGCTTGCCGGCGGCTACGTTCTGTTGCCCTGATGCCACTGCGCGTGGCCGGATTCACATTCGGGGTAGAAAAATTAATGGAAAATGATCAATTGGTGTTACCCTATGTAACAAAACTAGAAAAGGTTTGGGCGGGATCGTGATTCGGGTCGGCAGACCGCGACGTACAGTACCGGCAAAACTAGCTAGCGAGGCGGCAAAGCCCTCGCCCCTGACGCCGGTGTCGTCGATGCGTACCTTCTGGGGGCTGATGCGAGCCTACTGGTTCTCCGACCGCTGGAAGGAAGCCTGGACCCTCACACTCGTCATCGCGTTGCTTACAGCGCTCTCCAGCAAGGCCGGCGTGTGGTTTGCCATGGCGTCGGGCGAACTGGTCAATTCGATCGCCTTCTTCCACGACGCCGCCAACACCAGCCCGCTGCAGTCGCTTCTGACCAATGCAGGCATATTGATGCTGCTGGTGGTACTCAAGGATGCCGGCTTCACCGGGGTACGCAATCTCGTGTCGGCGACCTTGCACCGCAAATGGCGCGGCTGGCTGAACAGCCAGTTCAACCAGGCGTTGCTCGACGGCAACCATACGCATTTCCATGCCCAGCATGGCTCGGTGGCCGGCGGCATCGTCGCTCCCGACAACATCGACCAGCGCATCCAGGAATCGATCAAGGACGTGACCGGCGGCGCGATCGGTCTCGCCATGGGCGTGCTCGGTGTCGCGACCTCGCTTTATTTCGTCGGCGAGAATTTGATCGGGTCCTCGGTCGAGGTCAAAGGGCTGGAATTTCTCGGCAGCTACGGCAGCGCCGTGCTCGCCTTCCTGGCGGTGGCCACCTACGTGCCGCTCAATACCTGGATCGCGATCAAGCTCGGCGGCCTGCTCGAACGTCTCAACATCCGCATGCAGCAGGCCGAAGGCAGCTATCGCGGCGAGCTGACGACGTTCCTGCGCCGCAGCTTCCACGTCGCAGCCTCGCGTGGCGAGGAAGTGCAGAAGACCATGCACGACCGCCTCTACGTCGATATCGACAAGACGTGGGGGCGCCTGAACGTCGTCAACACCAGCTACATGTCGTTCGAGCTGATCTACAATTTCATCGGCGCCCGTATCGTTGCCTACGGACCCGGCCTCGTGCCGTTCATCCACAACGGCTTCGACCTCAAGGGCTACATAACCGGCTCCGAAATGGTCGCCCAGCTGATCAGCCAGTGTTCCTGGTTCATCCATGTCATGCCGGCGATCGCGACGCTTAGAGCCAACGGCCAGCGCGTGACCGAACTCGCCCGCGCCATCGAGAACGTCCAGCAGCCGCAGGAGTTCTATCGCCAGACTGGCCGTTCGGACTTCAGCTTTGCCACGCAGAACCCTGTTTTCGGCCTGACCATCCAGAAGCTCGAGCTGGCGCATCAGGGCGAGGACGCGACGCCCTTCCTCAGCGCCGCCAATCTGCGCTTCCGCCGCGGCGAGTGGACGTTCCTCAAGGGTGAGTCCGGTTGCGGCAAGACCTCGCTGATCAAGGCGATCAACGGTCTCTGGCCGTATGGCCGCGGCACCATCGTGTTCCCGGAAGGGGTGACGCGATTCTATGCTGCCCAGGAGGTCAAGCTGCAGCAGGTCTCGCTGAAGCAGCTTGTCTGCCTGCCGGGCTCGGAAAACGACCACAGCGACATGCAGGTGGCGGCGGCCCTGCACAAGGCGGGCCTCGGCGAATTCATCGAGCACTTGGCCGATGAGAGCCGCGAGGGCAAGATCTGGGATCAGGTTCTGTCCGGCGGGCAGAAGCAGAAGCTGGTCGTCGCCCGCATCATCCTGCAGCAGCCGGGGCTGCTGTTCCTCGACGAAGCGACCGGCGCGCTCGACCCCGAAGGCAAGATCGCCTTCCATGAGGCGATCAAGACCAATTGCCCCGACGTCACGGTCATCAGCGTGATGCACGAGGCCGTGCCGCCGCGCTCGCTCTCCGGAGTGGAATTCTACCACAGCGTCGTCGCGATCACCGAAGGCGTCGCGACCAAGAAGCCGCTGGTTCCGACCCTGCCGCGCGAGCTCACGACCATCTTGGCTCAACCCCAGCCGGCCGAGGACAAATGGCTGCGCTTCCGGCGGATCAAGCAGAAATAGCAATCATTCCAAGTTCTTGAGCGACCTTCCCGACACGCCACGTCTGTTGTCGATCACAGTCTCGCGATCCCGCGCTTTCTGACCCATTTCCGCGCTCTTCGCGATTGACTCGGCAAAACGGGCTCCTATGTTGCGCCCGCTCGCAGAATTCAAACTCGAACCCCGCGAGCAGAAAGGTCAACCCGCCATGCCTGGCGACAGTCACAGTCGAACGCAACCGCCGTCCGCCCTGACGTGACCTGATGGCTCACGTCCTGCCGGACGGCAAGGAGTGAGCCATGAACGAATTCGCACCCGTATTGGACGACGAAGCGGTCGCCGTCGCCCGTGTTCTTGCCAACGATCACGTCGCCGACGTCGTCGAAGCCCTGAACCGCGAATCCCGAGAGACGGCCATCGAGCTGCTCTGCGCGGTGCCGTTCGAGCGGCTGGTCGAGATCTTCGATCAACCGGAACTCGAAAGCGCCCCCGAGCTCGCCGAAGCCCTGCCTCGCGACAAGGCGAGCAAGCTTTTAACCGCCATGTCGGTCGACCGCGCGGCCGATATCCTGCGCGAGCTCGACGGGCCAGCCCGTTCCGAGCTGCTCGGCACGCTTGCGCCGCCGCTGCGCGCAACCTTGCTATCCATTCTCGGCTATCCGGAAGGCAGCGCCGCTTCGATCATGACCACGGAGTTTGTCAGCGTGCCCTCGCACTGGACCGTCGGCCGCACGCTCGACTACATCCGCAAGGTCGAGCGGACGCGCGAGACCGTCTACGCCATCTACATCACCGACCCGGAAACGAATCTCTTGCTGCGGGCGACGGGCTTGCGCAGGCTTATCATTGGCGAGCCGGAGGACTCGATCCTCTCGGTCGCGCCGGATCGCGCGCCGGTCACGGTCACGCCGCTCACGGATCGCGAGACGCTCGCGCAGACGATCTCCAAATACGACCTGCTTGCCTTGCCGGTAGTGGATCACGGCAGGATCCTCGGCATCGTCACCGTCGACGACATCATCGACACGATGGTCGAGGAAACGACCGAGGACGTGCATCGCTTCGGCGGCATGGAGGCGCTGGACGAGCCCTATATGAGGATGGGCTTCTTCGCCATGATCCAGAAGCGGGCCGGCTGGCTCTGCGCGCTGTTTCTCAGCGAGATGCTGACGGCCAACGCCATGCAGAGCTATGAAGGCGAGTTGGAGAAGGCGATTGTGCTCACCCTCTTCGTCCCGCTGATCATGAGCTCTGGCGGCAATTCAGGCTCGCAGGCGACCTCGCTGGTCATCCGCGCGCTGGCGCTGCGCGAGATCGACCTTGGCGACTGGTGGCGGGTAGCGTTGCGCGAGCTGCCGACCGGACTGGTGCTGGGCTCGATCCTCGGCGTGGTCGGCATCTGCCGCATCGCGCTCTGGCAGTATCTCGGCCTCTACGACTACGGCCAGCAATGGATGCTGATCGCGGCAACGGTGGGCGCCGCGCTGATCGGCATCGTCACCTTCGGCTCGCTGTCGGGATCGATGCTGCCTTTCGCGCTGAAGCGAATCGGCTTCGACCCGGCGAGCGCCTCGGCGCCGTTCGTCGCCACGCTGGTCGATGTCACCGGGCTTGTGATCTACTTCTCAGTGGCGCTCGTGATCCTGCGCGGCACGCTGCTTTGATCTCACCGTCGCCGGCTCTGCCGGCGGCGGTCTTTTTCAGACGCCATAGATCGCGTCGCGCACAGCGTCCGGGAAAGCTCCAGTCATGCCGGCAATCGCCGTGTTGGTAAGCGCCACCACCGTGAGGTCCGCCGAAGGATCCACGAACCAGGAATGGCCATAGACGCCGCCCCAGCGCCATGTGCCGACGGGCTGAGGCGTCGACGCGGCAACAGGGTCGCGCAGGACGGCAAACCCCAGTCCCCAGCCCCAGCCGGGCCTTGTCGTCTCGATGCCCGCGATGGCATCGGCCGGCATTGCGCGGGCGGTCTCAGGGCGAAGGAAAGGCGCGCCTCCCTGGCGCAGCGCTTCGAGGAATTTCAGCACATCACTGGCGGTGCCGTTCATGCCGGTGCCGCCGGAGAGGAAGGACGCCGGATCGAACGTCCGTGCCGGGGCAAAGGAAATCAGCCCGTCGCCGAAAGGCACAAGATGATGCTCGCCCATCCTGACCGGTCCGGCCGGTCCGTCCGCGTAAGGCGTCGCCAGACGCCTTTCATCTCGCACGGCAAAGCCGCTGTCGCTCATGCCGAGCGGTCGGGCAATCAGGCGATCGACCAGGTCAGGCAGCGAGGCGCCGGCCACCCTCGCCATGACCTCGCCCAGCACATCCATCGCCACCGAATAAGCCCAGCGCGTCCCCGGCGCATAGGAGAGCGGCACCGAGGCGATCCGCACGAGATTGTCTGCCATCGACAGTCCCGGCTGGTCGAGCCCGTCCGATACGAGGGCGCGCTCATAGGCGTTGCCGGCAGGCTGCGCGAAGCCGTAAGCGAGGCCTGCAGTGTGCGTCAGCAGCTGCCGCACGGTGATGGCCGGCGCTCCTCCATCCGGCAGTGTCGGGCGGAATTCGGGGATGAACCTGGTCACCGGATCGTCAAGCGCGATCCGGCCGGCCTCGACCAATGCCAGCGCCGCGGCGGCGACGATCGGCTTGGTGACCGACGACAGCCGGAAGATCGCATCCTCGGCCATCGGCTT
>LM655171.1:117690-211861 GCA_000824825.2 Mesorhizobium sp. ORS 3324
CCCCGCCGACGATGCGCTGCTCTTCGACAGCCGCATCGATGACCCGGTCGATTCGTTGGCCGAAATCGCGGTCGAGCGGGGCGGCGTACATGGTCAACTCCGAGGGCGAAGTTGCTAGACGCGCTCGCCGTTCTTAACCCGGTAGGTCGGCTTGTACATGGTGACCAGTTCCTCCGCCGCGGTCGGATGCACCGCCATCGTGCGGTCGAAATCATGCTTGGTGAGCCCGGCCTTCAGCGGAATGCCGAGAAGCTGCGCCATCTCGCCGGCGTCAGGTCCGAGGATATGGGCGCCGAGCACTTTGCGCGACGCCGCGTCGACGATCAGCTTCATCAGCATCTTCTCGTCGCGGCCGGACAGCGTATGCCGCATCGGACGGAAGGAGGCGCGGTAGATCTCGATCTCCGGGAAGCGCTTGGCCGCCTCGTCCTCGGACAGGCCAACCGTGCCGATTTCGGGCTGCGAGAACACGGCCGTCGCGATAGTGTCATGGTCCACCGCCGTCGGATTGCCCTTGAAGGCGGTCTCGATGAAGCACATCGCCTCGTGGATGGCGACCGGCGTCAACTGCACGCGGTGGGTGACGTCGCCGATCGCCCATATGTTGTCGATGTTGGTGCGGGAAAATTCATCGACGACGATCGCGCCCGTCTTGCCGAGCTCCACCCCGACGCCTTCAAGCCCCATGTTCTCGGTGTTCGGGATGCGGCCGATCGCCAGCATGACCTGGTCGACCGTCAGCGTCTTGCCGCTGGAGAGCAGCACGTCCAGCCTGCCCTGCGGGTTCTTGCCCACCCATTCGGAGATCGAGTGGGTGAGGATGGTGATCCCCTTCTTTTCCATGGTTTCGTGCAGCGAGCGGCGAAGGTCCATGTCGAAGCGGCTGAGGATTTCCTTGCCGCGGTAGACAAGCGTGGTCTCCACGCCGAGCCCGTGGAAAATATTGGCGAATTCGACGGCGATGTAGCCGCCGCCCTCGATCATGATCGCCTTCGGCAGTTCCTTGAGGTCGAAGGCCTCGTTGGAGAAGATGCAATGCTCATGGCCGGCGAGCGCTGGATGCGGCGCCGGACGGCCACCGGTGGCGATCAGGATCTGATCGGCGCTGACTGTACGATCCTCGGCGACCAGATAGACGCAATGTGGATCGACCAGAACGGCGCGCGAGTGGAAGGTCTCGCCGCCCACGCCCTCGACGTTCTTCTTGTAGATCGCCTCCAGCCTGGCGATCTCCTTGTCCTTGTTGGCGACCAGCGTCGGCCAGTCGAAGCTCGCCCCCGGCACTGTCCAGCCATAGCCGGCGGCGTCGGCAAAATGCTCGGGGAATTGCGAAGCGTAGACGTAGAGCTTCTTCGGTACGCAGCCGCGGATGACGCAGGTGCCGCCGAAGCGATACTCCTCGGCGATGGCGACGCGCTTGCCGACGGAGGCCGCCACGCGGGCTGCCCTCACCCCGCCGGAGCCGCCGCCGATGACGAAAAGATCATAGTCGTAACCGGCCATCGGAAAAGCTCCTGCGACAAATGGGTATCGCGCCAGAGGTAGGCTGCCAGGCGCTAAAAGAAAAGCCCGGGAAACCCGGGCTTTTCTGGTCCAGCCCTCGCGGGCCGATTTGAAGCGGATCAGTTCTGCGAATTGTCAGCCGGAGCCGAGTTATCGGCAGGAGCCTGGTCATCCGCCGGGGCCGAATTGTCGGCCGGAGCGGAGCCGTCGGCCGGAGCAGTCGCATCCTGCGCCGGCTTGGCGGGAGCCTTGGCCTTCGCCGCGGCGGCGAGCGTTTCGCCGACCTGCTGGGCGAGATCGCGGGCAACACCGTTCTGCCAGATGTCGGCGGCCTTCACGAGGTCGCGCGTGACCGCGGGTCCGCTGTCCAGCAGCTTCTTGCCGGAATCGGAGCTGTAGAAGGTGGCGATGTCGTTGAGTTCCTTCTCGGAGAACACCTTGGCATAGGCAAGGGCGGCCTCCTTCTCGAGATCGGCCCGACGCGACGCCAGCGCCATGGCCTTCTCGGTGACGGTCTTGCCGATCAGTTCCTGCATGTCGGGATTCTTCTGGATCAGCTGGTTCTCAAGCGCCGCCGCCGCCTGCGGCAGGATGTTGTCGAACGGGTCGGTGGCGTGGATCGCGGCCACCGCCGCGCGCGCCGCCTTGAGATGCGATTCGCTCACGTCCTGCGAAAACGCCGGCTGTGACAGTGCAAGGACGACTGAGGCCGCCAGAAGTGTCGAAAGTCGGCGAACCCGTTTATGCAACATCATGATCGATAGAACTCCCTGGTTTTCGGGCGGCATGGACGGTTTGGATGCCGTCGCCGCCGGCGATGATGGCCGTTGACGCCAGCCCGATGAATAGACCGTGCTCGACAACGCCCGGAATGGCGAAGAGAGCATTCGAAAGCGCTCTTGTATCCGGAATGCGGCCAAAAGATGCATCGAGGATAAAGTGGCCGCCGTCTGTAACAAAAGGCTGGCCTCCCGTCATCCTCAATGTCACCGGGCCGGAAAGGCCGAGGCCTGCGGCGGCGGCGGCAACCGCGATCTCGGTGGCGCGCAGACCGAACTTGTTGACCTCGATCGGCAGCGGGAAACGGCCGAGCGTCTCGACCATCTTGGACTGGTCGGCAATCACGATCATGCGCTGGGATGCCGCAGCGACGATCTTTTCGCGCAGCAGCGCCCCGCCGCCACCCTTGATCAGCGTCAGCGAAGGGTCGATCTCGTCGGCGCCGTCGATGGTGAGGTCGAGCTCGGGCGTTTCCTCGAGCGTCGACAGCGGCACGCCAAGCTCGCGGCAGAGTGCCGCGGTGCGTTCGGACGTGGGCACGCCGATGACGTTGAGGCCGGTCGCGACCTTTTCGGCGAGCAGGCGGACGAACTCATCGGCGGTCGTGCCGGTGCCGATGCCGAGCCGCATGCCGTCAGCGACATGGGCAAGGGCCGCCCGTGCGGCCTCGACCTTCAACTGCCTTGCGTCCATGCCTGGCTTGTCCCGATTTCGCTGTTTGGGGCGCGTCCTAGCATTTTTGCCTGTCCCGTCAAAGGTTCTGCCTGTGGACCGATTGAGGTTGCTTGGCCGTGCCGCAGCCTGTATCGGCAGCGGCACGTCAACCGCAGCAGGACTGGCCATGACCCGACCGATCATCGTGTTCGACCTCGACGGGACGATCATCGACACCGCGCCGGACCTGCTCGACAGCCTCAACCATAGCCTGGCCGCCGGCGAACTCGCGGCGGTTGACGAAGCGGGCTTCAGGCGCTTCGTCGGCCATGGCGGCCGCGTCATGATCGAGCGGGCGCATGCGGCGCAGAACAAATCGCTGGTGGCGGAAGAGCATGACCGGCTGCTGAAGCTCTTCCTCGATCACTACACTCTGAACATCCCGGGCAAATCCCGCCCCTACCCCGGCGTCGTCGCCGCGCTCGACCGCTTCCAGGCGGCCGGCTACCTGATGGCGGTCTGCACCAACAAATACGAAGCCAATTCGGTGACGCTGATCGGCGCGCTTGGCTTGGAAAAATACTTCGCCGCGATCTGCGGCCAGGACACTTTCGCCTTCCGCAAGCCCGACCCGCGGCATCTGACCGAGACCATCAAGCTGGCCGGCGGCGACCCGAACAGCGCTGTCATGGTCGGCGATTCGCAGACCGACATCGACACCGCCAAGGCGGCCGGCATTCCTGTCGTGGCGGTCGATTTCGGCTATACCGACCGCCATGTGCGCGAGTTCGAGCCGACGCTGGTGATCTCGCATTTCGACACGCTGACGCCCGATCTGGCCGAGCGGCTGATTGCCGCGGCGCGCTGAGCGGCGACCCGGATCGCGCCGGGGGGAATCCGGAAATCAATCCGCAAGATTACATCGGCGCCTTGCTTGACTTCGCGCATCTGCCTCCCTTATATCGCGGCTCGCTTCGGCCTTCGGGCAACGAGCGGGCGATTAGCTCAGCGGGAGAGCACACCCTTCACACGGGTGGGGTCGCAGGTTCAATCCCTGCATCGCCCACCATCCAGCTCAAGTTGGATGATCCGGCCGCAACGAACTCCTTGAATTCGCACAGCGCGCGGCTGGTGCCGAAGCAGTCGCTCAGATCAACCCTCTGCGCACGCTCAAATGCGTCACCGCCGTCACTAGGATGGCGCCGGTCATGAAGTAGAGCGTGGCTAGCATGTTGCCGTGATGGAAATGTATCCCTGCGAACAACAGGGCCATCACCACGGCAAGAAATGCGATTATGCGCGAGAATTCGTCGGGCATGGGGCGACCTATGGAAATGACATGGATGGCCGCCCTCAATCAGCCGAACGCTCCATATATCGGTTTTCCACTTTCCGCAATCGGCGCTGCGCAGGACCTGGGACGCAGCTTGCCGGTTGCGTGCTTGCGCTCGATGGCTCCCCTAGACCAAATCCACCTCGACCCATAGCCCTCCCGCCCCACGCGCAGGGTCACGCGGTGCGCTGCGCACGGCCAGGACGGAGCCGGAAGGCGAAGCGAAAGCCGGCTTCCCGTCCTTGTCGGCCAGCCAGGGGTCGTCGGCGCGGATGACGCGGCCTTTGGTCTTTGCCTCCAGCGCGGTCAGGATCGCGTCATAGGGCATCTCGCCCCAATGCACCTTCACCGCGTCCTGCTTGTTGGTGGGAATGAAGGCCGAGAGGTCCGGGCTCGTCAGCAGGTCGAGGCCCTGCTTCTGCGGCGTCGCGTTCTGGCTGCCGTGATGCGCGACCTTCAGATAGACGGTGCGTGCCAAAAGATCGGCGGTGGTGACGGTCGCCTGCTCCACGGGCCATTTCAGATCCTTCCAGCTCAGCCAGTTGCCGATCTGCGCGTCGCCGGGGAACAGGAACACCCGGCCGCTGTCGATGAATTCGAAGGCGAGCACCAGGCTGGTGTTGTTGACGCCGCGGTCGAGCTGCAGCGCAAGGTCGGCGGCGATCCCCATCCAGTCGGCGTCGATGCGGCGCCACGACTGGTCGCGATCCTCCATGGGCGCCGGGCTGGAGACCGGCCCGGAATAGTGCTTGCGGGTAAAGGCGCCGATATCGATCGACGCATCGGCGCCCTTCTCGCCGTTCAGCGCCGCCGAAAGCGGCGTGCCGACATTGCGTTCGAAGGGGCTGAGCTCGTCGACATAGGTTGGATCGTCGGCCTGGTTGATCTTGAGCGCGGATGAAAGCGCCCGCGCGAACGGCCCGCCGCTGGCCAGCGGGAACATCTCGCTCGCCTTCTCCTCCAGTTGAAGCGCCGCCTTGTCGCGCGGCGGACCGAGCACATAGATCCGCAGATTGGGCAGCCCGTCGATCGATTGCGGCGCGCCGCCAGGCTCGAAATAGGTCGGCGACGGTTTTGCGGATAGCTTTGCTGCGGCATCGCGGGCCGAACGCACCCGCTCGCCTGCGGCGCCGAACTGGAAGCCGAGCACGGCCTGCAGGCCCTCGCGCACGCGCTCCATGTAAGGGTTGAGCCCCTGCATGCCGTCAAGCTTCTGGCTGGCATCCTGCAAGGCAGCGAGGGCCTTGCCTTTGAACTTGTCGAGTTCAACGGCTTCCGGATCGCCGGGATTCTCCGTCCACGCCATCCAGACATCGCCGATCGCAAAGCCCTTGAACAGGTCGTTCGAGGTCAGGAACCCGGAAACATGGTCCCAGTGCTCATGCGTGACGACGAGCACGTCGATCTTGCCGCCGGTCTCTTTCTTGAGGTCGGCAACGATGTCTGCGACAAGCGCCGGACCGCCGGTGATCGAGACATGGATGCCGCAGTCGATCAGCACGCGGAACGGCGAGCCGTCGGCCTTCGCGAAAGTGAGCAGGTGGCAGTCGCCGATGCCCTGGCAATAGTGGCGGACAGTGACGGCCGGTGCCCGCGCCGCCATCGGAGCCGTCGCGTCCGCCGGCTTTCTCCTTGCAGGCTGTCTAGACATGGTCGTCGTCTCCATCGCTGGCATGCAGCATGGCGAAGGGCTCGGAAACTTCGCCGCCGAAATAGAGCGCCCGCAGCGGCGACAGATAATTCGCGGTCATCGTCTGGACCTGCCGCTTCTGCCGGTCCGCGCTGCCGGTATTCTTGATGATCGAGTAGCGGATCTCCTCAAAGCCTTCGCGCGGGTCGATGATGATGGTTGCGCCGCCGCGGAACCAAAAGAAGCCGTCGCCCTGGTTCACGCCCTGCGGCGCCGGCGTGCCGTCGAAAGCGATCGGAAGCCGCTGCTGGATGACGGCGACGACCTCGACGCGGAACGAGCCGTCCGGCTCGACGCGCCGCGTCGGGCGCACACTGTAGATGTCGAAGGTCGTCTCGCCCTTCTTCGGCTGGTGCATGACCGTGCCGTCCTCATTGTAGCGGGGCAGGTCGGGCAGCAGGCCAAACTGCTTGTAGAGGTCCGGATCGGATGCGAAGGCCTTGTGCATCGCCTTCCACAGCGCATAGCGGTTCTTGTCGTTGAGGGCGAAGATTTCGGAGCGCTTCAGCTTCTGGTTCCAGCCGAGGTCGATCTTGCTCAGCAACCCCTTCAGCCAGGGAGGCGAAGGGTCTTCCGGCGCGCTCCAGGCAAGCGTCTCTTCCGAAATGGTGCGCACGTCGTGCGGCAGAAGCTTCCATTTGCGGAAGGATTCCAGGAAGGCCAGGCGATAATGGAGCGGGTCGTCCGGATAGGCATCGCGGTCGGCGGTGATCAGCGCCCGCAGATATTCGCCGAACGTGATGTCGACGGCCGGGCAATAGTCGAGCGCGCGGATGCACATTGTGAGCATCTGCCGGGCGATCTTGCCGACCTCATCGGTCAGGCGCTCGACCAGACCCGGATGCAAGCTGCCCGCCGGCAGGACGCCCGTGCCGCCGGTGGCGAGTTGGATCAGATCGTCGGTGCGGCGATCGGCGATGGCGATGAACGCCTGGTAGACGGCAAAGACGAGGATGGAGCCGCGGTCATGCGCCTCGACGGTCTTGTCGTAGTCGAGGTCGGCCATGCCGGCGCCGCCATATTCGCGCAAAGGTCCGGCCCGGCCGCTGCCTTCGCCGAACTGCTTGGCAATGCCTGAGAGCAGCGAGGCCGCCGACACGTCGCCCCTTGCCTTGGCGATCTCGAAGCTGACCAGTTCCTTCAAAGTGAAATGCTGGAACAGCGCAACGACGTCGGCGAACGCCTCGTGGAAGGCCGGGACATCCGGGTTGGAGGCTTCCTGGAAGCGGCGATGCAGCCCGTCGAGCAGCGCATGCGACATCTCATGCGCGACGATGTCGCTGGACAAGCAGGAAAAGACCGTCGTCCCGGGCGTGGTGACGTCGCCCTCCTTGCTCGCCGCCGGAAAATAACCGAACAGCAGTGCCTTCTTTTCCGGACTGTAGTAGGCGTTCTCGGCGCGCAGCGCATGCGGATAGATGCGCAGGCGCGGGACGTAATTGGCTTTCATCGTCATGTCGCCGGTGCGGCCGTGGTTTTGCGAGTAATGAGGCGCCCATAGCGCCCGCCGCCCCAGCGCGCGCTCGAAATGGCCGATCGTGGTCATGGCGACCGCGTAGACCATCTGCTGATGGAATTTCGGATTGCCTTCCGACGGCGGCAGGCCATCCTGCGCCAACAGCATCTTGTCGTTGAGGTCGACCGGATCATAGACGCGGTCGGAGGCCGGATCGATATCGATCACTTCGAGATATTCGCCGATCGGGCCGGGCTGCAGCGGCCTGTCGGTGGACGGCTCGTCGTCCCACGGAACCGAGAGCGTCGCCTGGTAGACCGAGACCGAGTCCAGCCGCTTGGCGACCGAAGGGTCGAGCGCGTAGATGCGCAGCCGCCGCTGCGGCGGCGGCAACGGGCGCGGCTTGCGCCTGATTGGCGGCATCGGGCCTGCCGCAGCAGGAACGCCGGCCGGCGCCGGCTTGGTGCCAGCCCTGCCCAGCACCCCCTCGAGAAAAGCCCTGAGCGGCTTCGACGGATTGCCTTCATCGAGAGCGGCTTCGAGATAGCGGTTGCGCGCCGCAGCGGAGATTGCGGCCGGGTTGCCGTCCGGATCGGCGATCGCCTGGTCGACGGCGGCCGTGGTTTGCGCCATCTGCATAAGTTCCAGCGCCAGCATCCTCTGCCGCTGCGATGCCGCCGGCGACTGGGCGGCAAGCGAATTGCCGCCGGTCAAGAGATCGAGCCAGATCCATGTGTAGGTCGCCGGCGGAAGCTTCTTGAGGTCGGCCGCGGCCGGCGGCTGGAAGCCCAGCGCGTCGAATGCCCGCAACACGCCTTGCCCGATCTTCTCCTTGGTCTCGGCGGCGCCCATCCTGGGCGTCGACTTCAGGGCCTTCGCGAACAACGCCTTGCGCACCGCCTCGACGCGCATCCACGGCTGCGGATAGTTCTTCACGTCTTCCCAATGCTCGGCCAGCCAAAGCGCCGCTGCCGCGGCGATCTGCGGCGTCGCCGCCGACGTGCCGTTGCCGTCCATGTCGACCACCTTGGGGCAGTCGATCTCCGCCCACGGCACGTTCGGCGTGTAGGCCCCGAGCGCCGTCGCCATCTTCGAGGCCGGTCCGTAATTGCCCTGCATGGTGCCGAGGGAAAGCCCGGCATAGGCGCGGCCGTCGCCCATCACGCCGCACGCCGCCAAAACCCGGTTGTAGCGTGCCGGATAGACAATGCTGCGCGGTGTGATGGTGAAGTTGTTGCCAGCCGCGGTGACCATCACCAGGCCGTGGTCGTAAGCGAGATTGACGGCATCGACGAGAGCCTGCGAGGTGAGGCCGCCCATGCTCATCGACAGCACCTGCGCGCCCTGCTGACGCGCATAGTCGATCCCTTGCACCATGGTGCCGGTTGTGAAGCGCACCACCCAATCGGCGATGCGCACCGGCAGGATCTTGGTCAGGGGAGAACCGCCGACGAAGTCGGTGAAGCCCGGCCAGTGCGGCGACGTGCCGTCGAGCTTGTTGCCGGCGAGCAGGCTGAGCGTGCCGGTGCCATGGCCGCGATTGCTGGTGAGCGTGCCGGCCGGTGCATGATCCGTGGCATTGTCGGGCCCGAAACCGTCGGCGACGAAATTGCGCTGCCTGGCAGCCAGAAGCCCGGCCGGCAAGGTGCGGTGACCAGGATCGAACCCGGTGTCGAGATGGGCGATGGTGATGTTGGCCTGCTTGTCGCCGACCCTGGCGCGAGCGGCTGCGAATTGGCTGAAATTCGCCCCGGCGTTCCAGGCGACGCCATCCCTGACGACCGCTTGACCGCCGTGATCATCCTGGTCGTCGAAGGTGCAGGCAGGACTGGCGCTCGCCGCCATGCCGCGGTCGCCATTGCTGTTCCTGTAATCCCATTGCTGGACGATGTCCGGCTCGATCGCCAGCACTTCGGTGCCGGCAGCCGCAAAGTCTCCGCCGCGGCTTAGGAGCTCGTGGGCATCGTCCCAGGGGTTGTCCGAACCGGCGGCCTTGGGAGAGAGCCGCAGCCAGGTGGCGCCATGGTCCGCCGCTGCCCCGAAGTCGGCGCCTGAGGCGCCCGGCGGCAAGGCCAGGATCGGTTCAGCGTCGATTCCTCCGATACCAAGCGACCGGCTTTGGGCAGCAAACCCGGCACCGTCGCCCCGAACCTTGATCAGGAGTCCCTTCGCCGCCATGGCACACCCCCTCTCCGGAAATGGAAACATGGCGTCGGCCGTCAGTTCCAGTCAAGCCAAGTCTAAGCCATGTTTCGATCGGTCTGTTTGCCAACTAGGAAATCATGTCGATTGCGTTTCGGCGCAAATATGCCTGGTATCCAGAAATACCTCGACAAACGACAATCGCGCCGGCTGACGCGCGCTTCTGTGATTGCTTTCACATACGCCGGGTGGACTTCGCACACAGATAGCGCACCGGGTGGCAACTGGCTCTGCTTCAATGCACGGGCCCGAATGGCTTCCAGGCCTGGAAATGGGTCGGTCCTCGGCAGGGAATTTCGATCACCTAGCCATTTTCAGATTTGCTGTCCGCGCGCTTCGGTCACCTCCCGCCGCGCGCGCGGACGGCGTTTCAAAGACCGGTCCGTGGCCGCCAGCGCGCTCCGATCCCGTTGCGAGGAAGTCGCCGGCTAATTTGATGCCTGCGGCACAGGTCTGGCGCTCGATCTTTGCCAAAGGCCATCGTGCTGCCGTAGACGCCACGAAAGGAGACCAGGCCTTGATCGAGCACGCACTTGTCATACAATTTCCGCTCAACGAGAGGCGGAATCGCATCATGTCCACAGCCGGCGCAGACGACAGGAGCTCGCTGTCGCGTCTGGCGCGGATCGATCCGCGTCATTTCGATCTGCTGTTTGCCGGCTGCAAGGTCGAACGCTATGCCGCCGGCCAGCACCTGTTCGTCCAGGAAGATGCGTCCGACCGCATCTATGGCGTGATGAGCGGCACCGTCGAAATTTCGCTCTACTCGCCGGGCGGACAGAAGCTGGTGGCCAACATCGAGCTCTCGCGCAGCCTCGTCGGCGAGATCGGCGCCCTTGACGGACGCCCGCGCACTGCAACCGCGATCTGTCTCACCGCTTGCGAGCTGGTTTCCCTCAGCCGGACACAACTCTTTGACCGCATTGAGAAAAATCCACCGCTGGCGCGCGCCATGATCGAGCTCCTATGCGCGCGGCTGCGCTGGGTCAGCGGCGAGCTCGGCGACCAGGCCTTCTTCGGCATCGAAGCCCGGCTGGCGAAGCGGCTGGTGTTCCTCGGTGAAGTCATGGCGGATGCTGCGGGCTGGATCCCGATCTCGCAGTCGGAGCTTGGCGAGTTCCTCGGCGCGACGCGCGAATCCGTCAACAAGACGCTCAACGACTGGCGCAACCGGCATATGATCGCCATCAAACGCGGCGGGCTGCGCATCACCAATGCCGCCGCCCTGAACCAGATCGCCGAATCGCAGGACGACGACTGAGCGGTTTTTTTGACCCGAATCAGAGCCGCGAAATCAGGTAGCGCAGCGCCGACCGGCTCGGCATGAAGAAGTAGCCGCCGCCCTTCGTGGTAACGAATTGCGGCATGTCCTTAAGCACCGTGACCTTTTCCCATGACGGGATCGAGAACCGGCCGCCGCCGTCGCGCGACCCAATCGTCGGATCCTTCTCGCCGACGAGACCTTGGAACGAGTTCGACGAAACCCAGGTCTGCTGGATGAATTCGTACTGGCGCTCGATGTCGGCGTTGAGGCACATGAAGAGCAGCCCCTTCTCGACCTTACCGTTCCGGTCCTTCTTCTCATAGGTGCGGCCGACGCGCAGGATGCGGTGGCGCTTGCCGATCCGGATCTGCGTCTCGCGGTCCTCGCCGAGCGAATCGCGCGGATTGGAGCGGCGTATATGCGAGCCGAGCGGACAGCGAAGCCCCTGCGGGTCCTCGGCGCCGAGCGCGAAATCATTGTCGGCGCCGCGGCCCGGGCGGCCATCGGGGTTGCGCACCAGCGAGCTGCCGTCCTGCCAGCGCCCGAGCATCTTGGCGGCCACCCAGCGGGGCGTGATGGCGTCGTCGCCGGTCTCGCGCGCAGCCCGCGCGGCAGCCTGCTGGCAGTAGTCGTCGAACAGCTCGACATGTTGTTCGAACTGACGCACGACAAGGAAGGACCCGTTGCGGCCAAAGTCGCGCGGCGGTGGAGGCTGGCCGGGAATCTGCCGGTTCCGCCGCACCTGCGACAGGATGCCTGTGCGGTCCTGCGCCGCCTTTACGGAGGGCGAGGCCGGATAGAAGCCGTGCTCGTCGCGATAGCCGAACAGGAACTCGCCTGGCGCGACCAGATGCATGGGCGCGGCACCCTTGTTGGCGCGCGACGTGCCCCTGACGACAGGCTGCGAGATACCGTCGGCGAAGCCGAAATGCTCATAGGCGCGCTGGCGATCCGGCCTGGCGTTGTTGCCAGCATGCTGAGATTTCGCGCCGTCCTTCTTCGCCTCGCGGTTCACCACAAGCGGCAGTTCGGCGACGATCTTCATCCCGGCGCCCGTCGTCTTTCGCTTCGCGGCGGCAGCCTCGGCCTTGAGCACTGCCGGCTCCCCGGCATAGCAGATGACGACCGCGTCGACCGGCGTCTTGGCCGAGCCCCACTGCCATTTGTCGGGCCCGTCCGGGCCGGTGTCGTCGAGGATGCGGCTGCGCTCCGGATTGCCCATGCCGTGCCGGAAGGCGGCTGGAAATGTGTCCAGCGGATCGTCGTCGACGCCGCCTTCCAGCCCGAGACGGCGAAGGCCGTTCGGACCGAAGGCCACGGTCATGGCACGTGCGGCCGGAACGCCGTCGCCGAAGCTCGTCTGCTCGACGATGAAGTCCAGCCACGCTCTGCGTTGCACTGCCGGCAGGCCTTCCGGCACCCGGATGGCCAGCATATGTGCATGGCCGAGCGCGCCGAACGGGCCGAAGAAGATGGATTGGATCTCGCCGGATTCCAGCTCTTCGACAGGCAAAGGAGCCGGCTCGCGGCTGGCAGCTGTTTCCGCCGGCCTCGCCTGCGGCCGCTGCAACGAGCCGAACAGACTCACCCAGTCTCGCGCCTCGTTGCCGGTGGCCGAGGCAATGCCGCGCCTAATCCTGGAATTGACGCGGATGCGCGTTGTGTTGAGATGGGGATAGGCCGAATACCAGAACAGCGTCGGCACCTGCTGGCGCCGTGCCCAGCGCTTGAAGCGGTCGCCGTCGCGCGCACCGTCGAGGAAGAGCCAGCGCGTACGCGGATAGCCTTCTGTGTTGCTCCACACCCCGGTCAG
This sequence comes from Mesorhizobium sp. ORS 3324, assembly GCA_000824825.2. GTDB lineage: Bacteria > Pseudomonadota > Alphaproteobacteria > Rhizobiales > Rhizobiaceae > Mesorhizobium. The sequence goes on from LM655171.1 coordinate 130,386, forward strand.
CCCGGCTGAGGCCTTGGCGATGAAGTCCTCCAGATAGCTTTCCCAGCTGCCGCCGTAGTTGGAGAAGAACACGAGCTTGTCGGTGCCCGGCAGCAGCACCCAGCGGGCGAAGTGAATGGTGTTGATGGTGGCGAGGAACCCCGGCCGGAACACTTTCTGCGCCGTGATCGAGATAAGGTAGAAGGAAAACCTCAGCGCCAGCCGCCGCAAGGTGCCGGCCTTCATCGTTGAGATCGCGGTGAGATGGTTCTGCGCCGCATGATCCTCGTTGGCGAGGATCTTGTCCAACGTGCCGATGTCGACCGGCGCGTTCTGCGGCCGGTCCTTGTCCTCGAGGCGCCGTAGGGCGAAGAAGCACAGACCAATGAGCAGCAAGGCAATGGCCAGCAGTCCCAGCACCGCCAGCAGAAGCGCCGTGCCGGCAATTGCGATGTTGGTGAAGGTGATGCCGTGCGGGTTTCCGAAGACGAGCACATAGGTCATTTGCCAGCAGGCAAGGATGACGATCAGGACAGTGGCGAGCACCGCTGGCGCGAAGAGAGTCGTCGTCAGGGCCTGCCACCAGCGGCCCGGCGGCCGCTCCAGCAGGCTCTCGGCCGGCTCGAAGGCCCAGCCGAACTGTCCGAGGCATTGGACATGCCGGCGCGCCTCGGTCAGGACCGCAAGGGCGTTGCCGGTGCCGGCGCGCGGTTTCTCGACGATCTCGCGGACGGTATCGGCAAGCTTGGCTTCTGCCAGGATGCGGCGTACCGAATGGCCCGGCGTGCCTGAAAATACCAGCCCGGCCGTGCTGCCGAAGGACGGCGATATTTCGATGTGATGCTTCTTCAGGAAGTCTTCCAGCGACCCGCCGTCGGGCAGACCGCACACATCCCTGAAGATCGGCCTCAGCCGGTGGCCTATGGCTTGCGTGATGGCGCCGATGACATCGTCGGTACTGCCGTCGCCAGAGATTTCGAACACCAGCGCTCCGGTTTCGAGGCCCGATTTCTCGTCCTTGCCGGTGGCGGCGACGGCCAGGCTGGTGAAATGGATCGAGCCGACGTGGTCGAGCGCGCCACCCACCTCCTCGATCGCCGGATTGCCGAGGGCGCCGACCTTGTCGCGCACCGCGTCCAGCGGCACGGTGCGCCTAATCGGGCACACCACGGTGACCATGGACTGGTCGACTGTGCGGCAAAGCGGCTGGCGCTCGAAATCGACCTTAAGGTTCGCCGGATAGGCGCCGACATAGACCAGTTTGCCGGCTCTGCCCCGGGCACGACTGAGCTTCGGCTTGCCGAACAGGGCGCGAACGCATTCGCCGATCTGGATGCGGGCGATCTCGGCGCCGATGCACAGGTGAATGCCGTGGCCGAAAACCATGTAGTCGCGGTTTGGCCGCGATGTATCGAACTCGTCCGGCCGTTGCACGATTTCCGGATCGAACATTGCCGACAGCGTCGCCGGCATCACGACGGTTCCCGCCTTGACCAGGCGCTCGCGGCGCGTGCCCTTGCCGATGATCGCGTCGCGCCTGGTGTAGCGCCAAGGCCCGACCCAGATCGGCTTGAAGCGCATCGCTTCCAGGATCGCCCGATCCAGTTTCCCGGTGTCGCCGCAGGCAATGGCCGCATCGACGGCCTGCCGCGCATCGGCGCGCGACAGGATCACGTCCAGGCAATTGCCCCCGGCAAGCACGTTGGTCGGCACGAAGCCGGCGATCATGCCGAGCATGATGGAGTGGATGTCGGGCAGCGACAGGCGCTTCTGATCGAGCTGGGCGACAAGCCGCGCCAGCGGCCTATCGTCCTTCTCTTGCCTGTCCCGGATTGCGGCGATCGAACGGTCGATGACCTTGATCAGGCGATCACCGCCGACAACCGCGAGCTGGCGGGTGGTGGCATTGGCCATCGGATCGGAAAAGAACAGCGCGCTGAGCGCGATCGACCAGTTGGCGAATTCGGTCTCATCGTCGATCGAGAGGCCGAAATAGTCCCGGCAGATATGCACCGGCACGATCTTCATCAGGCTGGCGACTGCATCGAATCCGGGACTGGCGCGGGTCATGATATCGCGCGAATGGCGCTCGGCGATCGGCCTGACCGCGGCCTCCACTTCCGACGGCGGGAAGGCGCTTAGCACGGCGGACTTCATCTGCCGGTAGGCTGCGCTGTCCTGCATGCCGAGAATGAAGTTCGAACCACGCGCCAGCTCGGTCATTTCCGGTCCGTAGGGCGTCTCGAACTCATCGCCGCGCTCCAGAATGTCGCGGACGTCTACGCCCTTCGTGACGAGGAGAAACCTCCTGCCTATGGCGAGGTTCGGGTGGAAGCGCCGCAGCAAGGCCAGCCACCAACGCGGATGATCTTCCACAAGGAACCTGGCTATGCGCGCCGACAGGCCCTTCGTGCGCAGCCGTTCGATGTCGAATGGCGGCATCGCCGACACGGGACCCTGTTCTTTCTGGGCCTCGCGAATGCCTTTGAAATACTTCCACCTGATCATGCGCGTTCAAGCCCCCCGGCTGTCCACGTCATTGAGCCGGCAACCTCATGGCCTAGGTTTGCTTCGGTCCGGCGTATGTGAATTCCATCACAGTCGTTTGTCTTCGGCCATGGTGATCATGCAATGGACTTGGCCTGGTCGAAATTGGCGATCAGGAAATTGTTTTTCGCTGCGTCAACGAACGGTATCCAACGAATTCTCTGCTCGGAAAAATCCGGATGCCTGGTCGCGAAAATGGCAAGTTCCCGTTTGGCCTCGTCGCGGCGGCCGCTCCGCATCAGGGCGCCGATTTTCAGGAACCTGGCGTAGAAGTAGCCCGGCGAAAGCTTGAGCGAGCGGTCGGCGGCGGCGATTGCCGCCGCCCAGTCCTCGACGAAGCAGTATGCGACGGCCAGTTCGCCCAGATTGTGGAAGCGGTAGAGGTCGAACGGGCTGAGCCGCTCGGTGTCGAGGAAGAACGGGATCGCGCCGGCGGCATCGCCGAGCAGAAGGCGCGCGCTGCCCATCGCCGAGCGGGCGAAGGCAAAGCTCGGATTGATGTGGATCGCCTCAGCGAGATGCTCGGCAGCCGATGCCGGCTGGCCGCGCATGATGTCGGCGGCACCGAGATAGGCGTGCGGGCGCGCGTCGAGGCTATCCATCAGAAGCGCCTTGCGCGCGAACGCCTCGACCTTGTCGAGATCGTCGCTGTCGCCGAAGCGCAGCCAGGCTCGCCAGAAATACCACCATGACAGCTCGTTGAGCACGGCGCTGGAGTTCGGATCTTCCTGGTAGGCCTTGTCGAAGAACTCGAGCGCGATCTCGGTGTCGCGGCGCGTGCGCCTGTTCATGTGCCAGCGACCCCGCCGCACCAGTTGCCAGGTCTCCAGGCTCTCCCACGGCACCTGGAAGGTCCGCGCCTGCTCGGCCCGGTCGACTTCCTTGTCGAGGATCGAAACGATCTCGCTGCCGATCTGGTCGCGCAGGCTGAAGATGTCGACGAGGTCGCGGTCGAAGCGCTGCGACCAGACGAGACGTCCGTTCGACGCATCGGTGAGCGAGGCGTTGAGACGGATCTGCCCGCTGAAGCGCGCCAGCGAACCGCTGACGATGTAGCGCGCACCAAGCGCGTTGCCGATGAGCCTGGTTCCGAGGCTGTCGTCGCGGAACTGGAAGCTGGAGCCCTTGGAAATCACCGAAAGCCAGCGTGTGTTGGAGAGGCCGTAGATGATGTCCTCGGCGACGCCGTCGGCCATGTAGCCGACATCAGGCTCGCTTCCGTCGCCCTGGAACGGCAGCACCGCGATCGCCGGCGGCCCTTTGGCGAAGGGTTTGTAATGACCGGGAGCGGTGGGAATGGCGGCCAGCGGAGCGCCCGTCGCGGCACCGTTGCCGCCGCGCCCGGCTATCAGCACGCGCACCGGCAGGGCGATGTTCTTCAGCATGAACTCGCCAAGGTCGGTGAAGACCGCCGCCGTCTTGTCCTTCACGTGGTGCCATGTCGTCTCCGAAATGGCGAGGCCGTCATGCGGAGCGAATTCCTGGAGCCGGGCCGCAATGTTGACGTCGTCGCCATAGAGGCGGCCCTCGCGGACGATGACGTCGCCGGTGTTGATGCCGGCCCGGAACGGCATGCGCATGTCCTCGGCGACAGCGGCATTGAGCGTCATGATCCGATCCTGAAAATCGAAGGCTGCGCGCAACGCCTCGGTCGGATTGCCGAATTCGGCCATGATGCTGTCGCCGGCGACGCCGAAGGTGCGGCCACCAAAGGCGCCGCAGCTGTCGGTGATGATATCGCGCCTTTCCTCGAAGGCAGCGACGGCGAGCTCGTCGTCGATGCCCATCAGCCGTGAAAAGCCCACGGCGTCGATAGAAATGATTGTCGCAAGCTGACGGGTATAGTTCCGTTCAGCCATGGTCGAGCCCCCGGTCTCTACTTTCGGGGCGACGTCCGCTCTCAAAACGCTTCGCCGCTCGCCGATGGAAGATCCTCGGCAGGCCCGGCGCCGTTGCCACCCTGTCAGGTCCGGAACTCTAACAGGGTCTTGCCAAAAGCTCTACCACGAACAGCTAATGGAACACGCCTTCGGTCCACCCCATGGTTAGTCGTTTGTTACCTGATGAAGAAGGTCGTAAAAACTTCCTTACATATTGGAATATCGAAGCTTTGTTTATTTCAGCTTATGCGAAATGAAGAAGGTGCCGGACTTGCCGGTCCGGCTGTGGCGCAAGGTGTTGCCCGCCCGTGGCGGAACCAATGGGCTGGGATTCGAGTTTCTCAGCGCACTCATGCCAACACGAGATTTGAGGGGCAGTCATGCGCGCTGTTGTTTTGGCAAGCGGTATTGTGTTTTTCCTTGTCGGCGGGTCCGCTTTCGCAGCGGACGAACAGGCAGTGCCGCCGCAAAACGCCAAGAAGCTTTCGCAAATCCTCGCCAAGGTCGAGACGCGAAACGACTTCCGCTATGTGAAGGAGGTCGACTGGAGCAGCGACGGCTATACCGTCACCTACTACACGACCGACAAGGCCAAGGTTCAAATCACCTACGATCCGGTGACCGCAGAGCCTAAGTAACCGCCTGGGTTCTGCCGCCCTGCCAATGCTTGCGTCAACGCGTGTTTGATGGCTGACTGCGCGCCGTGATTGCGGGCAGGGCAATGATCGGCTACGCCCTGAAGCGTATGCTGATGGTGCTTGCGGGCTGTCTGGTCGCGGTGCTCGTCGGGTTGATCGCGCTGGTCGCGATCTACGTCGTGCTGAGTTCGCTGCCCAACGCTCCAGGCTTATTTCGGGCTGATGCAGTTCACGCCCGTCGCGGTGCTCGTGGACACTGGTCTTCGCCCGATCGCCGAGTTCTTTTCGCTGCGGGGCTTTTGGCTGCACGTGCTGTTCGGCGCCGCCGCGGCTGCTGGCGGCTTCATGCTGCTCTGGCCTGATGAGCAGGACAGCCCGGAACGCTGGGCCGACATGGGCATCATCGCCGGCGCCGGTCTGGTCGCCGGCCTGGTCTACTGGCTGATCGCCGGGCGCGACGCCGGCTTCCGCCGCCCGCTCACCTGAAGCAACGCTGAAACGCCGCTCAGGTTGACGGCGCGCGCACCGCTTCGGTCGCCTCCAGTGCCTGCATCAGCTTCGAGTCACGGTCGTAGACGTCGTCGAAATAGTCGACCTTGCCTGACATGTCCGGCCATGCAGTGAAATAGGCGACATAGACCGGTATGACGCGCGTGACATTCTCGGTCGAATGGCCGCGCTTCAGCTTCTCGGCGATGTCGTCTACCGAGGTGTCGAGCACCGCCGCCGCCATGCCGCGCGGATCCTGCAGGCGGATGCAGCCATGGCTCAGCGCGCGCATGTCGCGCTCGAAGAACGACTTCTGCGGCGTGTCATGCATGTAGATGGCGTGCTTGTTGGGGAAGAGTATCTTCAGTTCGCCGAGCGCATTGGCCTCGCTCGGCTGCTGGCGCACGCTGAACGGGACTTTGGCGCCGTAGGCGCCCCAGTCGACCGCGGCCGAGGGAATTCGCCTGCCGCTGGAATCCGTCACCTCATAACCGGCACGGTCGAGATAGCCCGGATCGCTGCGCAGCCTCGGCAGCATCTCGTTGACGATGATCGACTGCGGCACGCCCCAATAGGGATGGAAATCGACCTGCTTGACCTGGTTGTAGAAGAAGGCGGTCTGGTTGGTGACCTTGCCGATGACCGCGCGGGTCTTCAGCTTCTCCTCGCCATTGTCGATGTAGCTTGCGGTGAAGGCCGGCTGGTTGATGAAGACGCGCGGGCTGCCGAGATCGGAAGGCAGCCAGCGCAGCTCTTCGAGCGCGACACGAACCTTCTCGATCCTATCGGCCCTGGATGTGCCGGCAAGCGAGGAAACGGTGCGCGGGCCGATGACGCCATCGCCCTTCATGCCGGCCCGCTTCTGCACGGCCTTGATCATTGGCACCAGTTCGGGATCGTAAACCTCGCTCTTGCCGAGCCTGGCAAGGATCTCGCCATAGTCGCCGCCCATCTCGTCATCGAGATTGCGGGCAATGAGCGTCAAGAGCTTGGGCAGTTCCGGGCTGCTTTCGCCGGGTTTCAAATGCAGCTTCGGATCGACAACGATCTCGTTCTCCTCGCTCGCCTGGAGCGATTCCAACTCGACGCGCAGGGCCTGGTATTCGGGGTTCTGCGGATGCCGCGATTCGAGATAGGTGCGCACTTCCTGGGTGTGCGCCAACGTCTTCAGCACAGCTTCGAGATCGAGCGGCTTGGCCGGGAAATCGTAATAGCCCGTCATGCGGTTCGGATCGACGCGGCCGCTCTGGGCGTCATGGGCATAGCGCAGCACACGCGCCGACAGCGCCATCTCAAAGCGGACCAGTTCCTTGGTCCGCTCTTCGGGCGTGGCGGCAATCGTGGCCGCCGGAACGTCGACCGAGTAGTCGGCCGGCGTCAGGCCATAGCTCGCCGCCTCGCCGAGCACCCGCACCGCGTCCTGCGCCCTGCTGTTAGGCGTGTCCCCGGTCACCCAGATGAAATCCGGATTGGCCGAATAATAGGCGATCAGCGCCTTGGCGATGTCGGGTTCGGCGAAAAGCTCATAGTCGACCAGCCCGGCCAGCGCGTTGCGGAACGCAGTGCTCGTCACGGATGGCACAAAGGCAGCGTCCTGCGCGGTCGCAGGCGGTGACGCAGGCAACAGCGACTTGAAGTCGATGCGCACGAGACGGTCAGCCTTGTAGACGTTGTAGGTCGGGCTGTTGATCCTCGCGTCGCCCTCGCCTGGCTGTACCTTGCGCAGCTTCGGCGGCGGCGGAAATTCACCTTGCGGATGGTGCTGGATGCCGCCGCCGAACAGCATGTCGAACAAGCCTTGCGCGCTCGCCGACTGCTGCCCGAGGGCAAGTGCAGCCGCAATCGCGATCGGCATGACTGCCTTTTTGTTGCCGAGGATTTTCATGCATCACCCGCACCGGTTGAACCGGTTTCCCGTTCCGCGCCGTTAGACGGTCTCGCCCACCACATGGCGGATGTAAGGCGCGATCATACCGATTCACACTGATTCCGTTAAGCTTCTATAAATTTCCGCAGGCCTGTTGCAGAACGGTTTCACCTCCTTACGAGGTTCGGAACGGATAAGGCTGTTCGCGGTTCCAAACGCTTGCGAACACTCAGGCATTGTCGCGTCACCATCGATGGTAGTGCGGCGCCGGGCGTGACAACATCGCTTCGTGACAAAAAGCGGTCTTTGTGATCGAAATTGCAGCGGCTGCAAATCGTGGCCGGGAGGATCTGCCGTGAAGAAGGGTTATCGTCAGCTTCTCGATGAGGCGAATGCCGAGATCGAAGTCGTGTCGCCTGAGGAAGCCGCGTCCTTGCTGGAGGACGAGGACACGATCTTCGTCGATCTGCGCGACCCTCGCGAAATCGAGCGCGACGGCAAGATCCCAGGCGCCAAGCATGTGACCCGCGGCATGCTGGAGTTCTGGATCGACCCCGAGAGCCCCTATCACAAGCCGTTCTTCGCCTCGGGCAAGAGCTTCGTCTTCTTCTGCGCCGGCGGCTGGCGCTCCGCTCTTGCCACCAAGACGGCGCAGGACATGGGCCTTACGCCGGTCAAGCATATTCTCGGCGGCTACACCGCCTGGAAGGCGGCCGGCCTGCCGGTCGAGCCGGGTCAGAACAAGAAAGCGGACTGATCGACCGATTAGTGCAGCATCGATTCGTGCTGCCCCGTCACGAAGCCCACCGCGCGCGCGACGACATCCTTGTCGGCAAGGATGCGGCGGTGGCCAAGCCCTTCGGCCCAATGGAGCCGCACATGATCGCCGGCACCCGCATAGCGCTTAGCATGGTCGGCATGGACTTCGCGATCGTCGGGCGCATGGATGACCAGCGTCGGCACCGGCACCTCGGCAAGCTGGCGGTCGCCGGTGAACTCGCTGAGCGGCCGGCCCGACAGATGCTTCACCCTGTCTGCCATCGCGACCCGGGAGCGCGGCCCTACATTGAGCCTGCGGCTGAAGTCATCGAAGATCGCAGGCATGGAACTGGGCGCCGCGATCAGCACCAGCTTCTGCGCCGCGAGCGGCGGCATGCCTTTCACGGAGGCCGCGACCGCATTGGCGGCGATCGCGCCACCGAAGGAATGGCCGACCACGGCGGCGAACGGCCCGAACCATTCGCCAGCCACTCGCGCCGCGTCGACAGCGGTCACCATGTTGAGATGGCGGCCGAGAGAATGGCCGTGCCCCGGCAGGTCGAGCGAAACGACCTTGTGGCCGGCGTCCCGGAATCCTTCAATCAGTGCGCGCATATATTCGGTGCGCGAGCGCCAGCCATGGATGACGAGCACGGTACCGCGGGAGCCCCTGCCCGGCTCTGGCCGGAACTCATGCGCCGCGACGCAATCCGTCCTGGTCTTCAGCCTGTGATGGCGTGCCTCGGCCATGAATGCGGCAGCGCGCTCGACGGCGCGACGCTCGCCATCGCTCTGCGCCTTGACGTTGGGCGTGCGGCAGAACAATTCGAACGCGGCGCGGCCGCTGAGGCGCGGTGCGACATGCTCGGCCGCGCCGAATACGCCCCGGATGACCTTCAATCCAAATGATGCCATAGTGGCGGTCCATCCATTCGTTCAAGCATGAACATAATAGTTCAAACATGAACATTAAGCAAGAGCTGCCCTGGGACAATCCGCGCTTTCGCAACTGGGTTGCGGTGGCGCGCGCCTGCCATGTGCTGGAGCGCACGCTGGCGGTGAAGCTCGCGCCGCTCGACCTGAAGCCGGCGCAGCTCGACGTGCTGATGAACCTCTACCGCCACCCCGGCATGTCGCAGCACGATCTTGCCCGCAAGCTGCTCGTCGGCCGTTCCAACATCACCATGCTGCTGCCACAGTTGGAAGCCCGCGGCCTGCTGCGCCGCGCAGGCGACGAGAAGGACAAGCGCGTGCTGCGGCTCAATCTTACGGAAGCCGGCGAGGCTCTGTTGATGCGTGCGCTGAAGGTGCATATGGCGCTGATCGAGAAGGCGATGAGCCAGTCGACGCAGGAGCAGTGCGACATGATCGGCGAGCAGATGCGCAAGATCGCCGAGGTGCTGAAGGAAGCCTGAGCGCAGGTTTGCTACGACTTGGCTTAGGTCTGCCGATTTTTCCGGCGAGGCTGGCCTGCAAATGGCGGCCTCACCGGAAAATTGGGACACCTGCTACCACATCGTCTTTTTCGCCCGCTCCGGCCATTCCCTGTCATAGGTCTCGCCGTCGATGTTCTTGCGGCTGGTGATCTCGAGGATCCGGCCGGGCGTCGGCAGCGACTTCGGGTCGACATGCTTTGCCGGGTTCCAGAGATCCGAGCGCACGATGGCGCGGGCGCATTGGAAATAGACGGTGTCGACCGAGATCACCGTGACCGACCGGGCCGGCTTGCCGTCGACCGTGAAGGACGCGCAAAGCTCGGCATCGGTAGTGATATGGGCGCGGCCGTTGATGCGCAGCGTCGTGCCCGAGCCGGGCACCAGGAAGAGCAGCCCGACGCGCGGATCGCGAATGATGTTCTTCAGCGAATCGGCGCGGTTGTTGCCGCGCCTGTCGGGCATCATCAGCGTCTTTTCATCGATAAGGCGCACGAAGCCGGCAAGATCGCCGCGTGGCGAGCAGTCCAGCCCTTCCGGCCCGCTGGTCGCCAGCGCTACGAAGGGCGAGGCCTCGATGAAGGCGGCATATTCGGGAATCACATGGTCGAGCTCCTTGACCAACGAGGCCTCGCCGGGCAGGCCGTAGAGCGTCTCGAGCTGTTCGACCGATGTGACGAGCGACATTTTTTGCCTCCTGACCTTTTGCCGGCGCTACTCCATGTCGATGACGCCTTGACGACAACCGGTTGCCGAATTTGGGCTCCCGCGCCCCTGGCTAGTCTAGCGGTCGCGGCTGAGGCCCTTCTCGGCAAGCTCGGCCAGATAAGCCTTCCAGCGCTCGTCCTTCTCATGGCCGAGCGTGTGAAGATAATTCCAGGTGAAGATGCCGGTGTCGTGGAAATCGTCGAAGGTGATGCGCACCGCGTAGTTGCCGATCGGCTCGATCTTGAGGATCGCGACGTTGCGCTTGCCGGGCACTGTCACCCTCTGGTCCGGCGAATGGCCCTGCACCTCGGCCGAGGGCGAGGCGACGCGTAGCAGCTCAGCCGGCAATTCGAACGGTTCGTGCCCGGGAAAGGTCACGGTGAGCAGCTTGCGGTCCTTCGAGACCCTCAGTTCCTTCGGCGCCGTCATGTTTCTTCCTGTATGCGTCGCGCCCTTCCCTACGCTGCTTCGCGCGAAGCGGAAAGGCCATGCGAGGCGGCCGACAGAGAATGTCGGTCGGGGAATGTTACCAAAGATCAAGACCTTCTATCTTGAATGCGGGACTGGATCGTATCACATAGCGATATATAACGACGCCGCTCAGGCCATGGGAAACGCTTGCAAATGGACATGATCGACCCCTTCGGTCGCACGATCAGCTATCTGCGCGTGTCGGTTACCGACCGCTGCGATTTCCGCTGCACCTATTGCATGGCCGAGGATATGACCTTCCTGCCTAAGAAGGACCTGCTCTCGCTCGAGGAACTGGACCGGCTCTGCAGCGTCTTCATCGAAAAGGGCGTGAGGAAGCTGAGACTCACCGGCGGCGAACCGCTGGTCCGCAAGAACATCATGCATCTGGTTCGCCAGCTGTCGCGGCACCTCGAGAGCGGCGCGCTTGAGGAACTCACGCTCACCACCAACGGCTCGCAGCTGTCGCGCTTTGCCACCGAGCTCGCCGATTGCGGCGTCAAGCGCATCAACGTCTCGCTCGACACGCTGGATGCCGACAAGTTCCGCCAGATCACGCGCTGGGGCAATCTCGGCAAGGTCATGGAAGGCATCGACGCCGCGCAGGCGGCTGGGCTCAAGGTCAAGCTCAACGCCGTGGCGCTGCGCGACTTCAACGACGTCGAAATCCCCGAGATGCTGCGCTGGGCGCATGGCCGCGATATGGATCTCACCGTCATCGAGACCATGCCTATGGGCGAGATCGACGCCGACCGCACCGACCAGTATCTGCCGCTGTCGCTGCTGCGCGCCTCGCTGGAGCGTCAGTTCACGCTGACCGACATCGCATATAAGACCGGCGGCCCTGCCCGTTATGTTCATGTCACCGAGACCGGCGGCAGGCTCGGCTTCATCACCCCGATGACGCATAATTTCTGCGAAAGCTGCAACCGCGTCCGGCTGACCTGCACCGGCACGCTCTATATGTGCCTCGGCCAGGAGGACGCCGCCGACCTGAGAGCGCCGTTGCGCGCCTCCGAAAGCAACGAGCTGGTCGGCGAGGCCATCGACGAGGCGATCGGGCGCAAGCCGAAGGGCCATGATTTCATCATCGACCGCCGCACCAGCCGTCCCTCGGTATCGCGCCATATGAGCGTCACCGGCGGCTGATTTTTTCTCCGATTTGGTGCAGGATCACCCTGGTCACTGACCTTGGGGGCACCATGAAGCATCTTCATCTGATCCAGGGCGCGCCTTTGGCGATCGCCTTGTCGTCCTTGCTGGCTATCGTCGCGGCCACGGCGGTTGCAAAACCATTCACCTACGTCAATGCGCGCTTCGGGACCGCTTGCACCTTTCCGGACGAGATTTTCAGCGACCGCTTGCCGGAGCCCGAAAATGGCGATGGGCAAGAATGGCTGAGCCCCGATGGCGCCAGCCTTATCTGCTCCGGCATCTACAACGTCGACAACGACACGCCTAAGAGCTTCGTCGCCGGCGAAAAGGCGAACACCGGACCTGGCTACAAGATCACCTACAGCAAGACAGGCAAGAACTGGGCGGTGCTCTCCGGCGTGAAGGGCGACAAGGTCTTCTACGAGCGGCGCCTGTTCGGAAAGGACGATGTCATCCGCAGCGTCTGGATCGAATATCCTTCGTCGCTCAAGGCGAAATACGATCCGCTGACCGGAGCCATCGCCTCTAGCCTGCGCGCCCCCTGAGACTACAAAGCGCTGCGAATAAACCTCCTGCGCGGACTTCCGGCCGATTTACCGCCGGTCCGTTCCGGCCTAGCCTCCAGAAGCGATTTTCGCATACAGGGGGATTCTCATGCGCAAATTCATGCTTTCGCTCGCAATGCTTGGCGTCGCTTCGATGCCGGCAGCCGCCCAGTCGATCGGCGGCACCTACACGGTTTCCGGCACCAATTTCGACGGCTCGTCTTACGATGGCGAGGCAACCATCACGCTGACCAGCGAGACGACCTGCACGATCCATTGGGAAACTGGCGGATCGACCTCGGACGGCATCTGCATGCGCAACGACAATGCCTTTTCGGCAGGCTACGTGATGGGCAAGGAAATCGGCCTCGTCGTCTACAAGGTAGAAGATGACGGCTCGCTGCACGGGCTCTGGACCATCGCCGGCAAGGACGGCAACGGCACCGAAACGTTGACCCCGAAGAAATAAGACCGCTGATTCAGTCAAGCTGGGCCACAACAATGCTGTGGCCCAGTTCTTTGGCATTGCTGTTTCCCGCCTGCCTGCTAGAGGCTTGATCCAAGCCTAACCGGATACGCCCTTGCCTCTCTCGCCCAATCTTCGCGGCGCGCTGTTCATGGTTGTGGCCATGATCGGCTTCACCCTGAACGACGCGATCACCAAGTTCTCCTCCGAATCGATGAATATGGCGCAGGTCATGTTCGTGCGGGGCGCCTTCGCCTCGCTCTTCGTCGGCCTGCTCGCCTGGCGGCGCGGTGCGCTTGCCGATCCCCGCACCATGCTGCAGCCGATGGTGGCGATGCGGGTCGCCGGCGAAGCCGGCGCCACCGTGTCGTTCCTGATTGCGCTTGCCCATCTGCCGATCGCCAATGTCTCCGCCGTGCTGCAGGCGCTGCCGCTGGCTGTGACGATGGGCGCTGCGCTTTTCTTCGGCGAAGGCGTCGGCTGGCGCCGCTGGCTCGCCATCGCTGTCGGCTTTACCGGCGTTCTGATCATCGTGCGGCCGGGCTTCGAGGGCTTCAGCGCCTATTCGCTGCTGGCGCTGACAAGCGTCGCCTGCTGCGCCGTGCGCGACCTTGCCACCAAGCGCATTCCGCAAGCGATTCCGACGATGCTGGTGTCGACGGCGACCGCGCTCGCAATGACCATCCTGGGCGCGCTGCTGCTGTCGCCGATGGGCGGCTGGACGCCGATGAGCGGCAAGGCAACCGCGCTGCTGGCGCTGGCGGCGGTGCTGGTGCTGATCGGCTACCAGTTCATCATCATGGCGATGCGCTCGGGCGACATCTCCTTCATCGCGCCCTTCCGCTACACCGCTTTGCTGTGGTCGATCCTGCTCGGTTTGGTCATCTTTGGCGACATCCCCGACCTGCCGATGATCATCGGCGCCTCGATCATCATCGGCTCCGGCCTTTATGCGCTCTACCGAGAGCGCGTCGTCGGCCGTCGGCAGCCTGCCGCCGAAAGCGCTGGACCCGACATGGCGCCGGACGGCATATAGGCCCAATGGACCGGAGCATTGCTGGAATCATCCTGGCGGGAGGCCAGTCGCGGCGGATGGGCGGCGGCGACAAACCCCTGCTGTCGCTGGGCAAAGCCAGGCTGATCGACCACGTCGCCGCGCGTCTCGGACCGCAGGTCGCCACCCTGGCGCTCAACGCCAATGGCGACCCCGCGCGGTTTGCCGGCACGAACCTTCCGGTGCTTGCCGACACGGTTCCGGGCTATGCCGGCCCGCTCGCGGGCATCCTAACCGGCCTCGAATGGGCAGCGACGAACACGGCCTGCCAGTTGCTTGTGAGCATCGCCGGCGACACGCCGTTTTTCCCCGGCAATCTCGTCGAACGGTTGGCCGCTGCCGCTCGCGAACGGCCAGGCGCGATCGCCGTCGCCAGTTCCGACGGCAGATGGCACCCCACTTTCGCCCTGTGGCCCCTTGGCCTCGGCGACGCGCTGCGCCATTTCCTGGTCGAAGAGGACAACCGGCGGGTTTCGGCTTTCATGGAGCGGCATGGTTTTGTCGAGGTGGAGTTTCCGATGATCGAAGCCGAGGGCCGGCGGATCGACCCGTTCTTCAACATCAACACGCCGGACGATCTTGCCGAGGCCGAACGTCTGTTGCAAAGCCTGCAGCCATGAGACGCGTATTCGGCATCACCGGCTGGAAGAATTCCGGCAAGACGACACTGGCCGAGAAGCTGGTCGCCGAGCTGGCGCGGCGCGGCTGGACGGTCTCGACCGTGAAGCATGCCCATCACGACTTCGACATCGACAAGCCTGGCACGGACTCCTTTCGCCACCGCCAGGCCGGCGCCATGGAGGTTGCGATCGTCTCCAGCCGGCGCTGGGCGTTGATGCATGAGCTGCGCAACGAGGACGAGCCCAAGCTGGACGAAATCCTGGCGCGGCTGGCGCCCTCCGACATCGTGCTGGTCGAAGGCTACAAGCGCGAAGCGCACAAGAAGATCGAGGCGCGGCGGCTCGACGCCAAGGACCAGACGCCGCTTGCGGCCGGCGATCCGAACATTGTCGCCATCGCCGCGGATTTCAAAGTCGAAGGCGAAACCCTGCCGGTCTTCGACCTCGACGACACGAAATCGATAGCCGACTTTGTCGAGCGCGCGACCCGCCTCATCAGTCCGGGCAAGTAACGCAGCGGCCGACGGCGATTGTCGTTTGCTGTTGATTTGCAGTTGCTTTCTTCTCGGAAAGAATGGGAGTATCCCACGCAGCGGGCGGTCAAAAAGGCACGCCCACAAGAGCCGCACGGGACAGCGGCCATGACAATATGAGAGGATTATCATGCGTATTGCACTGCGTATCGCGCTTGCCGCTTCGGCCGCGCTGCTGACACTTGGCGTTGCCCAGGCTCAGGAAAAGACCCTGAGGATCGGCACCGAAGGCGCGTACCCACCCTTCAACAACCTGACCTCGGACGGCCAGCTGGTCGGCTTCGACATCGACATAGCCAAGGCGCTCTGCGACGAAATGAAGGTGAAGTGCACCTTCGTCGCCCAGGATTGGGACGGCATCATCCCCGCGCTGCAGGCCGGCAAGTTCGACGCCATCGTCGCATCGATGTCGATCACGCCCGAGCGCCAGCAAAAGGTCGACTTCACCCACAAATACTACAACACGCCCTCGGCGATCGCCGTGCCGAAGGATTCGCCGCTCAAGGGCACGACCAAGGCGGACCTCGCCGGTAAGACGATCGGCGTCGCCACCACGACGACGCATTTCAACTATGCCTCGAAGACCTACACGGACAGCACCATCAAGGGCTACCCGAGCAGCCCCGAGGAGCAGGCAGATCTCGCCAACGGCCGTCTCGACGCGATCGAGGACGATATCGTGGTGCTGCAGCAGTGGCTGGATTCGCCCGACGGAGCCTGCTGCAAGATCCTCGGCCAGCCTTCACCGCAACCGGTCGAGATCTTCGGACCCGGCGCCGGTATCGCTGTGCGCAAGGGCGAGACCGATTTGGTCAACAAGCTGAATGCCGCGATCGACGCCATCCGCAAGAACGGAAAGTACAAGGAAATCAACGACAAGTACTTCAAGTTCGACGTCTACGGCGCCGAGTCCTGATCGTTGCGCTCGGGGCGGTGAAGATCACCTCACCGCCCTTCCTCCATTCCAGGATCGCCACGGAGACACGCCCCGCCAATGCCGGCCCAAAGCATTTGGACACTTCTCAGTTGGGGGCCCGATGGCTGGAGTGACGATATCGCCTCTGGCGTGCTGGTCACGATCGCGCTGGCCTTGGCCACGCTGCCGATCGGCTTGACGATCGGGTTTTTCGTCGCCTTCGCCAAGCAGCACGAAGAGCCATCGCTGCGGCTCGCAGCCAATATCTACACGACGGTCTTTCGCGGCCTGCCGGAGCTGGTGACGCTGTTCCTGTTCTTCTTCGGCATGCCGCTTATCCTGCAACACCTGGTCCGCTTGATTTGGCCCGACGCGACGGTCGACGTGGACAGTTTCGTCGCCGGCTTGATCGTGCTGTCGCTGATCTTCTCCTCTTATAGCAGCGAAGTCTTTCTCTCCGCCTTTCGCGCCATTCCCAAGGGCCAGTATGAGGGTGGTTACGCCATCGGCCTTTCAAAATGGCAGACGATGCGGCTTGTGATCCTGCCGCAACTGCTGCGCATCGCCTTCCCCGGTCTCGAGAACTGCTGGCTGATCCTGCTCAAGGACACGTCACTGGTGTCGGTGGTCAATCTCGCGGAAACCTTGCGCAATGCCGGCGTGGCCGCCCGCGTCACCAAGCATTCGTTCCTCTTCTACAGCGTCGCGGCACTGGTCTTCCTTGTCCTGGCCATCCTGTCGTCGATAGCCACCGGCTACATCCTGCGCTCGCTCGGACGGAGGGAGGCACGATGAGCATCAGTCAGGCTATCGCGGTCGAAAGGCCCCCGCCCCAGGCGCGCGGCTGGCCGCGCGCCCGCATCGTCGGTTACTCGCTCGTCTGTCTGTGGATCCTTTTCGGCCTCGGTATCCTGGCTTATCTCGTCCACGCCTGGAACGGCGAATTCTTTGCCAAATACGCGCCTGCCTACCTGCGCGGATTGGGAACGACGCTTGCGCTTGTGACAACGTCAATGATTGCCGGCGCAATCCTGTCCCTGCCCGTCACTTACGCCCGCATGTCCAAGAACCGGATCCTGTCCGGTCTGGCCTATTGCTACGTCTATTTCTTCCGCGGCACGCCGCTACTGGCGCAGACCTATCTGGTCTACTACGGTATCGGCTCGTTCCGGCCGCAGCTCGAGACGGTTGGACTATGGTGGTTCTTCCGCGAGGCGTTCTATTGTGGCGTCTTCGCCTTCTCGCTCAACACCGCCGCCTACCAGGCAGAAATCCTGCGCGGCGCGATAGAGAGCGTGCCGAGGGGCCAGTGGGAGGGCGCCGCTTCGCTCGGCCTGCACAAGCTGGAGACGCTGCGCAAGGTCATCCTGCCGCAGGCGTTTGTCGTGGCCTTGAGACCCTACGGCAATGAACTCGTCCTGATGATCAAGGCCTCAGCCATCGTCGCCATCATCACCGTCTACGACCTGATGGGCAATGCGAAGCTCGCCTACGCCAACTCCTTCGACATCCAGGCCTATATCTGGGTGGCGATCGTCTATCTGGTGATGGTAGAGATCCTGCGCCATGGCGTCGAATGGATCGAGCGGCGGATCACCATTCACCTCAAACGCTAATGCATGCCAAAAGTGCGCGGCATTTTGGGACAACGACATGCATCAAAGACTTAGAGCGCATCGCGTTCTTTCGACGCGAGTGTTGCGCATCGGCCTGCACCAAGCGGTGCGGCTCCGCGCGCCTTGACGAATCCGCTGTAGGGCATAGAGCTTCCGCAGCTGTAAATTCGTTCCCGGAAGGTTTCTATGGCATCGCTTGCATTTCTCGGTCTTGGCGTCATGGGCTACCCGATGGCCGCACATCTCAAGAACAAGGGCGGCCACGACGTCACCGTCTACAACCGCACCGCGGCAAAGGCCGAGCAGTGGATCGCCCAGCATGGCGGCCGGCTGGCGCCGACGCCGGCCGAGGCGGCCGAGGGCAAGGATTTCGTTTTCTCCTGCGTCGGCAACGACGACGACCTGCGTTCGGTGACGACCGGTACCAACGGCGCCTTCGCGGCGATGAAGAAGGGCTCCGTCTTCATCGACAACACGACAGCCTCGGCAGAAGTCGCGCGTGAACTCGCCGAAGCCGCTGAAAAGGCCGGATTTTCCTTCCTCGACGCACCGGTCTCGGGCGGCCAGGCGGGCGCCGAGAACGGCGTGCTGACAGTGATGGTCGGCGGCGAGCAGGCCGCCTTCGAAAGGGCCAAGCCCGTCATCGACGCCTATGCCCGCATGGTCGGGCTGATGGGGCCGGCCGGCGCCGGCCAGCTCACCAAGATGATCAACCAGATCGCCATTGCCGGCCTTGTCCAGGGCTTGGCCGAAGGCATCCATTTCGGCAAGAAGGCCGGGCTCGACATCGGGAAGGTCATCGACGTGATCTCCAAGGGTGCTGCCGGCTCCTGGCAGATGGAAAACCGCCACAAGACGATGAATGCCGGAAAATACGATTTCGGCTTCGCCGTCGACTGGATGCGCAAGGACCTCGGCATCTGCCTCGCCGAGGCCAATCGCAACGGCGCCAAGCTGCCGGTGACGGCGCTGGTCGACCAGTTCTATAAGGACGTGCAGGACATGGGCGGCAGGCGCTGGGACACGTCCTCGCTGCTCGCCCGCTTGGAAAAATAGACGGCGATGGCCCTGCCCGATCCGAGATGGAGCGCCGACGACATCGTCGCCCATTTGCGCTCGATCGGCACGGAGGAGCACCTGACCGGCATGGCGCGGTTCGGCATCAACACAAGAGCCGCGCTTGGCATTGGCAATTCCGACTTGCGGCCGCTGGCGCGCACGCTGAAGAAGAACCACGAACGGTCGCTGCGTCTCTGGGACACCGGCATTCGCGAGGCGCGGCTGATGGCCGCCTTCACCGGCGAGCCGAAGAGGCTCGATATCGATCAATGCCGGCACTGGGCCGCCGATTTGGACAGCTGGGAGATCGTCGACACTGTTGCAGACCTCTTTGCCGCAACGCCGTTTTGGCGTGAGCTGATCGAGGAATTTGCCGACGACAAGCGCGAGTTCGTGCGCCGCACCGCCTTTGCCATGCTGGCCTGGGGCGCGGTGCACCTGAAGAAGGAACCGGACGCGACCTTCCTCGCCTATCTGCCGCTGATCGAGAAGCATGCGGGCGATCCGCGCAACTTCGTCCGCAAGGCGGTGAACTGGGCGCTGCGGCAGATCGGCAAGCGGTCGATGGCGCTGCACGCCCCTGCCCTTGCGTTGGCTCGGAAACTGGCCGCATCGTCTGACAAGACGGCGCGCTGGATCGGCAAGGACGCTGTCAAGGAACTGACGGATGCCAGACAGCTCGAACGGCTCGAAGCCGCAAAGACCTGACCTTGCCGGCATCCGCTTTATCGAGGTGACGCGGGAGACACGCGATCGCTTCGAAAGCCTGTTCGAGCAGCCCGGAGCGCCGAAATATTGCTGGTGCATGGCCTGGCGCCACTCCAGCCGCGAGCACATCGAGAACGACGAGAAGAAGCGAATGATGATGGCGCTGATCGATGCCGGCACGCCGGTCGGCATCGTCGCCGAGCTCGACGGCAGAATGGTCGGCTGGTGCTCGGTCGCGCCGCGCGAGACTTATCGGAGGCTCTCGAAGCAGCAGGACGACAGCGAGACCGGCGTCTGGTCGATCGTCTGCTTCTACGTGCCGAGGGCCTTGCGCTGGGGCGGCCTAGCCTCGGCCTTGCTCGATGCCGCGATCGACCATGCTTTCACCAAAGGCGCACGTGTCATCGAAGCCTATCCGGTCGACGAGGCCGCGCCGAGCTATCGCTTCATGGGTTTTCGCGACATGTTCGTCGCGCGGGGCTTCAATGAGGTCGGCACCGCCGGCACTCGCCGGCATGTGATGCGGCTGAGCCGTTGATGCTGGCCCATGGCAGCGCACTACCGCCGCAGATCGTGGACGCCGAGTTCTTTCCACATCCACTCGAAGCTGTAGGTTGCCATCGGATGGCTCGGATCAGGCTGCTTGGCGGTCTGGTTCTCTATATATTTCAACCAGTCGGCGACTTTCTGGCGACCGGCTGCGGTCTTGGCAGCCTGGCGCGGTGTCTTGTTCCCCAACATTTTGACCGGCTGATCGAGCGTTTCCAGATAATGCCGGTCCAAGTAGTCGTGGATGCTCTGTTCGGCAACTTCCGGCGGGATGTTTGATGGCGATGTTTTGGCACCTTTGCTTGGCCGTTCGGCTTTCACCTGCTCGACAGTGCGGATTTCTGTCAGAGGTGTCCTGACAAGATCGCCGAGAGCCTGCTGGATCAAAGCCGTCCCTCTCGCCGCCCGAGCTGCGGAATTGGCGGACAGATGCAGGAAACGGCCCTTCAAATCGACATTACCAAGCACGAGCGGGCCGTTGTCCATCGTGGTGTCTATGGCATGAGCGGTCGCCGCTTTTGATTTGCCTCTGCCTTTCGGCATTTCCTCCAGCCAGTTCCAGAATTTCGCGTCCGCCTGAGACAAGGCTGGAATATTGTTCAATCGGGCAGCGATGTCCTCCTGTTTCACGCCTGCTACAAGCGGAAAGCGGACGTTGTGGAATACGATTTCGTCGCCATCGGTGTTTTGTAGCCGCGGCCCCGCAGCCCTTCCGAGGGCATCGAACAGCCATGAGAGCGTAAACATGAATGCTGCAGCCTGCAGCTCGTCATCCTTGATGGCCGGTAGCTTTTTCGCGTTTCTTTTGCCGAACAGGCCCCGCAGCCCATCGAACAATGTTTCGGTGGCCCGAGGGGTAAAGGGCAAGACACCGCCGGCCATGACGTTTTTGCCCATGACGGGGACGATCCTCGCGGCAAGCTTGTCCCACTGCTTCAAAGTCTTGGTAGCAGTGCCCTCGCTGACGGCGATCGGCTCACCGCCGCGGATAAGGTCGCGTGCCATGAAAGACGTTCCGGGAACCACGTCGCTCACCTCATACAAACTCATGACTGAGGTGCGCAGCGCCACCATGTAAGCCCTTGATTGCGCGCTTTCCTTCCAGCCTCGGCGCTTCAGATACTCATCGACCATATTGCTGGGTTCGCCCTCGAAATCCTGCGTCAGGAAATCCTCGAAAGCGCAGCCCCAAAGGGCCATCGTCCAGTAATCGCCGACCACTTCGGCAAGATCTTCAAACTCCCCTTCGCCCTCGAGGACCGGGCCGAAATGCTCGTTGAAAACTGCCTCGAAGCATTCGCGCCATTCGTCACGAGCAAGAAATTTCATCAGCCCTTCGAGATCGTGGCGGGATGGCACGGTGCTTTTCTCCACATTGATGGGCGATGCACTACGCGGCGCAGTCGGTTCGCCGGCGTAGTCATGCTATTTTCTGCGCCATCCGGGCGATCACGCAAGGCGTGCTCGCAGATTTTCCCTATTCTTTCGGTTCGACCTACCACGACCGCCGGCTATCCGCGTGATGGAGCCGGCCAGTTCCATCGAGGCGCAAAAAATGCTTCATGGATCACACGGCTTACCCGCTCACGATCACGAGCCGGCCAAGGATGGAGCCAATGAACCATCGTCTCAGCAAAGGCACGGTCCTCGCTGCCCTACTTGGCTTTGCCGTCACCCAAGCCTCGGCTGAACCCATGCATATCTTCTGGAAGGATCTGCGCCCCGCGACGCAGGCTGTTGCGCCAGACACCAACCTGCCGATGATTGCGGCGAAGCTGCCCGACCACGGCGAGACGCTGTCGCACGGTCTAAAGGACAAGACCGTCCAGCTGGCCGGCTATGCATTGCCGGTCGATCGCGAGGGCGACCTCGTCTACCAGTTCCTGCTGGTGCCGTGGACCGGCGCCTGCAGCCACATGCCGACGCCGCCGCCCAACCAGATCGTGCTGGTGGCGCCTGCGCATCCTTACAAGATGGCTGAGGCATACCAGCCGGTGTCCGTCACCGGCGTGCTCAAGCCCGGCATGGAGAAGAGCCAGCTCTTCATCCTCGACGGCGTCTTGATCGTCCAGTCGGGTTACACGGTGCGCAAGGCCGAGGTGTCTGATGTCGACAGCGTGCCGGACGCCGTCACGCTGCCGGTCAACTCGCCGTGGAATTTCCTCAACAAAAAGAAGAATTAAGCCCTGTCGCTTCAGACAGCGCTCACGCCGCGTTCGCGCCCGCTTCTTTGTCCAGGATCATATAGTCGAGCGGGATTTCGGTCGTGTACTTGATCTGCTCCATGGCGAAGGAGGACGACACGTCGCGGATCTCGATCTTGGCGATCAGCCGCTTGTAGAAGGCGTCATAAGCGGCAATGTCCGGCACCACGACGCGCAGCAGATAGTCGACATCGCCGCTCATGCGATAGAATTCGACCACTTCCGGGAATTCCTGGATGACCTCGGAGAAACGCCGCAGCCATTCATGGCTGTGCGAGTTGGTGCGGATCGACACGAAGACGGTGACGCGCACATTGACCTTCTCGTGGTCGAGAATGGCGACGCGCCGCTTGATGACACCCTCTTCCTCGAGCTTCTGGATGCGCCGCCAGCACGGCGTGGTCGACAGGCCGACTTTCTTGGCGACATCGGCCACCGCAAGTGTCGCGTCCTCCTGCAGGAGGCGGAGAATTTTTCGGTCAAGGCGATCCATCGGGAGAACTCCAGGGGAATAGTTTCGCTATATTCCCTTTTATCATGGCCTTTCACAAGAAAGAAATTCTGCCAACCGCAGCAAAAGCGAGTGATTTCTTGCCGGATGCCTATCCGATGCGATAGCGGATTTCCGACCTCAGGAATGGCAGCAAATCCATTTCAAACCAGGGATTCTTCTTCAGCCAGCCGGTGTTTCGCCATGACGGATGCGGCAGCGGCAGCACTTTCGGCCCGGCCGCCGCACCCCAGATCGCGCGCCAGTTCCTGACCGTTTCCGTCAGCGAGTCCCCACGCGCGGCGCCCATGTGCCACGACTGCGCATAACCGCCGATTGTCAACACCAGGTCGATCTGCGGCATCAGCGCCATGAGCGCAGCGCGCCAGGCCGGCGCGCATTCGCGGCGCGGCGGCAGGTCCGCGCCCTTGGCGTCCTGCCCCGGAAAGCAGAAGCCCATCGGCACGATGGCGAATTTTTCCGTGTCGTAGAACTCGTCACTGGTGACGCCGAGCCACTGTCTCAGGCGATCCCCGGAAGCGTCGGTGAACGGCATGCCCGATATGTGCACCTTGGTGCCCGGCGCCTGGCTGGCGAGCAGGATGCGGGCCTTCGACGACGGCAGCAGCACCGGCCGCGGCTCATGCGGCAAAGGCCTGCCGCGCGGATGCTCGACGCAGATGCGGCAGGCTCGCACCCTCGCCGTCAGGCGCTCAAGCTCGTCGGTCATGTCACGCAGTTGGTCCACGACGTTGCTCAGGCAGCGGCGCTCGGCCGGCTGGCGAGCGCCGCGTGCCAGCGCAGAACATTCGTGCACTCTTCGGGCACCTTGATGCGCGCCGGCTTCATGAAATCGATGGCGATCAGCCCCGTGATGTCGGCGACCGAATAGGTGTCGCCGGCTGCGAACTCCCTGTCCGCCAGCTCGCGGTCGAGGAGATGCAGGAACTCGATGGCCTTGGGCTTGTTGGCCTCGCCCCATTCCGGGATCTGCGGCACCTCCCAGTCCCTCATCGCCGGATGGATGTGCCGGAAGGCGGCGGCCACGCAACTGAAGAGGTTGAACTCCAAGCGCCTTTGCCACATCTCGACCATGGCTTTGCCGAGCGCGCCTTTTCCGAACAAGGCGGGCTCCGGATGCAGCTCCTCGAAATAGCGGCAGATGGCGATGGATTCGGTGATGATGGTGCCGTCGTCGAGCTCGAGCACCGGAAGCCGCCGCAGCGGGTTGCGCGACGCCACCGGCTGCTCGCGATGCTCCAGCGCGCCCATATCGATCAGCACCAGCGGAACGGTCAGCCCCTTCTCCGCCAGGAAAACCCGAACCCGCCTGGGATTGGGCGCGCGGCCGCCATCGAACAGCTTCATTTCTTTCTCCGATCTTCCTTCCCGATCATAGGCCACGCTTCAATGCATGTCGCCCAAAAGTGCGCAGCGGTTTTGGGAGACGACATGCATCAAACGGAAGCGGCATCACCGGAAGCGGAAGAACTCGCGCAGCGCATCGCCGAGCAAAGCCGCCATGCCGTGCTTTCTTTCGACCGGTTGGTCGCGGTGGCTGTCGCGCCAGTCCTGCGGCTTCTCGAAGGAGCCGGCCCAGATACCCGCTTTGGCGGCCCGCGCGACCGCTTCCTCGGCTTCGAAGTCGCCGAAGGCGACGGCCCATCCGGCCTGCACTTGCGCCTGGTTGAGATCCGCGTCGCCTGCCTTGCAGTCGCCGAGCAACCGGCCGTAGCGGTCGCGCTGCCAGCCGCTGCAGGAAACCGGCCTGCTGGCGATCAGCCGCACCAGCGACTGCCGCGCGAGCTTGCCGCAGGCATAGTCGGCGCCGTCCTTGCGGCATGTCTGCATGTATTCCGGCGCATCGATGCCGCGCATGCGGATGCGCTCGGCACCGAGCGTGATAGAATCACCATCATTGACGACCGCGATGCCCTCGGCCTTGCGCGTCTCGAAACGGTCGAGCCGCGCCGCAACCAGGATGAGCAGTCCGAGCACGACCGCGGTCAGCGCGTAATCCGCCAGCTTGCGTCCAAGGCTCCGCGGCGGGGCTGGTGCATATCGCCGGCGCGGTCTTCGCGACCAGGAACGGCTCATATGGCAAACAATCTCTTAATCATTCGAACGTAGCTTAACGAACTGAAATCGCTGCGCGCGGAAATTGAACTTGCATGCCTTTGCTACGCTCGGACACAGCGGACAAATTCATTGTGGACCGCAGGAAACCGCATCGCAACAGCGATGTGGCCCGCGCGGTGCGCAGGACGCGTGACCGTCTTTCGCAGCAGGCCGGCAGCCTCGATTTCGACCGCGAGCTCCTCAAGCTGCATGCGCGCGCCATGGTGGTCAGCGCGGCCGCGATCCCGCTGTTGGTGCTCTCCGTGGCGGCGGTCGGCCGCCTTGCCGGCCTTGGCAGAGAAGTTACCGTCTGGGCGCTGTTCACGCTGCTCTGCTACACCATCGTCGCCTTCATGGCGCGTCGCATCGAGCGCACGGAAGCAGCCGAGCTCGACCCCGTGCGGACGCACCGCGAGTTCCTGATAGGCCATTCGCTCTGCGGTCTCGGCTGGGCCTGGTTCGCGTGGCTCGGCTGCGATACATGCCAGGTCGACCAGTTCCACGTCGCCAAGGCCATGGTGCTTCTGGCAGCCATGGCGACTACCGCCGTGATGGCATCCTCGCTAGGCGGCGCCCTGCTTGCGACCTTCGCCGTCCCCGTCGCGGTCTATGTCTATACCATCATACGCCTGTGGATGCCGATCGAAGCGATCATGGCGGCGCTCCTGGTCGCTGCCCTGCCCTTCTTCGCCTATGTCGCGCGCCATCTCAACCAGGCTTCGTGGATGATCCTCTCCTTCCGCTCCGAGAAGGACGCGCTGATCGCCGAGGTGGAGACAGCCAAATCGATGTCCGACGAGGCCAGGCGGCGCGCCGAGGACGCCAACCTGGCGAAGTCGCGCTTCCTCGCCTCGATGAGCCATGAGCTCAGGACGCCGCTCAACGCCATCCTCGGCTTCTCCGAAGTGATGGCCAATGAAGTGCTCGGGCCGATGAACAACCCGACGTACCGCGATTACGCGCACGATGTGCACGAATCCGGCCAGCATCTGCTCGACCTGATCAACGAGATCCTCGACCTGTCGCGCATCGAGGCCGGCCGCTATCAGCTCAACGAGGAGCCGGTGGTGCTGGTGACGATTGTCGAGGATTGCTGCCACATGATGGAGCTCAGGGCCCGCAACAAGGATATCCGCGTCATCCAGGAATTCGAGACCACCCTGCCGCGCCTGTTTGGCGACGAGCGCGCCATCCGGCAGATCACGCTCAACCTGTTGTCCAATGCCATCAAGTTCACCCCGTCGGGCGGCGAGGTTCGCGTCCGCGTCGGTTGGACGGCGGGCGGCGGCCAGTATATCTCGGTCAAGGACAACGGCCCCGGCATTCCGGAAGAGGAAATCCCGGTGGTGCTTTCCGCCTTCGGCCAGGGATCGATCGCCATCAAGAGCGCCGAGCAGGGAACCGGCCTCGGCCTGCCGATCGTCCAGGGCCTGCTCGACATGCATGGCGGCGAGTTCGAGCTCCAGTCCAAGCTCCGCGAAGGCACCGAGGCGATCGCCATTTTCCCGCTGAGCCGAGTGATGGAGGAATTGCCGGCGTTGCCGACCAAGGCGGTGGCCGCGCGACGGCGCTAGCTCCAGGACCTCTCAGAGCCGAACAGCCGCCGCCATGCCTGAGCTGGTGAGCGCGGCAGCCTTCACGAGACCGGCGGCAAGCCCGGCCGCTACCCCTTCACCGTGGCCGAGGCCGAGATCGAGCAGTGGCCGCATCCCGAGCCGTTCCGCCACCTTGGCATGGCCGGGCTCGGGCGACAGGCCGGCGAGCAGGCAATGGTCGAGCGCGGAAGGATTGACCCTGTGCAGGGCCGCGGCCGCGGCGGTCGCGACGAAACCGTCGAGCAGCACGGGGATCTTCTGCATGCGGGCAGCCAGAATGGCGCCGCAGATTGCCGCGAGCTCGCGGCCGCCGACCCGGCGCAGGGCTTCGAGCGGATCGCCGAGGCTGGCGCCGTGGAAGGCCAGCGCCCGGTCGACCACTTCGGCCTTGCGCGCGATCATTGTCTTGTCCGCGCCCGATCCCGGCCCGACCCAGTCGGCGCCCTTGCCGCCGAAGAGCGCGGCGCACAGTGCGGCCGCGATCGTGGAATTGCCGACGCCGAGATCGCCGAGGCAAAGAAGGTCGGCACCGCCCGCGACCGCTTCCATGCCGAAGGCCATGGTGGCGGTGCAGCCGCGCTCGTCGAGCGCCGCCTCCTCGGTGATGTCGCCCGTTGGAATATCCAGCGCCAGATCGAAGACTTTCAGCCCGAGGTCGTTGGCGATGCAGACCTGGTTGATCGCGGCACCCCCGGCGGCGCAAAGCTCGACCGCATTGGCGGTGGCCGCCACCGGCCGCGGCGAGATGGCGTGCCGCACCACGCCGTGATTGCCGGCGAAGATCGCCACCAGTGGCCGGTTGATAGCCGGCGGTGCGCGCCCGCTCCAGGCCGCGAGCCAGGCAGCGATGTCCTCGAGCCGCCCCAGCGAGGCTTTCGGCTTGTCGGCCTTGGCAAACAGCGCCCGCACGCGGGCTTCGGCGGCGGCGTCCGCCGGCGGCAGCGTCGCGAGCAGGGTGCGGAAATCATCGAAAGGCTTTGCGGTCATGTCGGATGCGGTCTCTTACTGGAATGGGCTGCGGCATAGCTGCGTTCGCTGCACGACACAACCGCCGGCCATGCCGCGAAAGCGCCGGCCGGCGGCGCATTGCGGAGGGCTTGCATTGGCTTTGCGGTTGCACCATGTGGAGTGAAGGCAAGAGAACAGCATGACCGCCATCGAGTCTCCCTGCATACTCGTCTGCTCGATCGATATGAAATCCGGCTTCTGCTTCGGCTGCGGCCGCACGCGCGACGAAATCGCCGGCTGGCTCGCGATGACGCCGCAGGACCGGCGGGCGGTCATGACCGAGCTCCCGGCCAGGCTGGAGACGGTCGAGCGACGGCCGCGCCGCGAGACGCGGCGCGCCCGCATGGCGCGCGAGCGCGGCATGCTGTGAGAAAGGGTTGGCTGTGAGAAAGGGCCGGCCATGAACCGCCTGTTCTGGATCGTCATGCTGGTGATCGGCGCCGGGCTGATCCTGCTGATGATGAACGATTCCGCCGGCAGCACCTTCGGCATCGCAAACCGCGATTTCAGCCGGCTCATCTGGGTTGGCGTCCTGATATCGGTGATTGGCGCCAGCGTCGCCCGCTCGGGCCGGCCGCGCGGCGACATGGCGCGCAATCTCGGCATCTGGGCGGCAATCGTGCTGGCGCTGATCGCCGCCTACCAGTACCGCTACGAGCTGCAGGACGTTGCCAGCCGTGTCACCGCCGGCCTCGTTCCAGGCAGCCCGCTGGCGCTGGGCGTGGACAATGGCCGCGCGACGGTGACGCTCGACAAGGCCGACAATGGCCATTTCGAGGCGCGCATACTGATCAACGGCAGACCGGTGCGGGCGGTGGTCGACACCGGCGCGACCAGCACGGTGCTGACGGCGGAGGACGCCCAGGCCGCGGGGTTCAATCTGGCGGCGCTCAGCTTCACAGTGGACGTCTCGACCGCCAACGGCATGGCGCGCGCGGCCACCGTCAGGACCGACGAGGTGGCCATCGGTGGCATCGTGCGCAAGGACATGTCGGTGATGGTGGCCGCACCCGGCATGCTCGAGCAAAGTTTGCTTGGCATGAACTTCATCGGCTCGCTGTCGGGTTTCGACGTGCGTGGCGACCGCATGATCCTGCGGGATTGACCGCTCGGCCGATTCGTCAGGCAGCCTCGGCTTCCGCCGCCGCGAAATCGATGGCTTCGAACGCCGCCTTCAGCACCTCGGGCCCGGCGCCGGGTTTGTTGGCGTCGGTGGACAGGATCTGCCGGTAGCGTCGCGCGCCCGGCAGCCCATGGAACAGCCCGACCATGTGGCGCGTGACATGGCCGAGCCGCCCACCCTTCTCGATATGGCGCGCGGCGTATCCGGCCATCGCCTCGATCAGCGCCGCATAGTCGAAGGCGGCAGGCGCTTCGCCATAGAACGCGGTGTCGACGCCGGTGAGGATGCCCGGCGTGTGGTAGGCGGCGCGGCCAAGCATGGCGCCGTCGACATGGCCAAGATGCTCCGATGCCTCGTCGAGTGACTGAATGCCGCCATTGATGCCGATGAAGTCGTTCGGCTTCCTGGCTTTGAGCCGGTAGACGCGCGCATAGTCGAGCGGCGGGATATCGCGGTTCTCCTTCGGGCTGAGCCCCTCCAGCCACGCCTTGCGGGCATGCACCCAGAGCGCATCGGCGCCGGCAGCGAGCACGCCGTCTGCCAGCGTGTCGAGAGCGGGTTCGGGGTCCTGATCGTCGACGCCGATGCGGCATTTGACGGTGACGGGGATATTCACCGCCGCCTTCATCGCCGCGACGCATTCCGCCACCAGCGCCGGCATCTTCATCAGGCAGGCGCCGAACGTGCCTGACTGGACGCGGTCGGACGGGCAGCCGACATTGAGGTTGATCTCGTCATAGCCGAAGGCTTCGCCGATCACTGCCGCCTCGGCAAGCTTTCGCGGACGGGAGCCGCCGAGCTGCAGCGCAACGGGATGCTCGGCATCGTCGAATCCAAGCAGCCGCTCGCGCGCGCCGTGGATAACCGCGTCCGCCACCACCATCTCGGTATAAAGCAGCGCGCGGCGCGTCAGCTGGCGGTGGAAGAACCGGCAATGGCGGTCTGTCCAGTCCATCATAGGTGCCACGGCAAGCATGGGTTGCATCGGCTTTTTCAGTTCTCTTCGCCGCATATCATCCCGATTCGGTAGATGGTTCACCGTAATATTCTCTTTTAGTTTCATACGGTTATGATGTACAGGGACGAAGGTCCCACAATCCGTTGGACCATTTCCTGTTCACATTTTTTTCAAAAAGGCAATGGTCCGATTTTAAGTTTCCACAAATAAGAGTAAACTTTTTGTTGCTCATGTTCTGAGCGGGAGGCGTAACAGGCAGTCAATGGCCTGTTGAAGAGGGGCGGGGTTGAGTATGCCCTCATCGTTGATCTTTGGCGCCCACCGTGGGCGGGTCGCCGATGCGCACAGGACGCATCCGCCCAGCATTGCCTAAGGGGGCATGGCGCGGAGGGCAGCGGCGGCTCCTCCGAAACCCTCTACCCCCTTATAGCCAACTCACTGTTCAATTTCGCCTTAACCGAAATGCGTGGCGTTGACGCAAGTCAGCGGACGCGCGTTCGCGCGGCCGGGTGCCCAGCAGCGTTGGGGGCTGCCTGTCGCATTGAAACCAGGGAGAGATTTCATGGCACTCGACATCACAGCTCAAGATATCATCATCGACGAGACCACCGGCCTTCAGGACGACGACATTAACCCGGCCGTTGCGCCGTACAACACCAACACCACGCTGACATATCTTCTCACTCTCGGCACATCAATAGAGGTCGCCTTCCAGTCCGACTTCGTGGTGGCTTCGGCGAGCGCCGGGGAAACCATCAACTCGATCATTCTCACGCAGAATGCCTCCGGAACCCCGTTTTCCACCACCGTCGGCGTCAACAGCGGCATCAAGACGGTCGATGGCAATTATGTCTGGCTGTTCCAGGACCCGACTCATCCAAACGTCGTAATCGGTGTCATTGGCACCTCTGACGCGTCTGCCGCGCCCGCCGCGAACGGCCCGCTCGCCTTCTCGTTCGGGCTGGATTCCACGAGCGCAACCCATGCGGACCTTTACCTGGTCCAGTATGTGCCGTTGCTCAATCCGGACACGACCAACCCGGACGATCGCATCGATCTGACCGACAAGGTGTTCGCATCGGTCTCGGGGACGACCACAGTCGGCTTCTCGGGCGCGAATGCCGCTCCCGGCAATCACGATTTCTACATTATCAATTCGCCCGATGACGCTTCCAAGCAGGTTCTGGTGACAGCCTTTGTCGGGACGACCAATGCCACCGCTAATGTGAGCACACAGGGCTTCGGCATCGCCAATCAGAGCATCGATCCGACCGAAACGCTACAGATCGATTTCGTCACCGGCGGCACCCTGGCCGCGGGTACTGGCTCGCAAATCCAGTACGGCAGCCATCTCGACAATATCACGCAGGCCGGGTTCACGATCAACCAGATCACGCCCTCCAATCCGAATTTGCGCGTGGACATCACGATCAAGGCCTTCGACAATACGGGCAACGAGAAAGGCTCGGATTTCTTTGACGGCACCACAACCAACGCCGTCGACATCACCAGCATCAAGTTGACGGGCCAATCGGGGTTTGCCTCCATCATCACCACCGATGGCGACTATGCCACGGGAAGCGGCACCGTCCACGTCTCCGGGCTTAGTGGCACCGGGAACGCCGTCACCATCACCGGGCTGGACAACGTCACAACCGTCGATATCACCACCGCCAGCCAAATGGATCGCCTGACGATTACGGGGGTCGATTCGAACGAAGGGTGCGACGTCACCGAAGTCCATTTCACGTCGTCAACCCCCAACGCCTATACCGAACAGGTCGGCTCCTTCATCAACTTCGACGACGACGGGCCGAGCATCTCGACGACCGGCACGGAGCCGACGCTGACGGTCGACGAGACGGTTCTTACGACCAACGACACTCAGGGCTTCGCCGCCAACTTCAGCTCGTCCTTCGGCGCCGACGGCGCCGGCCAGCTCACCTACGCGCTCGGCATCACCGGGACCGCGTCCGGGCTGGTAGACACCGCGACCAATGAGGCGGTGGTCCTGTCGGTCACTGCCGGCGGCGTCGTCGAGGGCCGCACCTCCGGCACTCACGACCTCGTCTTCACCGTCTCCGTCGACGGTTCGGGCAATGTCACCCTCGATCAGATCCGCGCGGTGGTCCATTCGAACACCGCCAACGACGACGACAGCACGTCCCTGGCCGCGGACAATCTGATTCAGCTCACTGCGACCGTCACCGACAAGGACGGTGACCACAAATCGGCCACCCTCGACATCGGCCAGAATCTCAACTTCAAGGACGATGGTCCGCACATTTCGACTTCCGGCACAGAGCCGACGCTGACCGTCGACGAGACGGTTCTTGCAACCAACGACACGCAGAGCTTCGCCGGCGCGTTCACCTCCGGCTTCGGCGCCGATGGGGCCGGCACGCTGACCTATGCGCTTGGCTTCACGGCAGGCTCGACCGGCCTCGTCGACACGGCAACCGGCGAGGCGGTCGTCCTCTCGCTCAACGGCAGCGTCATCGAAGGTCACACTTCGGGCACCAACGACCTCGTGTTCACGGTCTCCGTCGATGCCTCGGGCAATGTCACCCTCGATCAGATCCGCGCGGTGGTCCATTCGAACACCGCCAACGACGACGACAGCACATCCCTGGCCGCGGACAATCTGATTCAGCTCACCGCGACCATCACCGACAAGGACGGTGACCACCATTCGGCCACCCTGGACATCGGTCAAAACCTCAACTTCAAGGACGATGGTCCGCACATCTCGACAACCGGCACGGCGCCGACGCTGACCGTCGACGAGACGGTTCTTGCGACCAACGCCACGCAGAGCTTCGCCGCCAACTTCAGCTCGGGCTATGGCGCCGATGGGGCTGGCACATTGACCTATACGCTAGGCTTTACGGCAGGCTCGACTGGTCTTGTCGACACCTTGACCGGTCAGGCGGTCGTCCTCTCGCTCAACGGCAGCGTCATCGAAGGCCACACCTCGGGCACCAACGACCTCGTCTTCACCGTCTCCGTCGATGCCTCGGGCAACGTCACCCTCGATCAGATCCGCGCAGTGGTCCATCCGACCAGCGACCCGGACGAGAGCACGACCCTGGCCGCCGCGAACCTGATCCAGCTCACCGCGACCATCACCGACAAGGACGGCGACCACCATTCGGCCACCCTCGACATCGGCCAGAACCTCGTGTTCAAAGACGACGGTCCAACGATCACCGTGCCGTTCGACGGTGACCAGGACGCCACCAACGGCACCGGGACCCACGAGACTCTGGCCAACGCGGCCAACGCGTCGGCCACCGGTGCCTTCGGGTATGACATCGGCGCGGATGCTCACCCGGCTGCGTTCTACGATGCCACGCATTCGGACTTCGTCGACCAGAACACCGGGCTTGCCGGCGTCCAGATCGGGCTCACCGGCACGATAGTCGGTGGCGGCGGAGGCAATCTCCTCACATCGGACGTGACGCTCGCGTCGGAGAGTGCCACCTCCGCGGCGTTCAATTTCAGCTTCACCTACGATGCGGACCCGGCGGCCGGCGTCCAGACCGGCACGGCGGGCGGCACGCTCGTCTTCGACAAGGTCAACGACACTTACACCATCACCCTGACCGATCCGCTAGAGGGCTTCAGCTTCGACGTTCTCCACACCGCGGAGCTCTTGTCCAAGCAGCCAACGAGCAACACGGGTCACCCGAAGATCGTGGTGGAAACGTTGCAGAACGATGATCCGGCCACACCGGCTCACGATGGCTTCTATGTGCAGTTCACCGGCAATTCGATCAACAAAGCCAATCCGTTCAGCTTGACCCTCGACGGCGAGGGGAAATCCAACGACACCTCGTTCACCACTGGTATTGGTCATCACGAGTTGGTGAGCAACAACAATGAAACGTGGGTGTCTGCCACGCAGAGCACCAACGGTGTCGCCGGGGACACGATCCAGAGCGGCGAGTTGCTGACGTTGCGGTTCTTTAACAGCAACGTCGGTATCGCGACCGAGTTTACCGACCCGACGGCAACGGCCAGCGCCGTGGCCATGAAGTTCGACGGCATCGGCAACAGCGAGGACCTCATGTTGATCCTCGACCTGACTGACGGCACCAACGAGATCACGCGGGCCATCTACGTGCCGAACTCCGCCATCTTCAAGACCGGTCAGGTGCCGGCCCCGTACAACACCGAGTTCACGCTCGATAACAATGACGGCCTCGTGGTCATCGAGCAGAACGACTACAACACTGGCAGCGAGCACTACGTGATCCAGGGTATCCAGATCATGCAGTCGGGCAACGGGATCACCGGCACGGCGATCAGCCTGAACGGGACAACCGGCTCTGGCGGCGCCAGCACGACGACAACCAACTTCGATCCCGTCGATACCGACGTGCTGAAGATCACGGACATCGGCTTCACCTCCACTGTGACCACGACGCCCGACGCGCACCTCGACTTCGGCGTCTCGGTGGCGGATGCGGACGGAGACGCAACTGCGATGCAGCACATCCTCGTCGACATCGCCTGACACAGAACCAACGGGGGCAGCCTCGGCTGCCCCCGTACTGACCTCAGTGAAGCATCGAAACGGGGGGTGTCCGTGATGCAACCGAGACCGCAATTCCAGGAGGTGATGCATCTGGCGCGCCGTCAGGCGCCGGCCCTCCTCCTCTTCAGCCTGCTCGCCAATGTCCTGCTGCTCGCCAGCACCGTCTACATGTTGCAGATCTACGACAGGGTGCTGTCCAGCGGCTCGATCGACACGCTGCTCTGGCTCACCCTCGCCGTCATCGGCGCCATCGCCGTCTACGGCATGCTGGAACACGCCCGCCGCATGATGCTGGGGCATATAAGCCAATGGCTGGACGACCAGCTCAGCGTACCGGTGATCGAGCGCACAATGGAGGCGCGCCTGGCCGGCAGCAACCTCGAAGCCGGCCTGAAGGACGTAGGGGACCTGCGCAGCTTCATTGCCGGGGACGGCATCCTGACATTTCTCGATGCGCCATGGACGCCGGTCTTCCTGGCGTTCATGTGGTTTCTGCATCCGGCATTGGGCGTGGTCGGCCTCGCCGGCGCGGTGGTCCTGTTCTGCGGTGCGCTTGCCAATGATTTCTTCACCCGCCGCAAGAACCAGGAGGCGGCGGCGGGGCTGCGCCGCAGCCAGGCAGCCGTCGGCCAGTTCATCGACGGCGCCGAGACGTTGCGCTCGCTCGGCATGTCAGAGCCGGCGCTGCGGCGCTGGGAGCGGAACCAGCAGTCGCTGATGAACCTCCAGGCCCGGCTTTTGCAGCGCACCAACATCATCGGCAGCCTGTCGCGCTCGCTGCGGCTCGCCCTTCAGGTGGCCGTGCTGGGCCTCGGCGCCTATCTCGTCCTGCGCCGCGAACTGACGCCGGGCTCGATGATCGCGGCCTCCATCCTGCTCAGCCGCGCGCTGGCGCCGATAGAGCGCTCGATCGGCGCCTGGCGCAGTCTTGTCAGCGCGCGTGCCGCGCGCAGCAACCTGATCAAGCTTTTCGCCGATACCGGGTCGATGCAGGCGGCCGGTGTCACCCTGCCCCGCCCGCAAGGCCGGCTGACGCTCGAGAACCTGCACTACCGCGCTCCGGGAACGTCGCAGGCGCTGCTGAACGCGATAGGCTTCGGCGTCGAGCCCGGCCAAACCTGCGGCGTGATCGGCTCGTCGGGCTCCGGCAAGACCACGCTCTGCCGTCTCATTGTCGGCGCGCTGCAGCCTTCGCTCGGCCATGTCAGGCTGGATGGAGCGGAGGTCTGGAACTGGCCTTCGGACCAGTTGGGCCAGCATGTCGGCTATCTGCCGCAACAGATCGAATTGTTCCCCGGAACGATCGCCGAAAACATCGCGCGCCTGCACGACGTCGACAGCGAAGCGGTGATTGCCGCCGCGCAGCTCGCCGGCATTCACGAAATGATCCTGCGGCTGCCGAACGGCTATCGCACCGAGGTCGGGCCGCATGGGGCCAGGATCTCGCGCGGCCAGCGCCAGCGCATCGCGCTTGCCCGGGCGCTGTTCGGCGATCCGCCGCTGGTCGTTCTCGACGAACCGAACACCGGCCTCGACGGCGAAGGAGAAGTGGCGCTGTTCAACGTGCTCCAGCGACTGAAGGAGCGGGGCCGCACGGTAATTGTCGTCAGCCATCAGACCAATCTTCTGCGCACGGCCGATCATATCGTCCTTCTCCGTGACGGATCCGTCTTGATGTACGGCACGCGCG
Source organism: Mesorhizobium sp. ORS 3324 (assembly GCA_000824825.2). GTDB lineage: Bacteria > Pseudomonadota > Alphaproteobacteria > Rhizobiales > Rhizobiaceae > Mesorhizobium. The sequence goes on from LM655171.1 coordinate 166,104, forward strand.
ACGAGGTGCTCTCCTCGCTGGGAGGTCAGCCCAGGCGCATCCCGGTGCCGGCGGCCGTGCAGGACAAAATCGCCGCCATTGCACCGGCAAACCTGAAGGTAGCGGAGTGAGCCATGGACGACCGGTTTGGCAACTTCTCAACGATGCTGGATCGCCTGGTGGACGACCTGCGCGAGCAGGGCGACAGGTTGGCCGCTTCAGTCGGCGATCTAATCACAGCGGCATCGACCTGGTTCGACGGGGTGAACCAGCCGACGCGTATTACCATGATCGCGGCTGCCGGCGTGCTTGCACTGCTGCTGGTCTCACGGCTGGTTCGCCGGCGGTCGCCTGCCCTGCAAGCCAGCAGGCGTGACCTCAAGCAGCGGACGCGGCCCGCGCGCGTGCTTGGCTACGTCTCGTCGATCGTCTTCGTCGGCGGTGTCGCCGCATGGTCCTGCGTCGCCCTGCTGGCCAGCGCCGTCGTCGCCAACGGTGTGGTCAGTCCGGAAGGCTACCGCAAGACCGTCCAGCATCTGGAGGGCGGCATCATCGGGACGATCCATGTGAAGGAAGGCGACAAGGTCAGCGCCGGCCAGGTGCTGATCAGCCTGAAGACAACCGAGGCCCAAGGCCGCTACGATGAGTTGCAAGGCCACTATATCCGCCTGCTGGCGACCGAGGCGCGCCTGGTCGCGGAGCTTGCCGGCCAGGACCGGATCACCTTCCCCAAGGAGCTGACGTCGATCGACAGCGAGATCGCGCGAAAAGTGGTCGCGGAAGAGCAGGCGCTGCTCGACAGCCGCCTGGCAACCCGTGAGGGGCGCACGCAGATCCTCAACAAGCGGATCGCGCAGATAGAAGAGCAAAGCATAGGATCAAGGGAGGTGATGGCCGCCGAGGCGGATCAGCTCAAGCTGATCGATCAAGAGATCGCTTCCGCCCAGGAGCTCTACAACAAGGGGCTGGAACGCCTGCCCCGGATACTGGCGCTGCAGCGCTCCGAGGCCGATATCCGCGCCAATCAAGCATCGAACCGGGCGCAGGTGGCGCACAACGACCAGCAGATCGGCGAGACCCAATTCCAGCTCCTCAACCTGCGCCAGCAGGACAGCGAGACCGCCAATGAGGACCTTGCCAAGGTGCGCACCGACCTCGCCGAACTGCGCAGCCAATTGCCCTCGCGCCAGGACGTTCTGGCCAGGACCGACATTGTCGCGCCGATCGCCGGAACGGTGATGAACCTGCGCGTGACGACCGAAACGGGTGTGATCTCCAGCGGCCAGCCGCTTCTCGACATCGTACCCAACGAGCCCAATCTGATCATCGATTCACGCATCAAGCCGACGGATATCGACGTGGTGCATCCGGACATGCCCGCCCGCGTGGTGCTGACGGCCTATCCGAGCAGGCATCTGCCGCAGATCCATGGCCTGCTCACCTCGGTGTCGGCCGACCGGCTGACCGACGAGAAAACCGGCGAGCCCTATTTCCTCGCCAAGGTCAAGGTCGACGCGGCCGATCTCGGAGAACTGCATGACGTCCATCTGTCGCCCGGCATGCCGGCGGAGGTCATGATCCTGACCGGCGAACATACCTTGCTCGATTACATGCTGGCCCCGGTCCAGGCCTCCCTCACCCGCTCTTTCAGGGAGAATTGAAACAATACAAACAGATACGTCGGTGTAGGGACCACGTCTTGCAATCGTGTTTGTTGCGATGCAGCCAAGGCCCGCAAATAGGACTGTCCTTGCGACTCGCAGACATTGTCCATCGACATGCTGCCCAGAGGCAGCGCTGTGTTGTCGTCGAGCCGCCAACTGATGCGGGCAAAGCCAGTAAAAGTTTTTCCGCGCTTCTGCCGAATCATTCCTGGCGTGTCCAAGTCCGTCGCGAAGGTCGCTACGTCAGCGACCTTCCTGTGCCGAGACGACGCACGGCGCTGGGCAACCGAGGCCGTTTCGGCAGAGCGCAAATTGGGCCGGTACAACCGGCCCATCCTCAATCATTCCTCCTCAACGGGTGCCGGGATCTCATCCGGCAGGTTTTGCCGTCCAACCCGGTCGGCAACGAGCATCGAAAGCATCATCTCGACAAGGCCATTGGCGGCCCCCTTCTCGCCACTGGTAGCGCCGATCTGGATCTGCGGCACGAGCGGTAGCCTGCCATTCTCGATCGCCTCGGCGAAGCGAATGAGAACCTGCGAGTTGAGCTGATAGTCCGGGCCGCCGAAGGCCGCGACCTTCTTCTCGGTGGCCTCGGCCTCCGCCAGACCGATGGCGCGCACCTTCTCGGCATCCGCAAAGCCGGTCGCCTTGATGCGTTCGGCATCGGCAAGCGCGATAGCCTTGATCATGTCGGCCTCGCCCTGGCCGGAGAGGCGCACCTTCTCGGCCTCTGCCTTGGCGGTGACCTGAATGGTTTCCGCCTCCTGGCGGGTGCGGGCGAGTTGCGCCTTGCCCTCGTTCTCACTGATCTCGATGGTAAGTGCCGACGTCGTGATCTTGGCTTGCTGTTCGGCGAGCGCCTGCTTCTCACGCAACGTACGTTCCTGAATGGCCGCCCTCTCCTGCAATTTATAAGTCTCGACCTTTTCGACTGCAATCTGACGCTCGCGCAACTGGATCAGGATCTGCTCTATGCTGTTCTGGCCATTAGCGGCACGGGGCGTACCAATCAACACTTCCTGCAGCTCGAGACTGTAGGAATTGAATTTTTCGCGCATCTCCTCGCTCGATTTGCGCTGGATATCGCTACGCTCCTGCAAAAGCTGGATCAGCGTCTTTGTCTGGGCGATATTCTTGAAATACGCAGAAACCATCGGATCGAGCGTCTGTTCGACCAGCCGCTTGATGTCCCCGAAACGCTGCACCACGAGCGGCGCCTTCATATAGTCGATATGCACGACGACGGAGAGTGGCAGCACAGGCTCGAACGCATCCTTGGTGATCAACGACACTTCAGACAGGTTTTCGTCCAGCCTGTGTTCGCCAAACTGCTCCTTCGTCCATTTGAGGACGAAGTTGGTGGTCGGCACGGTGATGATATTGCCGGCATAGGTATTGAACACATACTTGCCCGGCAGTAGAGGCGTCGACCAGACACCGCGTGCGCCGATTTCGACCAACTCGCCGTGACGGTATGCCTGCCCGGATATATCCGTGCCGTGGCGACCGTTATAGGAGACGACGACACCCACCGTGCCAACGTCAATGATCGTCTTCTCGACCAGTTCGACGGTCGCGAAAATGCGATTGAGGAAGTAGCTACCGTCGGCCAGCACCTGCAACTGCCGGCCACGGTAGCCACCGGCATTGAGAAACTTCTCCGGGTCCTGAAAATTGTTGTGGAAGTTCGGGTCGTTCGGATCGTTGGCAACGGTCGGTGCGATGATCTCGCCGTCCGGTAGGGCCGGACCGTCATGGATGGTGACGATACCGATCATGTCGTCAGCATTATGGATGACGACTGGCTCAAAGCCGCCCCGCTCCGAGATCATGCTGGACATATTGGCAAAAAGGTTCTGTTCCGACGAGCTCAGATTGACGGCGTAGATCGACTGGGCGGTGAGCACGACGAATTGTGCGAGATTGATGGCATAGGTGCCTTCGCGCAAGATCTTGCGTTGCGGTCCTTTCTGTCCGCCTTTTTCAAGAAAGCCGCGCACGTCCTGGAAATCATCGGCGTCGGTATTGGAAGCAAGTGTCTGCGTCGGAGGCAGCGGCTTGCCATCACGGGCAAAGACATAGCCGATCTGACCCTGCGGGATGGTGACAAGATTGGCCCGATGCATCGAATATTGGAACGGCATGAAGAAATGCAGGCCACCGCGCACGACTTCCGGCTGGTAGCCTGCCTCACGGTTGAGCGCTATGAAGCCATTGCTAACGGAGCCGCGAAAACTCCATAGTTTTTCCAAGATGCCGAGCCTGTCGTTTGGGATGTAGCGGACCACGCCGCTCCACCAGAACAGGATTGCCAGCACGGTGACGAGCACGGCTACCTCGATCGCCATCCATTTTATCGGCCGAGATATTGCAGGGCTTCCATCTCTTCTCTCCTATGGGGCGCACGGGTTCGTTCACCCGACCGCCACCCGGTTGGTGTTGATTGATGAAGCGGGGAATTTGGGCGCCGACACGCTCGACACACTAAGAGCGTATCGAACGTTTGGGCTGCTCATTGTTTGGAAGAATGACCGCGCGTCCCCAAGTCCCCGGTGAGGGGTGGCGTGGCCGTGAGAGATCTCACATCGGTGTTGCCTTGATAGACATGACGACAATGAAGTAGGAATCGCGCCTACAAGTTTAAAGATATTCCGTGCGGAAATCTAATAAGTATTTCCGACACTTTCACTATTTCGAATAGCGTGATGGATGGCTTTTAGAAATGGGCAAGAGTGCGAAATGGCGCTCTTGACGGGTTGGAACCGTCGGCCCCGGTCCGGCCCGACACGACGTCAGACAATGCGACCGGTGCCGCGCCATCGCAGGCGCAGCACTTTGATTTCACGAACGTTTTTCGCCTAGCGCCTCAAGGCGTGGACATTATCCATGGACATGCCGCCCAGAGGCAGCGCCATGTCGTCGTCGAGCAGCCGGGTGATTCGGGCAAAGCCGACGAAGGCCTTTCTCGCTTCCTCGGCCGACATCTTGCCCGCCATCGCTGCCGAACAGCAATTCAGGGCGCACTGATAAACCGGGCCGCGTCTTCCCGTAGGCCACTTCCGCAGGAACACCATCGCTTCGGAGACGCTATCGACTTCCTCCAAGGGATATCCCTGCCCACGCGCGATCCGCACTGGGGTAAAGAAATGCAAGCGATCCATCATTTTCCTCCCGGTTCGGCCGCATTGCGGTCGAACCGGCATAAACGCATATCCTGTGGATTAGTTCCAAACAAATTTGTTTGCCGCTTGAAAATTTTGGAACCGCCTGTCTGCGGCGAAACGGGCCGCGCCGACTCAGCTAGATGCAGGCTCAAATCCGGCGATAAGCGCGATTCTCATTGAATGTCTTTAAGGCGAAAGCCGGCAAATGGGTTTCTTGCCGGTTCCTCGGCGTCAGGCTTAACCTCGCTGGTTAACGCGTGAGGGCGCGTTTTGCAAAAAAGGGGAACACTTGCAATGACCATACAAGGCGCATCGCCGGGCCTATACAACGAGGATCTGGCTCCGGCAACGGTCAGGAACTGGGGACCGTTTTCGATCTTCAACGTCTGGACGTCGGACGTCCACAGCCTCTGGGGCTATTATCTCGCTGCAAGCCTGTTCCTGTTCTGCGGCGGCTTCGTCAACTTCATCATCGCCATCGGCATCGGCTCGCTGATCATCTACGGCCTGATGAACCTCGTCGGCTATGCCGGCGTGAAGACCGGCGTGCCCTACCCGGTGCTTGCTCGCGCTTCCTTCGGCATCTGGGGCGCCAATATCCCGGCGCTGGTGCGCGCCATCGTCGCCTGCTTCTGGTACGGCGCGCAGACGGCAGCCGCATCGGGCGCCATCGTCGCGCTGCTGACCCGACTGCAATGGTTCGACGAGTTCAACAAGAGCTCGCATTTCCTCGGCCATTCCGGGCTAGAGGTGATCTGCTTCGTCGTCATCTGGGCGCTGCAGCTCCTGATCATCCAGAAGGGCATGGAAACGGTGCGCCGCTTCCAGGATTGGGCGGGCCCGGCCGTGTGGGTGATGATGCTGATCCTGGCGATCTTTCTTTGCCTGAAGGCGGGGACCTTCGCCTTCACCAGCGACATCCCGATGGACGTGCTGCTCGAAAAGACCAAGGATGCCGGCGTGCCCGGCCAGCCGGGATCGTGGACCTCGCTGTTTGCGGTGGCGGCGATCTGGGTAACCTATTTCTCGGCGCTCTACCTCAACTTCTGCGACTTCGCCCGCTATGCGCCCGACAACGCGGCGCTACGCAAGGGCAACATCTGGGGCCTGCCGGTCAACCTGATCCTGTTCTCGCTGGTCGCCGGCGTCACCACGATCGCCGCCTACGATGTCTATCACGAGGTGCTGCTCCATCCCGACCAGATCTCGGCCAAGTTCGACAGCTGGTTCCTGGCGGCCCTCGCGGCGCTGACCTTCGCCGTGGCGACGCTCGGCATCAACGTCGTGGCGAACTTCGTCTCGCCGGCCTTCGACTTCTCCAACGTCTTCCCGCGCCAGATCGACTTCAAGAAGGGCGGCTACATCGCGGCATTGATCGCGCTGGTGCTCTACCCCTTTGCTCCCTGGGAAGGCAGCGCCGCCTCCTTCGTCAACATCATCGGCGCGACGATGGGGCCGATCTTCGGGGTGATGATGGTCGACTACTATCTGATCCGGAAGGGCGAGGTGAATGTCGACGCGCTCTACCGCGAAGACGGCGAGTTCCGCTTCCAGGGCGGCTGGCACGTCAATGCCTTCATCGCCGCCGGCATCGGCGCGATCTTCTCCTCGATCCTGCCCAACTTCACCAACTGGCTGCCGTCCTGGTGGGGCGTCTACGGCTGGTTCTTCGGTGTGGCGGTCGCGGGCGCCGTCTACTACGCGCTGCGCAGCATGGCGTTGGGTGCCGGGGCGAGGACGGCAAAGGCCTGAAATAAGGCAGTAGGCAATAGGGATTAGGCAATAGAGAATGCCACCTACTGCCTACTGCCTACTTCCCCACCATCTCTGCCAGCCTGCGCACCGTGTTCCAGTTGCGCGAAGTGCCGATGCCCATGCGCTTGTGATTGGCGGCCGCGAGCAGCCGCGAGCTTGGCCTTTCGCGGGAAAAGACGAGCCAGATGTCGCCGCCGACCAAAAGCACCTTCTCGTCCTCGGCGGCGCAGGCCTGAAGCCCTGATATGGCATGCCCTGCGACAGGCTGGCGCATAACCCGCACCGCGACCTGGTCGCCGGCGTCGACGGATTCAGCCGGGAACGGATTGCCGGCTGCGAGCCTCAGCCAGTCTTCGGCGCTGCGTGCGATGATGTCGACATGGCGGCCGAAAGCCACTTCAAAGGCCCGCTCCAGCCTTTGCTCAAGATCGGCAATTTTGGTCGTGCGCGCCTCGAAGACCAGATTGCCTGTCGCCACCAGCGTGCGCACATTCTTCAGTCCAAGCCCTTCCGCCATTGCCTTGAGGTCTGACATGACGACGCGCCGCCCTTCTCCCAGGACGATGCTGTAGAGCAGCGCGACATAGGTTTGCATGGCTGGTGCCAGTCGTCACACCAGGCGGCTCTGCTCCATCGCCGCTTCGATGAAGCTCGCGAAGAGCGGGTGCGGATCGAGCGGCCGGCTCTTCAGCTCGGGGTGATACTGCACGCCGATGAACCAGGGATGGTCGGGATATTCGACCGTCTCCGGCAGCACGCCGTCAGGCGACATGCCGGCAAAGACCAGCCCGCACTCTTCGAGCCGCTGCTTGTAGTCGATGTTGACCTCGTAGCGGTGCCGGTGGCGCTCGGAAATCTGCGTGTCGCCGTAGATCTCGGCGATCTTCGAGCCCTTGGCGAGCTCGGCCTGGTAGGCGCCGAGCCGCATCGTGCCGCCAAGGTCGCCGCTTGCCCTGCGCTTCTCCAGCATGTTGCCCTTCAGCCATTCGGTCATCAGTCCGACGACGGGCTCGTCGGTCGGGCCGAACTCGGTCGACGAGGCATGCTCGACACCGGCCAGCGACCGCGCCGCCTCGATGCACGCCATCTGCATGCCGAAGCAGATGCCGAAGTAAGGCACCTTGCGCTCGCGCGCGAATTTCGCCGCGAGGATCTTGCCCTCGGAGCCGCGCTCGCCGAAGCCGCCGGGAACGAGGATGCCGTGCACCTTCTCCAGCCAGGGCGTCGGATCTTCCTTCTCAAAGATCTCGCTCTCGATCCAGTCGAGCTTGACCTTGACGCGGTTGGCGAGACCGCCATGCGAGAGCGCCTCGATCAGCGATTTGTAGGCGTCCTTGAGGCCGGTGTATTTGCCGACGATGGCAATCGTCACCTCGCCTTCCGGATTGTGGATGCGGTTGGACAGCACCTGCCAGGGTTCCATGCGCGGCTTCGGCGCCGGATCGATGCCGAAGGCGGCGAGCACTTCCGAATCGAGGCCTTCCTTGTGGTAGGCCATCGGCACGTCATAGATGTGCGGCACGTCGAGCGCCTGGATGACGGCGCTTTCGCGCACGTTGCAGAACAGCGACAATTTTCGGCGCTCTTCCTTGGGGATCGGCCGGTCGGCGCGCACCAGGAGGATGTCTGGCGCGATACCGATGCCGCGCAGCTCCTTGACCGAATGCTGCGTCGGCTTGGTCTTCAACTCGCCGGCGGTCGGGATATAGGGCATCAGCGTCAGGTGAACATAGACCGCATTGTTGCGCGGCAGGTCGTTGCCGAGCTGGCGAATCGCCTCCAGGAACGGCATCGCCTCGATGTCGCCGACCGTGCCGCCGATCTCGCACAGCACGAAATCGTAATCGTCGTTGCCGTCGAGGACGAAATGCTTGATCTCGTCGGTGACGTGCGGGATCACCTGGACGGTGGCGCCGAGATAGTCGCCGCGCCGCTCGCGCTCGATAATGTTCTTGTAGATGCGGCCGGTGGTGATGTTGTCCTGCTGGTTGGCCGAGCGGCCGGTGAAGCGCTCATAATGGCCGAGATCGAGATCGGTCTCGGCGCCGTCGTCGGTGACGAACACTTCGCCATGCTGGTACGGCGACATCGTTCCGGGGTCGACATTGAGGTAGGGATCCAGCTTTTTGATCCGCGCGCGATAGCCTCGCGCCTGCAGGAGAGCCCCAAGAGCTGCTGCAGCGATGCCTTTTCCGAGTGAGGAAACCACGCCGCCTGTGATGAATACATATCGCGCCATGGGAGTCATCGCTTAACGCGGCCTGATTGATTCCGCCAGAGAAAAAACCGCCGCGAGGGCTTTTTCTCGAAATGGCGCCGGTGCCCGCGATGGGGCTTTGCGAAGCATGTCGCCCAAAGGTGCCAAGCGGTTTTGGGAGAACGACATGCGTCAAAACAAGAACTCAAAATAAAAGGGCCGGCGGTGCCGGCCCTTTCGGCATGATGAAGATATGCGTCAGATGATCACCACCTTGGTACCGATCTTGACGCGGTTGTAGAGGTCCATGACGTGCTCGTTGATCATGCGGAAGCAACCGTTGGAGGCGCTGGTTCCGATCGACTGCGGCGCAATAGTGCCGTGGATGCGCAGATGCGTGTCCTTCTTGCCGTCATAGAGGTAGATGGCGCGCGCGCCGAGCGGGTTCTCACCGCCGCCGGGCATGCCATCCTTGTACTGGCCGTAGTGCTTCGGCTCGCGCTTCTGCATGTCGAGCGTCGGGATCCAGCGCGGCCATTCCTGCTTGTCACCGACGGCGACCGTGCCCTTGAACTGCAGACCTTCGCGGCCGACCGCGATGGCGTAGCGGCGTGCGGTAGAAAAGGACTCGACGAGATAGAGGCGGCGGGCGTTGGTGTCGATGACGATCGTGCCCGGCTCATAGCCGGTGAAGGTAACGTCCTGCGGCACGAATTCCGGCTTCACCTTGAACGGCCGCTTGGCGTCCTTCTTGGCGAGCGCCGAATCAAGCGCGCGGGTCTCAGGCAGGTAGCTGATCGAGGACACCGAGGAACCGCCGAACAGGCCGGCGAACAGCCCGCCGCTGCTCGTCTGCTTCTGTCCGGGCTGCTCGCTGCGCAGCTCGCCATTGTTGCCGGTGGCCGTGATGTTCATCGCCTCGGCCGGGATCGGCTCCTCGGTCTGGATCGGCGCGATCGGAGCCACGGGCTCGAGCGATGCGAGGATCTTGGTGGTCTTCTTCACCGGTTTGGCATCGGCCACTTCCGCTGCCGAGCCCTTCTTGGACAACCATTCCTGACGCGCCGCATCCGCCTTGGCCTTGGCCGCCTCGCGCATCGCCATCTTGCGGGCCTCGAGCGCCTTTTCCTTGGCCGCTTCCTTGTCGGCCGCGATCTTGGCCTCGAGCTTCTTGATCTGGGCGAGGTCGTCCGGAGTCGGGTTTTTCTTCTTCTTGAGGACCCTCAGCTGCGATGCGTCGCTCTTGGCGGCGACTGGGATGGCGTCGGTCGTCTCCATGGACGGCGAAACGGCCAGGTTTGCCGGAGAGGCAAAGGCTGCGGAACCCATGCCGAATACGGCACAGAATCCCAAAAGGATGAAGCTGCGAAGCTGCATGGCGAAGATCCGATTTTCTATGGTAGTTGCCCACGGCGTCGCCCGGCGCCCCCCAAGGACGCCGAAAAGTGCCGCGCGCAATCTATAGTCGATTAGCCAGCGCCGTCTCAAGCTGAGTAAAGCGCTAAGCTTGGTTGAATCCTCGTGATCACGCGGCATTTGCCGCGACTGTGTTCAAAGAACAACAGATCGCAGCCGCAAAGCTTGGCCGACTATTGGTTCGGAACCTGCGGGGTGACCGGCAAGGTGACGCCGTTCGCAGCCGGCGGCGTGGTCGGATTCGCGGGCGTCTGCGTGGCGGGGGCGGTGGCCGGAGCCGTCGTGGTGGCGCCGTTCGAAAGCGGCGTCGTTGTCGTCGTGCCGCCGGCCGGCGCTGCTGGCTTCGAGCTGCCCACCGGACCGTTCGCGCCCGGCAGCTGGTTGAGCACGCCCTTGCCGGCATTGTTCGAGGTCGAGGCCGGTGTGCGATCGAGGATGTCGATCGGCTTCTCGCCGTAGCGGGCGATGATGGACAGGGCGAGCGAGGTCACGAAGAAAGCCGCGGCAAGGATAGCCGTCGCGCGGGTCAGCGCGTTGGCCGCACCCCGCGCCGTCATGAAACCGGAACCGCCGCCAATGCCGAGACCGCCGCCTTCGGAGCGCTGCAGCAGCACCACGCCGACAAGGGCGAGCACGACCATGAGGTGGATGACGATCAGTACGGTTTCCATAATTTATCCTGGCGAGGCCCTTGCGCGGCCGCGCATACGACCGGTGATTTGGAGGCGGCTCCTTACAATGCTTTGATGGCATTTCCAAGCCCGTGGCCGGGAATATGGGGAGCAATCCGGCCATTGCAACGGATTTGGGCCGCGCCCCCGCCGCCGCGTGCGGGCGCCTGCAGCTATGGAATGTTCATATAGGCTTCCGCGATGGCGAGGAAGTCGGCTGCCTTGAGGCTGGCGCCACCGACCAGCGCGCCGTCGACATTCTCGACGCCGAGCAGTTCCACCGCATTGGAGGGCTTGACCGAGCCGCCATAGAGAATGCGCATCTTGGCCGCGGGATCGCCGAGCAGCGCGGTCAGCTTGCCGCGGATATGCGCGTGCGCCTCGGCGACGTCGGCGGCGGTTGGCGTCAGGCCGGTGCCGATCGCCCAGACCGGCTCATAGGCGATGATGGTGTTGGCGGCGGTGGCGCTCGGCGGCACGGACCCGTCGAGCTGGCGCGAGAGGATGTCGAGCGTTGCGCCTGCCTCGCGCTCGGCACGGGTCTCGCCGATGCAGATGATGGCCACCAGCCCCGCCCGCCAGGCGGCCGACGCCTTGGCATGGACGATTGCGTCATTCTCGCCGCATTGCTCGCGGCGTTCCGAATGACCGACGATGACGTGGCTGGCCCCCGCATCCTTCAGCATCTCGGCCGAAATCTCCCCCGTATAGGCGCCGCTCTCCTTGGGATGGCAATCCTCGCCGCCAGCCCGCACCGGCGTGCGCGACAGGATCTCGGCGGCCTGGTGAAGCAAGGTCGCCGGCACGCAGACCAGGGCTTCCGTCTCCGCGTCGAGCCCACTCATGAAGCCGTTGCCGATCATCCTCAGCTCGTTGAGCGAGGCGCTGGTGCCGTTCATTTTCCAGTTGCCGGCGACGAGCGGTCGGATTCCAGGGGTCATGGGGTCGGTTCTCCAGGCGACATAAGGCAGCGCCCTCACTACCAAAATCAGGCCACAAAGCAATCGACAGTGGGCCGGAAGGACGCTATTGCGCTTGTTTCAGACTCGGCGCATGCGAAAATGCGCAAAAATCGGAAGTCAGCATGCTTGGTATATTGAGAAGCGCGGCGAGCACTTGGGTCGCGAAGGCGTTGCTATCCTTGCTGGTAGTGAGCTTTGCCGTCTGGGGTATTTCCGGGCGCCTGTCGGGAAGTTTGGCCGGGCATCATTCGGTGATCACCGCCGGCGGCACGACGGTTTCTATCAACGAATACCGCCTCGCCTATGATCGCCAGATCAACATGCTCTCGCAGCAATATGGCCAGCGCATCACGCATGAGCAGGCGAAGCTGCTGGGCATCGACAACCAGGTTCTGGCGCAGCTCGTGTCGGGCGCCGTGCTTGATGAGCAGGCCCGCAAGCTCGGGCTTGGCCTCTCCAAGGACCGGCTGGCCGAGCTGACGCGCGAGGACCCGGCCTTCAAGGGCCCGAGCGGCCAGTTCGACCGCAGGACCTTCGAATATCTGCTTCGCCAGGTGGGCATGCGCCCCGAGGACTATCTCAAGAATCGCTCGCAGGTGGCGGTGCGCCAGCAGATCGTCGAGGCGATCTCCGACGGCCTCAAGGCGCCGCAGACCTTCCTGAAGGCGGTCGCGCTTTATCGCGGCGAGGACCGCACGATCGACTATCTCGTCCTGCCGAAGACGCTGGTGCAGCCGATCGAGGCGCCGTCCGACAGCGCGCTGAAAACCTATTTCGAAGCCAACAAGAAGAACTACGCCGCGCCGGAATACCGCAAGTTCTCCTATGTCCGGCTGGAGCCGCAGGATATCATGGATCCAACGGCGGTGACCGATCAGCAGGTCGCCGACGACTACAACAAGAACAAGGCGCGCTACACCACGCCTGAAATGCGCACCATCGAGCAACTGGTGTTCAAGACGCCGGACGCCGCCAAATCGGCATATGATTCCCTGAAGGCCGGCGCCACCTTCGACAAGATCGTCGCCGCCGAGGGCAAGACCCAGGCCGACACGGTGCTCGGCACGCTGGCCAAGGACAAGATCGCCGACAAGGCGGTGGCCGATGCAGCCTTCTCGCTCAACGTCAACGAGGTGAGCCCCGTCGTTCAGGGCGCCTTCGGCCCGGTGCTGCTGCGCGTCACAGAGATCAAGCCGCAGGTGGTGAAGCCGCTTTCGGAAGTGTCCGACCAGATCCGCAAGGACCTTGCGCTCGGCGAGGCAAGCCGCGTCCTGCTTGACGTGCATGACAGCTACGAGGACACCCGCGCTTCCGGCGCCTCGCTCGCCCAGGCGGCCGAGAAGCTGAAGCTCAAGGTCGTCACCGTCGACGCCATCGACCGCACCGGCCAGCGGCCGGACGGCACGATCGTCAAGGACCTGCCGCAATCGGCGGACCTCATCAAGGCGGTCTTCGAGGCCGAACCGAAGACGGAAAATGAAGGCCTGACCACCGCCGGCAACGGCTTCGTGTTCTACGAAGTTCAGTCGATCACGCCGGCGCGCGAGCGCACGCTGGACGAAGTCCGCCAGAAGGTGGCGGCCGACTGGACGGCCGCCGAGACCGACAAGCGGCTCGACGCGAAGGCGCAGGAGCTGGAGAAGCGCCTGAAGGCCGGCGCGACGCTCGATGTCATAGCCGGCGAGCTGAAGCTCGAGAAGCAGACCAAGCGCGGTCTGAAGCGCGAGGCCGACGATGCCGATTTCGCCAAGGAAGGCGCCGCCGCCATGTTCGGCGTTGGCGAAGGCGGCACGGGCCTGATCCCCTCGCCCACCGGCGACGGCCAGATCCTGTTCAAGGTCGCCGAAGTCTTCGAACCGGCTGGCGCCGACGGCAGCTCTGTTCCGGACGACGCGCAGAAATCCTTCAGCGCCGGCATGTCCGACGACCTGCTCGATCAGCTGGTCGCGCAGCTGCAGGCGCAATATGACGTTCGCATCGATCCGGCCGCCGTTTCCCAGGCACAGACACGATGAGCGCGCTCAAGACATACATAGCCAAGATCGCCACCGGCACCGCGCTCTCCTTCGAGGAGGCGCGCGAGGCTTTCGACATCATCATGTCGGGCGATGCGACGCCGGGCCAGATTGGCGGCTTTCTGATGGCGCTGCGCGTGCGCGGCGAGGCGGTGAGCGAGATTTCCGGCGCGGTCGCCACGATGCGCGCCAAGATGCTGCGTGTCGAAGCCCCTGAGGGCGCCATCGACATCGTCGGCACCGGCGGCGACAACTCGCACAGCGTCAACATCTCGACCGCTTCGGCCTTCGTTATCGCGGCGGCTGGGGTTCCGGTCGCCAAGCACGGCAATCGCGGCCTCTCCTCGCTGACCGGTTCCGCCGACGTGCTGATGGCGCTTGGCGTCAAGATCGACATTTCGCCGGAAACGATCGGCCGCTGCATCCACGAGGCGGGTGTCGGCTTCATGTTCGCGCCGTCGCATCATCCGGCGATGAAGCATGTCGGCCCGATCAGGGGCGAGCTCGGCACGCGCACCATCTTCAACCTGCTTGGACCGCTGTCGAACCCGGCCGGCGTCAGCCGCCAGATGGTCGGCGTCTTCCTGCCGGAGTGGATCATGCCGGTGGCCGAGACGCTGAAGACGCTCGGCGCAGACCATGCCTGGGTGGTGCATGGCGACGGCTATGACGAGATCACCACCACCGGCGAGACGCAGGTGGCGGAACTCGCAGGCGGCGAAATCCGCAGCTTCACGCTCACTCCGGAAGCGGTGGGGCTGAAGCGGCACGACAAGCAAGAGCTGCGCGGCGGCGACGCGGACTACAACGCCAAGGCATTGCGCGATATGCTGGGTGGTGCTGCCGGCGCCTATCGCGACACCGTGCTGATGAATGCCGGCGCCGGACTGGTGGTGGCGGGCAAGGCGACGACGCTGGCCGACGGCATTGAAGCCGCCGCGCAAGCCATCGACAGCGGCCGGGCGCTCGCGGTGCTCGACCGGCTCATCGAAATCTCGAACGGTTAGAACTTTGTCCGATATCCTGCGCAAGATCGAAGCCTACAAGCGCCAAGAGATCGCTGCGGCGAAGCTCAGCGTGCCGCTCGCCGAGATCGAGGCGAAGGCCAAGGATGCCGAGCCGCCGCGCGGCTTCCTCGCGGCGCTCGAGGCCAAGCGGAAGGCGGGCGGCTTCGCGCTGATTGCCGAGATCAAGAAGGCGAGCCCGTCCAAGGGGCTGATCCGCGCCGACTTCGACCCGCCGGCGCTCGCCAGGGCCTATCAGCAGGGCGGGGCGGCCTGCCTTTCGGTGCTGACCGACGCTCCGTCCTTCCAGGGCGCGCCCGCGTTCCTGACCGCCGCGCGCGCCGCCGTCGGCTTACCCGCTTTGCGTAAGGATTTCCTCTTCGATCCGTACCAGGTTTATGAGGCACGGGCCTGGGGCGCTGACGCGATCCTGATCATCATGGCAAGTGTTGACGACGCTTTGGCCGGCGAGCTTGAAGCAACCGCCTTCGAGCTCGGCATGGACGCGCTGGTGGAAGTGCACGACGAGCGGGAAATGGAGCGCGCGCTTCGCCTCTCGTCGCGGCTGATCGGCATCAACAACCGCGATCTGAGAACCTTCGAGACCAGCCTCGACGTTTCCGAGCGGCTCGCCGCCATGGTGCCGTCTGACCGGCTGCTCGTCAGCGAGAGCGGCATCTTCACCCATCAGGACTGCCGTCGGCTGGAGAAGAGCAGGATCGGCACCTTCCTTGTCGGCGAGAGCCTGATGCGGCAGGCCGACGTGGCAGCCGCGACCTCGCTTCTGCTGACGGGCAAGGCGCCGGCCGAGGCCGTCTGACGATGCCTGCCCTCACCCATCTTGGCGCCAAGGGCGAAGCCAACATGGTCGATGTCGGCGAGAAAGCCGAAACGACGCGCACGGCAGTCGCCGAGGGATTCATCTCGATGCGGCCGGAAACGCTGGACATGATCCTGGCCGGCGACGCCAAGAAAGGCGACGTGCTGGGCACCGCGCGCATCGCCGGCATCATGGCGGCCAAGCGCACGCATGAACTCGTTCCGCTCTGCCACCCGCTGCTTCTGACCAAGGTTGCCGTCGATATCGAGCCCGACCGTGCGCTACCCGGCCTCAAGGTGACCGCGCTTGCCCGAGTCACCGGCAAGACGGGAGTGGAAATGGAGGCGCTGACCGCCGCCTCGGTCGCCTGCCTCACCATCTACGACATGGCCAAGGCGGCGGACCGCGCCATGGTGATTTCCGGCATCAGGCTGGTCGAGAAGACCGGCGGCAAGTCGGGCGACTACAAGGCAGGTTCCTAAGATGGCATTGCTTCCGGTCGCCGAGGCGCTCGAACGTCTGCTGGATGGCGCTGCGGCACTACCGGGCGAGAGCGTTCCGCTCGCCGATGCGGCCGGCCGCGTGCTCGCCGAACCGATGGCGGCGCTGCGCACCCAGCCGCCCTTCGACGCTTCGGCCATGGACGGCTATGCCGTACGCTACACGGATGTGGCGTCAGCGCCGGCGCGGCTCTCCGTGATCGGCATGGCGCCCGCCGGGCGCGGTTTTGCCGGCTCCGTCGGCAAGGGCGAGGCCGTGCGCATCTTCACCGGCGCGCCGCTCCCCGAAGGCGCCGACACTGTCGTCATCCAGGAGAATGTCCGCGACCTCGGCGGCGGCAGCATTGAAGTGGCCGAACCGACCGCGCAGGCCCGCAATGTCCGCCGCCGCGGACTCGACTTCGGCGAAGGCGACGTGCTTCTCCATAAAGGCCGGCTGCTCGATCCGGCAGCGCTTTCGCTGGCGGCCTCAGCCAACCATCCGAGCCTCAATGTGGTACGCCAGCCGTTGGTCGCGATCATCGCCACCGGCGACGAATTGTTGCCGCCAGGCAGCATGCTCGGTCCCGACCAGATCATTTCGTCCAACGCCTATGGCGTCGCCGCAGTGGCGCAGTCGATCGCCGCGCGCGCGCTCGATCTCGGCATCGCCGCCGACCGCAAGGATGCGATCGCGGCCTTGGTCAGGAAGGCGGTCGCCGCAGGCGCCGACGTCATCGTCACGCTCGGCGGCGCCTCGGTCGGCGACCATGACCTGGTCCACGACGTGCTGACCGGCGAAGGCATGAAGCTCGACTTCTGGAAGATCGCCATGCGCCCCGGCAAGCCGCTGATGTTTGGCCGGCTGGGCGACATCCGCTGCATCGGCCTGCCGGGCAACCCGGTAGCAAGCCTGGTTTGCTCGCAATTGTTCGTGAAGCCGCTTCTGGCGCGTCTTGGCGGCCGTCCCTACCGGCAGAACAT
Organism: Mesorhizobium sp. ORS 3324; assembly: GCA_000824825.2. Taxonomy (GTDB): domain Bacteria; phylum Pseudomonadota; class Alphaproteobacteria; order Rhizobiales; family Rhizobiaceae; genus Mesorhizobium. The sequence continues at coordinate 183,217 of LM655171.1, forward strand.
CCGCACGGCACGGCTGGGCGCCGCGATGCACGCCAACGACCTCAGGCAGGACTACGTGCGCGCGGTCGTGCGCGAGGATCACGGGGCGCTGGTCGCGACGCCGTTCGGCATCCAGGATTCCTCGATGCTGAGGATGATGGCCGACGCCGACGGCCTGATCGTGCGCCAGCCCTACGCGCCGGCTGCGGAAGCCGGCGCCGATTGCAGCGTTCTGATGTTACGCTGAACAAAACGTCAACACATTCACTAAACTTTAAACGGTTGCGGAACACAACTGGAACAGATAGTGTTTGTTCTGGGTTTGTTTTCTGATTCTGATTTGGAACCCGTTGGGGGCTGCCATGCTGACGCGCAAGCAACATGAACTGCTGATGTTCATCCACGAACGACTCAAGGAAAGCGGCATTCCGCCGTCTTTCGACGAGATGAAGGAAGCGCTCGACCTTGCCTCGAAGTCGGGCATCCACCGCCTGATTACGGCGCTGGAGGAACGGGGCTTCATTCGCCGGCTGCCGAACCGGGCACGCGCTCTCGAAGTGCTGCGGCTGCCCGATTCGATCGCACCCGGTCTCAACGCCGCGAGGAAATTTTCGCCGAGCGTCATCCAGGGAAGCCTGGGACAAGGCAATCTCGGCCGGCAGATCAAGCCCGCGGCGCCTTCGCGCACGCCCGCACCCAGCAACGACGACGATGCCGTTTCGGCCGTGTCCATTCCGGTGATGGGCCGCATCGCCGCCGGTGTGCCGATCGACGCCATCCAGCACCAGACGCATTCAATCACCGTGCCGCCGGATATGATCTCCGGCGGCGAGCACTATGCGCTGGAGGTGAAGGGCGATTCGATGATCGAGGCCGGCATCTTCGACGGCGATACGGTCATCATCCGCAACGCCAACACCGCGAGCCCGGGCGAGATCGTGGTGGCGCTGGTTGATGACGAGGAAGCGACGCTGAAGCGCTTCCGCCGCAAGGGCGCCTCGATCGCGCTGGAAGCCGCCAATCCGGCCTACGAGACCCGCATCTTCGGGCCCGATCGCGTCAAGGTTCAGGGCAAGCTTGTCGGCCTCATTCGCCGCTACTGAGCCTGTGGCGGGTTGGCCTCTGGCTTTTCGGGCCTGCTGTAAGGCGCCAGCCCTCTCGCCTCGCGCGAGTAGCGTCGCTGCTCGTGCCAGGGGCGGTAAGGCTGTTGGACTGCAAACTGAATGACCGGCCGCACCGTCGCCGATTGCGGGTCGAAGAAGACGGCGGCACTGCCGTCGCGCGCGAGCTGTCGCTTGGTGACGACGAGGACGCGTGCGTCGCGGCAAGGATTGTAGGCCGTGGCGTCGTTTATGACGATGAGATCGGCGAAGCCGCAGGCCGGGCGAGCGCTGTCGCGGTTTTCGGCGAGCGCGACGAGCGCGCCGGAAGGATGCCGGCCAATGCAGAGATCGCCGGTACAGTAGAAGGGCGAACCGGCCGGCAGGTCGACGGGATCGGCTATATCCATCGCGCCTTTGGCGAATGTTTCGGGCGGCACGATCGTCTCCGCCTTCAGCGCCCGTTTCCAATTGTCCGTGGTGAATTCGTTGGAGCTTGCGCGGTTGACGGCGAGCTCACCGCCGCCGATCGGCATCGCCACCAGATGCGCGTCCTCGGAGATCAGCACATCCGGCGTCCTCACCTGCGGGATCGTCAGCAGGCCGGCCAGCGCGAAGGGGACGGCCGCCAGCCTGAGCCAGGTGGTGGCCATGGTCGCGATGACGAGCGCGATTGTCGCCAGCAGCACCGACTGGATCGAGATCAGCCCGACGGCATCGACCGGCGAGCGTTCCGAAATCCACGCAGAGATCGCGATCATCGCCGTCAGCCCCTTGCCCATCAGATAGAGGAACGGCCCGTCGAAGCCGAACGGCATCATGAGCGCGCTGGCGACGGCAAGGAACATCACAACCGTGACGATCGGCATGATCGCCACATTGGCAAGCAAGCTAAGCGGCGAGACGCGCTGGAAGTGCCATATGGCAAAGAGTGCCGTGGCGCTTCCGGCGATGATCGACGTCAAGGCGGCGCCGCCCGCTCCGACCGCCAGCTTTCGCGACAGGAACCGCAGGAACGAACGCTTTGCCGGCGGCGCTCTCACTATGCCGGCGCGGTAGTCGGCCCAGCCGGCATAGGCGCCGACCAGGGCTGCGGTAGCGGCAAACGACATCTGGAAGCTCGGGCCGACCACTTCATGCGGCGACACCAGGATGACCGCGATGGCCGAAACCGCCAGGTTGCGCATCGTCAGCGCCGCCCGATCGAAGAGCACGGCGACCAACATGACCGCGAGCATGATGAAGCTTCGCTCCGCTGCGACCACGACGCCGGAAATGACGAGATAGGCAGCGATCGACACCAGCGCGATTGCCGCGGCATATTTCTTGACCGGGCGGCGCGAGGAAAAATCCGGGAACAGCGCAAAGGCGCCGCGCAGCAAAAGCATGATTGTGCCGGCGACCAGCGCCATGTGCAGGCCGGAAATCGAGATGATGTGGTAGATGCCGGTCCGTCGCATCGCCTCGTTGACGTCGTCGGGAATGCCGGCGCGAACGCCGACGATCAGGGCCGCGGCGATCTCGCCTTCCGGACCGCCGACGCTGGTCCTGATATGATCGGCGATGTTTTCGCGCGCGTTCTCGATGGCGGAGGCCACTCGTGTGCCGCCGCGCGGATCGGTTGACGGAACGACCTTCGGATCGCCAAGGAAAAAGCCGCTGGCGCCGATGCCGGAAAAATAGCTGTCGAAGGAGAAATCGTAGCTGTCCGGCCGGACCGGGCCGGTCGGCGGCAAGAGCCGCGCATAGCCAGTCACCAGCGATCCCGCCTTCAATTCTGGTGGGATCCTACGCGCCGAGAGCCTGACGCGATCCGGCGCGTAGCGCAGCTTCGGGTGCGCGGTCGAGACGAGATCGATGGTCAGCCGGACGCGGCCATTGGCCATTTCCTCGGCGATGACGACGCGGCCCGTCAGCCGCGTCTGGATATCGGAGCCGAGAATCGGTGTTGCGACGCGCCAAGTCTCGACTTTCGCGGCGACAAAGCCCAACGCACAAAACAGCGCCGCCATGAAGAGAAGGTGCGTCTTCGGCCATGAGCGTGAAATGGCCGCGCAGACAGCCATCAGCGCCACCGCCGCCGGCGGCCTGTAGAGATCGGGCTCAGTATTCAAGGAAAAGTAGACGATCACGCCCGCGGCCAGGAACACCGGCACCAGCAGGAAGCCGATGCCGCGGTCAAGCTCGGTGGTAGCGGCCGCAGCGATGCTTTGGCCAAACGCGGGAAGCGAAGCGCGACGGATCTGTTTGCGGATCCGCTCGATGGCTACCTGTGGGAAAGGCGCGCCGGAGGTGCTGCCGTCGGGCTGCAAAACCTCCGTAGGCGGACTCGGCGCCGGAAGCGAGACCGGCGCCGCTTCGGCAGGTACGGTGTCAGCAAACAGCTGGCGCTCGCTGACGCCAGCTATCGTCCCCTCGCCCTCCTCCGCACCCCGGCTACGTCCAGCCATCGGGCATGCCCCTTGCGCCCCAGACCTCCTATGCTACATGAACGCCGATCGCGCGAAAGTCCGCGCAATCAAGCCTGCTTCAGCGCCATTCTGAGAGTTCCATGTCCGACAAGGTCGTCACCCGTTTTGCCCCCTCGCCCACCGGCTTCCTGCATATCGGCGGGGCGCGCACGGCGCTGTTCAACTGGCTCTACGCCAAGCATACGGGCGGCACGATGCTGCTCCGCATCGAGGACACCGATCGCGAGCGCTCCACCGAGGCGGCGACGGCCGCTATCCTCGACGGGCTGACCTGGCTCGGCCTCTCATGGGACGGCGAGGCCGTGTCGCAGTTCGAGCGCGCGCCGCGGCACCGCGAGGTGGCCGAGGAGCTCGTGCGCCTGGGCAAGGCCTATTACAGCTACGAGACGCCCGCCGAGCTCGAGGCGATGCGCGAGGCGGCGCGCGCTAAGGGCCTGCCGCCGCGCTACAACGGTCAGTGGCGCGACCGCGACCCGTCCGAGGCGCCTCCCGGCATCAAGGGCGCAATCCGCATCAAGGCGCCGACCGAGGGCGAGACGATCGTGCATGACCGCGTGCAGGGCGAGGTGCGCTTCCCGAACAAGGACCTCGACGATTTCATCATCCTGCGCTCGGACGGCAACCCGACCTATATGCACGCCGTCGTCGTCGACGACCACGATATGGGCGTCACCCACATCATCCGCGGCGACGATCACCTGACCAACGCCGCGCGCCAGACCGTGATCTACAACGCCATGGGTTGGACTGTGCCGTCGATGTCGCACATCCCGCTGATCCACGGCGCCGACGGAGCCAAGTTGTCGAAACGCCACGGCGCGCTTGGTGTCGAGGCCTATCGCGCCATGGGCTATCTGCCGGAGGCGCTGCTCAACTATCTGGCCAGGCTCGGCTGGAGCCATGGCGACGACGAGGTGATGTCGATCAAGGACATGATCTCCTGGTTCGACATCGACGACGTCAACAAGGGTGCGGCCCGTTTCGACTTCGCCAAGCTCGAGGCGCTGAACGGCGTCCATATGCGCAAGATGGACGACGAGGCACTCTTCGACATCTTCGTCGCGACCTTGCCCCATCTCGAGGGCGGACCGGCGCTTGCGGCAAAGCTCGATGACAAGCGCAAGGCGCAGGTGCTTGCCGCCATGCCCGGCCTCAAGGAGCGAGCGAAGACGCTGGTCGAGCTGGTCGACGGAGCAGCCTTCCTGTTCGCGGAGCGGCCTTTGCAGCTCGACGAGAAGGCGGCGGGGTTGCTCGGCGGCGACGCGCGCGCCATCTTGCGTGGTGCCCATGCCGCGCTCGAAGCGATCGCCGGCGAATGGAGCGCTGCAGCCGCGGAAGCCGCTATTCGCGACTTTGCGCAGGCTGGCGGCCACAAGCTCGGCGCCGTGGCCCAACCGCTTAGAGCGGCCTTGACCGGCCGGAGCACATCGCCCGGCGTGTTCGACGTGCTTGCCGTGCTGGGACGGGACGAAAGTCTAGCGCGGATTGGAGATCAAATCGATTAGGAGCGAACTGGCCCAAAAAGATTGGCATTGAAAGGTGTGTTTCGCAGTGCAACATTAGGCCTTGGCCCAATCTGGCACGCACCCCCTAAAATGCGGTGGCAAGTTCGCGCATTCCGGTGATTTCGACGTGTCGTTTGCAGGAATTGCCTTGCCGGCATGAGGAAACATAAAGGAGTTTGCAATGAGCGAAGCTGCGACAAAAATGGAAGGGGGCAGCAGGACGCGCGAGTCGACCGCGAGGCTCGAACTCGCCGGCAAGACCCACGAATTCAAGGTGCGAAGCGGTTCGGTCGGGCCTGATGTCATCGACATCGGCTCACTTTACAGCACCACCGGCGCCTTCACCTATGATCCGGGCTTCACCTCGACGGCCAGCTGCGAGTCGGCGATCACCTTCATCGACGGCGATGCCGGCATCCTGCTGCACCGAGGCTATCCGATCGACCAGCTTGCCGAGCACGGCGACTTCCTCGAGGTCTGCTACCTGCTGCTCTACGGCGAACTGCCGACCAAGGCGCAGAAGGATGACTTCGACTATCGCGTGACGCGCCACACCATGGTGCATGAGCAGATGTCGCGCTTCTTCACCGGCTTCCGCCGCGACGCCCATCCGATGGCCGTCATGTGCGGCGTGGTCGGCGCGCTGTCGGCCTTCTATCACGACTCGACCGACATCTCCGACCCCTACCAGCGCATGGTGGCCTCTATGCGGCTGATCGCCAAGATGCCGACGATCGCTGCGATGGCCTATAAATACCACATCGGCCAGCCCTTCATTTATCCGAAGAACGATCTCAGCTTCGCCGCGAACTTCCTGCATATGTGCTTTGCCGTGCCGTGCGAGGAGTACAAGATCAATCCGGTGCTGGCGCGCGCCATGGAGCGCATCTTCATCCTGCATGCCGACCACGAGCAGAACGCCTCGACCTCGACGGTTCGCCTCGCCGGCTCCTCGGGCGCCAACCCGTTCGCCTGCATCGCCGCTGGCATTGCCTGCCTGTGGGGTCCGGCGCATGGCGGCGCCAACGAGGCGGCCCTCAACATGCTGGGCGAGATCGGCCATGTCGACCACATCCCGGAATTCATCGCCCGCGCCAAGGACAAGAACGATCCGTTCCGGCTGATGGGCTTCGGCCATCGCGTCTATAAGAACTACGATCCACGCGCCAAGATCATGCAGAAGACCGCGCATGAGGTGCTGGGTGAGCTCGGTATCAAGGACGATCCGCTGCTCGACATCGCGATGGAGCTGGAGAAGATCGCGCTCACCGACGAATATTTTATCGAAAAGAAGCTCTATCCGAATGTCGACTTCTATTCGGGCATCACGCTTAAGGCGCTCGGCTTCCCCACCACCATGTTCACCGTGTTGTTCGCCGTCGCCCGCACCGTCGGCTGGATCGCGCAGTGGAAGGAAATGATCGAGGATCCGCACCAGAAGATCGGCCGCCCGCGGCAGCTCTACACCGGGGCGCCGGAACGCGACTACGTGCCGATTGCCAAAAGGTAAGAATAGGGAATAGGCAGTAGGCGGTAGGCAGTGGAAGATAAGACGCCTACTGCCTACTGCCTACTGCCTACTGCCTACTGCCTTCCTTATGCACCCCATCACCACCTCCGCGGCGATCTCGCCGGAGGGCCTTTCCGTCGCCATGCGCCTGGAAATCTCGGCGAAGCCGGCTTTTTGCCAGGCACGCATGCCGGTGTCGGCAAACAGGGCTTCCAGCTGGCGCGCCAGGTTCTCGGGCCTGACATATTGATCGTAGAACTCTGGCACCAGCGCGCGATCGGCGATCAGGTTGGGCAGCAGCGCCGACCACGTCGTCACCAGATGCTGCAGCAACTGCCTCGCGATCGGATCGAGCTTGTAGCTGGAGACCATCGGAACGCCGCAAAGCGCGAGCTCCAGCGAAACCGTGCCTGAGGCGATCAAGGCCGCATCGGCCTTGCCGAATGCCTGCCATTTGCGCTCCGGATCGGTGATGATCTCGGGCTTCTCGTCCCAGCTAGAGACCGACGTTTTCACCAGGTCGGCGACATGCGGCACGGTCGGCAGCAGCAGGCGCAACCGGTGGCCGCGCTGGCGCAGGACCGACACCACCTTGCCGAACGGCTCGATCAGCCGGCGCACCTCGCCGCGGCGCGAGCCAGGCAGCACAAGCAGCGTCTTCGCGCGATCCTCCGACAGGTCCCGCGGCAGGCTCTGCGCCTCGGCGGCGCCGAGCACGCCGGGATCCTGCGTCAGCCGGTGGCCGACATAGGTGCCGGGCGGCCCGCCGAGGCGCGAAAGCGCCTTCACCTCGAAGGGCAGGATGCACAGGATATGGTCGACATAGGGCTTCATCGCCGCCGCTCTGCCCGGCCGCCATGCCCAGACGCTGGGGCAGACGTAATGGACGATCGGGATAGAAGGCGCGGCGGCGCGGACCTTTTTGGCGACGCGCAGCGAAAAGTCCGGGCTGTCGATGGTGATCAAGCAGTCCGGCCGCTCGCCCGCGATGGTCGCGGCCGTTTGGCTGATCCGGCGCATCAGCCGCGGCAGGTCGCGCAGGACGGCGCTGAAGCCCATCAGCGCGATCTCGCTGCCGTCGAAGAGCGGCCTCAACCCCAACGCCTGCAGATGCCGCCCGCCGATGCCGACAAGCTGGATCTTGCGGCCCGTGGTTTTCCCTAGCGCGCGCACGATGTCGGCGCCGAGCAGGTCGCCTGATTCCTCGCCGGCGACAATGGCGATCTTGAGCGGCCTGTCATCTGCCATTGGCCGGCTCCGTCGCGGGGAACCCGACGATGAACAAGCCGAGCGCATTGGCGCGCGCCAATGTCGCCGGGCCTTCGAGAATGAGCGAGCGGCCCGCCTCTACGGCTATGCCGGCAAGCCCTGCGGCGTGCGCGGCCTCGACCGTCTGCGGGCCGATCGAGGGCAAGTCGGCGCGCAGCTCCTGACCCGGCTTGGCGCATTTGACAAGCACACCGCGCGTCTTGCCGGCGAGCCTGCCATGGCCGCGCAATTCGCGCGTCCTTTCGAGCAGACCGGCAGTGCCTTCGATGCCCTCCAACGCGATCACCCGCCCTCCGATCGCGATAGCCGCTTGGCCGATGTCGAGCGCGCCGATGGTCTTGGCCGCTGCACGGCCCGCTTCGATGTCGCGCCAGTCCGACTGCTTCGGTGTCGCGGCGGTCAACGTGCCCTCGCCGGCGGCGAGGTCGGGGACGATCTCATGCGCGCCGACGACCGTGATGCCGCGCCTCTCGAGGCCTCGCGTCAGAACCTTCAACAGCCCGTCGTCGCCGCGCGCCAGAGCGACCACCACCGACGGCACGATCGCCAGCAATCCTAGACTGGGTCGCATGTTCCTTAACCTCGGCCTGCGCTTGATCTCGCCGGCAAGGACCAGATGGGTGACGCCGTGGCGTTTCAGCGTCGACACCAAGGAGCCGATCTGCTCGAGGGCCATGGTGACGTGCTCGTATCGGCCGAGCTGCTGCTTGCGGTCAGCCTCACCTTCCATCAACAGAATGAATGGTGCATAGCCCTGTGCGGCGAGACCGTCGGCGACCTCGACCGGCAAGCTGCCGCCGCCGGCGATGATGCCGACCCTGGAGCCCGGCGCGAGTGCAGGCGCTGATCCGACGGGCTCAGTCCTCGTCATCGCTGTCGTCATCGCCGCCGCCCTTGAGCGGCGGGACGGCATAATGTCGCTTGCCGCGGCTGGTGATGAAGTCGATCATCTTCATGGCCGTCGGCGACGAGGCGAATTCCGCCCTGGCGATCTCGACATTCTCCCCGACGGTGCGAGAGTGGTCGAAAATCGTCCTGTAAGCTCTGCGCAGCAGATAGATTTCGGCACGCGGCAGACCGGAGCGCTTCAGGCCGATGATGTTGAGGCCGCGCAATTTGGCGCGATTGCCAACCGCGATCGCAAAGGGAATGACGTCGCCGACGACGGCCGAGCAGCCGCCGATGAAGGCGTTGTCGCCGACGCGGACAAACTGATGAACGGCGGTGAGGCCGCCGATATAGACGTTGTCGCCGATCTCGCAATGTCCGCCGAGCGTCGCCCCGTTGGCGAAGGTGGCATTCTTGCCGACGACGCAGTCATGGGCGATGTGGGCGTAGGCCAGGAAATTGCCGTTGTCGCCGACGGTCGTCTCGCCGCGGCTGGAATCCGTGCCGACATGCATGGTGACGCCTTCACGGATGGTGCAATTCTCGCCGATGACCAGCGTGGTGCGCCCGCCCTTGTGCTTGGTGTTCTGCGGCGGCGCGCCCAGCGTCGCCATCGGATAGACCTTGGTCGAGGCGCCGACCGTGGTCGCGCCCATCACCGAGACATGGCTGACCAGCTCGACGAGATCGCCGATGACGGCGTCGGCGCCGACATGGCAGAACGGTCCGATGCGCACGCCTTCGCCGAGCCGGGCACCTTCTTCAATGACCGAGGAGGGATGGATTGATGTCTCAATTTTCATCAGCATTTCGAACCGTCAGCCGGTGACCATCATGGCCGAAACCTCAGCCTCGGCTGCCTTTGCCCCGTCAACCATGGCCTCGCAGGCGAATTTCAGCAGGTTGCCGCGCTTCTTGATCTTCTTGACGTGGATTCTGAGCTGATCGCCCGGAACGACCGGCTTGCGGAACTTCGCATTGTCGATGGTCATGAAATAGACCAGCGACGGCTTTTCCGTATTGAGGCTGCGGATGCAGATCGCGCCCGCGGTCTGCGCCATCGCCTCGATGATGAGCACGCCCGGCATCACCGGCTGCTGCGGGAAATGCCCCTGGAAATGCGGCTCGTTGATGGTCACGTTCTTGATGCCGACAGCGGAGTCGTCGCCGTCGATCTCGACGATGCGGTCGATCAGCAGGAACGGATAGCGGTGCGGCAGGAGCTTCATCAGCCCCATTATGTCGACCGCCTCAAGTGTCGTCCCAACCATGTCAGCCATTTCCGTCGCCCTGCTTGCGGCTCTTGGCGACCTTGCGCAGCCAGGCGATCTCACGCAAGGCTTCGGCCATCGGCTGTGCCGGATAGCCTCCCCAGACTTCGCCCGCCGGCACGTTGCTCATGAATCCGCTTCTCGCTGCAAGCTTGGCCCCCGGGCCTATGGTCAAATGATCGGCCAAGCCGACACCGCCACCCATGGTGACGTTGTCGCCGACGACGACGGAACCGGAGATACCCGAAAGGCCCGCTATAATGCAATTGCGGCCGATGCGAACATTGTGGGCGATCTGCACCAGATTGTCGATCTTGGTGCCCTGGCCGATGATCGTGTCCGACATCGCGCCGCGATCGACCGTGGTGTTCGAGCCAATCTCGACATCGTCCTGGATGATGACGCGGCCGATCTGCGGCACGCGCTCGGGGCCCTTGGCGCCGGCCACGAAACCGAAGCCGTCCTGGCCGATCCTGGCACCGCCATGGATGATGACGCGATTGCCGACGAGCGCATATTGGATGCTGGCGCCCGGCCCGACGTAGCCGTCGCGGCCGATCTTGCACGAACGGCCGATGACGGCATGGGGCGCAACGACGGTGCCTGCGCCAATGGAGACGCCGGGACCGATCACGGCGCCGGCCTCCACGATCGCGCCGGCTTCGACATGCGCGGATGGATCGATATGCGCTTGCGGCGAAACGCCGGTTTCGCCTGTCATCGGCCCTGGAGTGGAGGCATGCGGAAACAAGAGGCGCCCAACCATCGCAAAGGCCTGCTGCGGTCGCGGATGCACCAGCACCGCGACGCCCTGCGGCGCTCTGCTGGCAAAATCGGCGGGACACAGGACGGCCGCTGCCTTGAGCGACTGCATCAGGGCGAAATTGCGCTTGCCGTCGACGAACACGAGCGCGCCGCCGCCGCCCTCATTGGCAGGCGCCAACGCTTCGATCGCAACATCGGCCTGTGACGAATCAACGAGATTGGCGCCGGTCAGATTCGCGACCTCGCCAGCCGTATACCGGCGTGAAGGCGCGAAGAATACCGGATCGGTCATTCCAGAAACATATCCAGCTCGGTCGGATCAGCCTCTTCCGGGCCGTCACACGGCCCGGAAACATCGTAACCCGCGATTAGAAACGGGTCGCTATGCCGAAGTTGAATTCCTGCGTCTTGTCGGTCGGCTCCTTCTTGACCGGGATCGCATAGTCGATGCGGATCGGGCCGAACGGCGAAGCCCACATCAAACCGACACCGACCGAAGCGCGCCACTGCATGCCGGTTGTGGCCGTATCGACGCCAGTAAGTGTGTTACCGTAGAGCGTTGCCGCATCCGCGAAGACCGCACCACGTAACCCGAAGCTTTCCGGAATAACCGGCAGCGGGAACTGCGCTTCGGCGGAAGCATTGAAATAGGTGGTGCCGCCAAGGTGATCGCCACTACCATCATTCGCCGCCGGGCCGATGCCGCCATATTCAAAGCCGCGGATCATTCTATCGTTGCTCTGGAAGTAGTCGAAGATACGCAGATCGTTGCTGCCGTACTTCGCTATATAGCCAGCACCACCCGAAACCAAGCCGACCAGGTCGAGTTGCTCCGACAGCGTCTGGTAGACGCTTGCACGTCCCGTCACCTTCACCCACTTGGCATCGCCGCCTAGGCCGGCGAACTCGGTTGTACCAGTGACATAGAGACCCTCATGCGGGTTCTTCATGTCGTCGATCGTATTATAGACCAACCCAAGGCTTACCGACGACTTGATCCACGGGCTCTCTGCGACACCATCACGTACAGCTTGGGAGATCGTGCACTTGGACGGATCGTACACCCCGTTGGAATCCACACAACCGGACGCGAGGGAATATTTCTCTTGCGAGATATTATACGCCAGCTGCGTCGAGATGCTGTCGGTGATCGGCAAGCCGAAGCGGATGGTCCCGCCGGTCACATTCGTGTCGTAGTGGCTGTATTCTCGAGTCGACCTGTAGATGTCGAAGCCCGCCGCGATGCGGCGGCCTAGGAAATATGGCTCCGTGAAGGAGATGGCGTAGTCGCGCGAGTGCCTGCCGCCGCCGGCCGACAGCTTGATGTACTGGCCACGGCCGAGGAAGTTGCGCTCGGTGATCGAGCCTTCGATTGAGGGACCGGGCGTGTCGCCGCCCGTCGAATAGCCGGCGCCGATTGAGAACTCGCCGGTCGACTTCTCGACCACGTCGACGACCAGGACGACCTGATCCGGGGCTGACCCGGGAACGGTGGAGATATCGACTTTCTCAAAATAATCGAGCGCTTCCAGCCGCTTCTTCGCGCGCTGGATGAGAACCTGGTTGAACGCGTCGCCCTCGCTGACATCGAATTCGCGGCGGATGACGTAGTCGCGCGTGCGGTCGTTGCCGCGGATTTCGATGCGCTCGATATAGGCCTTGGTGCCCTGGTCGATGGTGTAGACGACCGAGATCGTGTGATTTTCGAAATTGCGGTCGCCGCGCGGCGTCACCTGGGCAAAGGCATAGCCCGAACCCGCGACCTTTTCGGTCAGCGCGACGATCGAATCCTCGACATCCTTGGCATTGTAGACATCGCCCTTGTGGGTCTCGACCACCGACTCCAGCGATTTGGAGTCGACCTCGGGGATGGTGCTCTCGACGCTGATGTCGCCGAAGGTGTAGCGCTCGCCTTCCTGCACGGTGATCGTGACCGTGTATTTGTTGGTGGCCTCATCCAGTTCGCCGACGGCCGAGATGACCTGGAAGTCGGCGTAGCCGTGATTGTAATAGAATCGGCGCAGCAATTCCTGGTCGGCGCGCAGCTTGTCCTCGTCATAGACGTCGTCGCGCAGCACGAAGGAAAGCCAGGTCGAACGCTTGGTGTTGATCACGTCCGACAGGCGGCGGCTGGAGAAGGCGCTGTTGCCGACGAAGTTGATGGCCGCGATCTGCGTGCGTGCGCCTTCGTTTATGTTGAAGACGACGTTCACGCGATTGTCACCGAGGTCCATGATCTGCGTGGTGACGGCGGCATCATCGCGGCCGATGCGCCGGTAGGCCGCCTTCACCGCCTCCACGTCCGCATCGAGCGCCTGCTGCGAGAAAGTCGCGCGCGGCTTCAGCTGGATGGCGGCTTGAAGGGCGTTGTCCTTGAGTTTCTTGTTGCCCTGGAACAGGACCTGGTTGACGACCTTGTACTCGGAAACCTTGACGACCAAGGTCGAGCCGACCTGGTTGATCTGGACATCCGAGAACAGCCCGGTGCCGAACAGCGCCTTCACGGCACTGTCGATGTCGCCGCTGGAAAACGGCTTGCCGGGCTTGATCGAAATGTAGTTGCGGATGGTTTCGGCGTCGACGCGCTGGTTGCCGCTGACCTCGACTCTGCTGACGACTGCTGCTTCGGCTACCGATGTGGCAACGAACTGCACTGCGAGCGCGCCTGGCAAAACCAGGGCGGCGGACAAAGCCGCCGCGGACGCGGCGCTCAGAAACTTGGATGCTGCCTTCATCGGGCTTTTGTACCTTTTTCTCGTAGTCCCCACGGCGAGAAAACCGGACGTGCGGTATTTTCCCTTACCGTATTAACCGGATTTCCCCTACACGCAAGGCTCCGGGTTAATTTGTATTTACTTAACCCTGTTGCGTGGCTTTCGTGTCACGCATATCCCCACGCATGGTAAACGGCGTCTCAACGGAGACGGGGCTGAAGCCAAATTCCTTCATGATTTCAGCACCCAAACAGATCATTCCAAAAAACGAAACCCATGAATCCGAGCACAAGAAATAGCCCGGCCCGATAGGCCATCTCCATCATCCGCTCCGACACGGGCCGCCTTATGACGGCCTCCACGCCGTAGAACAAGAGGTGGCCGCCGTCGAGAGGAGGAATCGGTAGAAGATTGAGAAACCCTATCCCGACTGACAAGAATGCAACAAGCTGCACCAGCCATTCGAAGCCGAGCTTGGCTGCCTGACCCGACATTTTTGCGATCTTGATCGGTCCGCCCAGTTGGCATTTGTCCTCACGTCCGACGACAAAGCGCTGCAGGAACTGACCGGTGCGCTCGATGACATGCCCGGTTTCCTCGACGGCCGCCGCCAGCGCGCCGGCGGGCGTGTAGGAGACCAGTCGCGGCTGCCCGAGCTCCGCGTTGTTGGCGACGCCGATGACCGCGACCTTGATCTTGTTGCCCAGTGCATCCTGCTGCTCCATCGGCTGCGGCGTCGCCGTGACGGCGAATTCCTTGCCGTCGCGCAGCATGGTGAAGGTGATGGCGTCGCCGGCACGGCCAGAGACAAGACGCTGAACGTCGGCGAAGGTCTCCACCTTGCTGCCGTCGACACTGACGAATCGGTCGCCGGGCTGGATTCCCGCCTTGGCGGCCGGGCTGCCGGCAACCACTTCGGCCACCATCGGCTCCATGACCGGACGGCCGTAGACCGAAAACAGCACAGCAAAAACGGCGATTGTCAGCAGGAAATTGAACAGCGGTCCGGCAACCACGGTCGCCGCCCGCTTCCAGATCGGCTGGGTGTGGAAGGCGACCTCCCGCTCGGCCTCGGTCAGCGATTCGAGGTCTTCGGCGCTCGGCTGGCTCGACGTCGCGCTCATGTCGCCGACGAATTTGACATAGCCGCCGAGCGGGATGGCGCAAAGCTTCCAGCGCGTGCCGTGGCGGTCGTTGAAGCCGAAGAGCTCGGGCCCGAAACCGATGGAAAACGCCTTCACGCCGATGCCGCACCAGCGGCCGATCAAGTAATGGCCCATCTCATGCACGAACACCACGGCGGTGAGCACGAACAGGAACGGCACCAGGGTGCCAAGGACAAACCCTTGAGTGCTGAAGACGGCGTGAAGAATCTCGTTCAAGTCATGCCCTCAAATTCGCCCAGCGCGACACTCGGCCGCGACTGTGGCATCAATCCGGGCGAATCCGTGGCGCGCTTCGTTTTTCGCCCGCGGCGACGCCACTCAGTTCGGAAACAGCCCCATTGCCGGATGGTCGGCGCCCGCCGCAATCCAACCAATGACGTACAGGGTGAAGGCTGCCGCGACAAGCCCGTCGACCCTGTCCATGACGCCGCCATGGCCGGGAATGAGATTGCTCGAATCCTTGCAACCGTGCCGGCGCTTGACCCAGGATTCGAACAGGTCGCCGATCTGGGAGACGATGGAGAGTGCCAGGGCGACAATACCAAGGACAGCGAGATTGCCGGCACCGGTCACGATCGCCAGCAGCAATCCGGCGACAACGCCGCCGACGGCCCCGCCAAGCGCGCCGCTTTGCGTCTTGCCGGGCGAGATCGACGGCGCAAGCTTCGGGCCGCCGACCGCGCGGCCGACGAAGTAGGCCGCTATGTCGGTCGCCCAGACCACCGCGAACAGGAAGAGGATGGCAATCAGGCCGGAATGGTTTTCATCGCGCAAATAGGCGAGCGAAAGGCCTGACAGAGCAGCGTAAGCCAGGCCCGACGCCTCCCATTGCGCGGCCCCTTGCATGCGTGCGGCCACTGCGACGATCGATGCAAGAACCGCGGCCAGGAGCAGCAGCCAGAGCGCCGGCAGCCCGGCAATCAGCGCGACAATGAAGATCGCGGCCAGCGCTTCCGGCAGAAAGCCGATCGCAGCGCCGCCTGCAGAACGGGACATGCGCATCCATTCGTAGAAGATCGCCGCCGCGATCGCCGCGCAGAACAGGCGGAACGGCGGCCCGCCGAGCCAGGTGAGCGCAAGCGTGATGCCCGCCATCACGATGGCCGAGATGACGCGCTGCTGCAGGTTGCTCATTGTGCGACGCTACAAGGCGACGTCGCGGGCGGCGAGCCCGCCGAAGCGGCGTTCGCGACCAGCGAAATCTCGCAGGGCGTCGGCCAGATGTTCCCGGCTGAAGTCCGGCCAGTAGCAGGGCAGGAAGACGAGCTCGCTATAGGCGGCCTGCCACAAAAGGAAGTTCGACAGCCTGAGCTCGCCGCTGGTGCGGATCACCAGGTCCGGATCAGGGATGCCTTCGGTATCGAGCGAAGCGGCAAAGCTCTCCATCGTGATGGCGTCACTTGTCATCTCGCCGCGCCCGACGGCGGCGGCAAGCTTGCGCGCGGTGCGCACGATCTCGTCGCGGCCGCCATAGTTGAAGGCGATGACCAGCGTCAGCGCCTCGTTGTTCGCGGTCAGCGATTCGGCTTCCAGCAGCAGCCCCCTGATGTCGGGCTGCAGCCCTTCCCTGTCGCCGATCACCCTCACCCGCACGCCGTTCTGATGCAGTTCGGCGAGATCGCGGCGGATGAAGAGTTTCAACAGACCCATCAGGTCGCTGACCTCGGATTTCGGCCGTGACCAGTTCTCCGAGGAGAAGGCGTAGACCGTCAGATAGGAGATGCCGAGATCGGGCGCGGCGCGCACCGTCTTGCGCAAGGCCTCGACGCCGGCGCGGTGGCCGGCAAGCCGCGGCATGCCGCGCGCCTTGGCCCAGCGTCCGTTTCCATCCATGATGATCGCGACATGCGCGGGCGTTGCCATGGTCTCGCTTTCGAGCCGGAGGAACCGACCCTAAACCTGCATGATTTCAGCTTCCTTATCGGAAAGCAGGTGATCAATGGTGCTGATCATCTCGTCGGTCAGCTTCTGAACCTGGTCGGAGCGCTTGCGATGATCGTCTTCGCTGAGCGTACCGTCCTTTTCCGCCTTTTTTAGGAAATCCATGCCGTCGCGGCGGACATGGCGCACGGCGACACGGGCATTTTCGGCATAGCCATGCGATATCTTGACCAGTTCCTTGCGGCGCTGCTCGTTGAGCTCGGGCAGCGGTATCCGCAGATTGGTGCCGTCGACGATCGGATTGAAGCCAAGATTGGCTTCGCGGATGGCGCGATCGACGGCGCTGACCATGGACTTGTCCCAGACCGATACCGAAATCATACGCGGCTCCGGAACCGTTACATTGGCCACCTGATTGATCGGCATCGTCGTGCCGTAGGCATGGACCTGGACTGCGTCGAGCAGGTTGCTGGAGGCGCGGCCAGTGCGCAGCGAAGCGAGATCGTGCTTGAAGGCCGCGATGGCTCCGTCCATGCGCCGCTTGAGGTCGTCGTACTCGCCACTCATGATCATCTCCTCGACCCGTTCGCCGGGTTCACTGTTTGTGGTCTGGCTTCCCGCGAAACCAGCGCTCGTTCAACCGATCCCGGCCCCGGTCAATTGTCCGCGACGACCGTGCAATGGCCGCCGCCCCTCAGGATTTCGCCGAAACCACCCTTTTCGTGGATCGAATAGACGATTATCGGAATGTTGTTTTCGCGCGCAAGTGCAATCGCTGCCGTATCCATGATCGTAAGCCCGCGTTTGATGACTTCGGCATGGCTTATGCGGTCGAAACGGACTGCGTTCGGATCCTTCTTGGGGTCGGCCGAATAGACGCCGTCGACCTGGGTTCCCTTGAACAGCGCGTCGGCGCCGATCTCGGCGGCGCGAAGGGCCGCTGCCGAATCGGTGGTGAAGAACGGGTTGCCGGTGCCGCCGGCGAAGATCACCACCTTGCCCTGGTTCATGTATGCCGTCGCCTGGCGCTGCGAGAAGCTCTCGCAGAGCTCCGGCATGGCGATGGCTGAAAGCACCACGGCGTCGACGCCGATCTTGTTGAGCGAAGTGCGCAGCGCCAGCGAGTTGATCACGGTCGCCAGCATGCCCATGTGGTCGCCGGTGACGCGGTCGCCGCCCTTGGAGGCGACGGCGACGCCGCGGAAGATGTTGCCGCCGCCGATGACGACGCCGACCTCGATGCCCAACGCCCTCGCCTCGGCAATGTCGGCGGCGATGCGATCGACGACCGAGACGTCGATGCCGAAATGCTGTTCTCCCATCAACGCTTCGCCCGAAGCCTTCAGCAAGACACGTCGATAGAGGGGCTTCACCGTCATCTGGTTCCTCGAAAATCTCGGCGCGGGCAAATCTGGGGGCGAAAGTTGCCCCGCTTCGCCTGGCGGCGCTGGCATGATGGTTCGACCCGATACACGAAGGGCGCGGCGATGTCACGCCGCGCCCTTGCGCAAAATTCCAGGCTTTTTCGATCAGTTGCTGCTGATGCTCACCGCCTCGCCTTCGACCAGGACCGGCAGCGAATAGCCGGAGGGCTTGTCGCCGGTCACGACACCGCCGGCCACCCTGACCTGGATCTCGGGCCCAAAGAAGGAATGCGGGAACGGCGCCGGCGCGCTGCTCACCGAATCGAGCCGCTTGCCGAGCTCGGCAGGGATTGAAAAGTCGAGCGCCGCGAGATTGTCCTGCAACTGGCCGAGTTTCGTCGCGCCTAGGATGACGGCGGCCACACCAGGCTGCGTCGCCACCCAGTTGAGCGCCACTTGGGCCATGCTGCGGCCCAGTTCCGCGGACACTTTTTCGAGTTCTGTCACGATCGCCCAATTGCGGTCGCTGAATTTCTGGAAACCCGGATGCGTGGTGTTGCGGAAACCGTCGAGCCGGCCGGCATTGCCGGCCTGCGTCGGACGATATTTGCCGCTGAGCAATCCGCTCGCCAGCGGGCTCCATACCATGATGCCGGCACCGTGGCGTGTGGCGAAGGGCGCGAATTCATGCTCGATCGAGCGTTCGGCCAGCGAATATTCGAGCTGCAGGGCCGAGATCGGCTCATAGCCGCGCAGCTCCGCAATCGCCTGCGCCCTCCCTGCATACCAGGCCGGCACGTCGGAGAGGCCGATATGGCGCACCTTGCCCGCGCGCACCAGGTCGTCCAGCGTGCGCAGCACCTCTTCGGCCGGCGTCAGCTTGTCCCACACATGCATGAGATAGAGGTCGATATAGTCGGTGCCGAGCCGTTTCAGCGAAGCGTCCACGGCGCGCATGATGTTCTTGCGGCCGTTGCCGCCGGCGTTCGGATTGCCGGGCTCCTTGTTCATCGTGAATTTGGTGGCGATCACCGCCTTGTCGCGCAAGCCCCGCTCGGCGACGAATTCGCCGAGCCAGGTCTCGGCCGTGCCGCCGGTATAAAGGTCGGCGGTATCGAAGAAATTGCCGCCGGCCTCGACATACGCGTCGAACATCGCGCGGGCAGTCTCCCTGTCCGCGCCCCAGCCCCATTCGGTGCCGAAGGTCATGGTGCCCAGCGCCAGCCGGCTGACGCGCAGGCCGCTGTTGCCGAGCGTGTAATAGCTCATCGTCATGATGGTCTCCGATCCTGTCTTCTTATTGGCCCGGGTTGTTTTTAACCCACGGGTTGCCGCGCTCATGCGTCATGCGGAAGGTGAAGCCGTCGACCTTCCAGCCGGCGCCGGAACGGATGAGGTGGTGCTCATAGGTGCCCCAGACCTCCCAGAGCGGGTCGCCATTGCCCTCCATCCGGTTCCAGGCATAGCCGTTGGAACGGACGGTCGCCGCATCGGCTTCGATAACGACCTGGTGGTTGGTACGCAGGTGCAGGCTCGTCTTGCTTCCCTTCAGATTGGCCGCCCAAGCGCCGATCAGATCGTCGGAAGCGATGTTGGCGGCGGGCTGGCCGGACAAGCTGCTGAAATCGGCGGTGACCCGATCGGCGAAGTAGCTCCGCGCCAGCGTCCAATCCTGCGCATCCACGGCACGGTCGATGGCGTCGGCAATGCGGATGACGGCGCGCTCATCGGCAAGCGCCTTCCAATCCGCCGGTTCGGCCCCGCCGGCATCGACCGGCGCCAACGCCAATCCCGCCGCGAAGGTCACATGTCTCAAAGCATTCATATCTCATCTCCTCGATCATCAGCCCACCGCCGATGTGTTGGCGATAATGTGGACTATCTTGCGCGCATCGATAAGATTGCATTGTTCGCAAGGACCATGCGATATTGTTCATGAATGGACCGGGACCTGCTCAGCCATCTGCCGGTGATCGTCGCCGTGGCGCGACGCGGCGGCTTCGCGCTTGCCGCGGCCGAGCTCGGCATGAGCCCGTCGGCCGTCAGTCACGCAGTGCGGCTGGTGGAGGAGCGTATCGGCCAGCCGCTGTTCGCGCGCACGACGCGCAGCGTTTCACTGACCGAAGCCGGCAAAGCATTGGTGGAGACGGCGGCCCCTGCCCTCCAGGACATCACTGACCGGATGGACCGCATCCGCGGCGTCAAGGGCCGGCCCTCCGGCCTGCTCCGGATCAACGCCTCCAATATCGCGATTCCCCTGGCGGTGACGCCCGTGGTCGCGGCGATGGCCGAGCGCTATCCGGAGGTGACGGTCGAGGTTTTCGCCGACCAGGCCCTGGTCGATATCGTCGGAGAGGGTTTTGATGCCGGGATCAGACTGGGCGAGATGATCGCGCAGGACATGGTCGCCGTGCGACTGACGCCGCCCTTCAAGGCCGTGGTCGTCGCTTCGCCCGCCTATATCGGAAGGCACGGCCGGCCGCGCGACGTGGTCGACCTCGGCAACCACAATTGCATCGGCTACCGGCTCGTCCGCTCGGGCGGGCTCTATCGCTGGGATCTGAACCAGAACGGCAAGGATATCGTGGTCGAGACCCGTGGCACGGCCGTCGTGACCGATTCGCTTGCGGCCATCGATTTGGCGCTTGCAGGCGTCGGGCTCGCCTATGTGTTCGAGCCGCTGGTGCGCGCCGATCTTGCCGCCGGACGCCTCATCCAGATCCTGCCGAAGACGGCGATCGAGGAGCCCGGCCTCTTCCTCTACTTCCCGCGCCGGGCGTCGATGGCGCCGAAGCTGAGAGCTTTTATCGATACCGCACTAGAGATCGGCCGGGCATCCATGCGGACACTCGGCCGAGTTGCCTGAGCTCTTTAGCCTTACTTTCTTCTTCGGGCTATTTCTTGACCGCGGCCGCGACTTCCGCCGCGAAATCGGTCGTTTCCTTCTCGATGCCTTCGCCGAGCGCGTAACGCACATAGCCAGTGATCTTGGCCGGAGCGCCGATCTCCTTCTCGGCATCCTTCAGCGCCTTCTCGACGGTGATGTCGGGATTGAGCACGAAAGCCTGCTTCAGAAGCACCACCTCTTCATAGAATTTGCGCAGGCGGCCCTCGACCATCTTCTCGATGATCGCTTCCGGCTTGCCGGACTGGCGCGCCTGGTCCGAGAAGATCGCCTTCTCGCGCTCGACCAGCGCCGGGTCGACTTCCTCGGCAGTCAGCGCGACCGGGTTGGAGTTCGCGACGTGCATTGCGACGTGGCGGCCAAAGGCATTCGCGGCTTCCGCATTACCGGTGGTTTCGATAGCAACCAGCACGCCGAGCTTGCCAAGGCCGTCCGCGACTTTGTTGTGCACATAGTTCGCAACGACGCCGTGCGGAACGGTGAGCTTGGTCGAGCGGCGGAAGCCCATATTCTCGCCGATGGTGCCGACCGCATCCTTGATGGTGTCGGTGACCGACTTGTCGGAGCCCGGATACTTGGCCGCGGCCACAGCCTCGGTCGTGCCATAAGCGAGCGCGACCTTGGCGACGTTGGCGACGATCTCCTGGAAGGCGGCATTGCGCGCGACGAAGTCGGTTTCGGAATTGACCTCGACGACGGCGGCTTCACGGACGCCGGAATCGACGCCGATCAGGCCCTCAGCCGCGGTGCGGCCGGCCTTCTTGTCGGCCTTGGAGATGCCCTTCTTGCGCAGCCAGTCGACGGCCGCTTCCATGTCGCCGTTGGTCTCGTTCAACGCCGCCTTGCAGTCCATCATGCCCGCGCCGGTCAAGTCGCGGAGTTCTTTGACCTGTGCAGCCGAAATGCTCATTGTCGCCTCTTTGTTTCAAATGCGCCGACGCACCATCGAATCCCGATGATGCGCCCGGCAAAAGCGCTTTAGCGCGCCAACTTATTGGAAAGATGAAGGCCGCTGCCGGCCTTCGCTTCTCAAGCTTCCGGAGCCTCGGCAGCCGGGGTGTCGAGCGCCGGCTCGACTGGAGCCTCGGCCGACGCGCCAATATCCATGCCAAGCGCGCCCTGCTGACGGGCGATGCCGTCGATGGCAGCCTTGGCGATCAGATCGCAGTAAAGCTGGATGGCGCGGGCCGCGTCGTCATTGCCGGGAATCGGGAAGTCGATCTTGTCCGGGTCGCAGTTCGAATCGATGATGGCGACGACCGGGATACCGAGGCGCTTGGCCTCGAGGATGGCGATCGCTTCCTTGTTGGTGTCGATGACGAACATCAGGTCCGGCGTCGAGCCCATGTCCTTGATGCCCCCCAGCGCCTTGTTGAGCTTCTCGCGCTCGCGGTCGAGGTTGAGGCGCTCCTTCTTGGTGAGGCCCTGGGCCTCGCCGGCGAGCGTCTCGTCGAGCTTGCGCAGGCGCTGGATCGAATTCGAGATCGTCTTCCAGTTGGTCAGCATGCCGCCCAGCCAACGCGAGTTGACATAGTACTGGGCCGAACGCTGCGCCGCGTCGGCGACGATGTCCGAGGCCTGGCGCTTGGTGCCGACGAACAGCACGCGGCCGCCCTTGGCGACGGTGTCGGACACCTGCTTCAGGGCCTGGTGCAGCAGCGGCACCGTCTGCGACAGGTCGATGATGTGGATGTTGTTGCGGGCGCCGTAGATGAAAGGCGCCATCTTCGGGTTCCAGCGGTGGGTCTGGTGGCCGAAGTGAACGCCAGCTTCCAAAAGCTGGCGCATGCTGAAATCAGGCAGAGCCATTCTTAGTTCCTTTCCGGTTGGCCTCCACGGACACAGGCACTTCGGACGGATGTCCTGATGCCACCGGAGGTTTCAGCCGGATTTCTCCCGGGCAGACACCAAAGTCCGTGTGTGGAATGAGCGCGCATATAGAGGGGATGCGCGGCAAACGCAAGCGCCCCAGTCCTTCGCGTGTCAGCGTGCGACGATCAGCGCACCGGTGCCGATCATGGCGCCGCCGGCGAACCTGTTCATCAGGCGCATGCGCCCCGGTGTCCTGAACCAGCCCGAAGCCCGCCCGGCAAGTGCCGCGTAGATCCCCATGGTGGCGATGTTGACGCCGATCACGACCATGACCACCAGTAGCCCGTCGGCAAAGGTCATGGCCTTGAGGTCGAGGATCAGTGGCATAATCGAGGCATGGAAAAGGATCGCCTTTGGATTGCCGAGAGCGATCGAGGCCCCGAGAAAAAACGATCGGGAGAGCCCTGCCTGGGCCGTGTGCGCGCCGCCTTCATGGGCAGCGGCCGACCGCCACATCCTGATGCCGAGAAATACCAGATAGGCAGCACCCGCATATTTCAGGGCGAGGAATATCCATTCGAAAGTCTGAGCAAGCGCGACGAGGCCGAGCAGTGCCAAGGTCACCAGCACGGCGTCGCCGGCGGCTATGCCGACACCGGCCATGAAGGCGCGCGCAAAGCCGCGCGAGACGCCATTGGTGATGACGGTGAACATTGCCGGGCCGGGCGTGGCGGCGGCAAGTGTGATCGCCGCGCAGTAGGCCAGAAATGCCGTAAAAGTCATGGTCGTATCTTCCCGTTAGGTACCCGCACGCGGCGGAAGATCGCGACGATCTCCTCGCGGCTGCATTCGACTGCGCCGAGCCTGACCGCACGGTCGCGCTCGAAGCCGGTGATATCGTAATGCGGCGCCGAAGTCTTCGGCGGCCCCTGATAGGACGAGCGCTTGACGCCGAGCTCGGCGGCGAAGCGATGGAGTTCATCGGTGTCGTCGGCAAGCAGATGACACCAGCGATGGCCGGCCCATTTCCAGATCGCCGCATCGACATAGACGGCCATTGAACCTGCTGCACTCCAACCGACAGGGCGGCCCGTCCACGGTCACCCGGGCCAACGTCAAGTCAGCGATGATAGAAGGGATTCGGATAGGAAATGAAGCCGCCGCCGGCTTCGAGCTCGGTCACGGTCCTAGTCACGGCTTCCTGTATGCGCGAGCGCAGCACGACGAGCGCCTCGTCGACGGAACCGTCGTAGTCGTGCAGCCCCAAGGGCTCGGGCACGCGGATGTGGGCGCAGCGCGGCCCCGCGGGCTGCGGGATGAAGCGGTTGATCGTGTCGCGCAACGTGCCTTTGCAATAGTCGTTGCGGATGCGCTTCAGGTGCTCGGCGATCTCTTCCTGCGTGATCGTTCGATCGGCGAAGGCCCAGGGGCCGACACGCTGGATGCGCTGGATCGTTTCCGCCAGTTTCCGCACGCGCCTCTGATCCTCGGTATCGGCCTTGCCCTCGCGCAGCCAGCGGCGTGAGCGCCGCAGCAGATCAGCCAAGTCGAGCCCGGCGTCGGCTGCAATGCCTTCGGCAAGCCGCCGGCCAAGCTCGTTGAGCACCCTATGCTGGCGGACGGCATAGGACGCGCCCTCCTCCGCCGTCAGGCCGCAGGCCTGCTCGTCTCGTGAGAGCAAGATCGAATAGACGCGGTAAACGCGTTCCGGCAGCGAACAGCCCACGGAGCTGTCGATCTTCAGGCTTTTCTCGACATAGGCACATTCCTTGCCGAGCGCCCGCTCGACATTGCGGGTGAACGCGAGCTTCCAGACGACCGGAGCGACCCAGGCCTTGAAATCCTTGTTCGTCTCGCGCCCGCGCTTCAGCGCCGCGAGCCCCATCTCAACCGCGCCGGGGAGCAATGGTCCCACATAATTGCCGTGCCAGCCGACACCGCCTTCCGGGTGCAGCAGCACGCCATGGCCCTGGAGCGCCCAGTCGACCGAATGCGCCTTGGCGGCCTCGCTGTTGCCGGGGATCTGCGCGATCAGATTGTTGGCCAGCCAGAATTTCTGCATCAGCCGGCCGAGGCCGTTGACCACGCCATGCGTCGCCCAGGACGCGGCAAGGGGGCTGACGCGCGAGACGATCTCCTTGTCGATCATCCAGTCGGTGAAGAATTCGGGATGGTTGGGCGTGATGAATGTCGCCTGCCCCTCACCACAGCAAGCCTTGAGCCGTTGCTGGTCGGCGGCGGGAACGTCGATGAGGCGGACATTGGAAATGCCGCGCAGGCCGGCGAGCCGGTTGAACGGCAGCAGGTCGCGAAAGCCTGGAACCCCATGCAGCATGACGATGCGATTGACGACCGTCATTGCCCTGATCAGCGCCGGATTGGGTCGCGGCGCCACGAACACGTCGATCCTGCCCAAGCCATCTCCCCCAAATACCCGAAGGATAAGCTGGAACCGGATTGCGGCGCCTTCAAGTCAGGCCGCGTTGGCAGGGCTGCCTCTTTGGTTAACCTGCTGCTATTTCGAAGCCGGGCAAGGCTTGGTCTGTTCGAACAGCGACAGGTTGACCAGCTTGCCGGTCATCGAGAAGTCGCCATAGTCCATGACGAGATCGCGGGTGATGCCGTTCTCGTGCAGCTTGAAGCTGATCCGGTACTCCGGAATTTCCTCGCCGCTTTTGTCGGTATCGTCGAAATAGGCGATGTCGACCGGCCAGTACTTGTCGGTGGCGAGCTTGGCGAGCGCCGGGGCTTCCGGATCCGACTTGTCGGCCTCGGTCTTCTTGCCGACGACGACGGTGGTCGTCATCACCTTGTTGGCGTCCTCGGAGCCATCGAACAGGTTGGTCTGATAGAAGCTCTCGCCTTTCTCGGCCTTGCCGATCAGCTCGACCAGATGCTGGGTGGGGAACTGCGTCGCGGCGAGCTCGAGGGTACTCTTCTCGGGCTTGTCGATGTCGACCTTGAGCCCCTTCGGCTCCCTGGTCGCCATGCCTTTGACCTCCTTGTCGAGATTCTGGTCGACGAAGGATTTCGTCACGAAGGAGAAGGTCTTGCCTTCGGCGTCCTCGAACGTCGTCGTCTGCTGGTCGGTCAGCCTGGTGTTTTCGTTAGTGACGATCTGGGTGACGAACCGGAACTTCACCGTATAGCCTTCGCAGGGCGAGCCGTTGAACTCATACACCATGCGGCCGGAAATGCCGGTGATGCCGGAGCGGTCGGACGCCTTGTTGAGGGTAAGGTCGTAGACGGCGCGATGCGCCTGCAGCGCGGGCACGGCGAACGCCGGAGCCATCGGGATCGCTGTCGACAGGAGAGCGGCGGAAAGGAAAAGGCGCGTCACGCGCATGAAGTGCTCCGATCGTCGCGACCGATGGCAGGCCGCAGGGAAAGATGGTCCAGCTTAAAAAAAGTCATGGCGGAAGCGAGGCAAAAATAGCAATTTCGGCCCGGCCAACGCGGCGCCTTCCAGCAATAGGGAAAACCAATGAGCGAAACAATCGAAAAGCGGCTAAGCGATCTCGGCGTCACTCTTCCGGTCGCCGCAGCACCCGCCGCGAACTACGTGCCCTATTGCCGGACCGGCAACCTGCTGTTCACGGCCGGGCAGTTGCCGGCCAATGACGGCAAGCTGGTGACAGGCCTGCTCGGGCGCGATATCGACACGGCTGCCGGCAAGGAGGGCGCGAAATTCTGCGCCATCAACATCCTGGCGCAGGCCAAGGCAGCACTCGGCGATCTCGAAAAAATCCGCCGGGTGGTCAAGATCACCGTCTTCGTCGCCTCGGCGCCGGACTTCGTCGAGCAGCACCTGGTCGCCAACGGCGCTTCCGATTTCCTGGTCGCCGCCCTCAGCGAGCGCGGCAAGCATGCCCGCTCCGCCGTCGGCACCGCCTCGCTGCCGCTCAACGCCGCGGTCGAGATCGAAGCGATCTTCGAAGTCGAGTGAGAAGAGCCTGACATGACCGATCTTTCCTGGCTGATTGCCCGCCCGGTCGCGCACAGGGGCTTTCACGACATGAACAAGACGCGCTGGGAGAACACGCTGTCGGCCTTCGCGGCGGCGGCAGAGCGCGGCTACGCGATCGAATGCGACGTGCATATTTCCTCGGACGGCGTTCCGATCATCATTCATGACGGCGATCTCAAGCGCCTGACCGGCGAGGACGGCTTCGTCTGGCAGCGCACCGCGGCCGAGCTGACAACGCTGAAAGTGGGCGGCACCAGGGACCATGTGCCGACGCTGCAGGAGGCGCTCGACCTGATCGACGGCCGGGTGCCGCTGGTGGTCGAGCTGAAAGGCGTCCCCGGCCACGACAGAGGGCTGGTGGCGAGCGTCGGCATGCTGCTCAACCGCTATAAGGGCAAGGTGGCGATCATGTCGTTCGATCATTGGCTGATCCGCGATTTCGCCAAGGATGCGCCCGGCATCCCCGGCGGGCTGACCGCCTACGGCAAGGACAACCAGCTGATCGAAGCGCATTTCGCCATGCTCGCGCACGGCATCGCCTTTACCTCCTACGCCGCCGGCGATTTGCCCAACCCGTTCGTCAGCTTCGTGCGCGAAAAGCTGAAGATGCCTGTCATCACCTGGACCGTTCATGATCAGCCCGCGGTCGACCTGACCTTCAAATACGCCGACCAGATGACCTTCGAGGGCTTCGAGCCCGATCTGGTCAAGGTCGCCTGAGGCGGTGTCCGAAACGTGACTTGTAGCTGCCCTGAGGACGCTTAAATAAGCCGCATGGATCAGGGTGAAAACGAGGATGGACGGGAGACGAACGCGGCCTATGCGATCCGCATCGCGGCAGGCATCGGCGCGTTCACCTGCGAGGAATGGAACGGCTTTGCCGGAACCACGCGCGGCGATAAGGAAAACGGCTATAACCCGCTTGTTTCATTCGCTTTTCTGAGCGCGCTGGAGGACTCAGGCTGCGCCGTGCGGCGCACCGGTTGGCAGGGTCATCACCTGAGGCTCGAGAATGCCCAGGGCAAGCTGCTCGGCGCGGTGCCCTGCTATCTCAAATCGCACAGCCAGGGCGAGTACGTCTTCGATCACGGCTGGTCGGACGCGTTCGAACGCGCCGGCGGGCGCTACTACCCCAAGCTGCAATGTTCGGTGCCGTTCACGCCGGTCACCGGCCCCCGCCTGCTGGTCGGCAAGGGCGAGGACGCCGGCGCCGTTAGGGCTGGCCTCGCCGCTGGTCTCAAGATGGTGACCGACAAGCTTGGCGTCTCTTCCGCGCATGTCACCTTCGCGACCGGGACCGATATCGCGACGCTGGAAGCCGCGGGCTTCCTGCACCGCACCGACCAGCAGTTCCATTTCTTCAACGAAGGTTTCTCCAGCTATGACGACTTCCTTGCCACGCTTGCCTCGCGCAAGCGCAAGGCGATGAAGAAGGAGCGGCGCGAGGCGCTGGCGGACGGCATCCGCATCGACTGGCTGACCGGCAAGGATATCACCGAACGCGCCTGGGACGATTTCTTCGCCTTCTACATGGACACCGGCGGCCGGAAATGGGGCCGCCCTTACCTCAACCGCCAGTTCTTCTCGCTGATCGGCGAACGCATGGCCGATGATATCCTCTTGGTGATGGCCAGGCGCAACGGCCGCTACATTGCGGGTGCCATCAACTTCATCGGGTCCGACGCGCTCTATGGGCGCAACTGGGGCTGCATCGAGGACCATCCCTTCCTGCATTTCGAGGTCTGCTATCACCAGGCGATCGACTTCGCGATCGCGCGCAAGCTGAAGGTGGTCGAAGCGGGCGCGCAAGGCGAGCATAAGCTGGCGCGCGGCTACCAACCGGTGACCATGCATTCGGCGCACTACATTGCTCATCCCGGCCTGCGCAACGCGGTCGCCGACTATCTGCGCCGCGAGCGGCGCGAGGTCGAGCGGATGGGCGAATATCTCGAAGAGCACACGCCCTTCCGCAAGGATCTGAAGGACTAGCTCCGCGCAGGTACCCGGCCGAGCAATCGACAGGCCACTTACTCTGGTTCGTTGGCGTTTCGCGCCGAGCCTAGCTCTCATGTTCCCTG
>LM655172.1 GCA_000824825.2 Mesorhizobium sp. ORS 3324
TACACGACGCTCTTCCGATCTAGGCGCCTGCGGCGCAGGGCGCAGGCCGCGCGGCTCGCCGGTCTCGCTGCTGCCGCTGCGGCCCGATTTCGCAACGATGTCGGACAGTTCCTTGAGCGCGTTGATCTGCTCGGCGACGGCACGGCGGATGGCCGAAGTCGATTCCTTGGCTTCCTCGGGCATCTCGATGACGCCCTTCTTGAGCTCGGCGCGGGTGAGGTCCAGCTCGCTCTTGATCGAGCCCGCGGTGCGCCGCATCTCCTCGGTGGCGTCGGCGAAGCGCCGTGTCGCCGAATCGACGACCTCGGCGATGGCCGTGCGGATCTTCTCCGCCGACTCCATCGTCCGGCCCTCGGCGTTCTGCATCGTCTGGCCGACGAGGTTCTCGAAGGAGCGCATCACCTTCTCGAGATCCTCCGACTTCTTGACCAGGCCGACCGCGAGGTCTTCCAGCGAGGACTGGCGTTCCAGCGTGTGCTCGAGATTGCTCTGCGCGGAGCTGAGCAGGTCCGAGGCGCTGGACAGCAGGCGGCTGTGCTCGTCGAACTTGGTCGCGATCGAGGCGACCTCGCGCAGCGTCGCCGACGACAGGTCGGTGAGCCGCGTCGTGTTGGAATCGACGAGCCGCGCCGAGCTGGCAAAGGTCTGCGCCGCCTTTTCCGTGGTCGCGGCGAAGCTCTGCGTGCTGCCGGCGAGGCGCTGCTCGACCTGGCCGAGATTGACGGCAGCCTGGTCGATCAGCTGGCCGAGCTGCGCGCTGGAGGTGGTCATGCGGCCGATGAGGTCGGCAACGTTGTCGGCCAGCGTCGAGCGCGCGCCCTCGACGGCCGAAAGCGTCTCGGCCGTGCGGTTGGCAAGCGCGTTGACGAGGGCCGCGTTTTCGCTGCGCAGCTTCTCTGTCGCCCGTTCGGTGACCTCTTCCATGCTTTTCTGCAGCTCGGAGCCGCCCTGGGCGAAGCGCTCGACCAGAGGACGCGCCGTCTCGTCGAGGATCCGCGACATTTCGGCGGAGCGTGCCGCAAGCATGGTGTTGAGCTCGCGGGTGTTGGCGCCGATGGTCTTTGCCGCCTCGTTGGTGCTCTGGCCGATATGCTGGCCGACCGCCGTAAAGGTTTCGGCGATGACGTTGGCGCGCGAGATCAGCTGCGCCTCGGCGCTGGAAACCTGCTCGTTGAGCTTCTGGCCCATCGTTTCGGTGCTGTAGGCGAGGCGGTTCTCGACGCTCGCCACCTGCTCCTCGACGCGGGCCGCTGCCGCGGCGGCGCTCGAAGCCAGCCGCTCGTCGGCGCCGGCAAGCGCCTGCTCGATCTCGCGGGCATGGACGGCAAGTTCCTGGCCGGTCTGCCTGGCGCGGTCGGCGACGCGCTGCTCGGTGGCGGCGAAAGCGCCGACGATGGTGTCGGCATGCTCGCCGATGGTCGAGGTGCTGCTGGCGATGCGCGACACCAGGCGGTTGTCGGCGTCATCGAAGATGCGGGCAATTTCGGACGCGCGCGACGAGAGCGCTTCAGAGCCTTCGGCAATGCGCGAGACCAGATGCTGGTCGGCGGCATCGAAGATGCGCCCGAGATCGGAGGCACGCGCGGCCAGCGCTTCGGCCGATTCGGTGATACGCTGGCTCAGCTGCTCGTCGGCGCCCTCGAAGTTGCGCAGGATGTCGCCGGCGCGCGCCGCCAGCGACTGCGCCGTCTCGACCGCGCGGGCGACCAGCTTCTGGTCGGCGGCGTCGAACGTGCCGGCGATCTCGCTGGCGCGGGCGGCCAGCTTGTCGGCGGTTTCCTCGGCGCGTGCCATCAGCGAATTGGACGCGTCGTCGGCGCGTGCCATCAGCATGCTGGACGTGTCCTGCGCCCGCTCGTGCAGGCGGCGGTCCGCCGCCTCGAAAGCATTGGCGATGTCTTCGGCCCTGGCAAGGAGCGCTGCCGAAGTCTGCTCGGCGCGTTCGGCGATCTTGCGATCGGCGTCGCTGAAGGCCGCGCCCGCCTGCTCATGCAGCGTGCTGGTGATTTCCATGACCTTGTCGCGCAGCGCGCCGGCAACGAAGACGGCGGTCCTTTCGAGAACGCCGCGGACATTGTCGACGCCGGTCGAGAGCGCACGCTCCATGGTGCCGGCGCGTTCTTCGATGATGCCGGTCTGCCGGCTGAAAGCCTGTTCGATCTTCTCGACATCGGCAGCGATCGCCGCCGAGATGTCGCTGCTCTTGGCAGCGATCTGGTCGATGTGGCCAGACACCGAACGGTCGACATCCTTGCGCGCTTCGGCGAGCTTTGCGAGATCGTCCTCCAAGGCACGGGCCAGCATGTCGCGGCCTTCGGACAGCTTGCCGACATGGCCGGCAATGACGTCATCGATCTCCGAGCGGCTTTCCGCCAGCTTCTGCAGGTCTGCTTCAAGCGCGCGCTTGAGGATATCGCGACCCTCGGCAAGCTTCTCTACCTGGCCGGAGACCAGCCCGTCGATACCGGCGCGGCTCTCGGCGAGCTTGGCGAGGTCGGCCTCGAGGGCACGCGTGAGGACATCGCGACCTTCGGCGAGCTTCTCGACCTGGGCGGCGACGAGGCCGTCGATAGAGGCGCGGCTCTCGGCGAGCTTGGCGAGGTCGGCCTCGAGGGCTCGCGTGAGGACGTCGCGACCTTCGGCGAGCTTCTCGACCTGGCCGGCGACGAGGCCGTCGATCGAGGCGCGGCTTTCGGCGAGCTTGGCGAGGTCCGCTTCCAGGGCGCGCTTGAGGATGTCGCGGCCTTCGGCGAGCTTCTCGACCTGGCCGGCGACCAGCCCGTCGATGCTGGCACGGCTTTCGGCGAGCTTGGCGAGATCATCCTCCAGGGCCTTGGACAGCGTCGCGCGATCTTGGACCAACCTGTCGGCGTGGGTCTGCATGAGGCCGCTTGCATTGGACATGTCGGCATCGAGGGCGCGCGAGAGCTCGGCGCGGTGGTCGGCGATCTTCTGCGAATGATCGACGATGGCGCCCTGGATGGTGTTGAGGTCGGCTTCCAGGGCGCGCTTGAGGATATCGCGGCCCTCGGCGAGCTTCTCGACCTGGCCGGCGACGAGGCCATCGATGCTGGAACGGCTCTCGGCTAGCTTGGCGAGGTCGTCCTCGAGCGACTTCGACAGCACCGCGCGGTCCTCGACCAGCCTGTTCTGGTGATCGGAGATTGCGCCGCCGACGGTCTGCAGATCGGCCTCCAGGGCCTTCGACAGCTGGGCGCGTTCCTCCTGCACCTTCTCGGCGTGTCCAGCAATGGCACCCCTGATGGTGTTGATGTCCGCTTCCAGGGCGCGCTTCAAGATATCGCGGCCTTCGGCGAGCTTCTCGACCTGGCCGGCGACGAGGCCGTCGATCGAGGCGCGGCTTTCGGCGAGCTTGGCGAGGTCGGCTTCCAGCGTCTGCGACAGCAGGCTGCGGTCCTCCGCAAGCTTGCCGGAATGGCTGTCGATCAGATCGCGGATGCCGCTGAGGTCACCCTCCAGCGCGCGGCTGAGTTCGCCTCGGTCCTCGGCGAGCTTGGTCGAGTGGGTCTCGATCAGATCCCTGATGCCGAGGATGTCGGTCTCGAGCGCCTTGGCGAGCACGGCGCGGCCCTCGGCGATCTTCTCGACTTGGCCGGCGACCAGGCCATCGATCGAGGCGCGGCTGTCCGCCAGCTTGCCGAGATCGGCTTCCAGCGCGCGCGCCAGGATATTGCGGCCCTCGGCCAGCTTGCCGACATGGCCAGCGACCATTTCGTCAATCAATGTACGGGCTTGCACGAGCTTGCCGGAGTCTTCGTTCAACGCCTGGGCGAGGCGGTTGCGACCCTCTTCGAGCTGTTCGAGATGGCTGCCCAGCGAAGCATCGATGGCGGCGCGCGACTCGTTGACCTTGCGCAGATCCTCTTCCAGCGCGCGCGAGATCAGGTTGCGGCCTTCGGCAAGCTTCTGCACCTGGTTGGTGACGGCGGCATCGATTTCGGCGCGGCCTTCGGCAAACTTCGCCAGATCCTCCTGCATGGCGGCGGCCATGCGGTCGCGGCTTTCGGAAAGCATGCGGCCGTGATTCTCGACGGCCTCCTCGATGCCGACGCGGGCATCGGCGAGCCGCTGGATGTCGGCGTCGAAGGAACGCGACACGACATGGCGGGCGGCCTCCATGCGCCCGGCGAAATCCGTGGCGCGGGCTTCGAGCATGGACGAGGTCGACGAGATGATGTCGGCCATGTCGGCGCCGATCTGCGTCTTGCCCTGGTCGATCATCGCCGAGAGCTGATCCTTGCTGTCGGCGAAGGTATTGGCGATCTCGCGGGCGCGTTCGACCAGAGTCTCGTTGATCTGCCGGGCGCGGGCCTCGAGCGCGGCGTTGAGCTTCTGCGTGCCGGTGTCGAGCGCCTCGGCGCGGGTCTGGAACTCACTGATCAGCGCCTGGCCGCGTTCGGCAAGCGTCCGCTCGATGCCGTTGAGGCTCGCTTCGAACTCGGAGTTCAGCGTACGCGCGGCGCCGCCGAGCAGCGAAACCATGCCGTTGGTGCGGTCGTCGAGAAGGTCGGTCAGCGAGCGGGTGAGGCCGTCCGTGGTGTCGGTCAGCTTGGCGATGCGGGTGTCGAGCAGGCTGGCGAATGCCTCGCCAGAGGTCGACAGCCGGTCGGTGATCGTATCGAGCCGGGTCTCCACCGAATCGAAGATCGACATCGAGCTTTCGTTGATGCGATCGATCAGCGTGTCGCCCGAATTGTTGATCGTCATCGACAGTTTGGTCGAGGCGTTGAGGATCGAGTCGCGGATGATGTCGCTGGCGGCGCCGATCTCGTCGCGCAGCGTTTCGTGCGCGCCGTGGATCGAGGCGCGCACGCGCTCGGCATGACTCACGACCGCCTCGCGCTCGCTGCCGAGACCATCGACCAGCGAGCGGATGCGGGCCTCGTTCTCGGAGTAGGAGCGCTCGATCTGGCTGACTTCGCTGTGGACGAGCGTTTCGAGCTCGACCGCGCGCGCTAAAGTGCGCTCGATTCCTTCGCCCATGGCCGCCACCTCGCGACGAACGGCCTGGCCGATCATCATGACGCGGTCCTGGGCAAGGCTTTCCGGCTCGGCGAGGCGGAAGGCCACCTCGGTCATCGACTGCGCGGCGATGCGCATTTCCTGGGCACGCCGGATCATGGCGGCGAAGGCCCAGAACAGGATGACCGGTATAATCGCAGCAACCGCCAGGCCGATCAGCTCGGGGCGGGCGAAGAACTGATCGAGGGTGCGGATACTCCAGATGCTCGGGCCGAACAGGAGGTTGGCGAGGCCGCCGGCCCCGGCGATCCAGGCCAGCGAAATGAAGGCGATCACCCAGTAGACGGTGCTTGACGCGCGCCGGTTGAGGCCATGCAAGAGCGTTCGGTAGTCCTTTTGACGGTCGTCGTTGGCCGGCGTGAAGCTGGCAGGAGCGGGCGTGAAACCGGCCGGCTGCGAACCGCGCGATTCGACCGGGCGCAGCTCCGCCGGCTTTGCCTGGGGCGCCGCTTTTGCGGCCTGAGGTTCATTTGCCGGTTCGATTCTCTGGCTGCGGCCTTCACGCGCCAATTCGTCCGCGGCCGCCGATATCTGGGCCTCGAGATCCTCCATCGACGCCGCCATGTCGAGTCCGCCTTCGTCGCCGCCAAGGTCAAGGTCAAGCGCCTTTTCCAACTCCGCGGCCACGTCGCTCTCGAGGGATTTGGTCGTCGTCGGTTTCTTAGCCATGCCTTCGCTACCCTGTACTAGCTGCCGCGGGACTTATGATTGTGGCCTGATTCTGGCTTGTCTGGTCCCAGACAGGAGGCTGAAAATGGACGTTCGTATCGTAATGACACACGGGGGTAAAGAAAACATGCATTCCGGGTGATACGTAAAACTTTAAATATAAGGTTAACGGAAGCGTGATTTGGCCGCCCCCGTGACAACATTTTTCCCCGGTAACCGTTAACCCGATGGCGACGCGGGTCGCCTATTTTTTTGGCGGTCAGCCGCCCTATAGGAGTTGCAGTGCGTATGCGTGGCGAAAGTGGAATCGCGTTTTCCATGCCCGGCGGCGACGTGTCGGGAACGGCAGGGTCGCGACCTGTGGATATGGCCCATCTGGCGCGGCAGACGATGGATGATCGCGTGCTCGAACAGGAAGTGCTGGCGCTCTTCGTGCAGCAAGCGCTTTCGGTGCGCGACAAGATACTCGACGCCGATGCCAAGGAACGGGTGCTCCTGGCACACGGCCTGAAGGGGTCGGCGCGCGGCATCGGCGCCTTCGCGGTGGCCGAATGCGCCGCAGCGATCGAAAAGCAGCCCGAGGATGCGCGTATCCTGAAGAAGCTTGGCGTGCTGATCGAGGAAGTGCGGGACTTCATCGCCGCCATCAGCCGCTAGCGCCGGCGAACCTTCTGAAAAACGTCATTTCGTGGCGCTTTCGCTCCGCAGTTGACTTGTCCAGCGGAGTGATTATCTCGGCTGCGACTCCTTCAGGTGACCAATGACCAAGCTGACTTTCATCGCCAATGACGGCACTCAATTCGACGTGGATGCCGAAAACGGCTCGACCGTCATGGAAAATGCGATCCGCAACGCGGTGCCCGGCATCGAGGCCGAATGCGGCGGCGCCTGCGCCTGCGCGACCTGCCATGTCTATGTCGATGAGGCATGGACGGCCGAGGTCGGCGAGCCGGAGGCGATGGAGGAGGACATGCTGGACTTCGCCTACGACGTCCGCCCGAACTCGCGGCTGTCCTGCCAGATCAAGGTGCGCGACGCGCTCGACGGTCTGGTCGTGCGCGTTCCCGAACGCCAGGGCTGAACCAACTTCCCATTTGCCAATTTTGCCCGTGGCTGCTTGGCAGCGGGCCAATGCTCATGCAGTGTCCCTTCCATTTCCCAAAATGGGGCGGAACTGATGACGGACACGATCAAGACGGACGTACTTATTGTCGGGGCAGGGCCGATTGGCTTGTTCGCCGTATTCGAGCTCGGCCTCTTCGACATGAAGTGCCATCTCATCGACATCCTCGATCGTCCGGGCGGGCAGTGCGCAGAACTCTATCCGGAAAAGCCGATCTACGACATTCCCGGCTGGCCCATGATCACGGCGCAGGGCCTGGTCGACAAGCTGCTCGAGCAGATCCATCCGTTCAAGCCGGACTTCACCTTCAACCGCATGGTCTCGAGTCTCGAGAAGCTCGAGGACGGTACATTCCGCGTCACCACGGACGAGAACGAGGTGTTCGAGGCCAAGGTGCTGGTGATCGCGGCCGGCGGCGGCTCATTCCAGCCCAAGCGCCCGCCGATCCCGGGCATCGAGGACTATGAAGGCAAGAGCGTCTTCTATTCCGTCCGGCGCATGGAGGATTTCCGCGGCCAAGACCTCGTCATCGTCGGCGGCGGCGACTCGGCGCTCGACTGGACGCTCAACCTGCAGCCGATCGCCAAGAGCGTGACGCTCGTGCACAGGCGTCCGGAGTTCCGGGCGGCGCCCGACAGCGTCAATAAGATGTACGCCATGCAGGAGCTGAAGCAGCTGCAGTTTCTGGTCGGTCAGGTGGGTGGGCTCACCGGCGCCGGCGGGCAGCTCTCGTCGGCGACCATCAAGGGCGGCGCCGGCGGCGATGTCGAGGTGCCGTGCAGCCGCATGCTGCCGTTCTTCGGCCTCACCATGAAGCTCGGGCCGATCGCCGAATGGGGGCTGAATCTGCACGAGAACCTGATCCCGGTCGACACCGAGAAATTCCAGACGTCGACCCCGGGCATCTTCGCCGTCGGCGACATCAACTGGTATCCCGGCAAGCTGAAGCTGATCCTTTCGGGCTTCCACGAGGTCGCTCTGATGGCGCAGGCCGCAAAGCGCATCGTCAGCCCCGGCGAGCGCATCGTCTTCCAATACACGACCTCGTCGACCAGCCTGCAGAAGAAGCTTGGCGTCCACGACTAACTTTGGAAGACATGGGAGGACATGTCCACTTTCGGGAGACGTGCTTCTATTCCGCCATGGCTGGCGGGTGCTCGGCATGGCCGCGCAACGGCTTTTCCGGCATCAGCGCCAGCGTAATCAGCGCGAGGATCAGCGTGATGCCGGCCGTGAGGAAGATCATCACGAACGGCGTCACCGAGGTGAGCTCGATGTGGGTGAGCGAGCCTTCCGCAGCGAGCGGCAGGCCGAAGCCCAGCGCAACGGCGCCGAGCATGGCGACGCCGAGCGCGCCGCCCAACGAACGCAGGAAGGTCAGCACTCCGGTCGCGACGCCGAGATGCGCGCGGTCGACGGCGTTCTGGATCGAGACGGTGCTGACCGGGTACGTCGTTCCGCTGCCGAGGCCGATCAGCGTCGTCAGGATCTCGACTTCGAGCAGCGAGGCGTGGCCGGCAATGGCGCTGAGAACGCCGATGCAGGCGATCGCCAAAACGATACCGACCATGGCGATGCGCTTGTAATGGACAAAGCGGGGGATCATGCGGCCGCTGAAGGTTGCACCGGCGACGGTGCCGAGGAGCAAGCCGAGCATGGCGGTGCCGGATTCGCTGACCGAGAGCCCGACGACCGATTGCAGATAGACCGGCAGGTAGACCGAGGCGCCGATGTTTGCCGCCTGCAGCAGGAACATCGACAGTGTGCCGGCGAGCACGATCCGGTCGCCCAGCACTTCGAGCGAGATCAGCGGTTCGGAAGCCCTGAGCAGCCGCGCTGCGAACAGCGCCCAGAACACGGCCGAGCAAGCGACCAGCCCAAGAATTTCCCATGAGAACCAGGGATAGGTGCTGCCGCCCCAGTTGAGCGCGAGCAGCAGCAGCGCCGTTGCGATCACCAAAAGCACGGCGCCCAGGCCGTCGATACGGTGGTGCTTTGCAGCGATCGGCAGCTTTTTCAGCGGGTTGTTGATGATGGCCATCGCCAGGAAGCCGAGCGGCAGGTTGATCCAGAAGATCAGCGACCAGTGCAGGTGCTCGGCAAAGGTGCCGCCGAGCAGCGGCCCGGCAACGCTGGCGACCGCCCATGTGCCTGATATCCAGGCGGCATAGCGGGCCCGCTCGCGCGGCGGCACGAGATCGCCGATCACAGTCTGGGCGAGCGCGAACAGGCCGCCGCCGCCCGCACCCTGGATCGCCCGGCCGATGACCAGCACCAGCATATTGG
The DNA here is from genome assembly GCA_000824825.2 of Mesorhizobium sp. ORS 3324. Taxonomy (GTDB): domain Bacteria; phylum Pseudomonadota; class Alphaproteobacteria; order Rhizobiales; family Rhizobiaceae; genus Mesorhizobium. The sequence continues at coordinate 9,122 of LM655172.1, forward strand.
GAGCGAGCGCGCTGACCAGCGATCCCAGGAGAAAGATCAGCACGGCGGCGTAGATCACCGGCCGGCGGCCGTAGACGTCGGACAGCTTGCCGTAGAGCGGCGCCACGGCGGTGGCCGTCAGCAGATAGCCGGTGACGATCCAGGGCAAGTATTCGGCATGACCGAGGGCGCGCGCGATCGTCGGCAGAGCAGGAGCGACGATGGTCTGGTCAAGCGCTGCCAGAAGCATCGACAGCAGCACGCCCCCGATGATGGCGTTCTTCTCGCTCTCGCTTATCAGCGGCGAGGCCGTTGTTCCCATCGTCGTGCGGTTGTCGACGGTCTGGTCCATGCGTCATTCTTTCAAAGGCTGCCGCGCAGTCAGCAAGGCCGCGGTCCGGGCCCACGGCGTCTGCGGCCTGTGGCTTGTGTCTCGTGTTTCCAAGTTCGCCTGTTGGCGAACCGCGACATATGTCGTGCGATATAGGCGGTTTTCGACCGTCGCTCGAAAGTTTTTGCCCTCTGGCACTACGCTTCGACCGGATTGGCCCCCGCCTGTCCTGCCGATCCCTGGCTCAAGTCGGCGGCAACTGCCCGCTTTGGGTACGCTCCATCCGGTAGCGCAAAAGCCGGATGATCCGGCTCTCGAAGTTGACGCTTTCGACGCGGTCGAACTCAGCCTGGGCACGGTCATGCTTGGCAAGGATGGCGGCCGAGATCTCCGCGGCCTTGGCTCTTGCGGCTTCGCAGGTCTTTTGTGGATAGGTCGCCTTCAACGCATCCTCGAGCTCGCGCGCATGGTTCTTGGCGATCTCGACATGGCGCTCCTCGTGGCGCTTGATGTCCGCCGACAACGTGTCCCAGAACAGCCTGACTTCCGGATCGGACTTGCGCGGACGCCGCCATTCCGGAAGGATCACCTTGACCTTCAGGGTCACCAGCGCGTTCGCGATCCGGCAGGAGGTCGCCGTCTGCGCGTAGCTGACGCGGGTGGTGAAAGCCATCTGCGTGGCGCCGGGATGCCGGGAGCCGGTGCTCTTCACCTCGGGCCCGTTCTTCGTCAGCTGTTTTTCGATATCATCCAGCGTGCGGCCATTGACGCTGAAATAGCTGTAGGTCTTGACGAGATTCGCCGCGCCGGCCGGCATGACGGCAAGCGAAAGCATCAGGGTGCAAAGCAGGGACCGGTTCATCATGTTGCCTCTTCACGCACCTTGCTTTACGGCCCTTGCCGGCGCAACGAAATTGATTTCCCGCAAATCACGCATGGTTGATGGACAATGACGACAAGGCGATGGCAGCTCGCGCATGGACGCCATCTCGATCTCGGCCCCAAAGCGGTCGTCGTCGGCATCCTCAACGTCACGCCGGACAGTTTTTCCGACGGCGGGCTGTTCATCGCGCCGGACAAAGCGATAGCCCAGGCGCGCCTGATGGTCAAAGAGGGGGCGGCCGTCATCGATATCGGCGGGGAATCGACGCGGCCGGGCTTTGCTCCGATCTCCGCCGAGGAAGAGCAGGCACGGGTGCTGCCGGTGATCGAGGCGCTCGCGGCATCGGGCGAGGCGCTGATTTCGGTCGACACCTATCGCGAGGACACTGCACGGCGCGCCGTCGCCGCCGGCGCGCATATCGTCAACGATGTCTGGGGCCTGCAGCGTGAGCCCGGCATGGCGCGCGTCGCCGCCGAGACCGGCGCGGGACTGATCATCATGCACACCGGGCGCGAACGGCAGAAGCTGCCGGACGTGATCGAGGACCAGTTCCTGTTCCTGCGCAGATCGCTGGAGATCGCGCGCGCCGGCGGCGTTGCCGACGGCCAGATCGTGCTCGACCCCGGCTTCGGCTTCGCCAAGGAGACGACGGAGGAAAACCTCGACCTTATGGCCCGGTTTTCCGAACTCCTCGCGCTCGGCTTTCCGCTGATGGCCGGGACATCGCGAAAGCGTTTCATCGGTGGCGTCACGGGGCGCGAGCCGGCCGAGCGGGCGGTCGGCACCGCGGCCACCAGCGTCATCCTGCGGCTCAAGGGAGCCGATCTTTTTCGCGTCCACGATGTCGCAATCAACGTGGATGCGCTGGCAATGGCCGATGCTATGCTGGCGCGAGAGAACGACCTTTCTCCCGGACGCTGACCATGTATGTCATCCGCATGAAGAACTGCGCCTTCTTTGCCCGGCACGGCGTGCTGGACGAGGAGGAGACGCTTGGCCAGCGTTTCTATGTCGATGCCGAGCTGACCGTCGAGCCCAGCCGGCCCCTGGAGGAAGACTCCATCGAAGACACCGTCAATTACGGCGTCGCCTTCGCGGTGATCGAGAAGATCGTCACCGGGCAGCGCCGCTTCCTGATCGAAGCGCTGGCGCTGGAAGTGGCGAAGGCGCTGGCGGCGCGGTTTCCGCAGATCAGGAAGGCCGAGATCACGGTGCGCAAGCCGAACGCCCCGGTGCCGGGCGTGCTCGATCATGTCGAGGTGACCGTTGTCTGGCCGCAGTAGCGCCGTCTATCTCAGTCTCGGCGGCAATCTCGGCGACCCGGCGAAATCCATGGCCGCGGCGCTGCGCATGCTGGATGGCGACGACAAGACGCGCGTCGCCGCCGTCTCCTCGCTCTATCGCACGCCGCCGTGGGGCAAGCTCGACCAGCCGGATTTTCTCAACGCCGCGGCTGCGATCGAAACAGCGCTGTCGCCACGCGACCTGCTCGAACTCTGCCTGGACGTCGAAAGGCGCCTGAAGCGAGTGCGCGAGGAACGCTGGGGACCGCGGCTGATCGACATCGACATACTGGTGTTCGGCGACCGGGTGATCCACGAGACCGGCCTCGAGGTGCCGCATCCGCGCATGCTGGAGCGGGCCTTCGTGCTGGCGCCGCTGGCCGAGATCGCGCCCGACCTCGCTGTCGGCGGCAAAAGCGTGTCTGAGCGGCTCCGCGCCGTCGATGCGTCGGGGATCGAGCGCCTGCCTTCGGGCCGGGAGTGGTGGCTCGGCTAAGCCGCCGGACTCAGCCGGAGAAGCCGCCGCCGTCGAGAAAGGTCTTTTCCTCCGGCGTCGTCTCGCGGCCGAGCATCTTGTTTCGATGCGGAAAGCGGCCGAAGCGCTGGATGATCTCCAGATGCTCATTGGCGTATTTGAGATAGTCCGGTGCCCTGGCTGCGGTTAGTTCCACAGAGCGCTGCTGGTCCGCGAGCGATTCGGAATGCTCGAAGGGCAGATAGAGGAAGACGCGCAGGGTCTCGTCGAACGCCAGATCATGGCCGGCGGCGATTGCTTTGTCGGCGAAATGCCTGGCCAGCGGATCGGTCGCGTACATATGTCCCGTGCCGCGGAAGCAATTGCGCGGAAACTGGTCGAGCAGGATCATCAGCGCCAGCGATCCCTCGGCATGCACGTTCCAGTCGTCAAATTCGCGCCGCGCGGCGGCATAGTGCAGCTCGAGGAAGCGATTGCGGAAATCCGTGTCGAATGCATCGTTCTTCTCGAACCAGGCGTCCTCGCCGGCATCGCGCCAGAATTTGGTGACGGAAAGCGCCCGCGCATCGAGCTCTGCCATGCGTTGCTCCTCAGTTCTTCGTCTCTGCCTTGTTCAGCACGCCGGCCGTTTCCTCGTTCAGCGCCCGGCCGGCGCGGCGCGGCTGCGCGAGCGGCGTCGGGATCGGCGTGCCGATATTGCCTTTCAGGAAGCGTTGGCCGGCGCGGATGCCTTCGGCAAGCTGCGTCTCGAAACGTGCGGTGTCGCGGCGGCGCACGTCCTCGATCACCTCGACGACCTCTTCGGGATCGACGCCCAGTGCTTCCAGCGCCGAGCCGCCGAAGACGAGCGCCGATTCGAAGGTCTCGCGCAGCTGATAGTCGACGCCGGCGCGGATGAGCTGCAGCGCGGTGCCGCGGTCGAAGGCGCGCGCCAGGATGGTGACCAGCGGGAATTCCGCCTTGACGAGCTGCGCGATGCGCACGGCGGCGACCGGCTTGTCGACGCAGATCAACACAGCGCGTGCCCGGCCGGCGCCGGCGGCATGCAGGATGTCGAGCCGCGTGCCGTCGCCATAATAGACCTTGAAGCCGAAATCGGCCGCCGCCTGGATCATCTCGACCTCGTTGTCGATGATCGACACGTCGAGGCCGCGCAACAGCAGCGGCTGGCTGGCGATCTGACCGAAGCGGCCGAAGCCGATGATCAGCACGCTGCCGGTAAGGCCGTCGGCGATATCGACGCCTTCCAGCGATTGCTCGTCGCGCGGCGTGAGGTAGCGCAGCGCTGCGATTGCCAGGGGCGTCAGCACCATGGAGATGATGACGATGGCGGTCAGCGTCGCATTGGCCTGGCCGTCGATGATGCCGACGGCGGCGGCCGAGGAATAGAGGACGAAGGCGAATTCGCCGCCCTGCGCCATGAAGACGGCGCGCTCCAGCGCTTCGCGATGACCCGCCCTCAGCATGCGCGCGACGATGTAGATGCCGAGCGCCTTCATGATCATGTAGGCGACGACGTAGATGGCGACCAGCCGCCAGTTATGGGCGACGACGCTGAGGTCCAGCGACATGCCGACGGCGAGGAAGAACAGGCCGAGCAGGATGCCGCGAAACGGCTCGATGTCGGCTTCGAGCTGGTGGCGGAAGGTCGATTCGGAGAGCAGCACGCCGGCAAGGAACGCGCCCATCGCCATCGACAGGCCGGAAAGCTGCATGGCTAAAGCTGACCCCAGAACCACCAGCAGGGCGGCGGCCGTCATTACCTCGCGGGCGCGGGCGTCCGCCAGGATGCGGAAGAGCGGGTTGAGCAGATAGCGCCCTGCCACCACCAGTCCAACGATTGCCGCGACGCCGATGCCGACCTCGGTGAAGCGCTCGGACAGGGTAGTGTCGGTGCCGCCGGGCGCGAGGAAGGCGACCAGCGCCAGAAGCGGCACGATCATCAGGTCCTCGAGCAGAAGGATCGAGACGATGCGCTGGCCCTTGGGCGTGGCGATCTCGCCGCGCTCCTCGATCAACTGCATGACGATCGCCGTCGAGGTCAGCACGAAGCCGGCGCCGGCGACGAAGGATTGCGCGATCGGAAAGCCACCGGCCAATCCGACGCCGGTCAGAAGCACGGCGCAGACGCCGACCTGCAGCGCGCCGAGCCCGAAGATCTCGCGGCGCAGGCCCCAAAGCCGCGACGGCTGCATTTCGAGGCCGATGATGAACAGGAACATGACGACGCCGAGCTCGGCGACATGGAGGATGGCTTCCGGTTCGGAGAAGACGCGCAGGCCGAACGGCCCGATGACCACGCCGGCCGCGAGATAGCCGAGGATGGAGCCCAGCCCCATGCGCTTGAAGATCGGCACGGCGACCACGCCGGCGGCAAGCAGCGCCACCACCTGTACGAGATCGCCGCTCGATGCGTCAGCCGCCATGCCAATCATCCCGTTGTCTCGAAGCACTCCTTGCATGCACCAGGAGTGGGAGGCAAGGGCGGGAAGACTGACTTGAAAGGGTAGGGTGCCGTTGAAGCGGCTTCCGCTTGCCTGCCGGACGTTCGGCATCTACAATGACCAAATGTCTGACTATTCGTCCCGCCCGTCTTCAGCGTCCCATATCCCGATGGATGCGCTCAGCGAAGTCCTGCAAGACTTTCGCCTGAGCGGCGTCAACTATGGCCGCTGCGAGCTCCGACATCCATGGAGCATCGCCTTTCCGCAACAGAAGCTGCTTCGCTTTCACTTTGTCGGCCAGGGTCCGTGTTGGATTTATACCGAAGCGGAAGGCTGGCAGGAGTTGCGCGATGGCGATCTGGCGCTGCTGCCGCAAGGCATCGCCCATCGGCTGGCCAGTGCGCCGGACGTCGTCGGCGATTCGCTGGAGGGTTGCCAGGTGACCAAGCTGGGGAACAATGTCTGCGAGGTGGTGCGGGAAGGGACGGGCGCGACAAGCACCCTTTTCTGCGGCTCCATGGCCTTGGGCGTCTGTGCGCTCAATCCATTGATCACGTTGATGCCGCCGATCATCAAAGGCTGCGACGTGGCTGGCAACGATCCGGTCGTCGGTCCTTTGCTGACGGCCATGACGGCGGAGGCCGCGCAACCGCAGATGGGCAGCGCCACGATTCTGTCGCGCATGGCGGACTTGCTGACAGCCCGGCTCATCCGCTGCTGGGTCAATTGCACTGGAGCCTCGACCACGGGTTGGCTCGCCGCCATCCGCGATCCCCATATCGGCCGCGCGCTGGCAGCCATGCACCGAGACCCCGGCCATAACTGGACCTTGGAAAGCCTCGCCGGCCTGGCGGGCCAATCGCGGTCGGTTTTCGCCGAGCGCTTCAGCGCTGTACTGGGGGAGGGTGCTGCACGCTATCTCGCCCGTCTGCGTATGCAGCTTGCCCGCGAGTTGTTGGGGCAAAACGGCTTGTCGGTTGCCGAGGTCGCCGCCCGTTTGGGCTATGATAGCGAAGCATCCTTCGCGCGCGCATTCAAGCGCATCACCAACGTCTCGCCAGGCGTTGTGCGCCGCACAATTCCCGGACGAACGGACATGAATTTCGGATTTTAGGATACATATCATCCGAAGGGAGTCGTCTATTGAAGACCTCCAGACCTTGGAGATCTTTCAGTGACAGACACAACATTACAGCTTGAAGACGCGGCGATTGACGTCGATGCCGCCGCGCCAACCGCGTGGAACGCAGCCACTTGGTTCTCGGTCATTTCATTGGCGGCCACGAGCTTTGCCCTGGTGTCGGCCGAATTCCTGCCGGCAGGTCTGCTGACGCCAATGGCGCGCGATCTCGGCATCAGCGAAGGAACGGCCGGACAGGTCGTCACCGCCACCGCTTCGGTCGGCGCTGTGACGGCCATGTTGAGCAATGTTCTCATCGGCCGACTGAACCGCAAGACGGTGCTGGTTGGCCTCAGCGCCTTGGCGGTCGGTTCCAACCTCCTTGCAGCGCTGGCGCCCAATTTCTGGCTGCTCTTGTCGGGCCGGGCCGGGCTCGGAATCGCTCTCAGCGCATTCTGGGCACTCTCGGTTGCCGTTGTGGCCAGGCTGGTTGGCGCCAATGCGACAGGTCGAGGCATGGCTATCGTCACCCTCGGCGTCTCGCTCGCCACCATTGCCGCACCATCTGCGGGTGCGTTGATCAGCGACTGGCTGGGATGGCGCAGCGCCATGGCCTTGACAGCGGGGCTGGCCGTGATTGCCATGCTGCTGCAGTGGCTTAGCCTGCCAACCATGCCTGCCACAGCCAGCAACAGCCTCGCGGATGTATTTCGGCTGACACGGCGGCGTGGCATTCAACTCGGCATGCTGGCCATTCTTTTGCTGATGACAGGGCATTTTGCCGGGTCCGTCTATGTACGCCCCTTCCTCGAACATGTGACACTCCTTGCAACCGGGCCAATTGCCCTGGCGCTGCTCGGATTTGGCGTCGCCGCTGTGATCGGCAATATTGCCGGCGGCCGCATGGCCGATGCCAATATCCGCATGGCTCTCGTGGGCAATGCCGCGCTGATGGCGTTTGCGGCGCTGGCATTGGTGCTTTGGGGCGTGCACATCGCCGTTGCCTTCGGATTCGTCACGCTTTGGGGCCTGGCATTCGGCATGGCGCCGGTGGTGCTGCCGACCAATCTGTCCCGCGCGGCACCTGATGCGCTGGAGGCAGCGGGCAGCCTGATGGTCGTCTCTTTCCAGGTTGCCATCACCATCGGCGCGGTTGTCGGCGGCTATGTCGTGGACACCTATGGTGCCTCGGGGCCTTTGACCCTTACCGCCGTCCTCGCCGCATCGACACTCATGCTGGCGCTGCTACAGCCTCGTAGGTGAACTTTGCTACAGCTGATCTAAAGCGCGTCGCGTCTGAACGGCCTCACGCGACGCGCTTTAGGTTGTTGTCTTTATGCATGTCGTTGTCCCAAAACCGCTGCGCACTTTTGGGCGACATGCATTGGGCGGCCTGAATCCGGAACGCCGCGATATTGCAGCCTGGTTACACAAGTTTAAGCGGCCCGGTCGTTGCGTGCCGCCACAATCAGAGGTTAAGGCACAGCCGGCTTTGGCCATTGGGCTTCGGCCATTGGAAGGCAGCGGCGATGGGCCGCTGCCTTTTTTGAGGAGATGACTGACATGAAGAAGTTTTTGCTCGTTGCCGTTGGTGTTGCGGCGCTGGCCGGCTCGGCCTGTTCGAAGGGACCGGAGTGCACGCAGGAGATCGCCGCCAAGAAGGCGCAGGACATGGCCGCCGCGCTTCAGGCTGCGATCACCAAGGATCCGAGCAAGGCGGCCGATCTGACGGCCAAGGTGCAGGCCGTGACGACGAAGTATCAGAACGCCACGACGCTCGACGAAGCCTGCAAGGCCTATGACGAAGTGACCGCCGCCATCAAGGGTTGAGCTAAGTCAAAAACGAAAGCAGGCGGTAGCCACCGGCTGCCGCCTTTTATCTATCCTTGAGCGTCTTGCTCAGTTCTTCGCGATCGAGCCGACTTCGACAGTGTCGACCCGCTTCAGGCTCATGCCGATGACCGGCACCAGCTGCTTGTCGACGCGCACGGCCACCGTCACGGTCATCGAATTGTCGTCGGGGATGCGGGCCTGCATGACGCCGTTCAACTGATTGCGGTTGATGGTGAAGACCACCTTCTGCGGGTCGACGACATTGCCGCCGATGATGTCCAGCCCGTTGCCGGACGAGCCGCCCATGAAATTGCCCTTGTAGCCTTCGCGGCCCTTGCGTTCGACGGACGCCGACATCTTCTGGGTGAACACGCCTACCCGGCAGTCGCCGTCGAGGGTCATGCCGACCTTGCCGTCGGGCGTGGAACCGTTGAAATTGCAGGTGAACTTGGTGCCCTTGTACTTGCCGGCGATGATTTCGCCAGGGCCGACCCATTTGCCTTCGACCGAACGGAAAAACTGCTTGTCCGGCTCTGTCCCAAAGGCCTTTCCGACCAGGCCAAGCGGCGCGGCGACCGCAACCGTCATAGGCAGGACGCAGGACAAGATCACGCTTTTCATGGACAACACCCGGCACGACGGAGTCTGTTCTTGGGACAGAAACGACCATGAACAAGATTGGTTAATGCTTCGTCACCGGCAGACGTTTCTCCATTTACCTTATTGCTCGCTTTGGGAGTCCTTGCGTGCCGCGAAGGAGGTGAGCGCCGAGAGGAAATCGCCAAGGCCCGGGCGCTTCGCCGCGATGAACGGCAGGGGGCGCGCCGTCTCCATCGCCGCAATGCCGATGCGCGCCGTCATCATGCCGTTGACCACGCCTTCGCCGAGCTTTGCCGAGAGTTTCGCGGCAAGCCCATGGCCAACGATCTGCTGCACGAAACTGTCGCCGACGGCAATCGAGCCGGTCACCGCGAGGTGGGCAAGCACGCTCCTCGCCAGCCGGAAGAAGCCCAGCGTGCCGGGGCGTCCGCCATAGAGCTCCGACAGCCGCCGGATCAACCGCCCCGCTTCGAACACGACATAGGCGACGTCGACAAGCGCGCGCGGGCTGACCGCCGTCACCAGCGAGACGCGCTTCGCGGCCTCCAGGATCATCGTCTTGGCGCGGGCATCGAGCGGCGACAGAATCTCGGTTTCGGCGAGCCGCACCAGATTGCCGCCGTCGATGATCTCGCCGCGCAATTCGGCGAGCGAGCGCCGGCCCGCCGCTGTCTCAGGTTTTGCCGCGACGAAGGCGGAAAGCTCGTCGACCAGGGCGCGCGCCGCCTTGGGATCATCGCGCGCCACCGCATCCAAGGCCCGCCGCTGCAGCTTTTCGACCTCGGCAAGACGGGCGATGGCCAGGAATTCGCGGATCAGTATGACAAGCAGCGACAAGAGCGCGATCGCCGCCACGCCGGCCGCCAGCCAGCCCAGCCATTCGGCGCGCGCGAAGAGGTCACGGATGAGTTGGTCAGTCCAGAGACCGACCGCCAGCGAGACAAGGACGCCGAGGGCGCCGAAGAACAGGCGCCCCAGCAACGAGCGTTTCCTGGGGGCGGTCGCCGGCGGCGGCACAGCCTGCTCGATGTCGGGTTCGTCAAAAACGTCGATTTCCGAAGGGATGACGACCGCCACATCGGACCTGGTGGCCTGCGGTTTGCGTTGGGGCCGTTCCTCGGCACGATGCTTCTGCTGCGCCTCGTGCCTTGGCGCAGGCTCAGGCTCGATGCGGAAGGCCGCCGGTTTGCGAGGCGGATTCATGCCAGACGATCTCCGATCAGGAACTGCAGCGCGCGGTCGAGGCGGATGTGCGGCAACGACAGCGTGACGCCTTCGGCCGTACGCTCGAGCTTCGGCGGGCGGAAGCGGACGAAACGGACAGCCGGTTCATTGGTTTCCTGCCGAGATCCGGAAAGCTCGAACACTGTGTCGACTTTTTCCGGCAAGTCACCGGGGAATATGGCGGTTTCGGTTTTGCCGTCGAATGTCTCGCCGTTGATCTTTTCGCCTTTCAGCGGCGTGCCGATGATCACCGGCAATGTCTCGCGGCCTTGCTTGACCGTGCCCTCGCGGGTCGAGCGCACCGCCGCCATGGCGACTACATCGACATCGGCGCCGCTGAAATTCGCCCTCGCCACCGCCCGGTCCGCCAGCCGGCGCACGATCGCCTGCAGCCGGTCATGGCTTTCATGGTGCAACTGGTCGGCCTTGGTCGCCGCCACCAGGATGCGGTCGATACGCCTCGAAAACAGGTCGGTGACGAAATTGCCACGGCCGGGCCGAAAACAGGACAGGATCTCGGTGACGGCCCGTTCGAGGTCGGCCATGGCGGCGGGGCCGGCATTGAGAGCCTGCATGGCGTCAATCAGCACGATCTGCCGGTCGAGGCGGGTGATGTGCTCGCGAAAGAACGGTTTCACGACATGCGTCTTGTAAGCCTCGTAGCGGCGCTCCATCATCGCCTGCAGCGATCCGGGGCGGGGGCGTCCCTCGGAAAGCCTCATCAGCGGCGCAAAGGTCAGCGCCGGCGAGCCTTCGAGATCGCCCGGCATCAGGAAGCGGCCGGGCGGCAGCGTCGACAGCGCGCGTTCGTCGAGCTTGCAGGCCTTGAGGTAGGCGGCGAAGCTTTCGGCGAGACGGCGCACCGTCATTTCGTCGGCGTCTGCATCCGGATCGATGGCTGAGGCCAGCTCCAGCCAAGCCTGCGAAAGGTCGGCGCGCACTGGCAGGACCGCCAGCTCCACCGCTTCCCGCGAAAAATCGGCGAAGGATTTGCCGAGCAGCGGCAGATCGAGCAGCCATTCGCCGGGATAATCGACGATATCGACCGACAGCTTTCCAGCCGAGAACAGGCGGTTCCAGCCGGAGGCGGACTCATATTGGACGGTGAGCCTGAGCTCCGAAATGGCGCGTGTCGAATCCGGCCAGGCGCGGTGGTCGACCAGGGCCGCGACATGGTCCTCGTACTGGAAGCGCGGGACGGCATCGTCCGGCTGCTCCTCGAGAAAGGCGCGGGCGATGCGGCCCGATTTTTGCGCCTCGAACAGCGGCAGGCGCCCGCCATGGATCAGGTTGTGGACAAGAGCGGAAATGAACACCGTCTTGCCGGCACGGGAAAGGCCGGTGACGCCAAGGCGCAGCGATGGAGAGAAGAGGCCAGCGGCGCGGCCCGACAGCGTGTCGAGCGCAATCCTGGCCTCGTCGGTAAAGGTGGTCAGCGATGAAGCCAAAAACAGATCCCTGGCGCCGGTCGGCCCCGATATAGGCGCTGGAGCGGCCGTTTGAAATGGTGTCAGAGATCGGCGGGGGTGAGAAAAGCTTCGAGATAGCCATTGCCCGGGCCTGCGTCACCGAGATTTCCGGGAAACCGCACCACGGCGAGGCCGGAGGTGGGAAAGCCGTGGTTGAGCATGCCGCGGGCCGCCTCGTCGCCGTCGCCTGACACCGCCATGGCGAGATCCTCCGTCATCGGATTGTGGCCGATCACCAGAAGCGAGCCGGTCCCGCCATTCCTGCGGATGATATCGAGATAGCCGGCGGCGTCCTCGCTGTAGAGAGCGTCGAAGAACAGCACCCGGCCGGTGTCGGTGCGGCCCGCCAGCCCTTCCAGCGTCTGCCGCGCCCGCTTGGCATTGGAGCAAAGCGTGACATCCGGCACATAGTTACGGGCCCGCATGGCGTCGCCCATCGCCTCGGCGTCGGCCACGCCCGATTCGTCGAGCGGACGATCGAAGTCGCGCACGCCCGGCAGCGCCCATCCGGCTTTTGCATGCCTCAACAGATAAAGTCTGCTCAACCGATTCCCTCACTGCTAGCAAGCAACGAAAATCCGTCCAACACGTTATGGGATTAGCCACGAGAAGGGTCCCATGCACAATGGCTGGCATCGCTCAAGCGTAGCGAATCGTACAGGAATTCGGCTGTGCCCTTACTGCGAAAGGGCCTGTCTGTGCTGGCCTCCCCCGTACTAACAATTGCGTGAAACTGTCGCCGATTGCGCTTGTGCAGCCTTCGGTCCGCGAATATATAGGCGCCAAATTTGGGGTTGTTGGGTGAGTCGAATGAACGATATCGTTACCGCCGATTACGTACCCTCCGAAGACGAGCCGTTCATGAACGAACGGCAGAAATCATACTTCCGCCAGAAGCTTATCACTTGGAAGAATGACATCCTTCGCGAAGCGCGTGAAACCCTCGAAATCCTTCAGCAAGAAAACGCCAACCACCCCGACCTAGCCGACAGAGCCTCTTCCGAAACCGACCGAGCCATCGAACTGCGCGCCCGCGATCGCCAGCGCAAGCTCATCTCGAAAATCGACTCCGCACTGCAGCGCATCGACGAAGGCACCTACGGCTATTGCGAGGAAACCGGCGAGCCGATCGCGCTGAAGCGGCTGGACGCCCGCCCGATCGCGACGCTGTCGATCGAGGCGCAGGAGCGTCATGAGCGTCGCGAGAAGGTCTACCGCGACGACTGACGCGGGTAGGGCAAGCACAAAAATGGCCGGGTTTCCCGGCCATTTTTCTTTGGGCGGCTTTCGCAGGCTGCAGGAAGGCCCGCTGTCGGCTCGCGGCTACTCGCCCAGAGCACCCATGGTCAGGTTGACGGTGGTTCCCGTCATTCCGGTGGCTCGGTCCGAAGCCATGAAGGCGGCCATGTTCGCCACCTCGTCGAGCGCCATGACGCGCCTGGGGTGCGTGGTGCCGGCAAGGTAACCCTGGAACTGGTCCCAGTTCATGCCTGAAGCCTCTGCCTTGAGCTCGAAGAGGTTCCGCATCGTGTTGGTCTCCGGAATGCCGTGCGGCCGCAGGCTCACAACGCGAATGCCTTGCGGCGCAAGCTCGTAGGACAGGTCCCGGGTAAGCGCTTCCTTGGCGGCCTGCGCCGGTCCGTATCCGCCGTTCAGTGGAGTCCCGATCCGCGCGGGCAGGGCGGTAACGGTCATGATCACCCCGGTCTTGTTGGGGACCATGTGCCTGGCGGCTGCGCGCGCGGTCAGGAAGTAGGACGTGGTGTAGGCCACTATCGGCAACGAAAATTGACCGATTTCCATTTTGGCCAGCGGCACGCCCAATATCGCCGCGTGCGCCACACCGATGGCATTGAACGAGATGTCGATCCAGCCTGCTTTCTCGACCACCGATTGGAGGTGCGTCTCCACGGCCTGTTCGTCGAGCGCGTCGACTGCCGCCGCTTCGGCGACACCGCCCGTCCAAACGATGTCTTTCACGACGGCGTCGACGGGTGCTCGATTGTGTCCGGTCAGAAAAACCTTGGCGCCCTCGCTTGCAAACGCGCGCGCGACAGCGCCGCCAATGGCGCCACCGGCACCATAGATCACGGCAATCTTGCCCTTTAGCAACATGTCCTGTTCCTTTCGGTTTTGGTTCCTGGCCGCTCGAACGCATCCGCGCGTTGGAGCCGTCCGCCGATAAAGACACCGCCGCGTCGCAAAACTGGGCGCCGCCCATTTCGAACCTCGGCCGGTGTCTAACGTGGATGAAGCAACGGGAGACGCGGGAGAGCGCGATGACGAATGTGGCCGACCTCATCGACAAGGCTCGCGCAGGCGACGGCGAAGCGTTCCGGGACCTGATCGCGCCGCATAGGCGCGAACTCCAGCTGCATTGCTACCGCATGCTGGGGTCCTTCCAGGATGCCGAGGACGCTCTCCAGGACACACTGCTCTCGGCCTGGCAGGGTTTTCACGGCTTCGAAGGTCGCGCCTCGCTGCGCAGCTGGCTCTACCGGATTGCCACCAACCGTTGCCTCAACGCCCGCCGCGCCGCCAGCCGGCGGCCCGCCAAGGCGTGGGACATTCCCGGCGTCGAACCGCCCGAGCCGACCGGACTCGGCGAGGTCGTCTGGCTGGAACCGTTTCCGGACAGCCTGCTTGACGACGCCTTCGACGCGCCGCTCGGCCCCGATGCGCTTTACGAGCGGACACAGTCCATTTCACTGGCCTTCGTCACCGCCATGCAACTGCTGCCGCCTCGCCAGCTCGCAGTCCTCATCCTGCGCGATGTTCTCGGATTCGAGGCAAAAGAGGTTGCCGAGATGCTGGATTCGACAGTGGAATCGGCCAACAGCGCCCTCAAGCGTGCGCGCGCCGGTCTGCAGCGGCGGCCGCCATTCCCCGGCCGCGAGCCGCCGCCTGCCGCCCACTCAATGCAGGAAAAGGCGATTGTGGCGAAGTTCGTCGGCGCCTATGAAGCCGCCGATCTCGATACGCTGGTGACGCTGCTGACGGACGACGTCTTCATCTCGATGCCGCCGATGCCGCTCGAATACCAGGGCCGGGACCTCGTGGTTCGTTTCTGCGCCGGCATTTTCGGCGCGGGGCGCAGGTTCGATCTCCTGGCAACCAGGGCCAATGGCCAGCCGGCCTTCGGCGCTTATCTGCGCGGACCCGGAGGCATCAGCCACGGAATCGGCCTCATTGTGCTGACCCTGTCCGGGGACCGGATCTGCGCGATGACCCGGTTCGAAAACACGGTGCTGCCGTGGTTCGACCTGCCAAGGACGCTGCCGGGTCGATAGGCCGCCGGCGTGCGCTGCCGCGTCAGCGTTTGTGGCTGGCGAGCTCGCCGAGAAGCTTGGTCATCTCGTCATCGAGCGAAGGCTTGGCCGCCGGCTTGCTGCTCGTCGGCTTGGGGTGCGACTCGTCCAGCGATGCCTCGAGTTCGTGCATCAGCGTATCGTCGATCGAATCGTTGGAGGGCGGCGGCGGGGCATGGCGGACGCTGCCGTTCGCCGTTCCGTAGGCCGGAAGCGGCATGACCTTTGCGATAGTAGGCTGGCTCGGCGCCACCGGCTTGGGCGCGGCGGCCGTCGAGCGGGGACGCGCCGCTGGCTCGGTGACTGGAGCCGGCGCAGGAGCCGGCGGCTGCCTCGCCGGCGCCGGTGCGGGTTGAGGAGCGCGAGGGCGTGGCGCGGCAGGCTGCTGGTGGCCGCTGTCGCCGGTCAGCGCCGGGCGACGGGGCGCTGCCAGCCTGATATCGCGTTCGACCACGACATCCGTCGGTCCGCCGATCAGGATCAGATGTTCGATATCGTCGCGCCGCACGAGCACCAGCCGGCGGTGGCTGTCGACGGCGGTGGCATCCATCACGGCGAGTCGCGTCTTGCGGTTCCTGCCGCCGGCGACGAAGGTGCCGAAGGTCAGGTTGCGGACCACCTTGATCACGAGGAGGACGACGACCAGCAGGATGAGGGCTGCAAACGTCCACAGGATTGCAGCGACATAACCCGGACCCGCTGTGCGTTCCACCCACTCCATCATCGGTGCACCCAATCGCCTTTTGTGAGGTGGACGCGACACTAGACCGTTGCGACCAGCGACTGCAAGTTCGCTTCACGCATCGTGAACAGTTTGAAACATGATTCATTGATTTTATCGGACATTTGCCGCCGGGGCCTTTTCCGCTACAGGAGAATGTGATTCAACCTGCCGTTCGCGGGTGTCGGGGCATCGGAATCACGAGCAGGGGGCATATGGCCAAGGAAGCGCGCGGCGATTTCTATCCGGTACCGATCGTCGACCAGAACACGCGTCCGGGCGCCGTCACCAGGCTCATCGTCTTCATCGTCGTTTTGACCGGCGCCGCGATCGTCTTCGGGCTCTTCCGCGAACGCCTCGGCGACCCCTTCCTGCTCGGCATGCTGGGCGTGCTCGCCATGATCGGCGTCGGCTTCCTGTTCGCGACGGCGATCGGCTTCGTGCAGATCGCTCCGCGCTCGACCGGCGACGAATTGTCGAAAGCCTTCGTCGATTCCATGTCGCAAGGTCTGCTGGTCACCGACACCAAGGGGCGCGTCATCTACGCCAACCGGGCCTACGCCGACATGACAGGCCCCGCATCGGCGACCGACCTCAAGACGGTCGAAGGGCTGCTTTCGGACGTTCCCGAGGCCTCGATGACCATCTACCGGCTGGCCTCGGGCCTGCGCGACGGTCAGGCCGGCGACGGCGAATTCCGGCTGGCGCAGTCGATCAAGCCGGGCGCCGAGCCCGGCGCGCGCTGGTACCGCGTCCGCGCCCGCGCCTTCAACGTGCCGGGCCAGCGGCTGCCGATGCTCGCCTGGCAGATCGCCGACATCTCGCAGGAGCGGGCGGAGCAGGAGCGTTTCTTCCTCGATCTGCAAAAGGCAATAGACCACCTCGACCACGCGCCGGCCGGCTTCTTCTCGGCCGACCAGGAGGGCCGCGTCACCTACATCAACGCCACGCTCGCCGAATGGCTGGGCATCGACCTTGCCAGTTTCACGCCAGGCGCGGTCACGCTGCCCGAGATCGTCGCCGGCGACGGCATGGCGCTCGTGCGCTCGGTCAAGGCGGATCCAGGCACCACGCGCAACGCGGTGATCGACCTCGACCTCACCACGATGAGCGGCCAGGCGCTGCCCGTGCGCTTCATGCACCGCGTTTCGGCGAGCCGCGAGGGGGTGAACGGACCGACCCGCACCATCGTGCTCAACCGCACCCAGGGCGAAGACGCTTCCGCCGACCTGCGCGCCTCGGAGGTCCGCTTCACCCGCTTCTTCAACTCGACGCCGATGGCGATTGCCGGCGTCGATGCCAGCGGGCGCATCCTGCGCACCAACGCGCCGTTCCTGTCACTGTTTTCGTCCGTCGTCGACCGCGACGCGGTGGACCGGCGCGCGCGCTTCGAAACCGTGGTGCATGAGCGCGACCGGCCGGCCTTTGCCGCCGCCTTCGAGAAGGCGCGGCAGCGCCAGGCCAATATCGAGCCGATCGACTCGGTGCTGCCCGGCAATGAGGAGCGCCACATCCGCTTCTACGTCAACGCCGTCGCCGACGGCGCCGGCGGCGAGGGGGCGGAGGAGTCAGCCATCGTCTACGCGGTCGAGACCACGGAGCAGAAGGCGCTCGAGGGCCAGATGGCGCAGAGCCAGAAGATGCAGGCGGTCGGCCAGCTTGCCGGCGGCATCGCGCACGACTTCAACAACGTGCTCACCGCCATCATCATGGCGTCGGACCTTCTGCTCACCAACCACCGGCCGTCGGACCCGTCCTTCCCCGACATCATGAACATCAAGCAGAACGCCAACCGTGCGGCATCGCTGGTCAGGCAATTGCTCGCGTTCTCGCGCAAGCAGACGCTGCGGCCGGAAGTGCTCAACCTGACCGACGTGCTCGCCGACCTCAGAATGCTGCTCGCCCGCCTCGTCGGCAACGACATCCGGCTGAAGATCGACCATGGCCGCGATCTCTGGCCGGTCAAGGTCGACATCGGCCAGTTCGAGCAGGTGGTGGTCAATCTCGCCGTCAACGCGCGCGACGCGATGCCCGCCGGCGGCGATCTTATGGTGCGCACCCGTAACATCGCGACCGAGGAGTGCAAATCCTTTGCCTATCGCGAGCTTACGCCGGCCGACTATGTGCTCGTCGAGGTCGAGGACACCGGCAGCGGCATCGCGCCCGACGTGCTGAAGAAGATCTTCGAACCTTTCTTCACCACCAAGGAAGTCGGCAAAGGAACGGGCCTTGGCCTCTCGATGGTCTACGGCATCATCAAGCAGACCGGCGGCTTCATCTATTGCGATTCCGAAGTCGGCAAGGGAACGGTGTTCCGCATCTTCCTGCCGCGCCACGTCGCGGAGGTGAAGAAGGCGAGCGAGCCCGTCGAGGTGGCGGCGGTTGCCGCAGCGCCGGCCAAGCCGGCCGATACGGTGAAGGACCTTTCAGGTTCGGCGACGGTACTGCTGGTCGAGGACGAGGACGCCGTTCGCATGGGTGGCGTGCGGGCGCTGACCTCGCGCGGCTACACCGTCCACGAGGCTTCCTCCGGCGTCGAGGCGCTGGAGGTCTTCGAGGCCCTCGGCGGCAAGGTCGACATCGTAGTATCCGATGTGGTGATGCCGGAAATGGACGGCCCGACGCTGCTCGGCGAGCTGCGCAAACGGCAGCCGGACATCAAGTTCGTCTTCGTTTCCGGCTATGCCGAGGACGCTTTCGCCAAAAACCTGCCGGCCGACGCGCATTTCGGCTTCCTGCCCAAGCCGTTCTCGCTCAAGCAGCTGGCGACCATCGTCAAGGACGTGCTGGAATCCTAAAACAGCTCTCGCTTGCAGATTGCGGCGACCCTGCCATGATGGGGATCGGACGGGTTCCCATCATGGGGGTGATAGCGCGTGACGCCGCACATCGAGGCGGGCAAGGGCGATTATGCCGAGACGGTGCTGCTGCCGGGTGACCCCGAGCGCGCGCAGTGGATGGCGGAGACCTTCCTGGAGGCGCCGCGCTGCGTCAATCGCCGCCGGGGCGCACTCGGCTTCACCGGCCGGTTCCGCGGCAAGCCGGTCAGTATCCAGGCAACCGGCATCGGCGTCTCTTCCTTCCTGATCTATGCCTATGAGCTCTTGGACTATCATGGCGCGAAGACGCTTATCCGGACCGGCACATGCGGCGCCCTGTCGGAGGATGTTCCACTGCGCGGGCTGGTCATCTCCAGCGCCGTGCGCGCTGAGGGCGCGATCAGCGGGCAGGTGTTCGGGCTTTACCAGCCGGCGGGGCCCGATGCGGGGCTTCATGCGCTGGCGCTGCAGCGGGCCGCGGATCTCGGCATCGCCTGCAGCGCCGGCCTGACCGTGTGCAGCGACGTGTTCTATCATCCCGACGGCCGCGCACGGTTTGACGAGCCAAGGGCGCTCGGTGCGCTGGCGGTCGACATGGAAACCAGCGCGCTCTACCGCATCTCGGCTAAGTTCGGTGCGCGCGCCCTGTCGCTGCTGACCGTGGTCGACCACGTCGCCACGGACGAGCAGACCGACTATTGCGAACGCCAGGCACTGTTCACCGACATGACGCGGCTGGCGCTGGAAGTCGCGGCAAACGCTTAGGCGGCTTCCTGCTTCAGTGCTGCCTGCCCCTCGGCTGCTGGCCGGTGACCGCGCAGATAGAGCGCGCAGGTCGTGCGCAGCATCGAAGCGAAGTTCGGAATCTGGCCGTTGATCTCGATCGCCTCGTCATAGAGCGTCGAGATGAATTTGGGTGTCGTGAGACCCTGGCTCTCGGCGATCTCGTCGAGAAGCGCCCAGAACGTCGCCTCGAGCTGAATGCTGGTCGAATGCCCGTCTATGCGAATCGACCGGTTGATCTGCCGATAGCCTTCCGGATCCTGTCCGGCAAAGACTCTGCACATCGTTACCTCCCATTCTTGTTGGTCTTGGGCGCCGATTGATCTCGTGCCTCTCTTGAACACTGCCTGCGCGTTCATCTTCGGCCTGACTGCCGGTTCCGGCAATCGGACTTTCGTCCTTGGGGTGCCGCGACACTAGCCATATTCGCAATGGATGCGTGGTAGTCGGCTGCCACCACGTTTTTTCGCCGGCGCGCATAATCGGCTTCGGGAGCATCAAAGCTGCGGAGACCGATTTGGCGAAGGCGATCCACACCATGATCCGGGTTCTCGACGAGGCCCGGTCCGTTGATTTCTACAACAAGGCCTTCGGCCTCGATGTCGCGCAGCGGCTCGATTTCGAGACCTTTACGCTCATCTATCTCAGCAATGCCGACACCCCGTTCGAGGTCGAGCTGACCGTGAACAAGGGCCGCACGGAGCCTTATGCGCTGGGCGACGGCTACGGCCATCTCGCGGTTTCGGTCGCCGATCTCGACAGCGAGCACGACCGGCTCGGCGCGCTCGGATTCGACCCGAAGAAGATCGTCGAGTTCAACCGCGACGGAGTGCTCATCGCCCGCTTTTTCTTCATCGAAGACCCCGACGGCTACAAGATCGAGGTCCTGCAGCGAGGGGGACGCTTCCAATAGGGGATAATGGGCCGCGCGGATCGGCGCGGCGCCAGCACCGGCACCTTTTGGGGTGCGAACAGCAAGCAGGGAGGAAATTATGGTCACGATCTATGAAGGGAAGGCTCACGAGAGGAAGCCGGGCCTTTCGCGGCGCGAGCTTCTCAAACGCGGCGGCGCCGGCGCGCTTCTCATCATTTCGGGCAGCGCCGTCATCAGCCTCGAACATGCGTGGGGCCTGGAGACCTCGGCGCTGAAGCCCGAGACGATGGCGACGCTGATCCAGGTGGCGCGCGACATCTATCCGCACGACCAGGTGCCGGACAAATATTACGCCATCGCCGTCAAAGGCCACGACGAGACGGCCGCCAAGGATCAGGCCCACAAGGAACTGATCGAGAAGGGCATCGCCGATCTCGACAAGAAGGCCGGCAAGGGCGGCTATCGCGGGCTCGGCTGGGAGGAACAGCGGGTCGCGCTGCTGAAAGAGATCGAGAAGACGCCTTTCTTCCAGGCAGTGCGCAGCGGCCTGGTCGTCAGCCTGTACAACCAGAAGGAGGTGTGGCCGATCTTCGGTTACGAGGGCGAATCCTTCTCCAAGGGCGGCTACATCGCGCGCGGCTTCAACGACATCGAGTGGCTCTGAGCCGCTCTGTCCCGAACCGCTTTGACCGATTGAACCGCTTTTGACCGATTTCATGGGAGGAAACCATGGCAGTACAATTTGATCTCAAGAACGACGGCGTGGTCGTTATCATCGGCTCGGGCGCCGGCGGCGGCACGCTCGGCAACGAACTCGCCCAGAAAGGCATCGACGTCGTCATCCTCGAGGCGGGCGCCCGCCACGAATACGAGGACTTCATCAACGACGAGTGGGAATCCTTCACCCAGCTCGCCTGGAAGGACAAGCGCACGACCTCGGGCGACTGGCGCGTGGCGAAGGATTTCCCAAATCTGCCGGCCTGGATCGTCAAGTCCGTCGGCGGCTCGACCACGCACTGGGCCGGCGCCTCGCTGCGCTTCCAGGAGCATGAGTTCAAGACGCTTACGGCCTACGGGAAGGTGAAGGGCGCGAACCTTCTCGACTGGCCGGTCACGCTTGCCGAAATGGAGCCCTATTACGCCAAGGCCGAAGCCAAGATGGGCGTGACGGGGACCAACAACTGGCCGCGGCTGCCGGGCAACAACAACTTCAAGGTGCTCAAGGCCGGCGCCGACAAGCTCGGCTACAAGGAATGCCACACCGGCAACATGGCCATCAATTCGGTGCAACGCGACGACCGCAATTCCTGCCAGCAAACTGGCTTCTGCTTCCAGGGCTGCAAATGGGGCGCCAAGTGGTCGACGCTCTACACCGAGATCCCGAAGGGCGAGGCGACCGGCCATCTGGAGGTGCGGCCGAACTCGATGGCGATCAAGATCAACCATGACGCCTCAGGCAAGGTGACGGGCGTCGTCTATGCCGACAAGGACGGCAAACTGCAGGAACAAAAGGCCCGCGTCGTCGCCATCGCCGGCAATTCGATCGAGAGCCCGCGCCTGCTGCTCAACTCCGAATCGAGCAAATTCCCGCACGGCCTTGCCAATTCGTCGGGGCAGGTGGGCAGGAACTACATGCGCCACACGACCGGCTCGGTCTACGCGGTCTTCGACAAGCCGGTTCACATGTATCGCGGCACCACCATGGCCGGAATCATCCGCGACGAGGCGCGGCACGATCCGTCGCGCGGCTTCGTCGGCGGCTACGAGATGGAGACACTGTCGCTCGGCCTGCCGTTCATGGCGGCCTTCCTCAACCCGGGCGGCTGGGGCCGCTCGTTCACCACGGCGCTCGACCACTACGACCATATGGCGGGACTATGGATCGTCGGCGAGGACATGCCGCGCGAGGAGAACCGCATCACGCTGCATAAGGACGAAAAGGACGAGCACGGCATGCCGATCGCCGACGTCCATTTCGACGACCATCCCAACGACGCGGCGATGCGCGACCATGCCTACAAGCAAGGTCAGGCCTTGTACGCCGCCGTCGGGGCGACCAGGACTTTCCCGACGCCGCCCTATCCCTCGACCCACAATCTCGGCACCAACCGGATGAGCGAGAAGCCGGCCGACGGCGTCGTCAACAAGCATGGCCAGACGCACGACATCAAGAACCTGTTCGTCTCGGACGGCAGCCAGTTCACCACCGGCGGCGCCGAAAACCCGACGCTGACGATCGTGTCCCTGGCGATTCGCCAGGCCGACTACATCGCGGCGCAAATGTCGGCGAGAAGCATTTAGAACGGTTCGACGTCACCGCCGACCCGCTCCAGGTATTTTGTTTTTGCGCAATTCCGGACGGAAAACCGCTACGCACCTTTCCTGGAATTGCTTTATTCCTCCCGACTGCCTGCTGGCGCGGGACCCGCATGGGTTCCGCGCCCTTTTTATCGATCAGCGTTTCGTGCAGGTCGAGGCGGTAAAGGCGCCGTCCTGTTGCTTCATGATGATGTCGAAGGATGGGCCGGATGGGTCATCCAACGTGGCCTGGGTCAGCGAGATGGCGTTGCCGCCGCTCGTGTAGCCGCCGAGCGGACCAAGCCAGCTGATCTCGCCATTGGCGTCCATTTGGTAGTTGTAGGCTCCCGAGGTGCCGAAGGTCACCGGACCGCTGTAGACATTGCCTTTGATGGTGATGTCGCCGAGGTTGAGGAACATGCCGAGCAGGTAGACCTCGCAGCGATAAATGCCGTCCGGGAGCTTTCCTTCCGAGAAATCGGCGCGGGCGCCACCCGCGGCCGACACAAGAAGCAGGAAGCTCAGAACAATGCGAATTGGGAAAGCCATCAGGTCGCTCATTTCGGCGGCGACCTTGCCCCATTTTACCGTGGCCCCGCAACAGGCACCGAGCACCGATCCGTTCCAAGAGATCAAAGTTTAGGCACTTTTACCATTTGGCCAAAATCTAGGCAGAACTGCGCAAAGTTTTCTCAATCCTTACGCGTCCTGTGAAGCTCGGCGTGTTCGGCGGCTAGAAGATAACAGTTTGTAAACACTGACCTATTGCTCGCTTCTCTCCACGCTCCGCGCGTTTGGCACGTCGCTTGCACCGCCATGTTGCGATGCAAACAACCAGCTTGGGAGCGTGGAACATGAGGGGTAATTTCTCGACAATCACAAAAATATTCTCGGCCGGCGTGATCGCTGCCGGGCTGTCGATGTCGGCTCCCGCCAAGGCGGCCGACGACACGATCAAGGTCGGCATTCTCCATTCGCTGTCGGGGACCATGGCGATCTCGGAGACGACGCTGAAGGACGTCATGCTGATGCTGATCGAAGAGCAGAACGCCAAGGGCGGCCTGCTCGGCAAGAAGCTCGAGCCGGTCGTCGTCGATCCGGCATCCAACTGGCCGCTCTTCGCCGAAAAGGCGCGCGAGCTGATTTCGAAGGACAAGGTGGCGGCGGTGTTCGGCTGCTGGACCTCGGTGTCACGCAAGTCCGTGCTGCCGGTGTTTTCCGAACTCGACAACATCCTGTTCTATCCCGTCCAGTATGAGGGCGAGGAAAGCGAGCGCAACGTCTTCTACACGGGCGCTGCGCCGAACCAGCAGGCCATTCCGGCCGTCGACTATCTGATGAGCGCCGATGGCGGCTCGGTGAAGCGCTGGGTGCTCGAAGGCACCGACTATGTCTATCCGCGCACCACCAACAAGATCCTCGAGGCGTACCTCAAGTCCAAGGGCGTTCCGGCCGAGGACATCATGGTCAACTACACGCCGTTCGGCTTCTCCGACTGGCAGACCGAGGTCTCGGCGATCAAGAAATTCGGCTTGGCCGGCAAGAAGACGGCGGTGGTGTCGACCGTCAACGGGGACGCCAACGTGCCGTTCTACAAGGAGCTGGGTAACCAGGGCATCAAGGCCGAGGACATTCCGGTCATGGCCTTCTCGGTCGGCGAAGAGGAACTGGCCGGCCTCGACACCGGGCCGCTTGTCGGCCATCTCGCCGCCTGGAACTATTTCGAAAGCGTCGACACGCCCCAGAACAAGAAGTTCATCGACGACTGGCACAAGTTCATCAAGAACGACAAGCGCACCACCAACGACCCGATGGAAGCCCATTACATCGGCTTCAACATGTGGGTGAAGGCGGTCGAGAAGGCCGGCACCACCGATCCGGACAAGGTCATCGACGCCATGGTCGGCGTTTCGGTGCCGAACCTGACCGGCGGCTATTCGACCATGATGCCCAACCACCACATCACCAAGCCGGTGCTGATCGGCGAGATCCAGGCCGACGGCCAGTTCGAGACTGTGTCGCAGACGCCGGGTCTCGTGATGGGCGACGAATGGTCCGACTACCTGCCGGATTCCAAGGACCTCATCTCCGATTGGCGCGCTCCCTTGCACTGCGGCAACTTCAACGTCGCGACCGGCAAATGCGGCGGCAAGGGCACCAACTGATCACGGTCCGTGACCTCCCAGGTCTGTCGGGTCGCGGTGTGGCCCCGCGATCCGAGACCGCGGCCCGGGCGGGCCTTCAAGTCCGCCCGGGCAGAGCCCTCAAACCCTTGAGATCAGCTTGAAGACGATGATCCTGTTGCGCGCAATCGGCCTGACGCTGCTGCTGACGATGGCAAGCCTCTTGCCGTCGCAGGCAGCCGAAGCCGATCTTCGCGCGGGCATCGCCAAATTCGCGACCGCCACCAATTTCTCGGCGACCGAGGCCGTCGTGCGCGAGCTTGCCGCGAGCGGCGATCCGGCGGTCGAGCGCGCGCTCTCGGCACTGGCCGACGGCAATCTCTATGTCCGCAAGACGGACTCCCAGATCTTTGTCGGCAAGGAGACCGGCGACGGTATCGATCTGCTCGATCCGCTGAGCGGCGAGAAGGCCGCCGATGCCGCCAAGGCCGACCTCGCCAAGATCAAGGTCAACAACGGCCTGCGCCGCATCATCCGCGATGCACTGGGCACACTCACGCTGCGCGCCAAGGATCCTGCCGTGCGCCTCGCCGCCGCGGCGACCATGTTCAAGACGCCCGATGCGGCGAACATCGAGCCGCTCGACGGCGCAATCGCCGCCGAGAGCGACGACGCCGTCAAGTCGATGTTCGAGCAGGCCCGCGCGGCCTCAATTCTTGTTTCCGACAAGCCGGAAGCCGACAAGCTGGCCGCGATCTCGGTCATCGCGGCGCGCGGCGACCGCGATGCGCTTTCGTTGCTGACCTCGGTCGAGGCCAACGGCCAGGGCGCGGTCAGGGACGCCGCAACTGGCGCCATCGGCCGCATCAATTCGACGCTGGCGCTGTGGGATGCCGGGCAGAACATCTGGTATGGGATCTCGCTCGGATCGGTGCTGCTGCTGGCCGCGATCGGGCTTGCCATCACCTTCGGTGTCATGGGCGTCATCAACATGGCGCATGGCGAGATGGTGATGCTCGGCGCCTACACCACCTTCGTCGTCCAGCAGGTGATCCGCACCTCCTTCCCCGGCCTGTTCGACTGGTCGCTGGTCATTGCGCTGCCGCTCGCCTTCCTTGTCGCCGCGCTGGTCGGCCTCGCCATAGAGCGCGGCATCATCCGCTTCCTCTACGGCCGTCCCCTGGAGACGCTTCTGGCCACCTGGGGCGTATCGCTGGTCCTGCAGCAGGCGGTGCGCACCATCTTCGGGCCGACCAACCAGGAAGTCGGCAATCCGTCCTGGATGTCGGGATCCTTCGATGTCGGCCAGTTGGCGATCACCTGGAACCGGCTTTGGATCCTGGCGTTCGCGCTCGCCGTGTTCGCCGTGCTGCTCTACGTCATGAAGCGCACGCCCTGGGGGCTGCAGATGCGCGCCGTCACCGCCAACCGCCGCATGGCCGCATCGATGGGCATCAAGACGCCATGGGTCGACGCGCTGACCTTCGCGCTCGGCTCCGGCATCGCCGGCATTGCGGGTGTCGCGCTCAGCCAGATCGACAATGTCTCGCCCAATCTCGGCCGCGGCTACATCATCGACAGCTTCATGGTCGTTGTCTTCGGCGGCGTCGGCAATCTCTGGGGCACGCTGGTCGGCGCCTTCTCGCTCGGCATCGTCAACAAGTTCCTTGAGCCCTACGCCGGAGCTGTGCTCGGCAAGATCGTCGTGCTCGTGCTCATCATCCTGTTCATCCAGAAACGCCCGCGCGGCCTGTTCGCGCTGAAGGGCAGGGCGGTGGAAGCATGATCGCGCAGCGCCTTTTCGGCGCCGATCGGCGCATCGCGACCACCATCCTCGTCCTGCTGGCGGCGGCGGTCGTCGTGCCGCTGCTCAACCTCGCCGTTTCGCCGACGAGCGCGTTCTACGTGCCGCCCTACATCGTGGCGCTGCTCGGCAAATACCTCTGCTATGCGCTGCTGGCGCTGGCGCTCGATCTCGTCTGGGGCTATTGCGGCATCCTCTCGCTCGGCCACGGCGCCTTCTTCGCCCTCGGCGGCTATGCGATGGGCATGTATCTGATGCGCCAGATCGGCTCGCGCGGCGTCTATGGCAATCCGATCCTGCCGGATTTCATGGTGTTCCTGAACTACAAGGAACTGCCCTGGTTCTGGTACGGCTTCAACCATTTCTGGTTCGCAGCAACGATGGTGCTCGCCGTGCCCGGTCTGCTCGCTTTCGTCTTCGGCTGGTTCGCCTTTCGCAGCCGCGTCACCGGCGTCTATCTCTCGATCATCACCCAGGCGATGACCTATGCGCTGCTGCTCGCGTTCTTCCGCAACGACATGGGTTTTGGCGGCAACAACGGCCTGACCGACTTCAAGGACATCCTCGGCTTCAACGTGCAAGCCGACGCGACGCGCTCGGCGCTGTTTGCGGCGAGCGCCGTCACGCTGGCGCTGGCGGTTCTTCTCACCGCAGCGATCGTTCGCTCCAAATACGGAAAACTCCTGATGGCGGTGCGCGATGCGGAAAGCCGCACCCGCTTCCTCGGCTGGAGGGCGGAGAACGTCAAGCTGTTCGCCTTCACGATCTCGGCAGTCATGGCCGGCATTGCCGGCGCGCTCTACGTGCCGCAGGTCGGCATCATCAATCCCGGCGAGTTCGAGCCGGCGAACTCGATCGAGGTCGTCATCTGGACCGCCGTCGGCGGGCGCGGCACGATCGTCGGCCCGATCATCGGCGCTCTGCTCGTCAACGCCGGAAAATCCTGGTTCACCGGCGTGCTGCCGGAATTCTGGCTGTTCGCGCTGGGCGGGCTGTTCGTCGCCGTCACCCTGTTCCTGCCCAAGGGCGTCGTCGGCACCTGGGATGGCTGGCGCGGCAAGGCCGGGGCACTGCGCGCGGCCTCGCTCGCGGCTGAGACCGGCGCCGACGCCGAAGAACCGAAGCCGAGGACCGTGCGCTCGGCGGCGAGGATACCGGGCGCATGGTCGGCCTCCGGCCCCGAGCCGCAGCCGGCGGAGTGAGCGATCATGAGCAAGTCGAACACCATCCTCTATCTCGACGGCGTCTCGGTCTCCTTCGACGGTTTTCGGGCCATCAACAACCTGTCGCTGGTGCTCGACAAGGGCGAGATGCGGGCGATCATCGGACCCAACGGCGCCGGCAAGACGACGATGATGGACATCGTCACCGGCAAGACGCGGCCGGACGAGGGCGAGGTCTTCTTCGACGGGCAAGTCGACCTCACCCGGCATGACGAGGCCGAGATCGCCATGATGGGCATCGGCAGGAAATTCCAGAAGCCAACCGTCTTCGAGAGCCACAGCGTCGAGGACAATCTGTTGCTGGCGCTGAAGGGGCCGCGCTCGATCTTCCCGGCGCTTTTCCACCGCCGCTCTCCCGTCGAGGCGCGGCGCATCGACGACATACTCGGCATCATCCGTCTCGGTGACAAGCGCGGCGAGCTCGCCGCCAATTTGAGCCACGGCCAGAAGCAGTGGCTGGAGATCGGCATGTTGTTGGCACAGGACCCGAAGCTGCTGCTCGTCGATGAGCCGGTCGCCGGCATGACCGACGCCGAGACAGAGGAGACGGCGCGCCTGCTCAAGGACATTGCCCGCGACCATTCGGTGATCGTGGTCGAGCACGACATGCATTTCGTGCGTGCCCTCGATGTCAAGGTCACCTGCCTGCACGAGGGCTCGGTGCTGTCCGAAGGCACGCTCGATTTCGTCTCGGCCGACGAGCGCGTCGTCGAAGTCTATCTGGGGCGTTGAGCATGGTCTGGCGGGTTCCGTTCCACCGTTTCGACTTCGCGTTCCTCCGGCGCTGGAGAAGGGGCTGAGCATGCTCGAAGTCTCCAATGCCACGCTCCACTACGGTGCCGCTCAGGCGCTGCGTGGCGTCTCGCTGAAGGCCGGCGCGGGCAAGATCACCTGCGTGCTCGGCCGCAACGGTGTCGGCAAGACCAGTTTGATGAGATCGATCGTCGGCCATCACCGGCTGACGAGCGGAAGCGTTGCCTTCGAGGGGAAGGCGCTCGACCGGAGCGCGGCGTATGACCGCGCCCGGTCGGGCATCGCATTCGTGCCGCAGGGCAGGGAGATCTTTCCCTTGCTCACGGTGCGCGAGAACCTGGAGTCCGGCTTTGCGCCGTTGAAGCGCGCCGACCGCGCTGTTCCGGCGCATGTCTTCGAGCTGTTTCCGGTGCTGAAGCAGATGCTGTCGCGGCGCGGCGGCGACCTGTCCGGTGGCCAGCAGCAGCAGCTCGCCATCGGACGCGCGCTGGTGATGCGGCCCAAGCTGCTCGTACTCGACGAGCCGACCGAAGGCATACAGCCCTCGATCATTAAGGACATCGGCCGCGCCATCCGCTACCTGCGCGACCAGGCGGGGATCGCGGTGCTTCTGGTCGAACAATATCTCGACTTCTGCCGTGAGCTTGCCGACCAGGTCAACATCATGGACCGCGGCCAGATCGTGCACACCGGACCGGCCGAGGATCTCGATCGGGCGGATGTGCGGAAGTTCCTGACAGTGTAGAATCGATTGCTCGACTTCGGTCGACAACGTGAATCGATAGCAAGCCTAATATTTCTCCCGTTTGACCCTGCCTAACTCTGGTGCCTCCAAAGCTGCGTGCTAGTCTTTCCTTGGCCTAGGTGAGTCGGCCGCTTTCCGTGTCAGTCGCGAATGAAGGGGAAGGCGCGGGCTCAGCCGGCAAGTTCCACGCAAGCAAACCTGCCTAGCTTTCCTGCAGTGATTGTCGGTCGATGCGTCCAACAAAGAACTTGCCAGGGAAAAGGCGATGGAACGTTTTGTCGAGGACTATCAGAAGCGGCGTCTCACCGAACGCGTCGACATCATGACGGCGATCAACATCCTCATGTCGCAAGGCTATGACGAGGACGACCTGCTCGGAGAAATAACAAAGGTCTTTTACGTCGACCTCGACGCCTATAACGAAGTGATCGGGCATCACTGACGGCTTGAGCCGCTAAAGGTTGACGCAATTCCGGACGGAAGGCTACGGCGAAGTCGCCGAGCCCGACCGTTTTATGCTTTTCTGGAATTGCCCGGAGCTTCAAGCGCAGCGGCGGATGTCGAGCACGCGGTTGCGGCCGCCGCGCTTGGCCGCGTAAAGCGCCTTGTCGGCGGCGCTGAGCACCTTGTCGAAGCTCACGCCTTCGCTGCTGCCGAAAGCGAAACCGGCGCTCACCGTGCAATTGAACCGGCCCGTTTCGGTTTCGATCGTTCGCGCCGCGAAGGCCATCCTTATCCGTTCGGCCGTGCCCTCTACCATCTCGGGCAGGGCGCGCTTCAGCACGAGCGCGAATTCCTCGCCGCCCATGCGGGCGGCGACATCGTTCGGGCGCAGATTGCCGGACAGTTCTTCGGCGAAGATCTTCAGCACCTCGTCGCCGGCGGCGTGGCCGAACTGGTCGTTGATCGCCTTGAAGCCGTCGAGGTCGAACACCACCACCGCCATGAAAGCGCCGACGGGCGCCTTGCCGTGCAGGTCGAACAGCGCGCGGCGGTTGAGCAGCCCGGTCAATGCATCGGTCTCAGCCTCGCGCTTGTGGTGGCGCGCCAATCGCCCCTGGTTGAGCGCCAGCGACAGCGCGCCGATGCCGGTCATCGAGGCAATGACGATGACCAGGCTCAGATCCTCCGCCCAGTTGCTCGGTGCGTGGCCGAGGACAAGCTTGCCGTCCCATGCGAGCACGGCCGCGCACAGCACGAAGGACGCCGCAGTCAGGGAATAGAGCAGCGCCACGCCAACGAGCTGTGCCGGGGCCTCCGCGCGGCCCCGCCAATATTCATATGCGGTGCCGAACAGGAGCAGCGCCGCAAGGAAATTCTCCAGCATGAAGCCCAGCCCGTCATAGCCGAGCGCCATCGGCGGCAATGCCAGCGCAAAGGCGATGCCGGTGCCAAGCGCGATGCACGGCAGCGGCGAGCGGCCGGTCCGGAACTGATGGGCGGCGCCCAGCATCACGGAGAAACCGAGCAGCAGCAGCGCCAGCGTCAGGACGCCCAGGGCCTTTCCGGGCGCTCCGATATAGGCGTCATAGACAAATACCTCCGCCACCACGACCAGCACGCTGATGGCCCATGTCAGCAGGAACCTGTCGGAACGGGCGGTCAGCCAAGTTCCGAACAGGGTCAGGCTGAGACACGCGGCGGAGAAGCCGACGGCCAGCAGCAATGAGTTGTAGTCGAGCAGCATGCATCCGTCCTTGCCGCGCCGGTCTTCTGCAACCTGGCGTAGATACGTTAATGCAGCAAGGAAGTATCGATTGCGTTACGATGGTGGTGAAGACGCCATAATTCCGTAGCGTCAGAGGACGGCCACCGACAACAGCAGTATGATGCCGACCCCCATCATCACCAGACCCGGCCAATTCTGCGACAGGCCGAGGAAACCTAGTCCGCGTCGCCGCGGCTCCAGTGTCGGGCCTGGCGTTGCCAGCTTCGGCGCCGGACGATCCGGCGCTGTGGATGCTGGATCACTCAGGCGTCCACGCCTCAGCGTGGCGGCTGCCATGTACACGACGCCGGCTATGGTAAGCAACGCACCGAGAATGACGGTCATCTTCCCTCGCTCCTTTCCGACGCTGCGGGATTTTGGCAAGCGTTTCGCGAGGTAGCTGCCTCGCCGTACCGACCTTTGGCGAGGCGAGTGGTGCGACGTCGCAGCTGTCTCTGCGGTCGGCGGCTCAGGCAGAACGGTCAAGATGGCGGGCAGGTTCCGACAAGCCAACCGCCGATTAGCGTCGCGTGGCGCGCCGGGCTGAGCTCCCGCGTTTGAAGATGGAGGTCCGCAGCGCTATGCCGCCACCCGTTTCATCAGCGCCATGGCGCCGAAGGGGGCGCGCACCTTGCCTTCGGTGATGAAGTAGACGAACACGTCGCGCGGCTTCACCGGCGCGTCGGTCTTGGGGTCGGCGCGCGGCAGGTCGGGCGGCTGCTTGCCCTCCGCCCAGGTTTTTGCCCGCGCCGCCCATTCGTCGAGCCCCTTCGGCGTGTAGCAGTCGGGATTGTCGTCGCTGCCGGTCTGCAGCCGCGCATAGACGAAATCGCCCGTGACGTCGGCGATCGCCGGATATTTGGCGTGGTCGGCATAGACGATCGCGGCATTGTATTTGCGCGCCAGCGCCGGAAATTCCGGCACGATGAAACTGTCGTGTCGGACTTCGAGCGCATGACGCAGCGCGACGCCGTCCTGCTTTTCCGGCAGCAGCTTCAGGAAGGCCTCGAAATCGTCCGCATCGAACTTCTTCGTTGGTGCGAATTGCCACAGGATGGGTCCCAGCTTCTCGCCGAGCGCGGCAACCCCGGAACCGAGGAAGCGCATCATCGATTCGCCGGCCTCGCCGAGCACGCGGCGATTGGTGACAAAGCGGTTGCCCTTGAGCGAAAAGACGAATCCGTCCGGCGCGTCGCCGGCCCATTTCACGAAGGTCGGCTCCTTGAAGCTGGAATAATAGGTGCCGTTGACCTCGACGGTCGGCACCTGGCGGCTGGCATAGTGCAGCTGCTTGGCCTTGGCGAGCTTGTCCGGATAGAAGGAGGTATCCCAGGGCTCGAAGGTCCAGCCGCCCATGCCGGAGCGGATTTTTCCTTGGCTGGTCATCGTCTTCCTCCCAGTTTCAAAGATAGGATCAGGCGGCTTTGTCGATGGGTTTGACCATGTCGACGACGGTCCATCCCGGCCGATACGGATTGGGCCGGCGACCTGTCTCGCGATAGCCGTAGGCCGAATAGAGCGCGATGTTCCGCTCCATGCGCGAATTGGTGTAGAGCCGAACCTCCGGCAGGCCCCAAGACCGCGCCTGCTCGTCGGCGAAGTTTAACAGCTTGATGCCGAGGCCCTTGCCCTGGAAGGCCGGCGCGACGGCGACGCTGAAGATCATGACGTGGTCGGGATGCCGTTCCAGCACGACCAGCCCGGCCAGTTCACCGCCGCTCTCCAGCAGCCAGATTTCGCCGCGATCGATGCGCGGCGCGTAGTCTTCCGTGACCGGGATCGGCGGCGCGCCGAGCAGGGCGGTGTAGGTGGCATAGGCCTCCGTCGTTAGCGACACGACTGCCTGGAGATCACCGGCAAGCGCTTGTCTGATCTTCATTCGAGACTGTTCCAAATGACCGCCGGCGGTCCGCTCTGTTATTCCGCCGCTTCGCGCTTGCCTCCGGGGCGCCGCTCCAGAAGCTCCTTCAGGAACTGGCCGGTGTAGCTGCGCTTCTCGCGCACGATCGCTTCCGGCGTGCCGGAGGCAACCAGCTCGCCGCCGCCGTCGCCGCCTTCGGGGCCGAGGTCGAGGACCCAGTCGGCGGTCTTGATGACTTCGAGATTGTGCTCGATCACCACCACCGTGTTGCCCTGGTCGACCAGCTCGTGCAGCACTTCGAGCAGCTTGGCGACATCGTGGAAGTGCAGGCCGGTGGTCGGCTCGTCGAGGATGTAGAGCGTCTTGCCGGTAGCCTTGCGCGACAGTTCCTTGGCGAGCTTGATGCGCTGCGCCTCGCCGCCCGACAGCGTCGTCGCCTGCTGGCCGATATGGATGTAACCGAGGCCGACCTGGTTCAGCGTCACCAGCTTGTCGCGCACGCCTGGCACAGCGGAGAAGAAGTCGACGCCTTCCTCGACCGTCATGTCCAGCACATCGGCGATCGACTTGCCCTTGAACAGCACGTCCAGGGTCTCGCGGTTGTAGCGCTTGCCGTGGCAGACGTCGCAGGTGACATAGACGTCGGGCAGGAAGTGCATCTCGATCTTGATGACGCCGTCGCCCTGGCAAGCCTCGCAGCGGCCGCCCTTGACGTTGAAGGAGAAGCGGCCGGGCTGGTAGCCGCGCGCCTTGGCTTCCGGCAGGCCGGCGAACCAGTCGCGGATCGGCGTGAAGGCGCCCGTATAGGTGGCCGGATTGGACCGCGGCGTGCGGCCGATCGGTGACTGGTCGATGTCGATGACCTTGTCGAGGAACTCCAGCCCCTCGATGCGGTCGTGCTCGGCCGGATGCTCGCGCGAGCCCATGATGCGGCGCGAAGCCGCCTTGAACAGCGTCTCGATCAGGAAGGTCGACTTGCCGCCGCCGGAGACACCGGTGACGCAGGTGAAGGTGCCGAGCGGGATCTCCGCCGTCACGTTCTTCAGATTGTTGCCGCGCGCGCCGACGACCTTGATCCGCCGGTTCTTCTTCGCCTCGCGGCGCACTTCCGGCGTCGCCACTTCGAGCTCGCCCGACAGATATTTGCCGGTGATCGAGGCAGGGGTCGCCATGATCTGCTGCGGCGTGCCCTGCGCGATGATCTGGCCGCCATGGATGCCGGCCGCCGGGCCGATGTCGACGACATAATCGGCATGCAGGATGGCGTCCTCGTCATGCTCGACGACGATCACGGTGTTGCCGATATCGCGCAGGTGCTTGAGCGTGTCGAGCAGGCGCGCATTGTCGCGCTGGTGCAGGCCGATCGACGGCTCGTCCAGCACATAGAGAACGCCGGTGAGGCCGGAGCCGATCTGCGAGGCCAGGCGAATGCGCTGGCTCTCGCCGCCCGACAGCGTGCCGGAATTGCGCGACAGCGTCAGATAGTCGAGGCCGACATCGTTCAAAAAGCGCAGCCGCTCGCGGATTTCCTTGAGCACCCTGACCGCGATCTCGTTCTGCTTCTCGTTGAGCAGCGCCGGCAGTTCGTTGAACCATGTGTCCGCCTTGCGGATCGACAGCTCGGTGACCTCGCCGATGTGCTTGCCGGCGATCTTCACCGCCAGCGCTTCCGGCTTCAGGCGGTAGCCGTTGCAGGCGGGGCAGGGGGTAGCCGACATGAAGCGCTCGATCTCCTCGCGCATCCAGGCCGATTCCGTTTCCTTCCAGCGCCGCTCGAGATTGGGAATGACGCCCTCGAAGGTCTTGGTCGTCTTGTAGGAGCGCAGGCCGTCGTCATACTGGAAGGTGATCTCGCGCTCGCCCGTGCCGTGAAGCACGGCCTGCTGCGCCTCCGCGCTCAGATCCTTGAACTTGTCGCCGAGCTTGAAAGCATAGGCCTTGCCGAGCGCCTCCAGCGTCTGCGCGTAGTAGGGCGAGGTCGACTTGGCCCACGGGCTGATTGCGCCGTCGCGCAGTGAGACGTTCTCGTCCGGCACGACGAGGTTGGCGTCGATGGCGCGCTGGCTGCCGAGGCCGTCGCAGGTCGGACAGGCGCCGAACGGGTTGTTGAAGGAGAACAGCCTGGGCTCGATCTCGGGAATGGTGAAGCCGGAGACCGGGCAGGCGAATTTCTCCGAGAACATGATGCGCTCATGCGTCTCGTTCTTAGATTTGTTGACTGAATCCTCGCCGGTCTGGCTGGCGTCGAGCGGCCTGTCGGCGAATTCGGCCACAGCAAGGCCGTCGGCGAGCTTTAGCGCGGTTTCCATCGAATCCGCCAGCCGCGTCGCCAGATCGCCGCGCACGACGATGCGGTCCACCACCACGTCGATGTCGTGCTTGTACTTCTTGTCCAGCGCCGGCACGTCGGCGATCTCGTAGAAGACGCCGTCAACCTTGACGCGCTGGAAACCCTTCTTCTGCAGCTCCAGCAGCTCCTTGCGGTACTCGCCCTTGCGGCCGCGCACGATCGGCGCCAGCAGATAAAGTCGCGTGCCTTCGTCCAGCGCCAGCACGCGGTCGACCATCTGGCTGACTGTCTGGCTCTCGATCGGCAGGCCGGTGGCCGGCGAATAGGGGATGCCGACGCGCGCGAACAGCAGGCGCATGTAGTCGTATATCTCGGTGACGGTGCCGACCGTCGAGCGCGGATTGCGCGAGGTGGTCTTCTGCTCGATCGAGATGGCGGGAGACAGGCCGTCGATCTGGTCGACATCCGGCTTCTGCATCATCTCCAGGAACTGGCGGGCATAGGCCGACAGGCTCTCGACGTAACGGCGCTGGCCCTCTGCATAGATGGTGTCGAAGGCGAGCGACGACTTGCCGGACCCCGACAGGCCGGTCATCACGATCAGGCTGTCGCGCGGCAGGTCGAGATCGACGTTCTTGAGGTTGTGTTCGCGCGCCCCGCGAATAGAAAGGTATTTTTGGTCGGCCATTGCCGGTCGCCGCCTCAGGTCTGGAATTTGCTGGATTGGCGGGTTTCTCCCGGCCATCCCCTATGTAGGTAATTTCGCCGCCGCGTCGAGCGACGCCACATTTCTCGACCCAAGCGTTTAACCGCCTTTCGCGCGAGCGGGCAAGCGGAAAGAACAAAGGCCGAACATGCTCCTGACAAAGCGCTGTGGAAACAGCATCTCCCCGATGCCCGTTTCATCGATCCACAAAGGCGATCCAAGGGCGCTCGACTTACCCGCACGTAACCTCCTGACGATCACATTTTTCGGTAACCGGCTAGTCAACGGTTGACGCCGGCGACCCTTGGGGGCAGTCTCGGGGGCGTCAGCGAAGCCGGCCGTCTTTCGATGGCCTCGCCACCCGAAGGTGGCCTGCGAGACGCTGCAGGCATTTGCGATTAGAGCTTCGTAAGACGATGGTCGCAACGGACAGAAGGAGCGGAGCATGACGCCACCGGACAGTCCCTTGAGGCTCCACCAAGCGATGGAGCCGCGGCGGGCATAAGTGCCAGGGTAGGCGTGAGCGCCACCCGACAAACCGTGACCTGCCGATTGCGTACAATCAGAGACCATAGTCGGATCGTCGGCTGAAAGCCGCGGTGCATCCGAAATCGAACGCCGGCAGTCCACTCCCGGCAAAAATTGGGTTTGAGATCCATGAAAGCCCCGTCCACCTGCGAAAGCAGCGGCGGGGCTTACATTTTGCGTGAGCTTCCCACGAACCGTTTTGACCGAGCTTGGCGGGGGCAACCGATTGTCGGCGCTGGCGCCGCCCCTCATCCGCCTGCCGGCACCTTCTCCCGTATAGTGACGGGGAGAAGGGGCTAGCCGCGAATCTCGGCGGCTTTCTTGCCACTCCGGCGATTGGCGAAATCGCCCGCGAGAGCGCCCCTCCCCTTATTATACGGGAAGAGGATGCCGGCAGGCAGGTGAGGGGCAGCGCCGCCGCTTATAGGAGATAAATAACGCTCGCCGTCAGTGGTTGGGCGGCCTGATGCCGCCCGTTGCCATATCGATGGTTATGCTGCCGGAAATCCTGACATCGGTATCGCCGATCTTGAACGTGCCGTTGTTGCCGGCGAGCTGCGCGTCGTCCGGCTCAGGCTGCGGCGCAGGTTTGGCGATGCGGTAGTCGCCGCTCACGCCAGGCAGCTTTTGCGCTGAATCGTCGTCGGCAAAAGCGGCGGTGCCGGCCGCCAGCACGCCGGCGAGCGCGGCAAAACCCAGATATGTCAAGGAACGGTAGCGGATCATCCGCGAATTATAGAGGCGTGCCGGAGGCGAGGCCAGACACGCGGCAATCAATTTGCCGCGCGGCGTCCGTCCACCTCAGGCCGCCTTCTTGCGCGTGTCGTAGACATGGTCGACGAGGCCCCAGGCCTTGGCTTCGTCGGCGGTCATGAAATAGTCGCGGTCGAGCGTTCGCTCGACCTCTTCGTAGCTGCGGCCGCAATGCTTGGCGTAGAGCTCGGTCATGTGGCGCTTGGTGCGCAGGATGTCTTCGGCATGGCGCTGGATGTCGGAGGCCTGGCCCTGGAAGCCTCCCAGCGGCTGATGCAGCACGATCCTGGTGTTGGGCAGCGCAATGCGCCGTCCCGGCGAGCCGGCCATCAACAGAAAGGAGCCCATCGACGCCGCGAAGCCCATGCAGACCGTCGACACCGGGCAGGAGATGTACTGCATCGTGTCGTAGATGGCGAAGCCGCTGGTCACCACACCGCCCGGCGAATTGATGTAGATCGATATCTCCTTGTCGGGATTGTCCGATTCCAGCGACAGAAGCTGCGCGCAAACCAGCGCCGAGACGCCGTCGTTGATCTCGCCGTTGATGAAGACGATGCGCTCGCGCAGCAGCCGCGAGAAGATATCGAAGGCGCGTTCGCCGCGGCTCGACTGCTCGATCACCATCGGCACCAGATTGGCAAGGGCGCTCATGGCCAAGTCTCCTCATTTGTCGTTGGTTAAGCGCGTCGCGCTGAAAGGGATTCAAGCGAGGCGCTTTAAGTCTTTGTTTTGATGCATGTCCTTCTCCCAAAACCGCTTCGCACTTTTGGGCGACATGCATTAAGCCGCGCGCAGTATCACGCAGGGCGAATTGGCGGCGGCCGGGTTCTTGCGCACGTCGAGCGAAAGCCCGCAGCCGGCGCCGGAAACGGCGACGACAGGCCGCGCCGCCTGAACGAAGCCGTCATGGACGACGCGAAGATGCGTGCCGCCGGAGACCGTGCGAGCAAGCGTGAAGGTGACGATGCTGTCGAAGCTGGGGCTGTCGAAGCCGGGGCTGTCGAATGCCGGCGGCCGGTCGGCAGCGTCGGCGCGGGGCCGCTCGCGCCAGGAATAGCGCAGCAGCTTGCCCGGTTCGGCGTCGAGCACTTCGCATTCGATCGCCGCGTCCGGTCCCGCAAAGGCGAAGCGCTTGCCGGTTTCAGGCTTGATGTCGTTCGGCATCATCCAGGCGGCGAGCAGTTCCGGCTCGGTCAGTGCCCGCCAGACCTTCTCCGGCGGCGCGGCAAGCTCGCATTCGAAGCTGAGCGGCGCGTCGGCCGCTGTCGTGTGTGTTTTTGCCGTCATTGATCCATTTCCTTCAGAACGGTCTTCAATCTTTCGATCCGCTCTGGCCAGAAGGCGCGGTAGCGCTCGATCCAGCCGAGCAACGGATCGAGCCCTTGCGGCTCGGCGCGGTAATAGGCGTTGCGGCCGGCGCGCCGCTCGACCACGAGGCCGGCGCCGCGCAGCACGGCAAGATGCTGCGAGACCGCCGGCTGCGACACGCTCATGCCGGCGCGCAGCTCCGACACAGTCATCTCGCCGGCCGCCAGCCGCTCATAGACGGCGCGACGCGTCGGATCAGCCAATGCCCGGAAAATCTCAGTTTCGATCATGCCAAAAACATAAGCCGATACTTATCGATTTGGCAAGTCGCTTTTTGATCGCCATATCGAGATACGCAGGCCCGACCGTTCCCTTGCTGACATTCCTTGACAGAAGCAGTGGGCATGACTAGAACGAAAAGAGAACAAAAACCTTGTGGGAAAAGCCAGCCTTTGCGGGCAGTGGCGGCCCGCAGGCTGTAAGGTGCGGCGACGTAAAATTGTTTCGGATGAGCGCGGAGAAATAAGATGGCGGGTAGCGTCAACAAGGTCATTCTGGTCGGCAACCTCGGGGCGGACCCTGAAATCCGCCGCCTGAATTCGGGCGATCCGGTCGTCAACATCCGCATCGCCACTTCGGAAAGCTGG
This sequence comes from Mesorhizobium sp. ORS 3324, assembly GCA_000824825.2. Classification (GTDB taxonomy): domain Bacteria; phylum Pseudomonadota; class Alphaproteobacteria; order Rhizobiales; family Rhizobiaceae; genus Mesorhizobium. Next base: position 48,018 of record LM655172.1, read on the forward strand.
CGCGACAAGAACACAGGCGAGCGCAAGGAGAAGACCGAATGGCATAATGTCGTCATCTTCAACGACCAGCTCGCCAAGGTGGCCGAGCAGTATCTGAAGAAGGGCATGAAGGTCTATGTCGAGGGCCAGCTGCAGACGCGCAAATGGCAGGACCAGACCGGCAATGACCGCTACACGACCGAGGTCGTGCTGCAGAAATTCCGCGGCGAGTTGCAGATGCTCGACGCGCGCGGCGAGGGCGGCGGCCAGGTTGGCAGCTATTCCGGCGGCAGCAGCCGCGGCTCGGATTTCGGCCAGTCCGGCCCGAATGAAGGTTTTAGCCGCGGCGGCGGTGGCTCCAGGGGCGGTGGCGGCGGCGCGTCGCGCGAGCTGGACGACGAGATTCCGTTCTGAGCATCGGGACAGCGCGATGGCCGTTTAAGAGGAAGGCGCGATGTCGCTTGGACCGCTTCTATCGGCCGCGCCTCCCATTCCGTGGCATGCGTTTGCGGCCTTTGCCGCGTTGGCGATAGGCGGTACGCAATTGGCGTTGCCGAAAGGGACGGCGCGCCACCGGGTGCTGGGTTATGTATGGTCGGGGCTGGTGCTGGTCATCGCCATCTCAAGCTTCTGGATCCAGCAGATTCGTCTGATCGGGCCGTTCAGCCCGATTCATATCCTGTCGATCCTGGTGCTGGTCGCCGCGCCGCTTGCGGTGTGGTACGCGCATACCCATCGCGTCGCCGCACATCGTGGCGCCATGATCAAGCTCCATGTCTTCGCCCTGGTCGGCGCCGGCATCTTCACGCTGCTGCCGGGCCGCATCATGCACGCGGTCGTGTTCGGCCAATGAGTCTCCTGGAAGGAACAGTTCAGTGAAAGCACGCGTCAAATGGGTCGAGGAACGCACCTTCGTCGGCCAGTCCGGTAGCGGTCACAAGGTCGTGCTGGGCACGGCGCACGGACCGGAAGGCAGGACGCCGGGACCGAGCCCGATGGAGCTGGTGCTGATCGGCACCGGCGGCTGCTCGGCCTATGATGTCGTCCATATCCTGGAAAAGGGCCGCGAGGCGGTCGAGGACTGCGTGGTCGAGCTCGACGCCGATCGGGCCGAGACCGAGCCGCGCGTCTTCACCCGCATCCACATGCATTTCATCGTCAAGGGTCGCGCGCTGTCGCGCGACAAGGTGAAACGGGCGATCGACCTCTCGATCGAGAAATACTGCTCGGCCACCGCGATGATGGCCAAGACGGCGACCGTGACGCATGATTTCGAAGTGGTCGATGCGGCGGAGAAGTAGGCAGTAGGATGCTGCTCAGGCGGCCATTAGCGCCCTGATGCCGTCGGCGACGAACTGCACCGCCAACGCCGCCAGGATCACGCCGAGCAGTCTTGTCAGGATCGAGCGGCCGGTCTGGCCGAGGATGCGGTCGATGCGCTCGGCCAGCACGAACACCAGAAAGGTGATCACAAGACAGATTGCAATGATGCCGACCAGCGCCGCCTGCGCGCCGAAACCTTCGAAGTGTCCCGATAGCAGCACGGTCGCGGAAATCGCGCCGGGGCCGGCGATCAGCGGGATCGCCAGCGGGAAGGCGGCGATGTTGTGGATCATGTCCTTGGTGATGGCGACATCGCCGATCTTCTCCTTGCGGTCCTGACGGCGCTCGAACACCATTTCGAAGGCGATGAAGAACAGCAGGAAGCCGCCGGCGACGCGGAAGGCCGGCAGCGTTATGCCGAACACCGACAGGATAGAGGCACCGGCGATGGCAAACAGCGCCATCACCAGAAAGCCGATCACCGAAGCGCGGACCGAGACCTGCTGACGCTCCTCGCGGTTCATGCCGCGCGTGACGGCGAGGAAGAGCGGCGCCAGCCCCGGCGGGTCGATGGTCACCAGGATGGTGACGAAGGCGTTGAACAGGCTGTCGAAGCTCGGCATCGCTGGTCCCCTCCCGCCGGGCGAAGCCCAAGCTCTGCAATTGGTAGAGCAAAGCGGCAGCGGTGGAAACTGTAGGCAGCCGAATTCAGCCGGCTATTCAGCGTTGCCGCAATAGGCCTCGAGGCGATAGCCGTCAGGATCGATGACGAACGCCGCATAGTAATTGTCGCCATAGGCGGTGCGCAGACCGGGCTGGCCATTGTCCCTGCCGCCCGCGCGCAACGCCGCCGCGTGAAACGCATCGACGCAGGCGCGCGTCGGTGCGGCGAAGCAGAAGTGCAGGCCGGAGTCCTTATCGGCCGGCACCGGGTGGCCGGCATCGTTGACCCAGAGCTGGACGGCTCTTGAGCCATATCCAAGCGAGCCGGGTGACTGGCTGAGGCAGGAATAGCCGAGCGGCTGCAGCGCAGCATCGTAGAAGCGTTTCGAGTCAGCGGCGTCGCGGACACCGATCGAGACATGGTCAAGCATCGTTTTTCTCCATGATTACAGGTGGTTCATCGCTCAGGCTGGAGTCGCGCGGCGAGCCAGGAACTCGACCTCGATGCGCCAGGTCGCGCCGCTATCATGCGAGCGCGCGCCCAGCCAGCGGAATGAGTTCTGCGTTATGCGCGAAAAGCTCCAGCGTACCGAGGAGCCGGTGTCGTCGACGCCTTGCTGGACGATCGTGTCACCGTCGGCACGGCCGAGCTGGCGGCTGAAATAGCGGCTGCGCGGATCGCTCCAGAGGATGTGCCAAGCATCGATGCCAGGGTCGTAGACGCGCAAAGTCGTGCCATAGAAGGTCCACGGCCCGAGCGACGGCAAGGGGCCGGCGTCCCGCGCCGGCAGGATACACACGTCCTGGACGGCCTTGCCTTCCAGAACCCAGCCGAAATGCACCTCGCCGGGGCCGGTAAGCTTGGTGCCGTCCTCGAGTATGCGCGTGGCGTCGAATGTCCAGGCGCCGACGAAGCGGCCGTAGAGCTCGAGCTTCTCGGCAAAGTCCGGATCGGGACCGTCGCTGTGCAGGGCTTCGGCAAAGGGATCGGTCATGGTTGCTGCCTCGTTTGTCAGGAGAGGGCAAGCAATAGAGGCATGGTCGGGTTCTGCGCTTGGGAAAAATTGCTATTTTTGGCCCATGACGACGACCGAGAGAAATCTTGCCTATGGGCCTGGCTGGCAGGTGTCCGACGTGATCTGCACGGCAGGCGCAGGCGACAGGCCGTTCGAGGAACAGCACCGCTGTTTCTGTGTCGCCGCCGTGACACGAGGCACGTTCCGCTATCGGACGCGGCAGGGCACTGCGATACTTGCCCCTGGCGCCATCCTGCTCGGCAATCCGGGCACCTGCTACGAATGCGGCCACGAGCACGGCGCCGGCGACCGCTGTCTCTCCTTCCATTTTGCCCCGGCCTATATGGAGCGCATCGTCGCCGACGTGCGGGGCGCGAAGCGGCTCGGCTTCATCGGTCCGCGCCTGCCGCCTCTGCCGGCCTTGACACCATTGCTGGCGCAAGCGGAGGCCGCGCGGGAAACGAGCGACAGCGAAGCATTCGAGGAACTGGGCCTGCGCGTCGCCGGCGCGGTCGTCGCGGCTGCCGCCGATTCTTCCAGGGCCGGCCGGACACCGAGCCGCCGCGACCAGAAACGCGTCGCCGAGGCGGTGCGCCTGATCGAGCTCAACGCCGACCGGCCGATCTCGCTCACCGAACTCGCCGACGGCACCGCGACCAGCCCGTATCATTTCCTGCGCACGTTCCGGCATGTCGCCGGCATGACGCCCTATCAGTTCCTGCTGCGGACCAGGCTGCACCGCGCCGCTGTGCGGCTGCGCGCGTCGCACGAAGCGATCTCGACGATCGCCTTCGATGCCGGCTTCAATGATCTGTCGACCTTCAACCGCCGGTTCCGGCGCGAGATGGGGAGGACGCCCGGCGCCTATCGCGCCGGGCGATCCGAGATGCGATAGAGCCGAACGCATTTTGATTGGTGTGTGACTGGCGGCGCCTCGGTGTCAGAACCTGGGAAGATGCCGTGTCATTGCTTGAAGACGTAAATCGCGCCTCCGCTGTCGTCGGATACGAGGATGGAACCGTCCGGCGCTTCCTTGACGTCCACGGGTCGGCCGACGCCTCTGAGGAAAGTCGTCGCCGAAACCGGACGCCCGCCCTGGAAGCGCACGCGCACGACCTGGCGGCCGACCGGGGTCGACCTGTTCCAACTTCCGTGCTCGGCGACAAGGGCGTCGCCGCCGAGACTGCGGAAGAAATGGATACCCAGCGTCGCGACATGCGCCTGGAACTCCAGGACGGGCCGAATCTGCTGCGCGGGCGGCCGCGCGTCGCGGAATCCATTGAGCCGGATTTGGCCTCCGAAATACGGAAAGCCGTAGAAGCCGCCGGGCCGGAGCTCATTCAACTCGTCAGACGGGATATCGTCGCCCATCCGGTCGGCGCCGTTGTCGGTGAAGAACATCGTGCCACCATGCCAATCGAAGCCGACCGAATTTCGCACGCCCCAGGCGACGCGCCGCAGATCGGACCCGTCCTGCTTCATGCTGACGATCGTGCCTTGCAGTCCGCGCGGTTGGCAAATGTTGCAGGGTGATCCCAGCGAGACATAGAGCCGGGAGTCGGGGCCGACGCCGATATAGCGAAAACTATGGACTCCTGAATTCGCCAGCCCCCGTCGAATGTCGCGCCTGCCGCTCAAAGCGCCTCCTGGCCCGATATCGAAGGCGGTCACGGTATTCCTCGAGGCTACGAACAGACGGTTGCCGGCGCATGCGACACCGTTCGCGGCCGAGAATCCGGAGGCGACCCGTCGGGCGCGCCCACCGGACACAGGCAAGGCGTAGACGGAGGAGCCTCTGGTGCCGACGAACAGCATGTCGCCGCAGACCGCCATCTCGCGTGCGGCTGGAACGCGGGCAAGCAGCGCGGCGTGCGCCGGGCCGAGGTCCAAACCGAACGCGACCGTCGCAACCGAAGCGAAAGCGAGAAATCGAATTCCAGCGGAAGGCAATCCGGTCTTGGGGGAAATGACGTCCATGGCCGCGCTCCATATGCAACAGAGCCTGCTGGAGGGAATTGGAGCGTGTCATTCTCGTTTCAAGCCGGAGCCAAAGCCCGCAGTGGTCAGTCCTCAATCGGACCGCACCAACCGGGCAGATAGTCCGCGTCCTTGCCCTTGGCGAGCACGAGGGCTTCCTTCATGGCCTTGTCGAAGCTCTTCGCTACGGCAGTCCGGTCTATGCGCCGGCGCAGGAAATCCGCCCACAGGAACTCGCTGAAGGGCGTCGTGTCCTTGGCGAAGCCGCCTTGCCGGCGCAACTCGCCGGCGAGGCTGCGATAGGGGTCGTCGACAAGGTCGGCCATGCTTTTGGGCAGCGCGCCATAGTCGCGCCGCTTGCCGTTCTCGTCGAACGGATGCATCCAGCCGCGGTTGTCGAGCACGATGAGGAAAGCGTCCTTGTCGAGCTTCGACAGATCGCTGGTTACTGTCACCAGGACATCCTTGACGCCTTCCTCGAGCAGCGCGCGAGCCATGTGATGATGGTCGACGACATAGTTGCGCTTTTTGGGACCGAGCACCACGGGCACCATGTGGCGGCCGAGGAACGTGCCGGTTTCCTTGTCGCTCTGCGCGCGGATCATCCGGCGTTTCAGTTCCACCTCGCGCATGCCGACGGTCATCTGCGTCGGCCGCAACTCCTTGACGGCCACCGGGGTAAGGATGGGTTCGCGTGAGCCTATCATTGCACCTTGTCCTGCTGCTGAGGCTGTCCTGGGCCAAGCGCCTTTATGGCGGCGTCGACGCTGTGGAATATCCGCTGCGGGCCGACGAGGTCGGCAATGCCGAACCGCTTCAGCGCCGCCTGGGCGCGCAGCGATTCCATTCGCGCGATGGCAAAGACCGCGCCCCGGTCGCGGCAGCGGCCGATCGTGTCGATCAGCGCCTGCGCGGCGGTGTAGTCGATCTCGACGATGTTGCTGGCTTCCAGCACCACCAGCTTCACGTCCTCGCCCCTGGCGTCGATCAAGTCGCGCAGGCCGCGCTTGAAACGGTCGGCGTTGACGAAGGATAGCGGCGCCTGGAACGCTACAACCAACACGCCCGGATGCTGCTCGCCTGGGCTGGAGCCATTCGGTGGCCACCAGACCGACGTGCCCGGCACCTGCACCAGCGCGATCGGCTCCGTGCGCGTCGAGCCCCAGATGCCGTGAAGCAGCGACAGGCCGATGCCGATCGCAACGCCGGTCTCGATTGGCAGCACGACGATCGCGACCATGGTGATCAGGATCAGCACGAACTCGACCGGAGCCTGGCGATAGACATTGGCGAACACCTGCCAGCGCAAGATGTGCTGGGCCACGAACATCAGCACGCCGGCCAAGGCCGCCTGCGGCACGTTGGCGAGCAGGCTTCCCCCAAAGGTGCCGAGCGCCAGCACGATGGCCGTGGCAATCAGGCCCGACAGCTGCGAGCGGCCCCCGGTCTGCGCAACGATCGCCGTGCGCGGCGGGCTGGAATTCACGGCGAAGGCGCCGAACAGCCCGGCCACGATGCTGCCAGCGCCGACGCCGACGAAATCGCGGTTTACATCGGGCGCTTCGCCATCCTGCGGCACGAAGGAGCGGCTGGTGGCCGCCGTCTGCACCATGACGACGATGGCAATCAGCAGCGCGAGCGGGACAAGGGCTTGAGCGTCCCGGAAATCGACGGTCGGCATCCCCGGCGTCGGCAGTCCGTTCGGCAAGGCGCCGAGCACTTCGACGCCTCGGTTCTTCAAGTCGAAGACGATGACGGCAAGCGTTGCCAGGACCATGCCGATCAGCGCCGCGGGGATGCGGGCGCTGATGCGCTCGGCGATGAAGACGATGGCGAACACGCCAAGCCCAAGCGCCAGGCTCCAGGGATTGGTGAGGTGGAGACTGGCGCCGATTTCGCCGACGCGTCGAACCGTCTCGCCGCTCTCCGGCGGCAGCCCGAGCAGGCCCGGCAGTTGCGAGACGACGATATGGACGGAAATGCCGGCGAGGAACCCGGTCGTGACCGGCACCGAAAGGAGATCGGCAATCCAGCCGAGGCGGAAGATGCCGCTCAGCCCCACAAGCAGCCCGATCATCAGCGCCAGCATTGCCGCCAATGCCAGGTAATGCGGCGAGCCGGAGGTGGCAATCAGCGCAAGGCCGCCGGTAAAAAGCGGCGTGATGGTCGAATCCGCTCCGACCGAGAGGTAGCGATTGGCGCCGAACAGCGCAAAGGCCAAGGATCCGGCCGCGAAGGCGAAGAAACCGATCTCCGGTCCGAAGCCCCCGAGCCTGGCCGTCGCCATCTGCTCGGGAATGGCGATGGCCGCCAGCGTGATGCCCGCCGCCATGTCGCCGTTGAGATCCTTTGTCGTCCAGCCGCTGAGGGCCTGCAGAGGCAGCCAAGAGGTCCAGTTCATCGCGCTTGCGGCTTCCGCCCGAGGAAGACGATCCATGGCCGACCTTGCCTTGTGGCGGCGAAATCGACCTTGGCCATATCGTCGCAATCAGCGGTATCCTTTTGAAATTACCACCAAAATTGTCTCTGGAAAAGTGCCGTCGCCATTGGAGTTTCGGCCCTGCTTCCTATATATACAGCCAGTGATTCCCGACTGGATTGTGACCTGATTTGACCGACCAGAAGACACCGCGCGGGCCGGAGGGTGGCCCCAACGGCATCGAGCCGATTTCGATCATCGAGGAGATGCAGCGCTCCTATCTCGATTACGCCATGAGCGTGATCGTCAGCCGCGCGCTGCCCGACGTGCGCGACGGCCTGAAGCCGGTGCACCGCCGCATCCTCTACGCTTCCCATGAAAGCGGCTACCACTGGAACCGCAAATATGTGAAGTCGGCGCGACCCGTCGCCGACGTGATGGGTAAATACCATCCGCATGGCGACGCCTCGATCTACGACGCGTTGGTGCGCATGGCGCAGGACTGGTCGCTGCGCGTGCCGCTGATCGACGGTCAAGGCAATTTCGGCTCGATCGACGGCGATCCGCCCGCGGCGATGCGCTACACCGAGTCGAGGCTGACCAAGGTGGCGCATGAGCTGCTGGAGGACATCGACAAGGAAACCGTCGATTTCCAGGATACTTACGACGCGTCCGCCACCGAGCCGCGCGTATTGCCGGCCCGCTTCCCGAACCTGCTTGTCAACGGCTCCGGCGGCATCGCCGTCGGCATGGCCACCAACATCCCGCCGCACAATCTGGCCGAAGTCTGCAACGGTGCCATCGCCATCATCGACAACCCGGCCATCGACCTGCCGTCGCTGATGGAAATCGTGCCCGGCCCGGATTTCCCGACCGGTGGCATCGTGCTTGGCCGTTCCGGCATCTACAGCGCCTATTCGACCGGCCGCGGCTCGATCGTCATGCGCGGCCGCGTCAATATCGAGGCGCGCGGCAACGACCGTGAATCGATCGTCATCACCGAAATTCCCTATCAGGTGAACAAAGCGGCGATGATCGAGAAGATGGCCGAGCTGGTGCGCGAGAAGCGCATTGAAGGCATCACCGACATCCGCGACGAGAGCGACCGCCAGGGCTATCGCGTCGTCGTCGAGCTGAAGCGGGAGGCTGTCGCCGACGTCATCCTAAACCAGCTCTACCGCTTCACGCCGCTGCAGACCTCCTTCGGCGCCAATATGGTTGCGCTGAACGGCGGCAAGCCGGAAGTGCTGACGCTGATCGACATGCTGAAGGCCTTTGTCGGCTTCCGCGAGGAGGTGATCAGCCGGCGCACGAAGTACCTGTTGCGCAAGGCGCGCGAGCGCGCCCATGTGTTGGTCGGTCTTGCGATTGCTGTCGCCAACATCGACGAAGTGATCAAGCTGATCCGCACCGCGCCCGATCCGCAGACGGCGCGCGAGCAGTTGATGCAGCGGCGCTGGCCATCCCACGACGTGGCTCCGCTGATCCAGCTGATCGACGATCCGCGCCACCGCATCAACGAGGACGGCACCTACAACCTCTCCGAGGAACAGGCGCGCGCCATCCTCGATCTGCGCCTGCAACGCCTGACCGCGCTCGGCCGCGACGAGATCGCCGACGAGTTGAACAAGATCGGCGCTGAAATACTTGATTTCCTTGACATTTTGTCGTCTCGCGCGCGGATCCAGCAGATCGTCAAAGACGAGCTGATTGCCGTGCGCGACGAGTTCGGCACGCCGCGCCGCACCGAGCTCTCCGAGGGCGGGGCGGACATGGAAGACGAGGACCTGATCCAGCGCGAGGACATGGTCGTCACCGTCAGCCATTCCGGCTACATCAAGCGCGTGCCGCTGTCGCTCTACCGGGCGCAGCGCCGCGGCGGCAAGGGCCGCTCCGGCATGTCGACCAAGGATGAGGATTTCGTCACCCGGCTGTTCGTGGCCAACACGCACACGCCGGTGCTGTTCTTCTCCTCGCGCGGCATCGTCTACAAGGAAAAGGTCTGGCGCTTGCCGGTCGGCAACCCGCAGTCGCGCGGCAAGGCGCTGATCAACATGCTGCCGCTCGAGCAGGGCGAGCGCATCACCACCATCATGCCGCTGCCGGAGGACGAGACTAGCTGGGGCGAGCTCGACGTGATGTTCGCCACCACGCGCGGCACCGTGCGGCGCAACAAGCTGTCCGACTTCGTTCAGGTCAACCGCAACGGCAAGATCGCGATGAAGCTGGAGGAAGAGGGCGACGAGATCCTCGGCGTCGAGACCTGCACCGACAATGACGATGTGCTTTTGACCGCGAATTCCGGCCAGTGCATCCGTTTCTCGGTCAGCGACGTGCGCGTCTTCCAGAGCCGCAACTCCGTCGGCGTGCGCGGCATCGCCATGGCCGAGACCGACCGCGTGATCTCGATGTCCATCATCGAGCATGTCGACGCTTCGCCCGCCGAGCGCGCCGCTTACCTGAAGCGCGCCGCTGCCGAGCGGCGGCTTGCTCCCGGCGCGGCCGGCGAGGAGGAAGAGATCGCGCTGACCAATGAGGAGGTCGGCGAGGAAACCGAGCTTTCCGACAGCCGTTACGAAGAACTCAAGGCGCATGAGCAATACGTGCTGACGGTGACCGAATACGGCTACGGCAAGCGTTCGTCGTCCTACGACTTCCGCCTCACCGGACGCGGCGGCAAGGGCATCCGCGCCACCGACGTCTCGAAGACGTCCGAGATCGGCCGGCTTGTCGCGACCTTCCCGGTCGGCAATGACGATCAGATCATGCTGGTGTCGGATGGCGGCACGGTCATCCGCGTGCCGGTCAATGGCATACGCTTCGCCAGCCGCGCCACCAAGGGCGTGACCATCTTCAACACGGCCGAAGGCGAGAAAGTGGTGTCGGTGGAGCGGATTTCGGAGCCGCAGTCGGACGAGGAGGCCGAAGAGGTGTCGTCGGGCGAGTCAGGCACCGGAGATGCGGGCGAGGGAAGTCCCGAATAGGCTTTGGCTACGCGCCACCGGCCCTTGGGGCCGGTGCAACCATGGCTGGAAATCAGAAGCGACGGTAAACGTTGCGGGCAACGAAGCCATCGAGCCGCTTGGTGTTGGCCTTGACGCGCACTCGCGCCGCTTCCTGATGCAGCCCGAATGCGGTTGCGATCAGCATCACGACGGTCATTGCGGTGGCAAGCATGTAGATCAGCATTTGCGTGTTCTCCTGCTTTTCTAACGATAAGATGGTGTTTTGGTTTCATCTCCTGAAGCGGCAACCTAGTGAACGCTGCGTGAAGCGTTCGTGATTGTCGCATTCATCGGTCGTTCATGACCGTGAAAAGGTTCACGACCGCGCACATCAATGGGATTTGCCTTTGTTGGAGAGGCTCGCTAAAGCGTCTCACCGTTTCAAGGAAACGGCGAACCGCTTTATCTTTTGTTTTGCGCAATTCCGGACGGAAAACCGCTCACACTTTTCCTGGAATTGCTCTAGAAGCCTGCCATGACCGAACGCACCGCCCTTTATGCCGGCTCCTTCGACCCGTTGACCAACGGCCATCTCGACGTCTTGAAGGCTTCGCTGGCGGTGGCCGACACGGTCTTTGCCGCGATCGGCACCCATCCCGGCAAGACGCCGCTGTTTTCCTTCGAGGAACGCGTGAAGCTGATCGAGGCCGCGACCAAGGCGGAGTTCGGCCGCGATAGCGACCGCATCAAGGTCGTCTCGTTCGATGGCCTGGTCATCGATGCCGCCAGGAAGCACGGCGCCTCGATCATCATCCGCGGCCTGCGCGACGGCACCGACCTCGACTACGAGATGCAGATGGCCGGCATGAACGAGACCATGGCTCCGGAACTGCAGACGGTTTTCCTGCCGGCCAGCCCTTCGGTGCGCACCATTACCGCCACACTCGTCCGCCAGATTGCGTCGATGGGCGGCGACATCCGTCCGTTCGTGCCGACGGCCGTTGCCGGCGCACTGACCGCAAAATTCGCGAAATAATCCTTTTTGGAGATCCCTATGCAGCTGAAAAAGCTCGCTTCGTTCCTTCTGCTGTTTGCCGGCCTTTTCGCCGCGTCCCTGCCGGCCTCCGCCGCCGACAAGGAAAAAACCATGATCATCACGCTGAAGGACGGCGACGTGACGATCGCGCTGCGCCCCGATCTGGCGCCCAAGCATGTCGCGCAGATCAAGAAGCTGGTGCGCGAGGGCGCCTATGACAACGTCGCTTTCCATCGCGTGATCGACGGCTTCATGGCGCAGACCGGCGACGTCAAATATGGCAACATGAAGAAGGGTTTCAATCCGGAGGCCGTTGGCACCGGCGGCTCCGATCTTCCCGATCTGCCGGCCGAGTTCTCGCAGACCGAGCAATTCACGCGCGGAGTCGTCGGCATGGCCCGCTCGCAGGATCCGAACTCGGCCAATTCCCAGTTCTTCATCATGTTTGCGCCGGCGCCGAACCTTGACGGCCAGTACACGATCGTCGGCAAAGTGGAGAGCGGTATGGAACTGGTGGACAAGATCAAGAAGGGCGATGAGGCGGACAACGGCACGGTCACGGACCCGGATCGGATGATCAAGGTGCGCATCGCTGCCGACAGCAAGTAACCAACGCAATTTTCAAAGGATTTTCTGACATGGCTGAGATCAAGGACCGCGAGAACGCACTCATCATGGAAACGACCAAGGGGCCGGTCGTCATCGAAATGTATCCGGACCTTGCGCCCGGCCACGTCGCCCGCATCAAGGAACTGGCGCGCGAGGGCGCTTATGACGGCGTGGTGTTCCACCGCGTCATCGACGGCTTCATGGCGCAGACCGGCGACGTCAAGTTCGGCAATTCCTCGAAGCCGACCTTTGCGCCGTCCCGCGCGGGCATGGGCGGCTCCGACAAGCCGGACCTGAAGGCAGAATTCTCCAACGCCAATCACGGTCGCGGCACCTGCTCGATGGCGCGCGCCCAGAATCCGAACTCGGCGAATTCGCAGTTCTTCATCTGCTTCGACGACGCCTCGTTCCTCAACCGCCAGTACACGGTGTGGGGCCAGGTCATCGAAGGCATGGAGAATGTCGACAAGATCAAGCGCGGCGAGCCGGTGCAGGATCCCGACAAGATCGTGTCGCTGAAGGTCGCGGCCGACGTCAAGTAAGGGCATATCGATGATGGGCGCAGTCTGGTCCCTGCTTGGCATCCTGTCCGGCGCCTTCATCGCCGTCCAGGCGCCGATCAATTCGCAATTGGCGCGCGGTCTCGGCCTTCCGGTCGCGGCCGCGGCCTTCTCCTTCCTGTCGGGTGCTGTCGTGCTCGGCGTCATCGCGGTCGCGGTGGTGCGGCTGCAGGGCATCTCGCTCGACTGGAAGGCGCCGGCGCCGTGGCTGTTCGTGGCCGGCGGCGTGCTCGGCGGCTTCTATGTCACGCTCTCCACCATCCTCACGCCGCGCATCGGCGCGGCCGCGCTGATGGCGTTTCTGGTCGCCGGCCAGCTGATCGCCGGCATGCTCGTCGACCGCGCCGGCTTCCTCGGCGTTGCCGTGCGCGAGATTTCGCTTGGCCGCGTTGCCGGCGCTGTGCTGCTGCTGGCCGGAGCCCTGCTCATCCGGCTCTACTGATGCGCGTCGACCTGTTCGACTTCGACCTGCCCGAGGAGCGCATTGCGCTGCGCCCAGCCGAGCCGCGCGACAGCGCCAGGCAACTGGTCGTCAGGCCGGGTCAAGGCCTGGAAGACCGGATCGTGCGCGATTTGCCGTCGTTGCTGAGAGAAGGCGACGTGCTGGTGTTCAACGACACCAGGGTCATTCCCGCGCAATTGAAAGGCATCCGCAAGCGCGGCGAGGCGATGGCGCAGGTCGAGGCGACGCTGCATATGCGCGTGGCGCCGGACCGCTGGCGGGCCTTCATGCGGCCGGGCAAGCGCATTGCCGTCGGCGACCGCATCCATTTCGGCCATGACCAGAATTCCTGCTTCCTCGGCCGGCTCGACGCCACGGTGATCGAGAAGGGCGAGGCAGGCGAGGCGCTGCTCGGCTTCGATCTGTCCGGGCCGTTCCTCGACGAGGCGCTGCAGGCCGTCGGCCACATTCCGCTGCCTCCCTACATCGCCTCGAAGCGGGATGACGACGAGCGCGATCGCAGCGATTACCAGACCATCTACGCCAGGGAGGAGGGCGCTGTCGCGGCGCCCACCGCAGGACTGCATTTCACGCCGGAGTTGTTTGCAGCGCTCGACGCCAGGGGTGTCGAGCGCCGCTTCGTCACGCTGCATGTCGGCGCCGGTACCTTCCTGCCGGTGAAAGCCGCCGATACCGCCGACCACAAGATGCACGCGGAGATCGGCTCGGTGAGCGCCGAGACGGCCGAGGCGCTCAATGCGGCCAGGGCGCGGGGAGGGCGGATTGTTTCCGTCGGCACGACGTCGCTGCGCCTGCTGGAAAGCGCTGCGCGCGAAGACGGCAGCATCGAACCCTGGTCTGGACCGACCGATATCTTCATCACGCCCGGCTATCGCTTCCGCACGGCCGACATGCTGATGACCAATTTCCACCTGCCGCGTTCGACCCTGTTCATGCTGGTCTCAGCCTTCAGCGGGCTGGAGACCATGCGTTCCGCCTATGCGCATGCCATCGCGAGCCGCTACAGATTCTATTCCTACGGGGACTCCTGCCTGCTTTTCCGGGAGACAAGCCATGGACGTTGAAGAACACCAGGCGCGCTCGTCCATGACAAAGAATTCGATGGCCGAGACTTTTTCCTTCAAGCTCATCGCCACCGACGGCAAGGCGCGGCGCGGCCTGATTTCGATGCCGCGCGGCGAGATCCGTACGCCGGCCTTCATGCCGGTCGGCACCGGCGGCACCGTCAAGGCCATGTATATGGACCAGGTGCGCGGCGTCGGCGCCGACATCATCCTAGGCAACACCTATCACCTGATGCTGCGGCCCGGCGCCGAGCGCGTGGCGAAGCTCGGCGGCCTGCACGAGTTCACCCGCTGGCCTTATCCGATCCTCACCGACAGCGGCGGCTTCCAGGTCATGTCGCTGTCGAAGCTGAGGAAGCTAACGGAAAAGGGCGTCACCTTCCGCTCGCATATCGATGGCGCGCCCTACGAGATGTCGCCGGAGCGGTCGATCGAGATCCAGGGGCTGCTCGATTCCGACATCCAGATGCAGCTCGACGAATGCACGGCGCTGCCGGCCAAGCCCACGGAAATCGAACGCGCCATGGAATTGTCGCTGCGCTGGGCCGAGCGCTGCAAGACGGCGTTCGGCGACCAGCCGGGCAAGGCGATGTTCGGCATTGTCCAGGGTGGCGACAGCGCGGCGATGCGCCTCCGCTCGGCGCAGGCGCTGAGGGCGATGGATCTCAAAGGCTATGCTATCGGCGGGCTCGCGGTCGGGGAGCCGCAGGCGGTGATGCTGGAGATGCTCGACATCACCTGTCCGGAGCTGCCGGCCGACAGGCCGCGCTACCTGATGGGCGTCGGCACGCCGGACGACATCTTGAAGTCGGTGGCGCGCGGCATCGACATGTTCGACTGCGTGATGCCGACCCGCGCCGGCCGCCATGGCCTGGCTTACACGCGTCGCGGCAAGATCAACCTGCGCAACGCGCGCCATGCCGACGATCCGCGCCCGCTGGACGAGGAGAGCGACTGCCCGGCCGCGCGCGACTATTCACGCGCCTATCTCCATCACCTCGTGCGTTCGCAGGAGTCTCTGGGGGCAATGCTGCTCACCTGGAACAACCTGTCCTACTACCAGAAGCTGATGCAGGACATCCGCGCCGCCATCGAGGCGCAAGCCTTCGAAGCTTGCGCCGCCGAGATTTCGGAAGGCTGGGCGAGGGGCGATACTCCCGCCCTTTAGCAGCTCCGTCCCTGCAATTGACGGGCGGCCGCTCCCGGGAGCAGACTTGGTGCCCTGGGGATCAGCATGAGCGTAACATACGACTTTGCCGGCAAGACGGCTATCGTGACCGGTGGCTCAAGGGGCATCGGCAGGGCCGTGGCCAATGGGTTGGCACAGTGGGGTGCGGACGTCTGGATATGGGATGCCGACCCACTGCCGACCGACGAAACCCGCAGCCGGACTGTCGACGTGACCAGGGCTGCCGATATAAGGGCCGCGCTGTCAGAAATCGTTGCCGAAGCTGGCCGAGTCGACATTCTCGTCAACAATGCGGGATATCTTGGCTCCTATCTCAGCTTCGAGGCCTTCGATCCGGCCGAGTGGCAGCGTATCATCGGCGTCAACCTCATCGGGACATTCGAGGTCACGCAACAAATTTTGCCCATCATGCGCAAGGCCGGCAGCGGCCGCATCGTCAATATGGGGTCCCTCGCCGGCAAGGAGGGATTGCCGAACCTTGCAGCCTATTCGGCGGCGAGCGCGGGCGTCATCGCCTTCACCAAGGCCTTGTCGCGTGAGGTCTGCGACACCGAAATCCGCGTCAATTGCGTTGCGCCGGGTCCAATCGATACCGATCTGATCCGGCGTCTCGGAAACGAAGTGGTCAGCGATATGATCGGCGCCAGCCCGCTGAAGCGGCTCGGGGCGGTGGAAGAGGTCGCGGCGCTGGTTCTCTGGCTCTGTTCCGATGCATCGAGTTTCAACACCGGCGCGGTGTTTGACATGTCGGGCGGCCGGGCGCGGTACTGACGTGACCACATCGAGCGCGAACTGTTTTGAAACGACTGCGGGTATAGAGATTGCCGGGGTGACATCAGGCAAAGGTCAAAACCTTGCTCATCTCGGGACAGGCCGCAACACCGGGCGAGGCGCAAACCAACCGCGCAAACGGCTCTTCCGAGCCTGTCCTCGCCATTCGACAGCGATGGACAGGCGCGGTGTCGCTGGCGGTCGCGGCAATTGCGGCGGCCGGTCTCGTCCTGCGGTTGCTGGGCGCGCGCGGCGATCTTTGGCTGGACGAGATCTGGAGCCTGGTGCTGCTCGAGCCGCTCACCTCGATCGACCAGATATTCTGGCGCATAAATCATGACAACAATCATTTCCTCAATTCGATCTACCTCTACCTGATCGGCCCCGATGCTTTGCCGCTGCTTCAGCGCGGCCTGTCGATAGCGCTCGGCGTCGGCGCAATTGTTGCCGCCGGGGCGGTTGCACGCGGCCGGTGGGCGGCCGTCGTCACGAGCCTGCTGTTCGCGATCAGCTATCCGATGGTTCACTACGGCTCCGAGGCCAGAGGCTACGCCGGCCTGGTGCTGTTTACCCTTCTTTCCATCGTGTTTCTGGAGCGCCGGCTCGACAAGCCGGGCTCGGGCATCGCGTTTGGCGCGATCATCCTCCTCGGCTTCCTGTCTCATCTCATCATGATAGAAACGGTGGCGGTCCTTGTCGTCTGGACTGCCTGGCTCGTCTGGCGGCGCACCTCCAACCTCGATCGTGTCAACGTCGAACTCGGTCAGATTTTCGCGCCGGCCTTCCTGGCCGTGTTGCCGATCGCCGCCTGCATGCTCATCGGCCGGCTACTGTTTGGCTTTACGATCGGCGGCGCCTTGCCGTTCTCGCTCCAGGCCTTCGCGCAAGGCTACGGCGGGATGATCCGTTACCTGTTCGGCCTGCCGGACTGGATCAGCGACTGGACCTGCATTGTTGCCGCCTGCAGCCTTGTCTCACTCTGCGCCGGTATTTGGCGCGACCGGCGAGCCAGCCTCTACGTCATCGGCATTGCCGGGCTGCCCATTGTCATGGCGATGGCCCGGCTGCCCAACGCCGAGTTCCCGCGCTACTATCTGGTTCCCGGGACGTTGATGCTGCTGTGGGCGGGCGAACTGCTTGGGCGTGGTTTCGCCGCCGGGGGTAAGTACCGGCTGTTTGCCGCGGGCGCGATCGTGGCGATCCTTGCCGTCACGACGACGCTTCTGCTGCCATTCTACGAATACGGACGCGGGTCCTATGCCGCGATGGTTGACAGGATCACGCGCGACGGGGCGACGAGCTATGCCACCAATCAGAACTTCCGGACCGTCATGACCGTCGGCTATTTTGCCAAACGCATGGGGCGCCAGGCAACTGTTGTCCAGCAAGACAGGATGTGTGACGAACGTCCGCCCTGGCTGATCCTCGAAGGCGCCATCGACAAGCAGCCGCAATATGTCGATCGCGCGCCGAACTGCACGCTGACCTATCAGCGAGTCGACGCCTCGCCGAGCTGGGGTCTTTCAGGCCTGAGCTGGACGCTCTATCAGCGCCGGGATTGAGTGTGACCTAAAGCGCGTCGCGATCCTTCAGATTCGCTCCGAGCTTTAGGTTTTTACTTTTTCGCATATCTTTGTCCCGAAACCGGTTCCCACTTTCGGGAGACGTGCTTTAGGCGCGGAGAGCGTTCAGGTGCTGACCGATGTCGATGCCCTCAGGCTGCAGCCAGTGATCTTGAAGCTGCCGTCCGGCTGCTGCTCCAGCGTGTAGACCGCTTCGTAGTCCTTGCCGTCCGGTCCGACGATCAGCACCTGCTGGATGATCGAGCTAGGCCCGGTCTGTTCGACCTTGCCGAAGGAATAGCTCTGCGGCTTGCGCACCGGCGCGTAGCCGTTGGTCACCATGTTCATGAAAGTATCGACGGTCGGGAAGATGCGCTTCACGTTCGGCGCCGCGAAGCTGTAGGCAGTGACGCCGTCATCGGCGAGGAAAGCTTTGAGCTGGCTGTCGATGACCGTTTGCGCGGCCTTGATCTCGGCGTCGCCCGCAAAGGCCATGGAGGCAAGAAGCATCGGAACGAAAGCGAATGCGAACAAAGCGCGGCGCATGGCCTGTCTCCAGAATTCGCGTTGCGAGGTGCAGTCTAACATACGCTGGGCGGCGTGCCGTGGTTTCACCGCCTTTGGAAGATTCTTGCCGGTGCCAACGTCCACGACCGCCGAATTGCGGCGAGCGGTCGCCAGGGTGCGTGCCGCCTGATGCTTGAAAGCCGGGCGGCAGTCTGCCACAAGGGCCGCTTATTCACGTGCAAGCTGGCAGGACCGGGCAATGAAGGCATTTTTCGTGCAGATAAAGTGCGATCTGGGCAAGGCCTACGAGGTCGCCAGCGCGCTCGCCGATGCCGAGATCGCTTCCGAAATCTACTCGACCGCGGGCAATTACGATCTGCTCGCCAAGTTCTATCTCAACGATGAGGAAGACATCGGCCACTTCGTCAACGAGAAGGTGCAGATCCTGCCGGGAATCAAGGACACCTTCACCATCGTCACCTTCCGGGCCTTCTGACCGGCCTGGTGTTGCCCGCCCTCGATGCAGGGCCTGACCCGACATTGCCAATGCTGCCCTAATCTTAGGCAATTCGCATAGAGCGGCCATTGCGGCCGCCCAAATCGCCGATTGCGCTTGATTTTCTCGGATGAGGCCAGTGAAATGGTTTTCAGAGGGAGTACGCGATTGGCAGCGTTCGACGAAATGCTTCCGGAAGTCTCCGGATTGAGAAGACCATATCAGGCTTACGATCGCTGGCTGAAGGAACAGGATCCGGCCAGGCTTACCCAGAAAATGCAGGACGCCGAGCGCGTCTTCCGCAAGACCGGCATCACCTTCGCCGTCTATGGCGAGCAGGAAGCCTCCGAGCGGCTGATCCCCTTCGACATCGTCCCGCGCATCATTTCGGGCCAGGAGTGGCGCCGGCTGACGCAGGGCATCGAGCAGCGTGTGCAGGCGCTCAATGCCTTCCTCGACGACATCTACCACCGCCAGGAGATCCTGCGCGCCGGGCGCGTGCCGAGGGAACTCGTGGCGAAGAACGACGCATTCCTCCCCGAGATGATCGGGGTCAGGCCGCCGGCAGGCGTCTACACCCACATCATCGGCGTGGATATCGTGCGCATCAGCGAGAATGAATTCTACGTGCTGGAGGACAATGCCCGCACGCCGTCAGGCGTCTCCTACATGCTGGAGAACCGCGAGACGATGATGCAGCTCTTCCCGGAGCTGTTCCAGCAGATCAAGGTGCGGCCGGTCGAGAACTACCCGCAGCTGCTGCGCCAGTCGCTTGCCGCGGTGCGGCCACAGAGCGCCAAGGGCACGCCGACCATCGCCGTGCTGACGCCGGGCAGCTACAACTCCGCCTATTTCGAGCACGCATTCCTCGCCGACCAGATGGGGGTTCAGCTCGTCGAGGGGCAGGACCTGCGCGTCGTCGACGGCCATGTCACGATGCGCACCACCGAAGGCTACAAGCAGATCGATGTCCTCTACCGGCGCGTGGACGACGCCTTCCTCGATCCGCTGACGTTTAGGCCGGATTCGGCGCTCGGCGTGCCGGGCATCATGGATGTCTATCGCGCCGGCAACATCACCATCGCCAATGCGCCGGGAACCGGCATCGCCGACGACAAGGCGATCTATTCCTACATGCCCGAGATCGTCGAGTTCTATACCGGCCGCAAGGCGATCCTCGGCAACATCCCGACCTGGCGATGCTCGGAGCCGGACAGCCTGAAATACGTGCTGGAGCACATAAGCGAGCTCGTCATCAAGGAAGTGCACGGCTCCGGCGGCTACGGCATGCTGGTCGGTCCGGCGGCGACCAAGAAGGAATGCCAGGACTTCGCCAAGAAGCTGCAGGCCAAGCCCGGCAACTATATCGCCCAGCCGACGCTCGCGCTGTCGACCTGCCCGATCCTGACCGAAAAGGGCCTGTCGCCGCGCCATGTCGATCTCAGGCCCTACGTGCTCGTCTCCGACCGCATCCAGATCGTGCCGGGAGGCCTGACGCGTGTCGCGCTCAAGGAAGGCTCGCTGGTGGTCAATTCCTCGCAGGGCGGCGGGACGAAGGATACGTGGGTGCTGGATGATTGATGTGAGTGAGTAGGGAATAGGCAGTAGGCAGTAGGCAGTAGTGGAAGTTGAGGGACAGGGAAATGCAATATTCCATTGAGATTCGAACGCTTACTATTCACTACTCACTATTCCCTACTCACTAGCCCGAAGGGCGTTCCCCATGCTTCTCGGCCGCACCGCCAACGGTCTCTACTGGATGAGCCGCTATATCGAGCGGGCCGAAAATATGGCGCGCCTGGTCGATGCCGGCCTGCGCATGGCGCTGACGCGCACCCAGAATGCGTCGGAGGAATGGAACTCCGTGCTGCTCAGCGCCGGCTCCGACTACACCTTCAGCCAGAAATACCAGGACTACACCGTCGCCAACGTCTCGGATTTCCTGCTGCGCGACACTGCCAATCCGTCGAGCACGATGTCGTCGATCGAGACGGCGCGCAACAATGCACGTATGGTGCGCACGGCGCTGACCCGCGAGACTTGGGAGAGCATCAACGAAGCCTGGATGTCGCTGAAGCGGATGCTGGCAAGGCCGATCGACGAGCGCGACCTGCCGACGGTGCTCGATGCGATCAAGCGCGAGACGGCGCTGATCCGCGGCTCGTTCTACGGCACGATGCTGCGCAACGAGATCTTTGATTTCTCGCAGCTCGGCACCTATGTCGAGCGCGCCGACAACACGGCCCGCATCCTCGACGTGAAATACTATGTCCTGTTGCCGTCGATCTCCTGGGTGGGCTCGACGCTCGACAACTACCAGTGGGAATCGATCCTGCGCTCGGTCTCGGCCCACCGCTCCTACCGCTGGGTCTATGACGCCGACTACAAGCCGACCAACATCGCCGACTATCTGATCCTCAACGTTCGCATGCCGCGCTCGCTGACCTTCTGCTACCGCTTCCTCGGCGAGCACCTGAAGTTCCTCGCCGACGATTATGGCGAGCGCCATGCCTGCCACGCCACGGCAGAAAAGATCCAGGCGATGCTCAAAAAGGGCTCGATCAAGGATATTTTCGACCACGGCCTGCACGAGTTCCTGGCCGAATTCATCGGCGACAACACCCGGCTGGGCGACGAGATCGCCCAAGACTACCGGTTCTACTGAGCGCTGAAGGGGCAGGCGTCATGCGGCTCAAGATCACCCACCGGACCGAGTATCGCTACGATGCGCCGGTGCAATATCTGCTGCAGCGGCTGCGCCTGTTTCCCTCAAGCGGCCACACTCAGACCATCGCCTCCTGGGCAATCAAGGTCGATGGCGCGCGCGAGGAAGTGCGGTTCACCGACCATTTCGGCAACGACACGCGACTGGTGAGCGCCGAGGGCGGACACAACACCATCACGGTCGAGGCACAGGGCGAGGTGACGACGCGCGACACGGCCGGCGTGTCCGGCCCGCACCAGGGCTTCGCGCCGCTCTGGCTGTTCGGCCAGGAAACGCCGCTCACCACTGCCGGCGACGGCATCCGCGAGCTCGCCGCATCTGTGGCCGAGGGGGCCGATATCGAACGCCTGCATGGGCTGATGGGCGCGATCCGGGAACGCGTCGCCTATAAGCCGGGCACGACGAGCGCCGTGACGCCGGCGGAAGAAGCCTTGGCATTGAAGAGCGGCGTCTGCCAGGACCACAGCCAGATATTCGCCGCCGCGGCGCGCGTGATGGGTTTTCCCGCGCGATATGTCAGCGGCTATCTGATGATGGACGCCTCCGTTGAGCAGGCAGCGAGCCACGCATGGGCGGAAGCGCATGTTCAAGGCCTCGGCTGGGTCGCCTTCGATCCCGCCAACGGCATCTCTCCCGACGAACGCTATGTGCGGGTGGCCACGGGACGCGACTATCGCGATGCCTCGCCGGTGTCGGGAATACTGCTCGGGCAAGCGCAAGAGAAGCTTGCGGTCACCGTCACGGTCGAGCAGTAATTTCCGCCGGGATTCGCTATTAGAAGAAGAATCATGACCTATTGCGTCGGCCTCAAGATCGACCGCGGGCTCGTGTTCATGTCGGACACGCGCACGAATGCCGGCATGGATTCGATCTCGACCTTCAAGAAGATGCATGCCTGGGAAGAGCCTGGCGAGCGTGTCATCGTGCTGATGTCGGCGGGCAATCTTGCGACGACCCAGGCCGTGGTCAGCCTGCTTGACGAGCGCAACAAGGCGGTCACCGACCGTCACGAGAAGCTGCTGCAGACGCCGTCCATGTACCAGACGGTGCGGCTCGTCGGCGAAACGGTGAAAGAGGTGATCGCGCAATCGTCTCCCGCCGGCGACAAGGCCGATTCTTATTTCAACGCGTCCTTCATCCTGGGCGGCCAGATCAAAGGCAGTCCGCCACGGCTGTTCATGATCTATCCCGAGGGAAACTTCATCGAGTCGACCGACGACACGCCGTTCTTCCAGATCGGCGAGACAAAATACGGCAAGCCGATCATCATCCGTGCCTATGACCGCGCCATGAGCCTTGCCGAGACGGTGAAGCTGCTTCTGGTTTCCTTCGACTCGACGCTGAAATCGAACCTGTCTGTAGGCCTGCCGCTCGACTTGGCGTTTGTGGAGAAGGATGCCTTCAAGGTTGGGCTCAACAAGCGGATCAGCCAGGGCGACCCGTATTACCGCGCCATTTCCGAGGGCTGGTCGAACGCGCTGAAGACGGCCTTTGCCAGCCTGCCGGATTTTCCGGGATAGGGGCGGCAGCCCGTTGCCTTATTCAACATGTTAATCAAAAGTTGGAAAGGCAGGAACAACTGACCGGCAAGGCAGTCGGTCGGCCGGGAGCAGTCATGGTTGTGCAAGAAATGGCAAAGTCTGAAACAACCGCGGAAGCAATCACGCGAGCCCTTGTTGAACACGGCATAGACACCGTGTTCGGCATACCCGGGGTTCATATGTACGATTTCAACGACGCGCTCCATCGTGCCGGCGACAAGATCAGATTCATCCATACGCGACACGAACAGGGTGCCGCCTACATGGCATATGGCTATGCCAAGGCAACAGGCCGGATTGGTGCGTTCACCGTGGTTCCGGGACCAGGCGTGCTGAACGCGGGTGCGGCCCTCTGCACCGCCCTGGGTGCGAACGCGCCGGTGCTTTGCATCACGGGCAACATCATGTCCCACTTGATCGGCAGAGGCCGGGGACAGCTGCACGAATTGCCGGATCAGCTAGCGACCCTGCGTGGCATAATGAAAGTCGCCGAACGCATTGATCATCAGTCAGAGGCTGGCTTCGTCGTCAGCGAGGTTATCTCCAAGATGATCTCCGGGCGAAAAGGACCCGGCTCGATCGAAGCGCCATGGGATGTCTTCGGCCAAAAAGGTCCGGAGGTGCCGATTGTTTCGGCAGCGCGCGCCGAGAGTGCCCGGCCTGATCCGGTTGCGATTGAGCAGGCCAGCCAGCTCATTTCAAACGCCAAACGTCCACTCATCATGGTTGGTGGCGGAGCGGTTGATGCGCGCAAGCAGGTGCGAGAACTTGCCGAGCGGCTCGGTGCGCCTGTAACGGCTCATCGATCGGGCAAGGGTGTGCTCCCCGACGATCACCCCAATGCCCTTAATCTGGTCGCAGCATACGACTACTGGAAAGATACCGATCTTCTTATCGGTATCGGTAGCCGCCTTGAATTGCAGTTCATGCGCTGGCGATATATTCCAAAGAACCTCAAGGTCATCCGGATTGACATCGATCCGAAGGAGATGGTTCGCCTGCGTCCGGACGCCGCGATCGTGGCGGATGCGGCCGATGGCGTCGATGCTCTTCTCGAACAGGCACCTCGATCTTCAATCGATATGCGCCTGGAAGATTTCGCTCGACTGAACCATGCCGCGAGGGAACGCTTCGCTGCTGTGGAACCTCAGGTTTCCTACGTCAACGCGATCCGGCGCGCGCTGCCAAGGGACGGCTTCTTTGTTGAGGAAATCAGCCAGGTGGGCTTCACCGCCCGTTTCGCGTTCCCGGTTTTCGCTCCCCTGCAATACGTGACCTGCGGCTATCAGGAAACTCTGGGTTTCGGCTTCAATACCGCATTGGGCGTCAAGGTTGCTCACCCGGACAAGATGGTGATCTCCGTCTCCGGCGACGGCGGTTTCATGTTCGGCGTTCAGGAGCTTGCAACCGCGGTTCAACATCGCATCAACGTGATAGCGATCGTGTTCAACAACGGTTCTTATGGGAACGTGCTGAGAGACCAGAGACAATCGTATGACGGTCGCTACCTGGGGTCGGAGTTGACCAATCCGGACTTTGTGAAGCTCGCCGAGAGCTTCAATATCCCGGCCTTCAAAGCGACGACGCCCGAGGAACTCGAGCGTTTGATAACGACTTGCGCAACCCTCGACAGCCCCGTCTTGATCGAAGTGCCTGTGGACAGAGGGTCCGAAGTGAGTCCCTGGACTTATCTCCATCCCGCTCCTCATTCAGATTAAAATCGTCCGCTGCTTCGCCAGAACCGGTTCGCATTGGCTTGCGTATCGGTTTGCGTTTGCGATCATACGAATTTCATTAGCCGGCTTATGCCTTTTCATCGCTTTCGTTTTCCGGTATAGACGGGAAAAGCGAAAATGGGAGGATTTGCCGGATGTTTCTTTCGCCACGCCATGCCGAGATCATTCAAATGGCGAAGGACCATGGCCGGGTGCTGGTCGAAGACCTGTCGACGCATTTCAACGTGACGCCGCAGACGATCCGCAAGGACCTCAACGATCTCTGCGATCAGCGCCTGCTGACGCGCATCCATGGCGGGGCGCTGTTTCCGTCCGGCATCGAGAACATGGAATATGAGGCGCGCCGCAAGATCGCCGCGGAGGAGAAGGAGGCGATCGGCCGTGCCGCCGCCAGGCTTATCCCCGACAACGCCTCGCTGTTCATCAACATCGGCACCACGACCGAGGCCGTCAGCAAGGCTTTGCTCGACCATAACGGGCTTATGGTCATCACCAATAACATCAATGTTGCCAACAGGATGCGCATCTATCCTTCGATAGAGGTGGTGATCGCCGGTGGCGTGGTGCGCGGCTCCGACGGCGGTGTCGTCGGCGAGGCAGCGGTCGATTTCATCCGGCAGTTCAAGGTCGACTACGCCGTCATCGGCGCCTCGGCCATCGACCATGACGGCGCGCTGCTCGACTTCGATTTTCGCGAGGTGAAGGTGGCGCAAGCCATCATCGCTAATGCGCGTCACGTGATTCTCGTCTCCGACCAGACGAAATTCGAGCGCACGGCGCCGGTCCGCATCGGCCATCTGTCGCAGGTCAACACCTTCATCACCGACCGTTGCGACATTCCTTCGGTACGCCGCATCTGCGAGGAATCGGAGGTTCGTTTGATCGAGACGGCGCTCGAATAGGGTCGTTTCACAGGCCATCTCACAGCCGCGTTGATATTTCGTTTGACATTCGATCTTAGTTCGAAATAATTCCGGGACGGTTTCGCGAAACACAAAAATGGTGCAATGCGAAATCGTGGAGGAAACCTGTGAGCGCATCACCGATCCATGACATTTTCGTCATAGGCGGCGGCATCAATGGCTGCGGCATCGCCCGCGACGCCGTTGGCCGCGGATTTTCGGTTTTTCTGGCCGAGATGAACGATCTCGCCAGCGGGACATCCTCCGGCTCGACCAAGCTGATCCATGGCGGCCTGCGCTATCTCGAATTCTACGAATTCCGCCTGGTGCGCGAAGCGCTGATGGAGCGCGAGATTCTCTGGAAGAACGCGCCGCACATCATCTGGCCGATGCGTTTCGTGCTGCCTTATGCCAAGGGTCTGCGTCCGGCCTGGCTGATCAGGCTCGGCCTGTTCCTTTACGATCATATCGGCGGGCGCAAGCTGCTGCCGGCGACGAAGACGCTGGACATGGCAACCGATCCGGCCGGCAAGCCGCTGAAGCCTCTTTTTCGCAAGGCGTTCGAATATTCGGACGGCTGGGTCAACGATGCCCGCCTGGTGGCGCTCAATGCCCGTGATGCGGCCGATCGCGGCGCCATCATCCGCACCCGCACCAAAGTTGTGAGCGCGCGCCGCGACGGGGCGCTGTGGACGATCAAGATCCAGAATGTGCTGACCGGCGATAGCGAGGACGTGCGCGCCCGGCTTCTGGTCAATGCGGCGGGGCCATGGGTCGACCAGGTGCTGGCAAAGGCGGTCGGCCAGAACGATGTGCACAACGTCCGTCTGGTGCAGGGCAGCCACATTGTCATCCGCAAGAAGTTCGACGATCCGCGCGCCTATTTCTTCCAGAACAAGGACGGGCGCATCATCTTCGCCATTCCTTACGAGGAAGAGTTCACGCTGATCGGGACGACCGACCGCGACTATCCGGGCGACCCGCACGACGTGAAGATCAGCGATGCCGAGATCGACTATCTCTGCGCAGCGGCAAGCGAATATTTTGCCCAACCGGTCAAGCGTTCGGACATCGTCTGGACCTATTCGGCGGTGCGGCCCCTCTATGATGACGGCGCCTCGAAGGCGCAGGAGGCGACGCGCGACTATGTGCTGAAGGCCGAGGGCGGGGAGGGTGCCGCCCCGCTGCTCAATTCATTCGGCGGCAAGATCACGACGTTCCGCCGGCTGTCGGAATCAATGCTGGAGAAGATCGAAGGCTTTCTCGGCAAGCGCGGGAGGCCATGGACCGCCAACGCGCCGCTGCCCGGCGGCGATTTTCCTGCGACCGGCTTCGACGCGCAGGTCGCCAGGTTGAAGAGCGCCTATCCGTTCCTGGACCAGCGGCTGGCGCGCCGCCTCACCCGGCTCTACGGCACGCGTGCCGAGACGCTGCTCGGGTTGGCCAAGTCGAATGCCGATCTCGGCCGCAATTTCGGTTCCGACCTTTACGAGGCCGAGGTGCGCTATCTCGCCCGGAACGAATGGGCGGTCACCGCCGAGGATGTGCTGTGGCGCAGGACCAAGCGCGGCCTGCATTTCAGCCGCGAGCAGACAGCGGCGCTCGAAGAATTCATGCATGGACTGAGCCGGCGCCACGTCGCGGCGGCCGAATGACGACCGCATGATAGTGCGCAAGGCCTGGGAGGAGGCGTGATGCTGGAACTGAGAAACGTGACGAAGACGGTGGGCGCGCAGGAGCATATCCGCGACGTGTCGCTGACGCTTCAGCACGGCTCGCTGAACGTCCTCCTCGGGCCGACGCTCTCCGGCAAGACCAGCCTGATGCGGCTGATGGCCGGCCTCGACGCGCCGACATCCGGCGCGGTCTGGTTCGACGGCAAGGACGTCACCGGACAGCCGGTGCAGAAGCGCAACGTCGCCATGGTCTACCAACAGTTCATCAACTATCCTGCGATGACGGTCTACGAGAACATCGCCTCGCCGCTTCGGGTCGCCGGCGTCGAGCAGGCCAAGATCGACAGGGAGGTGCGCAACGCCGCGGCGCTGCTCAAGCTCACGCCCTATCTCGACCGCACGCCGCTCAGCCTGTCGGGCGGGCAGCAGCAGCGCACGGCGCTCGCTCGCGCCATCGTCAAGAACGCCAGCCTGGTCCTGCTCGACGAGCCGCTTGCCAATCTCGACTACAAGCTGCGCGAGGAGTTGCGGGCCGAGCTGCCGAAGATTTTCGCAGCCACCGGCACCATCTTCGTCTATGCCACGACTGAGCCGCATGAGGCGCTGCTGCTCGGCGGCAACACGGCAACGCTTTGCGAAGGCCGCGTTACCCAGTTCGGTCCGACCGTCGAAGTGTTCCGCAAGCCGATCGATCTGGTGACGGCGCGGACCTTCGCCGACCCGCCGCTCAACACCATCGTGCTTGCCAAGAAGGGATCGGATTTCCTGCTCGACGGCGGCGTCAAGTTGCCCGTGCCGCCGGAACTGGCCGGCATTGCCGACGCCAGCTACACGATCGGCTTCCAGCCGCATCATTTGTCGCTCGAGCGCCCCAACGGCAGCGCCGTGCCGGTGCGGGCCAAGGTGACCATCACCGAGATCACCGGCTCGGAGAGCTTCGTCCATCTCGACTTCGCCGATGCGCGCTGGGTGATGCTTGCGCACGGCATCCTCGATTTCGAGACGGACGACGAGGTCGAGGTGTTCATCGATCCGCGCCACATCATGGTGTTCGACCAGAACGGCCGCGCCGTGACGGCGTCGAAGCTGGCGGCCTGAGGAGGAAGCGATGGCACGCATCGAGGTCAACCACATCCGCCACTCCTATCTGCCCAATCCGAAGAAGGATTCGGATTTCGCGCTGAAGGAGGTGCACCATACTTTCGAGGACGGCGGCGCTTATGCGCTGCTCGGGCCGTCGGGCTGCGGCAAGACCACCTTGCTCAACATCATTTCAGGTCTGCTCCACCCGTCGCACGGCCAGCTCCTGTTCAACGGCCGGGATGTGACCAGGCTGTCGACGCAGGAGCGCAACATCGCCCAGGTGTTCCAGTTCCCCGTCATCTACGACACCATGACCGTCTACGACAATCTGGCCTTCCCGCTGCGCAACCGGCGCGTGCCGGAGGCTGATGTCGACCGCAAGGTGCGCGAGACGCTCGACATGATCGATCTCGCCTCGATGGCGAACAGGAAGGCACGCCGGCTGACCGCCGACCAGAAGCAGAAGATCTCGCTTGGCCGCGGCCTGGTTCGTTCCGACGTCAACGCCATCCTCTTCGACGAGCCGCTCACCGTCATCGATCCGCATATGAAATGGGTGCTGCGCTCGCAGCTCAAGCAGCTGCACCGCCGCTTCGGCTACACCATGGTCTATGTCACGCATGACCAGACCGAGGCACTGACTTTCGCCGACCGCGTCGTGGTCATGTATGACGGCGAGATCGTGCAGATCGGCACGCCGGCCGAACTGTTCGAGCGGCCGCGCCACACTTTCGTCGGCTATTTCATCGGCTCGCCGGGGATGAACGTCCTGCCGGTTGCCCTCGAAGGCAGGACGGCGATGCTCGGCGCGCAGCGTATCGAATTGCCCGGCGTGCCGAAGGCCGAAGCCGGTGCCGTCGAGCTCGGCATCCGTCCCGAATACGTGAAGCTCGGTCGCGAGGGTATGGCGGTGTCCGTCAGCAAGGTCGAGGATGTCGGGCGCCACAAGGTGGTGCGCGCCAATTTCGAAGGCAAGGAGATCGCCGCGATCATCGGCGAGGACGACGAGGTTCCGGCCGAACCCAGGGTTCGCTTCGATCCGGCCGGCATCAACATCTATGCCGGTTCATGGCGCGTCGAGATGGGGGCATAGATGGAAAAGACCTGGAACAACAAGGCCTGGTTCCTCGTCCTGCCGGTGCTGGTGCTGGTGGCGTTCTCGGCCGTCATCCCGCTGATGACCGTCGTCAACTATTCGGTCCAGGACACGTTCGGCAACAACGTCTTCTTCTGGGCCGGCACCGAGTGGTTCGAGGAGCTGCTGCAGTCCAAGCGCTTCTGGGAAGCGATGGCGCGCAACCTTGTTTTCTCCTTCATCATCCTGGCGATCGAAGTGCCGCTTGGCATCTTCATCGCGCTCAACATGCCGAAGAAGGGCTGGGGCGTGCCGGTCTGCCTGGTGGCGATGGCGCTGCCGCTGCTCATTCCGTGGAATGTCGTCGGTACGATCTGGCAGGTCTTCGGCCGCAACGACATCGGCTTGCTCGGCTATTATGTCAATGCGCTCGGCTTCAACTACAACTACGTCCAGGATCCGGTCGACGCCTGGGTCACCGTCATCATCATGGACATCTGGCACTGGACGAGCCTGGTCGTGCTGCTCTGCTATGCCGGCCTGGTCTCGATCCCGGACGCCTTCTACCAGGCGGCCAAGATCGACGGCGCGTCGCGCTGGGCGGTGTTCCGCTACATCCAGTTGCCGAAGATGCAGCGCGTGCTTCTGATCGCCGTGCTTTTGCGCTTCATGGACAGCTTCATGATCTACACCGAGCCGTTCGTCGTCACCGGCGGCGGTCCCGGCAACTCGACCACCTTCCTGTCGATCGACCTCGTCAAGATGGCGCTCGGCCAGTTCGACCTCGGTCCGGCGGCGGCGATGTCGCTCGTCTACTTCCTGATCATCCTGCTGTTGTCATGGGTGTTCTACACCGTGATGACCAACTACGACGCGGAGCGCTGAGATGAGAGGCGCAAACGAGAGAGCGACCAGAGTGAGCGAAACCGTTGTCGCCGAAGGGGTGGGCAGCACACTGTCGCAGGACGAAGTCTCCCGGCTGATGCGGCGCCGCGGCGAGGAATCGCGCTGGTGGTGGATCGTGCCGACGATCTACATCATCGTGCTTTTGCTGCCGATCTACTGGCTCATCAACATGAGCTTCAAGACCAACCAGGAGATCATCTCCTCGCTCACGCTCTACCCGCACGAGCCGACGCTGCGCAATTACAAGATCATCTTCACCGATAGGTCCTGGTACTCCGGCTACATCAATTCGATCACCTATGTGGTGATGAACATGGTGATCTCGGTGGCGGTCGCGCTGCCGGCGGCCTATGCCTTCTCGCGCTACCGCTTCCTCGGCGACAAGCACCTGTTCTTCTGGCTGCTCACCAACCGCATGGCGCCGCCGGCGGTGTTCGCGCTGCCGTTTTTCCAGCTCTATTCGGCCTTCGGACTCATCGACACGCATATCGCGGTGGCGCTGGCGCACTGCCTGTTCAACGTGCCGCTGGCGGTGTGGATCCTCGAAGGCTTCATGTCCGGCGTGCCGAAGGAGATCGACGAGACCGCCTACATCGACGGCTATTCCTTCCCGCGCTTCTTCCTGAAGATCTTCATGCCGTTGATCGCGAGCGGCATCGGCGTCGCCTGTTTCTTCTGCTTCATGTTCTCGTGGGTGGAACTCTTGATCGCACGCACGCTAACGACGACCGACGCCAAGCCGATTGCCGCCACCATGACCCGCACCGTCTCGGCCGCCGGCATGGACTGGGGCCTGCTCGCCGCCGCCGGCGTGCTGACGCTGATCCCCGGCGCGCTCGTTATCTGGTTCGTCCGCAATTACATCGCCAAGGGCTTTGCCCTGGGGAGGGTCTGATCCATGAACCTCGACTTCTCCTGGATGGCGTGGACCTGGCCGACGGCCGCCTTCTTCATAATCGTCGTGCTGATGCTCTTCGGCATGGGTGTGTGGGAATATGTCTCGCCCGGCGGCAACCCGCGCGTCGGCGTGCTGCGCTTCGAGACGACGCGCGGCGACCGCCTCTTCGTTTCGCTGCTCGGCAGCGCCTTCATCCATCTCGCTTGGCTGGGCCTCGTCGGGCCCAACCTGTGGTGGGCTCTCGCTCTCTCCGTGGCCTACGCGATTGGCGTATTCCGATACGTATAGAGGGGGAAATGTTGGAGCGGCAGCATACCGGCGGCCGCTCCAGATCACACTTAAAACCTAAGACTGGAGGAGACACATGCGACGGCAATTTCTAACATCAACGACGGCCCTTGTCCTATTGCTAGGAGCGGGCCACGCCTACGCCGGGATGGACGAGGCAAAAGCCTTTCTGGACAAGGAGATAGGCCCCTTGTCGACGCTTTCGCGCGCCGATCAGGAAAAGGAAATGCAGTGGTTTGTCGACGCGGCCAAGCCTTTTGCCGGCATGGAAATCAAGGTCGTGTCGGAAACGCTGACCACGCACCAGTATGAATCGCAGGTGCTGGCGCCGGCCTTCACCGCCATCACCGGCATCAAGGTCACGCATGACGTCATCCAGGAAGGCGACGTCGTCGAAAAGATCCAGACCCAGATGCAGACCGGCCAGAACCTCTACGACGGCTGGGTCAACGACTCCGACCTGATCGGCACGCACTGGCGCTATCAGCAGGCCCGCAACCTCACCGACTGGATGGCCGGCGAGGGCAAGGATGTCACCGATCCAATGCTCGATGTCGACGACTTCATCGGCAAGTCGTTCACCACCGCGCCGGACGGCAAGCTCTATCAGCTGCCCGACCAGCAGTTCGCGAACCTCTACTGGTTCCGCTACGACTGGTTCAACGACCCGAAGAACAAGGCGGATTTCAAGGCGAAGTACGGCTACGACCTCGGCGTGCCGGTCAACTGGTCGGCCTATGAGGACATCGCCGCCTTCTTCACCGGCCGCGAGATCGACGGCAAGAAGGTCTACGGCCACATGGACTACGGCAAGAAGGACCCGTCGCTCGGCTGGCGCTTCACCGATGCGTGGCTGTCCATGGCCGGCAACGGCGACAAGGGCATCCCGAACGGCAAGCCTGTCGACGAGTGGGGCATCAAGGTCGACGAGAATTCGCGGCCCGTGGGTTCTTGCGCCGCGCGCGGCGGCGACACCAACGCCCCGGCCTCGGTCTACGCCATCCAGAAATATCTCGACTGGCTGAAGGCCTACGCGCCGCCGGAAGCGCAGGGCATGACCTTCTCCGAGTCGGGCCCCGTTCCCTCGCAGGGCAACATCGCCCAGCAGATCTTCTGGTATACGGCCTTCACCGCCGACATGGCCAAACCCGGCCTGCCGGTCGTGAACGATGACGGCACGCCGAAATGGCGCGTCGCGCCGTCGCCGCATGGCGTCTACTGGAAGGACGGCATGAAGCTCGGCTATCAGGACGCCGGTTCCTGGACGCTGCTGAAGTCGACCCCGACCGACCGCGCCAAGGCCGCCTGGCTCTACGCGCAGTTCGTGGTGTCGAAGACGGTCGACGTGAAGAAGAGCCAGGTGGGCCTGACCTTCGTTCGCGACTCCACCATCCACGACAAGAGCTTCACCGAACGGGCTCCGAAGCTCGGCGGCCTGATCGAGTTCTACCGCTCGCCGGCACGCGTGCAGTGGACCCCGACCGGCACCAATGTTCCGGACTATCCGAAGCTGGCGCAGCTCTGGTGGCAGAACATCGGCGACGCGTCCTCGGGCGCCAAGAGCCCGCAGGAGGCGATGGACTCGCTCTGCGCCGACCAGGAGAAGGTGCTGGAGCGCCTCGAGAAGTCGGGCGTCCAGGGCGACATCGGCCCGAAGATGGCCGAGGAGCACGACCTTGAATACTGGAACAAGGACGCCGTCTCGAAGGGCAACCTTGCGCCGCAACTCAAGGTCGAGAACGAAAAGGACAAGCCGATCACCGTCAACTATGACGAGTTGGTCAAGAGCTGGCAGAAGTAACGGCATGACGTGGGCGTCCTCGCCCATGTAACGAAATGCGGGGGAGGCGGCTTTGCCGTCTCCCCTGTTCTATGAGAAGTGGAGGGAACGGAATGAGCGGTTTTGTGCTGGCCATCGACCAGGGGACGACGTCGACCCGGGCGATCCTGTTCGACGACAAGATGAAGGTCGCAGGCATCGGCCAGCAGGAATTCAGCCAGCATTATCCGGCTTCCGGCTGGGTCGAGCATGACCCGGAAGACATATGGGCAAGCGTGATCGCGACGGTCAAGGCGGCGCTGAAAGCGGCCGGCCGCAGGGCATCCGACGTGGCGGCGATCGGCATCACCAACCAGCGCGAGACCGTCGTCATCTGGGACAAGGCGACCGGCAAGCCGATCCACAACGCGATCGTGTGGCAGGACCGTCGCACCGCGCTGCTCTGCCAGAAGCTGCGTAGCCAAGGGCTGGAGAAGACATTCACGAAGAAGACCGGGCTGCTGCTCGATCCGTACTTCTCCGGCACCAAGATCGCCTGGATGCTGGACAAGGTGAAGGGCGCGAGGAAGCGCGCCGAGAAGGGCGAGCTGCTCGCCGGCACCATCGACAGTTTTCTCATCTGGCGGCTGACCGGCGGCAAGGTGCACGCGACCGACGCCACCAACGCCTCGCGCACGCTGATCTACAACGTCGAGAAGAACGCCTGGGACGACGAGCTGCTGGCCATCCTGAAAATACCGGCCAAGATCCTGCCGCAGGTGAAGGACTGCGCCGATGATTTCGGCGTCACCGAGAAAAGCCTCTTCGGTGCCGAGATGAGGATATTGGGAGTCGCCGGCGACCAGCATGCGGCGACCATAGGCCAGGCCTGTTTCGAGCCCGGCATGATGAAATCCACTTACGGCACCGGCTGCTTCGCGCTGCTAAACACCGGCAGCGATCTGGTGCGCTCTAAGAACCGGCTCTTGACCACCATCGCCTACCGGCTGAACGGCAAGACCACCTATGCGCTGGAAGGCTCGATCTTCATTGCTGGCGCCGCCGTGCAATGGCTGCGCGACGGCATCAAGGTGATCGGCAAGGCCGAGCACAGCGGCGCGCTGGCGGCGACCGCAGATCCGTCGCAGCAGGTCTATCTGGTGCCGGCTTTCGTTGGTCTCGGCGCGCCGCATTGGGATGCGGATGCGCGCGGCGCCATTTTTGGGCTGACCCGCAATTCGGGGCCGGCGGAGTTCGCGCGCGCGGCACTCGAATCCGTCGCCTTCCAGACGCGCGACCTGCTCGACGCTATGCGCAAGGATTGGAAAGGCGCCTCCGCCAAGACCGTGCTGCGGGTCGACGGCGGCATGGTGGCGTCGGACTGGACCATGCAGCGCCTGGCCGACATTCTCGACGCGCCCGTCGACCGGCCGACGATCCTGGAGACGACCGCGTTGGGCGCCGCCTGGCTTGCCGGTTCGAAGGCCGGCGTGTGGCCGAAGGCGAGGGAATTCGCCAAGACCTGGGCGCTCGACCGGCGTTTCACGCCAGACATGGATGCGCCGACACGTTCGGCCAAGCTCGCAGGCTGGCGCGATGCTGTGCGGCGCACGCTGAGCGTGCGATAAGGAGGCATGGCAAGGCGAGAGGGGGGCATGAAATATCCACGCTGGTATCCCGCATGGCGCGATGAGGCTTTTGACCAGCTGAACGCCAAGAACGATCAGTTGCAGAAGGAATTCCGGCTCGGCGGCTGGTCGCGCTACGATTATGACTTGACGACCGGAAAGCTGCTTTTCTCGGCGGATGGCGTCGTGAAGGTGGTCTCTGAAATTCAAATCGCGGGCTCCACGAGCGGCAAGGCGAGCAACTGGCTCTGGGCCTGGGCGAATTCGAACTTGCCCGGTGAACTTCTCAGCGACGCTAAACTGGTCCGGTCGTTCGGCGAGGAGAAGGGCATAGACGAACTGGCGCAGGCTTATGTGATAGACATGGCCAACGACCTGGACGTGCTCGGTTGGGAGCTGACCGGCGCGATGGTTCGAATTTGCAATGCGCTCGGGGCCTATCGTTCGCCGCGAAGCGAAGGTGGGGCCCTGTATTTCGTTTTCAAGAACATCAGCTGGGCCAGCTGACCCTAAACAGAAGGCCCGCGTCGCAAGCGCGGGTCCGATCAACGACTCTGGGTATGGCTAGAGGCCAATGCGACGCGCTTGGCCGCAGTGCCCTCCTTCTGCCGTGCTCGGGGCGAGGATTCGAGAGGCCCGAGGCCGCGAAAAGCAAGGCTTGCGGGCCATCTTTTTCCGGTTGACCGGCCGATCCACTCTCCCTATGTTCCGCGCAATTTCGAGGGCGGCGTTTCCAGCCCGCGGGAGCGCGTAGCTCAGCCGGTAGAGCAACTGACTTTTAATCAGTAGGTCATGGGTTCGAATCCCATCGCGCTCACCAAGATTTCCGAAAAATTCGGTGAGCGCCTTGGTCGCTGATGGCCCGGCAAGGCCCTGTGCCGGAATTGTCGTAGCTCGGCCTGAGAAGCCGGCTTGCATGGGCAGGACGGTTGCGCCAAGCTGGCTTTGGGGAGTGGTGTTCGCAAATCGATTCCGTGGAAGCGCCACTATGTTCGTCGACTATTACGAAGTTCTGGAAATCAGCCCGAACGCGAACTCGGAAACGATCGAGCGGATATTTCGTTACTTCGCCATGCGCTACCATCCCGACAATCGGGAAACCGGCGATGAGTCACGCTTCAGCGAAATCGTGGAGGCCCATAATACGCTGAAAGACCCGGTGAAGCGTGCGCAGTACGACATTCAGTATAAGGACCATTTGAACCTTCGCCGCGAATTGACCGAAGAGGCCGCCGACCCCAAAAGCGTCGAACGCGATTCCGACATTCAGGCGAAGCTGCTCTCGCTCCTTTATGTGAAACGCCGGCAGGACGTGAACAATCCCGGCATCGGCGATTCGGAACTCGAACGCCTGTCAGGCTGTCCGCGCGAGCATCTGGAGTTCCATCTCTGGTATATGAAAGCAAAAGGCTGGATCGGCAGGATCGAAAACGGGATGCTGGCGATCACCGTGGAAGGCATCGATCGCGCCAATTCCGAACATCGCCGTGAAGTTGTCACGACCAGGCTGCTGGATCATACACGCTGAAGGGCATCACGAAGCCTCTTGGCTATCGAGCCGTTACCGTTCTTTGCAGCCTTAATTCCAGGAGATCCGAACGAGCCCCTGGAAGTTCTCGGCTTGGTCAATGCTCTTCATCAACGCAATGCGATATGCGCTCTTGTTTGCCAAGCCATCCCAGACAAAGAACGCAGCGACAGCGGCGGCGATCAGAAGGATCGGTCGCATCGGAACCTCCCTCAAAGCTCCTCGTACGCTCGCTGGTTATTATGCTCCTGGCCGGAGTGGAGTGCAAGCAAGTGCTAATATAACTTGCCAGGGTTGAGAAAGGCACCAATGCTGAAAGTGAGACGAAAGCCGCAGAAGGCATACCCTGATGCCGATCGCTTCGGCGAGGACGGAAGTTGAATCGGGTCTGGGCCATGGCCGCCTTGCAAGGAGGATCGATCGGTGTGTGGCGGTCGCGTCCCGCGTCCAGTCTATATCCACCCTGATAGCTCGCGAAGCGACCCGTCGAGACAAGGGCGCGTGCAAGGGGAGGGCAAATGGCCGAGAAGAAGGTGATAGCAGTCAAAGACTGGACCTGCGCGATGAGCGACGAGCTCGGTCGCGTGGCCTTGACGATCAACCCGACCGAAGGCGAACCGCTCCTGGTTTTGTTGACGATCTTTCAGGCAGCGAAGATGGGGCGCGAGCTGCAGTCGCCGAAACGCGCGCAGCTATCTATGTAGCGACGCCCGCGGCTCGAGCGGGGAGCAGCAGCGCCAACCTTGTCGCCAAACCGGGCGATGGCTAAAGTCGGCCGTCCCGAGGGAGGCTCCAAGATGGCACTTGACCTTTCGGTAGATGCTTCAGCCGCCAAAGCGGCGACACCCGGCAAGTATCTCTTCGGCCCGTTCGCCGACTTTCTCATGCTCGGCGGCAGCGCGTTTCTGATCCTGCCAATCCTGCTGTTGGTGCCGCTCGAATACGAAGGGCTGGTAGCCGCAACGATGGTGGTCGTGGCCTATCTGATCAACTATCCCCACTTCGCCCATTCCTACCAGATTTTCTACCGCAATTTCGGGCGGAAGCTGAGCGGGAACGGATACGACCGGGGTCTGCAGCTTCGCTACATTTTCGCGGGCATCGTCGTTCCCATGATTATGGGCGCGTTCTTTGCCTATGGCGCGGCGACGGCGAACGCGCGCTTGCTCGGCTATGCGGCCAACGCGATGTTCTTGTTCGTCGGCTGGCACTACGTCAAGCAGGGCTACGGCATGCTGATGGTGGACGCAGTCCTGAAGCGCAAGTTCTTCGACGATCGCGACAAGAAGGTGCTGCTGGTCAACAGTTATGCCGTATGGATCCTGGCATGGCTGCAGACGAACACGGCAGTCACTCAGGGGAAATATTACGGCCTGGACTATTACACATTCGCAGCTCCTTCCTGGATCGTCAGCATTGCCCTGCTGGCGGCAGTCGCATCGACGGCGGCCACGGTTCTGATGCTGGCCAATCGCTGGCGAAGAAACGGTCGCGCCCTGCCGTATAACGGCATCGTGGCCTATGTCGCGTCGCTCTATCTGTGGATCCTGATTGCGAGGACAAATCCGCTCTGGCTGCTTGTGATACCCACGCTCCACTCGCTCCAATATCTGGCGGTGGTCTGGCGCTACCAGACCAATGTCGAGCGCGACGTCCCGGATGCCGCTAGCGACCCGGAACCGAAGATCCTGTCCTTGCTTGGACCGCTCTACAGGCTTCGGGTGCTGGGATTTATCGTCGGGGGCGGGGCGCTGGGATATCTCGGTTTCTGGCTGATCCCGATGGCGATGACGGCTTTGATCCCCTACGACAGGGAAGTCCTCGGATCCTCGCTGTTCTTCTTCATCGTGCTGATCTTCATCAACGTGCACCACTATTTCCTGGACAACGTCATGTGGCGGCGCGGCAACCCGGAGGTGTCGCGCTATCTGTTCCGGTAGGGCATTTCAGGAACGCCCGAAAACCAGCGACACATTCCCGCCGGCATGGCGTTCGAGCCGTCCGGCGAGATCGAGCTCAAGCAGAACCATCGCAATCTGCGCGGCGCTCAAGCCGGTGTGGCGGATGATCTCGTCGACGGTGACAGGCGTCGGGCCGAGCGCTTCCAGCACATCGGCGCGCTCGTCCTCGCCGGGCGGCGGCATTGCCGACAGGTCTGGCGCCTCGGCAAGCGGCGCGGTTCTTGGCGGGCGGTTGCCGGCCAAAGGTGCCAGCGCGCCCAATATATCAGCCGCTTCGGTGACGAGCGTCGCGCCGTCCTTGAGCAGGGCGTTGCTGCCGGCGGCGCGCGGGTCGAGCGGCGAGCCCGGCACCGCGAAGACCAGACGGCCCATCTCGTTGGCGAGCCTGGCGCTGATCAGCGAGCCGGAGCGCTGCGCCGCCTCGACCACGACCAGCCCAAGCACCATGCCGGCGACGAGGCGGTTGCGGCGCGGAAAATCCTGCGCGCGCGGCTGCCAGCCGAAAGGCATTTCCGAAACGATGGCGCCGCCGCGTTCGGCGATGTCGTCGCACAGGCCGCTATTCTCGGGCGGGTAGGGGACATCGAGGCCGCCGGCCAGCACGCCGACAGTGCCGGTCGAAAGACTGCCCTGATGCGCCGCGGTGTCGATGCCGCGGGCCAGGCCGGAGACGATGGCGTAACCGTCGCGACCGAGATCCTGCGCCAGCATGCGCGCCATCTTGATGCCGGCAAGCGAGGCATTGCGGGCGCCGACGATGGCCACAGCCGGCAGACGGAACACCGCGCCTTCGCCTTTCACCGCCAACAGCGGCGGCGGGTTGTCCAGGGTCTTCAGCAAGGCCGGATAGTCGGCCTCGCCGATGCCGACGAAGCGGGCGCCGGCGCGGCGGGCCGCGTCCAACTCTGCTTCGGCTTCGGCGATGGAAGGAATGCGGGCGATGCGGCTGGCGCCGCCCGAGATCATCAGCTCGGGCAGCATTTCGAGCGCGGCTTCGGCCGAGCCGAAGCGATTGATCAGTTCGCGGAACGAGGCCGGGCCGACGTTCGGTGTGCGGATGAGGCGAAGCCAGGCAAGCCGCTGCCGGTCGCTGAGGCGCGGGCCGGCGGCAGGCCCGCTCACCCGTTCGCCCCGATCTTGCTCTCGTTGCCGGCCAGCAGCCGCGAGATGTTGGCGCGATGCATGACGAAGACGATCAGGCTCATCAGCCCGAACAGTCCGGCGATCTGAGGCGTGCTGATGAAATAAAGCGCGATCGGCACGACAACAGCCGCCGTCAGCGCGGCCAGGGAGGAGTAGCGGAACAGGAAGGCCATGGCGAGCCAGACAGCGGCGAAGACAAGCATGCCCTGCCAGGCAAGACCGAGCAGCACACCGAGATAGGTGGCGACGCCCTTGCCGCCCTTGAAGCCGAGCCAGACGGGAAAGAGGTGGCCGAGGAAAGCGCCGAAGCCGGCCAGCAAGGCAAATTCCGGGGCGAAGCGGCCAGCGATGAGCGCTGCAGCGGTGCCTTTGAGGGCATCGAGCAGCAGCGTCGCGGCGGCAAGCCCCTTGTTGCCGGTGCGCAAAACATTGGTCGCGCCGATGTTGCCTGAGCCGATCTGGCGCACGTCGCCGAGACCGGCGGCGCGGGTGATCAAGAGCCCAAACGGGATCGAGCCGAGCAAGTACCCGAAGATGAGCGCTAGCACGTAACTCATTGTTTCCCCCAAAAGATAACCTGTCTGGCTTCCGGGAATTTGCAGAGACTCAGGTCAAGCCGGCGCCGGCTGAATCTCGACACGTCCTAGGCCGAAAACACTGTGCGGCCCGCAACCATCGTTTGCAAGACCTTGCCCTGCAGGCGCGCACCTTCGAAGCAGGTGTTCTTGGAACGCGAGCGCAGGCCGCTCTCGCTGACGATCCAGGGCTCGTCGAGATCGACCACGGCGAGATCGGCCACAGCACCGGGTTTCAGCGTGCCGCCCGGCAGGCCGAACAATCTTGCCGGCGCGGTCGAAAGCGTCTCGACCAGCCTCACCAGCGGCACGTCGCCATTGTGGTAAAGCCGCAGTGCCGCGCCAAGCAGCGTCTCCAGACCGATCGCGCCGGCGGCGGCATCGGCGAAGGGCAGGCGCTTGGTGTCGACATCCTGCGGATCATGCGAGGAGACGATAATGTCGATGGTGCCGTCCTTGATCGCCTCGATCATCGCCAGCCGGTCGTCCTCCGCCCGCAAGGGCGGCGTCAACCGGAAGAAGGTTCGGTATTCGCCGACATCGTTCTCGTTGAGCGACAGATTGTGGATCGCGACGCCGGCCGTGACATCGGCGCCATCCGCCTTCGCCCGGCTCACCGCGCCAACCGCCATCGCCGTCGAGATCTTGGCCGCGTGATAGGCGCCGCCTATCAACCGCGCCAGCGCCAGGTCGCGCTCCAGCGGGATGAGCTCGGCCTCGCGCGGAATGCCCGATAGGCCGAGCCAGCTCGCATAAAGCCCTTCGTTCAT
Source organism: Mesorhizobium sp. ORS 3324 (assembly GCA_000824825.2). Taxonomy (GTDB): domain Bacteria; phylum Pseudomonadota; class Alphaproteobacteria; order Rhizobiales; family Rhizobiaceae; genus Mesorhizobium. The sequence continues at coordinate 88,791 of LM655172.1, forward strand.
CACGCCGGCCGCGGCAAGGTCCGCATCCTGGGTCTCGTGTGCGATGACGCCGCCGAAATCGCGTGCATAAGTCAGCGCCCGGCGCATCACCAGCGCATTGACGATCGTGTGGCGGCCATCGGTGAAGGCAACGGCGCCGGCCTCGCGCAGCAGGCCAAACTCGGTCATCTCGCGACCTTCGAGCCCCTTGGTGATAGCCGCCGCCGGGAAGATGTTGACGCTTGCCGTGTCCCTTGCGGTGCGCAGCACGAATTCGACCAGCGCAACATTGTCGATCACCGGGTTGGTGTCCGGCATCATGACGATGGAGGTGACGCCGCCGGCCGCTGCCGCGACGCTTGCGGAAGCGATCGTCTCGCGATGCTCGCCGCCGGGTTCGCCGATGAACACGCGTGCATCGACGAGGCCCGGAACAATCGTCTTGCCGGCGCAGTCGATGACGATGGCGCCTTCGGGCGCGCCCTGGTTCAGCGCCGCCTTGCCGGCTGCGGCGATCCTGCGGCCGTCGACGATGACGGCGCCGATCTCGTCGACACCGCGCGATGGGTCGACGATGTGCGCCTTGCTGAACACCGTCACGCTCATGCGCCGCGCCCCTCATGGTTGCGGCCCTCAGAATTGCGGCGAGGGTCGAGCAGCGCTTCCATCACCGCCATGCGCACGGCAACCCCCATCTCGACCTGTTCCTGGATGACGCTTTGCGGCCCGTCGGCGATTTCCGAGGCGATCTCGACGCCGCGGTTCATCGGCCCCGGATGCATGACGAGCGCATCCCCCTTGGCCGCCTTGAGCTTTTCGGCGTCGAGGCCGAAATAGCGGAAATATTCGCGGATCGAAGGCACGAAGGCGCCTTCCATGCGCTCGCGTTGCAGGCGCAGCATCATCACCACGTCGGCGTCCTTCAGCCCCTCGGCCATCGAGCGGGCGACGATCACGCCCATCCTGTCGATGCCTGCCGGCAGCAGCGTCGAGGGCGCGACGACCCGCACCTGCGCGCCGAGCGCGTTGAGCAGCATGATGTTGGAGCGGGCGACGCGTGAGTGCAGGATATCGCCGCAGATCGCAACAATCAGCTTGGATAGCGGCCCCTTGGCGCGGCGGATGGTCAGCGCGTCGAGCAGCGCCTGCGTCGGATGCTCATGCGCGCCGTCCCCGGCATTGACCACGGAGCAGCCGACTTTCTGCGCCAGAAGTGCGGCCGCGCCCGCCGACTGGTGACGGATGATCAGGATGTCCGGCCGCATGGCGTTGAGCGTCATGGCGGTGTCGATCAGCGTCTCGCCCTTCTTCACCGAAGAGCTTGCCACCGACATGTTCATGACGTCGGCGCCGAGCCTTTTTCCCGCGAGCTCGAAGGAGGACTGCGTGCGGGTCGAGGCCTCGTAGAAGAGGTTGATCTGGGTGCGGCCGCGCAGCGTCGAGGTCTTCTTCTCCGGCTGCCGCGAGATCGACACGGCCCGGTCGGCGCGGTCGAGCAAAAGCTCGATGTCGGCCGGGGAAAGATCGCGGATGCCCAGAAGATGGCGGTGGGGAAAGAGCGGCAGGGACGAAGCGTCGGTCATCTCAAGGCGCTGCTATAGGGTGCGGTCCGGCCTGCCGCAAGCGCCAGCTTTGGATTGCGGGCTTTCTCCCCGGTATTTTCGTCGCGCGCCTTATGTTGCTTGGGCTATAAGGCCCGATGGCTTCGGATTCGCGACCGTGGCCTCGAGATGGTAAGGACCTCTCTGCCGACTGAAGGATTGGGCGTGACCGACGACGTGATCAACCAGCCACCGCCATTGACGGGCGGCAATGCATGGCGGGGCGATCCGTTGCTCATCCAGCTTGCCGAGCGTTTTTCCGATCCGGTGCGCAAGGATCTCGACGGGCTCGGCCGGTTCGTCATGACGCAGGAGGCGCAGGAGCTTGCGCGCCTTGCCAACACCGACACGCCGAAGCTCAGGACGCACGACCGTCAGGGCCGGCGCATCGACCTTGTCGAGTTTCATCCCGCCTATCATGCGCTTATGCGCCGTTCGGTGGCCAATGGGCTGCATTCCTCGGTCTGGGAAAACGGCGACGCCGAGATCGGCCGCCGACATCAGGTGAGGGCGGCGCGCTTCTACCTGACCGCGGAGCTGGAGACCGGGCATCTTTGCCCCATAACCATGACCAGCGCCTCCCTGGCGGCGCTGATGGCGAGCCCGAAACTGTTTCGCGAATGGGCGCCGCGCGTGACGACGCGCAAATACGACCAGACCCAGAAGCCGCCGGTGCAGAAAACCGGGCTGACGCTGGGCATGGGCATGACCGAGAAGCAGGGCGGCACCGATGTGCGCGCCAACATCACGAAAGCCGAGCGCGCGGGAAACGGCTTCTACCGGCTCACCGGCCATAAATGGTTCATGTCGGCGCCGATGTCCGACGCCTTCCTGGTGCTTGCCCAGGCACCGGAAGGCCTGTCCTGCTTTCTGGTTCCGCGCATCCTGGGCGACGGTTCCGGCAACGGCTTCCGTTTCCAGCGCCTGAAGGACAAGCTCGGCAACCGTTCCAACGCCTCGTCGGAAGTGGAGTTCGCCAACGCCATCGGCGAGATGGTCGGTGAGCCCGGCGCCGGCATCAAGACGATCATGGACATGGTCACGTTGACCAGGCTCGATTGCGCGGTCGCCTCGTCGGCAATCATGCGGGCAGGGCTGGCAGAGGCCGTCCACCACACTCGCTATCGCCAGGTGTTCGGCAACAATCTGGTCGACCAGCCGCTGATGCAGCGGGTGCTGGCCGACATGGCGCTCGATGTCGCCGCCGCGACGGCGCTGTCGTTCCGCCTGGCGCGCTCCTTCGACGAGGCGGCGAGCGATCGCGGCGAGGCGGCCTTTGCCCGCGCCATGACGCCGGTGGTCAAATACTGGGTCTGCAAGATCGCGCCGGGGCTGCTTTACGAGGCCATGGAGTGCCTGGGCGGCAATGGCTATGTCGAGGAGGCTCCGCTGGCCCGCTACTACCGCGAGGCTCCGGTCAACGCGATCTGGGAGGGCTCGGGCAACGTCATGGCGCTCGATGTGCTGCGAGTGCTTGGGCGCGCGCCCGGACTGTTCGACGAGGTGCTGGCCGGCATCGACCGGGATCTCGGCACCGGCGGGCGCGGCACCATAGGCGTGCTCAAGGCGGCGATGCAGGTTGCTTCGACCGATGAGGGCTCGGCGCGCCTGCTCACCGAGCAACTGGCGCTGTCGGCGGCGGCGGCGGAACTGCGCCGGCTGGGGGCAGGGCGGATCGCCGACGCCTTCGTCGAGACGCGGCTCGGCGGCCAGTGGCGCACCACCTACGGCATGCTCGATTCGCGCCATGACGCGCGCATGATCATCGACACTCTCTATCCGACGCTGACCTGAGCCTGCCCGAAACGCAGGTCCGATGCCGGCCTGTGGATCACCGTTAACCTTAACAAATGGTTTCCGTTGCGAGGTTTGTCTGCAAAGCCCAATCTGTGCCCGCTGGAGTAGGGAAGGGTTAACCATGACCCTCCCGCGCTCCACCAGGCAGGAAGCGCATGCGGCACGTGTTGACATCATTTCTGGCGTTGCACTGGGCGGTCGTCTTCGCTCTGCTGGCCTACATCTGCATGGATGGCAATCGCGGCATCGCGTCGGCGCTTGGCGTGCTCGGCGTATCGGTGCAAAGCAGCCGTTTCCCGGATCTCGATCACGCCCTCGTCGTGGCGCCGCTTTCCATCGCGCTGCTCATTGTCGCGCTGCTGTTCTGCTGGGCCTTCGTCGAAACGCTGCTCAACATCGCGACAAGGCCGGATGCGGGCGATACAGTGGTGCGGATCGCCTTCATTTGCGCGTCCTTCCTGCTTTCGGTGATCCTCGTCGGCGGTGCTGCGCAAGGCATCAACGGGCTGTTCATGGTCGTCGCCATCCAGATGACGGCGCTGCTGGCATCGTACGTCGCGGTGCTCGCCGAGCGACGCTCGGTTGTCGCCGCAATGACTTTGCATGAGAGCGACGCCCGTCTGGCGGCCTACCGCACAGCAACGGGCGCCGCGCACAGCTCGCTGCTTTCCCGCATCTCCGGAAATCCGGAAACCAGGCCTGGAGGCCGCCGCTGATGCGCGCTCTATTCGCATTCTGGGCCGCGCCGCTGATCCTGTTCTGGGGCTGGTACTTCCTGTCGCTCAACGACATCAATTTCGGCTATGTCATGCTGAGCCGCCAGTTGCACGATCTGGCTTTCCAGCTCTATGGTCAGGTGCTCGGTGTCGATCCGGCGATCATCCCGGGCATGGTCGCGCGGGCCTGCGTGTTCGACAGTTTCCTGCTGGCCGGACTGGTGGCGTTCCGCCGCCGGCGCCAGATCGCCGAATGGATCAGGCAGCGCCGCGAGGACCCGGTCAGTCCCGAGAGGCTCGGCCGAGCGAGTGAAGCCGGTCCAACGCTCCCTGCAGAATAAAGGCGGCCGCCGCCGAATCGATCTTGCCGGCGCGCTTCTTGCGCGAGAAATCCATCTCGATCAGCGTCCGTTCCGCGGCGACCGTCGACAGCCGCTCGTCCCACAGCACGAAGGGCAGGTCGGACAGGGCGGCCATATTGCGCGCGAAGGCGCGCGATTTCTGCGCGCGCGGCCCTTCGGATCCGTCCATGTTGACGGGAAGGCCAAGCACGACCGCCCCGACATTGTCCTTTTCAAGCTGCGCAAGCAGCAGGGCGGCGTCGATCGAGAACTTCCTGCGCAGGATGACCGGGCGCGGATGGGCAAAGGACAGGCCGCGGTCCGAAACCGCCACGCCGATCGTCTTGTCGCCGAGATCGAGGCCGGCGAGCGTGCGGCCGCCCGCGAGCCGTGCCGGCAATTCCTCGATGCCGATGATGCTCAATGGCTCTCCCTGGTCTTTCACCGCGCGGCTTTTTGATAGGCCGCTGGACTTTCAATTTGCCGTCGGCGTTCTATCCTTTGAGAGCGAGAAAAGGAACGCATTCATGAAACTGACCTGGTACGGCCATTCGGCATTCCGCATCGAGACCAAGGACGCCAATATCCTCATTGACCCGTATCTGGTCGGCAATCCGTCCTGGACGGGCGGCTGGGAGGAGCCGGCGGAGGGAGTGACGCATGTTCTCCTGACCCATGGTCATAACGACCACGTCAGCGGGTCGATCGAGGTGCTGAAGAAGAGCGGCGCCATGCTGGTCGCAAATTTCGAGGTCTGCATGTATCTCGTCGGCCAGGGCGTCAACGACCAGAAGATCAATCCCGGCAATATCGGCGGCACCGTCGATTGCGGCCCCTTCACCACCACCTTCGTCCAGGCGCTGCATTCTTCCTCGTTCGGCGGCCAGGGCGGCACCAACACCTATCTCGGCAATCCGGGCGGGCTCGTGCTGCATTTCCCCCAGGACAAGACGCTCTACCACATGGGCGACACCGACATCTTCTCCGACATGGGGCTGATCAACGAGCTGCATGAGCCGAAGGTCGGCATCGTGCCGATCGGCGACCGCTTCACTATGGGCGGCGCGGTGGCGGCCCTTGCCTGCCGGCGCTTTTTCAACTTCGACACGGTCGTACCCTGCCATTTCGGCACCTTCCCGATCATCGACCAGACCGCCGACAAGTTCGTGGCCGGCATGGAAGGATCCGGCGTCAAGGTGGCGCTGCCGGAGATCGGTAAGCCGATCACGATCTGAGCCGGCGCTTCTCGAGGCGGCGCCGAGCTATTCGCAGCCCGTCCGTTCAACATGATCAATGTTGCGCCGCAAGCGCCGCGCCGCTATAGCCCGCACTGGTTTTCGCGAGGCGATAGATATGTCCGTTGATCTTCAGACCGTGAAGCGCGTCGCGCACCTTGCCCGCATAGCGGTGAGCGAGGAGGACGCCGAACGCATGACCGGCGAATTGAACGCCATCCTCGGCTTCGTCGAGCAACTGAACGAGGTCGACGTGGCCGGCGTCGAGCCGATGACCTCGGTCACGCCGATGGAGATGAAGAAGCGCCAGGACGTCGTCACCGATGGCAGCAAAGCCACCGACATCGTCGCCAATGCGCCCGCCACGGACGAGAACTTCTTCCTCGTGCCCAAGGTCGTGGAGTAGGGTCCGATGGCCGTCGAGATCGCCGTCGAGATCGCCGTCGAGATCGCCGTCGAGACGCCCTTGCAGGACGACGTGCGCGCGCTGGTCGCGGAGCTCAATGCTGTGCTGCTCGAATTGACGCCGCCGGAACATTGCTACCACCTGACCGTCGAGCAGATGGCCGGCAAGGACACGACGGTGTTCATCGCCCGCGAAAACGGCTTGGCCGTGGGCTGCGGCGCGCTGAAACGCCATGACGGCGCGGTCGGCGAGGTCAGGCGCATGTACACGCGTCCCTCGCATCGCGGCCAGAAGATCGGCGCGCAGATCGTGGCTCGGGTCGAGGCGCTGGCGCGGCAGGAAGGGCTGACACGCCTGGTTCTCGAAACCGGCGACCGGCACCCCGCCGCCTGGACCGTCTATGAGCGCGCCGGATTTTCGCGTTGCGGACCGGTGCTGGATTATCCCGACTCCACATGGTCGGTGTTTTACGAAAAGAGCCTTGCCTGATGAGCGACCTCACACATCTCACCATTTCCGAGGCCCGCGCCAAGCTGCGCGACAAGGAGATCACCGCGGCCGAGATCACCGATGCCTATCTCTCTGCGATCGAGCGCGCCAACCCGGTGCTCAATGCCTATGTCACCGTCACCGCCGACAAGGCGCGCGACATGGCCAAGGCGTCCGACGCCAGGCTGACCCGCGGCGAGGCCGGCGCGCTGGAAGGCATTCCGCTCGGCATCAAGGACCTTTTCGCCACCGAAGGCATCCACACCCAGGCGTGCAGCCATGTGCTCGACGGCTTCAAGCCACGCTACGAATCGACCGTCACCGCCAATCTCTGGGCTGACGGCGCCGTCATGCTCGGCAAGCTCAACATGGACGAGTTCGCCATGGGCTCGTCCAACGAGACCTCCTATTACGGCCCGGTCATCAATCCGTGGCGGCGTTCGCGCCTCGACACGGTGGTGATGCCGACGACGCATCAGGGCGACGGCGGCTTCGTCTCGGCCGGCGGCGCGAGGACCGCGCGTACCCTGGACAACGCGCAGCTGGTGCCGGGCGGCTCCTCGGGCGGATCGGCTTCGGCCGTCGCCGCCTTCCTTTGCGCCGGCGCCACCGCGACCGACACCGGCGGCTCGATCCGCCAGCCCGCCGCCTTCACCGGCACGGTCGGCATCAAGCCGACCTATGGCCGCTGCTCGCGCTGGGGCGTGGTCGCCTTCGCTTCCTCGCTCGACCAGGCCGGGCCGATCGCGCGCGACGTGCGCGACGCCGCGATCCTGCTGAAATCGATGGCTTCGTCCGATCCGAAGGACACGACCTCGGTCGACCGGCCGGTGCCGGATTACGAAGCGGTGATCGGCAGGCCGATCAAGGGCATGAAGGTCGGCATTCCGAAGGAATACCGCGTCGACGGCATGCCGGAAGACATCGAGGCGCTGTGGCAGAAGGGCATTGCCTGGCTGAAGGACGCCGGCGCCGAGATCGTCGACATCTCGCTGCCGCACACCAAATACGCGCTGCCGGCCTATTACATCGTGGCGCCCGCGGAAGCCTCGTCCAACCTCGCCCGCTATGATGGTGTGCGCTACGGGTTGCGTGTGCCCGGCAAGGACATTGTCGAGATGTATGAGAAGACGCGTGCCGCCGGTTTCGGCCGCGAGGTCAAGCGCCGCATCATGATCGGCACCTATGTGCTGTCGGCCGGCTACTACGATGCCTACTACCTGCAGGCGCAGAAGGTGCGCACGCTGATCAAGCGCGACTTCGAGAATGTCTTTGCCGCCGGCGTCGACGTCATCCTGACGCCGGCAACGCCGTCCGCCGCCTTCGGCATCGCCGATGAGGACATGGCCTCCGATCCGGTCAAGATGTATCTCAACGACATTTTCACGGTGACGGTGAACATGGCCGGACTGCCCGGCATCTCGGTGCCCGCCGGCCTCGACGGCAAGGGTCTGCCGCTCGGCCTGCAGCTGATCGGCCGGCCGTTCGACGAGGAAACGCTGTTCCAGACCGCGCATGTCATCGAGCAGGCGGCGGGGAGGTTCCAGCCGGAGAAGTGGTGGTAGGATCGCCCCTCATCCAGTTCATTAAGCGTTACGGCGTCCTTTGCGCGTCCAAATGGACGCGCGGCGCTGTAATGGGGTGAGGGATGTTCTACTATCTTTCCAAGATCCTCTGGTTCTTTATCCAGCCGCTCAACCTGGCGATCTTCCTGCTGCTCGCCGGCTTGCTGGCGGCGCTCTTCGGTCGCCGGTGGCTGGCTGCCACCGGCAGCGTGCTCGCCTTCCTGATCCTTGCCCTTTCGGCCTGGACCTCGCTCGGCGCGATGATGCTCAACCCATTGGAAGAGCGCTTTCCCAAGCCGCCACTGCCGGAGAAGGTCGACGGCATCGTCGTGCTCGGCGGCGGCTTCGAAGGCGCCATCAATCTCGCGCGCGGAGGCTACGAACTGAACAGCGGCGGCGACCGCATGGTGGAGACGGCGATCCTCGCCAGGCGCTTCCCGCAGGCGAAAGTGGTCGTCTCCGGCGGCAATGGCGAGCTCTTCCTCGACGGCGAGGGCGATGCCGACACCGCGCCGCGGCTGCTCGGGGCGCTGGGGGTATCGGCCAATCGTTTGATCCTCGAGAACAAGTCGCGCAACACCTATGAAAATGCCGTCTTCTCCCGCAGGCTGGCGGAACCGAAGCCGGGCGAGACCTGGCTGCTGGTGACCTCCGCCTTCCATATGCCGCGCGCCAAGGCGCTCTTCGACAAGGCGGGGTTTCCGACCATTCCCTGGCCGGTCGACTATCGCACTTCGGGCAAGGAAGGCATCGGTCTGTTCCGCGACAACCCGGCCGATTCACTGCAGGCGACCACGGTGGCGATCCGCGAATGGATCGGGCTTTTCGCCTACTGGCTTTCCGGCCGCATCGATCAGCCTTTCCCGGCGCCGGGCGGCTGACCGAGCACCGCTTGGCGTGCGGCCGAGAAGAACTGGCGCCGAACCAGCACTGCAAGCAGCACCAGCGTCGACAGCACGAACACCACCGGGTCGACGAACCAGCCGAGATAGCCGATCGAGAAGAAGACGGCGCGCAGACCGGAATTGAAATGCTTGCCGGCCAGCACGTTCATGCGCGTCGCGCGCCATACCGCGGTTTCGCTGACCGGATTGCGCGAGGCAGCGCCATGCGGGATCGGCACGGCGCCGATGAGAATCGAGCAGTAGTTGAACAGTCTGTAGGCCCAGCCGAACTTGAAGAAGGCGAAGGCGAGGATCAACACCAGGCCGAACACCTTGGTCTGGAAGGCTTCGCGCGACGAGGCCGCGCCGAACGGCAGGTCGGCCAGCACCTGGAGCACGCGATCGGACGCCCCGAGCAGGGCGAAACAGCCACCGAGCGCGATCAGCGAGCTCGAGGCAAAGAAGGCGGTGCCTTGCTGCAGGCCGTTCATGATGGCGGTGTCGACGATGCGCACCTCGCGCTCGGCCATGTTGCGCATCCAGGCTTCGCGTTGGGCGTTCATCGCGGTGGTCAGCGACACGCGGCTGACGAGCTTGCCGTCCGAGGCGAGCGTATGCAGCACCCAGACAACCAGGAAGAAAGCCAGCGCCGCCAGATCGGCTGCCGAGAGATGGATGGAATCGCCCATGCATCCTTCTACCACAGGCCCGGCTGGCGCTTCGATGGTCGGGCAAGCGCATCTAGATGTCGCTGGCGGAGCAAACAAGGTCGGCTGCCGCCGCGACGCGACACGCAAAACAGCGGAAACATCGCAGCAAATTCCTATATGTAGATTTTCGGCAGGCCTCAGGAGACGACAGCCCCGTGTTCCTTTCGGTTTTCGACCTGTTCAAGATCGGCATCGGTCCATCGAGCTCGCACACGATGGGGCCGATGACGGCCGCGCGCCGCTTCCTGGACGAGATCCTCGCCGACGATTGGCCGCGTCCGGCGGGCGTCAAGGTCGATCGCATCGGCGCCAGCCTGCACGGCTCGCTCGCCTATACCGGCATCGGCCACGGCTCGGACCGCGCCGTCATTCTGGGTCTTGCCGGCGAGCTGCCGCAGACCGTCGATCCCGACGCGGCGGACGGCATCGTTGCCCGCATCGGAGCGGAGAAGCGGATTTCGCCGCCTGGACATCCGGCCTATCGTTTCGACCCCGCCAGCGACCTCGTCCTCGACCGCAAGACGCCGCTGACCGGCCACGCCAACGGCATGGCCTTCTACGCCTATGACGCGTCCGATCGCCTGCTGCTCAAGCGCATCTATTATTCGATCGGCGGCGGCTTCGTCGTTTCCGAGGAAGAGTTGCAGCGCATGAAGGCCAAGGGTTCCGCGACGACGGAAGGCAAGAAGGTGCCGTATCCCTTCAAGAACGCTGTCGAGATGCTGAAGATGGCGGCCAAGAGCGGCCTTTCGATCGCCGAGATGAAGCGCGTCAACGAGGAGAAGCACATATCGCGCGAGGAGCTCGACGCCGGCCTCGACGCGATCTGGAGCGCGATGAAGGGCTGCATCGATCGCGGCCTTTCGCAGGACGGCGTCATGCCGGGCGGGCTCAAGGTGCGCCGCCGTGCGCGCCAGCTGCACGACAAGCTGCAGGAGCAATGGCAGCAGAACCGGCCCAACCCCTTGCTCGCCAATGACTGGCTGTCGATCTACGCCATGGCGGTCAACGAGGAGAACGCGGCCGGCGGACGCGTGGTGACCGCGCCGACCAACGGTGCCGCCGGAACGCTGCCGGCGGTGCTGCGCTACTGGCTGCATTTCCATCCCGAAGCCGACCAGGCCAGCATCCGCGACTTCCTGCTGACGGCCGCCGCCGTCGGCGGCATCATCAAGTCCAACGCATCGATTTCAGGCGCTGAGGTCGGCTGCCAGGGCGAGGTGGGCTCCGCGTCGGCGATGGCGGCTGCAGGACTCTGCGCCGTCATGGGCGGCACGCCGGAGCAGGTCGAGAACGCCGCCGAGATCGCGCTGGAGCATCATCTCGGCATGACCTGCGATCCGGTGGGCGGCCTCGTGCAGGTGCCGTGCATCGAGCGCAACGCGCTGGGAGCCGTGAAAGCCGTCACGGCCGCCTCGCTCGCCATCAAGGGCGACGGCACGCATTTCGTGCCGCTCGACGCGGCGATCGAGACCATGCGCCAGACCGGCCTCGACATGAACGAGAAGTACAAGGAAACCAGCCTCGGCGGACTGGCCGTCAACGTGGTCGAGTGCTGAAGCGCTACCGGCCCTGCAAACTGGCCCTGTGGAGAAGTCGGGCAGGTCGTTGACGGGTCGAGTTGCGTAGCTACATCTTGGGGCATGTCTCTCAATCTGATCAAGCTCTGCGTCGGCTGCGACAGCGTCGAGGATCTGGAAGAGTGGATTGCCTTCCGCCTCGACGAGCGGCGTCGCGCCGGCGAGCCGGCCGAGCACTGGCACACCACGCGCATGGTGCCGACGCGCGGCGACGAGATCACCGATGGCGGCTCGCTCTACTGGGTGATCAAGGGCAACGTGCAGTGCCGCCAGCTGATCACCGAAATCCGGCCCTTCGTCGACGACGAGGGCATTGGCCGCTGCCATCTGGTCCTTGACCCCGAAGTTGTGCGCACCGATTGGCAGCCGCGCCGCGCCTTCCAGGGCTGGCGCTATCTGAAGCCCTCCGATGCTCCGGCCGATCTCGGCAAGGGCAAGGCCGCACTGGCCGAGATGCCGCCGAAACTGCGAATGGAGCTTGCCGAGCTCGGCCTGCTCTAACTCAGCACGCACCGTCACTTGGCCGCTGGCGTCTCGGCTCGTCCAATGAGGGACTTGCAAGCGCGGCGGCTGCACCCCATCCTGATTACAGGCGCAATCATCCGGATGATGCAAACCGATGGGCGTGATCATTGCGTTGGCGGCCCTGCTGCTGGTGCTTTTCGGCGCCGCCACGATCTTCGTGCGCGCCGATGCCGCCAGGATGGCGGACAATCTCAGAACGCTTGGACCGGCGCTGCTGGGGCTGATCGGCGCGGCGATGCTCGTGGTCGGCCGCAGCGGCATTGGCGGCCTGCTGATGATCGCGGCGGCCGGCTGGTATGGATGGATGCGGGCGAGCCGGCCGCCGGCGAAAGCTGTCGCGGCCAAGCGCTCGACCGTGCGCACCGCGGCTCTCGAAGTTGACCTCGACCACGACAGCGGCAAGCTCGACGGCCTTGTCCTGGCCGGCCGCTATGAGGGCAAGATGCTCGGCGCGATGGGGATCGCGGACCTCAAGCAACTCTATGCTGAGCTGCGTCCCGATCCGGAGAGCCGCCAGCTCCTAGAGACGTATCTTGACGGCCGTTTTCCCGTCTGGCGCAAGGACGCGCAGCCGGACAGTGGCGAAGGGCTGGGTGTTACGCCAGGTGCGGGCGCCATGACTAAGGAGGAGGCCTACAAGATCCTTGGTCTTGAAGCGGGGGCTGCCGCGGCGGATATCCGCAAGGCGCACCGCCGCCTGATGCAGCGCCTGAACGCCGATGTCGGCGGCACTTCTGTCCTGGCGGCGCGAATCAATGAAGCCAAGGACGTCTTGCTCTCCAATCACGACTAGTCTCCTTCGACACTGAACCTTCCGGGAGATTTCAAAAGCCGCCTATTGCTGCACGGCGTAGCACGAGATTTTCTTTCGCTTCAGGGCATCGCAGGCCTTCCAGGCCGCATCCTTCGAGTCGAACCCACCGAAGCGGGCGCGGTAATAGGTGGAGCCGCCCTTGTCGAACGCGACGGTGAAGCCCTCCGCGTCCGCAAGAACCTTCGGCGCCTGCTTGCTCGTCTTGTCGAGGAGGGCCTTGGCCCCCGCCTGCGTGGGCGAGGAGGCGACCTGCACCACCCATCCCGTCGGCACCGACGAGGTCTTGACCGGGTCGACGGCCTGCGCGGCCGCTGGAGCCTGTGGAGCCTGCTCGGCGTAGGCTGCGACAGCCTGGGATGTCGGTTCGGTCTGTGAAGCGTCCTCTTGGGGCGCGGGAGCCGGGGTCGGAGCCATGGCGGCCACGGCAACCGTCTTCACCTTCCTGACCTGAAGGACCGGTTTGGTCTCCTCGGCGGCCTGGGCGCTGTCGTCGCTCATATCGTCGTCGGCCGACGCGACGGCGGTGTCGTCGACAGCCGGCTTTTCGTCCGGCGCGGGCGCGTCATGCTTCGGCAGGAAGACCTTTGCCAAGGTCTTGACCGGATTGTCGCCACCGGCCTTGGCGATCAGATTGCCGCCGCCGCGGGTCGAGGCGCGCGGCAGATAGGTGTTGATCAACGAGGCCATCTGGTTGTCGCGGCTGCGGCCGGAAGCGCCGCCCATCACGACCGCAACCAGGCGGCGGTCGCCGTCGGCGACGGAGGAAACCAGGTTGTAACCGGAAGCACGCGTGTAGCCGGTCTTGATGCCGTCAACGCCCTTGATGCGGCCGAGCAGACGGTTGTGGCCGTTGATGCGCTGGCGGCCATAAAGGAACGAGCGCTGCGAGAAATAGCCGTAATATTGCGGGAAATGCTCGCGCAGCGCGATGCCAAGCATGGCCATGTCGTGCGCCGTGGTGAACTGGCCGGGATCGGGCAGGCCGTTGGCGTTGCGGAAGACGGTGCCGTTCATGCCGAGCTGGCGTGCCTTGGCCGTCATCATGCGGGCGAAATTGTCTTCGCTGCCGCCGAGCAGCTCGCCCAGGGCGGCCGCAGAGTCGTTGGCGGACTTGGTCACCATCGACAGGATCGCAGTCTCGACCGATACCGAGCCGCCGGCGCGCACACCGAGCTTGGTCGGCGGCATCGCCGCGGCATGGGCCGAGAACGGCACCGGCGTGTTCTTGCTGATCCTGCCCTTCGCCAGCGCCTCGAAGGTGAGGTAGAGCGTCATCATCTTGGTGAGCGAGGCGGGATAGCGCCGGCCGTTGGCGTCGGCGGAATAGAGCACCTTGCCGGTCTTGGCGTCGACGACGATGGCCGCGGACTTCGCGGCAAGAGCCACAGCGACATCGGTGGCGGCAATCGTCACCGCGAGCGCGGCGATCATGATTGCCTTGAAAGTGAATGAAGATCTGGAGACGAAGCCCGACAACGCCTGACGCACCGCTACTTACCCTGAATTTTCGTTGCCCCGGAGGCGGCTGAGGGAGTGCCTGCCTCACTTTCGGCCAAGCTATCGCGGTCAGCGTTACCAATCCGTTTATGGTAACCGCGGCGTTCACCATTTTCCGGCGATTTGAGCCTCTGTTTATTCGAATTTTAGCCGTTGCTGCTGCTCGGGCCCCTTGCGGCTCAAGGGAATCTTGACTTTTTGTGCGGTGCACAATATATTCCGGTGCATTGCACAAGGGCGCCCGGGGCTAATGGGCGTTTCAACCAAGGGAAGCATGAAATGACCCAGACCTATGAGGACTTCACGAAATACGGCAAGGAGTTTGCCGACACCGGGCTGAAGAGCTTCGCCTCGCTCACCAAGGGCGCGCAGGCGATCGCCACCGAGGCCGGCGAATACACCAAGAAGAGCTTCGAGGCAGGCAGCGCCGCCTTCGAGAAGCTGTTCTCGGCCAAGTCGATCGAGAAGGCCATCGAGATCCAGACCGACTACGCCAAGCAGAGCTACGAGAGCTTCGTGGCCGAGGCCAGCAAGATCGGCAACCTCTATGCCGAGCTCGCCAAGGAAGCCTACAAGCCGTTCGAATCGGTCGTCGCCAAGGCGAAGTAACTTCGTCGGATCACATCCGACACGGCCTGCCGGCCTGCAGACAGGACCCGGTCGCGGAAGCGCGGCCGGGTTTTTTCATGCGCGGCCGCAACCGCCAGCGCCTTGCCGCATTCACGATTGAGAAAATCGCTGAAGATTGGCCACCTAGCCATATTGTCAGCTAAACAGAAGGGCTTAAAATCGTTCATCGAAGACCTACATGTTGAACTCGCATGAGGATTCGAAAAGGCAGGACACGTGACGATCGGTTTGACTGCCACGGCAGGCGTGGTGCGAATGCAAAGTGACGGCGACCGGAACGACCCCGGTCGCGGTACGGCGGTTATCACGCGCACCAAAACCAAGACCAAGAAGCCCAGTCTCTACAGGGTCCTCATTCTTAACGACGACTACACTCCAATGGAGTTCGTGGTTCACGTCCTGGAGCGCTTTTTCCAGAAGGACCGCGAGGCCGCCACACGCATCATGCTGCATGTTCACAATCATGGAGTGGGCGAGTGCGGGGTGTACACATTCGAGGTGGCCGAGACCAAAGTGTCTCAGGTCATGGATTTCGCCCGACAGAATCAGCATCCGCTGCAATGCGTGATGGAGAAGAAGTGAGGTAACATGCCGGCTTTCTCCCAAGGCCTGGAAAAGGCGCTACATCAGGCGCTGACATTCGCCAACGAACGACACCATGAATATGCGACGCTCGAACATCTGCTGCTCGCGCTGATCGACGACACCGAGGCCGCGGCCGTCATGCGCGCCTGCAACGTCGATCTCGACGAGCTCAAGCACACTGTCCTCACCTATATCGACACCGAGCTCGACAACCTCGTCACCGGCTACGACGAGGATTCCAAGCCGACCGCCGGGTTCCAGCGCGTCATTCAGCGCGCCGTCATCCATGTGCAGTCGTCCGGGCGCGAGGAAGTCTCCGGCGCCAACGTGCTCGTCGCCATCTTCGCCGAGCGCGAGAGCCACGCCGCCTATTTCCTGCAGGAACAGCAGATGACCCGCTACGACGCGGTCAACTACATCTCGCACGGCATCGCCAAGCGCCCGGGCGCTTCGGAGTCGCGCACGCCGCGCGGCGCCGAGGAGGAGCAGGGCGGCCAGAACGGCGCCGAGCCGCAGGAGGACGGCGGCAAGAAGAAGCCGCAGGACGCGCTGACGGCCTACTGCATCAATCTCAACAACAAGGCCCGCTCCGGCAAGATCGATCCGCTGATCGGCCGTGAGAGCGAGATCAACCGCACCATCCAGGTGCTGTGCCGCCGCTCCAAGAACAACCCGCTCTATGTCGGCGACCCCGGCGTCGGCAAGACGGCGATCGCCGAGGGGCTGGCCAAGCGCATCGTCGAAGGCGACGTGCCTGAGGTGCTGCTGGACGCCACCATCTTCGCGCTCGACATGGGCACGCTCTTGGCCGGCACCCGCTATCGCGGCGACTTCGAGGAGCGTCTGAAGCAGGTGGTCAAGGAGCTCGAGGACTATCCCGGCGCCGTGCTGTTCATCGACGAGATCCATACCGTGATCGGGGCAGGGGCCACGTCCGGCGGCGCCATGGATGCGTCGAACCTGTTGAAGCCGGCGCTCTCGTCAGGCGCGATCCGCTGCATCGGCTCAACCACCTACAAGGAGTTCCGCCAGTTCTTCGAGAAGGACCGGGCGCTGGTGCGGCGCTTCCAGAAGATCGACGTCAACGAACCGACCGTCGAGGACGCCATCGAGATCATGAAGGGCCTGAAGCCCTATTTCGAGGAGTTCCACAAGGTCCGCTACACGGCGGAAGCGATCAAGGCTTCGGTGGAGCTCTCGGCCCGCTACATCAACGACCGCAAGCTGCCGGACAAGGCGATCGACGTCATCGACGAGACCGGCGCCTCACAGATGCTGGTGCCGGAGGCCAAGCGCAAGAAGACGATCGGCATCAAGGAAATCGAGGCGACGATTGCCACCATGGCGCGCATCCCGCCGAAGACGGTTTCGGCCGACGACGAGAAGGTGCTGCAAGGCCTCGATGTCGAGCTGAAGCGCGTCGTCTACGGCCAGGACACCGCGATCACCGCGCTGACCTCGGCGATCAAGCTGGCGCGCGCCGGCCTGCGCGAACCGGAGAAGCCGATCGGCTCCTACCTGTTCTCAGGGCCAACCGGCGTCGGCAAAACCGAAGTCGCCAAGCAGCTTGCCGCCTCGCTCGGCGTGGAGCTGATCCGCTTCGACATGTCGGAATACATGGAACGCCACACCGTCTCGCGGCTGATCGGCGCGCCTCCCGGCTATGTCGGCTTCGACCAGGGCGGCCTGCTGACCGACGGTGTCGACCAGCATCCACATTGCGTGCTCTTGCTCGACGAGGTGGAGAAGGCGCATCCGGACCTGTTCAACATCCTGTTGCAGGTGATGGACCACGGCAAGCTGACCGACCACAACGGCAAGCAGATCGACTTCCGCAACGTCATCCTGATCATGACCACCAATGCGGGCGCGTCGGACGCGCAGCGCGCGGCGATCGGCTTCGGCTCGACCAAGCGCGAGGGCGACGACGTGGAGGCGATCAACCGGCTGTTCACGCCGGAGTTCCGCAACCGTCTCGATGCGATCATACCGTTCAGCTCGCTGCCGGTCCCGGTCATCCATCAGGTGGTGCAGAAGTTCGTCATGCAGCTTGAGGCCCAGCTCTCCGAGCGTGGCGTCACCTTCGATCTGTCGCCGGATGCGATCGCTTGGCTTGCCGACAAGGGCTATGACGAGCGCATGGGCGCGCGTCCGCTCGGGCGCGTCATCCAGGAGCACATCAAGAAGCCGCTGGCCGACGAGGTGCTGTTCGGCAAGCTGAAGAAGGGCGGCACAGTGCGCGTCACCGTCGAGAAGAAGGAAACCGGCGAGACCGGCCTGAAGCTCGAATCGCTCGCCGACGAAGCTCCGGTGAAGCCGAAGAAGGAAGAGCCGGACAACGCTCCGAAGTCGAGGAAGGCGGTGGCGAAGAAGCCTGTCGCCAAGAAGACGGCAGCGCAGAAGCCGGTGCCGAAGGGCAAGGATGGCGGCAAGCGCAGCCTGGTGCCACAACTGCCCCGCAAGGGCTGATCGGCCCGTGCTTGGAAGTGCAAAAAGCCCCGGCAACGGGGCTTTTTCATTGGAAGATCGCCGGATTTGCTTTTACGCAATTCCGGACGGAAGCCACTTTTCGTGCAATTGCTTTGGCGCATGACTGCTGGACAAATCGTCATCCTCAACGGCGCGCCGCGATCCGGAAAATCGAGCATCGCCGCCGCCATTCAGGAGATGTTCGACGGCGTTTGGGTCAATCTCGGCGTCGACGCCTATGCGCAAATCACGCCGCCGCGGTTGCGTCCGGGCATCGGCCTGCGCCCCGGCGGGGAGCGCCCCGACATCGAGGCCTTTGTGCCGCGCCTCTACGCCGCGCTTTACGACTCCATCGCCGCCAACAGCCGGCTGGGGCTGAATGTCGTTACCGATGTCGGGCACCATGACGCCTATTCTCAGCCGCTCGATATCCTGCCCGCCTGCGCCCGGCGCCTAGCAGGTCTACCCGTCCTGTTCGTCGGCGTTCGCTGTGCGATCGAGGTGTCTGCAAAGACGCGCCGCCGGTGCCGCGGACGGAACATATGTGACCGGATCGGACCAGGATCCGTTACCGCGGCCTGTGCGCCTGTGGCAGGAAGAAGTGCACAAGCCCGGCATCTACGACCTGGAAGTCGACACGTCGCGGACGAGCCCGGACGCTTGCGCCGAAGCGATCCGGCAGCGGCTGATCGCCGGACCGGAGCCGACGGCCTTCGTAACGCTGGCACAATTGCGGGCCGGCTGAGCCCGCGGTGGGGATCAGTTTCCGAGCGCTGCCCGGATCTTGCCGGCATTCTCGGCCAGAACCTCCGGCTTCTCCATCTGCCCGGAATGCGGCTTGAGCGGCACGCCCTCGAAGCGCGGGATAACGTGGACATGGAGGTGGAAGACAGTCTGCCCGGAAGCCGGCTCGTTGAACTGCATCAGCGTGACGCCGTCGGCGTTGAAAGCCTTCTTCACGGCCACCGCCATTTTCTGCACCACCGCAAACAGCGGGCCGAAGGTCGCCGGGTCGGCGTCGAGGATATTGCGCGACGGCGCCTTCGGCACCACCAACGTGTGGCCGACCCCTTGCGGCATCACATCCATGAAGGCAACGACCGAGTCGTCCTCATAGACTCGCTGCGACGGAATCTCGCCGCGCAGGATTTTTGCGAAGATGTTGCCGGGATCATAGGCTTCGGCCATGGCGGGGCACTCCGGATTGCACTCATTACCCGATGTAGCGAAGCCGCCGGTGAGCGGCAAGGCGATTGGGCCGAACTGCTGGCGCTAGACGTCATGTTCCGGGG
>LM655173.1:0-17064 GCA_000824825.2 Mesorhizobium sp. ORS 3324
CCTCATCCGACCAAGCTTCGCTGGCCACCTCTCCCACAAGGGGAGAAGGAAAGGGGACGGCGCAGCCGCCGGAAATCAGGCTTTGGCTTTGGGCTTGGCGGCTGCCTTTGCCTTGGCGGGTTTGTCTGCCTTGGCCGGCTTTTCAGCCTTCGCAGCCTTTGGCTTGGCCGCCTTCTTGGGGGCGGCCTTGGCTTTCGGCTTCTTCTGATCGGCGTCGATCTCGGCGGCCGCCTGGTCCCAGTGCTGCATATGGGCGCCTTCCGGCCGGCCGGCCTGCTCCCAGATCTCGTGCGCCCGCCGGCGAATGCGCTCCTGCCTGTCGTCCGTCACTGTCGCCTCCATTAGCTTGGGGCCGTTCCCCGACGGAAACACTAGTCGAATTTTGCGGTGGCGTCTTGCGCATCGACGCTTCGGCGGCTGAACTTCGACAGCGATTTTCTTCAGTGCATGTCGGAGACGATGGCAATGCCGAGATGCGCTGCCTTTTTCGTAATCAATCCGGCTAAATCGGCGTCAGAGCGATCGGTTCCGGTGCGCTCGCGCAGAATGGCGATGGCATCCTTCATCGACAGCAGGCCGGTGCAATGTTCAGCCAGAAGCTTGTCAACGTTTTTGGCAATGTCAGGTGATTCGACATGGGGATGGTGCATGGTGCGACTCCTGTCTAGGAGCCGGCATCCCCCCGCCGGCGTGGCGGGAGGATCGGGGCTCGTAGAGCACTACGGCTACTGGATGACCTCGACGACCCGGCGCGTGCTCGGGTCGACCAGAACCGTATGGTCGTTGACGACTGTATACCTGTACTGAACGTCCGGCACGGTCTGCAATTCGACGGTATCGGGCACCGTCGAGCCGATGCCGAGCTCGAGGCCCAGGACATTGACCGAGGCGACCGGGTGCCTGTGGACGTATTCCTTGACGACAGTCTGCTGCTCAGGGGTGACGATCACCTCGTCCGCAGCCGCGATGCCGATGCCGGCCACCAGAGCCAGGCCGGCGACAGCAGGAATGAGGGTGGTTTTCATCGTAGGTCTCCTGTTGCGTTGGCGAGCTCCGCACTGCCTCCGCCAAGGGGTGGAAGCAGCGGCAGGTCGAACATAGGAGCTCGCGGTGCAAACGCCTGCGCAACGCTCTAGTTCCGTCAGCGGCGGCTAATTGATTTCGCCCGGCGGAGGTAACGGGGAACCGTCGCGGCGTCTTTGCATTGTTCGCGTTAAACAATTCGACAAGCCGAAGGCTCAGTCATGAATGAAGCAAGCGACATGCCCCTGCGTACCCCGGTTGCGATCGCCGTCGGCGCCGGTTTCAAGCGCGAGATCGCCTCACTGGCTGCGATGCAGAATTTCCTGAAGGAATGGCCGCCGGCATTGCGCGGCGACTGTTATTGCGCGGCGCTGCGCGCCTGCGAGTCTGCGCGAACCGGAGAGATGCAGCTCGGGCAGGCGCGGCAGGCCTTCCTCGCATTCGCGGAGAAGGCCGGCATCCTGTGGACCGGCGTCGATCCGGTGACGGCGCTGCGCGAAGCCAAGATCAGGCGCGGCACGATCAGGCGCGCAAGCCGACCGCGGCAGCGCCCGAACCAACCACGGCAGTAGGAAGAAAAGCCCTTCGCGACGCGAAGGGCTTCGATCGATCGAGGCGGCGGACGGCCGCCCGCAATGGATCAGCCGCGCGACAGCGGACTGGCCACCACCGAGGACAGCCTCTCGCGCTTCACCAGCACCGGCTTTTCATAGGTCTTCCTCATCGCAATCCCCCGCTCGTTTCGGTTGCTCCAGACTAAGCCGCAACCGGACGCTGTCAATCGGCGCGCGGCCAATCCCGACTTTCGCCAGCGCCGGTGTGGCGCACGCGCAACGCCGCGCCGCCGTCCTGTCCAGGCCGGCAGGCGCTCGACGTCGAATGGCGGGAGGAAGGCTGCTGTCAGTTCGGCGACGATTCGCCCGACGCCTCTGTGACGAACGATGCGGCGATCAAGTCGTCCGCATCGATGCGTAGGGAGCCATCGCCGCCCCCCATGATGGCCGCGACCTTCTGGAAGGTCTTCATCTCGTGTTCGGTGATCCGGGCGTCGCGCATCCTGGCCCTCAGATCGGCGACACGCATCCCAAGCGACCGGGATGTTCCGATTTCTCGTTTCGACATATTGGTCAGTCTCCTCCCCCGACCCGTGCCTGTTTCGCCACCGCCCGAATCCGCATCCTGCCCGTGGTTAATGTCGCTGATGAGGCAAATGCGGACACAGAGGCGGCAACGCCCGCACGGGCGGAAGGTTCCGTTAGCGCATGGTAACAAAATAATACTGGGGCATGGCCCGCCACCCGTCGGTGGCGAGGGCCATTCCGGTCATATCTGGCCGGCATCGTCCGGCCGGTCTTACTGCATCACCTCGACGATCTTGCGGGTGTCGGGATCGACGATCACCGTCTGGTTGTCGACGACCACATAGCGGTATTTGACGTTCGGCACCTCATGCAGCTCGACCGTGTCTGGAAGGACGCTGCCGACGCTGAGCTCCACGCCAGGAACCTTCACCGAGGCCAATGGCTGCTTGTGCACATATTCGCGGATCACTGTTTCCTGCTCGGGCTGGATGACAACATCCTGAGCGGCGGCGGCGCCTGCGCCGGCAAGGAAAAGCAGCCCGGCGGCGACTGTGAGATGCATTTTCATGGTCGTCTCCTTTTGCGTTCGCGCGTGAATCTTTTCGCGGGCGACATTGCCTCCTGCGCAGCGCCTGCGATTTTTCGCAGCAGGTCGGCATTGGCCAAACGCCGCCGGCCAAGCCTTGTTCCTCCAAAATTTGTCGGTGGCATTTTCACAAAACGTCACCGCGACTTCGCGACGGTTCCGGAACAATGCTCTTCACCGAGGGTTTACCCAGCGAAGGGACCGACTCTCCGAGGAGGAAATCCGATGAAATATCTCCTGATAACGAGCATGATCGCGCTCGGTGTCGGTTGCGGCGCCGCGATGGCGCAGACCGAATCGGCGCAGCCGAGCGGCGACAACAACTGTGTCGCCGGCCAGGCCGACTGCCAGAAGGGTGGCAAGACTGGCGAGAAGGCCCAGGGCAAGATGAAGATGCAGACCGAGCAGAATGCCCAGGGCAAGGCTGGCGCCAACACCGAGGAACAGGCTCAGGGCAAGGCCAAGATGCAGACCAACGAGCAGGCTCAGGGTCAGGCTGGCACCAGCACCGAAGAGCAGGCTCAGGGTACGGCCAAGTGTAAGACCGGTATGGCCAACTGCCCGAAGGGCACGAAGGAACAGGCCCAGGGCAAGACCAAGACGAAGACCGAAGAGCAGGCTCAGGGCAAGGCCGGCACCAGCACAGAAGAGCAGGCTCAGGGGACGGCCAAGTGCAAGGCCGGCATGGCCAACTGCCCGAAGGGTGCAAACGAACAGGCCCAGGGCAAGACCAAGATGAAGACCACTGAGCAGAACGCCCAGGGCAAGACCGGCACGACCACTGAACAGAACGCTCAGGGCACCACCAAGATGCAGACCCAGCAGAATGCTCAGGGCAAGACCGGTACGACCACTCAGCAGAACGCCCAGGGCAACGCCAAGGTCCAGACCGACCAGGACAAGACGGCCTCGATCAACAACGTGACTGTCGAGCAGAAGACGCAGATCACGCAGATCATCCACGAGACCCACGTCCAGCCGGTCGCGAGTGTCGACTTCGACATCTCGGTTGGCGTCCAGATCCCGCGGCACAAGATCCGCCTGCATCGCGTGCCGGCGCGGATCGTGAAGATCGTCCCGGCCTACGCGGACTTTGAGTATTTCGTGCTAGCCGACGGACGCATCGTCATCGTCGATCCGGACACCTACGAGATCGTGGCGATCCTGGAGGCCTGATCCCGACAGCATCGCGACCATCGCGACAAGGAGGTGGCCCGCCGCGCCCAACGGCGGGCCAGATTTTTGCCCGGAGAGACCTCATGGACCGGTGTCTGAACCTCGACCACCCCTTTCGCAGCCAAAACAAAGTGCGAAAAGCCGCCGCGCCTCGTGGCGCCGCAGTCCATTAGCTTCTCCTGAATAATGCAGCGCTTGGGAACGGATCGGCCTCGGCTTGGTTCCTAGAGCAGGAAGTCCCGGACCACGGGTCCTGGGGCCATCGGCCGAAAGACCAATGGGATGGAGGCTTCTTGCAGGCATTGTTCAGCCTTGCGATCCTACCGGAAAGATGCAAGGGTCGAGGCGGGTAGAGGAATGGGCGAGATAGTCGATGATCGCACGCGCGGTCGCGGCGCTCGGTTGGGCATATGTATTTTCCGCAGTTTCTTGTGGGAATGACGGCAACGCTCCTGGTGGTCCTGGGCTGGACCTACGCGTCGACCGGATCGGTCTGGCAGTCGCTGGGCTGGACATTCCTCGCAGCCGTGGTGCTGCAGGCAGGCTACTTCGTGGCCGTGCTGTGGCTCGTGCAAGGCGAAGGCCGCGTGACGGACGAGACCAAGGCGACCGACGCCGGCGCCGCCAAGCTGCCCGGCCCGTTCGAGCGGGACGGCATCATCCACGCGCTGATCTCGCGGCTGTTCCCGCGGCTGCTGCCTTAGCATCGCTTCAGCGTTTTGTGGAACCGACGCCCCTCCGGTCGTCATCCTCGGGTCTCCTTGAGGGAGCTTCGCCCTGGAATGACGCCGTCCGAAGCCGCGGTTAACCTCAAACGGTCGGCGATGTCCACCGAACGAACCTATTCCCGTGACGAAGAAAGCGCGTCGCGCCGAAGCGTGTTCAGGCGACGCGCTCCTGGTTCGGCGTCAGCGCGCGGTGGCGGCCGTGGCCGAGCGCACCGTTTCCGGTGACGAGAAGACCACGAAGGCAAAGACCAGCACCGAGGCGGCGACGATCAGCGAGCCGATCGCCACGACCGGCTCGATCTCCGGATGGCCGCCGGCCAGCATCCAGTAGAGCGCCGGCAGCATGACGACGAGACCGACCGTGTAGAGGCCATAGTGGATCATGGCGATGCGGCGCTCGGCCTTGCCGGGATTGAGCGCGTAATAACCGCCGAAGATCGCGCTGGTGACCCAGCCGAGAAGGTTGATGTGGGCGTGCGCCGGAAAGGCGCCGTGATCGTGCGAAATCGCCATCTGCAGCCCGGCCGCTACGCCCAGGATGAGAAACACGATGGCCGTCTTGAAGAAAAGCTCCGAAACCCGTGGCATGAATGTTCTCCCAATGCCTTGTGAACCCCTACGTCGATAAATCTACACGGCGCAAAGCATATTAGCCATGATGCACCGAGGGTCGGCGGCAGCTTTGGTGTGGATTGCAGGGCCGCAGCTGAGGCCGAAGCGCCGACGCCGGCGGGACAGCCCGGCGCGACGGAACTCGGCCTTCAGCGTCAGCAGCGCCGGCGTTCAGCATTCGCGGCGGTGACGACGGTCGTCGGCGATGCACGCAAGCGCCTCGGTGGGGTCGCACTCGACAGGCAGCGCGAGCGCGTTTTCGACGTCGAAGGCCGTGAGGCCGATGTCGCGGCGCTCGCACTCGCTCATGGCGGCAAGGGCTGCGAGGTCACGCCGCGCCTTCCAGAAGCGCGGCAGCCACAGCAGCGCCGAGATCACGGCGGCCAGCAGCCGGAAAAGTCGTGAGGGGGAAGCATGCGACGGGCGACCGGCTGCTATGCTGATGAAAGGAACCAGCGTGGTCATGGTGTTGTCTCCATCCTCGAAACTGTCTGAGCGACAGCGAGGATGACGGTAGCCGGCTCCCGGCCGGAGATCGTGAGACCGTGGCGAAACTTCGGGGAAATTGCGGCGAAATCCGAAGGCAGCGCTGGCGCCGATTCGATCAGCCCGAGGTCGGGTGCCGCGGCAAATTTCAGTTCGTCGAGGATCACTCCGGCAGGCCAGCTTCGCGCAATCCGAAGGCGATGCGTTCCCGCGTGTCAGCCTCGCACGGCAACGTTTCACAGATCTTGGAGATCGTCAGACCTGGAAAGGCTTCCATCAGCCTGGCGCAAACGCGCCGGGCTTCGTCCTTGCGGCCGGCGTGGACCAGTGTCGCCGCCAGCTGGCGCAGCGCCCAGGTGGCACCAGGCTGCCGGCTGAGCCCGCGCTGCGTCATGAGCAATGCTTCCTCGTAGCGCCCGGCGACGAAATGGGCGGCGCCGATGCCGATCTCGGCCATATAGCCCATCGGATCGCGCGGGCTCAGCCGTTCGAAATGCTCAAACTTCTCGATCGCCGCCTCGGGCCGCTCGCGATAGATATCGAGCCACGCGCTGCGCATCCAGGCCCAGGCCGAATTCGGATCGAGCGCGCGCGCCCGCGCCAGATGCAGGTCGGCGACATCAAAGTCGCGGGCGAAGGAATGCGCTGCGCCGAGCACGGCCAACACCATCGGATCGTCCCCGGAGAGCGCCGCCCCTTTCTGCGCCAAGCGCAGGCCCTCCTCCCGGGACGCAGCTGGCGTTTCGGTCCAATGATAGGCGGCGCGCTGCAGATGGCACCAGGCGAGCAGCGAAAGCGCCAGCGGATAATTCGGCTCGATAGCGATCGCATGGTCAAGCAGCGTCCCGGCCTCCTCGTTCTGCGCCCGCACGAGCGACCAGGTGAGCGGAAAGGCGCGCAGCACGTAGTCGTAGGCGGCGAGGCTTTCCGGCCGCTTGCGCCTTGAACGCTCGATCTCGGCCGACAGGATGGAAGGCTGGATGGCGCCGACGACGCTCTCCGCGAAACGGTCCTGCAGGTCGAACACGTCGGCCATGGTTCCGTCGTAGCGGTTGGCCCAAATCGTCTTGCCGGAGGCTTGATCGATGAGTTGGCCGGTGAGGCGAATGTGGTCGCCAGCCTTGCGGACGCTGCCGGTCAGCAGGTAACGCACGCCGAGTTCGGCTCCGGCCCTTTTCAAGCCGTCGGCCTGCCCCTTGTAGGCGAAGCTCGAATTGCGGGCGATGACAAACAGCCAGCGCATGCGCGACAGCGCGGTGATGATCTCGTCGACCATGCCGTCGGCGAAATAGTCCTGCGCCAGGTCGCCGCTGAGATTCTCGAAAGGCAGCACCGCAATCGACGGGGCGTCGCCGGCACCCTGCTCCGCTCCGGCGGTGGTCGCCTCGCGTTCATCGATCCGGCGGACGCGATCCTCGTCGATCACGTAGCCCCGCCGCAGCACGGTGCGGATCAGTCCGTCGGCATCCGGGCCGAGCGCCTTGCGGATATCCTTCATGCATTGGGTGAGAGAATCGTCGGAGACGGCGATGTTGGGCCAGACTGCATTGACCAGCTCGTCCTTGCCGATGACGCGGCCGGCGTTCTCCAGGAGATAGGTGAGCAGCGACAGCGATTTGGCGCGCAGATCGACGTCATGCCCACCCCTCTGCAATCTGCCTTTGCGCAGATCGAGCCTGTGGTCGGAAAATTCGAACGTCGTCATGTCGCCCCCCGCGGAGACGTCAAGCCAGTTCGGCCGCACGACGGCTAACTGTCGATCAACACCCTAACACATCTGAAGACATCAAGACTGTCCCGCGACATCAGACTTCCGTCCACTGAAGATGGCGTGGCCGGCGAACAGCCAGGCGCAATCGACCGCGGTGAACCCGGCTTCGGACAGCCAGGAGAGTTGATCGGCCAGCGAGGACGGTTTGTCGATAGGCTCGCCGTCGGGATTGCGGAAATAGTTCCAGCCGAGGCGGTTGAACTCGGCGAAGGCCGCGAGGTCGCCGTCGATGGCGAGCGAGCACGAACGCACCGCCTCGTCCCACTGCCGCGCGGCGATGGCGAGGCCCGCAGCACTTGGCGGACGCACGATGTCGGCCACCACCAGGACGCCACCGGGGCGGAGCGCCGCAGCAAGGTCTGCAAACAGAACCTGCTTCTGGCTCCCGTCGAGATGGTGGATGGCGAGCGAGGAGACGATCGCGTGCGGCGGCTCGGAAAAGGTTCGCCAACCGCGATCCGCCAGCTCGAAGGCGGCCGTGGCCAGGCGGCCAATATGATCGCTGCAGGTTTTTTGCGTCTGCTCGCGCATCCGCTCCGAACCGTCGAGCGCCAGCACCCGGCAATCGTGAAACCGCTCGAGCAGGGCGCGGCTGAGCAAACCCTCGCCGGAGCAGAGCTCGACCATGAGGCTGCCAGGCGTGGCTGGGATCAGCTCGGTGATGATGTCGATCTGACGCTCGCGTTCGGGAACGAAGTAGCGCCCGTAGTCGAGAAAGCTGCGGGAATTGTTCTCATCCCAGTGCCGTGCGCCTTGCATGTCCGTCATGATGCATCCCTTCCATTTTCGGTCATGCTGCCCGAAGCCCCGGCCTGCGGTCATGATGTACGGCTGAATTTCGACTGAAATCGGCGTGAGGCGGCGGGGAAACCGCCGATCTCTTCGTGGTATGGTCCGCGCAATGGACGGAACCCCGGCGCGACGGCCGGCGCGCCACGATATGCAAAACAGTGCGACGGCCGGCGCGCCGCGATATGCAAAAACAGTGCGACGCCGGCGCGCCAAACAAAAATGCCGCCGGGCAAGGCCCGACGGCATGGCAGTTCACCCTCTGGCGGCTGCGCTGCGACCGCGCCTTACTGCATCGCGGCGGCTTCCTGATCGATCTTGTCGGCCAGAACGCCCTTGGCCCAGTCGGTGACATCGGCGTCGACCGGCTTGTTGGCCATGTCGGTAAGGGCTGCGTCGAGCGTAGCGTCCGTGGGCGCGGGGTTAGCGGTCACCGCAGCCTGGGCATCCGCGACCGCTTGGGTGTCAGCGGTGATCGTCGCGTTCTGGGCGTCGATCTGCGCCTGAACGTCGGCCTTCTGCGCGTCGAGAGCCGCCAGCTGTTCGGGCGTGAAGCCGGTTGTGTTAGTCGCATTGAGGTCGGCGAGCTGCTGATTGAGCGTGTCGAGCTGAGTCTGGTCGGCGGCCAGCTTGGCGTTTGCCGCGTCCAGCTTGGCCTGCGCGTTCTGTGCCGTTGCCGCCGCCGTCACATAAGCCTGGATGGCCGCGAACTTCGGGCCCTTGGAGTTCAAGTAGGCGTTGATGTTGCGCTGAAGCGAGTTCAGCCGGCCGAGCTTCGAATGGATGTTTGCGTGCGACGTGGCTGCCGTGGCGGTGTCATCCGTGGTGTCGTCGGCCTTCGACAACTGGCCCGGAGCTGATGCCTTGCCATGAGAGGCGCCGCTGTTGCCCTTGCCGCCGCCGTTGCCGCCACCATTGCCGTTGCCGCCGCCATGGTCGCCGCTGTTGCCGTGGCCGCCGCCATTGCCGCCGGCACCGGCAAGCGCCGGAGCAGCCGTGAGCGCCAGAACGGCGAGTGAAGCCAGAAGTGTTTTTCGGATTGTCATCGTGTATCTCCGCAGGTGAATCGCACCACTGCCCAACCGCTAATTCGCGTCATATGAGAATTTCCTAATCGCTTGGAGTAACTTTTAGACAAATACCGTCGCGGTAAGGGAGCGAGCCGGGGACACGGCCCCGACAACGACCGTATATGTGCCTTAACTTATTGAATTCATTGCCGAAAGTAAAAGGCTGAGCCCAGTTCGGCCCTCCGGAACTATGAAGGCCCATGCGCCATCCGACCATAGGCCCAGATCGCTGCGGCCTGCGTCGGACAAGGGATTCAGGCCGGACGGCATGCGCTGAAACCGGTCAACGTTTGGCGCTTGGCGCAGACGCGTGCCAACTGTTCGTTCTTACGCGAGCCGGAGCGAATACTGTTATATACTTTTATATTTTCCGCACGCTGGAGTCGGCGTTCATCGAACCAGTCCTAAGACCAAACAGTGTGATCAGGTCGGGCAAGCTCCTGCCACGCTGCTGGCCAGCGGCACGTTCACCGTGGTCGCGTAGCTGATCGGGAAGTCGCTGAAATAGGGGAAGTTGATGACGAAGGCGTAGCTGGCGTTGACATGCGCCATGCAGAAGCCGCCGCTCGCCGGATCGGTGGTGATCGTGACGTTGACGTTCTGCAAGCCGAGCGCCTGCAGCTTCTGCGTCGCGATCGCCTGTATGTCGGCCTGGGTCAGCGTGTTGTTGAGCTGCAGCGAGCGGGCGGAGGCCTCCAGCGCGTAGCGCACGCTGGAGTCGGCATTCATCGACCAGCCGAAGGCGAAGATGCCGAAGAGCAGCATGATCAGGAAAGGCACAATGAGCGCAAACTCGATCGCGGCGCCGCCTGAGGCATTGCCGGCAAACGCTTTTGCATTCACTGCCTGCGCAATTCCGGACGGAAAACCGCTCCGCACTTTTCCTGGAATTGCTTTACCGGACACGGACCACCTGCTGATGGCCGATGGCGGTGTTGTTTGGGAACGGGCCGAAGGTAAAGGGCGGAACCCAGGTGCCCGACGCCTGGATCTGGACATAGACCGCAGGTGCCTTTGGACCGCTGCACAAGGTCGAGGCATCGACAACGGTCGTTCCGCACTTGTAGATGCGGCTGACGGCGATCTGGGCGTCCGCGGGGGCCCTTTCCCAGCTCGACAGCGCTGCTGCCTGGGTGGCGCTGTCGTCGGAGGAGCCGGCCAACACCAGGTTCGCTGCCGTCTTCACGCCGGCCCGCATGTTCAGCGACGAGGTGACGTAGGACCAGCCGTCGGCGATGCCGAACAGAGCTGTGCAAAGTATCGGCAAGACAAGCGCAAACTCCACAGCGGCGGCGCCGGAGCGGTTCTTGCGGAAGCGGATCGCCAGCGGCTCCATGCCGCTACTCGACGATCGCGACCGACGGCGCCGCCGGGATATCGTTCATCCCGAGGCTCGAGCAGTCCTGGTTGATGGTCGAATTGCCCGACCACTGGATGGTGTCGGCAACGACCTGCGTGCAGCCGTTCTTGCCCGAGAAATTGCCGAGATAGTTGACCTGCTGCCGGGGGAAATAGATGGCGCCGGTCAAAAGCGAGGTCGCGGTGCCGTTGAAGGTGCTCTGCGCCGAGCTTCCCGTGCGGTCGCCGTAGAACAGCACACCGGAATAGGTACCTGAGGTCGGCGCGCTCAGCGTCACTGTGGCGTTGCCGTTCATGCTGACGGTGTTGCTACCTGTCATATAGATGGTCACGCCGTCACCCTGGATGACCGCGCCGGCGTTGACCTTCAAACCGCCCTGGACGACATAGGTGCCGGGAGAAAGCGTGACATTGCCGCTGAGGTCCATGCCGCTGCAATAGGTGCCAGGCTGGAGCGTTTGCGTCGTTTTGCCGTTGTTGACCTTCTGGCAGGAGCCACTGGCCGCGGGCGCTGGCAGGCTGGAGAACGGATCGGACGCGGGCAAGGCCTTGGTGATCGGAGTCTTGCAGACCGTGGTCACCGGGTTGCTCAGCGAAACGCCGCCGACCGAGATCAGGCAGTCGGCCTGGAGCCCCGCCGACCCCTGCACCTTGAGGGCATCGCTGGCGATCGAATCCGACATGACCGAGCAGCCGCTCAGCTTGACGCTGGTGCTGCCCGAGAAAAGCACCGACTGCGAGGCCGACGGATCGAGCGCCAGCACGCAGGCCTTGGAGGCATCGGTGATCAGCGCCACCGCCCTCGCCCGCTCCGGCACCTTGGTCTGCGTGAAGATCGAGGTGAACATCCGATCGAGGTTCTGGTTGAGGATCACCTCGACCGCCTTCTTGGCCGTGTTCGGCCCAGACGTGGGCGGCGTGTTGACGACGATGGTGCCGTTGCCGAGGCCGTTGTCGGTGGCCGACTGCGTAGCGGCCGCCGTGATCGCCGCCGTGTCGGAACCCTGGATCTTTTCGATCGCGCCGGCATAGGCGGCGGCGTCCGCCGTCGACTGCAGCTTCAGGCTCGAATAGTACCAGTAAGACGTTTCGACGCCGAGCCCCGCTCCGCCGACGACGATCGGCAGAGTGAGCGCGAAGACAATTGCAACATTGCCGCCCTCGCCCCTATGCAGGCGGCGGGAGACGAAATCTCTGAAAATTCGACCGAATGTGGCCATGGCCGAGCGCACCCAAGCTATCCCGCCGACCACGTCAACACCCCTCGATAAACGAATGGATAATTTTTTCGCTCGATTTGCGCCGGTCAGACCCCAGAGGGCCCTTTTAGCACCTTGCGGCGCAGCTATTGCGACTTAGGTCCTATGCATCATCAGACTTTAGATGTAAGCCTCGGAAAGACCAACCATTTTAGCATTCCCTGCATTTTATCTTTTTCAGAAATCACACGTAGAGAAGGCTGGCGTATCACTCTGCCATATCCGGCAAGGGCGGCTCCCATGATTAGGCAGTTCTGGGCTTCGAAGGCAGGCAATTTCGGACTGGCGACCGCGATCGCCATGGTGCCGCTGATGCTTGCCGTGGCCGGCGCCGTCGATCTGGTCGGCACCAGCGACGACGCCGCGCAGCTGCAGAACTCACTGGATGCGGCAAGTCTTGCGATCGGCACGAAATATCAGCCAGGCATGTCGACGAACGACATGCGGCAGCTCGGCCAGACCTTCTTTGCCGCCAACATGACCGCCGCCGATGCGCAGGAATATTCGAACAGCGTCGCCGCCCTCCAGGCCTCGGCGAGCGGCGATCCTAGCGCCTATACCGTTTCGCTGTCGTCCAGCATCAGCCGGCCCGCCTTCGTCGCCGGCACGCCCGCCTGGCAGGCGACGCGCTCGGCCTCGGTCAAGATCAAGCCCGGGGCGCAGGCCTGCGTGCTGGCGCTCGATCCGCATGTGAGTTCCGCCGTCAGCCTGCAGGGCTCCACCAATGTCGCGATGAACGGCTGTGTGATCGCCGCCAATTCCGACGCGGCGGACGCCGTCAACCGGGGCGGCTCGGCGATCGTCAGCGCCGCATGCGTCTCGACGGTCGGCACCACCTCGGGGCTCACGCCGCCAAACGCCACGCTATCGTGCGGCGCGCCACTAGAAAAACAGTATGCGTCCTTCGATCCGCTGGCCGGCATCACCCCGCCCGCCTACGGGATGTGCCAGTCGATGCCCAACGGCAAGGCGGTCACGCTCTCGCAAGGCACCTATTGCGACAAGACGTGGTCGGGCAACATCACGCTCAACCCGGGCATCTACATCCTGCGAAACGTCACCATAAAGCCGGGCGGCAACGGCAGCCTGACCGGCCAGGGCGTGACGATCTTCCTAATGGAGAACTCACAGCTCTACATCAATGCCAACGAGACGGTGAACCTGTCGCCCCCGACCAGCGGGCCCTATGCCGGCATCACCATTTTCCAGGCCCAGGACAACACGCAGGCGTTGACGCTGAACGGCGGATCCGGCTCGGTGGTGAGCGGCTTCATCTACGCCCCCAGCGCGGCCATCACCTATGCCGGCAATTCCGACATGAATGCGCAGGGCAGCTGCCTGCGGCTGGTCGGCAGCACCGTGACGATGACCGGAAACTCGGCGGTGAAATCAGACTGCACGGCCGAGCTCGGCAACCGCGAGATGTATGCCGGCAGGGTGATCACGCTGGCGAGGTGAGCACCAATCTCCCCCCTCGAGGGGGAGATGGCCGCGAAGCGGCCAGAGGGGGTCGTCTCACATAGAGCGCCGGCGCATTGCGGATGTGAAAGAGGAAGTAGGCGCTTCACGCGCAGCGACCCCCTCTGTCGCCTTCGGCGACATCTCCCCCTCAAGGAGGGAGATCACAACTCGCCCACAATATCCGCGCCCGGTTGTTCGTCGAACAGCACGGCGCAGCCACGTTCCAGCGCCACCTGGCTCAAGGCGTTTGCCGCCGCCTCGTCCGAGGAGACGAAGTCGCCGGTCAGGACGCGCAGTTCCTCGACGGCTTTCGACATTGAAATGAGGCGACCCGCCACGCGGTCGCTCGCGCAGGCGTCGACGATGCAGATGAGATCGATGAGTTCGAAGCTGTCCATGGCGGCCTCCGCCCACAGCATCCCTTCGCCCGAGTCAACGGCGCGGCGGGCAACGAGGTTCCGATCACGATTTCGACGGCGGCCTCTGCGGCGCGCGCTTGAGATCGAAGCGGGGCGGCAGGCATGGCTCGATGCAGGTCCTGCGCACCGATCCGGTCGTGGCCGGATCGACCGGAAAAAGGACCTCCATCCCAGCCTGGCGTTCCGGCCAAAGTGGCCGGCCGAAGACAAGGAAGATGCCGGCGATCAACGCTGCCAGCAAAAGGGCGGCGAATGCGTTCGCTATGATCTCGCCGGGTTGCATGGACATCTCCCTGGTGGAATGGTCAAGAAGTTGCCCGCCACATCGCAGGTGATGGCGGGCACTTCTTTTAGCCGCCGATGAAGGGACTTTGTTCGACGGCCTCTGGGGCAATGAACTGGCGGCGTACTTGTTTCCTTGAATCCGGCCGTTCGGGCCACTGCGTTCAAGGATGCGACTTCAGTCCCACCGGCGCCATGGGACGATAGGCCCAGTGCCGGACCGTTCGCTTTCCAGCCGGGCTCCTGCGCGCCCGCCGATCGTGTCGGCCAGACGCAACCAGTTGCCCGCGAGCGCATTGACGAAAAGGCTACTCCAGCTCCTGCCCGCGTCTTCCAGAGCAGACGCGGGCCTTTTTTTCACCGCCTGGGCTCTCAGTCATCCATTTCCATCGGCTGGTGACCCGGCCTCTGATGCCAGACGACCTGGCGAAAATCATTCAGTTCGACGACCTGATCGCAGACCGGACAGACATAGCTGTCGCAGCACGGGCGCAGCGCCGGCGGGCCACGGTGGGCCGTAGCGGCCGGCGATTGCGGATCCATTGGCCTGACTTGATTGAGCATCGACTTCCTCCCTGGTTTTTCTGGTTTTTCGAGCATTGCTCCTCGCCGGCTTGCTCGTCGCCTATGGTGGTTTCAATCGGCGCGGCGAGCGCGCGCCCGCGAACGGAATTCGAGACGGATTGTCGTGGATTGGGCTTGGCTTTGCCGCGACGATGTCGGCGAAATTCACTTGCCGAGGGTTCACAGGATTCTCCCCATTGGGCGAGAAACGAAGCGGACCCTCACCCACCGTCGTACCAGCACGAAGAACAGCAAATCACCGGCAGGGCGCGCGTGCAATAGCCGTTGCTCGGCAAAATCGATTTCGCGGCTCGTGCGGCAATTAAATTAGCAATCACTCATTGAAAGGCGTATGAATCCGGCAGCGGTCGCCGACGATCGCAACGTCGGCGCTCCGCTTGAAACAGGGGAGGATGTCATGGCCGAAGCTGCAATTAAGGTCACCAAACTCGACGCCAAGTCGCACGACAATCCCGACGAGGTCCGCTCGCCCGCCAAGACGCGCGTCGAAGTGGTGCGGCTGCCGGGCTATACGCTCGGGCGGCTCAACATGGAGCCGGGCTGGCGCTGGTCCGAATGCGTGAAGCCGGTGGTCAAGACCGACAGCTGCCAGGTCTCGCATGTCGGCTATGTCATTTCCGGGTCGATCACCGTGCGCATGAACGACGGGACCGAGAAGACCTTCACCCAAGGCACATCCTACACCATCCCACCCGGCCATGACGCCTGGGTAGAAGGCAATCAGCCGTTCCAGTGCATCGAGGTGCTGAGCGCCGAGCAATACGCCAAGCCGGCTTGATCTCCCCACGAGACTGACAGCTGCGACGCAACCGCCTCCAAAAGCGTGGGTTGCGCGCGGTTGCGAACGTTCTCATTCGCGGTGCCGTGGCTTGACAAGAAACCGGTTTTGTTCTCTTTATGTTCCGGTAAACGCCCCTTACAACAGTCGCTGCTAATGCTGCGATGCCGCGAAGCGGACGCGATGGAGACGGGAGCGCGCGATGCTCGCCACGAACGCCGCTTCAGCCGCCACCATCCTGCATGCCGATCTCGATGCTTTCTATGCCTCGGTCGAGCAGCTGCTCGACCCGTCGCTGCGCGGCAAACCGATCGCGGTCGGCGGCGGCGTGGTGCTCGCCGCCTCCTATGAAGCGAAGATCTTCGGCGTGCGCGGCGGCATGCCCGGCCGCAAGGCGCGCGAGCTCTGCCCGCAGCTGATCTTCGTCGGCGGCCGCTTCAGCGAATATCAGCGCCTCGGCGACGCGGCGATCAGGGTGCTCGACGATTTCACGCCGCTGGTCGAGCGCATCTCGATCGACGAGGCTTTCGCGGATGTGGCCGGCTGCACGCATCTGTTCGGGCCGCCGCACGAGATCGCGAGAAGAATCCGCAGCCGCGTGAAGGCAGAGCTCGGCCTGCCGATCTCGATCGGCGTGGCGCGCACGAAGCACCTCGCCAAGATCGCCTCGCAGGTGGCCAAGCCCGACGGACTGGTGGTGGTCGAGCCCGGCACCGAGCTTTCCTTCCTGCACGATCTGCCGGTGTCGCTGATGTGGGGCGTCGGCCCGGCGACCAAGGCCAGGCTGGCCGAGATCGGCGTCGAGACGATCGGGCAGCTGGCGCGCACGCATAGCGGCGCGCTGGAGCGGCTGATCGGCCATGCCGCCGGCCAGAAGCTCGCCGCGCTCGCCTGGAACCGCGACCCGCGCCGGCTGGAGACGCATCGCCGCGCGCATTCGGCCGGCGCGCAGTCGGCGCTTGGCCGCAAGCCGGCGCTGCCCGGCGTCTTCGTGCCGACGCTCTTGCATCTCGCCGACCGCGTCGCCAGCCGGTTGCGCGCCAAGGACCGGCCTGGCCGCACGGTGACGGTGCGCGTGCGCTTCGCCGACATGCGCGCGGTCACCCGCTCGGTGACGCTGGAGCAGCCGATCCAGGCCACCACAATGCTTGCCGAAATCGCCGAGGAGCTGGTGCGCGGCGTGCTTTGCGCCCATCCGGGCGAGAAAGAAATCTCGCTGCTCGCCATCTCCGTCTCGCATCTGGAGGAAAGCGCCGAGCTGCAGCTCGAACTGCCGCTCGGGCTTGCCGACGAGAGGCTCAAGCCCGGCAGCCGGCGAGGCCTCGCCCGCTTCAGCGCCGACCGCGCCGTCGACAAGATCCGCCAGCGCTTCGGCAAAGAGGCTGTCGGCTACGGCACCGTGGCGCTGGAAGCCGCGCGCTCGGTGCCGGATGAATTCAGGGAGCTGGCGGAGAAGAAGCTGTGAGGGGGGCTTCTTCACATGCGATGTTGGAGATTGGCGAAGGCCGACGCGACAGCTGATCTCCCCCCAAGTGGGGAGATGTCCGGCAGGCCAGAGGGGGGTGCTTTCCCGCGATTTCGTCATCCTAGGGCGAAGC
>LM655173.1:17164-17585 GCA_000824825.2 Mesorhizobium sp. ORS 3324
ACCCTAGGATCCATGCCGTAACGTTGGCCATAGAATGCAACCGTGCAGGATGGTCGCTTGCATCAGGGGCAGCTAACATCGATCCATGACCGGCTATGTTTACATGACCGCAAGCCAGAAAGGCGGCACGATATACATCGGCGTCACCAACGACCTTGGCCGTCGCATGCCTGAGCACAAATCGGGCCAGGGCTCGCGTTTCACCAGGCGCTACGGCGTTCAGCGATTGGTCTGGTATGAGGAATACTTTGACATCGCCGACGCCATACAGCGCGAGAAGTCGCTGAAGCGCTGGCCACGCCAGTGGAAGATCGACCTGATCGAGAAAAACAATCCGGAATGGTTTGAACTCTTTCGCGGAACCGGATGGTGAGCGTTCTGCACCGTTGCGGTGCTCGCAGGTCACGGCATGGATCCTAGG